>CP006868.1 GCA_025340205.1 Ignicoccus pacificus DSM 13166 | reverse complement strand
ATGGAGTATCCCGAACCAATACGTTCCAAGTTGAGCCAACTAGGAATAGAAATTGGAGACAAGATACGCTTGGTAAGGGAGGATGGATTAATTATTGAAGGCATATTGATGCCAAGGCCTAGGGGAGCCAACTTCATTGTTGTTAAGTTAAGAAACGGATACAACGTAGGCATTGCGTGGGACAAAGTAAAGGAAATTACTCTTATTGAAAAGAAGAAGAGGTATGAGGTCGCTAAGGCTAAAGGTGTACCTAAAAGAGAAGGTCTCCCTACGGTTAAGATAATAGGAACCGGAGGTACCATTGCTTCTAAAATAGACTACGAAACTGGAGCGGTAAAACCCGCTATGAGTGCTGAGGAGCTCGTAGAGGACATTCCCGAGCTCTTGGACGTTGCCAATATAGAGGCGGAACAGATACTTGAGATTCTCTCAGAGAACATGGAACCAAAGTACTGGGAAAAGATAGCCTTAGCGGTTCACGCAGAGCTCCTTAGAGATGAGATAGCTGGTGTGATTGTAGCACATGGAACTGATACTATGGCATACACGTCCTCTGCCCTGGCCTTTGCTATTCAAGACCTAAACAAACCGGTGGTCTTCACTGGTGCGCAGAGGTCTTCCGACAGACCATCAAGTGACGCAGCGTTCAACTTGATGGCTTCAGTAGTCTTCGCTACCAAGGCTAATGCAGCCGAAGTAGTAGTGACCATGCATGGCGAGACTGGAGACACCTACGCTGTGGTTCATAGGGCAACAAGGGTAAGGAAGTTTCATAGTACTAGAAGAGATGCCTTCCAGAGCGTATGTGCTGAACCCTTGGCCTACGTCTGGCCTTGGGCATACGAAGTAAAGATGATATCTGAACCATTAAACAGAAGATCTAATATAGAACCAAAGGTCCTTCCGAAGTTCGACCCAAGAGTACTTCAAGTAAAGGCATATCCCGGCATGCCCGATCTACTCGAGATAGCTTTAGAGAAGGGATATAGAGGTGTTATAATAGAAGGTACCGGAATGGGCCACGTTCCTCAGAGACTTGTTGAGACCATCAAGAGATTGACGGATGCCGGCGTCTTTGTAGGTGTGACAACGCAATGTATTCACGGTACCGTCAATTTGAACGTATATTCAACTGGACGCGAAATGCTTGACGCAGGAGCCGTTCCCCTAGAGGACATGCTAGCTGAGGTAGCCACGGTCAAACTAATGTGGGCACTAGGAAACTATGGTAATGATCTAGAGAAGGTAAGAGAGATCATGCTAAAACCCATAGCTGGAGAAATCAGAAACCGCAGGACTATTAACTTGTACAGGTTATCTTATCCCGAGATCTGACTCATTGCCTTTATCTTCTTAAGAACGTAGAGAGGAGCTACTAAAGGATCTAGGTTCAGAATGATTCCTTTAGCTCCTTTTACTAATAGTGGCCTAACCCAATGTTCCTCTGCGGAAGTTCCTAAAACTAATAATTCCTTGCTAGGCTCGACGATCTCTAATGGAATTAGATCAGCTTTGAATAACTTCGATATAAGATAAGCCGGCAACTCCATAGAGGGAGTATATGTCACCTTAGGTTTTATTTCTATATCTAATTCCTTTATCCATTCCTCTTCCTTCTCCCATTCCTTCAAATCTTCTTCAAGAAGGCGTGCTCTTGGATTTTCCCTTGCTCTATTTAATACGTCTCTCAATGCCTTGGCGTACATTTCAATCAAGACGTCCACTTCATCTTTTCCTTCAATTTCGACGTTGCTTGTGCATGTTTTCATCTTCTTCCTTACCATAGGATTTCGGATTCTATCATGAAAGATAACGAACCTCGAAACCGTATGTCTTAGGACATCACAAATTCTGACTAAGGAGTTTTCATCGCGCACACAGAAGACGACGACTTCACTCACGTCGTTGTACGGCAAAACATACTCCGCTAGCTCAATGGGACTCACGAATTCCACGAGTTGATAGGCTATAGTGTGCATAGCAATGGAGTATAATCTAGCTATCCCTTTCCCTAGACCACAGTAGCTTACAATCATTTACTGCTCCCCATTACGGCGTCCACTATCCTCCTTAGTCTATCTTCTTTTTCATGTGATCCTAATTCTGAGAACCAGACCGGATTCTTACATTCCTTTCCCCTATAGGGGCATATAATGCAAAAGTGAGCTGAGACCTCTGCGTCTAGTAAGGGACATTTCTGAACAGGATCATATATACCCGAGATGCATCTGTACCAATACATTACCATAGCTCGCGTCTCCCCATCTGGGAATAGGCTTTGGGGAAGATAAGAAAAGAAGAGCTCTTGAAGATCTTACTTTTACTGATCCCTCGAGGGAAGGTTACAACGTATAAGAGTTTAGCGAATATCTTGAAGACTTCTCCCCGAGCGGTAGGTAAGCTGTTAAACAGCAATGAAGAACTCGTAGTGATTCCATGTCATCGCGTAGTCATGAGTAATGGCAAAATAGGGGGTTACAAATTAGGAGAATCATTTAAGAGAAAATTATTGGTATTAGAAGGGGTCCATTTTTGTGGTAACAGAGTTTGTAAAGAGGATATTATTGACCTATTCCTCGAACTCGAGGGCTCTGATCCTTCTGATTATCTCAAGTAGGAGTACTATGTAGGGTACTAGGCTACCTACTTTCAAAGCTCCATCAGTGGTCACTAACTTAATAGAACTTTTTGATGTAGAGTAAAGCGTTTGAGCCACTCTTACGAAGTACACAGTTCCGTTTCTTATTGCATATCTCGAAGCGAAGAGAGGAACGCTAATGCATCCCTTTCCCCTACCTTCTATTATATAGAGAGGATAGCTATCTAGTTCTACCGCTACCTTACTAACGTTACATATTACTAAAAAGTTACTTACTCTTGTTGTAACTATATGTAATAACGTAGTAGTTGTAACTCTCGATGTAATATTTCCTAAACCTGTTATTATAAGTGTTACTAGAGGTAGTGTAACGACTACTTCTCGAATATTTCTTCACCCTAAATCAACAAACTTAATTAGGGCTCACACAGACTGTTCCAACTCTAAAATACCCATTTCTTAACATACTCATG
Organism: Ignicoccus pacificus DSM 13166; assembly: GCA_025340205.1. GTDB lineage: Archaea > Thermoproteota > Thermoprotei_A > Sulfolobales > Ignicoccaceae > Ignicoccus > Ignicoccus pacificus. The sequence continues at coordinate 1,681,985 of CP006868.1, read as the reverse complement.
CGCGCCGACCCCCTTGACGGAGGCAAGAGGCCTCAGGATGATAGGGGGGACTTCTCTCGTCGTATAGGGGGAATTATTGGATAACTTGAAGGTCGGAATAATACAAAGAGCTCTAAGCTACATAGCCGAGGAAATGGGGATAGTCCTCCGAAATTCCTCTATGTCCCCCAATATAAGAGAAAGATTAGACATGTCGTGTGCTCTCCTAACTGATGACGGGAGAATTGCAGCCCAAGCGGAACATATTCCGGTGCATTTGGGAAGCCTAGCATGGGCATCCAAGAGAATACTTAATGCGATAGAAGCAAAGATAGGTGAGCTCGGGGTAGGCGACGTCATAATAATGAATGATCCATACCTTACGGGTACTCACCTAAACGACGTCACTGTCATTACGAAGTCTCCCTTAGGGTGGGTAATCAATAAAGCGCACCACGTAGACGTAGGCGGACCTGTTCCCGGCTCACTAAATCCTAGGGCAAGGACTCTTTATGAAGAAGGACTAGTCATAGAACCAACGCTAATAGCGAAGAGTTGGGAGGTTGACGAGAAAGTCCTGAACGAGCTCGCTTCCCAAGTAAGAGTCCCTAAGGTCTTCCGTTCAGACGTCAAAGCTCAGATAGCCTCCTTAAGAGAGGGCGTAAGGAGAATTAACGAGCTCTTGGAGAGGTACTCAAAGGAGTTAATATTAAATTCTATAGACAGTTTCATTGAGTCTTCGAGAGCTCTTTATTCGAAACACCTAAGTGAGTTCGAGGGTATCGAGGGTTTTGGCGAAACTATTCTGGAGACGCCCCTCAAAGACGTTAAGATAGGAGTTAGGCTCAAGATTGAAGATGATTTATTAAAAGTTGATTTTAGTCCTACTGACGACGAGGTTCCCTTGAACGTAAACGCCGTAGAAGGGATACCTTACGCCGCCACCTCATTCTTCTTGAAGGCTCTAACGGTACCAGAGGGACCAGTAGATCAAGGACTGTATGATTCTATAGACGTTAAAACCAGAGAGGGTAGCTTACTCAATCCTCATTATCCAGCAGCTGTAGGCGCTGGGAACTTGGAGACTTCACAGAGAGCCTTGGAGGCTCTCCTCATAGCTTTAGCGAGTGCCACCGATAAGGCTCCTTCTTGTGGTCCAGGAACCATGGCCAACGTCGTTATCTCTACTAAAAATAAGGTATATTATGAGACAAACGGTGGAGGAGGTTCATCTACCTCCCGCGAAGACGGAGAGAACGCTGTCCAGTGGGGAATGACGAATACCATGAATACCCCAATAGAGGTTCTAGAACAAGAGTTACCCATACTCTTTCTCCAATATAGGGTAAGGAGGGGGAGCGGAGGTTATGGCAGAAGAAAAGGGGGTGATGGTCTAATTAGGTCTTGGAAGGCCTTAGAAAGAATAAAAGTCACTGTAATGATGTCAAGGACAAAGTATCCGAGCCCGGGAGTTAAGGCCTCTCCAGGGAAGCCCGGGAATGTGAGAATAGTGAAGAAGCAGACGGAGTATCTCATAGGAGGTTACGATACAGTTGAACTCGAACCAGACGACGTTTTCATCATAGAGACTCCAGGTGGGGGTGGTCATGTCTGAGGCTTTTCGAACTGTACCAATACGTGCTCTCCGAGGCGTCGAGGCTATCTAGCTTCACCATGTCACCGTTAAAGATAATAGAAGAACGTTCTAAATATATCAAGTCTCATTTTGATGTTTTCAAAGAAAAAACGCCCGGAATAATCGTGGAGGACTGGAATTGTCACGTAGTTGCTGAAAATAGGATACCTTGTCTTCCCTCTGGGTTTCTCTCTGGAAAGATAAGAATCATTTCAAATAGAATCCAACCGTTGGATAATATTCTATATTTTGAGGGATCTGTCCTGCCTAGGACTCCGAACATCATAGAAGGAGCTGCCATTGCCGTTCCCATAGAATACAAAGAGAAGATCTTCACCGCAAGTAAGGTGGGCGCGTTTGATGCCGAGGTGAAGGTAAATGCTTACAGTGGTTTTCTTGACGTTTTCATTAAACCAGGTGATGAGATATGCATAGTGACGTTTTACGATGGTCTGTGGTACGCTTTTTCCCACAGCATGACCGCTCTTGTCACTCTATCTATCTTTAGAACTAAGAGGACGCTCATTTTCATCCCTCGATTCTTCGCTAACTTTCCGAGCGACCTACTTGGCGAGTACTGTAAAACGATCTACATGGTGGATGGGATAGGAGTTTGTGAAGAGTCCTTTACGGATAACGGAATGTTATGGATAGGTTGCGCTACAAAGTACCTAGGTTCGCCCTTCGACACCCCCGATAAGTTCAAGGCATTGAATTTCGCTTCACAACTAGAGTTACTGAACGCTTTGCTTATATAGTGCCCACAAGACTGTGCCTCATGGTGGAACCTCATGAGCGCGAACACCGAGAACAACGAGGTCGTTCTAGTCTGCGAGGACCAAGGCCCTAACGCCCCTGTCATCTGCAAGCCCAAGGAGTAACTTTTTTGTACAATTACCTTTACCTATCCTCGGTACACAGTCGTGAAGTGGAATGAACTCCTCGAACTCCTTCTTTCAGGTAAGGATCTCTCTTTAGAGGATGCATATAATGTGGCCTTAGCAATTGCAGAGAACAAAATTGATGACGTAATGAAGAGTGCTATCCTAGTAGCGTTGCGATGTAAAGGTGAAGGTTTCAATGAAATAGCAGGGTTCGCCAAGGCGCTTAGAGATCTCGCAATCAAGGTGGGCCCCTTCCCTGAAGCGTTAGACACCGCAGGGACGGGCGGGGATAAGGCCTCATTATTCAACGTAAGTACCGCTACCGCATTTCTTTTGGCAGCTATGGGTTATCCCGTAGTCAAGCATGGAAACAGAAGCGTCTCTGGAATTAGCGGAAGTGCTGATCTTCTCGAAGCATTAGGTTATAAGATCGATCTATCTCCAGAAGAGGTTGAGAAAGCTTTAGCAAAAAGTAACTTTGCGTTTATCTTCGCTCCCAAGTATCACCCTGCCATGAAGAACGTGATGCCAGTACGAAAGGCGCTGGGGATAAGGACTATCTTTAACTTAATAGGACCTCTAAGCAACCCAGCGAGACCAGGCTACCAAGTGCTCGGCGTTAGTAAGGAGTGGATGCTAGAACCCATGGCAAAGGCGCTAAGTACCTTAGGAATCAAGAGAGCTGCTGTGATACATGGAAGACCGGGTATTGATGAGGTTTCTCCCATATCAACTACTCAAGTTTACTTAATTGAAGACGGGGAGATTACTAAGAGCGTGGTAGATGTAAGTGACTTTGGAGCAAGAGCTTTAGAGAGCTTGGATCCATTAAGGGTGAGCAGCGTTGAAGAGTCCAAGGAAAAGGTTCTAAGGGCCTTTAGAGGAGAAGTCCCAGAAGCCATCTTCTTGGGCTTGAACGCTGCTATGGCCTTACACGTATTAAGTGAAAAGGACCTTAGAGAAGCATACGACGAGGTAATAGATTTCATCAAAAGCAACGACGTTATCGAGAGAATTCGAAGGATCGTTGAGGCGTCCGGTGGTAAGCCAACCTTTTAGCACTCGGAGCCCGGCCTCCGCTCATCTCTCGCCCCTTTCTAGCATCCTCATTGTGCCCAAGATGCGCAAGGAAATAGTCTCAGCTGTTCCGTTTCCGGTCATCTCCTTTTGGATCACCTGACTCCCTTACTCATCATCAAAAAGTCGCCCTCACTTATTGGTTGAAGCACCTATGGCAAGCCCGTAGAGGGGATCTTGTTTCCTCTTTATCTTTATGATCTCTTGTAACGTATGCCATTCGTCGTCACTTAACTCCTTCCTGAACTTCGTCTGCCAGAGCCTCGCATGTGAGGAAGGTATGTCTGTATAGAGTATTTCTCCTTCGTGAATGTGTCTACCCACCATTACTCTACCCTTAATCGATATCGCTACTTGTTGCCCAGCTCTGGCTACGTGAACTGTTTTCCCTTTATCTTGTATTTGAAGTATTGATCCAACCCTTTCACCGCTCTCCTTCATTAAGGGGTAGCCAGGCTTTATCGTTCCTCCTAGTACCTCCACTCCGACGATAGCTGGATCGCTCCTTCTGAAGACGAAACCCGGAAGAATGCGTATCTTTCCGGGTCTAATTAGCTTCTCTAGCTCCTTCCGCCTCTCCTCTTCCTTAAGCTTATTCAACCACTCCTCAAAGTCTTCAATGAGCTTGTATATTACGTTGTGCTGGAAGATCTTTATACCCTCCTTCTCCGCCAGCTCCTTAGCTTCTGGTAACACCTTGACGTTAAAGGCTAGTATGACACCGTATTCCTTCTTATGCCTCTTGACAGCTATAGCTTCCATAACGTCTCTCTTGGTGACTGGACCTACTCTGGCCATCCTCACCGGTATGTTTCTACTTCTTAAGAATTGAACCAAAGCCTCCAAGGTACCTAAGGTATCGGCCTTTACTATTACTCCCTCTGCATCGGTCTCGATAAGTACCTCCTCGACTTCCTTCTTGACTTGCTCCTTTATCTTCTCCAAATCTTCCTCTCTTTCAACTACATATATTGGTGCACCGGCTACCGCTTTGTCGAGGCCGGGCGCAACTATCTTCACTCCTGCCGCTGCGCTTACTTCATCAACCGCTCTGAACCTCTTGGTAGCCCTTATCTCTTGCAGAGGTTCTGGTATCAGAAGTGCCCTAACCTTAGTCACTATCGGTTCTTCGATTCCGCCGACTACTATTGTGTCACCTTGCTTTATTATACCATCATAAATTATGGTATCAATTGTGGATCCGTACCCGGGTTCCTCCTTGACTTCCATAACTACGCCCTTAGCTGGTCCCTCAACATACTTGAGCTTTCCTTTCATGAACCTCTGGGCCAATCCGGCTAGGAGTGCCAGTAGTTCGGGCACGCCTTCTCCAGTCTTGGCGGATATGGGAACTATCGCTATTTGTCTAGTGTAATTCTTTATTCTGTCGAATCTATCGCTATCGAAGCCCATTTTTGCCAATTCTCCCATAATCTTGTATATCTGATTATCCATGAACTCTATTACGGAGGGATCTTGCTTCCTCATGCTTATCAATATGGGCTGGTCTGGGTTAGGTCTCCAGCCGGGTATCCTATCGACCTTGTTAGCTGCTACGATGAAGGGCACTTTCCTTTGTTTAAGGATTTCAACGGCTTCATACGTTTGCGGTTGGAATCCTTCCATTATATCTACGACTAATATGGCTAGATCGGCAACCGCGCCGCCTCTTTTTCTCAAATTTGTAAATATCTCGTGACCTGGCGTGTCAATAAACAATAAGCCCGGTAGCTCCAGCTTCACCGTCGGTATCAATTTCTTCAGAGGTTCAGTAACTTTTTCGATGACATTTGATGGTACTAAACTCGCTCCTACGTGCTGAGTTATCTGCCCTGGCTCCTTGGCCGCTACTGTCGTTCCCCTAATCTTATCTAACAAGGTAGTCTTTCCGTGATCGACGTGACCTAGCACGGCCACTATAGGTTGCCTGAGCCTTCGCTGACGCTCCTCGCTCACTCTATCTCACCGTTTCACAGACCTTAAAGAGATAGTTTAAATAGGGTGGCTCAGCGCTTGACCCTCGATCATCAAGTCACCGCTTTTAACCCTCATCATAGCCGTGGAAAGCGTTCTCGTGAAACCTTTATCAACATCTTCTCTAGTGACTTTTGGATCAGTCAGTCTTGAAAGTTCGTGAATTGACATACAAGCTTAGGAAGTTAAACAGATCCCTCAGATCTGTCTACTTATGGTTACTCTGGCTCTACAGTACGATACTGGGTAGAACTCCTATAATGCTAATATTATTCTTAGTCGCCTTCGTTTGGATATTCAGCAATATTTATGCAAGAATAGAACATCTGAACTTCTTTAATGCAATATATTGGATAATCATCACAATAACTACTGTAGGATACGGTGACATAGTTCCCCATACAATGATCGGTAAGTTGATAGCGATGGTAGTAGCAATAACCGGCTTTAGCACTTTAACCGTCGCTCTGAGCCTCGCTGCCCATAACGTAGTATCTAAAGCGATCTTGGAAAGAGAGGGAGGAGGAAAGGTAAGAGGCACTAACATACTTCTCGTAGGGACCTCACCCGCTTGTGTGGACATCGCCGAGAGGCTTCGTAAGCTAACTGGCAAATCGAGCAGGATAGTTTGGGTAACCTCACCGGAGACCCCAGATAAGTATGTACTGAACGCTCGCTCCTTAGGTGTTATGATAATAAAGGGCGATCTCACTCATTTGGACACATACTATAGAGCTGATATACTAACGTGCAACAAGATAATAATCTGCGGAAGTAGCGATAAAGAGAACGTCGCCTCCGCATTAGTAGTCAAGAGTGTTGAGGGAAAGAGAATATACCCACCGACGATAATCTCCCTCTCATATACTTCTCAAGGAGAGAAGATATTAAGTGAATTGGTAAATGTGGACGTAGTAGTACCCTCCAAACTCATCGGAGGCTTGTTCATGGAGTCGTTCTCTGATCCTGTCGCAGCAATGTTCCTCTCTGCACTTTCTGAGGGTCATCCCAATCTACTTGAGATAAAGTTGATGGAAGGACCCTTAGGTCTAGTATTTATGAGAGTTGGAAATAAGGTAGTCCCCTTGGGTCGTAAGGATAACATCACAGCAGAGAGGGTCTCTAAGCTTGCCTCCAAGATCAGAGGGACGAAAGTATACGTCGTAGCTAGAGTTAAAAGCGTCATGGACATAGAGCCCTTGAAACCCTTTGACTACTTGGACCCTAATGACATACTGGTTGCGGTAGAGTTCAAATCGGAGATTACGTAAAGATGATCTTTACTTAATATTGAAACGCCGTTACAGTTGGGGGACCAATCGAAGTCTACGCCTTCTATTCTAATGAGTATATCGTTCTTATCCTCTTCATCGTAAATTCTGAAGCCCATATGACCTAGCAGACCTAGCTTTCCATTACACCACGCAGCTTTCTTTACTTCCTCTTTTATCATTTTCTCTTTTACATAGCCTTGACCCTCAACCCACTTGTATATGATGAATATTCCTTTCTCTGGAACCCCTAGTAAGCTCATGTCACTATTCCAAGCTACTCTTCTCATATCCCACCGATAGCTATTCGTTGTAATTACCTTACCCTCGGGACTAACTACTAAGAGAGTATATTTGTTCGCTATAACAAGAATGTATCCACTACTACTTCTTTCTATTCGATCAATTCGACCATCCCATACCTTGTTCTCCCAGATCTTCTTACCGTTTTCATCTATCATAATTAGCTCTCCTTCTTCAGTTCCTATGATAAATCCTATTTCTAAGGATCCTAACGCCGTGATCTCGCTAGCGACCTTCACTACCTTATGTAACTCACCGTTAAGATCATATATCATCACTATAGCTCTTGCAGCACATGCTATCCTGTTTTTGCTCCATGCAACGTCTTGGAAAGACAAGAATCCCCCTATCACCTTAACAAGCGAACTATCTACATCGATGAGGGCGACTCCGCCTTCCTCCCTCACCACCGCGACAAGGTTCTCTTTACCCCATGAAACTTTAGTGCCTCTTATCGGATACTTTTTCGATAGCATGATTTACTAACACCTCCTATCAACGCCTCTTGTGATCCTATGTGGAGGATGGTGACTATCGGTGGCATCGATCCCTCCGGTGGTGCTGGCGTAGAGCTGGATGTTAAAGTTGGCGAAGCGTTTGACGTCCATGTGCATCCTATCGCCACTATGATCACGTATCAAACACCTACTGAATATTACGGTGGACAATGCTTAGATGTGTCCACCATAGTTCGCCAGATACAACCTTACACAATGCTGAAATACTGGAAAACAGGTGCACTCTGTAACGAAGAAATCCTTAGGACAATCCTAGATCTTTCTATAAAGAATAACAACCATCTCATAGTTGATCCTGTCTTAAAGGCCGGCGTTGGTGGGACCCTCTTCGATGGAGACCCTAACGCGTATAGAGATCTACTTTCTCATGCGTTTGCAGTAACGCCGAACATTCCAGAAGCTGAAATCCTAACTAACGTAAAGGTAAAGGATGAGGATGATATGCTTCGTGTCGCTCAAAGACTTTCTGAGATGGGACCAGAGCTAGTGGTCTTAACGGGAGGTCATCTAGGAGACTCGAAATTGGTCGATGTGATATATTATAAAGGTAATTATGCTCTATTACACGGAAGCAAAGTAAATATAAACCTTCATGGTTCTGGCAGCGCCCTAGCTTCCGCCCTTACTGCCCTCTTAGCCAAAGGAGAAGATCCATTCATAGCTGCGAGGAAAGCAATAGGGTTCACGCGTCTACTTCACAAATTCGCAAGGGATGTAGGCGGTTATGTACCCGATCCCCTGTTTTCTCATCGTCTTGCAATAGCGCGATTTGAGTGTCATGAACGATATAGGGCGTTCATTAAATGGTTAGAATCCTTGCCTTATGAAAAAGCTAAGAAGATAGCACCAGAAGTAGGCCTCAACGTCGCGTGCTCCGTTCCCAAAGAGGTTAGTAGAAGTGTGGGCACTGTAATGGGTGTCCCAGGCAGACTTCACTTAACGCCCAATGGTTTGAGAAGATTAGAATGCCCTTGGTGGGGTGGCTCTGACCACATGGCTAGATTGCTTCTATCCGCTAGAAAATACGGAGAGGTAAACGTAGCTATGAATGTTAGATACAGTAAAGAAAACATCCAAGCCTTGAAAGAAGCTGGTTATCTTGTCGTCGAAGTAGATAGAAGTAAACAGCCAAGAGGAGTTAAGACGATGGGTTGGGTAGTTGAGGAAGCCGTAAAGAAAACTGGAAGGCTTCCCGACGTCATATATGATAGAGGATATTATGGCAAGGAAGCGATGATCAGACTTCTGGCTAAAGATTTATGCGATCTAAAACAAATGGTACTAGCGATCTTGAACTATTGACTCTTTAGTACCATCTGTCCTTCGCTCACAGGGTAAGGGAAATGAGGAGATTTGCTCTAGTGTTGATAGCACTATTCTTCGCAATCACACCATCGTTTGCCTTCTCGAAATGTTACAGTAACGTCACTACGGTTACGGTACCAGTGGTCGGCGTCACCTTGACACCCTTCGGAGAGAAGGGCGTAGTAGGCTCCCTTCAAGTCACCGTAGCATATCCCGGAAAGGGACAGATATACGTCTCCTCAGAACCCCTGACAGAAGTTGACACGCAAGGAATTGCCAGGATAGCAGTGCTTGTTGCTTCGATGTTGGCTCACAAGGACTGGACTAAATACGACTTCTTCTTTCACTTTAAGACACCAAGCGTGATAGTCGGAGGCCCTAGCGCCGGAATGCCCATGACCGTCGCCGTCTATTGTGCTCTTACTCACCAAAAACCAAAGCCATACGTCGCTGGAACGGGTACCATAAGCCCAGACGCGACAATAGGGCCCGTAGGTGGGAGTTTATGCCAAGATGAAGGCAGCTGCCGAAAAAGGATATAAGTACTTCCTCATACCATTTGGCGAGAACGTTACCTTCTTGTCAAAGGTAAAGGAAGTCAATACCCCCTTCGGCGTCATTCAGAGCATCTCGAAGATTAAAGTAAACTTGATAGAAGAGGGCAAAAAGCTCGGGATAAAGGTAATTCCAGTAGCCACGATCTTTGACGCACTCAAGTACTGGGTACCAAATCCGCCCAAGATACCGAAACCATTCGTTGCTGAAGATCTTCCAGCTGCTCTGAAGTCTACGTTGGAGAACTGGCTAAACTATTATCTGAAGCTCTACGAAGAGTACAAGTACGAGACCAGAGGGTTGACTGACATAAGCGTCAACCTTCTCGAAAGGGCTTCCGAGTTCGCCCATGAGGCGCTGAAGCTCTCAAAGACTCAACCGTATCAAGCGGTTAACATGGCCTTTACCGCTGCCTTGTATGCTGAGAAGGCCTACTGGATAGATCAAGTAACACTCCATGGATTCCAAGCTATCTTGACTCTTGGAACGGAGGCACAAAAATACTCCAAGGAGAGCATGAAAATCGTCATGGGTAACATGACATACGACCCTAACAAGTTGGACGTATTGATGACTGCCGCGAGCAGAGCCCTTAAGTCATACTACTACTACCACGCCGCTCTCAACTCCACGAACATCGATGATGTGATAACTTACTTGGTGTACTCCAAGTATTATTCACTAGCTACGAGGACTTGGCTAGAGTTACTCAAGGTAGTTCCCTCGGCCCCACGTTCATTGATGATAAGTGAAATAACCTTCAATAAGACTGCTGACGCCTTATACTCCTCAGCAAACGGCATCCTAGGCTACCTACTGGCAATGAACATACCCGTAGATAAGAACTTAGAGACCGCCATAGCGATATACAAGATCGCTAGCGATAAACCAGCCATATTCAGGATGGCCGCCAGCATGTACTTTATAGCATCTGCCAGTTACACGCTACACACGAACTACTCGATAAGCCTAGAAAACGTACTGAAGAAGAGTTCGCTAACTGCCTCTTACGCGCTGTCACTAGCCCTTAGCAGAGGCCTTGAACCCTACGTGAGCTTACTCTACGATTACAGCGCGAACAAACTAAAGACTACGTTCCCACTGGACGCGCTGTTCTTCTTCGAGTTCGCTGCAATGCATAGCTACGTCTTGTATACATTATCATAAATATTTTATTACAGCCATTAGTGCACTTAGATCTGCTCTCGCTATCCCTATTACCGCATCCGCTGCTCCATAGGTTATGTATACTGTTCCATCCACTAATACCATTCCTGTGGGGAAGGTGACCAACGGTCTATCTCCATATATTTCGTACGTTAAGGTAGGCGTCAGCACATATCCAGGACTTTCACCTATTACCTCAACTGTATCGCCTTTGATCTTAAACATTAGCAAGAACGCTTTATATGCCTTATCTATCCCGTCCATAGCATGTACCAACGCTAAGAACGTGTTAGGTTCGACCTCGATTGGTGGCGGTCCCCAGCCTATTCTTTCCTCCCACTTTGCCGGATACATTTTAAAGATATCTTTACTCAGCTTCATTTCCTTCGGCGTACCTCCTCCACAGCTTCCCAAAGGTTCGTCGCTGATCTCATTTAATTCTTCCCAATTCTCTATTTTAGATATACTCATGTAGAATTCCTCTTTTCCGTTTACATTTACATGAGGTCTATGGAATAGATACACGCTGCCGTCCGCTTCAACAACAAAGGCGTCTTTGTCTGATATTATGTTTTCTAAATCTTTCCTCATCATCCCTATTTTTCTAAACCCATATCCATCTCTTACTGCTATTATTGGAGAAGTCCTCCATGACCTCTTGCTAGGATCAAAGTAGTTAATGGTCCTACCAGTATATACCATAACTTCTCTTGACCCTACGAAGTTAACCCTAGGATCCTCAGCGCCCCAGATATCGAAGGGTCCTGTGGGACATACAACCAGATCTGCTGGATAGTGAGAGAAATTCACTATACCGGATTCCATATCATAAAGAGGTACCTCTATATGGGCTATTGCAGAAACGTACATGTAGTAACCGGCGACTATTCTTGGATATATATGGAAATTCTCACCATCAAATGTAAGTCCGGGATTGAAAGCCGTGGTAGGAGTTCCTAAAGGATGGTTTTTTATGTGAATTCTTTGTGGAGGTATTACGCCTACCCGTTCAAAAAGCTCTACATCTATCCTGTCCCTCACCTCAACATCTCCTCCATCTTAGACTTAGCCTTCTCTAGAACAGTTTTATAGAGGCTGTTTCCGTGACTATCCATCGCTACGACTAGGGGACCGAAGCGTTCAACCTCGAACACCCACATGGCTTCGGGAATTCCGAGCTCGTCAAGCCAGTACACCTCCTTGACCCTCTTTATAGCCTTGGCAGCTAGAAGGGCGGCGCCTCCGGTAAAGGCCAAGTAAGCTGCTCCCAATCTCTTGAAATCTTCGAGAAGTTCATCCTTCATACCTCCCTTTCCTATTACTAGCTTGGCCCCCGTTTTCTCCAGTACTTGAGCTTGAAGATCGTTCATTCTGGCACTTGTGGTGGGACCAGCTGCTATAACTTTCCACTCGTCACCTTCCTTCTTTACGACAGGGCCACAATGATATATTGCCAAGCCTCTAAGGTCTATAGGAGCGCCTTCTTCCAATATCTTCTTATGAGCTTCGTCTCTGGCAGTGACTATGGTCCCGGTAAGGTAGACTACGTCTCCCGCCTTCAGCTTCCTAACGTCTTCTTCAGATACGGGTAGCTTCAGCTCTATTCCATCTGCACCTCCCAGCTCGATCTTCTTCAAGTCCTCTGGCCTTACATTTTCGCTTATTATCTTCCAGTTACCATTAGGATCCATCTTGAGGGCTGCTTCGCGAGCCGCCCAGCAGTTAAATGTGACGGCTACTGGGAAGGAGGCGGGATGACGATAAAGGTAATCCACCTTGAGATCTAATGCTGTGGTCTTGCCTCCTAAACCCATAGGTCCTATTCCAAGTTGGTTTATCTCATCGAGCCACTTCTCCTCGAGTTCCCTTACCCTATCTTCTTCGTGTCTGCCTTCTCTATATAGGTTACTCTTAGCTAACTTAAAGGCTTCCTCTACCGTTCCTCCGAAGGCAACGCTCACTATTCCGGGCGGACATGGCTTTCCAGCAGCTTCGTAAACGGTCCTTAGTAGACACTCGTGAACTCCAGCAATCCCCTTAGAAGGAGGGATCATACATAACCTCGTAGGATACTCGCTTCCTCCTCCCTTAGGTCTAACCTTGACCTCGAGATAATCTCCGGGCACTAAGTCTATGTGTATTATTGGAACGCCCTTCCCGGTATTGTCGCCGGGATTGTAACCGCTCAGAGGATCCATAGAGTTTGGTCTTATCGGGACCTCTCCAGTAGCCCTTCTTGATGCTTCGATTATCGCTCTCTTTATGTCTTCAATAGATAGTGGAAACCTCTCACCCACCTTGACGTCGAACACTAGTAAGCCAGTATCTTGACACATGGGCTTCGATTCCTTAGCCGCTATTTCTATGTTCTTCAATATAGCGGCTAGCTGAGCCTTTGCTACCCCATCATTCTCTTCGTAAGCTCTCAAGAGCTTCTCATAAACCCATTTGGGTAGACGGGTTTCCGCTACTCTGATTGATTCCACCAATGCTTCCACGAGTGTTTCTTGAATACCGTCAAATCTTGCTGGCAAGGTTTAACGTCACCCGTTGATCGTATGCGTAGCGGACTACAAAGCTTCTTAGTTTCAACATCACAGCATGTGGGGGTTTTATCGTGCCGTTAAGATCTAGGAAGAGAGATTTTGGTTGTCCTCCTCTTTTACGAAATAGCAGGATCATCACTGTGTGGGGTATTAAGGGTGGCGTAGGAAAGTCAACGACCAGTGCATTGATCTCAGCAAGCGCTGCTGCCAAAGCTAAGAGGAGGGTCTTGCTAATCGACGCTGACTTCAGAGACGGTGCCTCGAGGTTCTTCCTAGGAGAGGAAGCTAGGAACTTGAAGGGATGGTATGACGTATTGGAAGTCGGTGGAGAACTGGATAAATTCATACATACACTCTACAACGGTTATTTACATGTCATTCCCTCCGGAACCATCGAGTCTGCAATAAAGTACTCTGCCGAGATAGCAGAGCACGGAATAGAGTATGCTGCTAAGAAAGTCGCCGAAACTCTGTTCACTATATCGGAGTACTACGACTTGATAGTCATGGACACGCCGGCTGCGAGCTTCGCTGATATACCGATATTAAAGTGTGTAATTTCTTCCTTGGACGCGAAGAGCGTGCTTCTCTCTCAGGCTAGCATTGTAGAGATCGAAAGAACATTAAAGGTGGCAGAAGTGACAATGGGTTTCCTTCCCAAGGCTTTTGTAATTAACCAAGTAAACCCAAGAACCATAGCTGATCCCAATGAACGAAGAATGTTGATAAATGAGGTTCTCAATATAACATCGCGTAAGATAAAGACCTTGGTTATACTGTTTATGACACGACTTTACAGGAGGATAGACTGGGGTAGCTTGGAAGTCAATATGTTGCTGGACTGTATAGCATATTTGCTATGGAAAAAGGGACGCGGTCAAGCTTGTATGACCGTAACGAGAGGATTACTTGATATGGAATTGGTGAAGGCAATAGCAGAAATTGAATGGTAGGGTCTCGTTTCTGCTTTACCTTCTTCCGCTGAGCTTTCTGGCCTCTCTCTCAGTTTCCCTAAGTACGAGTATGTCTCCTAGCCTCACCGGTCCCTTAACGTTCCTCGTGAGGATTCTTCCCTTATCCTTTCCTTCCAGTACCCTAACCCTCACTTGGGTGATCTCTCCGGTGACACCAGTTCTACCTATAATCTGGATGACCTCAGCAGGGAAACCTATCTCCTCAGTCATGTTTATTTTGTTTATCCACTCGCCCACATATATCTTCTCAACCATAGTCGCTACCCCAGCTCACTCTCAAGCTTTGCTTTAAAGGTATTCCAGAGGGGCGTCACGGGGGTATGTGGAGATGCCGGTAAGGACGTGCCACTTCTGTGGCAAAGAAATAGAGCCAGGAACTGGACTGATGTACGTAAAGGTAGATGGTACCATCTTGTGGTTTTGCAGCAGCAAGTGCTTTAAGAGTTTCAAGATGAAGAGAGATCCCAGAAAGTTACCATGGACCAAGAAGTATGGAATGAGGTGATCACCATGACTCAGCTAGAGTTCGTAATGATAAAACCAGATGGAGTTAAGAGAGGACTAGTAGGAGAGATCATCAAAAGATTTGAGAATAAGGGTTTGAAACTAAGAGCCTTAAAGATGATAAAGATGAGTAAAGAGCAAGCAATCGAGCTCTACAAGGAGCACGAGGGGAAGCCGTTCTTTGATGACTTAGTTAACTACGTGACCTCCGGACCTGTCGTGGTCATGGTTGTCGAGGGACCGAGGGCTGTTGAAGTCGTGAGGAGAATGGTGGGTGCCACCGATGGAGCCGAGGCCGAGCCGGGCAGCATAAGAGGTGACTTTGCCTTAAGTAAGGCCAGGAACATAGTCCATGCCACCGACTCGCCGGAGAAGGTAGAGAGGGAAATGAGTATATTCTTCAAAAAAGAGGAACTCGTAGAGGACTACGAGTTCGCCCATGCGATATATTAACTTTTGTGCCTTCTAGGCCAGGGGAACTTAGTGAACCCTCGCCTCCTCTATAAAATTAGAAGGAGGCTGAACGAGTTAGGTCTAAGTGAGCTCCTCCGTTTCGCTTACTCGGTAAACTGCACTTCGGAAAGCGATTGTATATTGAAGTTGTTAGAAAGACGGTTGGGTTATTCGCCAAAATTATACCTTGGGATAGATCCGGGAAAGGTGTATGGCGTGGCGCTCGTCGCAGCCGAGTATCCAATATACCTTTGGGAAGGTCCTAAGGAAGATGCAACTAGCATAGTTAATTCAATCCTTAACGAGTTCGCTGTCGAGGCGATAATAATAGGGAACGGTGCTCCTTCGGAGATGATAGAGTTGCCTCAAAACGTAAAGGTCTATGTAGTTCCAGAGGATAATACCTCGAAGACTAAGCTGAAGGGTTTTGGACGTCATGCTAGCTCTGCCTACTTGATAGCAACGACCAAGAGGTTCAGTAAAGAGAGAGCGTTGTTATCTCTATAATGCGCTCTACGCCTCCCGGAGAGGGCCTCTGAGTTGAGCTCGTACGTCCCACATCAATTCTCATCGAGGCAGCGATATCTCTACATGATAAACAGTAAGTTTCCTGAAGGCACTTGTGTAATTAGCGCCGTTTCAAATACTTCCGTGGACTTATCCATGTATCCAAACGCCTTAATGTCACACACGCGCGACGTTTCATATATTATTAGAACACTTCATAGAGAAATGTCCTCGCGGAGCTGCGAGGAGGTCGTTATCGTATATAATACTATAGGAACCACCGTTCTATTTGCTGAACATTTAATGAGAAGGTTGAGGTCTATGGGAATACGCAAAGTTACGACGTTATTGCTGGATTCCGCCCTCTCAATGGGGGCTCTCCTTCTCTTACTCTCAGATGAGGTACTCCTACCTCCTTGGGGAATAATAGGTACTATAGATCCCCTAATACCCAGTTCCCCTCCCTCAGCAAAGGAAGCGATAATACTTAGAGATCTGGTAGAGCAGCTGATGGCTTCTGCCCCTAAGGAGAGCATTGGCGGGAGGGCCCAAGTAATGCACGCCCTCTCCGTATCTGGCATATACTATGAGTATGAATTAGCGAACAAATATTTCAATTATATAGAAAAGCTTGTTTTGGAATCCTTGGAAGGGAGAGTTAGCGAAGACGCTATCTCACAAATTCTCGACAACTTATTAAATAAGGTAGACATTCACGATCAACCAATGAGTGCGAAAGAACTTACAAAGTTACTACCATTTGCTAAACTCATGAGTAAGGATCTTCAAGCGATGGCGTTCAACTACCTCACTGCCGTCCAAGACTACATGGATAAAGAAGGAGGTGCTATACTCGTCGAAGGACTCCACTCACCTCAACCATATATGGTTACAGTCTCCCAATCGAGTATATTTAGGTACTGACCACTTATTCCAAGCATATACTGCGATTACGCTATATACTTACGCCCCTTGGCTTGCTAGGGGCCCGTATAATGCACTTGAGCTCGCGCGCCAAGTTGTTGATAGGACTGGCCATAGTCGTCGTTCTCGCCGCATACGTCTACCAAGCGCTGGGTCCCAGCGTTTGGTCCAAAGTAACACCACAAATACCACAAATCTTTATTGACACTTTGCTTCTAGGAAATCTATACTTCTTGATTGCCGTCGGTATCACTATGACATTCACCGTAGCTAAGTTCGCAAACTTCGCCCATGGTGACGTAGCGACCGTAGGTGCTTATGCTGCCTATTTGCTTTACAACTTCGCGGTCCTCAGCGGAGCGCCCAACGGCTTCGCAGTCCAAGTGGGCCTAGTGGGCGTAGTATCTGGAATAATCTTAACTTTAGCATACTTAAAAACAAAGAACTCGACGTTAATGGTCTTGGGTCCTGCGCTCCTAGTGATGGGTGCAGTAGTGCTCTTCGCTTGCTACACTGGCGCTAACTTATGGGAAGCTACCATCGAGGCCATGTTGGCGAGCGCTGTAGTCTCGCTACTCTCTCACGTGCTAGTCTACAAACCTCTATCAAACAGAGGAGCTAGCCTAGTACAGCTGATGGTTGCCAGCATCGGCGTAGCCCTATTCATAAGGTATGCTCTATATGAGATGACTTGGTACAGCAGACAGTACTTCAAACAAGAGATAACCTATCAGAACTTCGGAGTACAGTTAAGCAACTTCCAAGCATGGATAATAAACGGAACTTTAGTCATAGCTAACACAACCGCTTCATTTGCCTCCGAATATATTCCAGCAATAAAGATAGGAGCTGGAGGCATAGCGTTCACCAAGCTGAATGCGCTAGACGTCATGTTTAAGTTCCCTCAACCTGTACTGTCGTTCACCGACTTGTACATATGGAGCACTCTAACGGTACTAGCTGTAATAATTGGAATGACATTACTGTTCAAGAAGACGAAAATAGGAAAAGCATGGAGGGCCGTAGCTAACAACCCAGTGCTGGCAGCCGCTTGTGGAATAGACGTCGACAGCGTGGTAAACTTGGCGTGGCTGGTAGCCGGAGCCTTAGCTGGAATAGGTGGTCTATTCTGGGCCATTCAGACCCAGATATATCCAGAGCTGGGATGGATGATCCTACTAAACGCGTTCGCCGTAGCGGTACTGGGAGGATTAGGTAGCTTCTGGGGAACGTTCGCGGCGAGCTACATACTAGCCTTTGCAGAGCAGTTCGGAGTTAGCGTCTTAGCGGCGATCAACCCCCAGTACACCGGATACAGGTTTATGATTCCGTTCTCCGTCTTCCTGTTAGTACTGTATCTCAAGCCAGAGGGTCTAGCCGGAATTAAGACGAGAAAGGCGTGAGGTGAGGAGCCATGGTGGATAAGACCGGTTTGATCTTGGGAATAATTGTCGCCGGTATAATCGCCGCGTTCGCGGCAGTGAACGTAAGCTACACGTTAGACCTGATATTCTTCTTAGCGTTTTATGCCATAGCGGCACTAAGCTTGAACTTAGAGTACGGCTACGCCGGCCTGAGCAACTTCGGAAAGGTAGGCTTCATAGCGGTAGGAGCGTACACTGCTGGAGTTCTCTCTGCTGCATACGGCGTGCCCTTCCCTCTCTGCCTAATTGCCGCTGCCATAGCTGCCGCCGCAGTAGGTGCCTTCATAGCAATACCTACTGTAAAGCTAAGGGAAGATTACCTAGGCATGTCAACCATAATCATTGGAGAGATGATAAGAATTCTACTCAGAAACACGCCAACCAACAGCGTGTGGGGAGGAGTATTCGGACTTAGAGGAATAAAACCGCCGTTCGACTTCATTACCAACACGTTTGAGAGAACCATAGCATACGTAGGACTTTCCGTAGTCTTGTTCTTCTTCACTTACATACTGCTAGAGAGGTGGGGCAACTCTCCTCTAGGAAGAGTATTGAAGAGTATAAGAGATGACGAGTTGGCCTCGAAGAGCATCGGAAAGTTTACCTATCGTTACAAGCTACTGGCACTAACACTCGGGAGCGCCTTAGCCGGCTTGGCCGGAGCGCTTTACGCGTTCTACTTCCTCTATCTGAACCCAGATACCTTCTTACCATTAGTAACATTCCTAATTTGGGTTATGGTAATCATAGGAGGAATGGCTAACAACGCGGGAGTGGTACTCGGCACAGCGATAGTGATACTAATAAACAGATTAACACAAATAGCTAAGGACTACATACACTTACCTCTAGAGCCCAACTACTTCCAAGCGATGCTAGTGGGTCTGCTAATCATACTGTTCCTGATGTTCAGACCACAAGGATTAGTGCCAGAGAAGCCCGTCCGAACTCCCGCATGGAGGGTCCTAGAGGAAAGGGCCCCGAAGGAGATAGACTACCTAAAAGAAGGAGAAGGAGGTGAGGAAAATGAGTGAGGATTACATACTGAAGGTTGAACACGTAAGGAAAACTTTCGGCGGTATAGTGGCACTAGATGACGTAGTAATGGGGGTTAGAAGAGGTACAATGACTGCGCTGATAGGACCAAACGGCTCTGGGAAGACGACGCTCTTCAACGTTATAGCTGGAGTCTATAAGCCAGATAGAGGTAAGGTATACTTCGATGGTCACGACATAACCGGGATGCCTCCAGAAAAGATATATCACCTAGGATTAGTAAGAACTTTCCAAATCCCAAGAATGTTCAAGGGTATGACGGTATACGAGAACGTACTAACTGCGGCTAGGAACAACCCTGGTGAAAGCTACGCCAAGTCTTTGATTAGGTCTATATGGAAGAGAGCTGAGTTGGGTATAGCAAACAAGGCTGTGGATACTATGAAACTATTGAAGATACTACACATCGCCAAAAACCTCTCCTCAGCGATAAGCGGAGGACAGATGAAGCTGGTAGAGCTGGCCAGAGGATTGATGAGCGATCCCAAGATGTTACTCTTGGACGAGCCAGCTGCCGGAGTTAACCCTACCTTGGCTCACGAGATATTCAAGTTCTTGAGGCATCTAAGAGATGAGAGAGGGATGAGCATGCTAATCATAGAACACAGATTAGACATACTCTTCGACTACGTGGACTACGTTTACGTCATGCATAGGGGAAGAATAGTCGCGGAAGGTACACCGGAGGAAGTATCTGAAAACCCCGTAGTGGTAGAGATATACTTGGGTGAGGCATGATGACTGACAAGGTAATTGAGACAAAGGACTTAGTAGCGGGCTACGGAAAGATGGTAATCTTACACGGAATAGACTTCTATGTTACAAGACAAGAGATAGTCACCATAGTAGGACCAAACGGGTCCGGCAAGAGTACTTTGCTGAAAGCCATATTGGGTATAGCCAGGGTCCTCAAGGGTAAGGTCTATTATGAAGGTAAGGATATAACCAACGAGAGGTTGGATAAGATAAGTAAAATGGGAGTGGGGTATGTGCCTCAGACCAACAACGTCTTCACCAACTTAACTGTAAAAGAGAACTTGGAAATGGGAGCTTACACTATCAAAGACAAGAAGGAAGTAGAAAGAAGAATGGAGGAGGTGTTAGACATATTCCCAGACTTGAGAGGGAGGCTGAAGCAGCTAGCTGGAAGCCTCTCAGGAGGAGAGAGACAGATGTTAGCAATGGCCAGAGCGTTAATGGCTAAGCCAAAGGTAATGCTTCTCGACGAGCCCACGGCAGCGCTCTCTCCTAAGTACGTGGACCTAGTACTGAACAAGATTAAGGAAATCAGAGACAGCGGCGTTACTATAATATTGGTAGAACAAAACGCCAGGAAGGGACTAGAGATAGCCGACAGGGGATACGTACTTGTGACGGGCAAGGTGGCCTATACAGGACCCGCTAGAGAGATCTTAGAACACCCAGAGATAGGAAAGCTGTACCTAGGACTGAAGTAAAGGTAATGGAGATGAAGAAGGTAGTAATAAAAATTTCTGGTAAGTTCATCTCCCCTCTTGACGAACCGTTGGTCAAGGAATACGCTAAGATTATTGATGAGCTTTATGAACGTGGCTATAACATGGCCGTGGTCGTAGGAGGCGGTTCCACTGCGAGGAAGTACATAGAACATGCACCTGAGTCTAAGTCCCTCAAGGATTTCATAGGTATAGAAGCAGCGAGGTTGAACGCCTTACTTCTAAGTCTTCACGTGAAGAACGCAATAAAGAAAGTACCAAAGAGTGTCAATGAAGTCTTAGAGCTAATGAGTTCTGGTAAGGTAGTAATAGCGGGCGGGATGCAGCCGGGCCAGTCGACGAATGCCGTTTCCCTAGTGTTGGCAGAACTCATGAACGCCGACATGGTCGTAAATGCTACTACGGTTGACGCAATATACACAGAACCCCCCAACAGTCCTGGAGCGAAGAAGCTGAGTAAGGTTAGTTACGACGAGGTCAAAAGGATCTTAGAGAGTTCTGGATGGAAACAAGAGCCAGGCAGATACGAACTATTCGATGCTCTATCGCTAGAAATAGCGAAGAGGAGTAACATACCCATAGCGGTCGTTTACGGAGGAGATCCCTCAAACGTCAGAAGAGCTATAGTGGAGGGAATCTGCGGAACTCTCGTCACCTCCTAACTCAACTCCTATTCTCTTAAGCACTTCGGTAAGGTCTCCTTTACAAGGTTTCATCCCTATACGAAAGTCTTTAGGACCCTTTTGTCTAAGGGCTTGGGCGTCTCTCGAGAACTCGTAAAAGCACGGGTAATCGAACTCGAGGATCTCCAGCTTACCCTTTAGCACCTCCTTTCGAAGTTCTATTATCATACTGTTAGGAACTTTGGCATAAAGATAATCCAATAACCTGATGTAATCCTCAAGAGGTTTTCCGGATAGCACTCTTCGACCCTTGAAGCAGTGGATGTTTCTCTCTAACCTTTCGGCAACACAGCTAGCGTCTGCAGGGGGTCTCCCTAGGAGCGAGCTAACGAGGACACCCTCGCGCTCTCCCAAGGCAGCTAAGGCTTTAAATGAAGGAAAGCATCTAGGAGGTTTGGGACTGCATAAACATGCCATATCTCCAGCTACCACATCTCCCTCGACGACTACGTCTACGCTTTCCAACACCATAGGCCATGGAGAATCTAGACAGACAACATACGTTTCATAGTCCTTGGAAGCTAACTGACCTTCTAAGGATGGTTTCTTGTTTATCATCGTACTGGGATTTACCAAAAAGGCGCTATCAGCTACTTTCTTAGCATGTTTCACGTCGCGTCTCTTGCATGATCTTAAGACCACGACTCTATCTACCTTTGGAGAATGAGCTAGGGCTATTAGGGTACCTCCGATTCCTCCCAAGCCTACAGCTGTGACCAAATGTCTTCTACCTCCACTCTCTCTTCGTTCTGCCACTCCTTGACGACATCTATATCTGCTCCAATTACCTTCTTCTCTGCTTTATCTATCTTTACCAAAGCCGGCAACGTAGTCATTGGACCCAGAACCACCCCTTCTCCGGTTGCCAGAGAGGGAAGTTGCGAGAGAAGGTCGTCGCTTAGCGATTCACTGCTCGCTTGCACGTGCTTCTGATCACTCGGTTCGATTAACCTTAAGATTATCATGTTATTGGCCTGACTCAAGGTATCTTGGTCGACGTTCTTAGGTCTCTGGGAAACCAAGCATATCCCTACCCCGAACTTCCTTCCCTCCCTAGCTACCCTAGCAGCCCAATGCTTGGTACTCGTACTCCTATCACGTGGAGCGAGGATGTGAGCCTCTTCCAAGACCACCAGCAATGGGTACTTGAAGCCCTCTGTTCCTCCGCTCTGAACATATCTCTTTCTTTCAAATAGTATCCTCTTTAGGAAAGTGCTCACTATAACATCGGCTGCGTCTTCATCCACGGTACTGAGATCAACAACATTTATTTTTCCTTTCTCTATTTTATCAATTATGTCATTAAATGCAAAATCAATTATTTCCTTATACCTCTCCTTCATATCCTCCAATTTAATCATCAATGAAGGTAATGTCGAGTTCTTGTCAGTACCAGGAACGTCAAGAACGCTCATAGCTGACATACATCTCTCCGGATCCTTGCAAAAGCTATACCTCGCCGAAGCTAGATTACCCTTGACGAAACCTATCAAGAACTTCAAAGGCTTCATGTGTATAGTCTTACTCTTCCTAAGCTCCTCATCAACTGCCTTTGATACTAAGTAAGGATCCTTTATTATAGGTAACTTGCTCCCACCCATTAATTCCTCTAACATCTCACTTAGCGCGTCTAGCATATCCGAGGGATCCTTATAGAAGTTACCTTGATATAGCACATTCCATGCTTTAAGTAAGTTCCTAATATAGAGCTCTTGCTTAGGTGCTTCTCTAAGATTAAGTAATCTAACGAAACTACTGTGATCTATTTTATTAGGATTGATCTTACCTTTTATTGTATTTATTAGCTCCTCATCGGTGGCCTTGCTATATTCTCCATGCATATCAAATATAACGACTATGCCTCCTTTTCGTGCAATTCTTTCTGAGAGAACAGTTACGGTGTTACTCTTTCCGGCTCCAGTGACCGCTAGTATAGCTAAATGCCTCGTAACTATTTGATTTAAGTTAACGAAGAACGGAACATTAGGATGTGCAGCTAACGTACCTATACGAATATATCTGGGATCGTTATCCTTCGTAAAGATCCTTCTCAACAACTCATCTGAAGCTACGCGTACTTCTGCTCCGGGATGAGGGGCCGTTCTCGGAGGGACTATCTTTCCATTTAAGAGTTCGTCCAATTCGGCTAACAAACGTATCTTGGCATAAACCGCCTTCTCGTCCATACCTATCTCTTCAACTATTCTCTTTATGTCTTCGGTATGTAATCCATCCTCAATTAGATCACTTCTGCTTCTAACATCCTCGATGAGTCCTAGTAGGTACTTGTCCTCTCCTTTTACTATAACGTACTTTCCTCTAATGACTTTACCATCGTATCTAGCGACTACTTGCGTTGTCGAAGTCTCTCCAACGACATATCCTACACTCTCATCTTCCATGTATACACTTTCAGTGAACTGTGTTTCCATAAATACCATGCCCGAGCGTATTATCATAGTACAAAGAGATATTAATGTGGGGGGTCGGGATTGGTCTATCAAGGTCTAATTAAAGATTCAATTGAATTGAGGTCGATACTTACACAAAACGCGTTAAGGACGCTCGCCGAAGAATACATGGATAAGTTTAACGAACTCTGGAACTCGATGGATATTACAGAAAGGTCTGATGGTATACCCGTAGCTGCTATCGATGGCTCTGTCAACAGGAAGAAGCTTCACGCGGCTACTGTCTTTGCCGTTAGGGCCGTAGTAATCAAAATACCCAAGGGTTCTACTGAAGAGACTCCCAAAAAGGAAAAGATGGGAATATTACGTTTTCCTCAGTTCTGGCGAGAGAGAACTATTATGTACATGGAAGGTCTAGAGGCAGAACTCTATTCCGATTTTACAGAAGCGAATCCAACATTCTTTATGATGATGGATGGCATGTTCAGCGTTGCTAGCAAGTGTCACGCAGACTTGAGCGCGTATGGTTGCACTCCCTTCAAGGGTACTCTAGATGAACTATTAGTAAGAGTAAGGAATACTAACGACGTAGCTGAAGCCATAAGAGTTGAGTGTGGATGGAAAAAGGAGATGTACAAAGAAGTAGCTAGGATTGCACGCAAGGTTCCGACGGTTTACGTGGGCAAATCGTTTATGGATAATTCCGTGTTTAACGATCCGGAGATATATGATATAGAGATAATAGATGTGTTAGCAAAGACTCCTGGTTTCACAAAACCCTTCATACAAGAACTCGAGGTCGGGTGTAGCCCCCAAGAAACAGTAACGATAAGTAGATCGTATATGAAGTTCAGTAAAAGAGGTAGCGTTTACGTAGTTGAGGTACTAGGAAATGTTAACGAAGACGAAATGGAAGAGATCTTTAAAATACTAATTTACTATTCAGTAAAAGGATATCCTCTACCCCTTAAACTGGCTCATAGGAGATGTGAAATTAGTGACCGCTACTTCAACGTACTACTAAGAAGGGCTGGAGGAGGACTTCTTAGAACAGGGCGCGAAGCGCTTTAATCCCTTTTTCTTCAAGCTCCGAGAGGGAGAGTAGATGTACAAGCCAGTGGACGTAGACGTCTATATCGTGAGAGCCAGGAGGGGCTTAGACGGAGAGGTTCACGTAGCCATTGCAACTGGAAGGATCCCATCTGAGACCAACCCGAAGTTCACAGCATTCATCATACCTCCAAAGGAATTAGAGGAGAAAAAGGATAAGTACAAGGGCAAGATAAAGAAGATAGACATAGAATCTGACGAATTCAAGTCACTTAATCCGATAGCTAGGGAGCTGGCCCGTAAAGCGCTAAGAGCTCCCTCCGCTCACATACCAGAGGAAGTATTGGAAGAGTTAGAGTGAAAGAGATGAAGAAGATAGAACCAGCGATAAGAGACATAACTTTTAATGATATAGAAAGTGAAGAAGAGTGTTTCATAAAGTGTCAAGACAACTTCTGTCATGCCTATATGTACGATCCTAATTCTAAGCTATGTAAGTGTATCTACTGTACCGGTTTTATTAAGGACTAGCGCTTTCCAAAACTTGAGATGATGAGAACCACCGGCAAGACCGTCAAGGGAGGACGTAAACGCCCGGCGCATCTGATCAGAGCAGCCGTAGCCTTCATAGGCTTCATGCTTTCACCATTAACCCCTTGGAACGATAGCTTCGTCAACATTCCACTTGCTATTCTTATAGCAATGGCACTCAGACCAATAGTCAGTTTTGATATAGGTTATTGGATAGGCTATACCTTGACAAACGTTTTAGGTCTTGCAATGCTCTTCATCGCCGCCGCCGATAAGCTGAAAGAGTTAACATGGAAAACTGTGCTCAGTAACTTGATTATTGCTGCTATAGTATACGTTCTGCTTCATATATTCTTCAAAATATAGCTCGGCGTAACTCTGACTCATCACCTATCAGATTTGCCGGTTCACCTCATCGCTCATAAAAACCGAGAAACTTCTCGAGTATGAAGTGCCTAAGGCTACCCCTTAAAGGGGATATTAAGGTGTGACTAACGGGTGTGAGCCCTGCTGAATCTTCAATGCACTACTTCGGAGCCTTCGACGTTACCCGGTGTAAAGGTGGAGTTCCTTGATTCAGAAAATGAACTCTTGGAAAGGGCAAGCGTTCCCTTGTTACCTGAAGATACCAAAGGTGTGAAGTCGCTACTAGTTAAGGAGGATGGTATTCTCAAGCTCCTAACAGTCTACAACAAGGAGGATCCCTTCGAAACGGGATATGGTTTAGGAAAATCACTCAAGAAATTCAAGTTCTCCGTAGTAGACCTCCGCAAGGTAGACAACCCGTATGCTATAGTTACTGGGTTAGCCTTAACCGCTTGGGACTTCGATAAGTATAAATCTGACAAAAAAGAAAGAACTGTTTACTTTGTTGTAAGAGATTGTGATGAGTTGAAGGAAGCGTTAGAACATGCTAGGGCACAAATGTTCGCAAGAGAATTAGCTAGTGAACCTCCAAATCAACTCAATCCCAGAACCTTCCCTGATAGGGTAAGAGAGGTCGTTAGAGGTCTGCCGATCTCGGTTACTGTATTAGAGAAGGAAGACTTAGAGAAGGAAGGATTAAACTTACTACTAGCCGTCGGTAAGGGCTCCGACATACCCCCCAGGCTCATGATCTTGGAGTACAACGGTGGAGGGAAGAAGGTATCCTTGGTTGGAAAGGGTGTCACATTTGATGCAGGAGGGTACGACTTGAAGCCTCCTAACTACATGGAGGGCATGCACGCTGACATGAGCGGCGCAGCGGCGGTGACCTCGGCCACTATTTGGGCAGCGAAGCTAAACTTAGACGTTAACTTGGTTACCTTGGTACCTCTTGCTGAGAACTTGATTTCCGGCAGAGCTTACAAACCCGAGGATATCATTAAGAGTTATAGCGGAAAGTACGTCCATATATCTAATACAGATGCTGAAGGACGCTTGATCCTCGCTGATGCTCTAACATATGCCAAGAAATACTCACCCAGCGTAACCTTTACCTTAGCGACCTTAACTGGTGCCCAGATAATAGCTTTAGGCTATGACATAGCAGCGCTCTATGCTACCGATGATGAACTTGCTAAGGTTGTTGAAGAAGCATCGAAGGAGACTGGAGAGCTCGTCTGGAGGATGCCCCTATACAAGAAGTATAAGGAGTACTTGTCTCACCCGGCGGCAGATATAGCTAACATAAGCAAGAAGAGGCAAGCCGGAAGCATCATGGGAGCCTTGTTCTTAAAAGAATTCGCACCAGAGCCATGGGTCTACTTAGACATAGCCGGACCGGCTATGGCTAATAGCATCGGAGCTAGCTGGTGCTCGCCCTATCCTACCGGTTGGGGCACTAGACTTATGCTGAGAACTCTCAAGAAAATGGGTAGGTGAGAACGTTGCCATTTGAAGTAGCCAAATACAACAACTTCAAGGAACTAATAGAAGCTATGGAAAAAGTGCTCAGCGAGAACATAAATGGAATCAAAGAAATATTGGAGCTTCTTAATGAGAAATGGGAGGGAGAGGGAGCCGGCTCAGCAAGCTATCCTGGAATGACAGTGTTAGTTGATCCTAGCAAGGACTTGGTCCTCTCGCAGTTGGTTCCTATCCTCGCTCACGCTGTAATGGCATCGAAATCATTAAGGTCTACGACAGCCATCTTCAAGACGATATTCTCAGAATCAGAGCTCGAAGCGCCCTTTGATATAAGGGCCATCTGGGACGGATCGCGAGTAAGGGTGGTTATAGCTAAGTTGTCGTAACTTTATTTCTTCCTAAGACCTGCCATCACTAGCATGTTATCAGCAACTAAGCTCATACTGATGTATCCACCCTTAGCTCTGGTGACGACGTCCAGTTTCCTTTTCTCTATTGGTATTGCCTTCAGCTCTTTCTCGGATATTGCCTTTAAGTCATGAATTATATTAGCAACTATACCTTTGAGTGTATTTATAGTTGCTGTGTCTATGTTTTCATAATCCAGTACCTCTATCTCCACATCACTTACTTCATAGACGACGTACCACGCTACCTCATATCCTGGGACCTTCTGGACTTCATTCTGCCATTCTTTCTTCACGATACTTCACCCCCTATTAATCGTTAAAGAACCTTTAGATGTAGGGCGACGCATCCCGGAGGCTTCTCCCTCCTGGCTATCTTCATCGCCGCATCTCTCAATACCTTCAAAGCTGCAGACTCCGTGGGCTTGTAATTGATGCTTGCTGGGGGCGCTGCTCCGGATACCTTCACGTCATATAACTTTCCGTCGAAGGGTATGAATGCTACGTACTTCGCGGCGAACTTCTTACATAGCTCCGGAGCCCTCGCTACCGCAGCGCTGTACTCATGGTGGACAGGCTTTATCATGTTGACGAAGACTACGAATACCGGCAACGTCGGATAGAACATCTCCACGTACCTAGCAGCGTATTCGGCTGTGACGGGGACGGCGTCTATGACTATGTTTAACCAATGGGTGGCACTGGCGGCTATCTTATGGAAGGGTGCCGGGGCTGGTCCGCTTGGTACGGGGTAGTCATTGAAGACTATGTCATTGAGACCGGATAGGTAATTGGATAGTGCAACTGCTCTTGCCTTCACCTTGTCGTACTTATGTTCCAGTTCGCTTGCTAGTCTCTTGACCTCACCCTTCGCCAAGGCTTCTTTACTAGAAGCGGGAACTAGTTTTACCCTAACTACCTTACCGGTAACTGTGGTGAACTCTACCTCTCTGACTACTTCATCAGGATTAGCCTCGCCGAGCAAGAGTTCCAAAAGTCCGGGGCCTTCGCTGCTTCCCAATAGCCTGCTGGTCAACCTGGGAGACCACAGATCCCAGTCAACTAATGCAACGCTGATGTCTTTCTGTGCGATAAGGAAGGCTATCTCTACTGTTATGCTAGTCTTACCGACACCTCCCTTGGGGCTCATCGTCCCGAATACGTTGTCCTTGTCTATTCCAACTACAATGCTCTCTTCCTTTTTCTTCCTACCGAAGAAGAATATCATGATTCATCACCCCGTGGTTACCTTTACCTCATACAAGTCTCCAAGCCTAGCCTTGAGGGCCTTCTCTAATTGTTGTACTAACTTCTTGGGAACTCTCTTGCTAATCACTACATAGAGCTCGCGCCCGGTCACTTTTACTTCTCCCTTTAATCCTAATTCATTGATCATATTTTCAACTATTCTAACGACTTCGTCCATTATCTGCTCAGGGGGGATTATAGTTTCACCGACGCTGGCTTCAACCAGCTCCTTGTCAGGTATGAATAGCTCAATTCCGGGTATTAGTTGCACCAACTTCTTAACATCGTCGGGCAGCGCCTCAATATCTAGTCCGGCGCTTTCGACTACTCTCTCAATTCCTTCTTCGACTATCTTTACCTTAGGAACTATTAGCAATGCTAGAATGGCATCCTTGAAGTCTTGCTCTGTGGGTATCTTCGGCTCTCCGGAGACCAGCTTGTGTTCGCTGATGTGTAGTACGTACTTATTCCAAGTTAGGTCTTTTTTGAGTAGCAGCAATATTGCTATACCTTTGTTTATCGTTCGGACAGCAGTGAAGACGTCCTTAGCGTCCTTCACCTTTTTCACGCTTTTCGAGTGATCACCACTCACGATTGGGCTTACCCCCTCAACACTCTTCAGTTAAGCTTTATTTCTATTGAAGTTTGTTTAGAGGTGGGATCAACTATTTCGACTCTAATCAAGCTGATTCCCATAGGATATTCAAACGGTACGGGAGATTGTTTGGTCTCCTCGATGCAGAAGATAAAGGACTCCTCATGTGTTAAAATAGAGGTAGAAATTCCCAAAGGTAAGAGAGGCTCCTTTGTGGTATGCAATGGTACCATACACGATGCGAAATGGGGCGAGTTAAAAGGCGAAGAGGCTTGGAGGAAGATGCTTGACGATCTAAAGAGTTCACCCAAACTCGTCAACATACTCTTCTACCCACCACCAGAAGAAATTTCTCTCCTTGAAGAAATGTCTGCAGACGCCCTCGTGAGCTCCGACGTTGCCAGCGGATACGTGGCTTCGTACGGAATAGTGTCTTTGGGCAAAGCGGTGCTCGGATTTCTGCATCAATTAGAGGCCTTAGGAGCCGATGTCAGGGAATTCAGGTTAAAGGTCGATAATGGAACAGCAAGGTTACACGTTGAAATACTCGGCGATATCCCTTGGGACCGTATCGTCGAAATTGCGTTGAGATACTTGTCTGACTTCGGTATTGAAAGGATCCTTCCGGGGTGATGGTTATGGATATATGTTGGAGTTGTGGCCAGCTGACTCATAAATATAAGAACATGTTAAATGCTTTGAACTATGCTCGTTCTAAAGGCTTGAAGGGTAAGATCTCTGTCAAGTGGCCTACCTTGGACATTCTTATGGTTGACGGTGTACCTATAGCGTACAAGGGTGATTTAACGGCCTTCTCAATAGGTAGGGATGTAGATATAAGCATAATAGAAATGAGTGATCCTGAACTCATCGTCGAAAGCAATGACAAAGATTACATAAAGTTGGACTCTATAGAGTCTCTCCTCTCTTTAATAAAAGAGGTCGTCGTAACAGAAGGTGTCGTTCTCGAAGGAATATTGTTTCCGGTCATTCACTTATTTGAACCCGGCTCTGTAGCCGTCGACGACAAGAAGTGGGGAAGTGATCTACTAGTCGTTGATACACCGGTGTTAACACTAAAGGATTTGTTGATGGCAGATACGATGGCATACAACATAGTTTCAGTTACTGATAGGTGGGTACTCGATATCGTGATCTGTAATAAGGTAGTGATAGGTGCTTCTCTTTCCATGCCAGAGCAAGTTGAACCCATAACTGGCGCGGACGCGTTTAATTACCCAATAGAAAGTCCGGGCAAGTGGATAGTTACCCATGCTAAACCTCTTTCGTGTCCTCCAATAAACTTCAAAATAGATAGAAGAATTGTTGAAAAAGCGAAAAACGTTGTTACGGGGGTTGTGAAGGCATGATAATAATTGGCTTTGGTGCCGATGACTTCATCAACAAGCTCAAGAAACTGATCGAACAGTTAGGTAACGAACTAAGTGAGATAGGAACTGCCGTTTCCGCGATAACCATCCAGAGCAGACGAGAGCTCGTGAGGTACAAGATATTGGGTTATAAGACTAAACCACCTGAAGGTCAACTCCTTAATGAGAAACCGAGAATAGTACTTCACAAATCCTTCTTAGTTTTAGGGAAGGATCTTCAAGACGATACGGCTAGAATGTTTAAGGAACTTAGGGAAGAGCTCGAGAACGTTATATTCTTCGTCGAGTCGAGGAAGAGCGATTTCAAGGACCACTTGTTCATACTAATAGGTCGTGGGGCTAGCGTTTTCTCAGTGTACATAGTTTCCCCAGAAACTCCAAACTTTAACACGGTCGTCGAGGAGTTAAAGAAGGCTGGAGGTGAACGCTAGAGATGCCTTTCATTAGCAGAGGAAAGACCATCGGCTTCAAGCGAGTAGGTCCCTTTGAGCTGAGCTTGAGGGACCTACTTATCGACCTTTCCTCGAAAAAGTTCATAGGAAGAATAGTCTTCGACGGTAGGGTGGGTAACGATACTGTATTGATAAGGATAGAAATGAACAAGAATAGAGTGGTGGGACTAGAAATTGAGAAGAACGGAAGACTGCTCGTCGGTACCGAAGCTATTCCTATATTAGAGCAAGCTTTAGACAGAGCCGAGGGGTACGCGGAAATAATAGAGCTCGACGAACACAAAGTCGAAATAGATCTTGAGGAAAATCCTATGGCTAGAGTCTCATTGACTATTTCCGCTCCCGTCGAACTCAGAAACTTGGTTGAATTCCACGCAGCTGCGAAAGGAGATCTGACGCTGCTCTACGACGCGCTCTCCCAAATAGAAACTACGAGTTGTCTCAGAATAGAGGGTCTCCTAGGAGGCGAAGAGTGTCAAGGAGCGATAAAGGGAGAGATGTGTCCAGACAAGATAGCGATAAACATAAGCGTAGGAACTGATACCATAGTGATAACTTCCCTTGATGAGTTCAAGGGCGCGTTGAGCAGCGCCAACGAGAAGTGCAACCTACTGGAGCTCTACGCTAAAAAGGAATGATCACTCCTCATACCCTAACTCTTTCCTTACCTCCTTGGTAGCTTCTACCATCACTTTCATCTTCTGGAAGGCGATGTCCCTATCACCGAGTATCTTTAGACCGCAGTCCGGCTTCACGTAGACCTTCTCTGGAGGCATGAACTCTAGTACCTTATGTATAGCATCTTTAATGAACTCCTTAGACTCCACCTTCTTGGAATGTATGTCTATCACTCCGTAACCTAGCTCCTTTCCGCTACCGGCATAATCGTACTCTTTTAATACCGGTAGAAGCTCGAAATTATTATTCACGAACTCCAGATCGAATTGGTCAACAGGGTAATCTAGGATATCTGGGAACAGTTTCTCTACGCGTCCGTGGCATATGTGAACGATCTTCTTTGCGTCGCTCATGCCTTGGAATACTATAGCTAGTGCCTCCTTCGCTATTTCAATATCCTCCTTGTAGGGGTGAGTTGAAAGCGCTGGCTCGTCGACTTGCAGATAGCGAGCTCCGGCCTCGTAGAGAACCTTCAGTTCCTTATGAAGGGCCTTTGCTAAGTCTATTATCAACTGTTTCTTATCTCCATAGTAGTCATCAAACGCCCAGTCAGCCATAGTATAAGGTCCGGTGATGATCGCCTTAACTGGCCTACCTTGTGAGAATTCGGTAGCATACTTCCAGTCGGTTAGGGTCATGGGCTCCTTCCAAGCGATCTTACCAACCACTATGGGTTTCCTATAGTGCACGTTGTCGAATATCCTTACCCAGTCCTCTGGCTTATTCCCGACGACGAACCCATCCATCCTCTCAGCAAAGTAAACCTCCATGTCTTCTCTTCTCTGTTCACCATCGGAAATTATGTCAACGCCGGCCTTTATCTGATCCTCTACTGCCATCCTTATCGCTTCCTTTATCATCTTCTCGAATTCCTCATCGGAAATTTGACCCTTTTCCTTCAGCTTCAACGCCTTCTTGGCTATTGGAAACTTGGGATAGCTCCCGACGACTGTTGTAGGTAATACCTTAGGCACCTTGTACTCACTCATCTCACTTCACCCCCTCCTCAATAGCCTTCCTCAGATTAAGGGCAATCTCCGCTAGCCTGCGAAGCTTCTTCCTTATATGAGAATAAGGAAGTACATCTAGGCGATAGTTATGGCTTATATGAACTTCCTTAGGACAGGCCTCGTCGAGAACAGCCATTATCTTACTCACGTTCTCTTCTATAGCCTCTAGCCTAACGTTCAGGGCGTCGCCTACTCCTAAGTCTATTATCTCAAACGGATAGCCGTACTCGTTTATCGTTTCCTTGAGGTCCTCATAGTTCCAAGCCACCATATCAAATCCTAATCCGTCGACGTTTAGTCCCATGAGTAGCTTGTACACTCTTTCGGCGGGCTTAAAGTAAGTCTTAACGACTACAGGAACTGAAATTAGGTTGGATAACTTGTTGATGTACTCGATACCTAGGTCTACGTCTTCTGGCTTTACTTCGGGATCGACCAAAGCTGGCTCCTCTATCTGTACATAGTCGATCAAACCTTCTACGGCTTCGACCTCATACGCTAAGGCATAGGTTAGATCATTCATCAACTCCTCAACATCCTCATAGAACTCATCTTGAACATGCAAGGCGAAGGTTAACGGTCCGGGTATCGATATCTTTACCATCCTAGGCGATATCTCGGATGCTAACAACTGCTCCTTGAACATAACAGGCCTAGTAGGCCTTATAGGTCCGTTAATTATAGGTTTCTTATAATAGAAGTTTAGCTCGTAGTATCTGTAATAACCTCCGACCTCAGGTAGTTCTACTCCAGCCCATGCCTCAGCGAAGGGTCTGAAGATATCGTCCCAAGCCAAGTGACCGGTGGTCACGACGTCTAGACCTTCCTCCACTTGTTCAAAGATCACCTTCTTACTGGCACTTTCCCAAGTACTCATTAAGGATATGTAGTCTAGTTTACCGGCGTTGTATAGGTCTATGCTCTTTCTCCATTCCGGTGGGCGCGGGTAGCCCCCGCTGTGCGTTGCTAAGACGCGGATCCTCACGCCGATCTACCGTGCATCTCGGCGTACCGGGCCACTTAATCTTCTCGCCAACCCAATGATCAAACAAAATCCCTTAGGATCTTCCCATCTCTCTATTTTCATTCCAGCCTTCTTGAATAACTCCTTTGATATCAAGTCCTTAGACCCTATTATCTTTAGTAGAATAGCACTCCAGCATATCCTCTTACCTACTTCTCCAAAGGCATACTTATCGGAGAGCTTGGCTATCTCCTCTATCATTTGTATTTTTTCCTCCTTAGTCAAGTGATGAATCATGGTGAATGTTAGAACTCCATCAAAGGAGTTGGAGCGAAAAGGTAGGTTTGTAGCAGTTCCGTAGACGAAGTCTGCGGGATAATCCTTGAACCTTTCTTTCGAAATTTTTAGGAACTTCAGTGATATATCAAGACCCCACAAGGGTTTCCCGTTCTCTCTAGCCACCTCTAACAGTCTTCCAGTACCACATCCTACCTCTAGTATCCTTTTCCAATTACCTAACAGTTCTAATGCCCTCTTATAATAACCTCTTTCAATGAACTTTATAGCGACAACATCGTCATGAAGAGGATAGATTGATTCAAGTACTTTTGTGATTATCTTGGGACGAGCGGGCAACTCGAGTAGCACCCACTCCTGCAGGACACTTGGACAACTAATTATCTCGGTACAACTAGTTTGTTCGTCCAATGGACATCTGGACCATTTGTACTACATTATCACTTAGTCCAACCACTGATAGATGTCCTATTATCCAACTCAAGGGTTACCGCTGTTTTTACATTTGGACACACTAGTAGGGGAGTGGAGAGTGGCGTGCCGCCCGACTTCTACGAACTGATACGGAGGTTCGAGCCGGCTCCGCTGGACGGCGAAATGCTGCGGTTCTACGTCAAGCGCTACGAACCTGATAACCTCTTCGAAAAGCTAGTATATGAGAAAATAGTGAAGGAAGGTGGCAATAGCAGAGTCTTCGTAGTTGGAAGCTACGGTCTAGGCAAGTCTACGTTCTTGAATTTCTGGAGAAAGGAAATGGATATCCCTTACCCGCGGTCACCCTTAGAAGCATCAATGAAGAAGCTAATTCCCATAGTAGTAAAGACCGTCTACGACGATAACCCTCAGAAATTCTTATATAATCTACTCAAAGGTCTTGAAAAGGGTTTCAAGAAGCCGGGCTGGATATACTTCGTAGGGATGAACCAAGAGTATGAAAAGTTCTTCAAGTATATAACTCAAGTAGTAGAAAACGTGCTTATGAGATTTGAGAAAATGGGAAGAGTTGATTTAGATACCTTGAAATCCGCCTTAGGCTTTATAGTAGATAACAGCAACATACCAGTGATTTTCATGGTAGACGGATTCGCCTATTCTGAGTCATTTGAACAGCTTGCCTTCTGGTTCGACAACCTCTTACAGGGGCAAGGAAAGGTTAGCTTCATCTTCACTATAATACCTGACCATCTAAACTCCTTCAGGACTCGATTTCCACACGTAGTCAGTAAGTTCATAGAAATTAGGATACCTGGCTATAACGCTGAGGAGACCAAGAAGGTATTCTCAAAAAGATTGAAAGATTTCGCCACTCCAGAGAACCCATTCTATCCATTCAAGGAGGAATGGATCGAGGAAATTTGGAAGCACTTCCCAATATTGAGAGATACAATCAAGGTTGCACAGAGAGCACTAACCTACGCTGCTAAGGATGGCTCTCTTCAGAAGAAGCACATCGAGCTAGCGATAAAAGAGGCTGAACGGGCTATGGAGACTACCGTTTTATTTGAGTTAGACGAACTCGACAGAATGATCTTAAAGGCGTTAGCTGAACTCGGTGAAGCGGGACCAAGTGATGTTACGAGATGGTTAAAGAAGCAAGGTTACGACGTAGCTAAGAGTACCGTCCATTACCGCTTGAAAGAGCCTCTCTTGAAAAAAGGATTAGTCGAAAAGACACCCAGTAGTAGGGGAAAAAGGAGAAGCAAATATCGTGTCGGAGATAAACGTCTCATAGAGCTTCTTAAGTATCTCTAAGTAATTCCCATGATTTGGACAAACCTTGGACAACAGTTTGAATTAAGCTTGCATAGCTCCAGTACACTTAGTTGGGCAATTCATGGGACATCTCATGTAGATAGTTACCTCTAGTACTTTCACCAAACTTTGGAGATCTTTGCTTTATTTATTAGTCTCTAAACAAATATTATACAAAACCAAATATAGAATCTTCACGTAAGTTGCGATTCCTCTAGAAGCATCTATGGGTTTAGTAGTCCAAATAAAAATCCAACAAAATATCTAAGAGACAAACAAGACTTGTCCAAACCTTGTCCAAACAGTGTCCAATGGTTCAATTAGAGTCCAAATTCTAATGAAGAGTATAAGCCTACGGTAGCCCAGAGAGCCTCTTCCAATCTCACAGTTTTGACACCTTGGCAAGGTATGATATTAATTAAAGCATCGAGATTTAACTCACCATAGCGTTCAAGCAAGCCAGCCGAGGGAGAGCCATAAATCAGAGCGACGTCATTACCAACGAACTCTCTTAGTTTACCTGGCCACTCACCGTACCTCGAAGTTCCTACTTTCTTATAGTTGTTATTATCATAAAATCTTAGAAGATCATAGATATTTTCAAATGTTCTGACTTGAAAGCCTAGGTAATGACCTCTCCATATTCCATACCTCCTTGGATAAACTTTTCTAGGTTTACCCTTTTCATCTATCCCAACTAGTATTTCTTTGTATCTTCTACATTTTTCAACCTTAATAGTTACTTCATCATCTTTATCTATTAGGACCTTAGCATAGTTATTCTTGAGACACGATAAAATCACACCTACTTTAAAGAATAGCTTATCTTCTTGATCTTTAAATCCCTCATTAAGGGGCTTTATTGTGACGGGAGGTAGTATTCCAGCGAATTTTAATTGAGGTTTCAGAGGAATCAATACTTTCCTAAGATAGGCGGGTTCGGAAAGGTATCTTAAGACTTCTAAGAGTACGTCTAAACCCTCATCGCTCTCAGTCATGTAGATATCTATTGCCTCGCTTCGGAGGGCTGCGGCAGCTCTGGCTATGTAACCGGCCACGAGGGTTTTCTCCCTCAACGAGGGATTTGCTGAAAGGGCGTCCGAGGGTATTGCGATCCTAAGTCTTCTGTGCTTGCACCTCACGATTGAGCCCTATCGAGGAGGGTGTGAAGTGACTCCAAAAATGGGTTACTTCCTGCCCTTCTTACCCTTCTCCTTCTTGCTTTGAAGCCTCTTCTCCACTCTAGCTCTTTCGGAGCTGGTCTCCATGAACAAGCTGGTCCTCTGTCTTCCTCCCATGATCGAATCCCTTTTCGGGCTAACCTACGTGAGGTTTTAAGAATAATCCTCGTAGCACTAGGCGCGCTGAGCTTAAGTTTGATGAAACTTAAGGAATGTTGGAGGTCCGAAGGAGATGGACAAGCTTAGGGTTGCTGTCCTGGGAGCGACCGGGATGGCAGGCCAATGGTTTGCGAGTTTACTGGAAGATCACCCTTACTTTGAACTGGTAGCTCTTGGAGCCTCTAAGAGATCAGCGGGCAAGAAGTACTTCGAAGCAGTACATTGGATTATTCCAAGGCCTTTTCCTCAGAAGTTTGCCGACTACGTCGTCTTTGACGCAGCTGATCCGGATACCTTAAAGGAGGAGGTGGATCTAATATTCTCTGCATTGCCAAGCGAGGTAGCCGGCGAGATAGAATTGAAATACTTGAAAAGGGGTATAAACGTAGTCTCCAACGCATCTCCATTCAGATTGGAGCCAGACGTACCTCTAATGAACCCTGAGGTGAACTGGGAACATCTTCAACTCTTGAAGCATCAGGAGAGGTGGGGAGCGAAGCTCGTCAAGAACCCCAACTGTACTACAGCAGTCATGACAATGCCATTGAGACCTATAATGGATGAGTTCGGTATCGATGAGATAACCGTAACGACTATGCAAGCCATAAGTGGAGCTGGATTCGCTGGCCTTAACGCGTATGCTATAGTAGACAACCTATTGCCCTATATAGCCAAAGAAGAATACAAAGTGAAGGTAGAATCAATGAAAATACTGGGTAAGTATAAGGAGGGAAGAATAGAGGAGGTGAAGTTCGGCGTTGAGGCAACTACTACAAGGGTTCCGGTACTCGACGGTCATACTGAAGTACTCTACATTAAAACGAAGAAGAGCGTTGACGTTGATGTAGTGAAGGACGTGCTCAAGTCCTTCAAGTCGAGACCTCAAGAGTTGAGCTTACCGACAGCTCCTGAGAACCCCCTCGTAGTAAGGGAGGAGAACGATAGACCTCAACCTAGGTTGGACAGAATGGCCGGAAACGGTATGAGCGTTACTGTAGGAAGGGTCGAGGTGACAGAGCTAGGTAGGATAAGGATGGTAATAGTGGGTCATAACCTTCTCAGAGGAGCTTCGGGAGTTAGCTTGCTGACGGCTGAGCTGATGTACAAGGAGGGATACATATAGCTGTCGGAGTAGCTCAGCCTCTTCATCTTATCAGCACCGCTCTTTTCCTCATCCAGGTGCTCAACGAAAGTGAGACCCGGAGAAGCTCTCGCCGAGGTGTTGGCACAAAGAGGAGTAAAGAGCGTTGCCTCGCTCGTTGCCCCTCTGAACGCCCGTTTCCGTAGAAACCCATTCCAAGAAACAGCCGTGCATATGTTAGTTCATAAAAGTAAGATAAACACGAAGAAGAGAGTTCATGCAAAGAGATGGTTCTTAATAAGAACAAGATATGGCGCGGTCGAGTACATGTGGAGAGGTGGAGAAGAGCTGAGCGAGTCTCTTCATGAATGGGAGGGGGAAGTAGGAGTCGAAGATTTCATCGATTTAGTTGATAGAAAACCATTAATTGTACTGTATCTAGGATTTTACTATATTCATACAGAGCGCGAAAAAAGAAAGTTGAAATTGCAAGTACATGAGACGTTAAGCGCTGTCAGAACCTTCCTATGGGATTTAAACATGGTACTCGTCGAACCTTCGCCCTTACCTCCGGAGCTCGTACCTAGTCCCCATGTTAATGTAGTTAGAAGCATGGAGGAGATAGATGCGAAAAAGATCATACTCATGGATCCCAATGCAGAAGAGGAATTGAGTCCGGAAGAGGTTCTTGAAGCCGAAGCATTCGTCTTCGGAGGAATAGTGGATAAGGAAGTTCCGAGAATAGGCCTTACTTCCTTGATTCCTTGTGATAAACCCAGATGTTTACGCAGGAAGGTTACCTTAAGGGGAAGCGTTTACGGTGTACCAGCGATAGTTCACAAACTCGTATATGCGCTACTAAGGGCACGATATGAGCTTAGAGGTAACTTGGAGGAAGCGATAATAGAAGTTATGAGTTCAAAGGAAAAGAGATGGAGGATGGCTAAGGAACTTATAGAGGCTCGGAGGAGGGGAGAGGATGTTAAAGAGAAAATAATAGAGGTAGGGGAATGGTTAAGGATGAACGAGAAGGATTTAATTCACTCAATTAAGATGAGTGGTCTTAACTTGGATTCAAGAGATATCGAAGAGGTGTTGGAGAAATGGAGATCAAGCAAGTGATAGTTGTTAGAACGGATTTAAAGATGGGAAAGGGGAAGTTGGCTGCACAAGTGGCTCACGCGTCTTGTGAGGCCGTCTTTGAGGCGATGAGGAAGAAACCCTCGTGGGTTGAGCAATGGAGATTGAGCGGTCAAAAGAAAATAGTGCTAAAGGTTAATACAGAGTTAGAGTTGAAAGAAATATATGTAAAGGCGAGGAGTATGGGATTACCCGCGTCGATGATAGCTGACGCCGGCCTAACGCAGCTGCCTCCTGGGACAGTGACCGCCGTAGGGATAGGTCCCGCCCCGAGCTCCGAAATAGATAAAATTACTGGAAAGTTAAAGCTCCTCTGAGCCTACACCACCTAGCCCTTGTGCCTCTTCTACAACGCTCTCCTTCAGCTTCTTAACCAGCTCCTTTCTAGACATCTTAGTCTTCCTCTTCCACGCGTTTGGATCATCGAGGATTACTGCAGAGACTACTCTATCTGCAAACGGATCATACATTGGACACTCGAGCAGACAGAGCTTGCAACTTATGCACGATTCTGAATCTATCTTAGGTCTCGTGGTAACCTTTATTGAACCCGTAGGACACCACACTTCGCAGCTCTTACACCTCAAGCACTTGAACCATCTTTGAATGAGGGCGGAAACTTCTATAGCGCCCTCTATCGGGTTACTACCGATTATCGCAACCTTCCTTTGACCGAATGATACTTTGATCTCATCTGAAACTATGCCATCTTCACTCGGCTTACCGAGTACGCTATACTGGTCCTTCAAAGCTAAGTCTATTCGAGAGGAGAACTCAAGTTCAACCCTTTCGTTTTCGATAGTCTTCTCCACTATTGATGGATGTATTCGTCCCTCAAATTCTCGTTTCCAGTCATACTCTATTCCAAGCTTTCTAAGAATGGTCTTCTTTTTCGTAGAATAGGATAGCCATCTCCACAAACCATACTTGCTCCACTCTTCTGGAAGTCCCAATAACTTTCTCCACCTTTCTAATTCTCTTTCCCACCTCCCCCAGAGTTCGGGATGAACTTTCTTAGTAAACTCAAACTCTGCCATCAGACTGGCTGGGCACATGAAGCAACCAACCCTCTCGAACCCCTTGAAGTATAGAGGGTTGACGAATTCCATGAGGTCGTTTGAATATATGTAGAGCCATACATCCAATTGAGTCCAATCTTGAATGGGTGAGATATTTAATACTTGAGGGAACCACTTATTCCTCCAAACTCTTGGGGACTTGGCTCTCTCTATGCTTTCGAACGCTCTCTGACCAACTACGTTAAGCGTGCCTTCAGGCCATCTCTCCTTTACCAACTTAGCCATTGGAACAAGCTTCGCTACCTTGCAACACCATCTCAAGTCCCTCGCCGGCGGTCCAATCATTCTGAGAGCGTGCCAGAAGTCGTCTCCGGCATCCGCCGTGACGAGTTTAAGGTCCCAAGCTTTGACGACCCTTTCAACGGTTTCAACGGTTTCAGGCATTTCTATTCCAGTGTTGTTAAACACTACTATTGGTTCGACCAGCTGCTTTGTCAGATGTAGCGCTACTAAGCTATCCTTTCCCCCAGAAAAGGAAACCGTTACCGTCTTCTTAACTTTGTTAATCATGTTGTATAGGAATCTCTTCGCTTGGGAAGTCATCATCCTAATCCTATATTCATTATGTTTTACTACGTCGTCCCAAGTCGTTGGCTTATCCTTAGCTGGAAAAGGCTCTTTTCCCACAATCTCCGGTGGGAAGGAGGTAACTACCCTTATCCTGCCGTTTTTTCTGCAGTAACCTATGCCGACAGGTTCGCCGTTCTTGACCAAGACTATTTGTGTACCCTCCTCACATCCTTCAGAAAACAGATTTGCTCCTTCCTTGGGATGTTCATCCACTTCAAAGGTATTCATGATACCTTTCTCTAATAGCACCTTAGCGCTGGCGTAGCTTAACCTGAACCTCCACTTGCCTTCAAACAAGTCCCAGTACAGTTTACCGATTATAGTACCCCTCGCGAAGAGTTCTCTAAAGTCATCAAGTCCAGCTCCCTTATTTACAAGTACTACGCCGGATCCGACTACGTCCTTCCAATACTCGGGAGCTCCGAATTCATTATTCAAAGCTTCTCTTAATATATCTAGATCGCTTTCAAAAGCCAGTCTGGCATCTCCGGGGTCAGTCATTGGGAGCTCTACTACGTTACAGTCCCAACAAGTACTCTTGAAGGTAGGCACGTTCTTTTCAATGTCCCAAACGATGTCGGTTCTCATGAACCACCGCTTTCTCTTACTCAATTTCGTGATCCTCAGTGTACGGGAACTTTGGGCGTTATCAAATAGGGTGTGAGATGGACATAATATGGCAGCTGTTGAGCTTAGCGACCGCGTTAGGTGTATTTACGTACTTCCTAGGTGTTCTAATATATTCTCTCCCTATTCCAATAAAGGGGATAAAAAAGTGGGCCCCTGCCTTAATAAGTGACGGTCTTCTTACCATAGCCCTAGTATCTTTCTTTACTATGATAATATGGGGAATGAGCTACGCATACAAAATGATGGGTATTAACAGAGAGGACTACGTGAATGAGATATTATCAATAGCGAAAAACTTAGGAACACTTTATCTAGCTTTGAATTACATTTCAAAAGTAATTAACATGCTTTTCAAGTTCAATTACGAAAACATTCCTCTAGGCACTATTATTATGGGTATTTACTACTTATACTCAAAGTTCTATATGTTTACGAATATATTTACGAAACCCTTTATGGACATGCTATTGACAACACTGAAATCCGGTATATATGCATGGACTTTTCTCTACATTGTAAGCAGAATATCGGAACTCTTGGCGCCTTTTATGCTTGCATCGGGAATAGTGATGGTCGGGATCCCTTTTAGAATAACCAAAGCATCAGGAGCATTTCTCATTGCACTAGCTATGGTAACTTATATAATGGGTCCATTAGTTATATTGGTACTAAAGTTAATTGCCCTCTATGATCCACTATTTTCCAATTTATGGAATAGCTTCTTGGGAATAAAATCCCCCTCCTTCATGAGCAATGTTAGCTACTTTCAAGCAATGCTGTACGACAGTAAGTGGCATCCTCTAGCGTATTCCGTACTTCAATTGTGCGACCTCAAGGGCATCTGTGGTATCTACCCAGCCGGCCCTAAGGGGGAGGTTAACACAGCCTATATGCTAGGTGGGGCTCCGTGGCCTTACACAAATTTCACCTTACAAATATTAGGAATTACTATAAACAAGGGTATAATTGATATGAGGAAAATGGGCCTGGAGCCTATGACAGTTAAGAACGGAATGAAGATGTCATTCAAAGGCATAGTCATGCCGGATTCAGGTATCGTTCTCTACTTCCCTCAAAATTGCTATTATGAGATAACCTCGGGTCCCAAATTCGAGACGTTGAGTAGTGGACAGATGAGGTTTGTTGTCTCTTTTCATGTAGGGAGTGCATGTAACGTTACCCTCTCTACCTCGGGATTGTTCGATCCCAAGGGTATG
Organism: Ignicoccus pacificus DSM 13166; assembly: GCA_025340205.1. Taxonomy (GTDB): domain Archaea; phylum Thermoproteota; class Thermoprotei_A; order Sulfolobales; family Ignicoccaceae; genus Ignicoccus; species Ignicoccus pacificus. Next base: position 1,639,076 of record CP006868.1, on the reverse strand, counting down.
GGCGTTTACGTTAGCAGCGGTGCAAGAAATCCGATACTTTTGAGAAAGGAGTGGTACGGAATAGACGTATGGATTTTGAAGATGTACGTGCCTCAAGGGAAGGACGTGACGGTAGCAATTACTGGAGAACAGACGACGTTTGAGCCTCCTAGAATAGTTGGGTATGGATACTTAGCAAATAAACTAGGGCTTCAAGTTCTGGAGGTTCTAGGTAAGTATAAGTATAATGAGTTTGATATACTTCTGTTGCCGTTCTTCATAACCGCAGTCCCAATAATACATATAATAATTATGTCGATGAGTACGTATGCTATAGCTTCGCTCATCTCTGGCGGCGTTAAGAGATTGAGTATTAAGTTATGGTAGAGGTAATGATATTTGAGATCTTGGTGCCTACGCTAGTCGCCTTAATAGTATGTAAACGAAGTAATAGAATAAAGAGAAAGAGAATGTTCAATGTAGAAGACGGTATAATAAAGGTTGTCTACGGGAAAAAGGTGATATTTGTCGGAGGAATAGAGGTTGTAGATATTGATCCGAGTAGGCTTTACGATGAATATTATGAGACCATAAGGCAGTATTCTTATGCTCTCCAAAGAGCGGCTCCAGGAATGATATTAGAGATAAGATTGGTGAAGAAACCAATTGCAGTTAACGACATATTAGCGAAACTTGAGAGAGAAATAACTAGTTTGAGGGTATTGAAGATGAGCGATCCTACAGACGTAAAGGTTGATAGAAAACTTAGGGTACTTGAGAAGTTATATAAGGTGCTAAGCGAAGGAGTTCCTCCTGCTAGTATTAACTTGAAGTATCTGTTATACTCAAACGAACTAAATAAGTTGCGCTCTGAGATGCAGTTCATCTCAGTAGTACTCGAGAACCTCTTAGGTGCGAAGGTGAGGAAAATTAATAACAGAGAGCTGAAGAGATTGATAAACGTAAACATAATAAAGAGTAAGGACATCACTTGTACCGCTGAATCCCTAGGGCTAGTGTATCCCCATGTCAAGAAATCAGATATCAATGGAATATATATAGGGAAAGACATATCGACAAATGAGCCAGTATTTCTAGGATATGATGATTTGACTCATCATGTAGGTGTAGTTGGCTCTACGGGTTCTGGGAAGACTACTTTTCTAGCCTCTCTAATATATAGGCTAAAAACTCTTAGCGAAGATGTTGACGTAACTGTGGTTGATCCTAAAGGTGATTTAAGGTATATTTTGGAGAAGGTTGATCTTGAGGTAAATGTAATAACGTATCATGGTGATCCTAGATTAAGGAATGAAAAGATAAACGATATTATGTTAAATATTCTAAATGAGATAATAGAAATGAATCCAACGAAAAGACTTAGAAGACTTGTCGTAATAGATGAAGCGTGGATTGTTTCGGAGGAATTGATGGAAGAGCTAGTTAGGGAGGGGCGCAGCAAAGGCGTCGGCGTGGTTTTATCGACACAAGAGCTTGGCGACTTAAGCGATGCGATATTAACTAATACACACACGATGATACTCTTTAGGTCGAATAGTATCAAGAATGAGGACCTATACTTCAAGCTTCTAGGAGAACAATATAGATTATTGAAGGCATTGCCCCGAGGGGAGGTGTTTCTAAGGCATCAGGGTCACGTAAAGAGGATATTGGTCGACGTAGAGGAAATCCTTCAGGTTTTAACCAGTACCACCTTAAAGTCCTCTATTCCCAATTCCTCGAGTACTTCTTTGGCCTTACTCAAAGAAGATGGAGGTAATTCCGAATAAGCGTAGTTCGGTACTACCATGGACTTGGAAATCTTGACAGAACCAAGTTCCTCCAACTTCTTTAACGCCTTCTCAAAGAGGTCGTCATCATAGGTGTGAAGAAACACCCTGACGACCTCTACCATAACTTCTCCACCTCTATCTCTACTTTGTAACCCAATTCTTCTAGCAACTTCTTCAAGAGCTCAGTTTTGACCCTCCTATCAAAGACTATGGTAGCTAGGTCTTGATCTCCTTCCTTTTTGAGAGCCACCTTGTCAACCACAACTACCCCTCTTATCATGTCATCTAAACTATGAGAAGGTGCGATGAAATCCTTGAACCTCTTCTTCATATCCCTGTAGAACTCATCGAAATGCCTCAGGTACCTCATGGTCTCTTGTAGGTCCCTGGGACTTCTTCCAAGTTCTCCCTCTATCATCTCCAAGAGTTTTAGAGCTTCATCCTTGGGGAGCGTCACCCACTTATACTTACCCCCATCTACGAGAATCTTTATCTCCTTCAAGCTCTCTCCCAGCTACCGTGCTGTTCTAGAGTATAATAAAGGGGGCACCGAAGCTACATTGGGTCCTCAAATGGATGAAGTTACGTTCAAGGCAGTTTTCCCGAATGCTAGTAAGTTCAAAAAGATATGGCAACCTATACTCAAGCTCTTCGAGGAACTTCCATTGAAGATAACTCAAGAAGGCATAAATGTAAAGAGAATGAGTAGTGACAACAACTTAATGGTAATATTTAACATGGTGGCGGCATCGTTCGAGGAATACGTACTCATGAAAGATGAACTGCTAGTCAAACTCATACCGGATGAGGTTTCTAAGGTGATAAAGAGAGGAACTAGAGATGATATGGTTATATTGAGCTACGAAACAGGATCCCCATATTTCATAATTAAGTTTATAAATAAGAAGACTAGCGTTGAGAGAGAATTCAAGGTAAGTGCTTTAGAGATGGCTGAAGAAGAGGATCTGCAAGAGCCAGAAGTTGACTTGACTGTTGAAGCAACAATGAAGCCCAAGGATTTGAGGGATATAGTAGCTGATGCCAAGATAATAGGTGAAGAAGTACTTATGGAAACGCCAAGCAACGATATGATAAGAATCCTCACGAGTGACGTGGGCAAGAGTTACGAGGCCCAGCTCTCCTTAGGTAACCCTTTGCTGTCGCTAATAGTTGATGAAAAGGCGAAGGCTAAGTATTCAGTGGCACATCTGTACGATGCTTCTAGAGCGTACCAAGCAGCTGAGAGCTTAAGCCTTAGCTTCGGGCAGGACCTACCTCTAAGAATAGATTACGAAATGGAGATGGGCTCTAGCCTCCGATTATGGATAGCCCCAAGGCTTTGATGTCCAATATCTTTCCTCTAAAAGGTAATATCACAACGTCTTTGCCCCTAACCATTTCTTTAATAGTAATTAAATCATTGGGGTTTATATTCCACACGAAGATCACGGGCCTGTTGTGTACCTTGTAATATCCTTGATAAGATATCGGTGGTAAGAAGTTGAACGTCAAATTCATGAAACCCATGATTCCTCCCATTCTGAACATTTTCTTATAAGGTATGTTCGATAGTATTGTAGGAATGAGGGTTTGATAAGGACCACTACCCAATCCCTCTAGGTAATTCTTGTTTGATGTAATTACCCAAGCATAGGTCATGTTGTATTTCATTATGACGGAGAGTAAGTCTACGTACTGGTAAGCCCTGAACAAGTCCTCTCTAGCTAGAATTGCGATATTGCACCTCCCCTTGAGATCTTTAATCACCTTCTCAGCTACTGGGTAGACGTAAGAGTAGTAGCCTAAAGGCGTGGGAATAGCAAAGGGAGATAGATAGTCACCCATCCTATAGCCTGGATACTCTGAGTTCTCCCATGGTACTAGAAGACACCAACCCTTTGCTTGTGAAGGATGGTGAACTGCAACATGACCAGTCACGCCACTCATGAATATCGCGAGTAGCAGTATTTCGAGTACGTATAAGGTTGGTATTATTAGGCCGGAGAACCTAAACGCAAATTTCTCCTTATAGTAGAGAGTCAAGAAGATCAGTAATAGAGCTAGCGCTGCTGAGGTTACTACAACTCCGAACGCTCTTAAGAGCATAGCCCAATAAGGGAAGAACGTGTCACTGAGCCTCGATATGTAGGCCATCCACATACCAAACTGTTTCAGGAAGAGCGGCGAAAGGAACATCGGGAAGAAGTCCCAGAATACCAATACATGCTCTATGGCGTATAGCGTGAAGCTATATAGCAATATCTTGCGTAACTTGTCATCCTTAGCTAAGACTAAACCTGCCAGCACCATAGGAACTACCATATGCTGGATCGCTCCCACGTAACTCAGTGCTATATAATCCAAGTAGATGAGGAATGTAGCTGTCAAAGGATCTAACTTTAATGCTAACAGAACAGCCGGAATCATTAGCAGTGCTATCTTATCTACGATCTTCGAAAGCACAGAAGCATGACCTCCCATGTACAAGGCCACAGCTGTGTTGCCGGCGTAATGGTCGAAGGCATCCGCATAGAAGTTCATTACGGCGAAACCACCGAAGCCCAATCCATTAGGTGGTCTCTTGGTATGGAAGAGAAAGACGCTCTTGAGTAAGTAGCTGATGTCATTGAATCCAAAGATGGCTTCAAAGGCAAGTATTACCATTGCAAAAGCTAGCGCTGCTATTAGGAAGAACTTTATCATATTTTTAAAATCTTTTTTCTTTAGAAAGTAGGCTAAGAAGGCAGGGGCAGCTAGGACTGCATGCTGCTTAGTCGCCAGCGCCAGTCCAAAACTTATTGCACTTAATTCCTTCCTTTCATCTATGTTTAATAGACTGAAGAGTAAGAAGAACGCAACAATAACGTCAAACATTCCATGAATGAATATGGTAGCTATTGCTATTGGGTTAAAGAGTACCCAAACCCACTTACCGTTTTTCTTCTTTATCATATAGACCGAAGCTAAGAGAGCTATGATTGAAGGTATCTTTACCGCCAACGTATAGAGCCATGATAGAGGAATCTTCAAGTAAACTAAGGGGGCTATGAAGGGGGCCCATAGGAACAAGGGTAACGGCGGATAGGTTAGCCACATGGGACCTAGACCTGGTAAGTACGCTCTGACGTCGTTATAGAATACGTAAGGATCTATACCCTTCACGAAGAGTCTCGTGCTCTCTATAAACACGTAAGTGTCCCATGCAGAACCACCCATTATCGCTAAGATGAGCAGTAGTGTTAGCCCCAACACTATCTTCTTCATGACGATAGGCCCGCGAGGAGAGCTTGGCACGGTATTTATTTCACGATTAGTTTCAGGAGCACCTCAGGTGACCAAAGTAAGAGGGGTACATCCCTGTTAGAGAATCCGTATAGTTTTCCATTGACTAGCAGCTTATTTGATTGTGCGTATTTGAACAGCAATCCCTTTCCATACAAGTATTCCAAAGCAAGATAGCCACCAGCTCCAAACGTCGAGAGGTAGGATCTCATGAGTTCGTAGCTTCCTTGAGGAGAATCAGCTATAGAAGAGACGTCGGTGACGTTCATACAGATAAGCGCTTCTGGGCCCCAACCATAACACGTTGTAGTGTTAGTACTTTTAACAACCTTCGTTAAATCTTTGATCGTTCCATCTACATAGCCTTTACAGACAGGCTTGACTAGGATTACTTCAACATGATGCGATACTAGATACTCAATAGAATGTATGAACGCGTTTCTCCAGCCTTTGAGGTATAGGGGTGTAACCACTATCGTAGCCTTGGCTATAGGCAGGGTAGTGTTACTGATTTTGACTATCTGAATCGTGCAGTTGCTTGTACTAAGCGTTTGGGTGCTTTGAATTATGTTATGAGGAAATAGCGAGGTCAAGTCAGTGTGTGAGGATGCCATTAGTGTGTTGAAGTACAGTATTGCCTTTATAAAACCAATTAGGAGGTAGGCCAGATCGATCACTTCGCTCTTCCCTAAAAGGGTTCACCAGGATGGATATTATTATTGTGTCCTCCGCTAGGATCCATGAAGGGTAAGGTGAATATCCCACCTAGAAGTAGGGGTAAGAGGAGAGGAGCTAACAGCCCCAATCCCATTGCTCCCAGGAACGCCATGGCCTCATCAGGACCCCTTTCTACCGCTATCTTCCTCGCCTCTTCCAACTTGGGTTTCAGCTTATCTAAGGCAGCTAGCAAAGTGTTGTAACCCTCTCTTGTTAGCTTAACGTCGCTAGTCTCGAAAAATAAGAACTTCTTTTTCTCCACTTTAATCAAACCTCTATCCTCGAGTTCCTCGATGACCTCGCGAATGCTATCTTCATCGACGTTGAGTTCCCTAGCTATAGCTTTAGGATCCTTAAGTCCATTCTTTATAGCGAAGAGTACTGCGAGGGAGAGCGAATCTATATCATATTCTATCAATTATCGGACCCCGCGTGCTCGGTACGTCAAGGTCTTTATGTCTTAGGGATAACATTCTGTCCTTATCCATAGTGCTTTGAATCCGCCTCTATCCTTATCCTTCTTCAACGTAAGTTCTTCCAGATTCACTTTCATCAACTTCGTAAGAGCCTTGAGAACACTTTCTACGTCAGCTAATTCCATGGGGTCTTTAGTAACCAAGAATTCTAAGGCCTCTTCGACCAGCTTCTTAGCCAAGTAATCAAGAGCTTCTGAGGGAGTAGCTTTTCTATAGCAGCCTTCCGCTATAATCGGTATAAAGTCTCTTACTAATTTCTCCTCCACTCCTTTCTCCCGGAGCGGTTGAGAGTGAAGACTCATGAAGCTAAGGAGGGTGCTAATTGTCGATGGTTACACAGATGAACCAGCAGGACTAGGAGTCCCGCCTTACATAGATACGTATCCCCGTGAGATCTACGGAGCTTTGAAGCTGGCATCGAAGGACAACGAGGCTTACTACCTAACCATTGATGATGTAAGAAAAGACAGAAGAGAGTATGTTCGAATGGTCGAGAAGGTCGATGCAGTAATAGTAATAGCCGGAGCGCTAGTCCCTGGAAGATACTTGTCAGGAGAACCACTAAGAGATCCCAAGGAGATCGAGTACATGCAATTGTGGAGCGATAAACCTTTGTACTTGGTTGGTCCGGCGGCTCGTTTCGGACTCGGTGGCTTAGGAGGTACCCGAACTAAACCTTTAGAGGGTGTGGTAAGAATAAGACACAACGTCGCTAAGTGGGTGTATGAGGCAGCTAAATACGGCATTGAATATGCATCAGACTATGAAGATGAGAAAAGCTATGATTTGAGGAGTAAGGCCTTAATAAGAGGTTCTGAGGTGGTCTTACAACATCCAAATATGAGAATAGGGAACTTGGTCGCAGAAATTGAAACCTACAGGGGCTGCGCTCGATGGGTTACCGGTGGCTGTAGCTTTTGTCTGGACCCATTCTACGGTAGACCAAAGGTCCGAAAAATCGAAGATATAGTAGAGGAAGTAGGCATGCTATACCGTTTTGGCGTCAGGAACATCAGATTGGGAAGACAGAGCGACATCCTCGTTTACGGATCAAAGGACTTGGGCTTAAAGGAATGGCCTAAGCCGGAACCAGAAGAGTTAAGGAAACTATTTTACGGTATAAGATCGAGAGCTCCTTCACTCATAACACTACACATTGACAACGTGAATCCAGGAACCATAGCGAGGAATCCTCGAGAAAGCGAGGAAGCTTTGAAGGTCGTTGTAGAATATCATACACCGGGCGATGTTGCCGCCCTAGGTATAGAAAGCGTAGATCCTAAGGTGGTGAAATTGAATAACTTGAAGGTGGACAAAGAAGGAGCGTTGAAAGCAGTAGAGATAATAAATAAAGTAGGAGCGAAGAGGGGATGGAATGGGTTACCTCATCTTTTACCTGGCTTGAACTTCATCGCGGGATTACCGGGTGAGAGTAAGGAAACATGGAAGATAAACGAGGAGCTGATGAACGAAATAGAGAAAAGAGGGTTAATGGTAAGAAGAGTTAACATAAGAAAGTTGTCCATTCTAGAGGGGAGTAAAGTCAGTAAGATGATATCGAAAGTAAAGGTAGGTAAAGGGTATGAAGGCTTTCGAAGATTCGTAATGGAATGGCAGAAAAGGATGCTGAGGAGGGTATTGCCAGCAAATACTGTAGTTAGAAATGTGGTGGTGGAGAAGGTAGAGAGGGGAGTGAGTTATGCACGCTACCCGGGGAGCTATCCTATAACTTTTGAAATACCTAGGCCAATGGAAATAGGTCGATGGGTCAGCGTAGTTGTAAAGAGGCACCACGCGAGGAGCGTGGTAGCTGAAGTGCTATGAAGGTCCAAGTTCCGAGATGTTCCCTTTGTGGGAGAAGAGCCATCGTGAGTCTCCCTTATGCTAGATTGAGACTTTGTGAAGAACACTTTGAGAAGTTCATGCTTAAACGTGTTAAGAGGGTAGACATCCCAAGAAACCTTATCTTAGGGCTGAGCGGAGGTAAGGATAGCGTAGTATTAGCCTACTTATTAAAGAGATTGGGATACAACCCTCTAACTGTGACCGTGGATACTGTACCGTACTATAGTACTGTTGAGGCAAGAGTAGCTAAGAAGGTGGCAGAGGAATTGCAACTGGAACATATAACTGTACACGCTAAGGAACTGTATGGTTTTACTGCTCTAGATTATAGAAAGTTCAAGAGAACCCCTTGTGGTCTCTGTTCAAAGATAAGGAGACATGCCTTGGATCTGATAGGAACCCGCTTAGGTAAGGATTACGTTGCAACAGGACATAACTTAGATGATGTGCTTCAAGTAGCTCTCTCATCTCTAATTTTTGGAAAGCCGGAGGAGTTAAGAAAGGCGAAGGCTATTGAAGAGAAACTAAAGGGAACGCTGGGACGAGTGAAACCTTTGTTCTGGATACCCGAGCGCGACATTTTGGCCTTCGCTTTATCAAAAAGATTAACATGGTTGAAGGAGAGATGTCCACTTTATTATACGGAAGAAGCTGTTGGAGACAAGATAAGATTATTCTTACACGAACTCGAGGATTCGAATCCTTCGACGAAATTGAAACTAATGAACAATATCTTAAAGATTTCTAATGCATTTAACAATAAGAAAGTTATAGAAGCAAAGCTCTGCAAGTACTGTAGATTGAGAAGTTATGGAGAGGTCTGTTCGATATGTAAACTTAGGCTGCAGGCTAGCAGAACTAACACAACACCTCCAAAGAACCCAAGGATGGAAGTGTATGGAGACGGAAACATAGCTGTGGTAGGTCAAGGATGGATTAAGTGGGTGTATGCCGATACGAAGGGCAAGAGAGTAAGGCAAGTTCTCTACGAATTGGGATTAAAGAGGGAGACAGCTGTAATGACGTTTGACGGTAAGCCTTTGCCATATGAAGCGACGTTCAGGAGTAATGTCGATAAAGGTGAAGTAGTGATTTATGTAGTTACTAGGATTTCGCCTTCAAGGATATACCCTAGAGCTCGACAGTCTTCTTCTCCTTGATCGTTCTTAAGGCATACATGGTATAAGTATCCATGACACCATCGAGTTTTCCTATCTCATCAAGCAGTTTCGCTAGTTCGTCCTTATTACTTACCCTTACTTTGAGTAGCGCTGAGTATTCACCCGTTATATCGTGGACTTCATAAACATCTCTGAATTCAGCTATTTTCGAGAGTGTTTCAGGATACTTCTTTGCATCTATCTTGACCAATATAAATGCCAATACCTTCTTACCTACCTTCTCTGGATCCACGTCGGCGTGAAAGCCCTTCAGTATCCCTCTCTCCTTGAGTCTTTTCACCCTTAAGTGAATTGTAGCTTCACTCAGATTCAATTTCTTGGCGATTCTGGAAAATGATGTCCTACCGTCTTCTTGCAACATTCTTAATATTTCCTTATCTACCTCATCAATGTTTTCTCTCATACTCCCTCTCCTCAAATTATCCCTCTTAACAATGATGGCAACTTGCTGGCCAGTGAGAGAAGATCTCTAAGTCCCAACTCACCCATACCCAACTTGTATATAGCTTCTATCGTCTTAGGAGATAGTTCTTTATCTTTGAACGGTAGCTCGGCTCCTTGTTTCAAGACCCTTTCCAGTATCTTCCTCTGGAGCTTCGATGCTTTGTATATGCCAAGGCCGCTTAGAATCTTCTTGTAATTATTGTTCTTTGTTAGAGCGGTGGCGAGGGCATGTGCCGTTATTATGCTAGGTCTTATTCCTTCACCTGTTAAGGGCATTACAGCACCTATGGCCTCTCCTATTGCATATGGAGGTCCACCACCCCATTCAGGTTTCAGACCTCCCATATCTATGGGAGCACCTTCTCTTTTGACAACCTTACCTTCAAGTTTGTATTTCTTAATTATTGAATTTAGTTTATTTTCTAGTTCGTCGACACTCACATTGATACCTCCTATACCTACTTTTACAGAATTCTCTGATAATGGGAAGATCCATGCGTAACCAACTAAACCTTGATAGAATAGGAATTTCATTGTATGCACTTCATCTATTTTGACTCCCTCCATTATGTACTGAATAGTGTTTGCTACCATGTCTCTCTCTTTTAGCCTCCAAGTAACTCCGGTAGCTACAATTACCTTCTCCTTTTCTAATTTCTTATCCTCAACTAGGAACTCATCATTGTTCCTTATCTTTACCGCAGTAGAGAGCTTTAATTCTATTAAGTCATTATTAAGATACTCCTCCAAGTATTTTGTTCTATCTACGAGGAAGAATATTTTCCTACCAGAATCCCAGCGTCCCAATCTCTTATCTTCGAAGTAAACCTCCATAGAGGATATGCTGTTGAGTATGCTTTCCTCCGGGACAGGGAGCCAGCGGTTGATCTCAGTAGGGACCCCTCCTCCACATGGTTTGTCGCCAACCCTTGGTCTAGCTTCATAGATCCTAACGCGAAATCCACGATCACTTAGGTAATGAGCTATGGCGACACCAGCAGGGCCGGCACCGATAACGTAAAAGTCCGGTTGCGACACCGTGATTTGCCCTAAGTGAAAAATGATGAATGGGGTTATGTAGTTAATACGTACTTGCCGTTCTTTCTCTCGATGACACCTCTATATTCCATTATTCTAATCGTCTCTGCTAGAGTCAAGGGCGGAACTATGCCGTACCACTCTTGGAACTTGATAATTATCTCTTGAAGACTTAGATCGCCCTCTTCTTTGAGTATCTTTTTGACTAGATTTACCATATCTTCAACGTAGTTCCATGGATACATGTACCACGTCCAATCCTTTACCAGATCTACGTAATAGTCTGGTTTAATTTGAGCGACGGGTTCGATGTATTGGAGAGTGGCCAGCCTTATCTCATCAGGGTTCCAATATTTCTTTACGAAATCTCTTGCTACTACCAAACTCTTGCCGGTATCGCATATGTCATCAACTATGAGAACCTTTTTTCCACTCAGATCGACATCCTTGGTTTCGTACTTAATTACAGCTTCCTCTTGATGCGAGCCCGTTTCAATCCAATGTTCGACCTTAATAGAAAGCATATCTATGACATTCATGTAATCGACCAAGAGTCTTGCTGGAACCAAGCCTCCCCTGGCGATTGCTATAATTACGTCGGGCCTATAGCCAGAATCCAATATAGAAAAGGCTAAGTCGTTGGACCAGCGGACGACCTCATCCCAAGTGACTACCTTTACCTTAAGCTTCACCAAAGCTTTTCCCACAGCTATCCTCCGAAAAAGCGATATTATTTTTTGGTTCCGTGGGTCTTGTTAGGGGCTCACGCGATGCCTCTAGTGGAACTTCAAGTGCTGCCGCTCGGTACGGGTTCCCCTAGTGTCTCCGAATACGTCGCTGAAGCGGTAAAGGTGATTGCTGAGAAATCCGAAGAGTACAAGGTAACTCCGATGTCCACTGTCTTTAAGGTTAAGGATTTATCAAAAGCATGCGAAATAATAAAGGAAATAGAAAGTAAGCTCAAGGAAAAGGGAGTTAAAAGAGTAGTAATAATGATGAGGGTAGATGATAGATTCGACAAGGATTTAGATATGGATAGGAAAGTTCAAAGCGTAATGAAGAGGTTGGAGAATCCATGAGCGCGATGTACGGAAAGCGATATGAGGACTATATTAAAGTCATATATAGAATAGCTAAAGAGAAGGGACATGTGAGATTAAAAGATGTAGCGGATGCGATGAACCTAAGGCCACCCACGGTACTTCAATACATAATGAAGTTGAGTGAAAGAGGATTGGTTGAGTATTCCAAAGGGGAGATAAAGCTTACCCAAGATGGTATTGCACAAGCCGAAAAGATAGAGCATCAGTATAACGTAATTGTGAAATTCCTCATAAATGTGTTAGGCGTACCAGAGGAGAGGGCGAAGGAGGAGGCATGCTTCGTGGAACATGGCTTCAGTGAAGATACCATACGAAGACTTGAAAGGCTCGTCGAAAGGTTCAGAAGGTCCAAGAAGTGTAAGGAAGAGTGTCTGAGCGGAATTACTTCTTAGTTTTCTTAGATCCTACGAACAAGCAATACTTATCCCCTTTACCAACGCACTTTACCTCTTGCATAGGTATGTAGCCCCCATTTACGTAGCTTATGATTCCGCTTAGCAACCCTCTCGTAAAGTGACACCTAGGTGCTGGCATGTTTGATGCCGAGGCCTCTATACCATGAGTAACCTTAATGGCGATCTCTCCTCCATGTGGGAATGGAGAAGACTTGAACTCGAAAGATCCTAAGCCATGAGCCTTCAGGAAGTCGAAAACGTCTCTCAGTAACGCTTCGTCTTCGTGTCTAGTGAGTTCAGCTAGCTCCTTCGCTATGGCAAAACCAGTCCTGAACCCCAGCTGATATAGCGTGCTGGCAGCTAGCGCCGGCTGATGGAAGTAAGTATTAAACGCGCTGAAGAACGCCTTTAGAAAAGTCAATCCCAAGATTATACTTCTTTCGAACGTGTATATGGGGAATGCCCTCGTGAAGACCATTATGTCTAGCAATTTTTCACCACCAACAGTGACAGATTTCACTCCATCGATCTTGCTCAGCTCTATCTTCAGACTTTCGATGTTTATTGAGGCCCTACTCAAGTTTATTACAATGAAATAAGTGACCGACCTAGACTTCCCTTCGGCAGGACCTCTAACTATGTGGAATATGTCGACGCCTTTTGTGTTCATATATACAAGCAACGATATTAAGGTCTCCTTATACTTCATGAGCTCTAACTTTAGTTGAAGGACATAAACATCTATCGTACCCACTCTCATTATGAATGGATAAAGCACTGGTACGTCCTCGCTCTCTCTGTCACGTATGCTGAACCACGGCAATTCATTGTACCCTAGTCAAGCTACCGTTGAAGAAGATTTTATAGAGTTGAGTCCTTTTGCGTCTGCAAGGATGGGCGATGACCATTAAGGTGAGAATTTACGGAACTCAACGTGAGGGGATCCTAGAGCTAGACGAAGATAAGATAGTGAAAGTAAAGGGATTCGGTAACCGCCTAATCATTGAGCATGAACTTGGATTTAGAGTTCTGGGTACATGTAAGAAGTGGGCATACCACGTTTGGGGCATGAAAGCATATTCTGTATTGGATGATTGTGATAACGAGGTCTATTTATTGCTAAAGACTTCTACACCGTCATTGTTAAGAGATGAAAAGGGATGGATGTTATTAATCTTCGATGAAGTAGAGGAAGCATTCAAACCTTGGCTTCCTTTATCCCTCGTTGCCAAAGCTGATAGGAGTGTTCGTGGGGGTGCCCTATTGGCTTTAGGTGAAGAGATTTGAATCTATGCGACTTCCTTCCAATATTGATGGGGATAATATATCATAAGTACGCTCCTCGCGAACCCCTGAAGTTGATGCTCTTGAGCTGGTTAACTTTAGCTTTGGTGTCCTCTCTCCCTTGCATAGGGTCACTAGCCTTACAATTAGCGACATATGTGAGGGAAATAGCTGTTACCAAAGGCATTGGACTATTAATTGCAATACTCAAGAATAACTTAGTCGTGTTTGCTCTCAATGTGCTTCTTGGACCCTTGTATTTAGGCTTCAGTGTAACTACCACGGCTATGGTAGCGAGGGCCCTTGCCTCTGGTATTCCGTGGAGGGTGATACTTGGTGCCCATACACCACTTGAGCTTTATGCATACTCTTTAGCAACTACAAGAGAACCTAAGAAGATAGCTAGGGGTCTCGTCTATTTAGTGATAGCTGCTCTCGTTGAGTCATGGTTTATTAATAAGTCTTGGTAAGCGAAGGCTTCACAGAGGCTGGAGGATGACCATCTACGATGCTTACGGACGACCATTCAAGTCATTAAGGATCGCAGTTACGGATCTTTGTAACTTCAAGTGCTTCTTCTGTCATAGAGAGGGTGTTGAGGGAGTAAAGGATGAGTTGAACGTAGAGGAATTCGCGTTAATAGCAAAGGCCTCTAGGGCGTTGGGAGCTGAGGACGTTAAGTTGACGGGAGGAGAGCCGCTACTCAAGCCTCGAATAGAGCACTTAGTGGCTCAGTTGAATGAGATAGGATTCAAGGACATAAGCATGACTACCAATGGATATTTGCTAAAGAAATTAGCTCCAGCTCTTATAGATTCTGGGCTTAAGAGAATTAACGTGAGTCTCCATAGTCTCAGAAGGGAGAGATTTCGTAAGATAACGGGCGTCGACGCTCTAGAAAGAGTAGTTGAGGGAATTCAGACCGCCCTAGAGTTGGGTTTACCTGTAACAATAAACGTTACGGTACTCAAAGGGATAAATGAAGATGAATTGATGGACTTAATCTCGTTCGCCAGTAGTAGGGGTATGAATGTTCATTTAATAGAATTGCATCCCGTAGGGAGGGGTAAGGACGTGTTCAACCAAGCTCACAGCTTCCCGGATGAACTGTTAAATGAACTAGAGAAGAGGGCTTCTAGAAAGGAGATAAGGAGGCTTCACAATAGGTTGAGGTTCATTATGGAAAACGGGAGCATAGTGGAGCTCGTACGTCCAGTTTCTAACCCCCTCTTCTGTGCAGGATGTCTAAGAATAAGAGTCAGTCCAGACGGTAAACTTTATCCTTGTCTTAATGAATATAATAGACTTGTTGATGTGAAGGATATCATTAGAAGTGATTTAGAAGAAGATGAAAAAATAGAGAGAATAATGAAAAAGATAGTGGAAATAAATAGATTTAGAAGGCCCTACGCCATGTGGAGTATACAATACGAGAAGGAAATCATCATGGGAGACAAGGAAAGATGGTGTGAGTTTAAGAAGCTTTATAGGAAAAAGAACTTTACCTTTAGAATTGGTATGCCTAAGCGTGATGGAACCCTTCAGCTATAACCCTCGCTGTCTCTTCAGTACTCTCGGGGAGCCTTTTTGAAGAGGAAGAAGGATCACGTGATAGCACGTTTGGAGATAAAGGGTCATCGATTTGAGATCTTGGTTGATCCCGATAAAGCCTTGGAGCTTAGAAGTGGAAAGAACATACCAATCGAAGAAGTCTTGATCACTGATACGGTATACAAAGATGTCGGCTCGGGTGATAGAGTATCCCCCGAGCTTTTGAAGAAGACATTCGGTACAACAGATATAAATAAAATAGCAAAGGAGATTATAATGAAAGGTGAACTTCAACTAACGGCTGAGCAGAGGAGGAGGATACTGGAGGCCAAGAAAAGACAAGTGATAAACTTCATTGCGAGAAATGCCATAGATCCCCAAACTAAGTTGCCAATACCTCCGGCGAGGATCGAGGCAGCTATGAAGGAAGCGAAGGTATCAGTAGATCCTTATAAGGACATAGAGGAACAGGCCCTAAAAATAGTAAAGGCCATATCTAGGGTTATACCTATAAAAATAGCGCGCATGATCATTGAAGTCAGAATACCTCCACAATTCTCCGGGAGGGCATACTCGAGCCTTCAGAAGCTAGGAGAGTTGAAGTCGGTCGATTGGAAGAGTGATGGCAGCTTGGTGGCGGAAATAGAGATACCGGCAGGAATGCAACAAGAGGTTATCGATAAATTGAACAAACTCACTAAGGGCAACGTAGAGGTAAAGGTGGTGTATACAGGATGAGGCCTATAATAGCCATAAACGCTAAGGTATACTACCCCCATTCCTTTGGAGCACATCTCCTTAGGGTACTAAGAGCGTTGGAGAGAATAGCAGATGAGTACGATGTAGAGACAATATTGGCCCCACCCCACACCGAAATAAAAGAGGTAAGTTCAATTGCCAAGAAGACGAAGGTATACGCACAGAGCGTTGATCCGGTGAATCCGGGAGCGCATACTGGGAGCGTAATAGTTGAAGGCATAAAGGACTTTGTAAAGGGAAGCATTATCAACCATAGTGAAAAGAGAATAAGGATTGACGAGATAGAGGTAGTTGTGAGGAAGCTAAACGAGTACGGTCTGGAGAGCTTGGTATGCGCCCCAACACCGCTCACCGCAGCTTCCGTAGCCGTATTGAGACCAACAATGGTAGCGATGGAACCACCCGAGCTCATAGGCACCGGTATCTCGGTTTCCAAGGCCAAACCTGAGACGATTACAGATACTGTAAACGCAGTTAGGGAGATCGGATTCAACGGACCGATATTGGTCGGAGCGGGTATATCTACTGGAGATGACGTGAAGAAAGCCATAGAGCTAGGTGCTAACGGCGTCTTGGTAGCTTCAGCTGTGATGAAAGCGAAGGATCCTTATGAAAAGTTAAAGGAATTCGCGGGTGCATCCGTTGCATCTAACGCGTGAAGAGGAGAGGATGCTGAAGGGGGAGTACGGAGAAGCGATGAGGATTGCTATGGAAATAGTTGTGAAGGTCGGCGAGGTACTGGGAGCAGATAAGCTAGTCGACATATCCCACGCTCACGCCTCTGGCGTTTCTTATGGTACAATAGGTGAACCCGGCCTCCATTGGCTAAGGGAGTTGTCTTCCAAAGGCGCAAAGGCTAGAGTATACAGCACTGTAAACCCTATTGGAATGGATTTAGATGATCCTAACAAGATACCTGTAGGTGAGCAATTCTACAAGAAGCAGATGGAAGTATTGCAAGCATTCAAGGACATGGGTTTTGAGATAAGCGTTACGTGTACTCCTTACTATCTCAGAAAGCCAAAACCCTTCGAGAGACTCTCTTGGGGAGAGAGCAGCGCCGTCGCCTTTGCGAACAGCGTTTTGGGATCATTCACGAACAGAGAAGGCGGACCACTAGCGGTGGCCTCAGCGATAACCGGTAAGACGTATCATGCAGGTCTTCAAGTTCTTGAGAATAGGAGGACCACGCACTTGATAGTCCACCCAGAACTCGACGACCCCGTAGAGTGGAGTGCCTTAGGATACCTTGTAGGTGAAAAGGTGGGAAGCGGAATACCTCGCTATCCTAAACCACCGCAAGATGAGGAGTCGATGAAGCTAATGCTAGCAGCTTCAGCCGCTTCTGGAGGGATAGCACTAAGCGTTCTGGAGAAGGTAACTCCCCGAGGAACATACGATATTGGTGACGAAGAAAGAGTTGAGATCGACGAAAAGGAAATAGAAGAACTGTTTCGATTCAATGATCCAGAGCTAATATTTCACGGATGTCCTCATTCAAACTTAAACGAGCTAAAGAAAATAAACGAAATAATAAAGGATAAAGTTAGCAGAGAGTTCTGGATAGCTACTTCGCCGAAGGTATTCGATGAGGCTTTACGAGAAGGTATAATTCAGAGCTTGGAGAACAAGGGTATCAAGGTAGTGAAGGGGACTTGTAGTGTTGTGACGCCGATAGAACGTTTGGGTTATAAGAGAATTATGACCACGAGCGCGAAGACCTATTTCTATCTTAATAGAAAGGGACTGGAAGTTGCTTTGGTAAGGGTGAGGGATCTATGGAGAGTGGTAACTTGAGGTGCGGAAGGAGACTCATAACAAGTGAGACCGGAAGGGGGGAGGTCGTCAAGATAGAAGGAAGAATTAGCTTCTTGGGTGAAGTAAATCCAAAGGAAGGAAAGCTTTATGATGGTAGATCAATAAAAGGTAAAGTCTTAATAGCTGAGGGAGCGAAGGGTTCCACCGTTGGCGCCTACGTAATTTATGCATTGAAGTACTACGGAAATCAACCTCTAGCGATAATCTTTGAGGAGGAGACCGACCCCATAGTCGTAAGCGGATGCGTGATGGCTGGGATAACCCATGGCGACATGTTCGGGAAGTTAGACCTAAGGGATGGTGACGTGGTCGATGTGTGGGAGGAAGACGGAAAGCTGTGTTTGGGCATTTCCAAGACCCCTCCTTAAAAGCTGTTTTATATCAGCATAGGGCGGGTAGGATAGTGTCAATATCTGAGAGAATAAGTCCAAAAGGTGTAGAGCTCAAGGTAATGGAAGCTAAACAAAGAGATGTTGGCAGAGGGAGAGTCAGAATAGACAAGATGATTATGGACATGTTGGGTCTGCACAATGGAGATGTCGTCGAAATAGAGGGTAAGAGGGTAACGGCCGCCACCGTCTGGCCCGCTTACCCGGAGGATCAAGGACTGGACATCATTAGAATGGATGGTCTCATTAGAAGAAATGCTGGAGTGAACATAGGAGACAAGGTCTATGTTAGAAAAGCTAAGGTGAAGAAAGCAGTGCTCGTGAAATTGGCTCCTACCAGCTTTAATGTGACTATAGACGAAGGCTTCGTGCCTTATGCTAAGAAGAAGCTAATGGACTTCCCAGTAGTCGAGGGAGATACGGTACTCATACCCATACTCGGTCAAACCATACCCTTCGTCATCGTTCACACTAAGCCAAGCGGCGTCGTTAGGATAACTCATAACACCAATATCATTATCCTAGAGAGGTACGTCGAGCAGACTAAGGTTCCCAAGGTAACTTGGGAGGACATAGGAGGGCTCGGGCCGGTAATACAGAAGCTCAGAGAGCTCATCGAGTTACCCTTAAGGTATCCCGAAGTCTTCAAGAGATTGGGAATAGAGCCTCCCAAGGGAGTGCTCCTCTACGGCCCTCCTGGTACCGGTAAGACGCTTCTGGCGAAAGCGCTGGCTAACGAAACAGAGGCGCATTTCATCGCCATAAACGGACCAGAGATCATGAGCAAGTACTACGGAGAGAGCGAGCAGAGGTTGAGGGAGATCTTCGAGGAGGCTAGGAAGAACGCTCCGAGCATCATATTCATCGACGAGATAGACGCCATAGCCCCCAAGAGGGAGGAGGTAACCGGCGAGGTGGAGAAGAGGGTAGTGGCACAGCTGTTGACCCTTCTGGATGGACTTGAAGCTAGGGAAGATGTCGTCGTTATAGCTGCTACTAACAGACCAAACGCAGTCGACCCAGCCCTAAGGAGACCTGGAAGGCTTGAGATAGAGTTGGAAATACCATTGCCAGACAAGAAGGGAAGGCTAGAGATTCTACAAATACATACCAGAAACATGCCCTTAGCGGACGACGTCGACCTCGAGAGGCTCGCCGAGATGACCCACGGCTACACCGGAGCTGATCTAGCCGCCCTAGCAAGGAGCGCAGCATTCTATGCATTAAGAAGATACCTACCGGAGATAGATCTAGATAAGGGTGAACTACCCCCAGGACTTCTCGAAAGAATAAAGGTAACCATGGAGGACTTCTTGAATGCGTACAAGGACATAGTTCCGTCGGGTCTCAGAGAGATCTACGTAGAAGTCCCCGAGGTCCACTGGGAGGACATAGGAGGTCTAGAGGAGGTCAAGCAGCAGCTAAGGGAAGCGGTCGAGTGGCCTCTGAAGTATCCAAACGCCTTCAAGAGACTAGGAATAGAGCCCCCCAAGGGCATCCTCCTCTTCGGTCCCCCCGGAACCGGTAAGACGCTCTTAGCCAAGGCGGCTGCTACCGAGAGCCAAGCGAACTTCATCGCGGTGAGAGGACCTGAGGTCCTCAGCAAGTGGGTGGGAGAGAGCGAGAAGGCGATAAGGGAGATATTCAGGAAGGCGAGGCAAGCGGCTCCAACCATAGTGTTCTTCGATGAGATAGACAGCATTGCCCCGATAAGGAGCTTTAGCGGAGACAGTCATGTGACTGAGAGAATAGTGAGCCAGCTACTCACCGAGATGGATGGAATAGAAAGGATGGGCAACGTGGTAGTCATTGCATCAACTAACAGACCTGACATAATAGATCCAGCATTGCTAAGACCGGGTAGGTTTGACAAGATGATCTACGTACCTCCACCAGATAAGCACGCGAGGTTCAAGATACTACTGATACATACTAAGAACATGCCGTTAGCAATGGACGTTGACCTAATGAGATTAGCTGAGTTAACCGAGGGGTACAGCGGGGCGGACCTAGAGGCCCTTTGTAGAGAAGCGGCAATGGAGGCCCTCAGAGAGGACTTGAACGCGATAACAGTGCACATGAGGCACTTCGAGAAAGCGTTGAAGAAAGTGAGACCTAGCATAACTCCAGATATGATCAAGTTCTACGAAACGTGGCTCGAGAGAGCTCAGCAGAGACTGGGAATGGGAACAAGGAGGGCACAAGGTCCGAATATCTATACATAAGGTGAGAGCATGGCTAAGGACAAGCTGGGTATATGGAGGAAGAATCCCCTCTATTTCATAATTTACAACATCCTCTCTGCTGTAGAGTCGATACAGCTTGACGGAGCTGGCGGTCTCATCGAAAGACTACAATACGTCGAACCCTTTAAGGAAGTTGGAATATCCAAGGTGGAGGTAATAAAGGCATTAATGTATCTAGAGCTCAATGGATTAATACATGTGAGGAGAGTCAAGAATAACTTGATAATTTCGTTGAACAAGACTCCCGTAGAGACCAGCTCTTAACTTTGTTTCCTCATTCGTTTCATGGGGAAGAATCCCTTGGGTGTTTCTGCATTAAGAGAAATAATCCCTCCTCAATGTAAGAGAGAGCATAGCCTAAGGGCGCTCTCTGGAAAGAGTATAGCTTTAGACGCTTACAATTCTCTATATCAGTTCTTAGCTGCTATTAGAGGAGAGGATGGACGACCCTTAATGGATTCTAAGGGGAGAGTGACGAGTCACCTCTCGGGGCTCTTTTACAGAACGATAAATATGCTGGAACATGGAATAAGAATTGCTTATGTCTTTGATGGTAAGCCACCAAGACTAAAATCGAGAGAGATCGAAAGGAGAATAGAGATCAAGGAAAAGGCAAAGGAAAAATACGAAGAAGCAATTAGAAAGGGCGAGGTAGAGGAGGCGAGGAAGTACGCTCAGATGAGTGCGAGATTGAGCAAGGAAATGGTAGAGGAAGCGAAGAAACTCCTCGATGCCATGGGTGTTCCTTGGGTGCAAGCTCCTAGCGAAGGAGAGGCTCAAGCGGCGTACATGGCTCAGAAAGGCTCAGTCTGGGCTAGCGGTAGCCAAGATTATGATTCTCTTCTTTTCGGAAGTCCTCGTTTGGTTCGTAACCTTACAATAACGGGAAGAAGAAAGCTTCCAGGTAAAAGGGAATATATTGTAATAGAACCCGAAGAGATAACGCTCCAGTGTGTATTAGAAAAACTAGGCATCACAAGAGAACAATTGATAGACATCGCTGTGTTAATTGGAACTGATTTCAATGAAGGGGTGAAAGGAGTAGGCCCGAAGAGAGCCCTTCATCTTGTAAAGACTTACAAAGACCTCGAGAGAATATTGAGAAGTTTAGGTGTAAGGGACGTAGAACCCTTCCTAGCTGCAAAGGAGATATTCTTACACCCCGAGGTTACGGATAACTACAAGCTAGAATGGAGGGAGCCGGATCCTCAAAAGATATACGAAATATTAGTGGTAGAACATGATTTCAATGAAGAGAGAGTGAAGAGAGCAATAGAAAGGCTGATGAAGGCTTGGAGAGAGAAAATACGGTATAGACAAGTGGGCCTCGACATGTTCTTTAAAAAGCGCTAACCACTCTTTTACCGCTGTAGTCCTATTGCACTGACGGGTCACGATTATTGAAGCGTAGACATAGGGGACCAACGCTCTTGGACTTCTTAAATGGTGGGAAGGGCTCTAAGAAAGAAATAGAGAAAAAGGGTAACGGTAATGGGAAGGAGAAGAAGGCCAATACTGCACAAGTAAAAGTGATAGAAAGGAGGGTAAATAGGAGCATTGAAACGAGCACCCTAAGCTACTTTGTGAAGGCTGAGAAACCTAAACACGTTCAAGCAACCCCTAAGCTCAGCTCTACGAGGAGAGCTCTCCGGGTAGCTTTACCGGCCTCTGCCGGCGCTAGGGACTATAGCGTGCTCATGAAAGGCGCACCAGAGGCCAGTGAAGGTTCCGAGTATTATCTGTTCCAAGTACTCTACGATGGACATAGAGGAAAGGCAGTACTCCTCTTATATGATGAAAAGAAACATGAAATAGTTGAATGGGTGGATACCTATGGCCATAAGCCTTACTTCTTAACTGACGTAACTCCTGAAGAAGCAAGGAGAATGGGAATAACTAGAGAGGAAACCTTTGCTGGAATGGATGTGGTTTATAGGTACGACCTACTCAATAAGGAGCTTAAGAGACTTACCAAGATCTACACGACCGATCCATTAGCCGTGAGAAAGTTGAGGGATAAGGTTCCGACAGCTTGGGAGGCCAAGATAAAGTATCATGATAATTACGTGTACGATCTAGGCCTAATACCTATGCTCAAGTATACGGTAAAGTCAAAGAGGTTGGTACCAATGCCTCATAGGATAACAGGAGAAGAGGTAAGTAAAGTTCTGAAGGCCTTCGAGGAAGAGAGCGAAGAGTTCAAGAACATGGCAATATCATGGATTCCTGTCTTCGAGGCACCGCCGCCTCATATAAAGGCGGTCGCGATAGACATAGAGGTCTTCACGCCCTCCGTTGGTAGGATCCCTGACCCAGAGAAGGCTCCCTATCCAATAACGTCGGTGGCTATAGCTGGCTCTGATGGCTTGAAGAAGGTACTAGTCCTATTGAGGAATGACAAGAGGCTAACAGAAGAAGAGATAGAGAATCTAAAGAAACAGGACTTCGAGGTAGAGTTCTATGACTCTGAAAAGGCGTTACTCCTTGAGCTCTTGAGAATAATAAGACAATACCCAGTGCTCATAACCTACAACGGTGACAACTTCGACCTTAACTACATATTCCATAGGGCTAAGTTACTTGGAATTCCAGACGACATGATAATATTCAAAAAGAGTAATGACATGTTCACCACCAAGCATGGAATTCATATCGATCTATACCAGTTCTACGACATAAATGCGATCAAGACCTATGCGTTCGGTAACAAGTATAAGGAAGTGAACCTAGATGCAGTGGCTTCAGCGCTTCTAGGAGAGCATAAGGTCCAGATTACGAAGTCGATTAGTGAGCTAAACTACGATGAACTAGTAATTTACAACTTTAGAGACGCCAAGCTCACGTTGAACTTGCTCACCTTCAATTCATGGCTTCCATGGAAACTAATGGTACTGATTTCACGAATTTCGAAAATGAGCATCGAAGATGTTACGAGGAAACAAGTGTCCGCGTGGATCAAGAACTTGTTCTTCTGGGAGCACAGGAGAAGAAGGTACCTAATACCTAACAAAGAAGACATAGAAAGAATGAAGGGTTCGATAAAGAGCTCTGCAATAATTAAAGGAAAGAGGTATCAAGGGGCGTTCGTATTCGAGCCAGTGGCAGGGATATTCTTCAATGTAGTTGTATTAGACTTCGCATCCCTATATCCAACAATAATCAAGAAGTATAACATAAGTTACGAGACAGTTAACGAACCCAATTGTAAGAAGTATATTGAAGCCCCTGAGGTGGGTCACAAGATATGTCAGGATAGGGAAGGTATAACTCCCCTCATAGTAGGCCTATTGAGAGATTACAGAGTTAAAATATATAAGAAGAAGGCAAAGGACAAGAGCTTAGACGATAGATTAAGAGAATGGTATAATACAGTCCAATCGGCAATGAAGGTGTATATCAACGCCTCCTACGGAGTCCTTGGAGCAGACAGCTTCGAGCTTTATTGTCCTCCCGCTGCTGAGAGCATTACAGCGTTCGGCAGATATGCAATAAAGGCGACAATGAACTATGCCGAGAAAAACGGCATTGTCGTACTTTATGGTGATACCGACTCGATGTTCTTATGGTCACCGCCCAAGGAGATACTGGACAAGATAATAGCTTGGGTCAAGGAGAAGTTCGGATTAGAAATAGAGATAGATAAGGTGTACAAGTTCGTAGCGTTTACTGGCCTCAAGAAGAACTACATAGGTGTGTATCCCGATGGAAGCATAGATGTGAAGGGATTACTAGGAAAGAAGAGGAACACGCCTTTATTCGTCAAACAAACCTTCATACAGTTAATAGACATGATTAAAGAGATAAACACTCCAGAAGAAGTGGTGGAGACCAGAAGAAAGGTGAAGGAAGTCGTAAAGCAGTTATATACCAATCTGAGAAGGCAGTACTACGACTTGGACGAGCTTGCCTTCCACATGCAATTGACGAAACCACTTGAGGCATATACGAAGAACATGCCTCAGCACGTCAAGGCAGCTTTAATGCTGAAGAGGTTTGGAGTGGAAGTAGGACAAGGTGATGTAATATCGTTCGTCAAGGTGAAGGGATCCGAAGGCGTTAAACCGGTACAACTGGCCAAACTACCCGAACTCGATCTAGATAAGTACTTCGATGTAATAGAAACCACATTAGGTCAAATACTGAAGGCATTCAGTATCGACAGCGCATACCTCAGCGGAACGAGCAAGCTCGAGGCTTTCCTTTCACACTAAGAAAACCTTACTCTATTCCATGCATTTCCTTCTCCTTTAGTTCCTCCACAAGCCTTGAGGATATCCTGTTCGCCACCCTCTCGAACAGTCTCTCGCCTATCTCTTTCGAGGCTCTGGAGGGGTTACCTAAGTAGCCTTTGCTGAAGGTTCTCCTTGCATCTTCAATAGACCTTAGCATCGTTCTTTTACCTAGAGGTACAGGCTCTACTTCGTTTAAGTCCACACAATCTTCACAAAGGTAGAACATTAAGCTAGTCTCCACTTCACATGCATGAGACGGAATGGCTCCTGGAAGGAGCTCATCGAGATCCTCCTTCTCTAAGTATTCCCACCATGAGAGGAATCCTATTGAGATACCAGCTCCTAACCTAAGGAGAGCCTCTTTCACGGCCACCTCCAATGGTTCCTTGTTACCTCCATGTCCGTTGATTATCAAGAACTTGGAAAATCTAGCGTTCGCTAAGCTTACGAGTATTTCTTGAACCATGGTAGATAGTACGTGAGGATCTACGGACGCGGTACCGTCATGGTGGCGAAGACTCCACGTATAACCGTAATTTATTGAGGGTAGTAGGGCTATTCTAAATCCCTTTTCGGCAAGGATCTCTCCAACCCTTCTAGCGAAGCCCTCAGCTATCATGGTGTCGGTAGTTAGGGGTAGGTGAGGACCATGGTACTCTAGAGACCCTACTGGTAGTAGTACCAGATCGAAGCTACCTAGTTTTCTTCCAGGAGCGCGTGAGAGGTCGATTAGTTCACCCTTCAAGGAATGTCGCCGATGTTGAATGTTACGAGCGGTTTCAAAAAACAAATGCCTCACTTACACGGATTGGTTGGCGCTGTCAGAGTCTTAGTGCTTCCGGAAGGACAAGTTACCAGTACTTTGACATTCTCCTTCTTGGCTATATCAAACACAGACTTCCAGAATGCTGGCGAATCCTTGAAGTATACTCCTTGGAACTGAGCTATGGCAGAAGCCTTACCCTTTTCATAATTAGCGGTAACGCTGGAGGATGCCTTAGTGGTGCTTAGAAGGTAGTCCGATATGGAAGTTATGTTGAGTATCTTATTGAAGAACTTCAGTCTGTTACGAAGCTCATGAACCACTGTAGTGTTATAGTACTTACCTAAGGCCTCAGCCTTGAAGGTTACGGTGGTGAAGAACTCGGGGATGTCGTTGACGGTTATACTCTTAACTCTAGCGAGGGCGGTTGCATTGCCTGTTATGATCCTGGTGATGTTGTCCTTCACCTCTAGATAGCCGGTTAGATATCCGAGTCCGAAGTTATCGAGAGCGCTCTTTAGGCTATCCTTGCTAACCTCTACCTCTATGTCCACATCAACTCTGGTCATCGGTGGTACCTTCTTCCCGGTCACCTTGTAATCAAATTTTATTATCTTAACTCCATGTTCCTCCATCTGCTTCTTTATCTTCGGTACTTGAACCTTAAGTAGGTTCTTTACTACGGTTACTGGAGTCGTTAGACCGACGAAGCCTGTTATCTTGACTAAACCTTTTTCGGAATTCTTGTTAAGTATTATATTTATCTTCAAATCGCTGTTTCTGACGTAGATGAGGCTTACTAATACGCTGCCTCTGATCCTTATGCCCAAGTCAGCAGCGGTTGCATTGGAGCGTAGAGAGAAGTTAAGCTTTAAGGAACCTCTCTTTAACAATGAAGCTTTCAGTTCGCTTGATCCACTAGTGGAGATTTTCTCCTTTACGACACCGTTACCCTCAGTAATTATTGAATTAAGCTTCAAACTGGACTTTAGTACGTTCTTATTTATGGTGGTTCCAGAATACGTTCCCTTTACCTCCATTTTGCAAAGCTCTACTTTATTGTTAACTACCTTGAGGTATACGGTTGCGTTAGCGGCGAATATGGTCATGGAAATTAGTAGTAGACCTACCAGTACCCTCTTGTTCATAGACTACCCTCCAGATCACTTTGGATAGATACCCCAAAAATAAACTGAGGTTACTACCCTATTAGCGACCTAGCATGAGCGAGCGAATAGCAATAATCGGTTACGAATATACAAAGAAGCTGATTAAATACTTCAGGGAAAGAGGATTCGACGTAGTAAAGGGAGATCCACTCATAACTCTCTGGCTCTATCTCTTAAATGAAGTTCACGTCTCCCTCATTTCAAGCGTAGCTGCTAGAACCCTCGGGTTCTTCCCTAAGCTCGGTTCTCCCGTGGTAATGTCTAATGGGAAAGTGGAGAACGTGATACTAATTATAAGAAAGTGGAAGGAGATTATGAAACTCTGGAGGGTGCCTCAGTCCCATACTGGTTTTACGTTAGCACTCTGGTACTTAAATAAAAAGGGAAAAAGAATAAAGTTGGTAGCTGATCCTAGCAAAGCAGATGCACTACTATACATAGGTGATGAGGCTAGGAGAATATCGAGCAAAAGCGGCTATGAGGTTGTAGATTTGGGTGAGGAGTGGTATAGGGAGTATGGAATGCCGATGATCTACGCGGTGACCGTTAGTCATAGTGAGGAGCCGCTGAGTTCGCCCACGTACACTTGGAGACACATTAAGGTAACGCCTTTTGAGGACGAGGTAATTGAAGTACTACTCCTCCAAAACAAAGTCTTGAAGGATTATTGGGTTAGGGCGTTTAGACCTCCTCGAGGTCTCTTGGGCATGCTGCTGCGATCAGCGTAATGGACCACGTAGTCTTCTGGTTGTAGTGTCTTTACTATGTAATAGAACGCCTTCCAAGGATCGCCTTCGTCGCCACATGTGTAGACGTCCACGGTAGCGTACTCGTAGTCAGGCCAAGTATGTATCGTTATATGACTTTCGATTACGAGGGCTATTACGGATACTCCTCCGTGATAGCCTTCGAATTTCCACGACTTCACTTCCACCAGCTTCATGTTGGCTTCTTCTGCTGCCTTGATTATCATCTCTCTCAACGCCTTCTCGTCCCATAGCTTCGCTGGGTCTATACCATGCAAGTTACCGTAGACATGGCGTCCGACGATCCTGTCCCCCTTTCTCTTCGTCAGTTCCTCCACTATGTTACTCTCCTTCAGTGCGCTCATTATCGCCTACCGCCTCGCGGTGTCACTGTAGATAAAATAACCTTAACCATCCCGAATCGCCTGGTCAGCTTCTTGGGCCTATTATCCCTTTCCTAACTAGCTCATGGAGCGCGCGTTTGAGGACTTTACGTACCCTCCAACGTGCTTCTACGGAACCGTAAAGCCTTATCGCGGCTTCTCTCAAGCTTCCCGTTTGAGTCAAAGTTCTCAATATCTTTCTCTCATTGGGGTTTAAGTCTAGGTAACGCAATGCTAAGCGCGCAATTTCTACAGGCTTTAGACCCATGTACGGATCCTTCACATCCAATTCTGTCAATTTTTTAATTACATCGAATTCTATTATAGTGACATAGTCATCGGGTCGTAGGTTTTCATAGACTCTCTTAAGTTCCTTTATTAAATCCTCCTTGTTCTTGAGACCGTCTTTCCTAGCGTCCTCGTCGGTCAACTCGCTAACCCTCTTATACCTTACGTTAACGATCCTTGCTATAGCAAACGGCCTTCCTCCCCCATGAAATGTTACTTCATCGAACTTAGGTATCCACTTTCCTAACCTTATGGTAGTTGTCTTTCGTCCCTCTAAAATCATGTCTACGTACTTACCCTTAATCATTATATGCCTTCCTAAGAACTTATTTCTTCCTTCCAACTTCCCCGGTTGGCAATGACTTGAGGAGCGGCTTGTGAGCTTTTACCTCACAAGCCGCCTCCTGACTCTGAGGGATGAGGAGGGGCCAAAGCGAGGAGCCCTAGGAAGCTTGACGCATCTCGATGGTAGAATTATTTCCCCGTCTTCCGCCCACAGCGAGAGAGCCTCCCCTAAGACATAACCTAGGGCAGCAGTCGCCGCCAGACACGAATCTAAGAGGTCCTTGTTTGGGTATTGCTTATGATCTATGTAGTAGAATGTGCAGTCAGATTCTATACCACTTGGAAAGGTTTCTATAGTAACTATTCCCCTTCTTCGAAGTTCCTCGAGAAGCTTTAAGGTCTCGACGACTAACCTTCTCATTCCCTTCCATCCGGGAGGAAGTAGTTTTAATCCAATTCTCTTTCCTATTAGGTCCACCTCCCTCCAAACGCCTTCTGAAGGGAGTGAGAAAGGGGAATCGATGGCCGCTATCCGAACGCCTAGTCCAGAGAGGAAGGAAGGGATGAGGTTGGTGTCAATGAATCCTAGGTACTCTATGATTCTTCCTCTAAGTACGCATAAAGCAGGCTTCTTTCTAACGGCCATGTCTATGCCAGCCACGAGGGATGAAGAGCCAGCACCTAGCCGCAACGATGAGGAGTTCCCTGCGGTCACGGACCTCATCTCCTGACCTCAAGCATGTTGTAACTTCCGAGCACCTTCAAGAACATGGACCTCCTCTTTGCCTCTTCGAGCACTTCTCTCAGTTCCTCGATAGATCCCTCCATTTCTATATAGAACACGAAGTTCCATGGATAACCCTTCATAGGCCTCGAATATATCATCGTTAAGTTCACGTTTTTTGAAGCGAATGGTTCTAAGAAGTGATAGAGTCCACCCGGTTTATGGGGTACTGAAGTGAGAAGGGCAGTATATGATCCATCTTTTAGCAACTCTTTGCCAATCACGAAGAACCTCGTGCTATTGCTAGGGTAGTCCTCTACGGAATCCAGCAGCACCTTCAAGTTATACAATCGGGCTGCCATAGGGCTACATAGAGCCGCTGCTCCATCTTCCTCGCTAGCTATTTTGGCGGCTTCCGAGGTGCTGGTCGTTGCTATGGTTGGAACCCTGAGTCTGGATAGAAGTTTCGTCGCTTGACCGAAGATCATGGGATGACCATAAACCTTCTTTATTTCCTCTATCCTATTGACTGTGCCACTACCTAAGACTATCCTTATAGGTATTTCGATGCTCTTAACCACATGTACCTCATGAAAGAGTAAGTTATCTATGGTCTCGTTTACCGGTCCTTCTAGCTTATTGGCTATCGGGACCACGCCAAAATCAGACTCTCCTTTCGCTACGCTGTCAAATACCTCACTTATTGTTCTTTTAGGTACTAAGGTGTTACGCTCTTCTGGGAAGAGGTATGTAGAAGCCTCGTGGGTATAGCTACCGGGTGGACCGAGGTAGGCAACTTTTCTCTTTCTATGAGCCAAGGAGTTCAGCCACTTTACCAGAGGCTCGAGCTCGCGCGGAACGCTTCCGGTTATCCCTTCCTCGGGCGGATTTCTCGAAATCTCTATAGCTAACTTTAGTAGTCTCTCAACGCGCTCATCCATAGACGTGCCCCACTCCTCGCCCCCGAATTTTATAAATAAAACTAGGCATGTTCTGTGGGGTGCGGGATGGCAGTAGCTATAATACTTATAAACACGGATATTGGAAAGGAGGTAGAGGTTTTCGAGAAGCTGAAGAAGATAAAGGAAGTTAGAGAGGCCTACATCACTTATGGAACTTTCGACATAGTCGCCAAGCTTGAAGCCCCTAGCCTCCATCAGTTAAACGACGTAATTACCAAGGAGATAAGAAATATGAATGGAGTAAGATCAACCCTTACCTTGATAGCTATCGAAGGTAAACACTTCCAGAAGTGAAGATGACCGTCGTTTCTCTCGACAGTTTCGATTTACCCAGAGCCGGATGCACCACTCACGTCGCATCCCTCCTTATGATACACCTACATAAGAAAGGGTTCGAGGTTCAAGACTTCCCTCGCCTAGTCAGGCTAAACCCGAGCGTTCCATGGAAGACCAGAGGTAACGCTTCCATAGCTTTTGAAGTGAACGGAGAGCCCCAAGAGGTGTTCGAGGAGTCGAAGCACTTCTTGAGGGATTTCATGCAGCGCGTCAGAAGAGGAGCGATAGCTGTATCCGAAGGGTGGCTTAGCAGGGACTTCTACTTGAAAGCCGTTGAGAGGGTAGTAGACCCTCGAGACGTCAAGCTCATCGTTCAAGAGAAGGGAGTACTATGGGAAGGTAGTGAGAGGGCATTGGTGGGTGCGTTAGCCTCTATGTCCACTACTTTAAGCGACGTTCCCAACTTCGAGATGTTAGCTTATCGAGATCCGGATGCTAGCGGTAGAAGAAAGTGTTATTTCCATCCTCTTTTCGAGATGTTACATGATCATCTATATCCGTTGGTTCACGAAAGCTCCGGTCCAATAATCTGTCCTAGAGGCGACGATCCCGTTCTCTATGGAATTAGGGGAAGGAATACGGCCGCTATAGTATCTCTAGCTAAGCTGATAGTGGGCGAAAGACCTTCGATGGCGGTAATTTTTCGTACAAATCAACACAGCTATGATCCTCGAGAGCTCGAAGAGATGTACACTTATGACTTCGGTAAAAAGAGAGTCAAGATAACTGAAGAAGAGATCGTTGAGATCGGTGAAGATGTGAAACTCAATGACTACATGTTATTTAAAGAAACAGGCTTAACGAAGCTATTAAGAAGATTTATGAGGTATAATAGAATATTGCTCGATATGGAAATAAATGTAATAAATAAGCCTAATGTCAAATCGATTTCAAAGATGAAGATAACGAGAGGAATTTTAGTAAACGAAAGAGCGCCTCGATGTCCTAGATGCGGCGCTCCGATGGTTAGCATGGGAAGGAGAACGTTAACGAGGAGGTGTAAGAGATGCGGCTATAGAGCGATGGCGCTCCGAAAACTAGAAATTGTGGACATGAGTGAAGTGGAATTATTCCCTGTAGAGGGAAGAAAGCTCCATTTGGAGGGTCCCTATAGGGGTACCATAGAGAAAATGAGAAGGTTCTTGTGCAAACGCTTGGAACCTGGATGCGCGGTCGCATACGGGTTCGCTCATCATGGGCTTTAGATAGCCTCAGTAACGCCGACCCCGCTCATACCGAGCAGGCCACCGTAGTCCTCGTTGGCGCATCTAAGTATGTACTCCATCACTTGCTCGCGCATGTTTACTAAGTCTTTGTAACTGAATATGTACTTGTTACCTATCTTTACCCTCGCTACCTCCCTCAGTAAGTCAGCTACTTTATGGTAATTTGAGTGAAAGTTCAAGGGTGCGGAAGAGTAATCAACAATAGATACCTTTATGTCCACTTGATGGTCTAGAATTAGGTCCGTTCTTAGCTTAGAGAGTTCCAAGTAAGCCAACTTACAATATTCATCATGGAACCCGTAGCAATATACTTCGACCTCTACCCTGCCCGCCAAAGACCCTACCCCGAAAGTAAGTAATAGTGGAGTAAGACTATAGGAACGAGTGTGCGCGACGTCTACGGTGGTAAAAAGTGGAGAGGTGGAGCTACGCCAAGGCTGGAGTAGATATCAATAAACAAAAGGAGATGCAAAGGAAGATATTAGGCTTGATAAAATCAAGGGCTGAGGGAATAGGAAGCTATGCGTCATCCTTCAAGCTGGGTGATATGGAAATAACTTTACACGTCGATGGAGTTGGTACCAAGACCATACTTCTCGACAAACTCGGGAGGAACGAGATAGCAGGTTGGGACTGCGTGATGGTCAATGCTAATGATATTGCATGTGAAGGATTCAAGGGTATCCTCTTAGTTGACTATCTAGCTACTGAGAAAGGAGATCCCAAGCTATCAGAGGATATAGGTAAGGGCCTTACTAAGGCAATAGAGAGTATAGGTGCAGTATTGGCAGGTGGCGAAACTGCTATAATGCCAGACGTAGTGAAGGGTTACGATATATCATGTACCCTCTTGGGAACTCGATATGCTGACACGAGGGAACCGGAACCAGGGGACAAGGTAATCGCTGTAGCTTCTACTGGTCCTCATGCAAACGGCTATACGTTGATCAGGAAGCTGATAGACGCAGGAAGACTAAGCCTAGACGGTATAGAGGAGGACATAGTCGCTCCGGTAGCGAACTACCATAACCCCCTGTTGGATGCCATGAAAGAGGGGAAGGTGAAGTGGGCAGCCCATGTAACTGGCGGAGCCTTCAGAAAGGTTCATGAAAGACTCCCTAAGGATCTGGGATTGAAATTGGATTGTTGGGAAATCCCCGAGGTGTTTATGAGAATAGTAAAAGCTGGAAACTTGGATCCTATGGAAGCGTATACCACCTTCAATATGGGAGTAGGTCTAATAGTAATTGGTGATGAAGAAAGCATCAAGTACTTTGAGAGAGAGGGATTGAAAGCATGGGTCGCCGGAGAAGTTCAGAAAGGGGAGACCAGGATATGTACACCTTGGGGAGGAGCTGGCTATAAGGTGAGAAATTGGCAAAAGTAAGGCTTTGGAGCGGGGAGGAGCTAACGCTTCACGCTCGGAGAGTAGAGGAGGTCTTGAAATGCCTAAGAACGTTGAGATCCGAGCTCAAGGACCTAATTAATGAGAACGGTACGCCTACGGCACTCTTACTGGTGTTTGTCAATGGGAAGGAGCTAAGCGTGCTTGAAGGACTAGAAGTGGGAGAAGAGGACCTCGTGGAGCTTCTCCCAGTCCTCCACAGAGGATAACCTTTCCCATTTGATCATACCTTCGGAGGACGCCGTGAAGAGCGTCTTATCGAAGCTCATGCAAGTCCATGAGGGTGTCACAGTGGATTCTAGGACAACTTCTCCCTCTTTATTCAAGGCTAGCATTTTCCCCTTTTCATCTATCGCGTAAATCAGCTTCGAAATGAGATCCGGACAAAGGGCGGCATGATTTATACTGAAGGATAGCTTCTTTACTTCCTTGAACCTTCCTCCCCTTAGGTGGAATAACCTTAATCTAGGAGGTCTTTGTGTCCAGATAGCCAAGACGTCGTCCAAGACGGCTACCGATCTAACGGCATTTGCTTCTCTAGACCACACCATTTCAAGATCCTTGTTGAATACATAAATGCTACCATAGAGGTTGTAGGCGACGATGAGATCGTTTATCTTAAGAAGCTTGA
The DNA here is from genome assembly GCA_025340205.1 of Ignicoccus pacificus DSM 13166. Classification (GTDB taxonomy): domain Archaea; phylum Thermoproteota; class Thermoprotei_A; order Sulfolobales; family Ignicoccaceae; genus Ignicoccus; species Ignicoccus pacificus. The sequence goes on along the minus strand of CP006868.1, from coordinate 1,605,626 downwards.
AGGACCCCGGCTCCAATTCTACCTTTTTCCCAGTTAATGTCATCAGATATGCATTACTTGAGGATCCCCAAGGTTCCTCCCAATCGATGGGAGTCACAACGGTAACTAGTGGGAAGAGAGGTATGAAGGCGTTGGTGCCGGAGTCGAGGACCTTAACGGGAAGATCCACCCTCTTAGATGGAAAAGCAAACAATACGTCCTCGTTCAAGACTTCACATGATGTGGGTCTTTCCGGCAACTCCCTTTGAATTTTAACGCCTTTGTGATAGATCAATGCTTTGTTATCTTTTACCATGACTTCAGTTTCATTGCCTTTACAATAAACGTCGACGTCTTTTAGTATATCAACTTTACCATTGTTAACGATGAAGCTCTTTAAAGATGAATTAAGAACTAAGTACCTTCCTTTATGCTCGAACCTTATAATTGGCGAAGAGATGAAGAAGCCCTTTCTTAAATAAGTACATCTTTTCGGTTCCTCTACGAAGCCTTTGTAGTAAACTACCCCTCTAGAGCATATTTCGTTCAATCCCTTCTTCAGCTTCTCTAACTTACCTTTGAACGTAACGAAGTCCAAGTCTTCAAAGGCGAGGAGTTTCTTGCAGTCCTCTCGTATTTCTAATACAGTATACGGTAAGGGGATGTCATACTCATTGAGCTCAGAGGGTTTGGGTAATTCCTTAAGAACGAGGAGCCCCCCTATGGTAAGTTTGGCCTTTCTCCCCCTTATCGGAGGGACACCTATTAGCTCATCGTTCTCACTATTACCTTCAACAGGATATCCGTAAATTGATCCCTTGTACTTCCCCTTTCCTACTAAGTGTACTATTGCTATTCCGTTCTTTATCCCAATTACATTAACATCTGTCTCTTGGAAGATGAATTTAATATTGCCAACTTTACCTTTATCTCCAACTTTGCCGGCGAGTCTTATGATCCCCTTCAACTTGAGGAGCTTCAAGTAACCGTTCCCAAGATCCTCCGCATCGCCTCCTACGAATCGTCCAGTGAACGGAACTATAGGTCTTGACCACGGCGCTCTAATATAAGAACATCTGACAATGACCTCCTCATCATTCATCGCCTCGAAAGAGCATCGTAACCTCGTCTGTAACACCTTCACTTCATAACACCTCAACGTACTTTTAGGTGGTGACATTCGATGAAGAAAATCATTGGAGTCGTTCATCTACCGCCCTTGCCGGGCTCATACCTCTGGAACCCTTTCGCTAAGAATCCCTTAGAGGAGGTCATAAGAAGAGCGGTAAGAGATGCTAAGGCTTTGGAGGAGGGAGGAGTTGATGCCATAATCGTGGAGAACTACGGCGACAAACCGTATCCCATAAGGGTACCCACGTTAACGGTGGCTACAATGACGAGAATAGTGTCAGAAATCATGAATGAAGTTGAGATTGAAGTGGGCATAAGCTTGTTAAGGAACTCAGCTCCGGAGGCCATAGCAATAGCCTTGGTTACCGGAGCATCATTTGTCAGGTCCAATCAATGGTGTTGGAGCTCTGACACCCCTGAGGGTTTACTGACGCCGGTGGCTAGGGAAGGAATGAATGTAATGAAGGAGTTCGGAAGGAAGGTAGAAGTTATCGCAGACGTGAGGGTGAAACACGCATCGCCGATAAGCGAGAGATCCTTGTGCGACGAGGCGAGGGATCTCGGAGACAGATGCATGGCTTCCGTTCTAGCAGTAAGCGGTAGTTCCACGGGTTCACCTCCTGATCCTAAGGACGTGGAAGAGGTGAAAAGATGTTCAAGAAGACCCGTTTACGTGGCTTCGGGAGTCACGCCAGATAACGTCCACAAGTTCGTGAAGGCTGATGGCTTCATCGTAGGGACCTATTTCAAGGAGAATGGAGTTACCGAGGCTCCGGTAGACGTTGAGAGGGTTAAGAGGTTCGTCTCCGTCGTAAGGAGGTTAGGATAACTGAGATAAGCGCGGGTGAAGGTATAGCATAAGCTTCTCCGTAACCATGGAATATAGCTATACCATCTATAACAGTGACATTACCTTTCACTTTATCAGTATTCGCCCACCATGTGCCATTACCCGAAACGTCGACGCTTAGAGGGCCCGGGCATATGTCAAAAGGAGTTGTGCACGACCTTAGTGCTTTTACAAAATATAGTAGCGCATCCTCATGACTGAAGTTCAATGCCAAGTAGACGTTACCTTTCTTTTTAAACAAATAGTATAGGATGGTTATTCCGAAGCGATAAGGGTCAAGTTCACCAAAGCCTTCTCTTAACCAAGTAATATAACCCCTTTTTCCGTACTCATTAGGATAAAGTAGGTAGCAACTTAGATCAGCTTGACCCTCTAAGAACCATCTAGGACCCTTTATGCCTTTGTAGAGCTGAATTACGTGAGTTAGCTCATGTGCTACCGTACAATAATCTGGATCGTTCAAGACTATTGTAAAGTTATTTGAATGGTATGATCCTATGGTTGCGTTGGTCAATCCATCCTTCAAGTACACGATAGCGTCGACCTTACCCCAAAGCTTCTCAACCTTGGGAGCCACCGATTCACACATGCTCAATAGCTTAGGATTGCTTGAATAGCACTTTAGCGACCATAGTGGGATTAAAAGTATCACCAAAACTATTATCACTTTCACTTTCGCCACGGTGTCCCACTAGAAAAAAGAGAGACCTCCGTATTAATCCTAATTCTTTCGGCCCACTCTCTCACTCCTCGACTTTATGGAGCTTCATCTTGTACATTTCAATTATCTCGTCACATGTTGTAGCATCTTCAGGTCCTTTGTCGGGTCTCCAACGGATGAATCTAGGGAACCTAATTGCGAGTCCAGCACCTGCTTTGACCTTGTCTAAGGCACAAGTATGCATAGGACTTATGGTTATTTCCGCACCTATTATTTCGGCTACTAGCGCGGGTTGAACCCATACATCCGCCTCCATCTGACTGACCACTCTCGGATGCTTCTTTGGAATGATGTAGGGCTTCAAGAGCTCTGGGAGCTTGGCTAACTCCTCATCGCTGAAGCCGGAACCTACCTTACATACCGTCATGAATACGTCTCTCTCCTTATCATAACCCGCCATAAGCAACGCGCCATAGGTTCCTCCTCTTCTACCCTTGCCGTAGAACGCTCCTACGACCACTAAGTCAACAGGTTCTATCATCTCGCTCTTGTAGTCCCTCTTGTACTTAATCCACAGCCATCCTCTGGCGCCGGCTTGGTAAATGCTTCTATCGTGGATGGCCTTGACCACTAGACCTTCACAGCCGTTATTTATAGCTTCGTAGAAGAACTTCTCCAAATCCTCGGGATTGTCAACTATTTTGTTCTCGGCTATTCTGAACTCCTCTACTTGATCGAGTATTTCCTCCAGCTTCTTTCTCCTAATAGGTAGAGGTTTGTCGGTGTAATCTTCGCCGTCGGCGTACATTAAGTCAAACAGTCTTACGTGGACGGGGTACTCCTTCATCGCTATGTGAATGTCGTGTTTCCTCCTCCTGTGCATGAGTTCTTGGAAGGGTCTTAGCTCACCGGTCCTAGGATCTACTGCTACTATTTCTCCCTCAATTATCGCCTCCTTTGCCTTTACGTGCTTCTTGGCATACTGAACTACGTCCGGATAAGGTTCGGTAATGTTTTCCAATCTTCTAGAAAAGATAATAACTCTCCCATCTGGGAGTATGTGTATTTGAGCTCTCTCGCCGTCGTACTTGTACTCAGCGAGTCCCACACCACCTAACTTCTTGAGTATCTCGACGGGGTCGTGCAGCCTCTCAGCCAGCATGGGTCTTAGTGGAATTCCGGGCTTCGGATGAACCCTCTTGACTACATCAGGTCCCTCCTTCGCCATTAAGAGAGCCAGAGCTCCTAGGTCGGCTCTTAAGTTGTAAGCCCTCTCCACTTGTTCCTTGGGGACACCGAAGAGTTGCGCCAAAGCTTCTATTATGGAGGTGTCGCCCACCCCTAATCTGAGTTTTCCTTGAACGAATCTAGCTATGTACTTGGCCTCCTTAGGAGAGGCCTCCGTGAACAATCCAGCTAGTGCTTTTATCTTGAGATCTCTACTTCCTTCACCTTGCATGAATGCTATTCTCTTTAAGGTATTATAGACCTTCTCGAAGGTAAGTGGTGTTTTCTTCTTTACAAAAGCTGCCAATCCCACTGCCTTCTTCTTACTCATTGCCCTCTCTGCTACTAGGCCCAGATCTCCCAAGCTCTTGTAGAGCTCCTCTATTTCCCTTTCCTTTAAGCCAGAGGCTAAGGCTATAGCCTTTATTATTCCTTTTTCTCCAATACCTATCTCAGGGTAGCCGTACCAGTCTGGCCAAAGCTTTCCTTGGATGAAATACACGACTTTATCGATCAAATCCTTGTTTTCATCTAATACCTTTTTAAACAATGATGTCAGTATAGCTACTGTTTGTATCCTAGAACTTGTACTTTCTAGCTTTTCCAAAGCGTTTACAATTTCAGAGAACAGCAAGTGGTAATACCCATACTTCAGTCTCCGATTCAGCGAGTTAAGTAGAGGGAAGCCTGCTCGGATTAAAGTTAAAGCTCTTCGAGACACATCGGTGAGCGCGGGGTAGGTGTATCAGTGCGACCTAGGCTGCGATGTGTCAATTGCGGCGCGGAGTACGATCCATCCCCGAAGCTCTTCACTTGTCCCAAATGCGGACATCTCTTAGAGGTCGTGTTTACCCCCGACGAGCTGCCTCCCTTCACGGAGTTCCGAAGAAGGAGTCGAATGATGGGAATATGGCGATTCAAGGAATTGCTACCTCTAAAGACAGAAAGACCCGTCACGATGGGTGAAGGTTCGACCCCTCTAATTAGATTGGAGAAGTTGGAGAAAATCATCGGAGTAAGGAGACTCTACGTAAAATTCGAGGGAGCGAATCCGACGGGTTCCTTCAAGGATAGAGGAATGAGTTTGGCTATAACCTTAGCTAGAGAAGTCGGATCCAAGGCGGTTGTGGCCGCCTCCACAGGTAACACAGCAGCATCTGCAGCCGCTTACGCTGCTCGAGCGGGACTCAAGACTTTCCTCTTGCTTCCTAGAGGAAAGGTCGCCCTAGGAAAACTCGCTCAGAGCATAATGCATGGTGCGATAATAGTCGAGATAGAGGGCAACTTCGATCTGGCCTTAGACACCGCTAAGGAGTTGGCGAAGAGGGACGAATTCTACCCCTTGAATTCCTTCAACCCTTGGAGACTCGAGGGGCAGAAGACGTTAGGTTTTGAGCTGTTCGAGGACATAGGAGTCCCCGATCACATATTCGTTCCCGTGGGTAACGCTGGAAACATCTCAGCAATTTGGAAAGGATTCAAGGAGCTCAAGAGATGGGGATACAGCGATTCCTTACCTAAGATGAACGGAATTCAAGCCGAAGGGGCCTCCCCAATAGCTTCCGCATTTAAGGCCGGACTGAGGGCACCCCTCTTCACCGATTCGCCCGAGACGGTTGCAACCGCGATAAGAATAGGAAAGCCCGTCAATTGGCTCAAGGCGTGGAAGGCCGTGACGGAATCTGGTGGTACGTTTGAAAGCGTTACCGACTCTGAGATCCTAAGGGCTCAAAGACTCCTCGCACGTGAAGAGGGAATAGCCGCCGAGCCGGCTGGAGCTGCTAGCGTGGCAGGTTTGATCAAGTTAGCCTCTCAAGGTTACTTCAACGGAGATGAGACGGTAGTGGCGGTGGTAACTGGCCATGGGTTGAAGGATCCAGACAGCGCCAGATTCCACCCCACTATGAGGCTAAGGGCGATAAGCATGGATGATGCAATTGAGAAGGTAATGGAGGTATTGGAAGGAAGAAGCGTGGAAGAAAAAGCAGTTGGTTAGGCAGCAGCCATTACCTTCTTCCTAAACCTCTCGAACTCCTTCCTGTTCCTCACACGAGGCGGCTTGTTCTTCCTAGGCTTGGGCTCGAACTTGGGGGTTTGTTGCCTGACCTTTCCGGCCTTAGTCAACGAACCGTGGCTTCCCATGTACGGTCACCTTTCGAGCCACCGTAAAACCCGGATAAAAACCTTCACCTAACCTCTACTCCCCTCGATAGTCTTCGGATGACCAACACCCTCTCTGCCCCTACCGCCTTGAACGCTGCGGAGATCTCATCGACGTTGTCTCCTAAGGCGACAACAGCTCCCCCACCTCCAGCACCGGAGACCTTTGCTCCCAGCGCTCCAGCCATTCTGACGGCGTGAACAGCTTCGGCTATTTCCTTGGTAACTACTCCTAATGATTCCAGAAGTCCATGATTCACGTTCATCAGTTCTCCCACCTTCGCTAGATCGCCGCTTTCGAGAGCGTTCAGCGCCTCCATGGTTAAATCGCCTATTACTTCAATTATCTCGTTGAGAAATGGATACTCGGTAAGCCTTTTGGCAACCCTCGCTACTAGCTCGCCAGTGGTCCATCTCTTTTTGAATAAACCTATTACCAATGGAACTTCATTTATCGTTATTTTTTCCCTAATCCACTTCTCTCCGTCCCTTCGTATCAAGAGCGCTCCTCCTAAGGCAGAGGCGCTCGTGTCCATGGGACTAGCTCTGCCCTGTACCCTCTTCTCGACCTCCCAAGCGAGCTCCGCTATCTTCTCTTTTGTTAAACTCATGTCGTTGAGCTTTGAGGCGGCAGCTATGGTTCCCACGGTTACGGCGGCGCTGGTACCAAGCCCCGCTCCTACGGGAAGCGGGGAAGATATCCTAATTCTCACGTCTCTAATTCCAATGATATTCAGCGATTCCAAGATATACGAGAAATATCTAAGTACCTCTCCCCGAGCCTCCCCGGATAACCTCACCTCGTCTTCTTCGATGATTAGGGAGAGCTTGTTTAACGAAACAGGACCACTCTCTAAAGAGAACTCGTCTGCCCTTTCGGTCTCTACCTCTACGTAAACCGGTATTGAGAGGACGAGTGCCGGCTTACCGTAGACGACGGCGTGTTCGCCGAAGAGGGTAACCTTCGTAGGCGCTAAAGCCTTCGAACTTTTTATAGGAGTTCCCGACACCTCCTCCACTTCTCCCATATATATTCCCCTTCAGACGGACGGGAATAGGGTTTAAGGAATGGCTGCACAGAAGAAGCTCCCCTTCAGGCCCATTCAAGAAATACAAAAGTCCATCGAGAACAGGCTCAAGGGCGTGAAGTATAAGGTAGCGATAATGAGCGGTAAAGGAGGAGTAGGTAAGTCCTTCGTAACTGCGAATTTGGCCTTCGCGTTGGCATTTAAGGGTAAGAAGGTTGCGGTCCTTGACGCGGACTTCTACGGACCCAGCATCCCTAAGATGATGGGGACCGAGGGTCAGAGGGTATTCGCGACCGATCAAGGTTTAATGCCCGTGGTCGGACCTCTAGGAGTCAAGATAGTTAGCGTGGACTTCATGCTGCCCGACGATACCACTCCAGTCATTTGGAGGGGACCCATGCTCTCTAACGCCATGCTCGAGCTCTTGGAGAACGTGAATTGGGGAGAGCTAGACTACTTGCTAATAGACCTCCCTCCCGGAACCGGTGACGCTCCTTTGACCGTCGCTCAGATGATACCCAACATCACCGGAGCGATAATAGTTACCATACCTTCCGAAGTTTCCCAGAAGGTAGTAATGAAGTCGATAAACTTCGCTAAGAGGTTAAACATACCAATACTAGGTATAGTAGAGAACATGTCGGGCTTCACATGTCCATGTGACGGGAAGACCTACCCGATATTCGGTTCTGGCGGCGGAAAGAAGATAGCCCAAGAGGCGGGGGTTGACTTCTTGGGTTCTATACCTCTAGATCCCAGAATATCTGAATGTAATGACAAGGGTCTCCCGTTCTTCATCGAGTACCCGGAGTCTCCCGCTGCTAAATCGTTCCTTGATATTGCAGAAAAAGTAATCAAGAAGATCGAAGGAGATCAAGAGTAACTTCTCTTTATATAACTTATTATCATATTCGATATTTCTTCGGGTCTAAACTTGGAAGTATCTACGACTAGGTCAAAAGGGGAGAGGTCGGTGATGTCTATTCCATAGAGAGCTTTGAAGCGCTCCCAATGAGCCTTCTCCCTTTCCAGAATGCTGAACATGGCCTCCTCCTCATCTATTCCATCTCTCTTAGCGATTCTCTTGGCCCTGACACGTATGGGTGCTGTTAAGTAGACCTTCAAGTCAGCCTTAGGTGCCACCCACGCGGTCAAATGACCTTCGATTATAACATTCCCTTCAATTGAGGCTTTTAAAGTTCTCAAGTCTATCTCTATGTCTATCCTTGGATTTTCCTTAGCGTATTCGTTAAATTTAACTAAATCCATCCCCATCTCTCTGGCAATGCTCCTGAAGATGCTCCCAGCAGAGATAACGGGTAAGTTCAAGAGCTCTGATAACATCTTCGCGACAGTGCTCTTCCCGCTTCCCGGCGGCCCGCTAATGACTATTGTAGGCATTCCGATCCCCCAAGGATGGGGTCCGTTGGGTGGTATACCAACTTATACTGCTCAAGACTCTCCTAGTACAAAGCTGCTGCGCGTCGCTCTTCGGCAACGTCCTTATTTATGGATATGGGACGAACTTGGTATATGGTGGAGTGAGCGTTCCACTGCCCATGAGCGTGTGTTGCTTGTGCAAGAACGTTGTAGGAGTAAGTGATGGAGAACATACGTACTTCTATAAAATAGTGCTTGGTAAATTAGAACCGATTGACGTAAAGGTGTACGGAGTTGCCAGCAAGTGCTCCTATTCCGGACGCTTCTTAGGCGTGGTAGCGCCGGGTGCTGTCTACATATTCGACCTCTACAATAACTTGATGTATACCTTCAGTAACGCAATAGATGTGAGTACATATAGGAACTCCTTTGCCATAGGGTTTCTAAAAGAGGTCGAGGTATGGAAAGAGGGAGCACTCTTCAAGTATCCCTTGAAAGGGAGTTTAGTGAGCATGCTTCTTTCCGATAAGGTCTACGTTTGTGAAGGCAATAAGGTAGAGATGCTTGGAGGACCCTCAATTAACATAAGGTGCCAATGGTTAAGTTTGTTAGATGACAAGGTTATTGACGTTTACGGTAACCAATACGTAGTACTTTCGACGAAGTTGAAATTGCTGGGTAAAGGGACTCTAAAATGCGAGGCCTATTCCATCGATTTCTCGGATTCTAAGTTAATGATTAGATCCCCTAACGAGATCTGCTTATATAAACTCGTGGAGGTTAAGGAATTTGAGACTTTGATGATAATGAGTACTATTGCTTTATTTGGAACTATCATAAGCATATTGAACAAAATTCTTCGGGAAAGGTTGACCCCAGAGCCTTATTAGGGGACCAACCGCTCTATGTTGACCACCAAGATATCCTTGGCTCCGGCACTTTTCACCTTCATTATTATATCATTTATTATATCTTCGTCAACGGCTACGATAACCTCCCACATGGGCTTCTCTCCTTCTACCTTACTAACAGTAGGTCCGGACATGGCGGGAAGTTCCTTTATAACATTCTCCAAGCTCTCGTCAGGTACATTCATTAGCAACAATTTCTTGTTCTTAGCAAGTATAACTCCCTTTATCATTGTTGTAACTGTGTTTACTATCGGATTATTCAACGCCTCCTTGTTAGCTATTAGACGGGCACTACTCTTCAAGAGCTCGTCTATAGGCACTAGGCCGTGAAGCCTTAGCGTGGTACCCGTGGAGGAGATGTCTATTATAGCATCGGCTGCCCCAATACCGGGCATTATCTCTGCAGATCCGCTTATCTTAACTATCTTGGCCTTTATACCTTTCCTCTTAAGATAATCGTTAGCAAGGTTAACAAACTTGGTCGCTATCCTGGCGCCTTCCGGTAGATCCTCAGGGCGCGAAATTCCGGAGGACGAAGGTACCGCTAACACGAGCCTCGAGTGACCATAACCTAAGTCTAGGAGCTCCTCTACGTCTACACCAGCTTCCATGACATAATCATGACCTGTTATGCCTAGCTCGGCTGCGCCGCTCTCTACTATCCAAGGTATGTCTTCGGGTCTTATGAAGACGAGTTCTACTCCGCTATACTTGGTTGGCACGATTAACGCTCTAGGGTCTGCATAAGTGGGAGCAAATCCCGCTGCTTCCAAGAGCTCTAAGGTTCTCTCTTTCAATCTTCCCTTACTAGGAACAGCTATTCTCAAGACGAGTTACCCAATTCTCCCACTGGTCTTAGACATTAATCTTGATCCCTTGATACCCATAACTTTTCATTTGGAAGACCTCTGGAGCCTTCGGGATCAAAAGCTGCTGGAAGTAATAATACTTTCAGCGCTAATAGCCTCAGCGACGACGTTAGGCTACGTGGCGCTCTACCCTAAGCTGAAGACGATAATAGAAAAGAGAAGGGCCCCTAGGTACAGCAAGGTTAGGGTCCCTTACAACGTAGCGATAGTGGATGCTTCGAACGTGGCCCTCTATGGATCTGCTAGGAAGGGAAAGGGAAGTTTATCAAACATACTCATGATGATCAAGGTGCTTGAAGATAAAGGCTTTAAGGTCTATGCAGTTGCCGACGCCTCGCTTAGGCACAAGATAGACGAGCCAAACAAGTACGAGAAATTAGTTCAGGCGGGAAAGATAATACAAGTACCCCCAAGTACACCAGCCGATTACTTCATCTTATCCATGGCTGAAGCTGAGCATGGAATAGTAGTGAGCAACGACGCGTTCAGGGAATGGAGGGACCAGTTCCCCTGGGTTAAGGATAGGATAAGAGTCGTTCGTTACCTAATAGAGGGAAACAGAGTTTACTTGTATCCTGATGTTAAGCCGAAGAGGAAGTGGAAGCCAAAGCAGAAGAGGAGAAGAATTATATGCATAGACTTGGAAGAAACTCAGGAGGACTATTGGAAGAGATACATCATGTGATATCTGACAAGAGCTCCACCTCCACGTAGTCTCCTACGTCGTACCCCGTCTCTCCTCCAACTCCGGCAATGAGAAGACCGTTGCCTCTAAGCAACGAGGATAACACCCCAGAACCCGTCAGCCTCAGCGGTTCCACGCACAGCTCTCCGCCACATCTAAACACCTTGACTCTGTATACGTGAACCATGTTCGGGGTAACCGGTAAGCGCCTCGTTAACTTTGCCCTTACCTTGGGCTTCGGTGGCTCCTTCAATCCCCAAGCTCTCTTCAAGAGTTCCCAGACCACGACCTCCAGCTCCGAGAGGGCTGCAACTGGATAGCCGGAGAGCGCCACGAGAAGTTTCCCGTCCTTTGTTCCTATACAGAGAGGCCTCCCGGGGGTTAGCGCCACGCCATGAACCCACTCCTCAGCTAGGTCCTTAACCACTCTAGCCGAATGATCCCTTTTGCCGACGCTCGTACCGCCGGTTGTGATAACGACATCGTATTCCTTGCTTCTTTCCTCGAAGAACTCCCTTATCTTGTCTGGATTATCTTTTATTATACCAAAATAATCTGGTTCCACACCAAGCCTTTCCTTTAAGAAGGAGTAGACGAGCCAAGCTGTGCTATTCCTTACTCCCCCCTCCTCCCAAGGCTCAACTATCTCATCACCTGTAGAGGCTAAGGCAATCTTGGGCTTGAACACCTTGACTTTCCATATCCCCTGAGAGGCGAGCGCGGCTACGTGCCAAGGTCGAAGTAGAGTGCCCTTCTCAACAATGGTTTCACCGGCCTTGAGGTCTTCACCAACCTTTGCTATGGCGTTACCCGGAGGATATTGTTTGAATACATAGAGTATATCCCCTTCTACCCTAACCGTTTCTATTGGAACGACCGTGTCGGCCCCCTCCGGGATAGGATCTCCGGTGTGTACGTAGACAGCCTTTCCTGGTTCCCACTTCTTATCGATCTCTAAGGTCACGGGTGATATCTCTGAAGCGCCAATTAAGTCCTCGGAATTAACAGCGTAGCCGTCTAGAACAGATTTAGGCACGGGAGGGTTATCCTCTCTCGCCCTAACTTCCTCCGCGACGTAAAGACCGGTACCATTTCTTACCTCAATTTCCTCGACGTTTGGGAGGGAGACCTTAGAGACGAATCTTTCGATAACCTCTGATACAGGGGTCAACTTCCTCAACAACGTTTGCTGACCCGGTATCCTCGTTGTGGAAGCTAGATTAACGCTTTAGCATCCGTCACGTTCTCAACTAAAAGTCAATTGAGCGGATACCAGCTCAAAACCCTCTAGCTGATAACTACTCTCACGCAAGGCCCTATCGGATGTTAACATGCCAGCGAACATACCCTTAAAGAGAATTGGAGAATACGAGTGGATGATAGAGAAGGGAGTAAAGCCTTGTATGAGAGTTCCCGCAATAATATTCGCCGACGAGTACTTGTTGGAGAAGATGAAGAGTGATAGGACGTTGGATCAAGCAGCCAACGTCGCTTGTCTCCCCGGAATAAAGAGAGCCTCCTACGTAATGCCCGATGGTCATCAAGGGTACGGCTTCCCCATAGGAGGAGTAGCTGCCACTGCTGTTGATGAGAACGGCGTTATCTCTCCTGGAGGAGTGGGATACGATATAAACTGCGGCGTCAGGGTCTTGAGGACCAACTTGAATGAGGAAGATGTTAGACCGAAGCTGAAGGATCTAGTGTACGAGCTTTTCAGGAACGTGCCATCTGGATTGGGTAGTAGGGGTAAGGTGAGGCTGAGCATAAGCGAGTTGGATAAGGTGTTGGAGGAAGGAGTGTACTGGGCGGTTGAGAGAGGTTACGGCTGGAGCGAGGACCCCGAACACATTGAGGAGCATGGAAGGATGGTTACCGCCGATGCCAGTAAGGTAAGTCAAAGAGCTAAGATGAGAGGAGCTCCCCAGCTAGGCACCCTTGGAAGTGGTAACCACTTCCTCGAGATACAAGTCGTTGAGAAGATCTATGATCCGCATGCCGCCAAGGTAATGGGTATAACTCACGAGGGTCAGGTGTTAGTAATGGTTCATACTGGTTCCAGAGGACTGGGTCATCAAGTGGCTAGTGACTATTTGATAAGGATGGAGAGGGCAATGAAGAAGTATGGAATAAGGGTTCCCGATAGGGAACTCGCCTCAGTTCCTTGGAACACCCCGGAGGCACAAGATTACTTCAAGGCCATGAGTGCTGCTGCCAACTACGCGTGGACCAACAGACAACTAATTACTCATTGGGTTAGGGAGAGCTTCAAGAACGTATTCAAGACCGATCCGGAGAACTTGGATATGCACATAATCTATGACGTAGCCCACAACATCGCTAAGTTCGAGGAGCATGACGTCGATGGTAAGAGGATGAAGTTGATAGTTCATAGAAAGGGAGCCACCAGAGCCTTCCCACCAGGACACCCTGAGATACCCAAGGACTACCAGAGCATAGGGCAGCCGGTGCTAATACCCGGATCCATGGGTACAGCTAGCTACATCTTGGTAGGACAACCCACCGGAGCGAGGACCTGGTACTCTACTTGCCACGGTGCCGGTAGATGGCTCAGCAGAGCGGCAGCGATAAGGACCTATAGGCCAAGCCAAGTGGTCCAAGAGCTAGCTCAGAAGGGAGTGGTAATCAAGGCAGCTCAAGCCAGAGTCATAGCCGAAGAGGCTCCGGGAGCCTACAAGGATGTGGACAAGGTAGTAAAGGTCGTTCATGCTGTTGGCATAAGCAAACTCGTCGCTAAGATGAGACCCATAGGTGTGGTGAAGGGTTGAAGCTGGTTTTAACGCGTGTTTTTGTATTCATCCTTGGATGCTCATCAATTTAGAAGCATAAGTAATCACGTTTGGTTATTATCTTATGAAAGGAAACGTTAGAGTAGTATCGTGTGTAAATCAAAAACATTAAGAAAAATCAAGAGCCGTATTACTCTATTACTAACTGACCAGACTTGATCTTCTCCTCTAACATCCTCATCTTATACCTTAGTAGAGTAGGCGGGGTCCAGACTAGCCACGCCGGCATCTTCTTCACGAACTCATAGGCCTCCTCCCATCCGTCTAGTCCCAAGTCCTCGGCCAGCTTCTCCAAGCTGTACTCAGTATGAAGGTACTTCCTCACTACTCTGAGGACCTCCTCGGTTAGTTCTACCTCCTTAGCGTTTTCTCCCTCTCCAATCTTCACTACTAATCTTATTCCGGTCTCCTCGCTCATTATTTAATCCCTTAGCGCCCTCCAGGCTCCGTTAAATAAAGCTCATGCTTGCCTCAAGTGGATTAGACAGCAGTGGTCGTTTACGCTGTTATCCACCTCAGCTCTCCATCTCTTAGAGGTTAATTCTTCCATGACGCCCCTTATCAGTCCCGCTTCAAAGGCGCACTTCTGTACGCCCTCGGCCTTGTATCTCAAGGACGGCGGATTCTCTATTAATATGTCGAAATGATCGTCATGTTTAGTTACCTTAATTCTCCCAAATCCGGCCTTCTCCAAGTAATGTGCTATAGCGTCCACGTCAGCTTGGTAATCCTCACCGGTTCTCTCATGCTTTACAATCTCTATCAAGGCCTTTCCTATACCCCTTCCTATTTCTCTAAGATGGACGTTGGCGGCGGGACCAACGATCTTGTAGAGACTCTCACCAATCTTCTCTATCGTAGTGGCTGGTATTAGTAGGAAGTCGCTCTTCAACCCTTCTATTACCAGCTTCCCGTTTTCCTTAACGGAGATGTTGTAAGACTCCATACGTCTCACCGAATCACACATCGAGGCTTAGATAAATAGTTTTTGCTAAGTACCGTTGTTGATATTTAACCTCGTTTAGTCAACTTTAAACGTAGGGTATACAATGTTAAAATTTCGAGTCAGTTAAGTGAGTATAAGTTAGGATATATCTTGGCTGGGAGGATATATTGGGGAAGGTGTTAGAGGAGACGCTAGGAGATTGGAATGGAAGCTATTGACGCCGAAAATAAAAATCAGAGTTTGGAGACAGCGTACTTGTATAGAGTTCTAAGGCAACTAGCGCAGATGTATCCTCCATAAGGCCTTTCGGGTCTCTTCTCGGTCTTGGCCATTTTTCTTAACTCGACGGGCCTCCCTCTGGGAACCCCTCCTAACGGCCTTCCGCATATGGCACATACGGGCTGGGAGGGCTTCCTCTTCTCATAGTGTACTACAGTCTTTCCTCCAGGGGTCCTCTTGTAGACCCTCCTCCTGCTTCTGGATCTGTACGCTGGCCTTACCATAGTCGCATCCCCGTGGCCTCAGCGCGGGTTGGTTTTAGATCTTCTCTATGGCACTTACGAACTTGTTAGCGGCCTCCTCAACAGCTCCCTCCTTATTTAAGATCACGTTAACGGCAGCTCCCACGAGGACGGCGGAGGCTATGGCGCTGTTTCTGGCAAATTCCATGAAGCGCCTTAGGAACTCCGGATCGGAGTAATCGCTCCTAACCCTTCCGATGTCCTTCTGCTGTCTGGCTATTATCTCCTCAGGAGAGGCCTCTATTACGAAGATTATTGCAGGATTTAGGTTCTCTATAACGTGCTTAGGGAGCCCGGGCCACACGCCCGTCGGAGTGTTTATCGCAGCGTGAGTATCAATGATAAGGACTCCATCGTCACCTAGCTCCTTCTTGGCGTCCTCGACTATGGCTTTAGCTGCTAACGCTTGGAGCTCCTTCTGCTGGCTAAGGTTAAGCTTTCTCATCTCGTCTCTATGTTCTACCCAGCCCTTCTCCTTTGCTACCTTGAACATGTAATCACCGAAGTTAGCTACCTTAACTTTATATCCCTTCTCTTTTAGGATTTCAACCGCTCTGGAAGTAACGGTTGTCTTACCAACACCAGGAACGCCGGTGGCGATCACGGTCCTTATCATGAGGATCCACCGTGGAGTTGAGGAAAGGGTTCTAATAAATAGTTATCTCAATGAAGGAAAAATGACGTTACTCTCCGAGCACCTTTCTGAGTAGCGGATAGGCCTCTATGGCCCTCTCGAACGTCAGCATGGTGTAGTACTGTACCAGTATCATTACAGCCAGCAGTAGTCCAGTACCCGTTCCGTATGCTCCAAAGATGTCAGCAACTATGACTAGCAGCGCTACTATGATGCTCGATAGTATGGTTAGAGGATAGATGTACTTCGCTAGTACCTTCTCTAAGTGCCTTGGATCGTTCCTCGCTCCGGGTATCTGCATGTCAGATTCTATTAACTGCTTCGCTTGCGTCTTTGGATCCAGTCCCGCCAGTTCTACCCACAGTATGCCGAAGAGTATTGATAGTATGATTAGCGCTATCGAATAAGTCAACATTCTAAGCGGTTCATGTAAGAACAAGAGTAGGCCCCTGGGAGGAGTTAGGTAATAAGCTAGGGTCGCTAAGGGACTATTGGGGGCTGCTTGAGCCATCGCTTGTATGTTCGCGAATATGATGGCTGCCAAGAGGACTGGGATGTTCGTCACGTAGAGAAGGTTCAGAGGGATCTTAGTCCTTAGGCCTCTCATTCTGTGCATGGCTACCGGCACTTGTACCTTGACTGAGCTCAGATATGCAATAACTACTATCATTATGATTGTTGCTATGAAGCCTATGAGGTCTGGCATGGCACCTATATTGGTACCCGGAACTTTAGGTGCACCGAGGGGGTTGCCTATGATTACCTTGTCGAAGCCCACCATTAATCCGGCGGGAATCAGACCGGCCCATATTACGTGACCGTTTTGAGCGAACCATCCTCCCACTTCCCAAGCTATTCCGGAGACCACGCTAGCAGTAATGAACAAGCTTATTCCGCTCCCTAGACCCCATCCCTTCTGTACCATTTCGTCCATTATGATGATTAGTACTGTCGAGCTGGCAAGGAGTAGCGCATCTATTACCATTATCGCTGCCGGAGGAGGGCTGACGACCGCAATTCCATTAACTACATGGGTCCAGAGACTCCCGGATAGGACTATTCCTATAGCCTCGAGCACTCCTAAGAGTACGGCGAAGCCCTTCTGGGCTAGGGTGAAGAGCTTCTGGTCTTCTGGGTCAGCCATATCCAAGTCTATTAGTTTGGCACCCATGAGCAGCTGAAGGACTAGGCCCGCAGTGACTATAGGGCCTATTCCTAACTGCGTTAAGGTACCTGTGTTAGCTGCGAAGACTATGTTCATTAGCAAGAGTTGTGGTGAGGTGTTTACGTTTACCCCGGGAAGGGGAATGTTACTCATCACCAAGTAAATTACTAGGACCGCTATGGTCCACATTAGTCGCTTGTACAGATTGGGCTTCTTCGCCGGTCTTGGGGTGGAGGGCACCCAAGCTCCTATCTGGGCCAATATCCCTAGAAGCTTCTTGCCTAGATCCTCTTGCACCATTAATGCCCCAGTGGCGTCGGAGCGCAAGTACTAATAAAAGGCATCTCACGCTCCACTCATGGAGTGCGGGGGTGCCCGAGCCCGGAAAAGGGGGCGGGCTTAAGACCCGCTGGCGTAGGCCTGCGTGGGTTCAAATCCCACCCCCCGCACCAGTCAACTTCTTGAAGACCTTGCTTAGTCCATCCTCCCTCTCGTCCTCTCTCACATTTCCCAAGCCTTCCAAGATAGCCTCGGAGACGTTGTTCTTCTTCTCTTCGACACATTTCTCCATACACTCCGAGTCATTGCAACTCCTCAAGCATTCGTTGTTATTCAAGATGACCGCATAATACTCCGTTACGAGACTTTCATTAGCTAAGTGTATCTCGACGGAGCCCAAGGGTATAATCCTTAAGGTCTCCCCCAGTTTTGCTGCTTTCAATATTTTTGAGACCCTTTGGTATTCTTCTTTTTCAAATATGAAGAAGCCTAGAGCCCTTATTGCTCTTCCCATTCTGGAGGCGAGATCTCTGTACTCTACAGGTACTTCCAAACCCTTCCTCCCGTACGAACAATTACTTGGCGGCGATAAGCCATTTGGATTAACCATCCCATATTCCTTTTGGCACCTATGATTTCTAGCTCGAGTATTGGTTCCTTCCTTATCCTCCACGAAACTAGCTTACCTCCCAGCATTTCTATTCCCTCTTGCAAATCTCTCTGATCTATAGGAGGTAGCCTTTCACAAAGATTTCTATCATACTTACATGAATCCCAACACACTTCTCCGTGATGTCTGGCATTTGTATCACAAGCTGTGAAATATACTGTCATACCCAAGCTTTCTGCCTTTTTAATTATCTTATTTTTTATATCTCTCGTGTAAACATATACTTGCTCTCTACCTTTGGACCTTCTCCTTAACCTTCCCTCTAACTTAACGCCCCTTTTGATCAATTCATCCATTATTCGCCTCGTTACCCTTAAGCCACCAACCGTTAACTCCTTAACGTTATAACTAAGTGCCGTTTCTAAGATGTTATCAATCTCGACATCAGTTATACCGGGAAGTATGGGTCTCAAGAACAAACTCACCCTCTTCCCTAGCTTCTGTAGCTTCTCAGCCATATGGAGTCTGAGCTCCGGGGAGGGGAGTCTTGGTTCAAATTCTTTCCACTTCTTGAGAGATGATATAGAAATGAGAACGCTTAACCTGTCCTCAGAGGAAGAGGCTAAGAGGGGCAACTTGCCATCCGGTACTATCATCTTATAAGAGATTTGTGTGTAATTTCCCAATCTTTTCAACGCGTTCAAGTACTCCAAGGTTTTGTCTAGGAGGAGCGGATGAAAGGGCTCTGTAACAGATCCCACGGCGAAGTAGGTACCCGAAGGACCTACGCCTACGTTCTTGTTAAGCGTTAAAGCCGCCATTAATTCCTCTCCGCTTAACGGATAGGGTTCTACCTTGTCCGTTGGAAATCCCATGTCCTTAATGTAGCAATAGACGCATCCTAAGTCACAGCCTATACCAGGGTGTATGGTGAGACCACAGTCCCTAGGCTCCCTCTTCGCGTGATAATCATTCTTTACCTTCCTTAAGTCAATATTACTCTCTAGTTCCTTTAATATCTTCTTTTTTAGAATTATACTTTGCACTAAGCGCAAGAAATCACCTCATTCAATCCCATCTCCTTCCACTCAGCAGTCCTTCCCTTCAGCTTAAAGTTGACATTTTTAATCTCTATTTCCTCAAGTGCATAGTACTTAACTACATGGCTCACGAAAGATTCAATACCTTCTATGTATCCTTTTCTAACCAAATGTTTGATTGTTGAGAGCGAATCGTGTGTACCTGGCGCCAATATCCAGAGCAAGCCGAGGTCCTTGGAATTCACTATGGCTAGCGCAGGGTTGGCCTTTCCGAAATGAAATGCCATGTCGAATTCTGCCTTCGCTTTTGCGATTATTACTGTAGCCTCCAACGCCTTTGGTCCTTCCATTCCCAGTAGCCTTCTTAGATAATCATAGGGTGCCGTCCAAACCAGATCCTCATACTCTATTGTTCTCCCTCCTCTTAAGATAACCTTGTTCTCATCGAAATCAATCTTTTTTATTGAAGCATTGATTATAGGATTCCTCCTTTTTCTCTTAATTTTCAACACGAGTTTAGGTCTTTTGAATGACAACCACCGTAAAGGCCAAGGTCTCTGACACCTAAGACTCCTACATGCCTTCTCTATTTCATCTCCATCCTTCAGTACCACGAGTCGCTCCAGATCTAAGCACTCTGCACCTTCAGGGCAATCCTCCACGACCATCGGGATCGCTGGAACCTCCCTTCCACCTACCTCCACGGTCCTTAGCGGGTATGGTGGCGCTCCTACGGGATCGAGGACCTTCCCCTCGAAGCAATCGCTGGAGAGGGCGTTCCCCACTATGAGTCTCTTAACCCTCTCCAATCACTACACCGTCTTCTCCTACAACGACTTTCCTTAATCCGAGCTTCCTTAACATCTCTCCGACCTCACCTAATAGGGCAGCCACAGCCTCGGCGTCCTCCACCCCTTCGCACTCGAAGGGGAGGCCCTCGTATGCTATGACCTTCATCTCAACCCCCATAAGAAAATATTCCTCCGTAGATTATTCAGACCCTATACAGAGTAATTCGAGGAGCTTACGCCTTACGCCTTCGAAGGAAGCCTCTGACGCCATGTAGTATTCTATGTTCTCTTCCATTAAGGGTTTAGCTGCCTCAGGCCCTATTACTACAACCTTCGTCTTTTTGAGTAGATCTTTGGGATCGTATCCCATCTTCTTTGCAGATTCGATAAGAGCCCTAGCTATCTCGGCACTCGAGATAACGACGGCTTCAACCTCGCCTTTTTCTATAAGTTGAATTGCTTCGGGTATGTAATTTCTAACCGTTCTATAGGCAATTACTTCGATTAGTTTATCCCCTAATGCCTCCCTTAACGTCTTCGAAGCCTTGTCTGACCTTATTGCCACTATCTTCTTTTTATCTGATAGTAATGAAGCCAAACCTTCTGATGTGAAGACATTAGGTACCTTGGAATCGATTCCGTATTTCTTAAGCTCCTCAGCCGTAGAGGGGCCTATGGCGTATACCTCCAATTCCTTTATTTTTTCGAAAATCTCCGGGCAACATTTAGCGATTATCTTTACGCCCGTTCTCGAGGTAAATACGACGACATCAGCTTCTTTAAGTGCTTTTTCGATCTCCTCGGCTTTAGCTACCGGGATCAAGGATAGGGCTGGAACGTTAAGTACTTCGAAAGGAGAGAGATCCGGAGGAGATGAAGGTCTAAGGGTCAGAACCTTGCCTCCACAACGTCCCTTACCAGTCCCCTCTTCCACGCCCATTTGACCACCTTACCGAAGACCAGTATCGCTGGAGGCTCTAAGCCGTTCCTCTCCATAACTTCTGCTAGGTTTGATGCCATGGATAAGACGACCTTCTGCCTTTTTGTGCAACCCTCTTGAATAGCAGCTGCGGGTACGTCTCCGTGCTTTGTAAGTATGTCTTCGGTTATCTCCTTTACCTTCCCAACTCCCATGAGAACAACTAGTGTGTCTACGACGTTCAACATTTCACCGTACTTTGGGACTTTACTTCCTTCAGCAGCTCTGCCGGTAGCAACGGCAAACGTGTTAGCCAAGTTCCTCCTGGTCACGGGTATTCCAGCACAGGCCGGTACGGCTGTAGCAGAGGTGGGGGCTGGGATGACCCTACATTCTATTCCGTGCTCCAACAGATAATCACACTCTTCATCTCCTCGTCCTAACACGAATGGATCTCCACCCTTCAACCTTACCACTATGTTATGTTTCTTTGCAAGCTCAACTAGTAACTTGTTTATCTCCTCTTGTCTCATTGCATGTTTATTAGGAGCCTTACCGACGTAAATTAACTCGGCCTCGCTAGCGTTTTTCAGTAACGACTCATCGATGAGCTTGTCATAGAGTACCACATCTGCTACCTTGAGTATGCCAGGGACACAGGAAGGTGTTAACCACGAATCTCCAGGGCCAGCGCCGACTAGGTAAACCTTTCCCAATCATATCCCCGCACCTAACGTAAAACCGAGCGTTATGAAGGGTCAGGGGGTTAAAGCCATGAAAGGAGGCGTGATAAAGGACCCACCGAACTACTTCCGTCACGTTCACGTACCCACGGCCGACGAGATAGTTAACAAGGTGTTGAAAAGATATCCCAAGCTGAAGCCCAAAGGTAACAGACCTAGAGATAAGCTGAACTTAGAGCTAGAGAGGCTAAACTTAGTCTACCAGATAATATTGGATAAGCTCAAGTTCTTGGATGAGATGCCGAAGCCTGAGAGACTCCATCCGTTCTATCTGGAGTTGGCTTCCTTGACCGTGCCCTACCAGAAGTACTGGGCATCCGTGTTAGGACTCATTAGACTTAGAGAGAAAATGAGGGAGATGTGGGAAGACTACAGAGCCTTACTGAGAGCGGCGGTGAGCTTGGAAGACGCTGCTAGGATAAGAAGGGAAGCCGTGGGTAGAGCGCTAAGCATGGTTAGGAGGTCAAGAGGAGCCCTTCAAACGATTAGGGATTTCAAGTATGCAGTAGCGTCGTTGCCCTCCATAGACTTTACCCAGCCTAGGATAGTGGTCGCCGGAATGCCCTCCTCAGGCAAATCGAGCTTCGTCAAGAAGGTCTCGACGGCTGACGTGGAAGTGGCTTCATATCCCTTCACGACGAGGGAAGTTCACGTAGGCCACATAGATATTGGTGACTTCAAGGTTCAAGTGGTCGACACTCCGGGAATATTGGATAGACCTTGGGATAAGCTTAACGAAATAGAGAGGAAAGCGGCAGCTGCTATCAGGTACCTTCCCTCCGTCCTCCTCTTCCTCTACGACGTAAGTCCCGAGAGCTACGGAATAGAAGATCAAACTGAGGTGTTGGACAACGTGCTGAAGGTCGTTCCGAAGGATAAGATAGTGATAGCCTTGAATAAGATGGACGTAGCCGAGGAGGGTAAAGTTAAGCTTGCTAAGGAAAAAGCCGAGGAACTAGGTCTCCCTGTCTTCGAGATATCGGTAAAGACCGGAAAGGGCCTCAAAGAGTTGTTGGAATATCTAATAAAACGGAGTGTTGAGTCGTTAGCCGAAGAGGGCGCCGAGACCAGCGGATAGCTCCTCCTCGCTGACAGCCTCCTTCTTCTCCTCTTCCTCCTCTTCCTCTTCCTTCTTCTCCTCGGCTCCAGCAGCCGGGGCAGCAGCCGGAGCGGCAGCGGGCGCTGCTACGGGGAAGGCGGCGCTCTTGATAGCCTCGTCTATGTTGACCTCCTTGAGGGCCGCCACCAGAGCCTTTAGCCTCACGTCGTCGACTTGGATTCCAGCGGCCTCGAGCACCTTCTTCAAGTTCTCCTCGGTTATCTCCTTGTTGGCAGAGTGGAGTAGCAAACTAGCGTAGATGTACTCCATAGCTTCCCTCACCGTGGAGTAGGGGTCTGTGAGTGAGGTTAAAAGGACTTGGTTTGTTCGGATTTGTCATGAAGAGAGGAGCTTTTGAGTGAGGAAGTGAATTGCTGAGTCGGAGGATAGTGCCGCCGCGGGGATTCGAACCCCGGACAACCCGGTCTTCAGCCGGGCGCTCTCCCGCTGAGCTACGGCGGCCCTTCCATCGCTACGTCTCATCAGTGCCTTAATAAGTTTGGTGTATAGTCTTCTTTATTGAGAAGTATATACGGGAAGTTAGGTATAATGAAGTGATGGAACGTGTACTGGTATCTTTCATGAAGATATATATTTGATTAGGTGGGCAAAGGCTGTTGAGGTGAGTCTGACGTGAAGAAGGCGCTGGTAGTATTTCTAGCTCTCGGAGTGATGCTCTTCGCTGCTGGCTTGAGCAAGCAAGAGCTCTCCCTGCTAACCCAGCCTTACCAGCTGGGACCTAACTGTGAGAGTATTATGAAGGTAGTAGAGTGGGCCGGCGGCGTCAACAACATACACCTTCCTAAAACTATCCTAATAGGAGCTCCCGCCCCCCTGAGCGGAGCTCTAGGATCCTTCGCCGTCTCCAACTACAACGCCATAAAGCTGGCCTCCGATGAGATCAACGGTTGTATGGAAAAGCTTGGACTGCCTTGGAGGTTCAAGTTCCTGCCCGAGGACACTAGGACCGATCCTCAGACCGCCGTCGAGGTCGTTAGAAAGCTAGCTCTCCAAGGAGTTCAGATAATCGCTGGAAGGATCACCAGCAGGCCCATGGGCTCCTTGATGTACCCCGTCAACGAGGAGCTTCACGTCGTGGTGATGTCTGCTACCAGTACTGCACCCAATCTAAGAGTTGAGAACTACAAGGAGTATATCGCTAAGACCGGAAAGTCCTACATATTCTGGGCTATCACTAACGACTTCCTTCAAGGAAACGCCCTAGCTGACCTAGCTGCCAAGCTTGGTTACAAGAAGGTAACCATAATGTATAGGCAAGACGACTACGGAGTAGGTCTAGCTACCGCCTTCAAGTACTACTTCGCCAAGCATGGAGGCAAGGTCGTCCTAGTCCCATATGACCCTAACGCCAGGACCTTCGACGCCGAGCTGAGAGTGGTCGCGGCTAGCAAGCCCGACGCCATACTCTTCATATCCTTCGACGAGCTGAAGGTCATACTAAGACAAGCTCTAACTCTAGGACTACAGAAGTATCCATGGCTGTTCAGTGAGACTTGTAGAGGAGTGCTCCTCAATGACCCCTACCTAGCCAAGATAGTGGCCCTCAAGCAGGGTATTGGAACCGGACCCGGAGGAAGCGAGGCCTTCGCTAAGCTCTACGAGAAGAAGTTCGGAATACCTCCAATGCTCTATGCTGACTACATCTATGACACTCTATGGCTATCCGCCCTCAGCGTTCTAAAGGCCGGAAAGTATCAAGCCGATGCCATTAGGCAAGCGCTGCTCGAGGTAGGAGCTTACTTCAAGGGCTACACCGGACCAAAGAAGTTCAACCCGCTGACCCAAGAGCCGATGAAGACTAGCTATCACTACTGGACTATAAAGATAGTCAACGGCAAGCCTACCGTAGTCAAGGTCGGCTTCTGGGATCCTGATACTGGAATCGAGCTATACATGCCAATACATCCAAGGTAACCTAATTTTTACCTAATCAAGTAATGCCCCAACTTAAAAACTAACTTTTATAAAGTGGGTCACTCGTACCACATTCGGTGAATGTGGTGAAGAAGGTTATCTTCGCCCTCCTGCTAACCGCCCTAGTGTTCGGCACCGTCTTGGTCCATGCGGCTCCTCAAGAGAAGTACGGCGGTCCTAAGTGTGAGTACCTCAAGATAGCTATCAACAGAGCTGGAGGTCTAGAGAAGGTAAAGGAGGGTCTAGGAACTACCAACATCAAGATAGGTGCTCTGATTCCTCTGAGCGGCGCTCTGGCTTCCTTCGCCGACGAGCAGTACGCAGCCAAGCTAGCTGTTAGGGACATAAATACGTGCTTCAAGGAGCTAGGTCTACCCTTCCACGTCACCCTAATAGTCGAGGACACTCAGACCATGCCTCAGATAGCTCTAGAGAAGGCTAGGAAGCTAGTCAACATAGACCACGTCCACATGATAGTCGGACCCGCTACCAGTGCTGCTGTCGGTACTCTGCAAGACGTTATCAACACCGAGCTGAAGGTCATACTAATGAGCCACTCCAGCACCTCTCCTCTAGTGAGGTTCAACAACGAGGCCGCTATCAAGAAGATGGGTTACAGCTACGTCTTCTTCAGCGTCAGCAGCGACCTATTCCAAGGAAAGGCCCTAGCCAGCGTCGTTCACAGCTTCGGCTACAAGAAGGTGGTATTCTTCTACAGGAATGACGACTATGGAAGAGGATTCGCCCTAGCCTTTAAGCAAGCCTTCGAGAACCTAGGAGGTAAGGCCTACCTGATACCCTACGATCCCAACGCCAGGAGCTACCTAGCTGAGCTAAGGAGCATCTACAACTACAACCCACAAGCCATAGTCTGGCTAGCCTTCGACGAGATCAAGGTCATACTAAGACAAGCTCTAACTCTAGGACTACAGAAGTATCCATGGTTCTTCACTGAGGCCGTCAAGGGACCTGCTCTGCTAGCTGATCCCGTGGTCGCCAAGATACTAGCCATCAAGCACGTCCTAGGAACCGCCCCCTACACCGCCGGTAACTTCATCAAGTACTATGAGAGCGTGTACGGAAAGGCTCCCGTTGAGTTCAGCGACACCCTATACGACGCCGTCTGGCTAGTGACCCTAGGAGCTCTGAGGGCTGCTAGCTTCAACCCCAACCTAATGGAGCATGCTATAATTGAAATGAGCTACATCTACAAGGGCTTCAGCGGACAGAAGAGCATGAACGCCATCTATCAGGAGCCCCTAACCACCAGCTATAGCATATGGACCGTCAAGATAGTCAACGGCAAGCCTACCTTCGTGGACGTGGGCTTCTGGAGCCCCAGCACTGGACTGAAGCTATACGAGAAGATAGTGCCTAAGTAAGATCAATAGGCGTTTTTTATTATATACCTCAAAAATTCTTCAGAAGTCTCTAGCTCCTTAACCTCTTCTGAACACAACCTGCATCCATCGTTCTTAACCTTACTAACCATGAGAGGTCTCCATGGATTTTCTAAGTATATGCTGACTTCGCTGGGCCAATCTACGCCGTTAAGTAGGTGAATTACCGCTTGGGACGCTAGCGAGGCGACCAGCTCTGCTAAGTTGGGATTCGTGTAGTAAGCTACTCTCTCATCCCAGATCTTTCCACATATAGGACAATAACCTTCTTGGAGTACCTTTACATATCCTCTTGTAGGTCCAAGTCCAGTATCGATAAAGAATTTATTATATTTCACAGCCAACACTAGGAGAGTCGCTCGAGGAGGGAGGACGTCGAAGGATGTAACCACTATATCAACGCTCTTTACTAAGGAACGAATCTTCTCGAAACTCTCCTCGCTCCAGAGTCCCGAAGGAGTAGGAACTTCTAGGTACAGACCTTCTATGTTCGTCCATGGGTGGAACTTTTGAAACCTCTTGCTTATGCACTCAACCTTCTTCAGACCGACTTCTTCGCTGTGGTAGCATTGATAACCTACGTTCTCTGGACCCACCACATCAAAGTCTATCACGTAGATCTTCTTGAAATTGAAGCGTGAAAGGTTCCTGAGAATCCTTGAGCCTAGAGTGCCAACTCCTCCTATTAGAACGCTCTTATCGCTTACATCGTATCCCATGTCACTCATGTACTTGCTCGTTCTCTCTTGAAACCCCCTTGCTACACTCTCCAAGGTACGCCCCTTATCACGGCCTTCTTCACGTCGAGGTTAAAGACCTTGATAGCATAACCTCTAACCTTGTCACCCGTTATCTTTACATAAGGAAATTCCGAGAGTTTAGTGTTGAGGTGGTAGGAACCAATGAATATGAAGTCCTCCAATGTTATCTTGGACGTGGAGCCCACTCTGTAAGGTATACATCCTTCTTCGGGCGTAGAGCAAGGTTCGCCATATATCGCCAGTTCGCCTTCATCTATCTCGTAGCTTATGAAAGCCTTCTTCTTTATTCTGATAAACGAATAATCCTTCACGTTCACCTTTATGTCCTCATAGCCTATGCTCATCATAGGAACGGGTTCGTAAAGGGCTAAGTCGATACAGAAGGATCTCCCGCTCTGGGTAGGAGAGGCTATTCCGAACACGCGGGCCTTCCGGGTATGGTTGCTAGCAGTTGAACCCTTAGAGCCAAACTCATCGTATCTATGTCTATAGCTGACGGCTCGGGGGAGATTCCGCAGTGGTAGTGCACGAGGACCAAGTCCTCGGGCTTCAAGTCAGCAGTCTTTACGCTAGTGGGTCCTTTCTCTAAAGCACTAACATCTCTCGCTCTTTCTAGGAGGAGCAATTCGTCATCCATCTTCCCTATGAAGCTTATTACGTCTTCGGACGCATCCTTTGAGATCTTGTAGCACTTGTTCTGCACCCCTTTTCTGAGAACGTCAACGAAGATCTCAGCGTTGATCAGTGCTCTATGCACCGGTACTGTGGCAGAGTCCAACGTCCGTGCATAGCGCAAGGGCCACTACCTCCAGAGGGTTCTCGCTTTGCCTGATATAATCCCAAGACTCTAGATGCATAACACATGCGTTAACGGACATGCTAACCATTTCAGCTACTTTTTCCAAGGAAGGAGCTAGTTCTGGGAATTCCAAAGCCTTAGTTCTGAAGTACTCTTCATTGAGCGTGTAGAAACAGCACTTATGCCATACCTTAGGACTTACGAATATTAGAGGCTCAGTGTTAGGATATCCCACGCTCGGGAGGATGAACACGTCGTAGGGTCTGTTGTTAGCGCAGTACTGAGGCTTTTTGCATAAGAGCCTTGCATGAATTCCAAGACCGGGATCTTCAGCCAATGGATGGAAGTGTTTCTTTAAGTATTCGGAGCTAAGGTAATGTTCCCTAAAGGTACTTATTGCCTCTAAAAGAAGGGAGGAGCCGTAGGGCTCCTCTATGGTTGCATACCAAATTGAACCATATTTCTGTACTAGGGATCCGACGCTCTCGGAAGTGTGAGTTATGTCGTACTCCGAACCATCGGGCCTCTTGACGAACAACCTTATCCTGTTTGGAGAGACTCCGAGCTTGTTAGCTAAAGTAGTTCTTAGATCTGAGGGCGTCTGACCATACTCTGCACTGATGTGATGTTCCGAGAGCTCGGGCTTTAACAAGATAGTTAATGAAATCTTTTCAGGCTTCTTGGAGGGTAGTGGCATGTGAAACCTACCACCTTACTCTACCTTTCATCTCAGCCTCTGCCTCGATCGTACTGATGGTACTCTTCAATTCATCGACCACTTCCAGTATCCTCTTTAGTTCATCCTCGGAAACTATTCCACCGTACTTCTCCAAGAACTCCTCGCCGTCAGAGGTCAAGCGTAGCTTGTTCTTGCCCGGCACCCTCTCCATGAGACCCACATAGAGTAAATCTAGGATGTCTTGGTGAACCTCGTTGCTACCTATTACCTTTCCTATCTTAACAAACTGGTAGCCTAGGTCGACTCCCTTTTCCTTCATTTCGTAGAGCAAGTGCGTTAGACCCTTCTCGGAGATCTCACCAAGGTGCTTCACTATGTGCAGTACGGTGATCATCCTTTTGCTCTTCTTTATGTCATCTAGCGTTACTACTTGCCTTGCTACAATCTTCAACTCCTTGCTCTTTCCTCCTGGCGCTGACACGCTCTCACCCCCTCAGCGTGTAGAGGCGAGAGTTAAGTCGTTTCCCCGACCAGCCTCTTCCAGAGTTCGCTCAACGCCTCCTCCTTAGTCATCCCATATATCATCAGCTGCTTGAGTTCAAAATAGAAGAGATCCCTTCCCTTTCTTCCATAGACTTCTTCGAAGAGTTTCAACACCTCTTCCTCGCTGGGGGCCTCCACCTCCACTTTGGGCACCTCCAAGTTTAGAGAAGGTGGAACAAAGGAAAACGTTGTCATCATAGCAGCGAAGGCTACTAAGGCACCCAATATGGGTTGAGTGACGCTCAGGAAAAGGGCCCAGAATACGGATAGAATGCCCCCCTCTATGGGCCTAGCTATCGCTATCATTGATGAACCTAGGAGTCCGTAGAAGGGAAGGGAAGGACCCGTTACGAGGAAGGTCAGAGCAGCTAAGGCACCAAGTATGGTTATTGTTCGCTGCTGCCACGAGAGCTCTGCCATTTGCAACGAAAGCACGGAATCCCTCAAGTTCTCAACCATTCTCTTAGCCTTTGGAAGATCCGACGAGAGTAACTCGCTAAGATAGTTGTTCAATGTGTCCCAGAGCTTGGGACTTAGGGGAGAACAAGCTATCCTCGGTCTGAAGTTATCGGCTAAGGAGCTTAGTGACTCGACGAGGGTTATGGTAGCAGGATTAGCGTCCTTCTTCGAGATTTCGGTAAGTGCCTTAGCAAGGGAGTCTAAGAACGCTCGCTTCTGTCTACAGCTCAAAGTCAACCCCCTCCAAAAACCTCCTCAGCAGATTAAGGTCTGCCCCCATCCTCGCGGCCCTTACCTCCCTAAGCAACCTCTTCTCGTACTTTCTCAAAAAAGGACAAATGTAGCATCCTAATCTGTAGAACCCTAAGGGATAGAGAGGGTTTATCGGAACGCCTTCGGAGATCAAGAAGGACTGTACCATGGCGGCACTCCACAGCTTCAGGGGAGCTATCACTTTTCCAACGCCTTCCCATTCCCTGACCTCCCACCTCTTAGACCTAGACACAGACTCAGCGTCCCTATCTCCAACCACCACTCTGTCTACCTTTAACTCCTTGAGTTTGTTCTCAAGTGCCTTAATCTTGAGCCCTGTACACCATCTGTCCTCCTTTGGGGGCAACCCCCTCCTTTCTATTTCCTCTTTGACTGGGGCCTTGACTACATGAAGTTCTACGTCAAGCCTTTCCGCTAACTCCTTGACATAGTATATGTTTAGACCCATGTCTACTCCTGTGTCGACATATATCGCCTTCACGTCATCACAAAACCTCTTAGCTATCAGCAAGGCAGCGGTGCTATCCTTACCCCCACTCCAAGGTACGGCAACGCGCTCACACCCTTCGAACAAGGAAGCCGAAGCCTTTACGAAGCTCTCCACGAGGTCTTTGCTTAACTCTGCAAACCTCTTCAAATCAAAGCCCTCTACTTTCCCTAGCAAGGTAGTGTCGGGACCTCTATCGTCTTCCAGTTCGAACATAGCGGCTACTCTTCCTCTAGAATATACCTCATGGTATCCGCCTTCGCCCTTCTTCACAAGAAATGCCTTTGGTGAAGGATCACCTATCCCTAGAGTCTTCCACCAAAGCCCCCAACCCAAGAACAAGTCGGAGGCCGGCTCACCTCTAATGTATCTCTTTTTAAGAAAAGCTTGAGGCCCCTCCCACGAGAACCAGAGCCTAGGTTGACTTTTAGCGACCTCCAACTCCCAACTCATCTCCCTTAATCTGGCGTTTCTCAGTCTCTTCTTGGGTACCATGTGAACTATGACATTGGGCGGCGTCTTCTTGCTCAAATCCCTTACAATATCCTTCTCCTCCCTTCCTAGCAAGACCAAGTATATCCTATCAGATGATACCATTGAAGGTAGTTCGTCTAGGATCCTTTCCCCCCTAGCGCCCTTCAAGGTAAGGACTTCGGCGTCCCAAGATCCTCGATAGTTCTTCAACATGTTCTTTAGCGCATCCGCGTCCCTCTTGCTTCGGACGACTAAGGTCAGCAATCCCGTTACCAGCCCATCAATGGAGGTATGGATAAAAGTTGAGGTATTTAATCCTCACAATGTCCCCCTCGTGGGGAGCGAGATATGTCGTATGGAGGAGTGTATGGAGTAAACGCTCAAGGACATAAGGGATGGGTTACCGTTAGGTGCGCCATCCACGCCAGGTACGCTGACGTGAGTAAAGAGCCGGTATACAAGTGTCCGAAGTGTACCCCTAAGCTGAACGTCTACTTCTGTGCTGAAGAGTACAAGGAGCTAGGGGGAAGGTGCCCTTACTGCAGATCCCAGCTAGTTCCAGTCATAAAGTTCTCCGAGTGATACCTTGAAGAGCTTTATCTGTGGTCAACATAGAGTACTCTTTATTGAAGGTGAAGATTGTAATCTAGTCCTAATAGATGTTTATTCAAAGGGTAAGGGTGGGGAAACGATCCTTGAGTCCGAAGAGGTAAAGGTGACCGAAAGAAAGGAAGAAGGAGGATCCATCATCGGGATCGAGGTAGAAGGCAAGGAGGATATATTCGTCAAGCTCTGTATCAATCGTGAGATCGATGAGAAGGAAGCGAAGGAGCTTCTCTTAGAAGCGTGGAAGAAGCTCGGGCTAACGTTACCGAGGGAAGTGGAATGTTCGGAGGAACAACTATTGCCATAGTCGCCCTAATCCTCTCATTGGTATCTATACTCTGGAAAAGAGAATGTGTAGTAAGGGTCGAGAAGGTCAATCTATCTAAAAAGAGGGAGAAGGAGAGGAGAAGGTACGTTCTGATGCAAGTGTTAGCCGAGGAGCCGGAAAAGCTCGATCCCTCTTGCCTCCAAGAGGCGATGAAGGAAGCTATAGAGAAGGGCTACGGAAGGATAGGTCTCGCTATAGCTAACCCTAAGCTGGTTTACTTTGATCTTAACACTAATAGCATCATCGTCAGGTGTGACCTAGAAGGCAAAGAGATCCTAGCTTCATCGACCATGCTCCTTAAGGAGGCTTGTGGTACCAGGGTAAGGTTAATCCCCCTCAGAGCCTTCGGAACCCTCAAGAGCGCCAGAGAGAAGATACCTAAGGTTGCTTAACTCTGAAATAACCTTCAATATCTCGTCGGCCCTCTCGTACCCCTTCTTAGTGAGTCTCACAGAAACCTTGCTACCAGTAATGGGCAACTCCCTCTTCATTTCTATGAGACCCTCTCGTTGGAGCTTCTCTAAATGGCTCCAGGCGTTTCCCGGAGTCAGCTTCAAGTCCTTACATAATGTCTTGAACTTAACCTCTCCCTTTGCCGCGAGATAGAGCAGAATAGCCATGCGCGTGGGATTCATTTTGAGTGCCATAAGCTTTCGCAGAGCGTCGCTAGGTCCTCTCTCCTCCACACTTTTCAGCCTCCTCTATGAACATCAAACTCTCTATCACGTTGCTAAGGGCAAGCCCTATTGAGAGTGCTGTCGGGGTGGTCGAGAGAGGCGCCGCACTGGAAATCATTGACAGGCTTATGAGGGCGACGCCTCCCACCCTCCTCGGAGTCTCAGTATTAGAGATTATCTTCAGGACGCCTATGGCGAAGAAGGGGGAGGCCAAGGTGAGTTGGGGAACGTAAATGAACTTTGAGATAGCTAGAGGTACTAGCATCGCTAACGGAAATAACATTAGGTAGATATCATTTATCTTCTCTCCTGCAATTTCAGCCATCCTAAAGGTGTATGTAAAGCTCTTCTTTGCGGTCCAATAAACTATGAGCTCCAGTAAGAATAAGATGGAAACTAGGAGAAGGGAACCAAAGATAGGCTCTCTTATGAACAAGTAAGCGAAGAAGGAAGCAATTAGAGCCGTGAGCATAGCCGAAATTGCAGAGGAGAGCGAGTTCATCGCCTTAGCTAAGTTCTTTACCCTGCAAATGCTGATCTCCCTAACTACTCCCAGTGCTCTAGAGAGCTCCTCGCTGCTCAACGTTTCACCCCCAACAGCCTAGCCAATGGTCCCAACGGGACATCATATTCTAACAGAGCTCTACCTAATCGAATAACGAACCTCTCCAGTTTTAAAAGGAACCTTCCGGTGCCACTGAGATCTATTCCCTTTAAGGCAATAGTCATGCCGAGCGCATAGCCTATGGAGGTCATGGGTTCCCCTAGCTTGTTCGCCGCTAGAGCGTAGCCTATCACCGGCGCTAGGGCGGTGAAGGTATGCGGACCTCCAACGACCCTTGAGAGTAGTTGATATATCCTGTAAGCCGTGTAAACCGCTAGTATTACAACGAGGGCGCCGTAGACGTAGGCCGCCGTCTTCCCAAAGAGTATCGCTAAGAGCCTTGCCGTTAACGGGAGCTTCGAAGTCTCACCTGCTATTATATATTCTTGAACTAGGACCCAATGAGGGAGAAGCAGGTTCTTCAGTATATTCATTACAGCGTATGCCCACGCTATCAAAGTCATGATTATCCTCATAGCGGAAGCTATCTTCTCAGAATAAGGTTTCTCTTTTATGAACTCAGGTATTTCAACATTGGTGTTGATAGCGTAGCCCGTTGCGAACAAGACTAGGGGTGCTAAGAAACCTTGAAGCGTCGAGGCGATGGTAGCGGGAGCGGGCCACGAGGCGGTAAAGCGGAGAACACATCCAGAGAAAGTCCTACAACCTTCGAAGAACCTCTCCTTTGGTCTCTTAATAAAGTCTAGGAATTCCTCGAGCTTCCCCCTCCAAGTCTTCGAGTGCTCGAAGTTAGGCCACCACACTAAGGAGAAGAGGAACAACGAAGTCAAGTAAGCTCCGATGAAAACCAAAGGGCCGGGCATAGCTGCGAGCCAAGAGAGTATCACGCCCAGAAGGACGGCTAACTTGAAGCCTCTAGAGCCCCCCTCCAAGTAAGCTCTAAGCGAGGCTAAGTACAGATACGAGAGAATCAAAGCCGTTGGTAAGAATATGACTAAGAAGTATTCCAAGGCTATTCCGACTAAGCCTATCAATAGAACCACGCTCCGCTGCGAGTCTAATCATCATCGCGAGAGCTCTGATCCCGGATTCCTCGTCACAGCCCTAGGCATCTCTTTGCCCTCTCAAGAGCTTCTAAAGCCTTGTCCTCAGTAACCAAGTCTTCTGGAGTTTGATCCCCCTCGGGGAAGAGCAGCTGAATCCACTCCTCGGGAGCGTACTTCAGCGGCTCTTTGCTGAAGTCACCTCTCCTTGCCTTAGTACATAGGTCGTAGGAATGGGCAGCCAGTAGAAGCGCTTGGGCGTACCTCCCCATAGTCATCAATATGTCGGCGCCCCAAACGTACTCCTCTGCTGCTTTCATCCAAGGGTTGTTCATGCGCTTCCTCCTCCGTTAGCTCACCTAAATAATACCTAAAACGTCTTCGTCGGGGAAGTGAGGGTGGAGCAGTACCGGAGCTACGCCTTGGGCTCCCAACCGAAGTGGATTTCGAGTTACATATCATCTATGTCCTTTGACCTCTACATATGCGATTATGTTATCGACGTCTTGAAGGCCCACGTGATAGAGCTCGGGGAATCCGGGAACTTGAGTACCAAGGTAGTCTCGAAACTCTTGGAGGTGTTGGAGGACTTCGATTGTACCGAAGTAAGGGGTACCTATGAGGACATCCATGAGGCTATAGAGTATCATGTGAGTAAGAGAACAGCTGAGGGTAAGTGGCTTAACCTCGGTAAGAGCAGGAACGACCAAGTAGCTACGGCTCTCAGAATGAGGGTAAGAGAAGAGATGTTAGACCTAATGGATTCCTTGATAGTACTCCTAAAGGAAATGGTGACCAAGGCCGCGGCCTATACCGACGTCCCCTTTCCCGCGTTCACTCACTTCCAACCTGCTCAACCTACGACCTTCGGTCACTACTTACTTAACTTCGCTGAGGAGATAATTGATATAACCTCAATTATCTTTGGTGCTTATGAATTCATAGATAAATGTCCCATGGGAAGTGCGGCAGTAGCCGGAAGCACTGTACCTGTGAACAGGAGTAGGATATGTGAAAAGTTATGCTTCAAGGACTTAGCTATGAACACGATCTACGCTACCACTAGCAGAGAATTCATGGTGGCGAGCCTTCAAGTCCTCCAACTCTTGAGCCTCGTCCTCTGGAGGTTCCTCGAGGATATGTTCTTGTTCTCTAACCCTATGGTTGGGTTAGTTGAAGTGCCTTCTTCGCATGCGGGCACCTCTTCTATAATGCCTCATAAGAGAAATCCTGCTACCTTGGAGATAGCTAGAGCTGAGCTAGCCAAGGTAAACTCTGTTCTTCAAGAGTTCATGCTGACGCTTAAGGGTCTACCTTCCGGGTACTGCCTCGATCTACAACAGCTCTCGCCTAGCTTATGGGAGGCCTTCAGACGCTTTAGGAGAACTGTAATAGTCATAGCTGACTTCGTCAGAGAGGTTGAGGTAGGTAAGGGAGTTGAGAGGGCCTTCTCATATCCCTTGAGAGCTGCTGATGTGGCAGAGTACTTGAGTATGAAAAAAGGTATCCCGTTCAGGGAGGCCTATAAGAGAGTAGCTTTGGCCGTAAAAGAACACGGATACGATATGGATGCGATAGAGAGAAGCGTCTTGGGTGAGGAGAGGCTAGAGGATCCAATAGCTTCTAGGAGGAACTTGGGTTCTCCAGGGAACTGGAGGCCCATATTAAACAAGGTCCTCAATGGAATAGAGGAGTTAGTGAAGTTCGTGAGCAATGAATGGTCGAGAATCGGAAGATGTTATGACTCCTTGAAGTAAAGTTCTTATAATAAGTGCTGAAGACCCCTATTCTTAAGTAATTCGCTCAAGTGATATCACGGGAGATTGTGTATGGAAGGGAAGGAGCTGAGGCTTAGGGTAGCGGAGGCCCGCCAGAGGGACGTTGGAAGGAAGATAGCGAGGATCAGCAGACACAACATGAAAGAGCTTGACGTCGTGACCGGAGACTTCGTGGAGGTAGAGGGGCCCAAGGGAAGTATCGTTCTGCAAGTTTGGCCAGCTCATCCTCAAGATGAGGGTAAGAACATCATTAGAATAGATGGACTAAGCAGACAACAGATAGGAGTGAGCATAGGCGACTACGTGACCGTAAGGAAGGCTAAGGTAGAGGAGGCTACTAGGGTAACTCTAGCGCCCACTGAGCCCATAGAGTTCGGACCGGACTTCGAGCAGTACGTAAAGAAGATGCTCTTGGGCAAGCCTTTGGTTAGAGGAGAGAAGGTGCTGATACCCTTCTTCGGGACCAGCATTGAGCTATTGGTCGTCAGCACTCAGCCCGGCACCAAGGTATACGTGACTGAGAACACTGAGGTGAAGATAAGTAAGAAGCCGGTGAAGGAGGAGGCAATAAAGGGCGTTCCTAAGGTAACTTGGGAGGACATAGGAGACCTAGAGGAGGCCAAGGAGAGGCTAAGGGAGATAGTCGAGCTACCGATGAAGCATCCAGAGGTCTTCAGGCACCTAGGAATAGAGCCTCCCAAGGGAGTGCTCCTCTACGGCCCTCCTGGAACCGGTAAGACCATGTTGGCAAAGGCCCTAGCCAATGAGATAGGAGCTTACTTCATCGCCATAAACGGACCAGAGATCATGAGCAAGTACTACGGAGAGAGCGAGCAGAGGTTGAGGGAGATCTTCGAGGAGGCTAGGAAGAACGCTCCGAGCATCATATTCATCGACGAGATAGACGCCATAGCCCCCAAGAGGGAGGAGGTAACCGGCGAGGTGGAGAAGAGGGTAGTGGCACAGCTGTTGACGCTGATGGACGGACTGCAAGAGAGAGGAAGGGTCGTGGTAATAGGAGCCACCAACAGGCCCGACGCCATCGATCCGGCCCTAAGGAGACCTGGAAGGTTCGACAGAGAGATAGAGATACCTCCGCCCGATAAGAGGGCGAGGAAGGCGATACTGGAGGTTCACACTAGGAACGTACCTCTAGCGGAGGACGTGGACCTAGACAAGATAGCGGAGATGACTCACGGCTACACCGGAGCGGACCTAGCTGCCTTGGTGAAGGAGGCAGCGATGAATGCACTGAGGAGATTCTTTAAGGAGAAGGGAATTGACCTAACTAAGGTAGAGAAGATACCCACCAGCGAGCTCGAGAAACTCAAGGTTAGCTTCAAGGACTTCTTGAACGCAATGAAGGTAGTTCAGCCGACTCTAATGAGGGAGGTCTACATCGAGGTCCCCGAGGTCCACTGGGAGGACATAGGAGGTCTAGAGGAGGTCAAGCAGCAGCTGAAGGAGGCCGTGGTGTGGCCGCTCAAGCACCCAGAGTTCTTCACTGAGATGGGTATCGAACCTCCCAAGGGCATCCTCCTCTTCGGTCCCCCCGGAACCGGTAAGACGCTCTTAGCCAAGGCGGCTGCTACCGAGAGCCAAGCGAACTTCATCGCGGTGAGAGGACCTGAGGTCCTCAGCAAGTGGGTGGGAGAGAGCGAGAAGGCGATAAGGGAGATATTCAGGAAGGCGAGGCAAGCGGCTCCAACCATAGTGTTCTTCGATGAGATAGACAGCATTGCCGCTAGAAGAGGAAGGGATGTTAGCGGAGTGCTCGACAGGATAGTGAACCAGCTACTCACCGAGATGGATGGAATAGAGCCCCTCCAGAGGGTCACCGTAATAGCAGCCACCAACAGGCCCGACTTGCTCGACCCGGCTCTGCTGAGGCCCGGAAGGTTCGACAGACTGATCTACGTACCACCTCCGGACAAGAAGGCAAGGTTAGAGATCTTCAGGGTGCACACTAGGAGAATGCCCTTGGCAGACGACGTCGATTTGGAGAAGCTGGCCGAGATGACCCAAGGCTACACCGGTGCCGACATCGCGGCCGTGTGCAGAGAGGCTGCCTTAATTGCCCTAAGGGAGAACCTCAAGCCGGTCCCAGTGAGCATGAAGCACTTCGAGAAGGCTCTGAAGGCGGTGCCGCCGAGTCTGAAGAGAGAGGACATCTTGAGGTACGAGAGATTGGCAGAGGAGGTCAAGAGGGCCTCCATATAATCTTTCTAAACCTCATTTCTTACAAGGTGGAGAGTAAGGATCCTCTACCTTTACTCTCAACCTCATGCAGTATCCTGTTAGAGAAGAGTAGTACACGCACTCGTAGCAGTTACTCGCTTGCTCCGGCGGCTTGAAGGAAGTGGGCGAGGTCGGAGGCGGAGGGGCGGACTTCTCCTCTTTCTTCTCTACCTTACTTGCGATGACCACCTCCACCGCTTCCGGCTCATGCTTCACAGTCCTGGCGCTGAGCTCTTGTGCCTCTCTATAATGAGGACAGTGCTCGTAATTACCCATACAAGGGTACTTCAAAGGCGAAACCTTCTTGCGCAAGATCTTGCAGTAGACGGCGAAGCCCTTCTTCTCGCCATAGGGGCACTTCACTACCATATCTACTCAGACCCATAATTGGGACCTACTTTCCAATATATATCCATAAAAGATTGACTTCTTGAAAAAGAAAAAGGGTTATTTCCTTATCTTTAGCTTCCTGACCATTTCTTGGGCCCATCTGGGGTGTTCCTCGAGGGCCCTCTTCAGGGGCATCTTACCCCATAAGAACGTCGGATCCAGCGGGAACACGCTCGGTCTGAAGTGGGCGTGTATCAAGTGCACCATCAGTATGAACGTTACCGCTAGCACAGCTTCTTTGGTGTGGGTCACCCAGAATATTCCGCCGAACGCTTGGGGACCCCATAGTAGTATTATCAGTCCCGGTATTCCAAGCACTGCCATACCCCAGTAGACGCCCCAGTACTCGAACTGCTGTTCTGGGTCATACTTACCGAAGGGCTCTGGCTTTATGCTGGGTATGAATGGGTGTAGCATGGCCTTTATCGCGTTCTTGAAGTACTTGAGGCTATAGAACTCCAGCATCGGGAACTTCTCCCTTACGTTCTCTCCCTTAGCTAACGCCTTGACGAACGCTGTTAGATACTGCACGAAGTGGATCACTACCAGCACTCCCATCGCTAGTCCGGAGATCACGTGTAGAGTCATCAGGTAGTGCCTAGTCTCCAGCGGAGCCAGTCTGGCAGCGAACCCCGTTATGGCACATATAGTGAAGGTCACTAGGATCCAGATGTGTTGGACTCTCTGCCACCAAGTCCACCTGGGAAGCCATATGTCCTTCTTGGCCTTTCTACTTCTATAGTACGCCCACCACTTCCCCGCTTCCTTAGCTTCCTCGATGAGTCTTCCTATTATCCATATAGTACCAACAGCTGCAATGATTATTATCAATATGTCGAACGCTAGTGCTATGAAGTTCCTCCACCATACCAAGTCGGCTAAGTTGAAGTGTGACGTTATGTATGATAGCTCTAGGGGACCTACAGTTGCCAGTACCTTTATCGCATATTCGTATACCAACCACCAACCCACGTAGAGTAGGGCGAACGTGAACACAAAGCTACCGATTAGGGCAGCTTCCCTGTACCCCATTATGTTATCACCTCTCTTCCTTCTCTTCCTCCTCGGACCCCTCGCCCTCAGAAGGACCATTGCTAGCCAAGCCGGCTAGGAAGCCGGCGAAGGCTCCTAGACCTCCAGCTCCTAAGCCTACGGTCATGAGCTCCGCTCCGCTAGCTCCCTTAGTCAGGAACTCGTGGGCATGAGCTCTGAGATCTTTGTGGCACGTCTCACACTGCATGAATCCTCTGGTGAACTGGCCCATCTCGAAGTCCTTGCCCTTGTAGTGGCACTCCCTGCACGCCGCCGTCGTCGCGGAGAACTTCAGCTTGGCGAGGCTCTTAGCCTTCTCCAGTCCTCCCTTAAAGTAAGCGTTGAGTAAGGTGACAGCTTCAGCTGCTACATCGCCGGTTAGTCTTCCACACCTCTCGGATCTCTCCTTGGAGCCGCTGGCGAAGCCCGAGGCCATACACCACTTGCTGACGGAGACGTGGCAGAGCACTGAATGACTGACGCTCTGGGGTAGCCAACCGGAGTACTTGAGCTTCTTGGGGTACAGCTCTCCCTTGACAGCGTACTCGTTTATCTTCTTGGAGGGGAATGGGGTAGTCTCGTAGAATCTGAGGAGGAGTCTCCCTAACTCCTCCCAATCCTTCTTGTTCTTAACTACCATGCTCATTATCATTATTCCTCCTTGGGGAGCCCCACAGATCGTACCCCATCCGACTACTCCTCCGAATCCATACTGGAAGAATCCGGTCAAGTGATGTCCCTTGTTTACTGCGTCTAGAACCTCCTCCTTGGAAGGTATGGGTATCAAAGTCCACGGGTAGCCTACCTTCTCCCTTAGCTGAACGGCTATCGCCCAGAAGGCTCCACCAGAACACTCGAACGCGTAATAACCTAGGTGACCGAGCTTCCTGGTCTCCTCGGGATCAAGCTCTACATAGGGCCAAGGAAGGGGCGGGGCCTTGACTACCTTCTTCGCCACTTCCTCTTGCACTGCGCCCTCTGCGGCCTTTGGACCTAACAAGGCCCCGAAGAGGGCCGCTCCAGCTAGTCTTTTAACGAACTCCCTACGGGTCACCATAACCATGACCCAGATAAACGAAGAACAACTTGAAGAAAAGCTTAGTTAGCGTTACCAATTGTATATCTATTACATAGTTTTTGAGAACACCTTTTCATAGTTTATGAGAACAGTTAGCATAATACTCGGGAAGAAAGCTTATGATATGAGAAATGATGCGTGTCGAAAAGTTACTCAAGTTGTGGGGAGATACCCTCCCCGAGCTTTCCATGGATGAGATCAAGATGCTTGAGGAAATAGAGAGGGGCGGGTTGAGCGCTTACAAGATAGCCAAGAGGACGGGTTGGAATATATCCACAGTATATAGAAGGTGTAAAAAGCTCGAGAGGATGGGTCTCGTCAAGAGGAAGGAGTCACACCTATACATAACCGCCTATGGTTGTCTCATACTATCTCACGAAGGTAAGGGATCCCTTGATAGAGTTCTCGATTGCATTAAGAGGAGCTGGGGCGTGGAAGCTAACAAAGGTGAGATAATTGCGTTCCTAAAGGTGCTCTCCCAACTCATATGTCCCCATGAAAGCTATTGTATTAACGATCCCAAGATAGGAGCTCTGAAAATATTGGAAAAATTCAAGGATGTCATGGAATTATACTTGGTAAATGGTCTTGATTTTGATGAAGCTCTTAGGACAGTCGCTAGGGAATTAAATGTGAGTGCGGAAGAATTGGCAAAGGCTATAGTGTTCTCACTGAGAACGCTTTCATCCGTGATTCCCTTTACAATATCGACGGAGAGTCACAAGGTAGCTGTGCTCATACATAATAGCTTCGTGATGCCAATCGCTTTGAATTGTAAGGAAGAATGTGAATACTCAAGGGAGAAGCTGGGGCTGTACTGCCCTAAACTTGAGCATGAGGTGAAGAGTAAGCTCAGAGAGCTTATTGGTTAGCCATCTCCGCCTCGCTTCCCTCCGGTAGCTCCCCTCCAGCGTTGCCTCCTGGGCAACCCTCTCCGACCCTTATGGGCTTGTCTATCCTACTCAATAGAACCACTCTACTGGATACTTGTTCGTCTACCACCTCGTACCCTATCTTCTCAGCTAGCTTCTCGGCGAAGGCTCTTACTTCATAGTGCTTTGGCATGTTCTCCTTTGTTAACCTGTACCTCGAGTAGCCGACGTTCATGTAGGCCTTCACCTCGACGTAGGTAGGATATCCCTTCTGTACCAACTTAGCCAAGCCTTCCAAGGCCTTCTCGTGGTCATTGAATCCCTTTACCAAGGTAATCCTTATTACCGTGGGGGAGGAGAAGCTTGGTAAGAGCTCCAGGCTCTGGATGACAGCCTTCCACAAGCCCGGCAGTATGGGCCTGTTGAACTCCTTGAAGCTCTTCTCATCCCAAGCTTCTAAGCTCAAGTACAGTTGAGTAGGCTCCGGGTCTAATTGGGCTAGCACATCGGGTCTGACTCCGTGGGTAACTAGGAAGGTCGTCATACCCCTCTTGTGGTACTCCTCGATGAGCTCGCTGAGCCTTGGGTAGAGAGTGGGTTCTCCGGACAAGCTTATTGCAGCGTGCTTTGGATTCATCGCCTCCTCCCACATCTTCGGATCAACTTTGGGATGACCCTTGTAGCCGCTGATTATCTTTCTCTGTTCCTCAATGCTTTTTTCGACTATGAACTCGGGGTCATCCACCACCGGAAGCTTGGTATCATCCCACTGTACTTCTAGATCTCCTGGCTCAGCTCTCCAGCAGTGCAAACACCTAAGCCAACACCAGATTACCGCTGGCGTCATCTGGAGACATCTATGGGAAGCTATT
The DNA here is from genome assembly GCA_025340205.1 of Ignicoccus pacificus DSM 13166. Lineage (GTDB taxonomy): Archaea > Thermoproteota > Thermoprotei_A > Sulfolobales > Ignicoccaceae > Ignicoccus > Ignicoccus pacificus. Next base: position 1,563,902 of record CP006868.1, on the reverse strand, counting down.
CCGTAGAACTTGCACTTGTAACAGAACCTCCTCTGCGTTAGCGCTACGTGAGTCCAATGACACTTCTTTACTGCTGAATGAGAACCCACTATGTGGTAACCGGCCTTCCTCAGCCTCTCAAATATGGTTGAGATAGCGTCTAGCTTAATAGACATTCGAGATACCTAATTCCTCCCCTTTTAAAAGGTTTATGAGCTTTGGTGGGTTCCTTGTCCCAAGAAAAGCACACCTTCCTCCCTCCAAAGAGGGGACATTTGTAGTAGCAAGACCGTCTAAAGCAGATGGCATCTCTTGTGTCGTTTGATGCGAATCGTGATTCACGATCCTTTTACGGTAACATATAGAGTATCACTATGATGAGAATAGAATTAATGGTAGTTAAAAACATTGGTGATTGTAGTTTAGTGTTTTAACTACGATAAAATCATAATATTTATAGGAAACGGATATATGTGGACGAACAAGGAGTTCATGGTTCAAATATTTGACATTCAAGTATCTTTCGGCGTAGCACATGCAAGGTCAATAAACGCTCTACACTTTACTTGTGCACTGTTCTTCGTAAATTGGTGCACAAAGTGATAGAACTCGTGAATCACGAGGCTTGGTTTGAAGTGGAACAAGGAAGACTTTACGTAAAATGGGGGCACTACCCAAAGACCGACGGTAAGATAGATTTCTGTATAATAAAGAATGTAGAGGTCGACGGAAAGAGAGGTATAATAGGAATAAGCAAGGATTCCTCTGCTAGAGGAGCGCTGTTCCTAGAGCCCTTCCCCTCTTCCTATGCTCTCCTCGAATATGACAAAGGGATTTTCACGAAGACTAAGGACGGGAAATGGTTGCCCATGGACTCAGACGAAGCAAGAGCCTTGGGTTTCGATGTAGAGAAAAGCTACAGGATAATAGGGAGAGCAATAATGTTCTTCTCGGATCCAAAGCCTCTAGGAAAGGGACTGGAGCTCATACCCTCAGTCCCCAATGCCAAACTATGCCAAGAGGTCGAGGTCAAGGTCTTCGAAGACGGGGAGCCGGCGGAGGCCGATATCACTATCTCTTATTTGGATGGTAAGGAGGAACTAGGCAAGAGATCCCAAGTGAGGGTACCGGTGAGGAACAAGATAGTTGTTGTTAAGGCCGTTATTGAGAACGAAGGAGTAAGGGAAGTGAGCACGCTGACCTTGGTGGGAGCATGAGGTGGGGACTAGCCCTCTTAATTCTAACTTTTGCTGCCTTTGCCTTGAAGGTAGCGGCCATAGGCTGTAACCTAGCCCTTAGCGCTGCTGTGCTCGGAGGTTCCCGAGTTCAGCTCGTGGGAACTCATACATGCGCACCTTATGGAATAAAGGCGATTACAATAAATGACATTGGAAAGGTAAAGGCAGATATAATCCTTGCACCGGAGAACTTAAAGGGTAAGATAGACCTCCCAAACGTTATATACCTTAACTTTACTACAATAAGCAAATACAAGGAGAGCGTCGAAAAGTTAGCGAACGCGTTTGGTACGCAGAGCAGGGCCGAGGAGGTGCTAAATGATGCATTGAAGTATTGGAACTTGAAGCTATATGATCTGAGCGGCTTTCCCAAGGTGTGGTCGAACCTCACCGATTGGAGAATCATTGCTAAGAAGTTAGGGGGTATACCGACGTCCAAGAGCGAAGCAGAAGTAATTATATCATCCGAAAGGGTTCCAATAACTGTCGAGACGTACTATCTTTGGAAGTACGCCCCGAACAGCGTGTTGGAGCCCTTCGTTTACCAAGCCTTCGCTAAGGCCCTATGGCCCGCAAGGGAGATAAAGCTGAACCCAAATGCTAATGCTAAATCGTACTTGAGCAAGTACTTAGGCCACTTCAACGGTCAATTCTTCGAGAAGGTGCCGATGAAGAGGCATTGGGTTACCATAAAGGACGTGCTAGGAAGGGAGGTCAGGGTTCTAGTCCCCGTCAAGAGAGCTGCTGTTCTCTATGGTTTAGAGGATTGGGTCGCCGTAGGTGGAGAGGACGCCTTGACCAAGATAGTTGCCTTGAACGCTTGGAGGTACAAGAAGTGGAGGCCCGACTGGTGGGTCGCTTGGACCGAGCACTATCCATGGCTTGAAGAGATACCCGATGTGGGTCAGCCAGGATGGAGCTTCAATCTTGAAGCGTTGTTGGAGGCCAGGCCAGACGTCGTGGTAACCACTCCATGGATGTTCCGTCACATGGTAGAATCCGGTGCTCTGCAGACCTTGAAGGCCGCTAAGATACCGGTGGTGGTAATAGACTTCGTCCCCAAGACTCCTAACGTCAAGGAGCACCTAGATGCAGTAAAGACGAGCTTGTATGATATAGGAATACTAACCGGGCACCTCAAGAGGGCTAAGGAGCTCTACAAGTTCTATGAGAGTAGGTTCTTTACGATCCTAGACAAGTTGAACAACGTAACTCAGAAGCCTAAGGTGATAGTGTTTACGACTTGGTCCACTTGGAAGGTCTACGGAGCCAAGGGTCACGTTAGCATTTGGGTTGACTTAGCTAAGGGTGACAATATAGCAGCTAAGGTAATCAAGGGAGCGAGTGGCTACATCAACCCAGAGTACGTGTTAGAGCAGAACCCCGACGTCATAGTCTTCGTGTGTAATAATAACTTCCCCTTCGGTCAAAAGGTAGTCATAGGCTACACCGTGAACAGCACTAAGCCAGCAATCGAGATGCTGAAGAAGCTGATACAGAGGCCTGGCTGGAATCAGCTGAAGGCGGTAAGGGACAAGAGGGTTTACATGATGCACTTGGGTCTAGCTCACGGTCACATCTTCCAGTTCGTAGCGTTGGAGTACTTTGCCAAGTGGCTTCATCCAGAGATGTTTAAGAACATGAATCCAATCAATGATCTCAAGAAATTCTACGAGATCTTCATGCCCTACCCCTTGAGGGGCGTTTGGGTGGTCAGTCTTGCCGAGGGCTAGAGAGATCTACAATAAGATAATTCGAAGGAGAAGGTTTTTCACCATAATTGCCCTCCTCTCCTTAATCCCCTTAGTTGCCTTGGATTTGTGCACCGGAGGTACCCCTTGTTGGGCCCTTAGGGGAGAAACGGGAAAGCTAATCCTCTACGACATAAGGCTTCCCGTAGCCCTAGCTGCCATCCTAGCAGGGGCCTCCTTAGCCTTAGCTGGATCTTTAGCACAAACCATATTGAACAACCCTTTGGCAAGTCCTTACACCTTAGGAATCTCCGCTGGAGCAGCCTTCGGCGCTGCCCTGGCTTATGTCTTCAACTGGAGCGTCTTCGGGGTAGCTAGCAACGCGTTCTTGTTCGCGACGTTGACAGCTTCGGCAGTTTTCATGTTGAGTAAGGTAAAGGGTCTGAGTCCAGAAGCTATGGTATTGGCTGGAATTGCAATGAATTACTTATTCCATTCCTTACTCGCTTTCGCGGAGTTCGTAGCCACGGAGGAAGCTCTCCAAGCGGTGGTCTTCTGGACGTTTGGGAGCTTGTACAAGGCAACTTGGTTCAAGCTAAGCGTGTTGACATTAACATTAATCCCGTCCTCCATAGTAGCGTTACTCCTCTCTTGGAAGCTCTCTGCGCTACGGGCGGGAGAGGAGGTAGCGGAAGAGGTCACGGATCCGGGAATGCTAAGGATAATCTCGTTCGTAATACTAACCTTAGTGACGGCCGTAACCGTCTGCTTCTTCGGGATAATAGCCTTCGTGGGATTGGTGGCCCCCCACGTGGCTAGGATCTTAGTAGGGGAAGATCAGAGGTTCGCGCTAGTAACATCTATGGCTACCGGAGCCTCCCTCCTATTAGCGGCCGACGTGGCGAGTAAGAACATCATACCGGGGGCAATAATTCCAATAGGCATAGTTACGTCCTTCGTCGGCGTCCCCTTCTTCGTGGCTTTGCTAATAAAGGGGTGGGAAGGTGCTTAGGGTAGAGAACCTAAAGGCCGGTTACAAGTTCCCCGTGATCCATGGAATAACCTTCGAGCTCAAGAGAGGGGAGCTCATGTCCGTGGTAGGTCCTAACGCTGCTGGGAAGAGCACGCTATTGAAATCGATAGCCCACAAGATAAGACCGATAGAGGGCGAAGTTCTTCTCGAAGGTAAGCCCGTTAATAGAGAACGGGCGAGGAGGGAGATATCCTTCATGTCCTCCGAGGGTCCGCCCAAGATATCCCTCAGCGTCCTCGAGTTCGTCGCCCTCTCTAGAACTGCGAGGAGAATGGGAATTAGGGCCTCTGAAAGGGACTTAGAGAAGGCTATGAATATATTGGAGTCATTAGGCATAGATAAAATTGCGAAGAGAGAGTTAAAAGAACTAAGCGCCGGTCAGAGACAGATGGTGGCTTTAGCTCAAGCTTTGGCTAAGGAACCTAAGCTCTTGTTGCTAGACGAGCCCACGTCTGCTTTGGATCTCAAGAATACGCTCGAGGTTATGGAATTTGTGAGGGAATACGTGAAGAGAAAGGGCATTGCTGCTATAGCTGTTCATCACGATCTCAACATAGCCACCGAGTTTTCCGACAAGATAATGGTTCTTCACAAGGGTATGGTAAGGGCCTTAGGAAGTCCTCAAGAGGTGATAACCAAGGGCATTATAGGAGAAGTGTATGGCGTAGATGCGGAGATAATCAATGTTAAAGGAAAGGTAAAGGTTGTAGTCCTAGGGAGCCTTTGAGTGAGCCAACGTCTCACGAAGCTGGTTGTTCATCGAATGGCGATCCCCTCCTCATTAGCGCTTCAGCTGTGTCGACTCTATTATCTCCCCATCTTCGTATAGTGTAATCTTAATTCCATTATTCATAATTTCGAGGGTCAAGTAGGAGCGTCTCAATTGACTTGAGTCTAAGTGTATCAACACCGTATCCTCCCTCTTTACCAGCTGAGGCTCCAGATGGGCGTGACCTCCTATAGCCACGCGTGGTCGCACCATCTCGATCACCTCGCGAGCGGCTAGGCTTCCAACGTTCTCTCTTATACCAGAAATTAGCTCTGGATAGTAAGGCGTTTCGTGAAGAAGCAAGACGTCAAGTCGTTTACCCTTCGACTCTTTTTGAATCCTCTTAGCAGAGTCAATGAACTCCCTCTTGCTCTTAGGTCTCGGCGCCCATGGATCAGTCTTCGTTACCACTACCCCGTTAATCCCAGCTACGGTTAAGCCCTTAATCTCATACACTTTGCCATCTTCCATTAGGATTCTCTTCCCCTTTAATTCTCCTAATATGTTTCTCGCAGATTTCAGCGCACCTACTCGGTCGTGGTTGCCGTAGATCGTTAGAAACATGGTTCTCCTTGCGACTTTTTCCAGATCAGCGACATTTACAATACGCCCTAAATCGCCACATCCTAGCAAGAGATCAGGTTTGATCGTCCTCACAAGCCTTAGCAGCCACTTCCAAGCTTCGCTGGTGTCTACTCCTCTGTAAATGACCCCGTCGTAGTGAACGTCAGAGACGATGAGTACGCGCAAGCTCGAGCTCTCCAACGCTTTTCCGATTTAGAGATTATTAAGCGTTCTGACTAGCGAAGACCTCTGGAAGTCTCATAGAATTAGGGTCATCGACACACTCGAAACTTAAATTTGACGAGTATAATCCCAACTCGGAGAAGATAGGTGCTCTCGAGAAAGGAGGTGGAAGTGATCAAGGCGCTAGCTGAAGGGCCTTTGAAGCCCAAGGAGCTCTACGCTAAGCTAGGGGCCCATACCGAAGGTCAACAAGCCAACCTCAGGAAAGTTATCAAGAGGCTTAGGGATAAGGGGCTTATAATGAAGATACCGAAGAGCAACTTGTACGTTCTCACTGGAAAGGGCATGAGGATATTGGAGTGCATAAGGATTTTGGAGGAGTGAGAGACGTGTACCTTCCCACAGTTAACGATCTGAAAACAAGTATAGAAATAATTAAGGAACATACCGAGGATCCCGTAGAGCTAATGAGTGAAGAGAAGCTTGAGCAAGTAGTTGAATCTGCCCACTTCCTAGCGTCGCTGCTGCAACGTGAAGGTATTGGCGAAGATGAAATGGTGTTGTTGGTAGCTGCGAAGATGTTTTACGAGATAATACTGTTACATCCGCTAACTGATGGGAATAAGCGCTTCGCTACGCTGGTCTATCTAACAATGCTAAAGGTAAATAACCTGCTCTTTGAGTTCCACGAACTGATAGGTGAGATGGTTCTCGAGATAGCAGTTAGGTTGGCCTCTAACCCTAGAGATTGGAATGACGTAAGTAAGTACTTTATAGAGCTGGGTAAAGCCGTTAAGAGTTATTCAAAAAGTCTTGAGGGTTTTCCTCTTTAAGAGTTCCTTAGCTTCCTTCAAGCTTAGGCCCTTGTCATAGGCCTCTAGAGCCTTGAAGACAGGCTCAAATTCCTTATACACAACCTTGCTAGCCTCCCTCCAAGCTACTACCATAGAGAATCCCTCCATTACAACGTAGTAAATCCTTAAAGATCTGATGCATTGATAGGAATCTTATACCGGAAATACCATTCGCTTTCCGGTTAGTAGTCCCTCTTATCTCGTTATTGTGCAGCATCGCAGAGTCCACTTGGCGATACGAAGGAAGAGCAAAACCTTCCGGAGCGCTTCGAGTGGAGGAAATTGAAGCGCTTTTACGCGGAGTTGGTGAGGTCTCTAGAAGGTATGGAGTAGCTTGACCTTTATGACCTCCTTCTCTAATATTCATCTATGCGAAGTCCTTATCCATTCCTTCTTCTTGAACTGATCCATCTTTAGCATCTTCAAGCTCTTCTTTTCTAGCTCATATCCCTTCTTCCTTCCGTATTTCCTCACGGCTTCATAGATTCTCTTCTTGGTTCCCTCGCGCAGTCTACCTCTCTTATATCGACGTTCGGCGGTAGCTTTATGGTCACTGGTACCTCGCTGTCATTCGTTTCAAGTTCATCTGGTACATCGTATACATCGTTCGTGAGGGATTAATAGCTCCAGATGTGGAACTCGGTTCTCGTCATGTACTTACCTCCATACACATACTTTTTTCATGTCGTCGAATAGCTTCTTGTACTGTATTATTGAGGTGAGTTGGGATTATAGTTCAAGCACTTCGTTGTTGTCAAGAACTCTTGAAATCTGCTCGAAGATTGACTTCTCGAAGGGTATCTCTGAGAGTAGTACTTTAGAATAGCTGACAGGGAAGCGAGCTGCGATCGATCGTTCCGTTTAGGTAGGACAAGCTTTGAGGATCCCCCTTTTCAGCTGAAGTGAGGGTAATGTTAGTGGGGAACGGCGTTAAGTCAATTGTAACAACTTCCTCCCTTGGAATTACTTCTTCTTTGATGTAACTATAGATAGCGTTCTTGTTTTTATCAACTACCTTTGGGAGTTCCTCTCCGTAATACCTTCGGGGACCGAACGGGATAGCTCGACCTTAGCTCAGCTCTCAAGTACTAACCTCAGTTGTAGAGCGATGTATCGACTTGCTCTGCATAGCTGGTGGGGCGTTCGGAGGGAATGCTCGCACCTTCTTGGAATTTCGACTACTGGATGATGTACTACGGTCTCTCGTTCCCCTTTTCGTGTTCTGTTTTGAAGCCTGGCGGCCCCGCCGGGATTTGAACCCGGGATCACCGGCTCCGCAGGCCGGCGTCCTAGTCCAGGCTAGACTACGGGGCCTCCGCGGTCCGGTCCATCGCATACCTTTATAAGCACTCGATTTCCGCTCTCCTTCCCCCTTACCCTACTCCTTGATCAACTATACCTTTCCTAAGCGCCTCATACTTCACCCCGCCTCAAGGTTAGGCTGTGGGGACCTAACTCCAGGAAAGCTCCGAGATATTCTGGTATCCCATTCTTCGAACATTGTTTTGAGTTTCTCGATAAAATCTAAACATTCATTCAAAATATATTCGAAAAACTAAACGAATGTAAGCAAACTGGGGGATACCGAACCGCTTAACTAAAAGCCGCGTACGGACCAATATCTTAACTTGGTGGTCGAATATGGCAAGCGTGGTAAGCTATGTCCTACCTCCGTTGATAGCTTACTTAGCTATAAGGAAGTTCGTGGAGTCCAAAGTAAAGGAGGAATGTGAGCTCTTCCAGTAACGTAACCGCATTCCTTCGATTCCTCATTTTAAGAAAACGTTTTTCGGGACAACTTAGCACGAGGGGCTTTTTACGAAGCGATGTCGCTCGTCTCTGAGACTTTTCCTCATCCTTCCAAAAGCCTCGTACGCTGGCGTAAGGCGCTCACCGATCGCATGGGTCGGGCTGCGCTCATCGGCAAAGGTATAGTCTTCAAAAAACTTATTAACTATTATCTTTCTATGAAGAAACCTGTAAGCATTACTATGAGACCTATTAACCTAACACTAAGGGCTATTGACATCGAATAGAACATGGCTAGGCCCACGGCAGTAGTTAACACTACGTTTATGATTGTAGCCAGACCGTAGATGAACAAACCCAAGCTAAACGTCAACGCACCTATGTCTTTAGAATCCTTGTACATTTCGTAAATCGCGTAAGCACCTATCCAAGGGAATAGAGTTAAGAACAGTAAGTGAGGGATTCCGAATAAGATAAAGGTGGGCTTCCCTAAGACGCTCAGCGAATAGAAGGATGTTATCATGAAGACGATACCTAATATTATACCTAGAACTGTTACAGAGGTGACATATTTAGTTCCTACGATATCCAACAATGAGTATATTACAAGCACTAGTCCAATGAATTTGAAGGGAACACCTACAGCGTATGATTCCGGAAGGCTTAGTATTCCGTGACCAATGAACTTACATAAGAACTGCCCTATTCCCAACAAGATTACACCTAATGCAAAAAGTTTCAGACCATCGATACCAACCTCTCTATACCTCTTAATTGCGATGTATCCTATAATCAGCTCAATTATTCCCACAAGAAATCCGAGAAGCGCTACCGGATGCACTACTCTCTACCTCTCGACAAGTACCAACTAGAGAGGGATTAAGAACAGTGGCAATTTCATCATATTCAATGAATAAGATTATCTATATTAATCCCCCGCGAGGGTTAGGAAACGGCTTCCCTGACTCCATGGGCATTTCCTCGTCGAGGTGTTACCGAGGACCATCCATCAATCGGGTTAAATCTACCGGCGGTCGAGTTAACTGGGCGTTAACTCTACCATGGGACGTCTGACCCGGGTACTCCATAGGATTGAGAAACCCTTGGAGTTTGCGTATAGCCTGAGAGAGCTTCATGCCAGACCCCATCAGAACTAGGTTACTTGCGGAAACCTTAAATTGGGAAGAGCGAGAGTGCGAGCAGCCGAGTTGGGTGAGACGACAGTTGAACGGGATCGGCTATAGAGGTCAGTAGGTATAGATGAAACGCAGTTTGAACGGGGGCTTTATTGACGATCGTATCACTACTATCAAGCTTCATCGCGGTCGGGCTAGCTAAGCCTCCTCCGGGCTAGCTCAAAGGATTAGAGATCCAGGCTGAAGATATGGATCGTCTTACCGTTTGACCCTTCAAGATTAACCAGAGCACGATTAATTATTTACAAACATCTAGTATAGCGTCCCTCATCAAGGGATCTACCATAAGGTACTCGTGTTCTACCTTTTCTATGAATGAATAATCAATTAGTTTGTTTAAAGCATTGGTGAAGTTTTTGTCATTTTGATCGTTGCAGTATTTCTTTATATCCTTCCAAGCTCTCAAACCCAACGCTATTGCCCTCAGAATACAACAGTATCTCTTGCGACCCATAGGCCTTAGATCCAAGAAGTTCTTCAACTCAAGAGCTATTATCTTCTTAGCCCTCTCCTTCGTCCTAATTAGTGCCTCCTCATGAGCTAGACCGTTTAGGCGCAAGTTCCCATAGAGGGTGAGCCACCCTACTATGCCCCCCAACTCTTTGCCGGCCTCCTCAATCTCCTCTTCAGGTACTTCCATTCCTACTTCCTCAAAGCCCTTGCGGAGGAACTCCGTTGATAGTTCTAAACTGAACTTAGAGAGCTTGAGCTCCCCCAAGCCTCTACCGTAAAGCGGTGAGGAGGGATCTCTCAAACCCAAGTACTTTTCTAAAACACCAACTTCGCTGCCACTGAAGATTATCTTCAAGTTGCTCAAATTGTCAAGGGCCCAAGCGAACACGTTTGAGAACACCTTGTTTCCCCTTAACAGCTGGGCTTCATCTATGACTAAGATCATTGAACGTTTATCAAGCTCTTCTAGGACCTCACTCAAGGCCTTGCTTTTCTTTTCTCTTTTAAATCTGAGTACCCGGAGGTCCACCTCCAGCGAGGGTATCCTATCGTTTAGGGACCTTACTCCTTTCAGCAGCTCTTCAATGAACGCGTTGACGGTTATCCCTCTATCGTAGAGCCCCCTGACGTCGACGTAGGCGCACCTTCCGTACTCGCTACAATATACCTTTACCAAGCTGGTCTTCCCGATTCTCCTTATCCCATACACTATAGCACCAAGCATGTTGTCTAGAAACGACTCTAGCCTCCTTAGTTCCTCTTCTCTCCCGAATAAGTCCTCCTTGCGTTCTTTTGGTCTTAGATCGAATAACAACTGGTCCCCCCACCAGTAACTGGTTCCCCGACCAGTTAAAGATCTATATAGTACATAGGGAATATCGGTAAATTATCTACAATGTTCATTTGATGAGGGGGTATGCCTATAGATTGTACGGTGAGCGTAATAAGTCGGCTGGAGGGTTAACGGTGGAAGACGCGTGGGAAGGATGATAGTGCCTTTCATTGATAGAAAGAAGGAGCTAGAACTATTAGAGAGAATAACTGAGTATAGGCCCGACGCGCTCTACGTGGTTTACGGGCCGCTTAACTCGGGTAAAAGCGAGTTGATGAGAGAGTTCTTGAAGAGGAAGATGAGAAAGGGAGAGAAGACGTATTATCTCAACTTCAAGCTGAAGTCAGTCCTCACTTATGAGGACGTAGTAGAGGCGTTAATGGAGGAATTGAAGTCGAAGGAGATAATGGAGATGGTAAGCAATATCATGAGAGAAGGGGAGTTAGTACTTACTAAATGGGCTAGGCTCGTGGGTATGAGTGGAGCCTTCAACTTCTGGGTAAAGGAACTCAGAAAGCATAGCAATGGGAACATCCCAACGGTGGTCTTCGATAGCATTGAGAAGATAAAACACATAAATGGAAAGAATGGAACGGTGTTCTATGAGCTGTTAAACTTCGCGATAGGAATCTCCAAAGAGGAGCACATAGCTCACGCCTTCGTGGTCTCGAGCAACTCGGTGCTGATCGACGCGATACACACCAATCCGGATCTCAACGCGTATGTTGAATATATCAAGGTTGACGACTTAGCTAGAGAAGACGTGGTGGAGTTCCTAAGACATTATGGCTTCAATGATGAGGAAATAGAGAAGATATGGGAGACCTTCGGAGGGAAGCCACTGCTTCTAATTCAGTGCATAAAGTACAAGGACGAGTTGGAAAGCTATCTGAAGAAAGCTAAGACATTGAGACAAGATCAAGTGTTCCAAACGCTCAACTTACTCAGACTGAGGGACGAGACGTTCTTCAAGGAAGTAATGGAATTATTGGAAGGATTCAGCGTTAGGGATTACATAATCTACAGCCAGATAGATGACGTGGTGAAGTGGCTAGCAGAGAACAACTTAATATTCGTGGATCCCCTTGACAGGAAGTTGAGACCTCATGGAAGGCTGGATCTCTTAGCGATAAGGTACAGCTTGGAGCAGTTCGAGAGGAACGGTTTAAAGTGAGTGTTACGCGGACACTACCGGGCTAGCCTTGAAGAAGTGGGTTCCGGTAGCCATCTTCGCCCTCACGTTACTACTCTCAATAGCCCTCTCCCCGTGGTGGAACCCGTGGACCTACTCGCTGAGCGCTTTAGGCAGCGCTTCCAACTCCTTAGGAGGAGTGCTCTTCGACGGAGGTGTTGCCTTAACGGGTTTCAGCATAAGCCATCTCAACCTGAAGAACTTCGCTCAAGTGGTAATGATATTGGCAATCCTTAGCCTACTAGTGGGTGCGATAAACATCGATTTCGGAATATATCACTATGTAGTCTCAGTTCTGCTTTTCATAATGATATATGTGTACGTATTACTGCACGGAACTCCATTAGCCTACGCCGGTACCTTGGGCTCGGTTTCCCTATGGATATCCCACTGGTACCTAGGTCTACCTCCAGGAGTCGCCATACCGGAGCTCTCCGCTATAGCCTTGGCCTTCTACTTCCTCATGAAGGATTCAACGTAATATTTTGATAAGATTGGGATAGGATGAGGAGGTCACCTAGCGACCTCCCTCTCTACCTCCCCTCTAGCTAGAGCTAGAGCGGGGGCGAGGATGGAAGCGGAAGTGGAGGAATTCATTGCCTACTACTTTGGATTAAAGGAGGTTGAAGGGTTCAAGCTATGGGATCCGGATTGGGATGGAGAGTTCTCGTGGGATCAACTAATCCGGTCAAGGTTAGGGCCGTAGAGAGAGCAGCCAGAGACGTGCTGGGAGACGTTGAGGTAATAGGGAAGGACGTGCCCAGTGGAGTTCCAGCGGTTCCGGTAGGGGAAGAGGTCTTCGTGGGAGCGGAGAACAGGGCGAGGGGAGTTTGCGAGGAAAGCGCTATCTGCGTAGGGCCCGAGTCAGGATTGTTCATAATGCACGGAAGGGTATTCATGAGTACCGTGGTAGTGGTCAAATATGGAGAAAGGATGAGGTATGGGCTAGCGCCGGGCTTTGAGATGCCCAGCGACTGGGAGGAGAGGATAAGGGAGAATCCAAATGAATTCTTGAGGATGATGGTGGAGAAGTTCAACGATCCGGAACTGGGAAGGAAGGGAGGAATGGTGGGGAAGCTGACGAGGGGGATAATAACGAGGGAGGACTTCTGTTATTTAGCAGCGTTGATGGCCTTCTCAGCGACCTTCAACGAGGCTTGGTAAGACACTTATCCCTCATTGGACACTTGGAATGGAATGAATTGAACGTCAAGATGAGGTAAAGTGACGCAAAGAACCATATGAACGCTCCCAATGAGCGACCGGTAATGATCGTCGCTAGGAAGGGAGGGAGGAGGAAGAAGGTCCACGCCAGCGGAGCAACCCTCCTCCCCTTATCGAAGTCTCCTGAGCCCTTGGGGAAGAGCTTGGAAGCCAAGAGGCCCCAGCCGCTAAAGCAAGGCTTCCCATAGAAGACGCAGTTGGTACAGAGATGCTTCCTCAAGTAATAGTAGAGGAGGTAGGCGCTGAGTGCCAACCAGAACACGGACCAAGCATAGGATAGAGGAGGCCAAGGTAATGTCCATTGGAAGACCGTCCCGGCGAAGAGCATCGCTAGGAACACGGCGTTGAACTGAAGGTAGTTGTACTCCAAGGAGGCCCCTATACTATGTCCGCGGTCAGACAAATACGTCTTTCTCGAGTATTTCGACGTCCCCAAAGACCCTCTTAAGGGCCTTCAGCCTTTCCCTAGAGTGTCTCAAGAATATCTCCTTCAGACCGCTGTGACCATCTATTACGTCAACTATCTCCGCTATTATGGCAATTTCCTTCCCCCCTCTCAGGGCCCTTCCCACCCTCTGAACAGTCTTGATATGGCTCTTACCTCCTAGGCTCAAGACCACTGATTTCAAATTTGGAATGTCTATTCCTTCATCAACTATGGAGGTAGCAACCGCTATGCCTATCTCACCTCTCCTAAGCCCCTCGAAGACCCTCTCCCTCTCTTCCTCGTCGCTCTCTCCTGTGACCAAGGGAGCTCCTAGAGCCTTAGCTATGTTCTTCGCATCTACAACCCTCTTAGTTATGACTAAACAAGGCCTCGGTTGCCCCAAAGCTATCTTAGCTATGGCCTTAGTCCTTCTTTCCAATTTCGAAAGAGTGCTTTCTAAAGCTAAGTACTTTAAGCCTTTATACTTTCTCATAACCATATCCTTAATTTTGATCTCGAAACTTTCTGAGCCATAGACCTTGATGACTGGTCTTCCGCGGTAGAGCCAGATGACGGCGTGACCTTCCTTTGATCCTACCTCTATTCTCTTTCCCCTTAATATAACCCCTCCTACGTCGTTCTTCAATGACTTGTAGAGTGAGAAAAGGAGCTCCTTTTCGAAGAGTCCTTCCAAGAGTTCATAGGGAATGTGAAGTTTGTACCTAATTACCTTGAAGTTCGCAATGTAACCTCTCCTTAAGAGGTCTAGCGCTTCGATCCTCACCTCGGGCCTTCCCACGTGACCGTAGAAGGAGCCCTCTAGGCCGTCTTCCCTCCAAGGGGTAGCGCTTAGGGCCAAGCGGAGGGTCTTATCGAGCCTCTCAAGAATGTAGAGCATCGTTGAGGCTGGGACGTGATGAGCCTCGTCAATTATGACTAAACCTTTCTCCTCATTAAATTCCTTTAACCAGTCCGGAACACCTTTTTTCAATGTTCTTACCAAGCTCTGAGCTGTTATGGCTAAGAAGTCATCATCCATAGGATAGTCGTAGGATCTCATGCTTATTGCCTTAAAGCCGTACCTCAGAGCCCTTTCAGCAGTTTGATTAACCAAGCTTCTCGACATTGCTAAATACATTATTTTCCTATTTAAATTTTCCTTAATTATTTTAGATATAGCTAAGGCTATCTCTGTTTTCCCCGATCCCGTCGGAGCTTGAACGGTGATAGCCCCTTGAAACGCGAGGTAGGTCAAAGCCCTCTCTACAGCATCCCTTTGGTAATCTCTAAGTTCTACGGGAAGGTTAGCATCTATGCCTTCTAGAATAACCTCTTTAAGATCATCGTCGTACCAGTTTTCGAAGGTATCCGGAGGAAGGGAAAGCGCGTTGAGTAAGGAACTCAAGTAACCCCTCATGAGGATAGCCTCTTCTCCCATTAAGGAAATAGTGGGTTTGAACGTTGATCCTATACAATTCCCCAAGACCAATCCGTTGTCCACCAGTCTTCTCCAACTATCCCTTCCCTTTTCACAAGCGAACTCATTCACTTCAAGCAATTTCTTGAAATTGTACAGAACTTCTTTATCCAAAAATTCTACCTTAACGAGTATAGAATAGTCTAAAACCTTCAGCCTTAACTTCGGTTGAAGAAGCGAGGTTAGGTGTCGGGGGAAATGATGGACCTTCTTGATCTTTAGGTATATCTTGTCACCGTCGCTTACCTCATTCAATACTTTGAACGCCTTCCAATCATTACCCTTCTTAAGGAGCGCCCATTCCCCATTTCCTCTGATCGTACAAAGCTTTACCTCCCCTTCAAAATGTTTCGGAGTGTAATATTTCCCAAATATGAATATTCCCTTTTTAAAGATAGGTGCATAGGTAATCTTATCGTTTTCGAACCTAAGTAGTACGCCCCTTGAATTTGGAGGCAGTTTCAGCCTTCTGGGAGCGAGCTCCCTCAACCCCTCTGCCCTCAGAGCTGGGATGACATGCTATATAGCTAGACAGAGGGGCGAAAGTGATGGTGTGTTCAAGGGGTGGAGTCTCGTCCCCGAGCTCATCGACTGCCGTCACGGCAGCCTTGCTGGGGTCCCTGACCTCCGCTGTCTGGAGAGAAGAAAGCGGAGGAATTAAGCTTACCAGTCCTTGGGATGGAAGAGCTTGTTCAAGTAGCCTTGCTCCCAGCGGTCCTTCTGAAGGGTGTAATCCCTCTTGGGCTCCGGATCCTTGGTCGCCTTTGGAGGCTTTGTAGTGAAGTCAAGACTGAATTGAATGCTCAAGCTCTCCAGCCTCCCTTCAGGGTTGCCGACGTAAATCCAGCCTATGAACCAGTACTTCACCTTCTCCGGTTCTTCTCCGAACTCCTCGAAGAGCTTGTTAGCTGCGAACTTAGCGCTCTCGAACGCTATCTCTTGATTCTTGGGGAAGGGCAGCTTGGCCACGTCTCCGGCTGCTAGAACATCATCGTACTTAACGCTCCTCAAGTCTTGTGGGCTTCTAACCTCCAGCCAAGGACCTCCGAAGGCCTCTATCACGAAGTCGGGAGCTCTGTTGGGTTCTAACAACGCTAGGACGCTGTAGGGTAGCTTCTCTCCGTTGTCCAATATGACCTCTTTGTCGTTCATCTCCACTATTTTTCTGCTGGTTATGAGCTCTATTCCCCTTTCTTTCATTATATTACTTATTATATCGGCGGTGGGACCGGGCTGGGGCTTTTCGTTAGCGTCGACGTGGATTACCCTTACCTTATCCCTAACTCTCCTATACCTCAATACGGTATCTATGAGCAAAGCGGTCTCCGAAGGAGCGGGGGCGCACCTATAGGGCATGGGAGGAGCGTAGACCACTATAGTTCCTTCCTTCACGGACCAAACCTTCTGATAGAGTAAGTCGAGCCTTCCGGGCTCGTAGACGTTGGTGACTTGGTAGGAGTAGTCCTCGTAACCGTTTATCGAGGATCCATCGTAGACCACTCCGGGAGCGACGAGGAGGTAATCGTACTCTACTTCCTTGACCCTAGCGGCCCTAGAAGGAGCTTCCACTAACTTAACCTTCCTGTTGGCTGGATCTATCTCACTTACGTTGCCAAACGCAAACTTTATCCCCTTAGCCATAGCCTCCTCGTAACCCCTTACCATTCTGTCATAGCTCTGTTCCTTCGTTACGACCAAGGGTTTACTGGGACCGGTCATGTAGAACGGATCCTTGGTTACTACCGTTACCTCTACTTGATCCCCAAGCTTGTCCTTAACGGTGTGAGCGAAGGTCATTCCAGCTATTCCGCCGCCAATCACGACTACCCTCTTGCTCATGTCTCATCGGTTAGATTCATTTGAACGGAGTTAATGTCATTTCCCGTTAGAAATCGCCAAAGTAGACTTGGATTCGCTTACTCTTTCTGAAAAGCTTATGTAAAGTCTGTTAACATGAGATACTGAAATACTCCCCTAGTTCCTTAAGATAGGGAAGAGGATGAAGAAGAAGTCGAGCATGAACTATTTGGACGTGATAGCTTGGATTAAGGCACACGGAGAGGAGTTGAAGGGGGCAAGTATACAGAACGTTTATTACAATGGAGATCTGTTGTGGATGAAGTTGAAGCCTAAGGGCTTGGGTACTACGATCCTAGTGGCTGAGCCGGGAAGGAGGATGCACTACACTACCCAGAGCTTGCAAGCCCCCGAGAGACTTCACCCCTTCGCGGGCGGAATAAGGAAGTACGCTAAAGGAGGTAGGATAACAAACATCGAGACGATTGGTTATGATAGAGTGGTTAAAATTGAGATAAGTAGAGGCGGAGAGAGCTATTACTTAATAGTGGAGCTGGTTCCGAGAGGAATTATCGCTTTTACTGACAAGAGTATGAAGATATTGTATGCTAATGAATACAAAGAGATGAGGGACAGGAGGATAAAGAGGAACGAGAATTACGTTCCCCCTCCAGGTCCCTCCTTCGATCCATTCAACGATTTGGACGATTTAGGAACCAGAATTAAGAAGGGAAAGGATGTAGTAAGGGGTCTCATCATAGGACAAAAGCTGCCGGCAGATGTCGCTGAGGAGGTACTCTTCAGAGCTGGAATAGAGAAGAACAAGAAGGTTAAGGAAGTGAATGATGATGAGTTGAACAAGATAAAGGAGAAGATAAGGGAAGTGTACGAGGAAAGTCTTCAAGGCAGAGGATACATATACTTGAAAGGTAACGAATACTTCTCCGTCGAGCCCTTCAAGTCAAGGTTACTCCTCTCTGAGGGAATGGAAGAAAAGGAGAGGGAAATAAACGAAGCCCTTGATGAATACTTCGCAAACGTTAAGGCAGAGGAAGTGGAAGAGGAGGTGGAGGAAAGAATAGAAAGAGAGGTGGAGAGGCTCAAGAAGTCCTTAGAGAAGCAAAGGAAATTAGCTCAAGAGTACCAAAGGCTTGCCCAAGAATACCAAGAGTTGGCCTCTCTGATAGCTTCCCATTACGCAGAAGTAATGGAGGTTCTAAGTAAAGAGAAGGAGAAGAGGGTCAAGGTTAACGTTGGTGGGAAGGAGGTGGAGATACCTAAGAACGTCAGCTTGGATGAGTACATAAGACAGTTGTTTGCTAAGTCAAAGGAATACGAGAAGAAGTACAAGAGGGCGTTGAAGGCTGCCGAGGAACTCGAGAGGGAGTTAGAAAATGTGAAGGAGAAGGTGCTAGAAGAAATAGCTAAGGAGAAGGCAAAGGTGAGGAAGAAGGATTGGTATGAGAAGTATCATTGGTTGATAACGAGCTCTGGGTTCTTGGCAATAGGAGGGAGGGACGCTAGCCAGAACGAATCTATCGTCAGGAGGTATCTGGAAGATGAGGACATATTCCTCCACGCCGAGGTGCAGGGAGCCCCAGCGGTGGTGCTTAAGGTAGAGGGGAAGGATGTTGCGGAGAGAGACCTCTGGGAGGCGGCTCACCTGACAGCTTGCTATTCCAAGGCGTGGAAGGATGAGAGAGGAAGCGTAGACGTCTTCTATGTAAAAGGAAGCCAAGTGAGCAAGAGCCCTCCCAGTGGTCAGTACGTCGCTAAGGGAGCTTTCATCATCAGAGGGAAGAGGGAGTACGTTAGGAACGTGCCGTTGAGGCTAGGAATAGGCGTGGAGATAAAGGAAGGCTTTCCGAGAATAATAGTCGGTCCTCCTGAGCTCGTGGAAGAGAGGAGCTTAGTATATGCAATCCTAGCTCCCGGAGACTTAGATAAGAGGAAAGTGGCAACCAAGCTGAAGAAGCTATGGACAAATAAGTTGAAGGAACCCCAGCTAAAGGGAATAGTTGAAGGGATAAAGGAAGATGAGATAATGCTCAGGATCCCGGGTAAGGCCAGAATACTCAGAGTAGCCTTGGGAAGGCTCCCACAGACCTCCCCTCTTCAAACCCACTCATATAAGGGTTCCCCCGGTCCTCAATAGCGAGTGAGAGCGATGAAGAAGAGGGACTTCATAACTGTTGGCGACGCTCCAATCGACAAGTACGTGTTCGATGCCATAGTGTTGTTTAACAGCGGCGTCGACGAACTCGAGATCGTGGGGAGAGGGAGGAACATCTATAAGGCGGTAGGAGTGTTCAACGCTTTGAGGGAGAGACTAAGTGAGACGCTTAAGGTAGTGGAAGTCGAGATAGGGAGCGAGAGGAGAGGGAGGAAGACGGTACCTTACATCAAGATAGTAGTGTACCAGCCGCCGCCTCTCTGACCTTCCAGACCTTCCCGACTATCTCATTGAGGATCTCCTCGTACCTATCCGGCGCCTGCTCCATGAGCTCCTCGAGACTCCTCGTGTAGCTCTCCGAGAGGAGCTCAGGCATCAGCTCCTCTAAGTACTCCAAGACCTTGATCCCTCTCTTGGTGGCGACGACGGCTCCCCGGTACTTGCTTAGAACCACGTAGCCGTGTCTCCTCAAGGCCTCTATGGTTCTCGTATACGTACTCGGCCTCCCTATCCCGGCCTCCCTCATCCTCTTCACGATTTCTCCTGCCGTAGGTAGCCTGAACCTTGAAGCCCTCCTTACATAGCTCTTCACTACCTTGACCTCTCCTACTTCCAACCTTCCCTCGAAGACCTTGATAGGCCTCACCTTGGTCCATCCCTCAGAAACTACCTTGACCGGGTGCTCTTTCGTCACGGCCTCGCTATCTACCAGATACTTCACTTTTGCAAATTCTACTTGTGCTTCCTTCATCTGACTTGCTATGAACCTTTCAAACACTATCTTGTATACTTTCATTTGATATTTGTCCAGCTTGGCACTAATGGTTCCCGCAGCAATGGAAGAGAGTAAGGACTTGAGGTCTAGAGCCTTGGTGGGCCTTATCGCCTCATGAGCTCCTCCCTCTCCCCACCTCCTAGGAACGAACTCCTCCTCTCCGAAGTTGTTCGCTATCCATTCCTTAGCAATAGCTATTCCTACGTCCGAAACTCTGGTGGAGTCTGTTCTGTGGTAGGTGATTAGACCTTGTTCGAACAGCCTTTGAGCGGCAGTCATCGCCGCCCTGGGACCGAGCCCCCTCGAGGAGGCCTCTCTGAGCAATTCATCAGTGGTCAATGGAGGTAACGGCGAGAGATCCCTAACCTCCTTAGTTACTTCGCTTATTTTCACCTTCTTCAGTGAAGCTATTTTCAATGCCTCTTCCTTATCTTTTCTGAATATAACTATCTTGTCCCCATTCTCGAGCTCTAAAGTAACGGCATATCCCTTGTTGTCGTCCCAAAGCTTCTTAGCTTCTACCGCCCACTTGAGTACGGGACCTTGCACCCTTCCCATGCCTAAATTCCTTGAACCGAACTTACTCCAGAGGAGTTGGCTTACCTCGAACCCCACTAGCCTATCGTCTATTCTTCTAACTATTTGTGACTTAACTATTCCATAATCCACATCTTGAAGCTCTGAGAGGGCGCTCAGAATTCCCCTTCTGGTGACCTCGTAGTACCTAGCTCTCCTTACGTTTCTGTTGAAAGGCTTTACCATAGCTTCGACGTCCCAAGCGATCTTCTCTCCTTCCTCATCGGGGTCGCTCGCAACTATTACGGTATCTACAATATAGGAAAGCCTCCTCAGAACCTCAATTCTCTTAAGGGAACTCTCGGCTTCCCCTCCGCACCTAGGACATCTTCCCGGAGATCCGCTCCAAGAGTAACCACATTCCTTGCACTTGTTTATGGGTCCGTAGACGGGGACTACCTCGTTTCCTATGAGTATTCCATGGACTCCCACCCCATCTACCGTCAAATCGAAGAGATGTCCTTTGGTTGCGAAGATATACAAGAAGTAGACCTTATCCCCCACCCTAGCGGCCGCCTGATAGACCTTTTCGCCGACGTTGATAGCTGACCCTCCTCCTAGAATCCTAGCTATGGTCTTCGCCTTGGTGGGAGACTCGACCACTAATAGAGCGCTCTCCACCTCCACGGAAACCTTGCCCTTCGGCAGTATTAGTTCGTTTCCGAATTCTAGCACTCCTCTTAAGGATTCCTCTAAGGCTTTCATTAGATCCTCGTCTGAGTATAGGACCACGCTCACTCCCTTGGTAAAGCCCTCTTTGGTGAGCCTCGAGGCCCTTCCAGAGGCTTGGAGGTATGTCACGTGATCCACTTTGAACACCTTACCATCTTTTATTACTAGCCCCTTACCCGCTACCTTTACGCCCTTTGCCTTCTCCAGTAACTCCTTCCTTATCTCCATCAGCTTCTCCATTATAGACCTCAGCTTTCCGTCTACCTCCACTTCCCCTCTCATCGCTGCTGAGAGCATTAGGGATTCTGCGGGAGAGAGCCTGCTTATGAGCTTCCCTACCTCAACCGCTTCATCCTTCATTCCGATTAAGTCAAGCATCTTCGCTAACATGAAGGGACTGAGAGAAGCCTTTTCTATAGTGTAGGACTTATGGGGTGGCTCTAAGAAGACGGCGAACCTAAACCTCTCGGGAATGTCGATCCCTCTTGCCAGCACTCCGTAGCGGGAGGCGGATGCGACTAATACCTCCACTTCTCCCCTTTCAAACCTTTCTATCGCCTTTATCGATCCAGCTTTGGCCTCCTCTGCCTTAATTCCGTTTTCCCTCAGAATCCTCAAGACCTCCTCCTTCGGTCCCCCCTCATAGACGAACACCGCTCCTCCGTATCCGCTCTTCAGGAACTCCTTAACTACGTCTACTAATTCCTTCAAATCGTCGTATCTCATCTTTACGTCCTTTACCTCCCTCACCGCGGGAGGGAAGGAGGATGGAGAGAGGCCTAGGGCCAAGAGCATGAGCTTTGCCACTAGGCCGGGCTTTCCGTGGGTAGCGGAGGAGAAGATCAGTTGAGCTCTCTTCTTTCTTCTGGCCCTAACTAATTCTGACTTCAGCTTCACGTACTCCTTCATTGCTTTCTCGTCGCCCTTCATTGCCTTTATCAAGAGCTTGGCCGCCCTCTTCGCCTTCTCCGCCTCTTCCTCTAGACCTACGATCTTCAGCACTGCCTCTACCGTCTTCTCTGATTTCATGGCAGCGTCGACGTCATCAATTATTATTATATCATAACCTTTGAACTCCTCCGGAGTTCTTATCATCTTTGCTGACGTCGTTACATCAACTCCCTTTACCAGCTTCTCCACTTGCTTCACTAGGCTTCTGGAAGGTACAACATAGAGTACCCTCTTACCCTCCTTAGCCATGAAACTTGCATATGCGGCCAAGGTGGTGCTTTTACCCGTCCCTGTCGGAGCCGAAAGGACCACGTCTTCTCCGCTGAGGAGCCACTTGATCCAAGCCCTCTGAGGACCCCAAGGCTCTATTCCATAGTTCTCCTCAAGGAAGTCCAAGAACTCCTCATACTTTCCCTCGAGATCCCTCATCCACTTCATTAATCCTTGCTCTCCCCTACACTCAGAGCAGTGTAACCCTAGCATCAGCCTGCTTCTCTCGACGTCACCGCCGCACGACGGACAAGCTCTCTGGTATATCGCCTCCATTCACTGAATCCCTTAACTAGCTAGACGTCACCCAAAAGCTTTTAAACAAGTAAGTGGGTCTGCCGGTCTATTAATGTATACTCATCTCTCTTCGGAATTGAAGTAAAATCTCCTCAGATTACCTTAAAAATCCCTCTGAGGATCCCTAAGCGCGGTTAGCGAGATGAGTGAGATATCTAAGATCGTGTTGGCTTACTCAGGGGGTCTAGACACCTCAGTTGCCATAGCTTGGTTAAAGGAGAAGTTCAATGCCGAAGTGGTAACGGTTACCGTAGATGTTGGTCAGAAGGAGGATTTCAAGGAAATAGAGGAGAGAGCGTATAAGGCTGGAGCCTCCAAACATTACTTAATAGATGCGAAGGAGGAGTTCGTTGAGAAGTACATTAAGCCGGCAATACTCGCAAACGCACTCTACGAGGACGCCTATCCCCTCGGAACGGCGCTTGCTAGGCCTTTGATTGGAGAGAAGGTAGTGGAGATAGCGAAGAAGGAGGGTGCGGACGCGGTCGCCCACGGAGCTACCAGCAAGGGAAACGATCAGATAAGGTTCGAATCGGCATTTAAGGCGCTAGCCCCCGAGATCAAGATAATAGCTCCAATAAGGATGTGGGGAATGACTAGGAAAGAGGAGGTAGAGTTCGCTAGAAAAAGAGGCATTCCGATAAGCGAGACCTCATCCAAGTACAGCATCGATGAGAACTTGTGGTCTAGGAGCATAGAGGGAGGGGAGCTGGAGGATCCTTGGAACGAGCCACCAAAGGACGCCTTTGAGTGGGTGACAGTCCCGGAAGACGCGCCAAACGAGGTATTGGAGCTGACCTTGGAGTTCGAAAAGGGGATACCGATAGCTGTTAATGGAAAAAAGATGAAGCTCATTGATATAATAAATTACCTAAACGATCTCGTAGGTAAGTATGGCTATGGAATAATAGATCACATGGAGAACAGGGTCGTGGGCTTGAAGAGCAGGGAAGTCTATGAGGCCCCGGCAGCCCTGGCTATTATAAATATGAAGAAGGACTTGGAGAAGATAGTTCTAAACAAGAGGGAATATAGAGTCAAGAGGAACATGGACTTCCAGTGGGCCGATTTGGTATACGAGGGACTGTGGTTTGATCCCATTAGAGTCGAGTTGAGTAAGTTCGCCGAAATGATGAATGAAAATGTGAACGGAGAGGTGAAGGCCAAGATATACAAGGGATCCTTTAGAGTGGTCGGCAGAAGGAGTCCGAATGCCATATACGATAAGGCTATTACAAGCTACGACAGCAACTGGTTCCCAAGCGATGAGATGGCGAGGGGATTCATAGACGCTTGGCTCATGGACAGCATCGTGAGCTACAGAAAGAGGTATCTGTGAGACTTTCGGCCCACAACTTATTTGGCTCTCCTAGACCTTTCCGGAGGTGCTCAACTCTTGGCAGAGGAACCCTTCGTCTTCGTTATCGAATCCATGAGGGAGGGGAAGACCAGGGAAAGGCTCATGAGCTGTGTCGAGAGGACTAGGAGCGCCGAGGGAATAGTTGAGGGAATGATGCTCTCGGCTAGGGAAAAAGGCCCCGTCCTCTGTGTTACCGGTAAGCACCTAACTCCCCATGGTGTCTACGATAGGTATTTCATCGTTATGCCCATGGATGCGGCCTTGGTAGATGAGGAATATGATGACAACGAGAGCGTCGAGTACTGGGCGGTTGGAGACAAGCTTTACCAGATCATAACTATCTATAATGAGAAAGGCTACGAGAAGACTATAATAAAAAGGATTGAGTAATTTAATCAGTTAAGGCTATCAAGGTAGTGGTCTCCCTTATACCCTCTATTCTCCTTACCCTGTTCAATATTACTTCCTCTATTCTGCTCAAGTTGTCTGCCTCGAAGACGGCCACCAAGTCCAGGGGACCGGTAACTATGTCAACGGTCTTGACGTAAGGGAGATTCTTCAAAGCCTCGTAGACATCATTTTCCTTACCGGAATCTACCTTTATTAAGAGATATACCCTTGCCAAAGGGTACCCCCTCTCTCACTTCTACGAGAGGACTTATTTACTGTGAGCCAAGCCGACCGCCTCCCTCAGGGACTTGAAGCCGTGGGAGTAAAGCCACCAAGAGATGCCAGCTCTCACTTCCGTGAAGACCTTGGTACCCTTCTCAACTAGGGCTGAACCTATTTGGAGAGCAGAGGCACCGGCGAGGATCATCTCGACGGCGTCCTTCCAAGAATATATTCCCCCTACCCCTATTATCGGAGCCCTCGTCTCCTTGTATACATCATAGATGGCCCTAACAGCTATGGGTTTTATGGCCCTCCCCGAGAGGCCCCCGACCTTGTTTGAAAGCACCGGCATCATAGCATCTATATCTATTACCATAGCTCTAACCGTGTTAATGAGGGTTAGTCCGGAGGCTCCTGCTTCGAGGGCCTTAGAGGCGGTCTCCACGAGCCTGTCCACCAAGCCCAGCTTCGCGAATACCGGTATGGAGGTAGTGGTGCTTACAGCTTCAACTACATTCTTTACCATGTTGATATCCATGCCAAGCTCAAGGCCTAGGCCCTTCGCGTGAGGACATGAGAGGTTTAGCTCAATCGCTGAAGCCCCGGAGTCCTCGGCCTCCCAAGCCAGCTCCGAGAACTCCTCTTCATCCTTCCCAGCTATTGAAACTATCACTGGTAAGTTGTACTTCTTCCCCACCTCGACCAGCTCTCTTATAGCCCCCTTGCCGGGATTGGAGAGACCTACGGCGTTTACTAAACCGCAATCCGTTTGAACGACTATCGGTGGGTCGTATCCCTTCCTAGGTTCTATCGTTATGGTCTTGGTGACTAGAGCACCTACCCCGCTCTTGGCCACTAACTCGAGGGCTTGAGGATCGCCTCCTAATATCCCGGAAGCTTGCATTAGAGGATTGGAGAGCTTCAGACCTCCAACGTCAACGCTTAAGTCCACCCTTGCTACCCGGCGATAGTAGCTTAATTGTCTCAAAAACGCAAAGCGCTCGGGTAGCAAGATGCTACAGCGAAAGGGAGTAATAAATACGGTCGAAGTGTTAGTTCTGATAATGATATTCTTGGCGGTAGCCGCTCTCTTTGCTACCTTCTTAATGTCATCTACCTCTAAGCAAGCTCAAACTCTCAAGCAAGAGCAGCAGAACGTAGCTATTGCGTTCAACCCTCCTGTTACCGTGGTAGGCGTGATCACCGTCGAGGCTAACGTAACCGGAAGTCAGAGCAAGAACGGAACGATACCCATAGCTTGCGTTCAAGAGACCTCCGGCGCCAGATGGTGGCTCTCCCTAGTTCAGCTACAAGCCGGTACGAGCGGTGCCTTGCTGAGGAGCTACTCACCAGGTCAGGAAGAGCAATCCTTACTATCCAATAAGGACGTCTATACCAACGCTACTAGGAAGTACATAATAGGTAATTTGACTTTCGTTCCATTAACTCATCAGAACAACACTCTAGCGGTATGCACATACTCGAATGGAACGATATACGATATGAAGGCTCTGTACATAAACTGTGATCAAGAACACGATAAGCATGTAATAAATTGGTATATAGATAATGTATGTAAAAAGCTAGGCACTGATTACAAGTTGTACCTCTACAACTTAATCCAATACATATCGCCAGGAGCGGTAGCTCCGGTGCTAGTTCCTATAATAAGACCTGAATACGGTTGGACTTACACCAGCTATACCGTTAAGGTATACTTCGCGGAGAAGATACTTCCCAATCCCGGCAACATACCTCAGAAGGTGGAGGCAGGCGAGATCGTAACTTGGAACGAGCTGAAACCAATACTTGAGTCTACAGGGAATGTTACTAGCTATATCAACGCATTCGCCGCTCAGTGCGAAAGTTGTACCTTCTACGTAGGTTAATCTATTTTTAAGAACTTATGTACTTGTGGTATGACCCTAACCCTCTTCTTCAAATCATTATCCTCTAAGACGGCTTCGACGAGTTCTCTTGCCTCCTTCTCATACTCTTTTTCATAGAGAGGCTGGAGAATTATTGGTTTACTTATATCCCCCATCTTAGATAAGAAGTCCTTTACGCAAGGTAAGTCACTCTTTCTGGCGACAAGCTTAAGTTCCAGTACCATATCGCTGTAGTCCTCTAAAATCTTCTTTACCAACTTAGGAGATGCCTTGTAGTAGTCGCAAGTCACCTTTGGGCTTAGCGTTAGAAGAACCCCCTCTAACCCCCTTAGCTCCTTTGGCTCTATGGTAGCATTTGTCTCTATCTGGAATAAGCCCTTGTAGTCCCTCTCCCTGCTTTTCTCAATCAAATCTTTGAGCTCCCTTTGTTGGAGGAGGGGTTCCCCTCCAGTTAGGACCGTTAAGGGAAGATCGAGATTTATGACATCCTCAACTAAGGAACTGACGGAGACGGCCCTCCCCTCTTCCCAACTATATTTGGTATCACACCAGGGACATCTCAAGTTACACTTAGCAAGTCTTATGAAGAGGGCGGGAGTTCCTATTAGGACCCCCTCTCCTTGTATTGAGATGAATTTTTCGATGAGAAAAATCAACTCTAAGACCTTAGAGGCCAGCTTTGGCCTTGATCTCGTTTACCTCCTTTATGATCTCCTCTACGAGGTCCTTGGCGGCGCCGGGATCGATTATAGCAGCGCTGGCGGCTTGAACCTCTATTCCGGCAGCCTCTCCTAGCTTCTTCTTGCTGGGAACGTAGACGTAAGGTATCTTCTTCTCCTCGCATAGCAGAGGTAAGTGGGCTACTACCTCTGGCGGATCCACGTCCTCAGCGATGATCACTAGCTTGGCTAGACCCTTCTCCACGGCCTTGGTAGTCTCGTTGGTACCCTTCTTGATCTTTCCTCCGCTCTCTCTGGCCTTCTTCAAGGCCTCGTAGGCCTTCTCGGCTAACTCGGGGGGAACCTCGAACCTAACGTATATTGGCTTGCTCATCCTCATCTCACCCCTCGTCCTTGTGGGCCTAGCGAGAGGTGTTAAAAAAGGTACCCGGAAGGTTCTACTCATTGAATACTAATTCCTTAAACCCATCCTCCCGCCTCATGGCTAGGGTGGGAAGTGCTAGACCTCCTCTACAAGCTGGCGTATAACAGTTGCGTGGGCTGCGACTGGTGCGCCGAAGCCTGCCCTTGGTCCCCTCGGTACAAGCCTAGGGAGAGGCTTCAAGGAATGGTGGAGGCTGTAGAGGCTTGCACCATGTGTGGAAGATGCGTGCTCAAGTGTCCCTTGAAGGTTCCAACCCATAAAAGGGTATACGAGTACAGAACGAAGAAGGGTATAGTCCACGAAGAATTGACGAAGATAAGGGAGAGGAGCGAGGAGATAGGTCAGTCCTTCGGCATCGGCGGGAGTGAGTGGGCTGAATTCGCTAAGTCCAAGGGCTTCAAGGTAGACGAGAGGGCCCGTTGGCTCTTCCTACCCTCTGCCTTCGACGTTCTGCCAAACGCCAGACTAGACCTCCTCGCAGAGCTCTGGGTTCTCGATAAGCTAGGCTACGACTTCACTCTAAGCTCCAAGCACCCAGAGGGCTACGGGAATTTCATCTTCGATATGGCTGATCCAGATTACTTTAAGAAGAAGGCATTGGAAGTGATAAAGACTGCTGAGGAGCTCGACGTAGAAGGAATAATAATTGGCGAATGTGGAGCGGATTACAAGGTCTGGCCTAGGCTCCACATGTTCATAGGGATAAAGGCCCCATTCAAGGTACTCACCTTCCCTGAGGCAGTATACCGGAGGAGAAAGGAAATCGTTGTCGAGAGGATGATAGAAAAGAGAGTGGGCTATCACGACCCTTGTGGATTAGCAAGATACAACTTCGTAACTCAAGAACCTAGGGAAATAATAAAGATGATTACTCCCTTCTATGAGGAAAGAGGCCCCTCAGAGAGAATCCAGATGTGCTGTGGCGGAGGAGCTGGGGTATCCTTCGTCAATGAGTTGAAGAGGAAGGCGGTCGAGACCATAGGTCCAAAGAAGATAGAACAGTTCAAGGGATTGGACTTAGTCTTAACCAGTTGTTCCAAGTGTAAGTCAATGTTACTGACCTACACTCTGCTCCTCAGGGGAGGGTTCAATGTACATAGACTCTCCTATGCGTTAGCTTGGAGCATGGGTCTGGACGTCCCGGCACCATGAACGAATCGTGAACATTCCTTATAAACTAGCTGTTATCGCAATACTAATGTGGGGAACACACTTGGCGTGGTACCATTTGTTACATCCGCGGCCCGCTTACGTCATCGGCTCCGGGGAGCCGCCCGAGGGGAACTTCATGACTGCCTCTTGGGTGACCCCCGTGGCCACGGACGAACCTCTAGTTGCCTTAGCTTTGGATAGGGAGACTTATACCTACAAGTTAGTAAAGAAGTACGGTCACTTTACTATAGCAATAGTAGAGGACGTTAACTTGCTCTGGAAGTTAGGTACCAAGAGCGGTGAGGAGGTGAATAAGCTAGAAATGGTCGAGTACTTCAAGGGAAAGAAGGTTCCATCCCCCATACCGAAGAACGCTATAGGGTGGATAGAGGCGGAGGTGAAGCAGATGATCCCGGTAGCTGAGGTGGATATGGTAATAGGGAAGGTGGTCCATTGGGAGGCGGTCAAAGGCTTCGGAAGGAGGGGATGGGACTTGAAGGAAGTCAAGATTCCCCTACAAAAGGCGGGAAGGAGCTTCGTCTTCCCTTGTGAAGAGGTACTCGCTAAGGGGTGATGATGCATGAAGGATCTTGAGGCGTTCGAGGAAAAGGTGAAGGAAATACTGAACAACTGCATTAGGGAGATAGAGCAGCTGAGGTATGAGGTCGGGTGTGAGGAGGAGATAACACCTCAACAAGTAAAGGAGAGGCTGGACAAGATAAGACCTTCCTTGGAGTTACTCACATCCAAGTGGGTGCCTGACATAATGTATGCCTTACTCATAAGTGGGGAAATGGGGTTCAACGAGTTGAAAAACTCGTTGGGGATATCATCTAGAGTGCTCTCCGACAAGCTCCAAGAGTTGGTCAGGGCTGGAATAGTGAAGAGGGAGGAGAAGATGACTGGAAGCGCCAGAAGGGTTAAGTACAGCTTAACTCCAAAGGGAAGGAAAATAGTGCTTTCCCTAACACCGTTTCTCTTTGGCATATACCTAACGGACGGCGATCACGAGAGCTCCCAGTAGAGCCTCTCCCTCAGGATCGCCACGGATTGCCATGATGTGTGGTCCCCTAATCTCCAAAGCCTTCCCCAGACGTCCTCCGGAAGCCCTTTCTCGATGAGCTTAGCCAACGCGTTGTAGTCTCCCACGGAGAAGGTCGCTTCTTTAGCCACTTCCCAACATTCTATTAGTCTCTGGGTCCTCGAGCATAGGGGTTTGCCCCCCGTCCCCACAACCGTGTGTAAAGCGCCGGATATTCCGTAGTCGTTCGGATAATCCTTGTAGGGAAATAAGACGTAGTCCGAGGATCGGATTAGGGTGCCGAGCCTCTCCCTACTCAAGTACTCGTCGATCCAAACTATTCTCCCTTTGAACTCCTTCACTATCTCTTTTACATATTCCTCGTCCTCTTTCTTGAGAGGTTTGCCCGCAAGCAGGAGGGTACCTCTCCTCAACTTCCTGAAGGCCCTCACGGCAACCTCCAAACCCTTATCCTTTCTTAGCAAGCCGTAGAGCAAGGAAATAGGTCTTTCGTAGTTTAGCTCCTCCCTCTTCCCAGGGAGACGATCGCTTCCGTGGGGAATTACGTGAACCTTTTCTGGGGTAATCATCGAATTCAGGGCTATTTCTTGTATTACATGATGAAGTATTATTGCGTCGCTAAGTTTAATTAATCTTTCATGGTATTCCTTCCACATAGGATCGTTTCTCACTCTAACGGTGTGTAGCGTAGCTACGATGGAGTTAGCAAAGTCATGAGAGTTTTCCAATAACCAGAGCCCTCTAGGATCTAGGGGGATAACGGGCCACAATCCGTATTCATACTGGAACTCTATTACGTCGAAGGGACCCTCCTCTGCTATGGCCCTTAGTATCTGTCTGTGAAAGGCCTCGCTCCCCCTCTCCCAAGCCCTTACTACCCTCACCTTTCCGTTCTCCACTTCCGGCGCGTTCTTCCACTTGGTTGCTATCACGACTACTTCGTGACCTCTATCCGCTAAGCTTTCGGCGAGAGACCTAGCGTACTCCCCTATCCCACAGGGCATGGGGGGATATGAGGAGACAACGGCTATTCTCAAATCCTTTCCCTTCTTACAGTTAGAGGCGATAGGCTTAAGTTGAGTCCCCCGAGCTCTCGATACCCATGATCCTCTGTGAGGCATGTAAGAGGAACAAGGCTTCCAAGTCAATAGGTCTTTGCTACAAATGCTTAAAAGAAGGGAAAAGGGGCTCGGTGGACTTCCACGAATTAATGAGACTCAGGCTAGGGTTACCTCCTAAGCCCCCCAAAGGAGGGTTGAGATGTGGTCTTTGCGTAAACGAGTGTGAGATTCCCGAGGGAGGCATCGGTTATTGTGGAATATGGAGAAACGAGGGAGGAAGGCTGAGGACTTCCTCTAAGTTCTTCACCTACTTAGATCCTTTACCAACCAACTGCGTCGCCACCCCGGTCTGCCCGGCTGCTACCTCGAGGGGCTTTCCCAAGTATACGGAAGTGCCGGGTCCCGAGGTAGGTTACTACAACTTAGCGGTCTTCGCCTATGGTTGCACCTTAGATTGCTTGTTCTGTCAAAACTGGGAGCACAAGACCGATCTGTTCAGAGTAAGGGAGAGAAGGTGGGAGGAGCTGGTTGAGGAGGCGGGAAGGGAAGACGTTAAGTGCGTGTGTTTCTTCGGAGGAGATCCCACTCCTCAGTCACCCTATTTCATTAGGGCTTCAGAGGAGATCTTGAAGAAGTACGACGGAATAAAGAGGATATGTTGGGAAACCAACGGTCTCGAGAATCCTTCAATAATGAGAAAGATGGCTGAGCTGAGCTTTAGAAGTGGGGGAATAGTGAAGGTAGATTGGAAGGCTTGGTCCCCAGAGGTCTACGAGGCGCTAACGGGTGTTGATGGCAAGAAGGCCGTAGAAAGACTCAAGGAGAACACTAAGATGATAGCAAAAATGGGGAAGAAGAGGGAGGAACCTCCGCTTCTAGTAGTTAGTGTGCTCTTGGTACCGTTATACGTCACCTTAGAAGAGGTAGAGGGAATAGCATCTTACTTAGCCTCTTTGGATTCCAACGTACCAATGGTCCTCTTGGCCTTCTATCCCTCTTGGTTGATGAGGGATCTACCTACGACCAGCGAGAGGCACGCCTTAGAGGCTATGAAGGTGGCCAGGAGAGCTGGCGTAAAGGAGGTTTACCTAGGTAATGAGCACTTGTTAAGCGATGCGGAGTACCCCATAAGCGTCGAGGAGCTCCTCTAGGGATCGGATAGGTTCGACCAGTCATCCCTCCTCCGATGGCGTACTCCTCATCTCCAAACATTTTAGGGGCTCTTAGAAGATGTCTTCTTGAGTGCCTCGGGGTCCTTGACGCCCGCCCAGCCGGGAGGATGACCCCGAGGTCTCCCGGCCTCATATCTCTCGTAATGGAATCCACGGTTCCTTGCACAGCAACCTCTTGCTTATGGCGCAAGCTCCGCATATTCCCATTCCGCACTTAACCATGGTCTCCGTACTTCCATACCCTCTTAAGTCTTTCTCCCTACTCATTTGACCTAATGCCTTGAGCATGGCTGGAGGTCCGCAAGCGTAGATGTCCCTCTTAGCTCCGACCTCCTCCAGCAAGTCTAGTACCGTCCCCTTCTTCCCCTTGCTTCCGTCGTCCGTGGAGATGATCGCCCCTTCGACTGGTATTAGGTCCTTAGCGCTCCTACCTCCGTATAAGAGGGTTCCTCCCCATTCCTCATACATGTAAAGTAAGGGGGCTATCCCTATTCCCCCCGCCACCAAAGTGGGCTTACCTAGGGGAGGAGGAGCTTCCCTGCCTAGAGGACCCATGAGGCCTACCTTGGTCGCCCAGAAGAGGGCTTTAGTGGTCGGACCCCTCACTTGAATAGTAAACCTAACCGCCCCTCTGTACCATCCTGAGACCGAGAGGGGGATCGCTTCGAAGCCAGGGAGCCAGACCATGAAGAAGGTGCCTACCGGAGGCTTTTCGTCCCACCTCACGTAGAGGTGGTAGGTGTTTTTGTTGAGCCTTTTAGCCCTGAGAACTTCCTTGACCTTAAAGTTAAACATTATCCCACCACGTACTTCGATAGGTCCTCTTCCTCCAGCTCAGTCTCGCAGTAGTAGCATTGGAGCCTCAAGGGAGATTTGTTGATAACCCTGAACTTGGACTTTATGGGTTCGTCCTCCTTTCTAGATATGCAAGTAGGGTTGGGGCACCTCACGATACCTTCGATCACGTCCGGGATGCTCACGTTGATCTTCTCGACTACTTCTCCGTCCTTAATTATATTTATAGTAGCCGTTGGAGCTATCAGCGCTATGGTTTCTGCCTCTCTCGGAGTCAAGTACTTTCCTTCAATTTTTACTAAGTCCTTCTTACCACCCTTTAGCTTAGAGGAGCTGACGTTCATAGCAACCAATATCATGAACCCCTCCTTTCCGGTAATTCCCAACAGCCTTAGCACGTCTAAGGCTCTGCCGGCTGGGATGTGATCTATCACCGTCCCGTTCTTTATCTTGCTTACCTTCAACGCCTTCAAGCTACAGCACCCCCGCGCTCCAAGCGAGAGCCGTCATCCTGATAGGTACGGCAGACTTAACTTGTTCGAAGTAAGCCGCGTGTTTGGTCTCGTCTATAGCTATGTCGAGCTCGTCGAGCCTAGGCAAGGGATGGAGTACTATTAGATCACTCTTAGCCTTTCTTAACAAGTCCCTAGTTATCCTGTAGCTTCCCTTTACTCTTTCGTACTCTTGAGGATCGGGTATCCTCTCCCTTTGTATTCTGGTTACGTAGAGCACGTCCACCATGTTTATTACATCTTCTACCTTCTCTGTCTCATATATCCTAAAGCCCTTGTTCCTCAGCTTCTCCAAGAGGTTGTGAGGGGGCTTCAAGGGAGGAGGAGCGACTAAGTATATAGACTTGGGCTTGAACTTAGTTAGAGCTAGTAAGAAGGACCTTGCAGTTCTGGCATACCTCAAGTCACCCACGACGGCGTAACTCAAGCCGTCTATATCTCCCTTCAGCTTCTTTATTGTATACAAGTCTATGAGACTCTGAGTAGGATGGTGATTCCTTCCGTCGCCGGCGTTGATCACCGGGGACTCCGCTATCTCTGCTGCGTACCTAGCGCTCCCTTCCCTAGAGTGCCTTATCACTATCAAATCTCCTAAGGTGTCGAATACCTTTATCGTATCTCTGAAGCTTTCTCCCTTGGCCAAGCTTATCGCTTCCTCACCGACGACGCTCAGGGTATGGGCGCAGAGCCTCTTGCTGGCTAACTCGAAGCTCAGCCTAGTCCTAGTGGAGGGCTCGAAGAAGGCTAAGATTACGGTTTTATCCTTGAGAAGGCACCAAGAGGATTTGTGGAGTTTCTTTGATTCTATTTCAAAGGCAGCGTCGAACATCTTCTCTATATCGCTACGCTCTAAGTCTTCGATCGAAATGATATCGCGCACGCGCGCACCCTAGCGTGCATTGATTACACGGATATAGCTTTCTGGCATCTTAATCTCTTAGCTAGAATTTCCTTTGTCTTTCTAATTCTCCACAGAACCTTAGCAGCAGCTATCGCCTCCTCGACGCCCTTGGCGAAGCCTAGGCCTAGCTCCCTGGCTCTCAGCTCCAACACCTCGCTGTACTTTCCTCCGCTTGATAGCAGTAGGTGAGGCACACCGGTCTCCTCTTGGACCTCCTTCACTATGTCCGCTATGTAAGGGGTGGTTCCGGGAGACTCGAGCAGCGCCGCCACTATTACTAAATCGTATCTCTTCGAGAGAGTCTTCAATACTAACTCATACCGAGCGTCGTCTGCATCGCCTCCCACGTCCATAGGATTGTTGGGCCTCACGTGGGGAGGAAGCTGAACCTCCAGCTCCTTACTCAAAGGTTTTGGCATATCGTAAAGATCTCCCAGTGCATCGGCTAGCTGCACCCCCACTCCGCCGGCATCGGTTACTACCAATAACTTATTGCCCTTTGGAATATCCATGTACTGGACGGCGCTAGCAAAGGCCATTATCTCCCCTGGGTCCTCGGCTACCGCCCCTCCGAACTCCTCGACCACGTCCTTGAACACCTTGTAGCTTCCGGCTACTGAGGCCGTGTGGGAAGCGGTGGCCCTCTGGGAGACCTTCGTCCTACCTCCCTTGTAGATCAGCACCTTTGAATCACTTATTAGAGATAGAGCTTCTAAGAAGGACTTACCTTCACCGTCCCTCAAGCCTTCTATGTATAGCAAGAAGCTTTTGAAGCCCTTGCTCCTCAAATAGGGAAGCAGTTCCGCCTCTCCCACGTCTATTCTGTTGCCCAAGCTTATGGCGGCTCCAATACCTATTCCTCTTGAAGCCGCCGTGTCCATTATGGAGGCCGCCAGCGCTCCGCTCTGACTTATTATCGCCAAGTCAGAGGGAGGAGGCCTGGGCGTTCCCGGCTCCCTGAAGAAGAAGGTGTCCACGCCACCTGGATAATAGTAAACACCCAAGCAGTTGGGCCCTATTGCTCTAATTCCGTGCTCCCTCAGCCTCTCCTTTACCCTCTCTTCCAGCTCCTTGTTGCCTATTTCAGAAAAGCCGGCGGTTATTATTATTACTGCCTTGACGTCCTTCTTTATCACATCGTCTATGACTTTTTCGACAACTCTATTAGGAACCACAACTATGGCCAGATCCACTTCGTCCGACACATCAAGTATCGACGGGAAGCAAGGAACTCCTAGAACATTCTTGTACTTGGGGTTTACGGCGTAAAGCTTTCCCTTGAATCTAGTTTTCATATTTGTGAGAATTATGTATCCAGGCTTTCTAGGTTTAGGGGTGGCACCTATTATCGCAACTGAACGAGGCTCGAAAAAGGCGTCGAGCAAGCGACTACGCACCTTTAAGATCCTAGACGTGAAAAGAGAAAAAGTTACTTGCCTAACTCAGTGAGCTCTTGCACCAATTGATATGGCTTCAAGCCCACGCTGAACGCTATGTCCCTTATGGTCATATCCGGCGTGACGTTAATTCCATACTTCTGCTTTAGGTAGTTTATGGCCTCTTGCAGAGGAACTCCGTTTTGTTGGCAGAACTGCTGAAGAGTTTCCATACCGTAGCCAGCTCCTCCTCCGGGCCCTCCTCCCGTCGGAGTTCCAGTAGCTCTAGGACTCTGGGTCACGGTTTGGATCGCCGTAGTTTGGATCACCTTAGTCGCTTGGGCCGTCTGAGTTGGGGACTGCGTTACCTTAGCTTGAACCGTCTGCGTCTTCAGAGCTATTATCTCTCCGCCTATCACAGCCGGAGACGTTCCTATCTTCTCAGCTATTGTCATTAGGAGCTCATTCGGAGAGACGGTTACTCCGTACTTCTGCTTGATGT
Organism: Ignicoccus pacificus DSM 13166; assembly: GCA_025340205.1. Classification (GTDB taxonomy): domain Archaea; phylum Thermoproteota; class Thermoprotei_A; order Sulfolobales; family Ignicoccaceae; genus Ignicoccus; species Ignicoccus pacificus. The sequence goes on along the minus strand of CP006868.1, from coordinate 1,528,052 downwards.
AGTTTATCGCCTTGTTGACCGGTATTCCGTACTTCTGGCATAGCTCGGTCAAAGTCATCTGACCGAAGCCCTTCGCTCCGCTGTAGTGGGTCCTCCACCAGTCCTCTATGCTGAGCCTCACTTGGTCTATCCAAGTGGCGGGAGGGGCGTTGGCTAGTGAAGACGCTACGAGCACTCCAGTTATTAGCAGAGCAACTCCTAATTCCTTGTAGTTCTTCTTAAAGTATATGATTAGGGCCCTTCTGTTGAACCAGACGTGTAAGGTCGCAAAGAATACTATTGCTATGGAGGTGGTCGTGTGGAAGAGCTCCCAAGTAGCCTTAGGCAATCCCAACAGCTTGGCGTTAACCAAGGAACCCGGTGGCGCGAAGAAGAGCGCTATGCCGCTTATGGCTACGCTTAAGCCTAGTAGGAACATTATCAGAGTAGTGGTTGACCTCCAGTTCACCATGTTCTATACCCATGAGCCTCTCCGGGTCCCTAATTTAGGGCGGAGCTCACGAGTTGTGAGTTTTAGAGTTTCGGGCTCGGTACGTCTAACACGACTTTAAGATCCCGTGAAGGAGAGGACCTCTCGGCGCCTATGGCCTAGGGACCTCATCGACTAGCCCCTTGAATATCCTCGCTCCTCGCTAGACCTCATCGGGAGAAAGTATGGAGAGCATCTATGAGCAAGTAATGTCAATATTCGACAGGATGGAAAACAAGCTTAATGATATATTGAATAAGAACTTGGAAAAGGTTGAAGACAAGGAGAAGCTAAAGGAAGCTATAGAGAAGGCGCTTGATGAGGTAAGAAAGGGGAGGGATAATTGTAAGGGCAAGATAAGGGAGCTTTCGGAGAAGCTCGAGAAGTGTGAGATAAGCTTCGATGAATTCGAAAGGGAAGTGGATGAATGCGTTAAGAGCACTTTGGAGGAGGCGAAGAAGTACTTGGGTAAGGACTATACTGGCTTGAAGACCGCTAAGGCCACTTTCAGCAGATGTACCAACGTTTACAAAAAGAAGGTCTACAAGAAGATAGCGGAGCAGATCACTTGTACTCCTTGACTAAGACAACGCACCTAGAGCCGTCGCTACCCAGCTTCCTAACCATGTATTTCTTTCCGGTCATCTTCTCGAGCACTCCCTTAACCACTCCTTCCTCGAAGGAGCAATCGACGTTGCTTCCCTTAGAAGGAGCGTCTTCTACTACTATCTTCAGGGAACCGTCGTCTTCCTCTTCGACGGATATCTTACCGAAGCCGCTCCTGGCTAAGAAGGTGGCTATAGCGTTCAAGAGGTCCCTCAGATCGGATTGCGACACTTCCTTTTTGAGCTCTGAGATGGCAACCTCCGTCATGTACTCTCCAAGGCACTTACCTATTTCCCTCATCATTACCTTCGAGGCATCACCAACTATCTTATAGAACTCCTTACCCATTTCAGCTATCATCTTTGTCGGTACTATCATGACTCTCTCTTCAGAACCCTTTATTCTTATCTTAGAGTCTTGCATCTCCAGGTCGTATGCCAAGATGGATAACCCTAGTTCACATCACAAAATAGGTATAAGAAAACGGCGGCTCCGTTTGACAGTTAAAACGCTTTCTTTCGACGTTCATTGCTTCCAAGTGTGGCAGGTCATGACAACAAAAATGAATTAAGGTGAGTTAATTTGACGCTATTAAAGAACGTTAACCGAGGGGTGAATACAATAGACTAAGGTTCTATCTTTCTCTATTTTATTATTTTCACTAACTTTGTTCTACTTTTTTCACCTTTTATAATTTCGACCTTCTTAGCCTTGAAGTGCTTCTTAAGTAACTTCACCAGCTCCCGGTTAGCTCTTCCTCCCTCCGGAGGAGAGGTAACCTTCACGAGCAAGCAATCCTCTTCCATGCCAACTACCTCGCTCTTAGGAGCGTTAGGCTTGACGCACACCTTGATTATCTCTTCCACTTTACCCTCCCCACCTCAGCGGGGAAGGAGAGCATAAGTCGATGATGAAAGCGGGCAGGGCGAGCGGTGAGCTGAAGGGCTGCTGGCTGAGCTATGATATGAGAGGCATTATCCTTTCAAAGTACTCAACCAGGGCTCTAAGCCCAACGCACCTAACGCTTAGCAAGTGATAGAAGAACGAGGATATTAACAAGTAAGGCAACAAGGGGACGTCGTAGTACACGATCATTGCTCCTAGCTTCCGAAGTATGAAGGCTACCCTCTCGAGGATCTTGAGAGGATCCACGACCCTCTTGTAGGCAGCTAACGAAGCTCCTAACGCAAAGGAAGCTACAGCCAAGGGCTCTCCGAACCTATTCTCTGCAATAGCATAGGCGACCAACGGGATGAACAGAGCCACCACCTCGATACCCCATTTCCTTATCTTTTTATAGAAGCCGTAGGTGGCTATGCCGCTAAGCACTAAGACCATTAGGACGTAGAGCACTAACGCCTCTGAGAACGTTATCTGTGAGAAGAACATCTTCACCTTTTCCTCTATAAGCCTTGCCCTAACTATGGGCCCCATCTCCCCCTTTAGGGATGCCATTAACCCGAGCCAGCCCGCTATGGCGGAGATTAAGGCCATTTTTCCTTGTAGTGAATAACCCATGGCGAATAGGGCAATTGGACCGAACGCCGGGTAGAAGGAAGCTGCCACGAGCGCCGAGGCCGGGGAGACCAAGGCGTATCGGACGAAGACGGCGAGCCTCGAGTCCTCGCTGAGCATCTCCTTAAGCTTCATCACTCTCTCGCTCCCTAGGATCTCTGGCGGTAACACGAACAAGTATTCCTTAGTCAAGCAATTATAGGGGTAGAAGCTGTCTACCCTCTCATCGTACTCCAACTTCTTCAATTTTGGTGACGAATTCCTCAGCGCTATTGCAAACATGAAGAGGGAGAGAGGCAAACTAATCAAGACTCCATAGGACACGAATGTACCTAGGAGAGCGACTACCGTTACACTCACTACCAAGTTAGATAAGAACGTCATCAAGTGGAAGTTCGAAGATTCCGGAGATCTGGCCAGAACGAAGGACTTAGCCGAGGAGACGTGAACGTAGGCGACTGTTAGCGAGAGCCAAGCCAAGGCGCTCGCTACGTAGACCCCCAGTACTCCTAGCAACACTCGCTCCTAGTGACTATGGCAGGAGGTACATAGTTTCTTCCTAAGCACTGGGATAGCGAACACCGCTAGGAGGGGCCAATAGCCGAGCTCTTGGCTTCTCTTACATAAATCAGATGGTTTCGATAAAGAGACGGAGGGAGCCAAGTAAACGTAGATCCCCTCATCACACGCCTTCAGAGCGACGCTTTCACAGGCATTAGTGGTGTTGTATTCCACATCTATTACCACCTTCCCTTCTTCCTTCGCTTTAACCAAGTCGCTCCAATCTTGAGGGTCCAAGGGACATAAGGTCTCCTCCCTTAACACACCATATACCTTTAGCTCAGGTGCCATGTAGGCCACTGATCCTACGTTTACTATAACTTTCAACCCTAAGGAACTTGCATAGGAGGAGAGCTCGTTCACGAAGTCTTCCATTAGAGTACAAGCGTTCGAAGTAACGTTGTTCAAATCCAAGCAAGCGTCCAAGTTGTCGAAGAAGACCCCTCCGTACCCCCTTTCCGCAATTCCCCTTATCTCCTTCTCCATAATGTTTAACCACCGAGGATCCCAGAACTTCACGTAGTACTCTCCAGGCCATTGTGTAGGACCTAGAATCAAGGACTTGTTCAAGTAGGACCAGTAATCTCTCCAGTCCTCAGCATGACCTATGTCTAAGTAGGCAAACGCGTTAGGACCAGTTATATTAGTAGAAGGATCCGTTATCACGTACCTGAAGGAATAGTTCGCGAGACTTACGTTAGAGTATACTAATATGAAGTAGCAGAGACACGAACACATGGTTCGTCGATGTAACCTACTGATACTAGCGTTTATCGCTTCCGTCTTCGGATAGGTATGAACATGAGGATAGGAATGTGGTGCCGCCGCCGGGATTTGAACCCGGGTCACGGGCTTGAGAGGCCCGCATACTTGGCCGGACTATACTACGGCGGCTCCTCCCGAGGGAGGGCTGAAGGGAGGTCTTTATAAATATTTCTCAAAGTTCGATGTTCGCGTGGGCCTCCCTCAGATCCTCCTCGGTCTTGCCTAGCCTGTGCATCAGCTCTACCACTACGCTGTCCAGGAAGGCTTGAGTGGTTATCTCGAAGAGGGTTCCCAGAGGAGCTAGAGGCTCGTGGATTCCCAGTATTTGTCTGGCGAAGTAATCTTGGGAGACGCTCAGCTTGGTCCTCCCGGGAATCTCCACTATTACGTCAGCCAGCTTTCCTAGTGGAGAGTTAGCGTAGCTAGTCAAGGCGACAAGCTTTGCTCCCACGTGCTTCGCTGCCTCAGCAGCGGCGACCACGAGCTTCGTAGTGCCGGAACCGGAGATCGCTATTACCACGTCATCCTTCTTCACACTAGGAACTATCGTGTCCCCGAGGACGTAGGCGTTGTAGCCTAGGTGCATGAGCCTCATGGCAAAGGACCTAGCTACCAATCCGCTCCTTCCCGCACCCATCACCAGTACTTTTGACTTGGGGTCGTTGTACGTCTTCACCAGCAAGTTTATGAACTCCTCCACTTGGTATTCCTTCAACGCCTTCGACGCGAAGTAGATGAACGTAGCTATCTCTTTCATGGTCTTATACACGTACATCATGGTACCTTGTGCCCCCCTCTCCCTTGAAGGCGCCCTTATAGCTGTGTTCAACTTATCGCTATTTTACGAATACGAAACTATACTCCTCACCCCTTTATTAGCTTTGCCACGCTCTACTAAGCTATTGGGAGACGAGATGACTGAGGTAGTAAAGCCTACGGTTAATGTAAATACTGAAGATTTGCTCGGAATCCCAGAGGTAGACAACATAATAATGAAGTATAGCCCTTGGCCCGGGGAGACGGTCGAGAGAGACCTCTAGCCCTTAATCGTGAGCGTCGCGCTGACCGCGACGACTGTGAACGTCTCAGTTTTGTTGTAAGTATTCATCAACACGTACTCTCCATTGCAAAAGATTATGTCCCCAGCACTTCCCACGGCCCACGTAGTGGTAGTTTGAACCACTGGGTATACGTAAACGTAGGTACCTAATGCCAAAGTTCCATTTCCGTTACATACGACAGTGACCTTCTCCCCTGGTCTAAGTGGAGTGACTAAGGTGACGGCTCCGTTTTCGGGAGTCAAGACGCTTACGTTAGAGCAGTAGCCTGGAACCGTTGTCTTCGTAACCAATTTTGTTACAGTGACATACCTTACGGTCAAGGTCTTTAGCGCTTCCTTTATAGCGTTGTAGTCCTTTCTCAAAGAGTCAAGATCGTAAGTTAAAGCCAAGACCGCTAAGGCCAAGGCTATTGAGAGGAGGAGCAGGAGAGCCTCGCCCTTACTCATCGACTTTACCGGTTTAGAGGCACGTGGGAGCGAAAAAGTCACTCCACGTATATCGCAGGCTTCAACGGCATGGGCTTCTTCTTGTCCTCAGGCTTGTACTCCTCTACGTCCACCTCTAGACCAAGCTTGCTCTGTAGATACTGCTTGTACTTCTCCAAGACCTCTTTCTCGTCGAACTCTCCAGTTAGTACCGCCTCCCTCAAGCTCTCGCTGAGGGACTGGTAGAGGCTGAATATCCTCTTCAAGTCCTTAGCAGCCCTCTTCCCGTAGATCTTTACTCCTTCGGCCATGAACTCTCTCATTCCCTTACCCTCCTTGGCCAGCTTTACCGCTAGCCTCAGCATCTCTTGAGCCTCCTTGGGAGCCACAACTATCCTAACCCTTTTCGGATTCTCTATCTTAGCTACCCTGATTATCTCCTTTATGTCCTCTATTAGCGTATCAACGTACTCCTTGCTAGCTATAGCAATTAGGTCCACCAGTTCCCTCTCAGCTATAGGCCATGGTTCGTTGAGCACGAAGCCCTCATGACCCAGCAGGTGCCACATCTCCTCGGCGAAGTAGGGAGTGAAGGGCACCATCATCCTTACCCACCTGTCGACTATGTACTTGAGCACCCACTTGACGCTCTGATCGTCTTCCCTTCCCGAGGCCTTTACGTCCTTCAAGTACTCCTTTATCTTGTTCAGCAGTATGAAGTATATGGTGTTGGAAGCGCTTCTGGTCCTCAGGTCCTCCATCGCTTGCGTTACCTCGTCCACGTCGTGGATGAAGCTGCTTAGCAACCAAGAGTCTAGAACGTGAAGCTCCTGAGGCTTCTCTACTTCGCCAAATTCCTTGACCATCTCAACTATTTCCTTTATCTCCTTCAAGTTCTCGAGAATCCTGTCGACTACTTGCTCATTAAAATCAGCATCGCTGCCTAGCTCGGCTCCGTAGAGGAGTCCCAGCCTTATGACGTCTGGAGAGTATATCCTGGTGGCCTTGTACAGCGGTATTATGTTCCCTAAGCTCTTGCTCATCTTCTGTCCTTGAAGGGTCACGAAACCGTTTACCACTATCTGCCTCGGCCAGAGGTCCTCCGGGAATATCGCTGCGTGGTTGAATATGAAGAACGTCAAGTGGTTCTTTATTAGGTCCTTTCCGGAGTGCCTGGAGTCGAGGGGGTACCAGTAGCTGAAGCTCTCTCTGGCTTTCTCTAAGACCTCCTCATCAATTCCGTACTTCTCGGCTATCTTCTCGACCTCTCCCTTTCCGAGCAGTATGTAGTCCCACACCTCGGGCTGAAGCTTTTCGGGATCAACCTTGGCACTCCTAAGTATGTGGTCTACCGTGTAGAATGCCATGTATATCGTGGAGTCGCTCAAGCTCTCTATTATCCACTTGGGATCCCAAGGCAGAGGAGTCCCTAGGCCTCTAGTCCTGGCGCAAGCCCTCCTCTGAAGCCACTCTATCGTTTCCTCGAAGTCCTTGCGGAACTTCTCAGGAACAATCCTCATCTGGGCCAAGAGCTTCCTGGCCAAGGCCTTCCACTGAGGATCTCCGTAGTTCAAGAACCACTGATCCTTGAGGATCTTGGCCACTACTTCATTTCCGAATCTAGAGTAGACGGGTCCGTTCTTTATTTCATAGAACTTGTCTCCTCTTCCGAACGCGCTCAGCCAGTTAGCGGTTAGTTCTCTCGCTTCCGGAACCGGCTTCTTCGCCATCAAGACCTTCAGAGCTCCTACTAAGGGCTTTCCTCCGAGCTTCTCGGCCCTCTCTAAGACGTCCTCCCTCATCCTCCCCTTTCTATACTCTAAAGCGTAGACCTCCTTCGTCGCCTCCTCGAGCTTCTCCTTTTCCTCTTGACTCTTTATACCCATCTTCTTCACTATTGCGACTGCCGTCGGTTCATCCATTCCTGGAACTTCGATGACTGGAATTATTTCTATGTTCTTCACCATCTCCGAGTACTCCGGATCCTTCTCCAGGTCCTTTAATGCTACGTAGTCGAAGGGAGCGTGGGCCGGAACGCTCATTACTACGCCGGTAGCCACGTTGGGGTCCACGAAGGTAGCTGGTAAGATCGGCACCTCATCCCCAGTCGCCGGGTTCACAGCTAGCTTCTTCAAGAGCTCGGAGCCCTTAACTACTCCCACTTCCTTAACTTCGTCCTTCTGGTACTTTATCTTGTAAGCCGCCTTAGGACTGAGGAGCCACTTCTTTCCTTCCACTTCTACTACCTTGTACTCTACATTAGGGTTGAGCCACACGTTAGTAACTCCGAAGACGGTCTCAGCCCTGAGGGTGGCGGCAGGTAAGTACAAGTCTTCATCCTTGAGCTTGAATAATATTACGTCGTAGTCCTCTATCTCCGGTTCCACGTCCCCCATGGTGTCGTGCTGGCTGACCGGGGTGTTGTAGACGGGGTCCCAAGCTACCGGATGGGTCCCCTTCTCCACGTATCCCAGCTTCTGGAGGACCGTGAACTGCCAGACTATGAACTTCTGGAAGTCAGGGTCTATAGTCCTGAACTTCCTCCTCCAGTCTATCATATATCCCATTTCTTTCATGCTTTCCTCAGTTATCGAAGCGAAGTAATCCGCCATAGCTAGAGGATCGGTTAGCTTGACTATGTCTTCGTAGGGTAAGTCGAACATGAAGAGGAAGAGAGCTGTCTGCATTACAGCTTCCGCTTGGGTCTTGCTGACCTTTCCCAGTCCTAGCCTCTCGAGTTGGGAGTTGAGAGCCTCCTCGAAACAGTCTCCCAGCTTCCTCCCGGTCTCCTTGCTACAAGCCCTAGCGCTCTCCCAGACAGCTCTGAGGAATGCCACCGGATCTTCCTTCTCCTTTACCTTTTCCAATATTTCATTAGCTATTTTCACCTTCTCTGCCATTGCAATAATTGGAGTTCCCGTGTAGTGGAAGCCCATTGGGAAGAGCACGTTGAACCCTTGCATTCTCTTAAATCTAGCATAAGCGTCAGTTATGCTATAGGTCCTTGAATGGCCTAGGTGCATCGGACTGTTGGGATAGGGGAAGGCTGCTGTAATGAAGAACTTGGGCTTATCGCTCACCTCCGCTTCAAACAGCTTTGCCTCCTCCCACTTCTTCCTCCACTTCTTAGATATCTCGTTGAGGTAACTGATGAACTCCCTCTGCACCGATGGGTCCCCACGGTGGAGAGTCGGTAGAGTAAATATGTGACCTCAGCGATCCACGTCAACCAATCCAAAAGGGATCGTTCCCTCAGCGTTGTAATACTGAAATTAGTAGACTCCGTTTTCTATTCACATTTTGCAATTGAGGAAAGGGACAGTTTAGAAAGTTTAATCGCCCGGTCTCATCGGGGCGTAAAATTTATTATCCCCACCCCCCTAGGGGAGACACGGAGGGCGCCGCCCGGGGCCGGGGAGAACCCGGCGGGGCGGGCCCGGGAGCGAAGCACGATTACCGAGACGAATGGGGTCCGGGCAGAGGCCCGGACCGACAGGGGCCGTGTCCGCCGACAAGGCGGGAGGAAGCGCCCGCTAAAAGCGGGTCCCTCCGGCCTCCCGCCCCCGCCGGCCCTTGCGGCCGCGACTCCGGTTGATCCTGCCGGACCCGACCGCTATCGGGGTAAGGCTAAGCCATGGGAGTCGAACGCCCGCCGCCGCGGGCGTGGCGGACGGCTGAGTAACACGTGGCTAACCTACCCTCGGGAGGGGGATAACACCGGGAAACTGGTGCTAATCCCCCATAGGGGCGGTGGCCTGGAAGGGTACCGCCCCGAAAGGGGCCTGGGGGGAACGCCCCAGGTCCGCCCGAGGATGGGGCTGCGCCCTATCAGGTAGTTGGCGGGGTAATGGCCCGCCAAGCCTAAGACGGGTAGGGGCCGTGGGAGCGGGAGCCCCCAGATGGGCACTGAGACAAGGGCCCAGGCCCTACGGGGCGCACCAGGCGCGAAAACTCCGCAATGCGGGCAACCGTGACGGGGTTACCCCGAGTGCCCCCGTTTGGGGGCTTTTCCCCGCTGTAAACAGGCGGGGGTAATAAGCGGGGGGCAAGTCTGGTGTCAGCCGCCGCGGTAATACCAGCCCCGCGAGTGGTCGGGACGATTATTGGGCCTAAAGCGCCCGTAGCCGGCCTGGTAGGTCCCCTCCTAAAGCCCGGGGCTCAACCCCGGGCCTGGAGGGGAAACCACCAGGCTAGGGGGCGGGAGAGGCCGAGGGTACTCCCGGGGTAGGGGCGAAATCCGATAATCCCGGGAGGACCGCCAGTGGCGAAGGCGCTCGGCTGGAACGCGCCCGACGGTGAGGGGCGAAAGCCGGGGGAGCGAACCGGATTAGATACCCGGGTAGTCCCGGCTGTAAACGATGCGGGCTAGGTGTTGGGCGGGCCTTGAGCCCGCCCAGTGCCGCAGGGAAGCCGTTAAGCCCGCCGCCTGGGGAGTACGGCCGCAAGGCTGAAACTTAAAGGAATTGGCGGGGGAGCACCACAAGGGGTGGAGCCTGCGGCTTAATTGGAGTCAACGCCGGGAACCTCACCGGGGGCGACAGCAGGATGAAGGTCAGGCTGAAGACCTTACCTGACGCGCTGAGAGGAGGTGCATGGCCGTCGCCAGCTCGTGCCGTGAGGTGTCCGGTTAAGTCCGGCAACGAGCGAGACCCCCACCCCTAGTTGCTACCCGGGGCTCCGGCCCCGGGGCACACTAGGGGGACTGCCGCCGTATAAGGCGGAGGAAGGAGGGGGCTATGGCAGGTCAGCATGCCCCGAAACCCCCGGGCTGCACGCGGGCTACAATGGCGGGGACAGCGGGTCGCGACCCCGAAAGGGGGAGCTGATCCCTCAAACCCCGCCGAGGTTGGGATCGAGGGCTGCAACTCGCCCTCGTGAACGCGGAATCCCTAGTAACCGCACGTTAGCATCGTGCGGTGAACACGTCCCTGCTCCTTGCACACACCGCCCGTCGCTCCACCCGAGGGGGGAGAAGTCGTAACAAGGTAGCCGTAGGGGAACCTGCGGCTGGATCACCTCCAATAGCAAGCGGTCCTCCGGGGTAGGGGCCGGAGGGGCCCGCATAGCGAGAGGCGCATTCCTCCCCGCCTTGTCGGCGGACACGGCCCCTCACACTCCTCGATCCTACATCTGATCGATGAAGGTTCGGTCAATTCCTCCGCTTACAATGAAAATGAAAAACGATGTACTTACCTTACTACTTGTATCCCAAGCAACTCTTCAACGAATCTCCTCTTCTTCAATATGTCCTTGTTGAACATAACTATTGACTCGTCTATCATCGAGGACAAGATATCGTGAAGGAGATCCAAGGTCTTTAGCTTTAAGTCGCCAGAGTACCTCATAACTCTCATTATCGCTTCGTTAACGTCCGTCTCCTTCAGCTCCGCTCCCACTTCCTCCATGCTGTACTCCACCAAGGCCTCCAGTTCCAATTCCCTAACGCCAGATATCCTCGAGAAGACGGAGTAGGGCTCAGGCTTGACCAGCTTCGATGCGTACCTCCTCTTAAGGGATGAGACGAGGGTGACGGCTCTACCATGTAAGGAGGTCCTCGGGGTTGATGTAAGAAACTATTACGTTAGTGTCCAAGTAAGTCATTCCCTCCCCGTCTCCACGTCTTCGATCCTCGGGAGGGGGTAGGGCACCCCCTCCTTCTTGAACCTCTCCACCAGTTCCTTAACCTTCCTCCTTCTCTCCACCTCTTCCTTCAAGATCTCCACTCCCAAAATTCAACATCTTTACTAGGGCTTGGTTCCTACTCTTAGCCAAGCCTAGCTTAACCACTTCCTCTGCAAACTCAATCATCTTCTCATCGACTTTGACTGTAACCGCTCTGGAGGTCATGAGGTACACCTTTGAGGCATACCATTTCAGCTTATGTGAACTTTGGAGATGCTTGACATTTCAACGTTGAGTGTCGAGGAGAAGAGGGAGTTAGAGCCTTGAAGGTTGCAGTGATAATCAGCGGGGGCCCTACCAACCTGAACTCAGCGATATCTTCTACCTTGAGGGTCGCAGAGGAGCTCAACCTCAATGCTAAGGACTTTGTATTACTATACACTCCTAACGGAAAGGATAACGCTGAGAGGATAAAGGAACTGCTCGAGAAGACGTTGGGAGACAAGGTAGAGGTGATGAAGGAAGTCTTAGGGGATCCCTCACCTCTCAGCGACAGAATAGAAGAATTCAAGAGGGCCAAGGAGGGCTTTGGGGTAGACACGGCGATAATATCCTCAGCCGGCTCCAGCACAGCAGCCGCCGCTTCCAAGGCCTTTGATCGCCTCATCCACATCACCTTCCCATACGGCATGTGGAGTGGGATGACGTTCCCATACGTGCCTAGGCAGTACCAAAAGGTCGTGGCCTACGAGGTCGAGTTCCCCCAAGATATGAGGAACGTCGCTGTAAGGGCGGAAGGGAAGAGAGGCAAGGGTCATCTAAAGGAAAAGGTGGGAGAGCTAATAAAGAAGGTTAATGCAAACGTAAAGGAAAGATGTTATTCGGGTAAGGGAGAGAGGTGCGAGCCCGTTGAAGTGGACGTGGAGGTAGGGATAAGGATATTGAAGGACAAGAGGATCTACTCGAACATCAATCATTGTAAGGAGGAGAGCAGATGGGGGAAGGAGTTCTACGAGTGTAAAATAGCAAACTTCAACTTAAAGATATCAAATGATGATATAATGAGTAAGAAAGATTTAGGTGGGATAGGAAGGGAGGTCAGTAAGGCGTTAAAGGTTATGAGCAACTTGGATAACGTCCTAAGCAATTATAACTTGAACTTGGAGGGATTCAAGAGCGTCTTCTGGACCTCAGGGCTCTTAGGAATGGAACTGGAGATGGAGGGAAGAAGCTTCGAGCTGAAGAGGGATGACAAGGCCTTGATACTGGACTCATCTGCAATATTCTTGGGATTCTTGAATTATTACCATAAAGGCTTCAACGTCAAGGTTCCTAGATGTGCCGTCTACGAGCTCGTTCACAAGTACACGGAAGCCGTAAAGAGGTCTAGGAACAAGTACGACCTAGTAGGCCAGCTCGCTTGGGTGCTAGCGGATGAAGTATCAGCCTTGAAGCTCGAGCACCCCAGTCCTCCGGACCTCTGTGACAAGGCCTTCCTCCAGCTGGACGCTTTAGTTTTAGAGAACAGTTACTTGGTCACGGAGGACTTCGGGATAAAGGAGACGTGGAAGAGAACCCCCTTGGCCAAGATAGCCCCGCTTATATGGATCCGGAGGAGCTACGAGCTCAGCACTCAGAAGGCGAGCGACGTGACCTATTACGTCTTCCAGCTAGCGGCGATCTTCGAGAAGATAGATGAGCTCCTAAGAGAGGTTGAAGGAGGGGTGGTGAGGACTTACGCGAAGATAAGGGTGGAGGGAAGGGGTATTCACAACACGAAGCTCAGCACTTGAGATTCCTCGAACGGTAGCGATAGCGGAATGAGGAGAGCATCATCTTTAGGTCACCCGGAACTTTCTTTATTAAAGAGTAGGAAGGTCTCCAATCAAGCGCCCTTATCCCCACTCCCTTGAGGTCCGTATCCACGGTGAGGTACCACCCTCCCCTCAACGACTCTTCTATTCCCCTAGCGATGCACGGTATGGTGCTCACGCTCACGTTGAACCAAGGTATCCGGTACTTCTTAGCGATCCTTAGGAGCTTCTGTTCTATATGGTAGTACTTGTCTCCCCATATGAGGGCAGGCCTTACTATGCCTATTGACGGATCCTCCTTAAGGAGAGCCCTCTCCCCTTCCATCTTCGTCTTCGAGTAAGGCCCGGCGGGCTCGCACCCCTTCAAGTGCTCTTCCTCCTCGCTAATAATCAAGTTCTTTGAACACCTCTCAGCTATTCCCATTGCAGCTACTGAGCTTATGTAAACGTATTTCAATCCTAGCTCCTTAGCCGCTTTTAACGCCTCTAATGCTTTGGTAACGTGAGCTTCCCTCATTTCCTCCTCGCTTCCCTTTAGCTTTCCGACGGCGTAAACCAGGACGTCCGCCCCGCAGTCCTCCAAAGCCCCTCCTATCTCGCCTATGTCATCGACGAAATAGACCTCCTTATCCTCGAAGTACTTTTTCAAGAAAGGCCTTCTCTTTGCCGAGCTCCTCCTGGTAATTATGCAAGAGTTCAGGAGATCCACCAAGTTGACCCCTAAGTACCCCCAACCTCCAACGATAGCGTACTTCAATCCTTTGACCGCCTTCCCCTCTAGGTAGGGAGTATTCAGAGAGGGAGTTCCTTTTCTGAACCGAAGATAGGGAAGGAGGAGCTCGTTCTGATACTAGCCATGGTGCTCTACGTCGCTTGGTTCAGCCTCTACAGCGTGGTCAGGTTCGATCGCTTCCAAATGGGAGCGTTCGACATGGGAATATTCACTCAATCGACCGCCACCTTTGCTGAGCACAACTTGCTCCTCTGGAACAACGTGGAGTTCGGAGGAGCCTCTCACTTCGCGGTTCATAATCAGCCAATACTATTCCTCGTCGGCCTGATCTACAAGCTGTTCCCTAATCCGAGGACTTTGCTAATACTTCAATCCTTCGCCTTAGCTCTAGCCTCAGCCTTCATCTACATGTTCTCAAAGGAGAAGATAGGAAAGACCTTGGCCTTGGTCCTAGCTATATCGTATTTGCTTCACCCCGCTACCCATGGAATAAACGCCTTCGACTTCCACCCGGTCTCCTTAGGACCCTTGCTCATAGCCGCCACCATCTACTTATTAGAAAAGGATAGCCCCTTCTGGCCCTTACTGGCGTTGCTATCCTTAACCGTTAAGGAAGACGCTGGAATAGCGTTGATAGCTTTGGGTATGTACTATATATTAAAGAAGAGGTTAAGAAGAGCCATCGCCTTGTTAATTATGGGAGCGCTATGGATATACGTTTCGATAAACGTAATAATACCGCACTTTAGTCCAATAGGTAAGTACTTGTTCATAAAGAAGAAGACTCTTACCCTGGAAAGCTTAACTTGCTGTTACCTTCAGAAGCTCGCCTACTCCTTGAGCTTTCCCCTTCCCATAGCGTACGTCAACCTTCTTACAATAGAAGGAATCCTCCTTTACTTGATTCCCTTAGGAGAGCTAATAGCGTATCCAATAAGGAGCTACTACGCCTACGGCTTTCAGTACCCCTACATGCTCTTACCCTTGACCTACTTTGGAGCGACCTTAGGACTATCGAAGTTGAAGAAGAAAATTGCTGAGAGAAGCATAGCATACATAATCTTAACGTTAACTCTTCTATTTATGATCGTTTATGATCCAACTCCTTTGAGCTTGAACGGAGCCTTCAGGCCTCTCCTTAATGAGATATATCCTAGCGCTGCCGGACTCAGCAAGTTCTACCCCTGGCCCTCTCCCTCCCCTCACTACCACAACTTACAGCTCCTATTAGAGAAGATGAGGACCCTTCCCGAGGAGTTCCCCATATTGGTCTCCGACAGAGCCTTCACCCACATGGCCGATAGGCTTGGCACCCTCTACTCCGGAACCTATCCTCCTTGGGTCATAGTCCAAGATGGTCAGCTCGACGGGAAGAGGGCTATAGTTCTCACGGCTAGCTTGGTCGGATGGAGACTCTTCAACAGGCTCTACGTTCCCATAACTAACTTCGATGACATAATAGTTTACGTAATGAGAGATAAGGTAGGGATGGTAAAGCAACTAATACCTTGGAACGAGACGCAGTTCAAAGTACTATTCATCTTCTTCAAGAATTTAAGGTTCAAGGGGAAAGTGGTCTACGCTTACTACAGCGACCACTTGGGCTCCTTCTGGAACTGGGCTCCCGGACCCGGCTTAGATCCCGACCGCTTCAGCGGAGCTCTCTGTAGCTACGTCAAGGCCTCCGGGAGGGTTGTAGCAAAGAGTGACGAGGGGATAAAGGTAATTTTCAATGGGAAGACTATTAATGAGAAGTGGGAGAAGGAGATCATCATGAACCTAAAGGGAGACGGACTTCTGGTAGTCCTCTTCAAGGATACCAAGGGGAGGGCGTGGGTGAAGGTAGAGGGCTCGGTGACCCCATTAAAGGGCCCGAGCGTTGAGGAGTGTTTGAAGGAAGTTAGTGCTCACTTGAGCTTGAAGAGGTAGTGAAGGCCTCCCCTCAAGTCCGCCACCACCAGTTCCTCCCCCTTCCACGTCCCTGTGACTGCCTCCCACTTAACCCTAGTTGAGAAGAGGAGCTTCCCTTCTACGTCGAATACCTTTATTACGTTTCTATTTACCGCCGCCAAAGCCTTGCACCCTTCATCGAAACCCAAATATCTCTTCGCTGCGAAGTTGAGCACCCTTACCTTTCCTGACTCAACGTCAATTATTGCTGTCTTGTAGAACCCTCCAACTGCTACGTAGGGACCGCACGAGGCGGCTGTCCTCATCTGGTTGTAGAGCACCCCTTCGAGGAGGACCTTCCCGCTGCGAGGATCCAGAACTTTATACGTCACCGTACCTATTACCACTAGGTACTTGTCGAGCGCAGCTGCTCTAGTCCAGCCCACGTTCACCTTCCACAAAACCTTCCCGTTCCTCCAATAGAGGCATTCACTAGAGCATAAGATCAAGCCCCTCTTCCAAGGAAATGCGTAGGGATAGAAGCTACCGATCTCGATCCTTCTTATAATATCTAAGGAGTAGTTTAGGTAAAGCACTTCGGTTCCATTTGGAATAACGATGAGTTTTCCGAAGTATGGGACCCCCATCAGGTCGCCCAGAGCCAAGCAGCGAGGGCCGCAGAGGGTTCCATTCGCTAGTAAGTAGTAGGCCAAGGAACCGTGGAAGTGTAGGAATAGCATGGGTATCAGCAAGCTCCTCCCTAGTGTGAGCTTAAGGGGAGGGTGATTAGGGCTAGCGGAGGTGATCCAAATAAAAGCTTTTTGTTTGAAATTTTACTCAAACGAGCGGTTAATACTCTATGATCTCAAGGTGGTGCTCCTTAGTTGAGTTCTGAGATAGAAAGAGCGGAGCTTACCAAATAGTTAGCTTTATTATCCCCACCCCCCTAGGGGAGACACGGAGGGCGCCGCCCGGGGCCGGGGAGAACCCGGCGGGGCGGGCCCGGGAGCGCAAGCTCACCAAGAAACAGATGAGGCCCGGGAAAACCCGGGCCGAGAGATCCCCGCTCCCGGGGAAAGCTCAAAAACCCCGGGAGTTAGGGGGTAACACGGACGCTTACCGCCCAGATGCAGGCCGGGAGCCGCCGCTCCCGGCTGAAGGGCGCGACGCCCCGGGTGGGGGCGTGATGCAACCCAGCTCTCTCGGAGGGTTGGGTGAAGACCCCCCACCCGGGTCAATGGGCGCCGGATAGGGTTCACTTCGGGTCCCCAGACGGGTTCCGGGGCCGCAAGCCTCCGGGCCCTCGGGGACCCCGCCCAGGGGCAACGGCGCGGAAGCCGCCCGGTGGATGGCTCGGCTCGGGCGCCGAGGAAGGGCGTGGCAAGCTGCGATAAGCCCGGGGGAGCCGCACGCAGGCTCGGAACCCGGGATCCCCGAATGGGACTTCCTGCCGGGGGCGAACAGCCCCCGGCGCGGGGAGAACCCGCGGGAACCCCCCGAACGGAAACATCTTAGTAGGGGGAGGAAGAGAAACCACCACGGGATCCCCTGAGTAGGGGCGACCGAAAGGGGGAGAGCCCAAACCAATTCCCCACGGGATAACCGTGGGGAGATGAGGGGTTGCGGCTCCGCGGCTCCGCCTCGAGCGGGGGCGGCCGACCCTCGGTACCCGAACTCCGGTGGAAGTCCGGGGCCGTAGAGGGTGACAGCCCCGTAGGGGAAACCGAGGGGGCCGCTGCCGCGGAGCAGAGTACCACGGCTTGGTATTGCCGTGGGAAGCTGGGAGGCACCGGCTTCCAAGGCTAAACACGTCCCGAGACCGATAGCGAACTAAGTACCGTGAGGGAAAGCTGAAAAGTACCCCTGGCAGGGGGTGAAAAGAGCCTGAAACCGGGCGGCTACACAGGGTGCGGCCCGCAAGGTATGACGCCCCGGAAGGAAACCGGGGCGACCCGGGAGTACGTTCGGGGCTGACCGGGGTCGCACCTTTCGTCTTGAAACACGGGCCGGGGAGTGCACGGCCGTGGCGAGGTTAAGGGGTTCACCCCCGTAACCGTAGGGAAACCGACTAGCCCGCAGGGGCGTTAGCCCCGAGGGGCGGGGTCCTCACGGGCCCGGAGTCACGGTCGTGCGACCAGAAACCGGGCGATCTAGGCGGGGGCAGGGCGAAGCCGGGCGAAAGCCCGGTGGAGGCCCGCAAGGGTTCTGACGTGCAACTCGTTCCCCTGACCTCCGCCTAGGGGTGAAAGGCCAATCTAGCTCGGTGATAGCTGGTTCCCGCCGAAGTGGGTCTAAGCCCAGCGTCCCTGGAGGCGGGCCACGGGGTAGAGCTACTGATGGGGGGTGCAGGGGGCGTGATTGCCCCCGGCCCCCCGTCAAACTCCGAACCCGTGGCCGCCGTAGAAGGGGGCAGTGGGGCGCCCCGGGGTAAGCCCGGGGGCCGAGAGGGGAACAACCCAGACCGGGGTTAAGGCCCCAAAGTGCCGGCTAAGTGCCAACCGAAAGGGCGTCCCGGGCCTCAGACAGCGGGGAGGTGGGCCTAACAGCAGCCACCCTCTAAGGAGTGCGTAACAGCTCACCCGCCGAGGCCCGGGGCCCCGAAGATTGGTCGGGGCTTAAGCCGGCCGCCGAGACCCCGGGGCACCCCCGCTGTGCGGGGGTGATCCGGTAGGCGGGCGTCGGGGCGGCCTAGAAGGCGGGCCGTGAGGTCCGCTGGAGCCGCTCCGAGTGCCGATCCCGGCGGTAGTAACAGCGAAGAGGGGTGAGAATCCCCTCCGCCGGAAAGGGCAAGGGTTCCCCGGCAACTGTCATAGGCCGGGGGTTAGTCGGTCCTAACCCGCACCCCAACTGGAGTGCGGGGAAAGGGAAGCAGGTTAATATTCCTGCACCGTGGGGGTAGGTGCGGCAACGCAAGCCCCGTCTCCGACGCCTCGGGGTAGGCGGACCGGGGCTGTCGCCCCGGCTAACCGTCCGAAGGCCCTGGAGAGCCGTAATGGCGAGAAGGGGCCGAAGGCGGGAAGGGCCCCCCCGTATGGGGGGTTCCGCCGATCCCTGGGGCCCTTGAAAAGGGGACGGGGAACGATCCCCCACGCCCGTACCGAGAACCGACGCAGGTGCCCCTGGGTGAGAAGCCCAAGGCGGCTGGGGGCTAACCCGGGCCAGGGAACTCGGCAAATTGGCCCCGTAACTTCGGGAGAAGGGGTGCCTGCGGTCCTGGGGCCCACCCCTGGGACCGCAGGTTGCAGTGCCTAGGGGGGCCTGACTGTTTAATAAAAACATAGGTCCCCGCAAGCCCGAAAGGGTGTGTACGGGGGCCGAATCCTGGCCACTGGCGGTCCGTGAAACCGGGGTTCAACCCGGCGAAGCGCCGCTGAAGGCCGGGAGTAACTCTGACTCTCTTAAGGTAGCCAAATGCCTTGCCGGGTAAGTTCCGGCGCGCATGAATGGATCAACGAGGTCCCCACTGTCCCGGCCCGGGGCCCCGTGAACCCCCTGAGCCGGTGCACAGTCCGGCAACCCCCCGTAGGGAGAGAAGACCCCGTGGAGCTTTACTGCAGCCAGGCGTTGCCCCCCGGGTGGGGGTGCGTAGCGTAGGTGGGAGGCCGTGAGCCCGCCCCTCCGGGGGCGGGGGAGCCGTCCATGAAACACCACCCACCCCCACTCGGGGGGCTTACCCCCGCAAGGGGGGACAGCGCCTGGTGGGCAGTTTGGCTGGGGCGGCACGCCCACGAGAGGGTAACATGGGCGCCCTAAGGTCGGCTCAGGCGGGTCAGAAACCCGCCGTAGAGTGCAAGGGCAAAAGCCGGCCTGACCGGACCCCTAAAGGCAGGGGGTCTGGCCGGGAAACCGCGGCCTAGCGAACGCTCGTGTCCCCTCTGGTGGGGGCCGGGCATGACAGAAAAGTTACCCCGGGGATAACAGAGTCGTCGCGGGCGAGAGCCCACATCGACCCCGCGGTTTGCTACCTCGATGTCGGCTTTTCCCATCCTGGGGGTGCAGCAGCCCCCAAGGGTGGGGCTGCCCGCCCATTAAAGGGGAACGTGAGCTGGGTTTAGACCGTCGTGAGACAGGTCGGACTCTACCCACGGGGGGGTGTCGGCCGCCTGAGGGGAAGGTGCCCTCAGTACGAGAGGAACGGGGCGCCTCGGCCTCTGGTGTACCGGTTGTCCGGCAGGGCAGAGCCGGGCAGCTACGCCGGAAGGGGTAACCGCTGAAAGCATCTAAGCGGGAACCCCACCCCGAAAAGAGGCGGCCATTGGGGGCTCTGCCCCCACGAGGGCTCCCGTAGAAGACGGGGTTGATGGGGCGGGGGTGTAAGCCCCGAGCCTTCGGGCGAGGGGCGAGCCCGCCGCTCCCAATCGCCCGAGGCCGTTGGTCTCGGGCGGGGCTTCTCACCCGGGGAGCGAGCCGCAAGAGATGCTTAACGGCTCGTCCCCGGGGCCCCCGAGGGCCCGGAGGCCGGCAAACCCGGAACCCATCTGGGGACCCGAAGTGAACCCTATCCGGCGCCCACGGTCAACTCCTATCCTCTCTGATTCTATTATCTCTCAAACTTGATATTATGTAGCACATCCTAAAGTTGCTTAAACAACGTCCTCCGCTGTCTTCTCCTTGTACCTAATGCGTCCTTTCAATACTAAGATCCTCACCCAGTTATATACTCTTCATGTCTATCTATACTTGGTGATCTCCCTTAATCAGAGCCCCTCAGTCAGAGGACATGGCCCCTAAGGAGTGGTACAACATCCTTCCAGACCTACCGGAGCCTGTTCCTCCCATGAGGAAGCCCGACGGAAGCGTGGTAAAGCCTGAAGAGTTAGAGGTACTCTTCGCTAAGGAAGTGGTAAGGCAAGAGTTCAGTCAAGACAGATGGATCCCTATTCCAGAGGAGGTGAGGAACACTTACCTAGAGATAGGGAGGCCCACTCCCCTCATAAGGGCCAAGAGATTGGAGGAGTACCTCAAGACTCCAGCTAAGATATACTTCAAGTACGAAGGCGTTACCCCTACCGGGAGCCACAAGGTTAACACAGCTCTAGCTCAAGCATACTATCATTCTAAGGAGGGAACGGAGAGGTTAACCACTGAGACCGGAGCGGGTCAGTGGGGCTCGGCTCTATCCTTGGCTACGGCCTTGTTCGACATAGCTCTTAGAGTCTACATGGTGAGAATAAGCTACGAGCAGAAGCCCTATAGGAGAATAGTCATGGAGACTTACGGAGCTGAGGTGGTCCCCTCCCCCAGTCCTTACACTCAAGTGGGAAAGAAGTTCTTGGAGCAAGATCCCAACCACCCCGGCTCCTTGGGAATAGCCATAGCTGAAGCGATAGAGGATGCAGTAACTCACGAGAACACCAAGTACAGCTTGGGTTCAGTACTCAACCACGTCATATTGCACCAAACCGTAATTGGATTGGAGGCGAAGAAGCAGATGGAGGCCTTAGGAGAATACCCAGACGTCGTAATAGGTTGCGTAGGAGGAGGCTCCAACTACGCTGGTCTAGCCTATCCCTTCGTCTACGACAGGCTCAAGGGAGGGAAGGAGGTAAGGTTTGTGGCAGCTGAGCCCAAATCGGTTCCGAGCATGAGCAAGGGAGAGTATCGCTACGACTTCGGGGACTCCGCAGGCCTAACTCCTATGCTGAAGATGCATACCTTAGGACACGACTTCGTCCCTCCCAAGATACACGCCGGAGGCCTTAGGTACCACGGAGTCGCTCCTACCCTAAGCATTCTCATCAATCACGGAATAGTGGAGCCCGTAACCTATTCTCAAGAGGAGATATTCGAGGCCGGGAGGATATTCGCCAAGACCGAGGGGATAATTCCAGCTCCGGAGAGCGATCACGCAGTAAAGGCGGCTATCGAGGAAGCGCTTAAGGCGAAGGAGGAAGGGGAAGAGAGGGTAATATTGTTCAACCTGAGCGGTCACGGTTTGCTCGACTTGAAGGGATACGACGACTTCCTTCACGGGAGACTAGGTTCTCACCTTTAATTCGTGTTCTAGAACGAATGAGAATAAATAAGTGTTTTTGAAATCTCCCAGTGTTTAATCTTAGAGTTTGACTTGGTAGGAAGGGATCCTCTAATTCTCCTCGATCACTTGATATAAGAGAGTATTTAAGCTCATACTGGGAGAAGGGTTGTGAATCTAGAGTTGGAGGTCGATAATTATTCAAGATGAAAAGCTAGCTCGGTCGGTGGTCTTTGAAAGGAATGTCTGGGAGGGAACGTTAACTCTTCACTATCGATCCACCTCATGAAAACTCATTTATTCCTTTTGGTAGCACTCAATTAGATATTGTATTAATGCCACCAAAAGGTCCAATTAGGCCAGAAGAAGTGATTAATGCCTCGATATTGCTCTACATCTTAGGATCACCGCTTAGGAAAGTTTCAATAGCTATCAGAGAAATATTCAAACTAAGAATGTTTCACGATACAATTAGAAGTTACGTCAGAAAGTTTAGATTCAAGATGAGGAAATAAGAAGCGCTTTTCAAACGAAGTTCATTTGAACTATACAATGATTAAGCTAAATGGTTGTTACGCCTACCTGCTCGTTGCTTATGATGAAGCAAATAGAAACTATGCGTTGATCTGCTTGAGCAGAAGGAAGAGCTCTAAGGTAGCGAAAAAGAGTTATTAAGAAGGTAAGAAGGTTAGGAATAAGGAGAATAACTACTGAGGGAGCTAAGCAATACAAAGTGATAAAGGAACTAGGCTTGGAGCATTGTATAATCAAAGGCATAAAGAGGATGGAATCAATTGAAGTGTCCGCTGAATACATCTTTAGAGGCATGATGAAATTCAACGCTAGCTTCTCACATGTGGTTTACTTGACATCTCCGATGTTGATAGTAGAAGCTATTGCTTATGCTAAAAACTTCAACTTCAATGAGCTAGGGATAAATCATAGGACGTACAACAAGTACGAAGGGAGCATAATGGGCATTATAGATTCAATGATAAATTGTACTGTATAGAAACATTAAGAATTGACAGTCCCTCTGAGGAAAATGGAATATTTTATACTAAGTACCAACGAACACACGCAGTTAAGTCTCTTTATAACGATGTTGGAATGTATGAGCGAACAAGTAGAGAAATAATGAACTCAGTCCAAGCAATCAAATGGAATAAAAAAGTATTATGCCCAATTCATTTGAGGTTTCGAATCATGTAGTTTTATTATGTTTACTTAAGAATATACGAGTTCCCATAAATCACCTTGTTGGATATTACTTTGTTGTCAAAAGTCGAGGTGTAGTAGGATCTGACTCGAGAACAAAAAAGTTTCACTGTGTGGCTGCAGTCGTTCGTACATGAGGTATATCCATCTTCTATAAATAAAGTAATGTTTTTTAACTTCTATAACCTCAGTGCTTACATATGGGGTAATGCTCAAGTGAAGATAAAATTATTCCTAT
The DNA here is from genome assembly GCA_025340205.1 of Ignicoccus pacificus DSM 13166. GTDB lineage: Archaea > Thermoproteota > Thermoprotei_A > Sulfolobales > Ignicoccaceae > Ignicoccus > Ignicoccus pacificus. The sequence goes on along the minus strand of CP006868.1, from coordinate 1,505,161 downwards.
TATTCCTAATATTGATAACGCCGTCTGTCAAGCTCTTAGCTATCGCGGTTACACCGCTCTGGTCGATTGAGTACCACGCTAATGTTTCGTCTCCCGCTTTACCGAAAGTGATCCTCTCAGAAGAGGGTTACTTAGGGGCGGCAAGTGGTCCCGCTATCATTTTGGATCCTAATGGTCACTTAGTAAGCGAGGAATATGGAGGTTACGCTATGAACGATGTCTCCTATTGTTGCAACAAGTTCGGCTTTGTGAATGGGGATGGTTACGTCTACATCTACGACCTCTCAACTAGAACTTGGAAGAAGGTGTACGTTGGAGTTGATTACAACCAAGCAATCACGATGCTCAAGGACGGCTTTCTGGCTGGTGGTGTCAATCTAGCCTACTTCGACTTCAACGGAAACAAGAGGTGGGACGTGAGTATGAATTACATTGTAAACGGTCCAGCTGTTTACAAAGGGTACGTCTACGTTCCAAGAGAAGGTGGCGGTCTAACCATTCTCAAACTCTCAGATGGAAGTGAGGTAAAGACAATAAAGTTCAGCGAGAGTGTTTGGGACGCTCAAGTTTGTGGTCATTACTTAGCTCTTGGAACAGCTCACCACGTTTACCTTTATGACATAAGCGATCCAACGAATCCAAGAGAGCTTTGGAATCACGATGGGATTGGTGGAGCTTACAGCGTCGCCTTCAGTCCGGATTGTAGGTACTTGGTAAGTGCTGATGCAGATGATTGGAAAATCCACATATTTGATGTGCAATCTGGTAAGCAAGTGCTGGAGAGGATGTTTGAGAGTTATGTCGGTTCTGTTGATTGGAAGGGTGACAAAATAGCTGTAGGGCTCTGGGTTCCGGGCCCCCGTAGTAGGTTTCATGTCCTTGATGTCTTGGATTGTGATAATGAAATGTATAAACCAATACTAATAGTCAAAATGAGTAGAGGTGGGTTCATACCAATGTGGGGTTGGAATGTCACGTTGCAGGATAGGCTTTATGAATACAATGCCTTGATTTGTGAGCCATATGGATTAAAGCTAACCTTAGTCGGACTCACGGTTACTGGTGCTTACTTAACGACGATTTCACTACTTACTTCCTTACCGACAGTTACGCGCACAATAGATCTAGGTAGTCCCGACGACATCACAGTAGCTTCTCAGTGCGTGTGTATTGATGGAAAAACATACACGACGGTAGAAAATATAATAGGTAAGTCGATAATATCATTCTCACCTAAGATAGTATGCCTTTCATTGTATGTAACCAGTTATGCCGGGTATGTAACCACGACAACTAGTACGATTACAACTAATATAACCCTGACGTTTAACAATGTTATAAATACGACTTGGATTAGACGCACCATTACTACAACGATACTTACTCTCGGAGGTAGTATAGTCACTACCTACGTAAGTAGTACTCTTTCATACTATACTACCTATTTGACAAAAACAACCTTACTTCTGTTACCAACTGTTCTAACAACATTCATAATAACAGCTACACTAGGCATCACATCTTTTGCTTCGCCATTCTTTCCTGAGGGTTACCCGATAAACTTCCAAGCCACTACCTCACAGGTTGTGACACTAATGAATAACTTTGCTTCTTTGCCACTAACTCTGACTCTCTTTGTTAACTGGGACGGTTATTGTACTACTGCTATTTCGGAATTGGTAGCGAACACCACAAGATTGCTTCAATCGAAATCGAGTACCACAGTCCCTCTCCCGCTGTTACTTCCCTTGGCGTACCTCTTAATTCATAGGAGGCGTCGCGCTTAGAACAATTTAAAGCTAGGCCAATGCCAACTCACGGGGATTAGACCATGATTACCCCTAGGGAGGTGCCACCGGACAGGTTCAACCAGAAGTTGGCCATGTATCTCAAGGAGAAGTTCCCGGAGATAAGGCCCCCGGAGTGGGCGATGTACGCCAAGACCGGCCCTCACAAGGACAGGCCGCCTCTCGACACCGACTGGTGGTACTACAGAGCTGCGAGCATACTGAGGAAGCTGTACGTAAGCGACGAGCCGGTGGGAATCGAGACCTTCAGAACCATCTACGGCGGAAGGCAGAGGAGGGGAGTGGCTCCGCCCCACTTCCGCAAGGCGGGAGGATCCCACATAAGGAAGATACTCCAGCAGCTCGAGAAGGCCGGGCTGGTGAGGAGGACCAAGCAAGGAAGGGTGCTGACCCCCGCCGGGAGGAGCGTCCTCGACCACGTCGCCTACTTCACCTTCCTGGAGATAGCCGAGGAGATGAAGGAGCTGAAGAAGTACGTTGAGAAGTGAGAACCATGAGCTTTGACGAGAGGGAGCTGGAGGAGTTAAAGAGGAAGAAGCTGGAGGAGCTTCAGAAGCAGATGCTAGCTAAGCAGCAAGAGGAGGAGCTCAAGAGGAGAGAAGAGGCTATAAAGGCAGAGATACTGAGGAACATTTTGACCGCTGAGGCCAGGCAGAGGCTAGCCAACGTGAAGCTGGTAAGGCCTGAGCTAGCGGAGCAAGTGGAGAACTACCTGATAGTCCTCGCTCAGTCCGGCAGGATACCCAAGCCTATCACGGACGAGGAGATAAAGGAGATTTTGGCTCGTCTGTCTGGCTCCCAGAGGAGGGAGACCCGCATTAATATAAGAGAAAGGGGGTGGTAGGAATGGCTCATTATAAGCACGTCGCTAAGAAGATAAGGCTAGCTAAGAAGACTAAGCAGAACAGAGCTCTACCGGCTTGGGTCATACTGAAGACCAGGAGAAGGGTTGAAAGGAACCCCATGAGGAGGTACTGGAGGAGGCAGAAGATAAAGAACGTGTAACGGAGGTGATGTAAATGCCTAAGGAGAAGTCTGGTGTGATATACATAATAAGTTTGAAGAGGTTGTATTGGGGCAAGAGGACCAACAGGGCTAAGAGGGCTATAAGGAAGATCAGGGAGTTCGTGCAGAGGCACTTCGGAGTTGACGAAGTTAAGATAGACAACACCGTGAACAACTACGTGTGGAGCAGGAGCATCGAGAAGCCCCCCAGAAGGGTGCCGGTGTACGTGGAGGTCGTGGAGGAGGAAGCCGAGGAAGGTAAGAAGAAGGTGGCCTATGTAACTTTGGCCAACTTGAAGAACGTGGAGGCCTAAAGGAGATGGAGTTCGAGGTAGCTAGGATAAGCGTTTTTGGGAACCCCAACATAGGGGTTTACATCTTCGCCAACGATGACTTCGCTCTAATCCCTCCCGGACAGACCGAAAAGGTAGTGAAGACTGTAGAGGAGACCTTGAGGGTAAGAGTAATCGAGATGAAGATAGTAGACAGCTCCTTGTTAGGTCTGTTCATAGCTGGTAACAACCACGCTATACTGGTTCCTTCGATAGCTAAGGAATATGAGATAGAGAAGCTGAAGAAGGAGGTAGACCTCCCGGTTCACGTGATACCGGGGAGGCTTACCGCTTTAGGGAACGTGGTTCTAACGAACGACCACTACGCCTTGCTCCACCCTGAAATGGAGGGCTTGAAGAAGACCATATCCAACGCTTTGGGAGTTCCCGCAGAAACCGGGACCATAGCTAAGATACCCACCGTCGGATCCGCTGCCGTGTTCAACGACAAGGGAGGTCTGGTGCACCCAGAGGTGAGCGACGAGGAGGCTGAGGAGCTAAGTCAAAAGTTCAAGGTCCCGGTAGACGTGGGAACGGTGAACTACGGAGTTCCCTACGTGAAGATGGGAGTAGTCGCTAACAACAAGGGAGCCTTAGTAGGGGAGCAGACCACCGGACCGGAGCTAGCTAGGATAACCCAAGTGCTCTCCGGAGCCCTGGGGAGGCAATGAGCGAGGCTGTACTCTGGGACCTTGATGACCGAACCTTTAAGTGGCGAGCTTTGATTTTTGGAGCTCGAGTTGTGAGGAGCTTACCTTATGATGTCACTCAAATCGGCTCGAGTAGCGCCTCCATCTTATTACCATTCCCAAGGACCCATTATTGGGAGATCCCTTGAATCCCCTAGATAAGACCCTTCAAGATATGTTCTCTTGCGAACCACAAACTGCAACCTACCTAGGCCTCCACGAGTATGACTTTCTCTATCCTGAATTGGGATGTGAGTGGATGAGCAAGTGCTTGGATACGTTGGAGTTGGACTTGTCTGAGTTGAGCTCCTGGGAGGAGGAGAAGCTGGAGCTGGACATACAAGAAGCTGTTAGAAGCCTCAAGGTAATGCAAATAACCACAGGATTCTGGAGGTACTGGAAGAGTTACCCCATAGCTCCCGGCCTCATCTCCGAAATGCTCATTTCCACAATACTCAGGAACGCTCCCGAGGACTTCAAGAAGAAGGCTCTGGAGGCTAGAATAAAGGCTATTCCTAGAATGCTCGAGAACAGTAAGGAGATGTTGAGCAAGCCGAAGAAGGTATGGGTCCAGCTTGCTAGGGCGGAGCTCAACGGTCTAAAGCTAATGCTTCTGGATATGAACGCTCCCAACGACGTCTTGGAATCATTGGCGGAGTACGATAAATGGCTCGATTCCTTGGAGCCGGAGGAGGGCTTCGAGCCCATAGGGGAAACCCTCTTCGAGGAGCTGCTGAGGATAAGGGGAATAGTAGAGACGCCCTCATCCTTGGCTAGCTGGGCTAGAAGCGAGGCGAGGAAGCTGAAGGAGGAGCTCGGAGAGGAGCCACAAGGCAAAGAGGTGGAGAACGCCAAGGATGTTTACTTGGAAGCGGTGAAGAGGGCCAAGAATTTCGTAATAGAGAAGAAGGTGGCGCCTCTAGCATTGGACGAGGAGCTAGAGGCTATAGACACTCCTAAGCCCTTAATTCCGACCATACCCTACGCGGCCTACTTCCCTCCAGCACCGTTCGAGTGGAGGAACTTGGGATACCTCTCCGTAACCCCCGGAGCCGCTAAGAGGGAGTACTACGACATACTGAACACCGCAGTGCACGAGACCTACCCCGGTCACCACTTGCAGCTTTCCTTGCACTTACCAACTAGATATAGGCCGATAGTCGCCAACGCTACAGACCTCATAGAGGGTTGGGCCCACTACACTGAAGAGCTTATGATGGAGCTAGGCTTTGAGACCAATCCTAGGTACGTATGGCAGGTGAAGAAGGACATGCTATGGAGGCTAGTTAGGGTATACGTCGACGTTGAGCTGAGCACCGGTAAGATGAGCTTCGAGGAAGCCGTTAAGGAGCTGGTGGAGGTAGCGATGCTCGACGAGAACTCAGCTAAGGCAGAGGTGCTTAGGTATACCCTAAGCCCCGGATACCAGCTCTCCTATGCATACGGAAAGAGGAGGATAAAGGAGATGAGGGAGGAAGTAAAGGAATACTTGGGATCGAAGTTCAGCTTATACGAATTCCACAAGACCTTACTGAAGGAAGGATCCCTCCCAGTAGACGTACTGAGGAAGCTGATATTGGAGGAGGTTCAGAAGTAAGCCCTGAGCACCGAAGACATTGCTTGTAGTTTTTGATTAACACATCTCCAAACTTCTTTGCACCCTTACTGGGACGACGCTAGAAGGAGCCTCCGTACCTTATAGAGAAAGGCGAAGACCTTGGGTGGGAGGTTTCCGGGAAACCCCCTCCTATTATACCGCTATTCCATCCCAGTAAATGGGAGATAGCATGCCCGAGAGGGTCGAGGCAAAGGAGGTAGCTAGAGAGGTAGAGGTGCCGGTAATAGAGCCAGTGGAAGTCCCCGAGGAGTTGACCATAGGAAAGGCCATTCAAGTGCTTGAGGCCGCCAGGGCCCCAGCCGTAACCGTTTCCAACAAGCACGAGCTCCTCATAAACCTCAAGCCCTTAGTGAGGAGGACTGACGAGGAGGTAATCCCGGTACTGAGATCTCCCTTTGACAAGAGGGTCGACGGATTCCTCAATCAGTTCGACTTGATAGTTCCTACCAGCCACAGGAGCAGGTTTAGTGTTATGGATTTCATGAGGGAGTTCCCACTCTTCAAGCCAGATGATGACCTACTGAAGGTGCTGGACGAGCTAGAGGACAAGAGGGCGAGAGGGGCCCCAGTAATAGACGACGAGGGCAAGCTCATAGGAGTGGTAGACTACTTCGACTTGCTCAGGCTGATCAAGCAGAAGCTTCCCGGAGAGCCCGTTCTAAAGGTAAAGGATGTAATGAGAACTGGTGACAAGTACAAGGTTAAGGCTAATGAAAAGATAAACAAGGCGTGGCACCGCCTCATCAACCGCTTCCTGCCCGGCTTGGTGGTGGTTAACGACGAAGACAAGGTTTGGGGAGTCATAACCTATAAGGAGTTCGTCAAGACCAACAGGTGGTTCATTCATAGGGAAGGAGAGCACATGAGCGTTCCGGCGAAGGTTAGGACCATAATGCTAAGGGGAGTGCCTTATCTAAAGCCTGAAGACCCAGTTACCTTAGCGCTCGAGAAGTTCATCGCGCTAAGGATACCGGTGCTCCCAGTAGTGGATGAGGAGAACAAGTACGTGGGAGCGGTGTTCGTGGAGGACGTGGCAAAGGCTTTGGCAAAGCTCCCCAGGAAGCCCACTGGAGTTAAGACTGTTAAGAAGGAGGAGAAGGTGGAGGTAAAGGAGTGATACCCCTAATCGCTTTTATCAATTCCTTAGCGGTGGGCACACAGTCCTTGGTCACGGCATCCTTGCCTAACTCCCTCCTGCTCCCGCTAGGAATGACCTTCCCTCAAGCCTTCGACGTGAGCTACTGTTGCGGGAGGTACGCTCTCTTACTCTATAATAGAACGGTTGTTCTCTTCTGGGAGGACGGAACTCTTATAAGGAGAAGGTTTGAGGTCCCCGAGTTAGGATACTTGCTATTAATGAGGAACGGCTTTTGGGTCTGCGGGAGCTCTTGTCGGTTCTACACGTGTTCTGGAGAAGTGGAGAGCATGCCGGTCAAGGCGTTGGGAAGACCGGTAGCCTACGAAGGAAGGGTACTGGTGCCAACTCCTAATGGTGTAGTATCCCTGAGCTCGACGAGGGTCATAATACCCATTAAGGCTAAGGCTTTGGCTTCTTGTAACAAAATGCTCTCAGTCTCCTCGGAGAAATCATATCTACTCGAGGGAAATAACATTGTGCGGGTTAAGGACTTCAGTTCCTTTGACACCGCCTTTTCTCCCTATTGCGATAAGGTGGCCTTCCTCGGAAAGGAGCTTAGGGTGTACGACTCGAGTGGTAAGTTGGTGTTGAAGAAGAGCTTCAAGTGCGCTCCAAACTCGATCGGCTGGAACTACTACGGCCTATGGGTAGCGCTGAACTGCGGGGAGGAGGCAAGGCTCGTGGAGATACCCATTCCTCCGCCTCTCTCCACGCTCCCTCAAGCACCCTTTATTATACTGGGCCGTTTGCCCTTACCGGGGATCGAAGCATGGCAAGGAAGAAGGTAGTGGGAATAGCAGGAAGGTTCGGACCCAGATACGGTTCTACTCTAAGGAAGAGATGGAAGCAGATAATGGAAGCTAGATACGCCCCTCACACTTGCCCTAGGTGTGGAATCAAGGGATACGTGGTAAGGATAAGCGTGGGTCTGTGGAAGTGCAAGAAGTGCGGAGCGGTGTTCGCCGGAGCGGCTTACGTGCCCGTCTCCGGTTTGAACAAGGCCTACTCCGCCAAGCCTGAGAGGATAAGGAGGAGGTAAGACTTTTTGAAGTATCTAATAACGACGACCCATTCCCCTTCTCAAAGGACCAGGACCTTCGTTAAGGACCTAGCCAGCGTTTTGCCCAACTCAGAAAAGGTAAGCAGGGGAAAGCTCAGCCTAGACTTGCTAGGAGCGATAGCTGCTGACATGGGAGCGGACAAGGTCTTAATAGTGGGAGAGAGGTACGGAAACCCCTCATTCATAGAAGTATACGATGTAGAAAACGCAGAACTGGTGAAGAGAGGCACCATAAGGCTTAAGGGAGTGAGTTTGAGCTCGGAGACCAAGAGGAGGGTCTACAACGTCAAGAGTTTATGTTTAGAAAAGGAGGTCCTCGACGAAAAAGCTCAAGAGGTGCTCCAAAGGCTCTCGGAGATACTTTCGATACCCTTCTGCGAAGGCGAGAGCGACTTGAAGGCCAGCTTGGAAAGAGGGGAAAGGGGCTTCGAGCTGGTGTTTAGGGCGCCCGGCTCTAAGGCAATAGTCGGTCCAGTAATTAGGATAAGGGAGATCGACATTGAAGGGGAGGGCTGAGATAGAGGTCTGCGACGAGGCGATAATCAAGGCCTTGACTCCAGAGGTACTTTACCCTCCTATGACTGAGAGGACCAAGCTGAGGATCGAGGGAAAGAAGATAATAATAGAGGCAGAGGACTTGAGGGCACTCAGAGCAGCTTTGAACTCCTTCCTCTACTGGATATATAGCGCCGCAGAGGCTCTCAGGGAGGTGGAGAAGAGTCATGAGCATGCCCGCTCAAGCTCAGAGGATCTTGGCCCAGCTCCAACAGCAGCAAGCGATGCTGGAGAGCCTAAAGCAGCAGAGGAAGATGATAGAGCTGGAACTAGCTGAGTTAAAGAAGGTTAAGGAGGAGCTCCAGAAGCTTCCCGACGATGCCGAGGTCTACCAGAACCTAGGCCACGTTATGGTCAAAGTGAAGAAGGAGGAGGCTCTGAAGGAAGTTGAGGACAAGATAGAGCTGCTCGAGATAAGGCTAAGCAGCCTCAAGAAACAAGAGGAGTTGGTGATGAAGGAGATTGAGAAGCTTAAGGCCGAGCTCCAGAAGTACTTGGGAGGAATGCAAGTTGGTGGTGGAGGAGGATAAGCTGGAGAGGATAGCAGAAGCTCTCCTCAAGGCTTCAGACAAAATAGAAGAGGTAGTGGAGAAGGAGCTGGGCAGAAGGGTCGAGGATCTCGACCTCACCATAGTTTTATCTGAGAGAGGGGAGGGAAAGGAGGTAACCCTCGAGCTCGGAATAAGCGGCTTGAGAGGGAAGAAGGAGTACGAGGAAGTGGTCGAAGAGGCCTTGAGGGAAGGTGAGAAGGAACTTGACAGAGCTTTCCAAAAAGGTAGCGGATCTGATGAAGGATCTGAAGGGTAATTATGCGGTAGTTGTCCATAGACACGCCGATCCCGACGCGGTTGGAGCCGCCTCCCCTTTCAAGCTCCTCGGAAGCCCCACTTTCTATGCCCCTGGAGGCCTCTCTTCCCTCGGTAAGAAGGTAGCTAAGCATGCTGGAATAGAGTTCGTAGAGGAGGCCCCTAAGGAGGACGTCATAATAATTCTGGACACTGCCTCTACCTCGCAGCTTCCGGGAGTGAATCTTGAAGGGAAGAGGTACTACAGAATAGACCATCATGCAACGGGGAACATAGAGCCCTTTGCGGTAGATCCAAGCGCCACCTCGACCTCCGAGATAGTAGCCCTAGCCCTCCGCCTCTTGGAGATGGAGCTACCGGTTGAGATATCGGAATCCCTCATGAGCGGAATAATTTACGATAGCAAGGGGTTCAGATTAGCGAAGCCCAATGCCTTTAAGGCAATGGAATATCTGTCGAGATATGGTTCCGTTCAAAGAGCCTTCTCCTTGCTCGAAGCTGAGGAGATAGACTTTTCAAAGAGAATGGCTAGGGTGAAGGCTTGCGAGAGGCTGGTCTATAGGAAGGTGAAGGAGTACTTGATCGGAGCCACCAGAATAGGCGCCAACGAGGGAGACGTGGCTAGGACGATGATTTCCATAGGCTTGGACGTAATATACGTGATAAGGGAGGAGAAAGATGAGATAAGGGTCTATGCCAGATGCTCTCCAAGAATACTAAAGCTGGGCTTCGACGTGTCCAAGCTGCTCAAGTCGATAGGAGAGGAGCTTGGAGGGAGCGGGGGAGGACACCCCGGAGCCGGAGGAATGGTTATACCGCCAATCGAAGTAGAAAAGCTAATCAACAAGCTATTGGGAAGAACAAGCAGAGAAATAGCGAGGCTATTGAGCTCCGGAGGCAAGGGTTAGGAGGATAGGAGCCTTGTACAGAGTTTACGTCGATGAGAGGGAGAAGAGGAGCGAGGTACCCAAGATATTGAAGGAGAAGTATGGCATAACGGTAATATGGCAACAACTCCCAGTTGCCGATTACGTGATCTCCGACAGAGTTGCCATTGAGAGGAAGAGCGTTAGGGATCTAATAAACAGCTTAAGGGACGGGAGGTTGTTCAACCAGGCTAAGAGGCTAAAGGAGGAGTACGAGAAGCCCTTCTTCTTAATAGAAGGGAGTTGGAACGCCCTGAAGTTCTCCGAGAGGGCCGCCCATTCGGTGCCCTCGGTAATAGCTTCCCTTCAATACGACTTCGGCATAGGAGTCCTCTACGCTCCTACAAAGGAGGACAGCGCTAGGGTGATCAAGTTCCTAGTCCAAAGGGAGCAAGGAGAGGAGAGGAGAAGGGTTCCCGTAAAGACCAAGGGCAAGCCTCCTATAAGCGACATACGGCAGTGGCAGCTGTACTTGGTTCAATGCTTGCCTGGAGTGGGGCCCAAGCTCGCGGAGAGACTTCTGGAGAGGTTCGGGAGCGTTAGGGCGGTGTTCAACGCCTCGGTAATGGAGCTAAGCCGGGTTGAGGGACTTGGAGAGAGCAGGGCGCAAGAGATAGTGAAGATCTTGGTGGCCCCTTGGAAGCTGAAGGGCAAAGGAGGATTGGACAAGTTCATAAAGAAGGATTAATTACTTTCTCTTTAATAACCTCAAGTACCTCTTGACGAAGTTCTCCCAAGCTTGACCTTGCTTGAACTCCTTATCTATCAAGTCCTTGAACTTTATTGCATCTTCTCCGAACTTATAGACGGCGGCCCTAGCTAGAATGTTCAAATCCATCTTCAATATCTTAGCTAGCTTGACCGCTTCCTCGAAGTCCTTCTCATTTTCTATGACAGCTCCTAAGGTTTCAGCCATAACCTCGTCTAGCTGAGTTTTGGGGGCCGTTTGGGTGGCGTAAATTAAGAAAGCTAAGTGGAGCTCCTTCAAGAGCTACCACCGAGCTTCTTTATGTTCTTTATTACTTCCTCTGTGAACTCGGTGGTGCTCAGAGGCTGGATTCCTAGGTGCCTAGCTATGTCTTGGGTCACCTTTCCGCTTGCTATGGTCTCCTCTATGGCCTTCCTGAGCAAGTTGGCGGCCTCGTGCCAGCCTATGTGGTCGAGCATCATGGCGGCGCTTAGGGTAGCAGCGGTGGGGTTGGCCACGTTCTTTCCAGCGTACTTAGGAGCGGAGCCGTGGATGGGCTCGAACATTCCTATGTAGTCTCCCACGTTGGCTCCGGGAGCCACTCCCAGACCTCCGACTAGGGCAGCCGCGGCGTCGCTTAGGTAATCACCGTTGAGGTTGGGTGTAACTATTATCTCATAGTCCCAAGGCCTGGTTATTATCTGGTTGAACATGTTGTCTGCTATTCTGTCGTTCACCAGTATCTTTCCTTCGGGGATCTCTCCGCCCTGAAGCTCCTCTTCAAACACTACCTTGTCTCCGTACTTCTCCTTAGCGAACTCGAAGGCCCATATCTTGAAGTAACCTTCAGTGTACTTCATTATGTTACCCTTATGCATTACAGTTACCCTCTTCCTTCCGTACTTGAGAGCCCACTCCATCGCCTTGTTCATTATCCTCCTTGTTGCAAACCTTGAGATGGGCTTGAGGCCTATTCCGGTGTCAGGCCTCAGCTCAATGTTGAACTCCTTCTTGAGAAACTCTCTGACCTTCTCCGCCTCGGGGGAGTCGTACTTCCACTCTATTCCGGCGTAGACGTCTTCAGTGTTCTCCCTGAAGATTACAATGTCTACCTTGTCAGCGTACTTGTGTGGAGCAGGGATTCCCCTGATGTACTTAACGGGCCTTATGTTGGCGTAAAGGTCGAGGAGTTGTCTAAGTGCTACGTTGACGCTCCTCCATCCAGAACCTATAGGGGTAGTCATGGGACCCTTTAACGCCACCTTGGCAGTTCTTATGGCATTCAGAGTGTCCTCTGGTAGGAGCGTTCCGTAAATAGGTTCGGCCTCTATTCCGGCATAGATCTTCCACCACACTATTTTCCTCTTCCCTCCGTAGGCGGCCTCCACCGCTGCGTCGACCATCCTCCTGGCGGCGGTTATCACTTCGGGACCTATGCCGTCTCCATCTATGTGGGGAACGATGGGGTTGTCAGGGACTATGAGCTTTCCATCCTTAACCTCGATGAACTTCCCTCCCTCTGGAGGCTTGATCTTCTGGAACACTGGAGCTTCACCCTATGAGCTCGTGAGCGGGAGCAAAAAGGGATTTACCTAGGACTCGAAGTGCCTTCAGATAAAGACCTTCCACTCCAACCTCTCTGGGGATGAGTCTTCAGAGGCGGATGGGATTTCAACGAGAAGCCCTTGCTCGTGTTCTGGGAGACCACCAAGGCTTGTAAGCTCGTCTGTAAGCACTGCAGGGCTGAGGCCATAGAAAAGCCCCTTCCCGATGAGCTGAATACTGGGGAAGCGAAGAAGTTTATCGACCAACTCACGGAGTTCTCGAAGCCCTACCCTCACTTGATAATGACGGGCGGAGACGTGCTAATGAGGCCCGACTTCTGGGAGCTGGCCCAATACAGCATCTCAAAAGGAATAAGGACCTTGGTGGCCCCGAGCGTTACCCCACTCTTAACAGAGAAGAAGATAGAGAGGATGAAGGAAATAGGGATAATTGGGATGAGTCTGAGCTTGGATGGCGCTACGGCTGAGACCCACGACGGTATAAGGGGAATACCCGGGATATTCAACAGAACTCTAGAAGTTATGAAATTTGTTAAAAGCATAGGTATGTTCCTTCAGATAAATACTACTGTAATGAAGCCCACGGTGAACGAGCTCCCGGAAGTCTTCAAGCTCGTCTATGAGTACAACGTTGACGCTTGGGAGGTCTTCTTTCTAATACCAACCGGGAGGGCCGGCTTTGAACTAGACTTGAGCAAGGATGAGTATTGGGATGTGGTCAACTTCCTTTACGACGCAGCCAAGTACGGAAAGGTCACCATAAGGACCACAGAGGCCCCCTTCTATAGGGTGGTGTATAGGCTTAGAGCTGTTATGGATGAGAAAGGAATGGATGTTGAGAAGATCGGAGTGGGTCAACTCTATTACAAGCTGAAGGAGAGGCTGGAGGAACTCATGGGACCCGTTCCTAAGGAAGCTCCGAAACAGAAGAGGGCCCCCTCAGCCTATACCAGGGACGGATATGGAATAATATTCGTGGCCTACAACGGAGACGTCTACCCCTCCGGATTCTTACCCTACAAGGTAGGGAACGTAAGGGAGAAGAGCTTGAAGGAGATCTACCAGAGGAGTGAACCACTTATGAAGATAAGGGACTGGAGAAACTTCAAGGATCCTTGCGGAAGCTGTAAGTTCGGAATAATGTGCGGAGGATCTAGGGCAAGAGCTTACGCTTACTTCAAGGATCCCTTCGGCTACGACCCGGCTTGTAAGCTCGGCGAGGTGATAAGCAACATTCCCGAAGTGGTCGAGGAGGCCTTGGCTCCGTTCAAGAAGCTGGACAGAGTGACCAACGTGGGCCAAAGCTGATTTCCCTTTCCCAATCAAGCCCCTAGGTCAAGGGGAATGAGGAAGGACCCTCTGCTGATAGCGCTGATAGCGTTGAGCATCGCGGTAGCTGTAGCATTTCCCTCCACCCTAGGAAGGCTTAAGGAGCTAATCAATATCAAAGCCTTGGTCATATTGGCTAATTTCATGATAATATCTGAAATGTGGAGGGAGTCCAACGCCTTCGAGAAGATAGCGCTGGGCCTAAGCGATAAGGGCGGTCTGAAGGTCTTGGCAGGAATATCAGCTTTAGCTGGAGCCATACTCATGAACGATGCCGCTATGTTCTTCATGGTTCCGATAGCTTTAGCTATGGATCCCAGCGGGGCCTCAATTCCCTTGATAGCGGCTGCTGTAAACATAGGCTCAATGATAACCCCCTTCGGGAACCCTCAGAACGTGATCATATGGACTCATTACTCAGTCGACTTCTTGTCGTTTATATTAAACACGTTGCCGGCCTCTTTGGTGCCCTTAGCAATAATAGTCTACGCCCTCCCTCCCAGAGGAAAGCTCAAGGAAGAGGTTGAGTTGAACAAAAGGATATTCGCTTTGGCATTTGTGTTGCTAGTCCTCTCGATATCATTAATAGAGAAGAACATGGAATGGATTGCCTTGGCCTTAAGTCTGCTCACTTATGTTATTATAAACAGAAAGGTACCAAAAATAGACTTCAACTTACTTATCATTCTAGCTTTAATGATGTACTCCTTTGGTTCCTTAGGCTACGTATTGAGACTAGCCGTTGGAGGATCGCTAGAAACCATGTTGGTAGCAGCTGGTCTAAGCCAAGCGATAAGCAACGTTCCAGCCACTTTGATCTTAATAAAGTCCAATCCACCTTGGAGGGCTCTGACCTTAGGAGTGGACATAGGCGGGTTGGGGACCCCCATAGCTTCCCTCAGCAACCTCATCGCCCTAAGGTTGAGCGGTTACGACTACTGGGAGTTCACGAAGGTGAACGTTCTCTTACTGGTAATATCTTTAGGGATTCTCTGCGTTACCTCCTTGGTTCTGGGATATCCCTAAGACTCCCTTATCTGATCTAATAGCTCCTTGCTCACCTTAGCGCCCTTGAAAACTATGACTACCCTTATTATGTCTGATCCGCTCGATAGCCTCAGCTTCCCTCCGTAGGCGTCTTGCTTGTTGAACCTTAGGTAGAGCTTTGAGCCCTCTGATCTCCACGGGAGCTCGTTCTTCAAGATCTCGTACTCCAAATCATCCATGCTTTTGATTATGTGTTCCACCGCCTTCTTGGCCTCTTTACCCCTAAGCACCATCTTCATATTTAATATCTCGTTGCCGTGATGGCCCCTTACCTTAAACACCTCTACCTCCGGGAGCTCCTCTAAGCCTAGGAGGTTGGCTACCGCCTCCAGCACCTTCTCCGGGTCCTCTGTGGCGTGGGAGTGGACGTAGATTTCCACCCTGTCTATCATTCCTTCAGACCCGAGAGTAGGATTGCCACGGAGGCTATTGGACCTATGTCCCCGGAGGGAGATGAGGGGTAAATCGCCTTCCCCTTCTGCGCCTCCAGCTTGCTTAATCCGGGGTCGGTCAGGCCGACTATGATTAGAGCCCTTCCCTTGACCTCCAGCTTCTCTACCCTTTCTCCGAAGTCATGACTTACCGTATAGATCTCGTCGGGCTTGAGGAGTTCTATCGCATCATCTATATCTGGTAAGATGATCAGCTTCTTGTCGAGCTTGTAGGCTAACTTAGAGACGTCGGCCAGTCCCACTTGAGCGGCCACTCCAGAAGGCTTGGTGACTATGAGACCTTTGACCGGATCTCCGAAGTTGAACGCTAGCTTGGCGAAGTCCTCCAGCCTTTGAACGCTGGTGGGAGCGTGAGCTACGAGGTAAACCTCCATCTCTCTTCCCGAGGGGGCTCCGGGAGATCACTTCAAAGCCTTTGCCAGCTCTCCGGAGCTAAGCGACCTCAGCGCTTCCTCCAAGGTCTTAAAGTGGAACGCTTTCAGCTCTTCAGCTATTTCCTTAGCCTTGTTTCCTAATACCACGGCCACGTCTGACTTAGCCAACATGTTGAAGTCGTTGTAGCCATCTCCTATTGAGAAGATGAAGTCAAACCAAGGCTTTAGCTTGTCCACCACTTCGCCCTTGTCCTTAAAAACGTTGTAAACTCCGACCACTTCGTCGTTGTGGAAGAGGAGCTTCTGAGCTATGAAGCCGTCCGCTCCCAAGACATCGCTCACCGGGGCGACGAAGTCCTCGAAGCCTCCGGAGACTATGATAACGGTATATCCCTTCCTCTTGAGCTCGGAGACGAAAGCGGTAGCCTCGGGTCTAATCCTCTCTATTGCCTTTGAAGCCGTTTCCGTCACCAAGCTCTTGGGAGTACCTATTATCGATCTTACTCTTTCTATGAACGTCTCATACCAGGAGTGGGAGGTAAGGCCCTTCTCCAAGAGCTCCTTTAGCCTCTCTCCATCTGGATGTCTCTCCGACAAAAGCTCCCAGAACTCGTAGTCCAGCAAGGTCCCCTCCAAATCGAGAAGAGCGAGCTTCCTCACAGTTAGCCCCTGACGCCTTGGAAAAAGAGAGGATAAAGGGTTACCTCGAGGACAGAGCGATCCTCTCGATCTCTTCCTTCCTCTGGATGGCGTAGCTCTTGGGGTCGTCGTTAGCGGCGGCAATTATCTCGTCGGCCAGAGTCTCCTCGATGGGCTTGCTGTTCTTGAAGGCCTTTAGCCTGGCTCCCTCGGCTAGGTGCCTTAGAGCTAGGTCGACCCTTCTCTGGGGGCTCACGTCCACGGCCACGTGGTACACTATACCACCGTACATGATCCTCGTGGTCTCCTCTCTGGGAGCCGAGTTCTCAATAGCCCTAACCAGCACTTGCAAGGGGTTCTGACCGGTCTGAAGGTATATGATGTCGAAGGCCCTCTCTACGATGCTGTAGATCTTTGCCTTCTTGCCCATGTTCCTCCCGGGCCTCATTAGCTTGTTTATGAGTCTCTCCACTATAGGGACCTCAGCCTTACCGAACCTCCTCTTCTCATGCCTTCCGGCGGTGTAGGGGGTCCAAACGGGCCTCAAGGATATGTACTTCTTCAAGCCAGGATCCCTGATCTCCACTCTGTCGAACTCCCACTTTCCGAACAGCTTGGGCTCCAGTGGGCTTATGGTTTCCCTCTCCACTCTTTGAGCACCCCTCTCGACTCCCTCTGTTTGTTATATAGCTTTACCTCAGTTGCTGATTATCGTAAAGATGGGACTCTATAACATAAAATTTGTAAGACGCCGAGGAGCGCGGGGCCGCTTAATGGGTCAACGTATAAAGGTAATTGACGTCGAGGCCATCGTCAAGCCCACCCCTCCCGCTACTCCAGTGATAGTGTGTCATCTGGAGGATGGGAGGGAGTTCGTGCTCTACAACGTCCCCTACGACATCGTGAGGAGCATAAACAAGCTCAGAGGCCTCGACTTCAGGAGGAACAAGCCTAGGGAATCGGTGTTCGACCTCCTTCAGTACTTCAAGTCTGTGACCGAAGAGATGGGAAGAATGATAGAGAAGGTAGTTATAGATGAGCTAGATCCAGAGACGGGGCTTTACACGGCCAAGCTTTATGTGAATTTGGAAGGTAAGATGAAGATGGTAATCCCCATGATACCCAGCCATGCTATATACTTAGCCTTGGTTACGGACAAACCGATTTACGTGGATGAGGATTTGATGGAAGAGGAGGATTTGGAAGGATTTCCTCCCTTCTAAAAGGTTTTACCTTACCGGCTTCTGCTTCTTTCCTCTTAGCACCGCGTCGAGAGCCACTCCGTTTACCAGGACGACCTTGTACCTCACTCCGGGTATGTCACCCATCGACCTTCCTCTGGGACCTCCTATTCCCACTATCACTACTTCGTCGTGCTCGGAGATGACGTTCAGACCGCCGTCTCCGGGGACGAAGGCGGTAACTACCTTACCGTTCTTGACGAGTTGCACCCTCACACACTTTCTTATTGCTGAGTTGGGCTTTCTTGCCTCGACTCCGACCTTCTCTAGCACTATTCCTCTAGCCATAGGGGCTCCTTCTAGAGGGTCATACTTCTCCTTGAGCTTTAGCATTCTTCTCTTGAACTCCCTTTGACTCCACCTGAACTTGAGTCTCTTCCTCTTGAGCTTCCTAGCGGCGAACAATCCGTTAGGCGCCTTCTTACCGGGCATCCTTGCTCACCCCCTTAGACCACCACGAGGGAGTCCACATCGAAGTGTCTTTTAAGGATTAGTCGAGCCTTGCTGACGTTTCTCCCTTCCTTACCAATAGCAACTCCCTTAAACCTAGGATCGACCTTAGCGTATACTACCTTACCCTTAGGAGTCTTCACGAGCCTCACGTTCTGTACCTTGGCGGGAGCTAGGGCGTTCGCAACCATCTCCTCTAACTTGTCACTGTAACCAACGATCTCAACGTTCTTCTTGAACGCCTCCCTTAGGTACCTGACCTTGGATCCCCTCTTTCCTATGGCCTTTCCCACTTCCTCAGCCTTTACTAGGAATATTATCCTGTCGTGCTCGTTGTCCACTATGCAGTCTATCGGCATTACTCCGGTCAGTTGGTGGAAGACTTGCATGTATCTGAACTCCTCTGGAGTTAGGACCACGTTAGGCATTCTCACCAGCCTCGCTCTTTATTGCTTCCACTATTTTTGAATCGCCCTCATCTATGACCGCCAAGGCGCTGACCACGAAGGGCTTGGCGCACAGCGTTCCCAGCTCTCTGCTAGTTCCTGGATAGATGTACACCGGGATGCCGCTCAGCCTTGCGTAGTACAGCACGTCCCTCCTTATCTCCCTGGGAGCGTTCCTCGCCACTATCGCTGCCTTAGCCTTTCCTAGCTTGAGTAGCTTTATGGTTTGCTTGGCTCCTAGCTTCACGACGCCCGTTCTGAGGGCTGCCTTCAACTCGGGTTCAACTGCCGTCAGCTCTGCTCACCCCCAGCCACCCTTTGAGGCTCCGTTTTAACCGATTTCTTGGCAAGAGCTTGCGGGTTCATTAGTAAGGTTACCATTCCGGTTCCGAGAGGTATGGGCTGTCCTACTATTATGTTCTCGGTAACGCCGCTGAGCTCGTCCACCTCTCCGGCCACGGCGGCCTCTGCCAGCTGCTTTACCGTTACCTCGAACGCCGCTCTAGCTAGAACGCTCGGCTTAGTGCCGGCTATTCCGTGTCTTCCCACTTGTCTTACCTCTCCGCTCCATGTCATAGTGTCTGCCAGCAAGGTGATGTGCCTTCTGTCGACGTCAAGACCTTGGTTCTCGAGCACATCCAACACTTCCCTTATTATTGCTTCTCTAGCGGCTTCTATTCCTAGAACCTCCTCTATCTCCTTGATGTTGTTTGTTATCGTTCTCGTTGGGTCTACGCCTTCGACGTTTAGGACTTGGGAGAGGTTGGATCCGTCGGTTACGAGGACGAACTCGCCTTCTCTTTGTTGTACTATGACCCTCTTTATGTCCTTTATTCCCTTTATTCTCAATCCGAGTATCTTGTCCTTTATCTTTTGGATCTCACCTATTCCGGCGTAGGCGTCTGCGTCCAATCTGACTATTACCGTATACTCGTCCTCGGGGTCGGGCTCGGCCTTACCCTTTATCCTAGATTTGTTTATTACCCTAATTACATCGTCTCTCGTTACTCCCTTGTCCTCGAGCATCTCCGGATCCAGCCTTATTATAATTGCGCTTTCGTACCAATCAATCTCGACAGTTGAGGCCACGTTCTCTACTTTAGTCATCTCTATCTTCCTCGCTACTTCTAGGGCCTTCTCCTTGTCGTGTCTGTACTCTTCCTCCAAATAGATGGTCATCATTGGAGTGCTAGGGGTCTTCCTGGCGTCCACTATCTCTATGAGCCTCGGAAGACCTAGAGTTACGTTAAACTCCTTGACTCCCGCGTAGTGGAAGGTTCTCAGGGTCATTTGTGTTGAAGGCTCTCCTATGGACTGTGCCGCTACCGTTCCTACCGCTTCTCCTGGCTCGACCAATGCTCTCAAGTAGTACTTCACGCTCAGATCGATGATCCTCCTTATCTCCTCCTCGGTTGTCTCTGGTCTTACCTCTAACAGCTTGTGTAACTTCTCTTTGAGCTCCGTCAGGAACGTCGGCTTGCACTTTACCCTAAAGTCCTCTCTGAGAGCCTTCTCGTACTCGTCAACCAACTGATCTATGAGGTTGTGTAGCTGGGCACTCATTCTAGCCTCACCCTGGTTATCTTCTCAATTACGTGATCCACGTCCACGGACTTACCGTGCACGCTCCTCATCGGGTCTACTCCGTCGTCTCCATATACGTTCTGGTGTAGCGCTCCCTTCATTCCCCTCACCGTTCCGTCGTAGTCCACCCTCAAGTCTTGGAGGGCGTTGATGAGCCTCCTCTGCATGTATCCGGACTGGCTGGTCCTTACCGCTGTATCCACCAGACCCTCTCTACCACCGGCCGCGTGGAAGAACACCTCAGTGGGACTCAATCCTTCGTAGAAGGAGTGCTTCACGAATCCTCTCGCGTCAGGGCTTATGTCACCCCACTTGAAGTGGGGTAACGTTCTCTTACGATATCCTCTCTTGATTCTCTCTCCTCTGACCGATTGCTGGCCTAGCAAGGCAGCCATCTGAGTCAAGTTGAGTATGTTACCCCTCGCTCCGGCCCTTGCCATTATGACCGCGTTGTTCAACGGGCTTAGGTGCTTGGCTGCTATCTCTCCGGCTTTGTCTCTCGCCTTGGCTAGAACGTCCATTATCATGAGCTCTAAGGTCTCCTCTAAGGTCCTTCCGGGCAAGGGCTCCAGCAAGCCGTTCTTGTAGTCCTCGATTAGCTTCTCTACTTCCTTGTAGGCCTCTTCGATGACTTGCTGTATCTCCTTCTTGGCCTCCTCCGGAAGCCTCACGTCGTCGTACCTGGTGGTGAATCCTCTCTTCTCGATGTACCTTAGGAACATCTTGAAGGCAGTGTCATAGATCTCCCTTCCCTTGCTAGGTCCGTACTCGTAGACTATCCAGTGCATGAGGCTCTTGGGCTGCTCGTGACCTATGGACTTCTTGTCCAGAACTCCTTGTACCAGCTCTCCGTTCCTCACTACCACGAAGGAGTCGTGGAAGCAGTACTCGTCGTCACACTTCAGCTCTCCCGTAGCTATGTTCGCCTTTCCAGAGTAGTTGAAGTCCTTGGGTAAGAATATGGAGAAGAGCTGCTTTCCAGTCCACCTCTTCTTAGGACTTAGGAAGGCGGGCTCGGGGAGCTCTCCGTCGTAACCGGTAACTCCTACCAGCTCGGCCACGTCCTTGTCGGTGAGGAGGGTAGCTATGGTGGTCATTAGGTAAGCGCCAGAGATGTAGTCTTGCAGACCTCCGATTATGGGTCCTCCGTATCTCGGGCTTAAGATGTGCTTCTCCACGAGCATTAGCTCCTTCGCTTCCGCTCTAGCCTCCTCACTCTGAGGGACGTGCAAGTTCATCTCGTCTCCATCGAAGTCTGCGTTGTAGGGAGGACATACCAAGGGGTTGAGCCTGAAGGTCCTTCCAGGTAGAACCTTCACCTTGTGGGCCATGATGCTCATTCTGTGAAGCGAGGGCTGTCTGTTGAAGAGGACTATGTCTCCGTCTTGTAAGTGCCTCTCGATGATGTAGCCGGGCTGGATGCTCTCCGCTATCTTCTTCCTATCCTTTCCGAACTTAAGGTCAATCCTCATTCCTTGAGGAGTTATGATGTAGTTCGCTCCAGGCCACTTATCGGGGCCGTTGATTACGAGCTGTCTCATCTCCTCGATGTTCCAAGGGGTCACCCTTACCGGGACCGTTAGGATCTTGGCTACCTCGACGGGCACTCCTACCTCGTTGATGGATATGTTGGGATCTGGGGAGATTACAGTTCTCGCGGAGAAGTCCACTCTCTTACCGGATAGGTTCGCTCTGAACCTACCCTCCTTACCCTTGAGCCTCTGTGCCAAGGTCCTAAGAGGCTTCCCGGATCTGTGCTTGGCCGGAGGTATTCCGGGTATCTCGTTATCGAAGAAGGTGGCCACGTGGTACTGAAGTAAGTCCCACAAGCTCTCTATCATCGCCTCGGATGCACCGCTCTCTATGTTCTCCCTCAGCTTGTTGTTTATCCTAACTATGTCTGCTATCTTGTGGGTTAGGTCGTCCTCAGACCTAGTACCGCTCTCGAGTATAATGGAGGGTCTCACGGAGATCGGAGGCACCGGGAGGACCGTTAGGACCATCCATTCCGGCCTAGCGTTCTTGACGTCGAATCCAAGGACCCTCGCGTGCTTATCTGGAATCATCTCCAACCTCTGTCTAACGTCAGCTGGGGTTAGTTGCACCACCATGGTCTGCCTCTCTTCCAAGAACTTGTAGGGCTTCTCCAATCTGATCTTGTACTGCTTGGCTCCACAGTGGGGGCACTGTTGAACCTTGGCTGCCTTCTTCTTGACGTAAGCTATTACCCTCTTAGCGTGCAACGGCCACTTCTTCTCCAATTTCTCATATAAGTCCAAATAACTCTCTATTTCATCTTCGGGGAGCTTTACCTTTCCACAAACCCTACAAGTGGCCCTTAGAGCGTCGTGGATGTAGGGCACGAACACGTAGTGGATTACGGGCTTGGCGAGCTCGATGTAACCGAAGTGACCGGGGCAATTGTGCATGGTATTTCCACAAGTGGGACACTTCTGACCGGGACCTATCGCTCCGAGACGGGGATCCATTATTCCTCCTTCTATCGGCAATCCCGCTTCGTCGTAGGCTCTGTCGCTGACGATCGCCACTACGGCCATCTTCCTTATCTCTTCAGGCGAAAGTATGCCGAACTGTATTTCCTTAATTATCTTATCAATGCGTTGAGACTTGAGTCGAAATCGCTGCATTAAGGAACCCGATAGGGGACGGGCGGTAGGGGAATATTAAAGCACTGACCACCAATCCGGTCATGATCCGGTATCTCGCTCCTTCCCCCCAGTTTAAACGAGGGGAGCTATAGTTTAACAGAGAGGTGACGAGCGCTGTCCGCCGACCTAGACGAACTACTGGAGGACGTCTTCGAGAGGGTGGCTAAGTCGAAGATATTCAAGAATAGGGACGTATTGATGCCGGACTACTTGCCGGGGAGGCTACCGCACAGAGAGCAGCAGATAAGGAAGGTGGCGAGCGTGTTAGCGCAAGCGCTTAAGGGCTACAGACCCAACAACTTATTCATTTACGGATTAACCGGAACCGGTAAGACAGCTGTAGTGAAGCTGGTTACGAGGAAGTTAGAGGAGAAGGCAAGAAGTAAGGGGATAAGGCTCAAGATAAGCTTCGTTAATACCAAAAGGGACGATACAGCTTATAGGATACTCGCCAAGCTCAGCGAAGACATAGGCCTAAGGGTCCCTCCTAGTGGGGTAGCGACGTCCCACCTGTACTCAAGGTTTAAGAAATTCTTGGACAAAAGAGAAATAATATTTATCGCCGTGTTGGACGAGATAGACTATCACGTCAAGAGACACGGGGACGACTTGCTCTACAAACTCACCAGAATAAACGAGGAACTCAAGTACTCGAAGATGTCTTTAATAGGAATAACCAACGACATAAACTTCACTAGTTGGCTCGATCCGAGGGTGAAGAGCTCTCTCAGCGAAGAGGAGCTCGTCTTCCCTCCTTACACGGCCAGCCAGCTCGAGGACATACTGAAGGAGAGGGCCGTAGAAGCCTTCTACGAGGGGGTACTCGAGGAAGGTGTAATCCAGCTCTGTGCTGCCATGGCTGCCAGGGAGAGGGGAGACGCTAGGAAGGCGCTAGACCTTCTGAGGGTCGCGGGAGAACTGGCGGAGAGGGAAGGAGCAACTAAGGTCACTATTGAACACGTGAGGATGGCGTGGGAACACATCGAGAAGGACAGGGTAACGGAGGTTGTCCAGTCCCTCCCCCTCCACAACAAGCTGATATTACTGTCAATACTCAAACTGACCAAGGAGGATAGGGCCACCTATACCGGCGAGGTATACAAACTGTATAAGGAATATACCGAGCTTCTAGGCATAGAAACGCTGACTCTAAGAAGGGTAAGTGACTTGATAAGCGACTTGGACATGTTAGGCCTCATACGCTCAGAGGTGGTCAGTAGGGGGAGGAGAGGAATGACCAAGATGATTTCGGTGGAAAGTGATAGGAACGCCATATTGAGAGGACTCTCGAAGGATCCTAGGGTAGCTGAGTTTGTTGGGTACCTTTGACGACGGCAAGTTCAGCGAGAGGGTGTGCCCCGTCGTTACCTTGATCACGGAAGGATGGCCTCCCAAGATAGATTCTATATCATTAAGCATATTCAAGAAGGACCCCGGAAACTTAACCGAACCCCTTTCCAATCTCTTAGAAGATGTATCCCTGATAATCATTGATAGTATAACTATCTGCGGTCTAGGATACGTTGATCCGGAGGGCTTCGGGCCTCCAGTAATAGTTGTGAGTAAGTACGTCCCCAATATAAGGAAAGCCTACAAGGCCTCCAGGGAGCTCTACGGAAACGATGAGTTCGTTAGGATAAGCGAGAAGTACTTGGAGAGGGTTAGATGCTTTCCAAGAAGAGAAGGGAGGATATGTATAGCCTCTTACGGTTTGGATCTCTTCCAAGCTAGAAAAATCGTCGAGGAGAGGACCTTGGTAGAGCCTTTACCCGAGGAGGTAAGGATGGCTCACGAGGTAGCCTCAGCCATCGGGAGGTGGTTAAACCACCCCTAACTCCTTTAATACCTCCGAAAGCAAGGGAGACAAATCGTGTACCTCAACTATGTCCGTGCTGTACTCTTTCGCTAAGGTGTTTCCAGTCAAGACCTTCTTCAGGCCGCTGGACTTCAGCTTCTCCTCAGCCTCCCCTATCATAAGGGCGTGGGCAACTACCGCTATTACTTCCTTCGCCCCTCTCTTGATCAACTCCCTCGTGGCTAAGGCTAAAGTTCCTCCAGTGGATACCATGTCATCTACTACCACGACCCTCTTGTCTTTCACGTCCAACTCCTTCGGCTTTATTGTGACCTCTCCGGTTACCCTGTCCCTGAACTTCTCGAGGTAATCCCAGGGGGCATCTAGGGCTATCGCGACCTCTCTTGCATAAGGAACAGCCCCCTT
Organism: Ignicoccus pacificus DSM 13166; assembly: GCA_025340205.1. Taxonomy (GTDB): domain Archaea; phylum Thermoproteota; class Thermoprotei_A; order Sulfolobales; family Ignicoccaceae; genus Ignicoccus; species Ignicoccus pacificus. Next base: position 1,480,519 of record CP006868.1, on the reverse strand, counting down.
GTCCGGAGCTAGGACGAGCAAGTCGTTGCCCTTCTCTATTTTAGATGCTATGAACGGCAAAGCGTTCACGTTCTTCGAAGTCCCCTCGAAGTACTGAAGGGAATACTCTTTGTGTATGTTAACCACGACTAGGTTGTCCAGCTCAAGTGCGGATAACGTCTTCAATACAGTCTTTATAGATATGGGCTCGCCCTCCCTAAACCTTCTGTCTTGCCTGGCATAAGGCATGTATGGCATCACCAAGGTAACGTTCTCAGCACCCAAGTCCTTCAGCGCATCGACTGTTAACATTACTTCGATCAACCTGTCGTTCTGCTCGGGAAAGCCCGTGTGAACTATTACCACGTCCTCTCCCGCCACGGGAACCGGTATCCTAACGTACACCTCTCCGTCGGGGAACTTCTTCTTCTCCACGTTAATCTTCTTCAGCCCCAAGCTTTCGGTCAGCTCGTCGCACATTCCCGGTGGGGATGTTAGGCAGAGACCTATCGCCATGCACTCTTCCCGCTACTTGCTTCTCGTGCATTGTATTTAGTATGACGCGCGCTCCTCTTACGCCCCGGAGAATGAAGATGAGGGTCTTAGAGGTAAACGAGAGTAAGGGTGAGGTGCGGCTGAGAATAGAGGACGAGGAGGACCTATGGGACTTCTACACAATATTGAGAGAAGGGGATATGCTAAGAGCTAAGACCGTTAGAAGCATATCGGCTGGCTCCTCTAAGGAAAAGGTTCCCATGATCTTGACGATAAAGGTAACTGGAGCGGAGTTCCAACCCTTCACCAACGTAATAAGGGTGAAGGGAATAGTAGTTGAAGGACCTGAAAGGTTCGGTTTGAAGGGGTCTCACCATGCGATAAAGGTCTACCCCGGTAGAGAGCTTGTACTTATTAGAGAAAATGGAGTAGAAGACTTGGTAAAGAAGATAGAGAGTTTAAGCAAGAAGAAGCCTAAGATAGCGGTGTTAGCGGTAGATTACGATGATTATAGCTTAGCCATAGTCAGGGGACAAGGGATAGAGTGGGTCTTCGAGGGAAGTATGAGGATACCCGGTAAGGCGGACGAAAACAGGGAGAGAATAGCGTCTCAGAGGGTAACCGAGTTGGTAAAGAACGTTGAGAGTGAGCTGAAGAAGAGGGATGTGAAGCAGATAGTCGTGGTAGGTCCAGGGTTCTTCAAGGAAAAGGTGGCTGAGGAACTGAGGAAAAGAGGTCTCGAGGTTAAGGTAGACAGCGCCTCGAGCGGCGATAGGGCTGGAGTGCTAGAGGCCTTGAGGAGGGGTTCCTTAGCATCCTTAGCTAAGGAGCTCGAAAGCTTGAAGGCGCTCGAGGTGTTGGAAGAAGTAATAAAGCATATAGCTAAGGACGATAACTTGGCGGTCTATGGACTGGACGACTGCCTGTTCGCCGCGAAGGCTAACGCAGTCGATACGTTACTCATTTCAGATTACTTGCTCCATCACCCAGAGGAGGAAGTTAGGAGGAAGGCGGTCGAGCTGGTTGAGACGGTCGAGAAGATGGGAGGTAAGGCGATAATCGTTCCGAGGGACACCGAGGCTGGGGAGAGGCTCAAAGCGTTAGGAGACGTGGTCGCGATGTTGAGGTTCCCGCTTGAGGTAGGGTAAGCGTGGTGGGGCCGCCGCCGGGATTTGAACCCGGGACCTCGGGATCTCCGCGGCCTCAGCCGGGCCTCCACAGTCCCGCGCTCTAACCAGCTGAGCTACGGCGGCCGGCTTTCGGGCGGCGCCCCATCATGGACGCTCACATTAGGTTTAAAAGTGTTGTCCCATACAGCCCTTTAATACCCACATATCCTCTTTTAGGAGAGGTGAGTCGATGAGGAAGGTCAAGGCGTTCCTCCTCATTACTATGCTATTGCTTTTGCCGACGGTGACCTTTGCGAGTGAGAAGGAGTGCATCGGTTGGAGCGACTTTCCTAAGCTCATGGGAGCTTTTGGATTTTCAGAGTCCATAATAGTGCTAAGCTTGGCTTACATAGCCTCGGGTTACAATCTGATAGCGTCCTTGATAGCGGCTGCCCTCGTTGGAACGTTGATAGGAGCGCTGTACTACGTCGCCGCTTTGCTCGCTCTCTACTTAGTGGGACGTAGGTGAGGGACCTTCCCTAGCTAGGGGCTCGAAGGTTCAATATTTATTTGAACCGCCATTGGTAGGGCCCGGGTTTCTGAACGTGAGCTTCAGGACCTCGAGGAAAGGCAAGGGTTCTCGACTTGATTTTAAGAGAAAGGAGTCAAGCAAGATCGGAATTTACATGCTAATAGTGGTAATAGCGGGCCTCTTCATAGCCTCATTCTTCATAAATTACGAAGAGAACGTCGCGAAGACATACGTTCTTTCAAAGGGATTCAGCATAACTAACGTGGCTTCCTTTGACAAGATACTAAAGGAGAATAAATACGTGGCAGTGATGTTCAAGTCAAGCACATGCCCCGTCTGTAAGAGGATGTATCCGTATTGGGTGGTTCTAGAGGGAATGCCGGGTAAGGTAAAGTTCTACGACATAACATACTCCCCATCCACGGCCGACGTGTTTCAGAGGTACGGAGTAGAGGACGTGCCCACTTTCATAGTATTTAAGAATGGAAAGGAGGTCGCCAGACACGTAGGAGGGTTCGTGGGGTCTAACATAACCTCTGAGATGAGGAACTGGGTTTATGCCTCTTTGGGCTTGAGCTCGCAAGGTCCGGACTACTGGTATAGCGTCTACACGAGCTCTTGTGCTAAGTGTCACGGAGCTCCCATGGCTCTGACCAAGGAGGCAATACAGCAGTGGTTAAGCAGCTCCCAAGCACAGAACATAGCTCCCCTAATTGAGAAAGCCGTAGCTAACGGAGAGCTCCTAAGCCAATACTTAGGAGGTTTTAACAAGCTGGAACAGAAGGTAGCTACAATGAAGAAGTATACCTCATTAAACCAAGAGCAGATTAAGGCATCTGCGAGGTTCTTAGACTACGTCAGCGCAATACTTCTCAACCAAGGAGAGAAGTACGCCAAGCAGTTCGCTGCCCCACCAAAGGTCAACGTTGAGAACGGAGCGGCCTCAAAGGTAGAGACAGAGGGGACGGTGAACTACGCTGGAGTAGTGGCCTTCTTGGTTGGTCTGGCGGCTGGCCTGGCAGCGGCCGTATCCCCTTGTGTGCTACCTCTCTTCATTACTCACATTACCAGTAGTATTAGAAGGAACGAAAGCAGCCTAGGCTCCTCGATAAGTTGTGCCGTGCTGGCGGCCTTAGGAGTGGCGGCGCTAGGGGCGCTCTTCTTGATATTCTCTGATGTGGTCCTAAGCGTCCAAAAGATGATATTGCCGGTAGTAGGAGCGGCAGTTCTAGCTGCTGGATTAGCTTCCGTGCTCAACGTACCCATGGAGGTGAGCACTGCAAAGCTAAACAAGAGGAGCACCTCCTTGTTCTGCGCGCTTTACGGATTCCTCTCGGTTCAATGCAACTTGCCTCTGGTCATAGGAGCTCTGTTACTGATAGCGACCGCCGGAGGACTGAGCACCCTAGTAGGCTTCGCCTTAGGAATAGGCATACCCTTAGCCGTGGTGAGCTACCTAGCACCGAAAGCTAAGAACCTAGCTATGGTACTAACTAACAAGAGTAAGGAAATAGAACTGATAAGCGCTATACTCATGATAATAGCCGGCGTTTACTTGCTTCTGTACAGCTTCGGAGTGGTGGTCTAAACTTAATGAGTTTTTAACACTACCCTAACCTTCCGATGACGAGGCCAATTTGTTCGGACGCGATGAAGAGTGTGGGACCTCACCGAGGACATAGGTAAATAAAACACCCTTGGTGGGAGAGTGGTGGGTCCAAAGTTGGTAATGGGAAGTCCTAGGAACGCCTTCGGTAGGGCGCTGGTAGAGGCGGGAGAGAGGAGAGAGGACCTAGTGGTGTTGACAGCAGACGTGGCCGATGCCACCAGAACCAAGTGGTTCGCCGAGAGGTTCCCTAACCGCTTCATCAACGTGGGAATTTCGGAGCAAGCGATGATAGGGATGAGCGCTGGACTTTCCGCAGTAGGGTTCCTTCCGCTAGCCAGCGCCTTCGCTATGTTCCTGATGAGAGCATGGGAGCAAGTGAGGAACATGGTCTGCAGAGCTCACGTAAACGTGAAGATAGTCGGTACCCACGCTGGCTTCGCCGACGCCGGAGACGGCTCAAGCCATCAAGCATTGGAAGACGTGGCACTCATGAGGACGTTGCCTTGTATGACGGTGGTGGTTCCGGCAGATCCCATAGAGGTGGCGAAGGCCACTCACGCGATAATAGACTACCCCACCCCGGTCTACATGAGAATAGGGAGGGATTACGGTCCTCCGGTTTACGATGATCCAGATTATGATTTCGTAATAGGGAAGGCCGTTTGGTTGAGAGATGGAGACGACTACGCGATAATAGGCAACGGCCCCTTGTTGTGGGACGCCCTTCAAGCGGCGAAGATGCTAAAGAGGGAAGGGATAAGCGTGGCTGTAATAAACATGCACACGGTCAAGCCTCTAGACACAGCCTTGCTTGATAAGGTAATAAACAAGTTCAAGGGCATAATTACTATAGAAGAGCATGGAGTTAGGGGAGGGCTAGGTTCGGCCATAGCGGAGTACGTGGTTCAGAACCCTCCCGAGATCCCGGTACCCATAAAGATCATGGGCGCCAAGAGCTATGGAAGGTCAGCTAGAGACGTTAGAGACCTTATAAAAGCTCAGGGACTGGACTCGACCTCCATAGTTAATACAATTAAGAGGCTTGAGAGTAGGGTGAGAAAGTAATGACACAAGGAGTTCCAGAGGAACTGAGGATAAAGAGGAAGGAGCTAGATAAGGTCGATAGGGAACTCCTTTCATTAATAGCAAAGAGAATGAAAATAGTGAAGGATATAACGGAGATAAAGAGGAAATATGGAATCCCAGTCTTCGATAAAGCGAGAGAGGAGCAAGTGCTCAAGACTAGGGAAATATGGGGACTTGAGGAAGGAATAGATTGGAGGTTCGTGGAGGAAGTATTCAAGCTCATTCTGCAACAGTCCAGATCCCAGCAGCTCTACGCTAAGAGTAAGCTCTACATCGGGATCTACGGCTACGGAGGAATGGCGAGGACCTTAGCTGAGGTCTTCTCCAGAGCTGGTCACAAGGTGGTAATAACGGGAAGGAACCTCGAGAAGGCCAAAGAGTTGGCTCAGAGCTTGAAGGTGGAGTGGGGAGAGCCAAAGGAAGTGGCCTCCAAGGTGGAGTGGCTGATCCTTGCCGTTCCTCCCGACGCCTTGATAGACGTCGTCAGGGAACTTGCTCCACTGATGAGGTCGGGAAGCCTCCTCAGCGATATATCCTCGGTGAAGAGCGGAATAGTCGATAAGATATTGAAGGAATTGCCGGAGTACGTTGAGTACATAAGCTTACATCCGCTCTTCGGTCCTGACATAGATCCCATAGGAGAGACCATAGTGATGATACCCTTGAAGAGCTACGACTACTGGGTAAGGGAGCTCAGTCAAGCCTTGGTTTCAATGGGTTTCGAGGTAGTCACCGCGTCTCCTGACGAGCACGACAAGGCGATGGCAGTTACCCAAGTACTCCATCACTTCGCGTTGCTTACGTTGAAGAGGTCCATGGATGAGCTCGCCAAGGAACTAGACGTGAACTACGAGGGCTACGTGACCTATTCCTTCAAGAAGACCCTAGACACTATCAAGAGACTCGAGAGCTTGTTCGACGTGGTTAAGGAGATTCAGCAGAGGAATCCTTATGCTAAGAACGCTAGGAGGAAGTTCATAGAGAACGCTGAACAGCTCAACGAGGAGTTCGCCTAGATCCTCCTCAAGGCACATACGAAGAATCCTTCGGATCCATGAATATGAGGCCAAAGCCTCCTGCACTTGACCGCTTCCGGAAACTCAAATCCTAGGTACTCGCTTATCCCCGGAGAGCCGGCTTCCCCGCTGTCCAATACCTCCACATCATCCCTCCCCTCTAAGACCGCTAAGAGAACCAGCTCGTTTTCCTCGGGAGCTATGGAGCACGTACTATAAACGAGAATCCCTCCGCTCTTCAGGGAGTCGAGTGCCCTATTGAGTAACGCCACTTGGACCTTGTGCATCAAGACCAAATCCTCTATCTTCTTACTCCTCTTCCTCGAGGGATCTCGAGCTATTACCCCCTCTCCGGTGCAGGGGGCATCTAGCAAGGCCTTGTCGAAGGGGCCATACTTAGGAGCGTTGTACGCGTCGTCAACTATTACCTTAACGTTTAAGGACCCCATTCTTTCTATGTTATTAAGCAATGCGGGAACCCTAGCTCTGTTCCTTTCAAAGGCCAAGAGCTCTCCATCATACCCCATCATCTCAGCTAAGTAGGTAGCCTTTCCTCCGGGGGCGGAAGCCAAATCGGCGACCCTCTCCCCCGGGGAAGGAGAGAGGACCTCAGGAGGTAGGCAGCTTGACTTGTCCATAATGTAGAACCATCCGTCTAGATGTTCGGGGGTGGATGAGAGGGAGAAGGGAGCTTTAGTCACCTCAAAGCACCTACTAGACCAAGGAACTCTCTTGAGCTTGAAGCCCCTTTCCTCGAGCCTTTCGACGAGCCTCTTACAGGGCGATCTCAAGTGATTGCATCTGATGGCGTCGTTAGGTCTTCTCTCGAACGCCCTTAGTAGAGCTAAGGTGTCCTCCACGAAGAGGTCATAGCGAGCTATCATGTAAGGAAGGTAGCCATATCTCTTGGCTAATGCCTTATGTCTCCTTAGGATCTTTAATTCCTCGAGCCTCCTCCTTATCTCTCTCGCCAAGTTCTTCATGGCAGCTCTATCACCGTCCCCGTCTCCACGTCGCTCCTCGCTAACAGCTTAGCGTACTCCCCTGAGCAATGAATGGGATGGAGTTTCTCAGCTCCTAAGTTTCTCAAGCGAGCTATAGTCTCCTCCACCAACCTCTTCGGCGCTCCAAAGAGGTGGAAGCCACCGATGACCATCCTAGGCCTTATTCCTAGGTTCTTAACTACGTCTTCGTACATGTCGGCGACGCCGGGATGGCTACAGCCTACTAGCATTACCGTACCATACCCTTTTACGTCAATGAGGAGGGCTTGCTCAGGAAGACCCATCCCCATTAGAGGTCTCGTTACAATTACTTCATCTATCAATTTCAAGTATTTATTATTCATTACTAGATTTTTGAACTTAGGAAAGAGCCAATCTCTCGGGGCTATTGCTTTTCTATACCTTACGGCCTCCGTTCCTCCAGTGTGATCCCAGTGTCTATGACTGAATATTAGGTAGTCTACCTTAAGATCTTTGTTCAGTATGTTGGCGTTGTGAGTTAAGGTATTAGGATCCGGTCCGGAATCCCAGAGGATTTTGACTTCTGGAGATTCTATTAATATAGATAGGCCCCACGCCTTCTTGAAGGGAGGATGTGAGGTGTTGTCTATGAGAACAGTCATCGTCACCTTCTCTAGTGCCATTGCCATCACCTTGGGAGGGATGGGAGGATGGTGCCGCCGCGGGGATTCGAACCCCGGGCCACCGGGTGTCCCAGTCGGTTCTCGGTACCCTAGCTTATGGGCCCGGCGCTCTGCCAGGCTGAGCTACGGCGGCTCCGGAGAGGAGGGAAGGATAAGGGTTTAAAAGGTTTCTGTGACCCTCAGAGGACCTTGACCTCAGCTACTTGTTTCTTTAGCTCCTCCCATGAGCTCTTGTTGAATATGCATCCCGGATCGGGCGCTAGGGGATCGTTGAAGTAGGCGTAGGCCCTAGCCCTGCATCCTCCGCATACCTCTCTGTACGGACAGACCTTACAATAACCGCTGAGGTTGTTCCTGTCCCTCAGCTTTAGGAAGAGCTCAGAGGTCTCCCAGATCTCTCTGAAGTGCTTCTGCCTGACGTTGCCTACTACTATCGGAAGGAAGACGCAAGGGGTGACGTCGCCGTTGGGCTCTAGGGCTGCGTAGATCCTTCCAGCGCCGCATCCTCCCACAAACTCGGCCAAGGCTGAGACTACCTTAGAGTAACTGGTGTCAGTAGGTGCGGAGAAGTGTGTGGGGAGTGTGGTTCCTAAAACTTCCATGGTAACTCTTGAGTACTGAGGTGCAGTGGTGTAGATCTCCATCTTCCTCTTTGTCATCTCCTTAGCTATCTTCTTCATGAATTCCTCCCTCTCTTCGGGACTCAGATCTAAGTCCATGATCTCCTTCCCTCTACCTACGGGGACGAAGTTGAAGAACACGACCCTCCACACGCCTATCTCCTCAGCTAGGTTTAGGATATCATCTATCTCATCTATATTATTCTTCGTCACGGTTACAGCCATAGCATGGTTGAGCTTTATATCGACGGCGTTTCTGAGCGTTTGAACAGCTCTCTTCCAAGAGCCAGGAATCCCTCTGAACTCGTCGTGCTTCTTGGGATCAGCGGAGTCCACGCTTACCTCTATGTACCTAACGCCCTTCTCCTTAGCTTTTACTAAGTACTTCTTGTCAGCGAATAGCCAACCGTTGGTTGCTACGGCGACGTATATTCCTCTCTCGGAGAAGGCCTCCACCACCTTGTAGAAGTGTGGATGGATTGTGGGTTCTCCGCCGCTTAGGGCCACAGCGGCTACTCCCGCTTCATCGAACTGCCTCACGACGTCCAGTTTCTCATCTAGGGTTAGCTCGTCGGGAAGAGGCTTATCGGCTCTTTGATAACAGTGCTTGCACCTTAGGTTACACATGTTCGTGAAGTTCCAAACGATAAGGAAGGGGGCGGGAAGCTTCTGAGGAACGGTGACGCCGTACTTACCAAGGCCCTCGAGCACCAGAGCCATGCCTCTCCTAACGGCGGGGTCCTTTAACGCCTCTCTCACCTCCTCCTTATTTCCTTTGAACGCCATCAGAGCAACGTCAAGGATCACGCTCAGGAAGGCGTTGTAGAGAGAAGCGCTCCAAGGACACTTAACGTCTAGACCAGCGTACTTAGCCATAGCGAAGTAGGATATTCTCTCAGTCATAGGCTTTCCGTCGACAATGCAAGTAATCCTTTTTGACATCTTTTTGAGGATAGTCCTAGTTATAGGATTGTTGAACCCTACTCTGATACCGGTCAGTAGTGCGCTCATTCCTCCGCGCTCACTCAAGTTCGATTCACCTCATAGGAACTGGTTAATCGTAACTTATGAATTAAGGCTTTCTCTGTATTAATTGATTAGAGTGAGGGATTCGTTCGATATTAATAAGCTATACACGGTAGGCTATCGTCTGGTGAAACTGAGCCATGGTGCAGTTCTGCCCCAAGTGTGGTTCGTTAATGGTTGCGAGGAGGGTTGGAGGGAAGACTATCCTAAAGTGCATGAGATGCGGCTATGAGATGGATGCCTCTCAGGCTAAGCCTATAAGAACTACTAAGAAGATAAGCCACAGCGTAAGGGAAAAGACAATAGTTATTGACGATAAGATAAAGGTAGAGACCTTACCAAAGACAAGAGACGTAATTTGTCCTAAATGCGGACATGATGAAGCCTACTACTGGTTCCTCCAAACCAGAGCGGGAGACGAACCTCCCACCAGGTTCTACAAGTGCACGAAGTGTGGTCACGTATGGAGGGAGTACGAGTAATCGCCCTCAAGGCGCTAAAGGAGATAGAGGATGCCTATCTCAGAGCCCCTCCTTACTGGACCGGGAGGACCAACTTGTATCGCGCTCTTCAGCTCCTCCAATCTTTAGTGGAGTGGGAGGAGCATGGAGAAGGTTAGAGCCTTTATTGCCGTAGACATAGAGGGCGAGCTGGCTGGCAAGCTCGGCAGACTAGCGGAGTCCCTCAAGCAGACGGGAGCGGATGTCAAGATAGTAGAGGTGGAGAACTTCCACATAACTCTGAGATTCCTAGGAAACATACCCGTGGACATGATAGATGAGATAGAAAAGGTTATGCAGAAAGCGGCTCAAAGCGGAAGGAGGCATAAGATAAGGCTTAAGGGCGTAGGAGCATTTCCTTCTCCTTACAGACCTAGGGTGATATGGGTGGGAGTTGAGGGAGACGAAGTATTGGCAGAAATGGCTAGAATACTTGAGAGGGAACTAAGGAAGATGGGCTTTAGGCCGGAGACCAAGGGATTTACGGCTCACGTGACGCTGGCCAGAGTAAAGGGACCTAGAGGTAGGGAAAGGTTGACTGAATGGATAGAGTCTATGAAGGACATAGACCTAGGAGAGTTCGAAGTTACTAACATAAGGTTGAAGAAATCTACCTTAACGCCGAGAGGACCGATATATGAGACCTTGAGGGAGGTGAAGCTCGACGCTTCTCCATAAACTCTTAGAAGAGAGCGTATTGGAGAAGATAAGGCCAACTAAGGAGGAGTACCAGAAAAGGGATAGGATATTCGCGAAGGTGAAAAGGGTAGTAGAGGAGGAGCTGGAGAAGGAAAAAGTCAAAGGAGAGGTCACCCTTCAAGGAAGCGCGGCTAAGGAGACGTGGTTAAGGGGGAATCTCGAGCTAGACGTCTTCATCCTCTTCCCTCCTAAGAGTAAAGAGTGGTTGAAGGTAGTCGCCCTAAAGATTCTTGAGAAAGCGGCGAAGAGGTTGGGGGAATACATAATAAAGTACGCTGAGCATCCTTACATTAACTTAAAGGTAGAAGGCGTTGACGTGGATCTAGTCCCGGCCTTCAAGGTCTCCTCTGGCTCGGAGGCCATAACGGCTGTAGACAGGACACCTTTCCATACTAAGTGGGTTAAGGAGAAGTTAGATGAGTTAGGTCCAAGCTCTAGAGATGAGGTAAGACTTCTCAAGGCATTCTTCAAGGGAATAGGGGTCTATGGAGCTGAGGTGAAGGTTGAGGGCTTTTCCGGATACATGACTGAGTTGCTTCTCATACACTACAAGGGCTTCGCGGAAACGATCAATTCGATGAGCGTTTGGAAACCCCCAGTCTTTCTAGATCCTGGAGGACATGACAACAAACCATTCTATTTAAAGAAATTTAAAGCGCCCATAATAGTTCCAGATCCCGTCGATCCCAAGAGGAACGCGGCCGCAGCGGTATCACTACAATCTATGGCGTTGGCGAGTCTAGCTGCTTGGAGGTACTTAACCAATCCTAATCCTAAGTTCTATCGAAGACCGCCACCTCCCGAGGTCAAAGCAAAGAGACCCACCTACTTGGTAGAGCTAAGGATAGTTGGCGATCACCCGCCTGAGACCGTTTGGGGCGAGCTGAAGAGAGTAGCAAGATCACTGATAAAAGCACTGGAGAGGGAGGGATTCCAAATAACTAGGTATCAGTGTTGGAGCGATGAGGAGAGAAGAGCTTGTGTTGCTATAGAGTCACTTAACTCCAAGCTAACAGATGAGGAAGTCAGGATAGGTCCCCCTGTCTGGGATAAGGGCAACCTCTCCAACTTCTTGACCGTCCACGACGCTCCAGCTGCTGGACCATGGATAAGGGGTGACCGAATAATGGTCATTGAAGAGAGGGAGGAGAAGGGATTGGAAGAGGTGGCGAGTAGGTACTTGAAGAACTTGAAAACGGTGAGCCTAGATACTAAGAATGTAATAGTAAATAGGATAATCGAGCCCCAAGAGGAATGGCTGAAGTGGTTCGTGTACGGTAGATATTGGTGGTGGAGTTGAAGTGCTACCCTCTGGAGGAGTTTCCCGTTTGCTATCCTAAAGAGAATTGTGATTTTAGGAAGGAGTTGAGGAAGGCTGGAGTGGAATGCGTTTATTCGATTGGTAAAAGGGAGTTCAAGAAGTTTAGGTTCTTGGGAATAGGATTCCGAGGAGTAGTTTTCTTAGCTAAATGGAATAACATAAAGGTGGCAATTAAGGTACCTAGGACCGACTACCTATATGATATGAGAAAGGAAGCACTCATCCAGAAAATGGCATATCCAATAGCCCCTAAGGTGTTCGAATACTCTAGAAGCTTCATAATAATGGAATACGTGCCCTACCCCGACATCTCGGAAAGAATATCTGAGCCTTTACCCGCACTCAAGGAAGTCTTGAGAAAGGTGCTGGATGCAGCCTTCACCCTAGATATGAAGGGAATAGATCATGGAGAGCTGGTCAGACCTTGGAAGCACGTCTTAGTCGGAGAAAGGGCAGTGATATTGGATTACGGTTCAGCCTCCCTAGAGAGAAAGCCAAGTAACCTAACCTCGATAGTCTCTGGCCTACTCATGAAACCATCTCCCCCAGCCTCGGAGATAGCTAGGAAAATGGGAATAAACAAAGCAGAGCTGGTCGAAGCGCTCAAACTCTACAAAAAGAACCCTAGTGAAGACACCTATAGGATCGTGCTTATGAAGGCGCACCTATTGTGTTAGCGAACCATATTGCCAGAGCTATGTAGACGGCTATTATCGTGAGGGCAGCTATGGCAAACGCAGCGGCTCCTATGAGGTCCGGATAACTACCGGCGGTGTAAACCACGCTCATTGAGAGCAACAAGGAGGTCGATAGCATTAGTATCGCTGGTAGATTCTTCCACGGATTCCACATCTTGATCTTTCCTTCCTTCATAAGCTCACCGATGCTAACCTCCGTCTTCTGGGTCTGGTTCTTGGCCACTGGCTTCGGCTGTTTCTTCATGCTCTTTAGAGTTAAGTAGATCTCGTTTCCTCCTAAGACGACGTCTAAGGTCCCTCCGGGATAGCTCAGCTTGACGTTCTTCTTGGGATATACTATTACGACGCTTCCATAGACTGGGATCTTATACTTTCCATCTATCGTTACGTTAGCGTTAGCCAAGTACGTGAAGAACCCTTTCTTAGTTACTGTTATAATCTTTGCGCTGTAATAGTTGTACTGTTCCATGTTATCAAGGAATATATAGATGGGGGAGACGATCTTGTTCATGCCTACTGACGTCACCAAAGGTGGGATAGCTGCTTGGTGGACCGTTCCATTGTAATAAACCGTTAAGTAGATCGTTGTGTTGAGCCAGCTGGACGGAACGGCCAGCTTGGTCATGCCCTTTGCTGTATACGTGAGGGTGCCGTTTTGGGTGGACAGCTGTAAGGTGACGTTAATTGGCTTTCCATATCTTAAGACGTCTACGGTTATGTAGGCGTTTAACGGTTGCTTGGAAACTTGAGGACTGCTCACGTTTAGGTAAACCGTCTGACCGTTTAGAGCTATCCTAAACCTCTTCCCGGCAAAGGTCAAACTCATTACGTTCTTGGGGTATACTATTACGGTTGCACCCTTGACCTCAACTGGATACTTGTCTTCTATTAGCACCCTTCCCTCCTTCGGTACTCCATTCTTATCGACTATTACGATCTTCACGCTATGGTAGAAGAAGTTGTAGGCTGTTGAGTCCACGAAGAGGTCGATGGAAGCGATTACTGGTTTACCATCTGGGTACTTACCTGAGTAGAGCTGAGGCAAGGTGAAGTTGTACATCTTCATCCCTATCTTGGTCACTACTTGCAACAATCCTTGCAATTTGGTCTTTACCCATTGTGGAGGAACGGCCACCATGGTTTCGTTCATTATCGGGTACTTTAAGGCATACTTTCCGTCGCTGAGCTCTAGGTACAGTTTAGAGAACGTTCCTTTGATCTTGTGAACCCTGACGTCGATGAGTTGGGTCAGAGGCATGTTCGGAGGGAGTGGTCCTTTGGTCGTGGATGGCTTGACGTTAGGAGTTACCGTAAACGCGTAGATACCGTAGGGCACGTACACGTAAGCCATAGAACCGCTGGATCCGACGAACTTCAAGAGCATTAGCGGATAGTCCGGTCTTACCAGTATGAAGTTGCTTGAATCGACCATCACCCAGCTGTTTCCACCGTCGCAGCTGAAGGATATAGGGGTCTTGAATCCCTTTGCCGTCACGTTTACTGCTGAACCAGTGCTTACGCCCACCCCCGGACAGAACACCACCCACTTGTTCCCGCTCACGCTGAACTGGGCCATGTAATTCTCTACCTTGGCAGTTATCGGGGTGTTGCAAGGGAGGATTATGAACTTGGGTTTCGTGCTTACCTCGAGTATTGATGTAGTTGACTTGAAGTATAGCTTAACCGTTATTGGCTTGGGGGAGACTAAGTATGCCCCACAGCTCTTGTAGAGGGGTTTGGTAGGCACAATCACGTTTACCGCTTTGGCTATTGGAGATAGTACGAGTAGTTTGCTAGCTTGAGTTGTGGGATCTACTACTACCAGCTCGAGCTGACTTGGCGGAGCGGCTAAGTAGCAGACCTTAGTACACTTCACCTTGAAGCCGTTGAAGTCAAGCAAGAAGTCCTTGTTAGCTTGTATCTTCACGAGCCTTAATACTTTGGCCTTGGGTATTATGACTAATTTGGAATTATTGAAGTTTGCGAAGTCAGTCAAGAAGGTGGAGTTATCAACTCTAAAGAGAGCAACTCCCTTGCATGGGGTAGGTATAGTCACGTCGTGGAACGGCTGTACCCTTAACACCATTGAATACCCATTAGGAGAAGTAATGGAGATAGTGTGCTCTCCTCTGGCAGCTACGTTAAACGTGAGCTGGCAAGCCAGCTGAGAGGGTAAGGCGGGGGCTACCGATAACGTGCTCAGGGATAGACAAGGTATTGGTATAGTTACACTCCTCTGAACGGCGGTGAAGTATTGCCACACTGTCTTAGGCATCCATAGCGAGACGCCCTCGTAACTCACCGCGTACTTTACGACGTCCGTGGGGAAGACGAGCTTGACGAAGTTAGGCCCCCTTATCATCTTCGGAGGAGTGGGGGGCGGAGAGATGGCGGTCACTAAAGCGAAACCCTTGGCGCAGCTCAGCTTGTAGTACTGACCCATACCTCCTATGTTAGGAGTCACTGAAGCGCTGATCCTTAGCCTCCCGCCTCCTCCGGTATAGAGCTCTACGTGATAAACCTCCTCAAGCGCCTCGTCTCCTCCCTTTGCGTAATAGAGCGCTTGACCGATGAACCTATCTCTATTTATCAGCGCGTTAAGCTTGTATTCCATTGCAACTATAGCATAACCCTCCGGACTCAGCGCGACGGTCTGAGAGATGTTGCTAGGGACCACAGACCTTATCCCCAATATCTTTCCGAGAGCTTCCATTATGCAGGATGTTACAGACACCAAGGGCGTCCCTTGAACGTTACAATTTTTCAAGTAATTTTCTATAAGCTTTGTATAATTTCCTATTACTACGGGGCTTGAGGCGTTGAGGATTATATTTACCTTGCTTACATTCAAGTTATTCAAATTAATGTCTCCGGTAACGCTGACCTTGAGGAAGGGTATGCTCAAGTACTTAGCGGCGGAGGGATTGAAGTAAGTTACGTCGACTCTGAAGGGAGCGGCGAGGACCATCGTTACCAGCAAAAGTAGCGTAAGCTTCACCTTCATGTACTCTGACCCCGATTAGGGGGATGCCCTAAGCTAGTAAATCTTTGGACACATGAGAGTAAATGGTGAGAGTTGTGACTGAGGGATACGTTCGCACGAGAGAGGACGGTACCATTGAGATCGACTTGAGTCACGTTCCCTTAAGGCCTACTTCGAAGAAAGAGATAATGGAACTTGAGACGGCTTTGATTATTGGAACAATTTACAGACCAGAGGTAATTCAATTGATACTAGATCCCAGGGAGAGGGCCACTTGGGTGGACTCCTTAGCAGTGGCCGCAGGAGCTCTAGCTAGGGAGAAGGCCGGTTATACGATTCCCCAAATAGCTGAGGAGCTGGGCAGAAGCGAGAGTACTATAAGGAATCACTTAAGGGGGAAGACCAAGGCGGGCAAGCTAGTTAGGGAAACCTACGAGCTTCTAGCTAGAGGAGAGCTGAAGCTCGTCATCCCGATAAAGGGAGTTGTAATCCCAAGTGAGAAGATAGCAGAGCTGGAGAACAGGATAAAAGAGCTGGAGAAGGAGAATGCGGAGTTGAAGGAGAAGCTGGCGCAAGCCGCCAACAAGGAGGAGCTAGAGAAGCTGAGGAAGAGACTGGAGGAGCTCCAGAAGGAGCTAGAGGAGAAGGAGAAACTTCTTGCAAAGATAAGGGAGATGGTGTGCTTTACCAGCCAGACTTCAGAGCAGTCCTAAGGCTTTCCCAGACCTTTTTGCCTCCTGGACCCCTTCCGGGGGGAGCTAGGACCTCCTCAGAGGCCCTCTCCGGATGGGGCATCATGCCAACCACGTTTTCATACTTAGGAGACACTACTCCCGCTACGTCCCACAAGCTCCCGTTAGGATTTTCCACGTATTGAAATGCTATTCTGTTAGGTTTTTCACTAGCATAGAATCTTCCTTCGGCGTGAGCTATCGGCATATCGACCTCTTCCCCTTCCTCATAAGCCAAGGTCCAAGGAGTTTTCACGTCAGTTACCTTTAGCTTGACCCATTTGCATATGAATCTGTTGTTCTCATTGTGTAGTAGGGCTGCCTCTCCCATGAGCCCTTTCTCGACCAGCATTTGGAAGCCGTTACAAATACCCAATACGGGCTTTCCCTCTTCCGCCGCTTCTAGTACTTCATCCATGGCCTTCGTGGCAGCTGCTATTGCTCCTGCCCTTAACCTGTCGGCGTAGCTGAAGCCTCCTGCAAGCACTATGGCGTCCCAATCCTTTTGTTTAAACTCTTTGTACCAAACTATTTGAGACTCCATACCGAAGAGTCTGACAACGTGAGCTACGTCTTCGTCCCCGTTGGTTCCGGGGAACTTAAGCACTCCCACCTTGATAGGGCCTCACCTCCATCTCGTGGACCACCGGATTGAATATTCTCAAGTCCTTACAGAGCTTCTCCACGTCCTTCAGAGCGGTCTCCAAGCTATCTGCTTCTACTTCAAAGAGGAGCCATTTACCCGATCTGATTCCCTTAATTTCACTAGCATACGAGGATCTCCCTATGAGCTCCTTGTATATGGTTTCTCCTTCAGGGTCTCTAGCTACCTTCTTGTTCCTTATTATTACCTCTATCTTGTAAGTGCTCAAGCTACCACCCTCTCTAAGTCTTCCAACAACTTCAAGTACCTCTTGAGCGTCTCCTCGCCGGAGGCGCCCTTCCTAAACAAGTCCTTATCGTATATCTCCTCGCCTTTGTGTGCCCTAAAGGAGTCCGGACTTAGTTCATCAATTAGGATTATCTTGCCCTCTGGCGTTATTCCATATTCAACCTTAAAGTCTATGAGCTTGTATCCTGCCTCGTTAAATACTTCTTTTAATATATCATTTACTCTCATCGTCAAGTTTCTTATTTCTTCCGCTTGTTCCTCGCTCAGCAAGCCGGCCGCTATTGGATCATCCGTTGCCAGCAAGGGATCGTGAAGCTCGTCGCTCTTATAGTGAATTTCGTAAACAGGTCTCTTGAGCTCTTGACCCTTCTCCAAGATTGGGAGCCTCTTCAGTAGGCTCCCGTAAGCGTAGTTTCTAACTATGAACTCCAAGGGTAAAGGCTTAGCTTTCTTTACATAGAGCTTATTACCATCTCTTTTCACGAAATGAGTAGGCACACCTTTTTCTTCAAGTACTTTCATCAGGAGCTCGGTGAACTTAGCGTTAACCTCTCCCTTACCCTTGACCTCCTCTACCTTTTTTCCGTCAAACGCAGTAAAGACATCCTTAAATTCTAAGACGTAGTAATCCCCAGCGTCGTAGACCTTCTTAGTCTTGCCTTCATAGAGAAACTTCATGGTTCCCTCAACATTTAATCTGAAGTAGGTTTTTAGCCCATTGGGAACTTGGACCGTGAAGGAATGGATAACACTAATCCTTCTGTTGGTCGCGTTACCAGCCAGCGCCGAGCTCTACGCGGTGCAAGCACAAACTACAGTCGCTTACAAGAACTTCAATTTCATATACCCAGTCAGCTATCTGAAAACTAACGTATTGACTATAGTTGGTTCCTTGACGTATACCGGTGAGCTCTACTTATGCACGGTTACCTTAAGCCCCTCTGGTTGTGTGGCCCTCATCGAGGGGACGGCGATAAGTTTGCCTCCTTATACTGGGAGAGGCATTTACTATTTCTCAATACCTACGGGAGCTACCTATGCGGCTTGCTCCGGCATAATGACAAGTGTGGTTACAGTATTAGGCTCCGGCTTCAGCGGAAACCTAACCTTCAATCAAGGGATAACGACCTACACTGAGATTTACAACGCTACCGAGAACTTGTACTACGTTTACACGGTTACCGTAACGTGGACTCAGGTACTGAAAGATCAAGTAATAGTTAACGCTTTGTGGAATTGTACTAGTCCCGTTTACAATACGGTAAGCTTCAACATACCTAAGGTTACGATAAGGGCCAGCACGTACAATGGTACCAACAGTACCTTAATTACGGTAGCCCCCTTCTGTCCCGGTAGCTTACCCTTGGTTACCGCCACAGCTTACGTAGCCACAGTCCTACCTCTCACACCTCAAGTTAGCGTGAGCACTCTGTTAACTGAGGTGAACACCTCTCAAACGACCACTCCAATACCCTTACCCCTTCTGTTAGTCCCTCTAGCTCATCTCATTAGGAGAGCTTTTCAGAAACATTAGGTATTAACTTAATAGTGAGAGGGATACAGATAACTATTGGATAATAGAATTGAAGAACTGTAGGGCTAAGGTGGGTCGTGAGGGGGATACTGTATACTTACTGATAATATGCGGTCAGAGGAAGGAGAAGGTAGTCAAGTGTGTAGACGTTAAGGTAAATGGAAACATCATTGAGGTCATGGGGGGAAGGGCGAGAGCGGTGTTGCCAGTAGAAGTGGACGTAGACCTAGTAGAGAAAGCGGCCCAAACTATTGGCAACTGGTTTGCTGCGAGGCTAAATCAAGACAGAGGAAGGATAGGATACCTCGGCGAAATGCTTGCAAAATACATTGTCTATTTTGCATGTAAGAAGGCTAAGGAAAAGGGAATGAAGTTAACTAAGTGCTTGAAGAGTACCGAGTTGATCACGAGTAGAGGGAAGGTCAGCTGGAAGGCCGTCTACCAGCTGTTTTCCAACACTCGCGACTTACCTAGGGAGCTCGTGGAACCAGAAAGGTGGGAGTCAGAACTACCTATTTTATGTACTCTGAGAGACCTCGGGTCCTCAACAAGCGCGAAGAGCTGAGGTACTTCTCGTTAACCACCTCCCCCAACTCTTTCTCGTTGAGGTTGGGGGAGCTCAGCGCTTCGAGCGCAGCCAGCCTAGCTCCCTCTCTGACCTGCCACACTCCCAAAGGCATATAGTAGCTCTCATCTATCTCCCTTATCACGATTACAGAAGCGCTTACCCTCTTCTCGTATAACGCTTTCAACACTCCATGTTTTATGGCATGGAAGCCCCCGTCAGAAGGATCCATAGCCTTGGAAGTGGGTAATGAGTACTCGATATTGTAAATGAGAACGTCCTTCTCCGAACTCCACAAGCTGCCTCTCTTCCATATCTCGAACATCTCAACAGAAGGCGGCCCCGGCTTCAGTATCACGGTATAGGTGTTACCTAGGTGAGAATATCTTCCGACCTTAAACCCGTCGATCCAAGAAAACTTTAAGATGTTCTCCTTAAGGAATTTGGAAAGGGTCTGATCAACGGCAGTTATGGCCCAACGCGTGGGAACTAGCCTCTTCTTCCTCCCAAACATTCCCAGGCTAAACGCCTTGATGAGCAAATAGGGATCCCTTCCCCACTCGAAGAGTTCTCTAAGCGCTTCCTCCGCCTTTATTCTCTCAGAAGCCCTCCTTTCGATGAGGGGATCTACCTTTGGGTTTGAAGTAACCTTTACTTTTTCCGCCTTAACCGAGGGACCGAGGGGAGCTAGTAAGCCGTCTAGAGAGGGGGGCTTAGGCTTGCCTAAGGCTTCAGCCTCCACGTCTACAGGCTTCTCGCTTATAGCACCCCACAAGATCTCGCCTTTAAGAAGCTCCCAAGGTCTCCTGGCATCAAATCTCTTAAAAGGATTAAGCATCTCCATTCTGAGTCTTGCTATATCTTCTAGCTTCAAGTTCATCTTAATCCACATATATGGATCATCACGGAGCTTTGGATCCCCGTAAGGTGAGAGACCAAGGGATACGGGGACCTTAGGGTAACCTCTTTCTCCTACTATAGGAGATGGCGGAGTTGGGCCTTCCGGCTCCTTCTCCTCCCAGCCCGCACTTTTGTAGGCCCGAAATCTTTGCAATATAGGGCAGTTCGGAAGACCGCAGAGCCTCTTGTATCCCTTACACCGAGCGCAGAGCTCGGGATCGATTCTCTTCATCTATCTGATCTCCCCTTTTCCATAGTGATGGTTTCGGGGTTTTTGTAAACAGTGCTAATCTCGTTTTGTAAACCGCCCGGGAAAGCTTTTTCAGTGACTCCATTAACACTAAACCCCGAGGGAGGGAAGGAACATGAAGGCCTTGAAGGCTCCTCTTCTAGCGCTTATCCTAGCGACCGCTCTCCTAGCCATGCCTATGGGAGGCATGGGTGGACCGGCCAGCGCTCCAGCAAAGGCCAACACCCTAAACCTAATGCAAGCGATCTCCCAACTAAAGAACGTCAGCCCTCAGACCCAGAGCTGTCTCAGCTGCCACGTCCAGTACACTCCCGGAATAGTCGCCGATTGGCTAAGGAGCAAGATGGCCCACGTGACCCCTGCTCAGGCTTGGAGAAAGCCCGCTATAGCTAGAGAGATAAGCACCCCTCTAAACCAGATACCTCCTAAGTACAGGAACTACGTAGTCGGATGCTATGAGTGCCACGCCATGAATCCCGGCAAGCACCCCGACACCATAGATCACTTCGGCTTCAAGATCCACGTAATAGTCACTCCTAACGACTGTGCTACTTGCCACAGAACTGAGGTCAAGCAGTACGAGCAGAGCAGCAAGGCTTGGGCCTACTACAACCTAGTAAAGAACCCCATATACAAGGGCCTAGTTGACGCTAGCACCACCTTCACTTGTATGGGTAAGAAGGTAGGAGGAGAGAGCACCAGCCAGAGGATAAGCTGTCTAGAGTGTCATGGTACTAAGGTGAAGTTCGAGGGCACTAAGACCGAGATGGTCTACGGCCTGCCAGTGCAGATGGCAGTCTATGACGGATATCCCAACCACGGAGTAGGAAGGGTCAATCCCGACGGAAGCAGAGGAGCTTGTACTGCTTGCCACCCCAGGCACAGCTTCGATATAGCCATAGCTAGGAGCCCCTACACTTGTGGGCAGTGCCACCTAGATCCCGACGTGCCTGAGTACAACGTCTGGAAGGAGAGTAAGCACGGCAACATATGGTTCGTGCATCACAGCCACTTCAACATGAAGGCACCCGCTTGGAAGCCCGGCGTTGACTTCACCGCCCCCACTTGCGCCACTTGTCACATGAGCCAGCTAGTTGACCCCAACACCAACAAGGTGGTAGTGCCCAGGACCCACAACGTCGACAGCAGGCTGTGGGTGAGGATATTCGGTCTGATCTACGCTCACCCGATGCCTAAGGGAGGCAAGCACTGGGAGATGGCCGTCGAGGCTGTACCCGCTGACACCGCTGAGGTCCTAGCTAAGGAGGGTCTGACCATCGCTAAGGCTCTAGTTGGAGTGAAGCTACCTCTGCCGGTGAGCCTAGCTCCCGATATCAAGACTGGTAAGTTCCTGTACGCTATTAACACTACCACCGGCAAGCCCGCTCTGATCAGTCCTCAGGAGCAAGCTAAGAGGAAGGCCCTAATGGAGAAGGTATGTATGTTCTGCCACAACAAGCAGTACGTCGAGACTAAGTTCAAGGAGCTAGACGAGCAGATCAAGGAGACCAACCTAGCCACCCTGAAGGCTACTGTGCTGCTACTAAAGGCTTGGCAGGAGGGACTGGCTCACGTCGACCTCAAGAAGCCCAGCACCCTCTTCGACGAGTACTTCGAGAGGCTATGGGTCAACACTTGGCTGTTCTACGCCAACAGCATAAGGGCTGGCGTTGCCATGAACGGACAGGACTGGACCACCTTCAAGAGAGGATGGTATAGGCTCACTGAGAACCTAGCGAGAATGGAGACATTCCTAAAGCTATACGAGATGGCTATGAAGAAGTAAAGATAACAAAATACTCTTTTTACTCCTTCAACTTAAACACTTCTACCTTCTTCTCATAATCGGGAACCTTCTCGATAGCTCCCTCCCTCACTAAGTTAGCCAGACTTACTCTTGCTTCTATTACGTCAACCCCTTTCTCAATTAAGTGAGTAATTATCTCCTTCGACGTTAGGGAACCCTTTTCTTTAAGAAGGGAAATAATGAGATCAGTCCTCTGGGTCACGTATACCACACTCCGTGATGGCGAACACGGTCTCTCCTTCCGGCAAGTGTGGGGCATCTACCATCCTAGCAATCCTCTTGTTTCCTCTGCTCTTCTTCAGCTGCACTCTAACTCCAGGGGCGTGGTAAAGCACGTGACCTCCGACAGCTTGAGTTGGATCTCCGTAGAACACGTCGGGTCTGGCCATCACTTGGTTGGTTATCACCACCGCTACGTTGAACACCTCAGCTAGCCTTCCGAGCTGGTGCAAGTGCTTGTTCAACTTCTGCTGCCTCAAGGCCAAGTTCTCTCTTCCAGGATACTCCGCCCTGAAGTGGCTGGTTACTGAGTCTACTACCACCAACTTCACGTTCTCCTTGGGCACTAGCTCGAAGAGTTCCTCTACCACTGCCATCTGATGATCGCTGTTAACTGCCCTCATGTAGTATATGTTTTCCATTACCAGCTCAGGATCCATTCCTAAGCATCTGGCCATTTGCTCTATCCTTTCCCACCTGAAGGTACCCTCGGTGTCTATGTAGACGGCCTTCGCTATCTTGTCGCCCTCGGTGAGCCCACCTTGATCTGCTGGTAGCTGGACGTTCACGCTCAACTGGTGAGAGATCTGGCTCTTACCGCTTCCGAACTCACCGAAGAACTCGGTTATAGTCTTCGTCTCCACTCCTCCGCCTAGTAGCTCGTCCAAGTTGCTGGAGCCGGTGGTTATCTTCCTTAGATGCATTCTCTCTTCCTTCACTTCCTTAGCGGTCTTGAACCTGATGTCTAGTAACTGCCTAGCCGCCTTGATTATCTTCTGCGCAGTAGAGAGCGGTATGCCGGCAGCCGCTACTAACTCCTCCGGCGTCGCTACTGCTATGGCCTCAATGGTTCCGTAGCCGGCCTCTACCAGCTTGGAGGCAGTCGTCGGCCCCACTCCGGGCAAATCGGAAATGGATCTAGCTCTTTGGACCTCTGACACGAGTAGTCCCCGGGTTCAGAATAGTGTGACCGAAGAGTATATTAGTGAAGGACTCGTGTCGAACCCCACGAAAGGCACACCCTCGAAAAGTTAAGACTTTCGAACACTCTGGGGACACTCATTTAACGGAGTGTAGCACCTTCGGGACGGTCTCTATGAGGCAAGTTGGGGAAGCGTGCCCCCTTTCCTCTACGCATATTTCTCCCGATTTACCTACAGCATAAGTGGTAGCCTTAGCCGCCCACCAGGGCTCGTCCCTCCCTAGCAACGCTCCTACTACACCGGAGAGGGCGTCACCGGTACCTCCAACGGTCATGTACTCGTTCCCCGTAGTGTTGAGTACGAGCTTGTCCTTGCAAGCCACCACGTCTATTGGACCCTTTAGTATTACACATGCTTCAAAGGAATCGGAAATATCAAAGGCGGCCTCCATCCTCTCCTTAGGCGAATCCGTTAAGCTCCTTCCGAGAAGCTTTGAGGCCTCCCCGAGATGGGGGGTGAGCACGGCTTTCCAGCCAAGCTTCTCTCCGATTTCCGGCAATACCTTTAATGAGTCAGCGTCTAAAACCAAGGAAACGTCCTTCTCTTTTGCATACTCAAGAACCTCCTTGGTTATCTCAAGCGCTTCCTCCGCCAGTCCAGGACCAACGACTATTACGTTTATTCTGTCCTTTTCTAAGGCCTCCTTCAAACTCATTTCCTCTACTCGAGTTCCAGTCCTCTTCCTCCATATCAGCTCGGGGAAGTCCATTCTAGTAGGCGTGTAAACGTAGACCAAATCCGCCCCGGCCCTAAACGCAGCCAGCGCCGAGATCCAAGGAGCTCCTTGATACCTTTTGGATCCGCCTATTACCGCCACCCTTCCGTTGCTACCCTTCCTTATCCCTCTTGGCCTGAGTAGCAAATCCCCTGGTCCCAAGTACTGATCCGCTCTCTTCGGTATCCCTATCTCGGCAACTATTACCTTATCCATCAGATTCTTCAAGCCGGGCTTAGGGGCATGCATGGTCACGATCAAGTCCGCCTCGAAGCATAGCTCGCACTCTCCAGTATCCGGATCCATTCCAGAAGGCAAGTCAATGGCTATTTTGAAAGCATTGAAATCGTTAGATTGCTCTATCAGTTCCTTTGCGGGGGACCTAGGCATTCCCTTAACCCCAGTTCCCAGCAGGGCATCTATGATGACATCAGCCTCCGTGAATTCCTTGACAAATCTAACCCCACTCATCTTGGCTCTTTCTAAGTTCTTCTTGGTGGTCTCCTTCTTTATTTCGCATTCTTTGTAAGGAAAGAGTACCATAACTTCAGCGCCCATCAGAGCTAAGTGCCTGGCTGCGACCAGCCCGTCGCCGCCCTTTCCACCCTTCCCGACCAGTATTAGGAAGCTCTCTCCTTTACTCCTAGCTACCTTCGCCACCCAAGCTCCCGCATTCTCCATCATCAACTCTTCGGAGAACCCAAGGGATGCGGAGTTGAGCTCCACCGCCCTCATTTCTCTAACATCGTAAAATTCGCCCCTGAAGCGAGCGTTATTGAGCAAAGGTTCTCCCGAGCAACCCGGGTACATGCGTTGTAAATATGTTCTCCATAACCCAAGACGGAGGAAGTCTGAGCTCCATCTCGGCACAAGCCATTTCCTTTAGCATCTTGCCTAACTCATATGCCCCCTCCTTCACACACCAGAACAAGAACTCCTTAAACTCGAACTTGTTCAAGTTAAGCCTTTTTCTTAGTTCATTGGCCCTACTTCTGTACTTCTTGTTGATCAGACTCCACAAGTCGTTCCTTCCAAATTGAGCGTTGATGAAGTTTATCCAATTAGCCTCGAGACGGGTCATGCTCGCGGATAGGCGCTTGTCAAGGTGGTTCGGTAAGATGAGTAGGAGCAAGGGCGTTTGGACCGCTAGAGCGCACATCCTTCGGAGATTTATCTCTCCCTCCTTGAAAGCGGTTATCACAAAAACAGTCTTGAAGTTCTTACTGCTATGAGGAATGCTTAAGAGCGTCAAGTCCATCTCTGAGTCTATTACCAGACTTTGAGGCTTCAGTATGTTTAACGAAGGAAGGTAGAGTATCCCTTCGTTATGATCG
This sequence comes from Ignicoccus pacificus DSM 13166, assembly GCA_025340205.1. Lineage (GTDB taxonomy): Archaea > Thermoproteota > Thermoprotei_A > Sulfolobales > Ignicoccaceae > Ignicoccus > Ignicoccus pacificus. The sequence goes on along the minus strand of CP006868.1, from coordinate 1,455,268 downwards.
AAGAAGTCTTGCCCGACCTTTATGAGAACGGATTGTAACAACTTGTATATTTCTATCAGCCTCTCCCTTCTCTCTATCATTAACGGGGGCTCTCCATAGCTCATGACGTCTAACTTGGGGTTAGGGAGGGATATTCCCTTGAGCTGCTCCATTATCTCGGGCACGTCATTGAGGTAAAGCCTCTGTATCCGGCCGTTGAACACCTTTTGTACTAGGTTGTTTACCTCCTTACTTATCTTATCTCTAGACGTAAGGCTGTTCTTAGTGAGAAATTTCTTAAAGCTCTTAGCAACGATTTTCCTATCATAAAGGTTAGATTGAGGAGGAGAGATGAGGTCAGCTCCGGAGTAGTTAATCAAGTGAGGATGCTTTCTCCTAAGTATTTCAGTGCCCAGCTTCAGAGCCGGAGCCAAGCTCCACTCCTCCAAGTCGTCCAATCGCTTAGGCTTTGCGTGGCCCTTAGTCATGAAGCACTCACCCCTCAGTGAAGCTAACGTCCTAATTCTATGTATAAAACTAAGATTATAGAGGTTGTGGTTAGTCTACGCCAGTTGTCTACAGGATCGATGTATCTGTCAATTCCAATGTGAGAACAAAAAGGTGATACTAGAAAATTACCAAGGTGATACCAGAAGGTCATAACAGAACCTTCGTAAATTTACCAGTTAGGATTTCGAGTGCTATGGATATTAACTCTGATGGAATAAGAATACGAAATTGGAAAATGAATTCGAAGGGAGAGTTGAGCGAAAGTGAAAGATGAGTAACGAATGTTTTAAGGTCGAGAAGCGGACGGAGAGTGACGTGAGATCTCGCTTAGGAATAAAACAATAGTCTAAAACGGGTTACTCGCCCCTGAACCTAGGCTTCCTCTTCTCTAGGAACGCGTTTATACCTTCCTTAGCGTCCTCCGTGCTGAGTACTCTAGCAAAGGCCTCTGCTTCGAACTTCACTCCTTCGTTAAGGGGTACCTCTAAGGCAGCTCTAGTTACCTCCTTGGCAACGGCAAGGGCTATCGGAGGCTTGGAGGCAAGCTTCTCTACAAGGAGTCTTATCTCGGCGTCTGCAACTCTCTTAGGCACTACCCAGTTTACCAAGCCCCACTCCTTGGCAGTTTCAGCGTCAATCATTTCGCCAAGCATTACCAACTGCAGAGCCCTGCCGAGACCTACTAGCCTCGGCAGCCTCTGGGTTCCTCCTCCTCCCGGTATTATGCCTACGTTTATCTCTGGCTGACCAAGCAGAGCTCCTTCGCTGGCTAACCTCAAGTCAGCCATCATCGCTACCTCGAGTCCTCCTCCCAACGCATATCCAGTTATGTAAGCTACCACAGGCTTGGGACAGTTGGCAATTACATTACCTAGCCTCATGAAGGGCCTGGCCACCTTCATCGGAGCTTCAGAAGGCCTTACTTTGCTCATAACTGTTAGGTCGAATCCTGCGCTGAACACCTCTCCTCCATAGAGTACTATGACCTTTACGTTGGGATCTAGGCATCCTTCCCTAACAGCATCAGCCATCTTGTTCAGCATCTCCGGAGTTAAGGCGTTCCTCTGTTTAGGTCTGTTAAGAACTACCCAGAGAGCATCTCCTTCCCTCCTTACCTTTATCTCTCCCCTATCCTCTTCCTTCACCTCATATTCGTGGAAGCCCTTTCCGCACTTGACTCCACAGTTGCCCTTCTCTACCATTCTCTTAAGAAGTTGAGTCGGCTTGTAGTCCTCCATGCCATACTTCTTGGCCTTCTCCTCTATAGATGCTAGAACGTTGTCCAAACCTAAGCTGTCGCCCAACCTCAGTATACCCATGGGCAAGTTCAAACCTAGAACAGTGGCAGTATCGACGTCCTCTACCTTGGCTACCTCGTTTTCTACAAGCCAAGCTCCCTCGTTCACGGCAGTATCGACTATGGCTACGTAGTCTACCCCTTCTGCCGCAGAAGCCTTGACAGAGGGCTTGACGAACTTACCGGGAGCGGGGTACTTGTAGAAGCCCTCTCCGCTCTTCACGCCTAACTTCTTCTCCTCTACAAGCTTCTTGAACTTAGGACATATAGTTATGTTCATTCCCCTTTCTCTCATCGCCTCCATGAGATGGACCAGTACGTCCAGTCCCACGTAGTCGGCTAGCTCGAATGCACCCATGGGGAAGTTCAACTTATACCTCAATGCGGCGTCTACTTGCTCTATAGTGTAAACGCTCCTCTCCACTAGCCAACATCCTTCGTTTAAGAACCTGGCCATTACCCTGTTCACTATGAAGCCGGGGACATCCTTTTCTACTACTATAGGAACCTTACCCATGCTCTTGGCTAGTTCTACAGTGGTTTTTACAGTCTCGTCGCTGGTTTCTGCTCCCCTTACGACCTCGACTAACTTCAGGATTACTGGGGGGTTGAAGAAGTGCATTCCCACTACCTTGTCCGGCCTCTTTGTGGCCTTAGCTATCTCGGTTATTGGTATGGAAGACGTGTTGGAGCTTAGGATAGCATGAGGAGGGGCGTACTTATCGATAGTACTGAAGACCGCCCTCTTTAGGTCGAGTATCTCAGGAACGGCCTCTATCATGAAGTCTATGTCTTTAGCTGCCCTTGCATAGCTCTCTTCGTCGTCAGGGTTCGCCACCATAGGCTCTATTCTCTTGAGCACATCTTCAGGATTTTCCTTTAACTTCCCCTTAGCGTAAAGCTTCTCTAAGCTCTCCTTGATTCTCTGCATAGCTCTATCTAGGAACTCTTGTTTTATGTCTATCATCCTTACTTGATAGCCTGCCATGGCGGCCACTTGTGCTATTCCATGCCCCATTACTCCGGCTCCTACTACCAGTATCCTCTTGATGTCAGTCATGTTACCACCGGTTCATGTAATATAGTGAGGTATATATAGAGGCTTCCCTCATGCTCTTAGGGAGCTATGAGAGTACTCATTTCCCTCTTAATTCTAGGAGTTAGCATCTTTGCGTCGACTTTTACCATCTCTTGGCTTTACGTGAAGTTCTCTTATATAAATCATACGTTAACGTATGGTCGGTATAAGATAGTATACATGGATATGGTCCCCTCTAAGATAGAAGGACCTCTACTAGGATTTGGTTATGAGGGATCGATGGATAGCCTCCTTTGTATCAAGAGCGATTCCAAGCTTAGAGGAGTTATTCAGATAACCTTCGATGTCGCGAAAAGACGCGATGTACCTTATAGGATAATACTCTTCAACGTGCTACCTAACATCACCTATTGCTGGCCAATAACTTCTTTTGTACTATCTCAGGGAGGATCTTTGTCGACGTTGATAAATATTGCTAAACTAATGTATTCAACGATAAACGTGCTTAGTGGAGCCTCACCGCTTGGGTTTTTGTCGAGCGTCCTCGGTTTAGTGGTAAAAGCCAAATTAGAAGGAGCGTATCTAAACGTGGTGTTAAAGGCTGGGGGAAATGCGAAGGTGAATCTCTCTCACTACTTTTATGAGAGGATTGTAGAAAGAACGAGTAAATGCTTGCATATAGATGTATTGGGTAAGGTACCCTTAGTCCCCGGAGCAAGTACCCTCTTGAAGTTCGAGAACAAGTGCAATAACACACTTCACTTGAAACTCTCGGCGGATGTAAAAGGAGGTGTGGACATCTATATAGGAAGTGTAACTCTCCGACCCTTCGAGACGAAGACGGTTAAGGTGAACGTTCCCGAGAAGTTTGGAATAAGAAGGTTTGAACGCTTTGGAGGCTACGAAACAGATTTCGTCAGAGCAGTGAAGGTGGATCTTTGCAACGGCTATTGTGTTAACGTTGCCAACGTACCGGTCTTCGATTATATTCTGTATTACGTTATACCTAATGCTAATGTCACTTGGTACGAGAGTGGTACAAAAGTAGCCAGCCTCCTTCCTGGGGAGGCTACAGCGTGCCTGACGCTACCCCAAATTTACCCTAATGTGACACTTCCGGGAACGCATTTTGTGCTAAAGGTAGTAGAGGACAGACGACTCCTCCCAGATAAGGTGGTTGCTTATACGGACATCTATGCCAAGCGTTTCAAAGACTTCGACGTTTGCTTAAAATTCCATGTAAGAGACAAATTCTACATAAGGGGTTATAAGTTAGTATTAGATGCTGGATATAGGGAATATACTTTAAGCGAAGTGAGGGTTAATGGATGAAAAAGCTCAACGGAACGAAGGCTACTATCCATAACAAAGTCAATGTTATTACTGCTTTGGTCACCATCTTTATATCAAAACCATATACGTAGGCCAATGCTATGTTCATAAAGGCAGGAGGCATGGACGCTTCTACAAAGATCGCTTTTCCTCCCCCTAGAAGAGTAAAAGGTATGGTGAGCATAGGTAAAGCTATGTGTTTCAGTAGGCCTATCTTCATTACTTCTCTGTCTATCTTTAGATGTTCGAATTCGAAACTGAGGCCTAAGATCAAGAGACCCAGCTTGGCCAAGTTGGCGGCTAACTGCTTTGTCCACAGGAAAGGTTTCAAGAGAGAGGAATAAGGACTCAACAATATGCCTAAGATAAAGGTAATGGCAATGGGCTGGAACTGAGCCTTTCCCTTCTTGCATGAGAGGATTGAAGCGGTTATGAAGTGGATAAAAGTAGTTACCATGGCATAGGTAACGGCCGCGTCTATGTTTCCGTTAATCGCTAGCACTGCGGGAATTCCAAGGAATATGGTGTTCCCGAAGGCAGAAGTGATAGCTCCGCCCCCTTTCTTGGGGCAATCCTCGAAGAGCTTCAGAGCGAGAAGTGCTACGGGTATTTCAACTAAGGGAGCCAAGGCGGCTGCATATTCTCTTTTTAGACTCACCCCAGCCCAGAAGCCCAGTATTGGCTCCACGAAATACACCAAGAAGATTGAAAGGGGTTTTGCGATCCTCCTAGCGCGGGTTCTGCCTAAAGGGAATCCGAGCCCCAAGAGAAGCAATGAAACTGGATCCAAGGCGTTCACCCTATGACGAGCGCTCTAAGGGCTGAGCGGTGAGGAGCCCGCGCAGGTCTGAGGGTGAGCAAAGCTCTCACTCCGGCATCTTTCCTTCTACTACGAACACCGTCTGGGCGGCCACGTGGACGCTGTGATCCGCTGCTCTCTCCAAGAACTTGATCGCCAAGGCCTCCACGACGGCACAAGCTACGCTATCGTAACTGGTCATTATCTCGGTCAAGTACTTATGATAAAGCTGATCCACCTCATCGTCCTTACTTATTACCTTTAACGCTAGTATTACGTCGAGCTCTTTAATAGACTTAATTGCATCTTGCATCATTCCCTTAACTATAGGCGCCATTTCGTCGAATTTCTTGGAGTCGCACTCTATCCCGAGCTTCTCCGCTCTACTAAAGGCAGCTAAGGCATCGTAGGAGTAGCGACCAAACCTCAAGAAGGCGTAACCGAGTTCTATTGCAGCCTTTACTCTCCTTAGCTCTGAGGCGACCGGCTGGTACCTGGCGATTATCTCTAATGAGAGCTCATCTATCTCCTCCCTCAGCTTTCTTAATTCCTTAACTAGTTCTTTGACCTTAAGCCTCTTCTCCTCCCTGTTCTTATCCTTTATAGCTTGCAGGGCGGTATCGAACGCCTCCATGCTCAAATCAGCAGCCTTCCCCACTAGAGCATTCAGCTCCTTCAGCCCTATCTCCACGAGCCTCAAATTAGGACCCGAGAGGAGTTGGGAGAAGAGGGTATAAACTACTTTTTGGAACTTACTTGAACCTTTTAATGCCCGCTATTCCGAAGGTCTTTTTAAACCACTCAGCCTCCGGCACTCCCTCCGGAATGACCACCACCTTTGTTCCATACATCTCTGCCTCCTCCTTGATCTTTTCTAGTTCTGGGTGATCTTCGGGAATCAATAGCGTCTTCAACATTCCCATTCTCAGAGCCTCCATTACCTCGTCATAACCATAGACCTCATAGCCCGTATCCTTGGCTAGATGTCTCTTGAACTCTTCCAAGGCTTTAGTGGCTTCGGCGTATTTCTGGCCTTGTATTTCATCGTACGCCCTTTGTACGAGTTCATGGAATCCATGTTCATCTACATCAGCTACGTCGTAGAGACCCAGGATCTTCTGCTTTAGTCGGTAGTCAAGCCCTCCGGCATCCAAGAAATCTTGCTTTGAGAATGCCGGACCACCCACCAAGACTCCCTTAAGCCTCCCTTGCTCTAAATAGGGGAGGAGGGCTTGGCTAGCCACCTCTCCCGCGTGTTTGTAGAAGGCCTCAGCCGCTTGTTCTATGAGCCTGTCGAACCTTCTTTGTGACTGACCTCCTCTGTGGTGCTTGCTCGGGATGAATCCCGTCGCCTCTCTCAAGATCTCTATCCTCGATCCCCTTAGCAATCCCACCATCATCTTTCCTCTTTCGACTAGGATTAGGCCATATACCTCCGGCTCTTCTACCATCTCTTTTAGGAACTCAGTGTGGAAGTGCTTGTCTGTTCGGTAGAAGAAGACGGGTACCTTGTCGGGAGGAGAGAAGGTGAAGCATTCGAGCTTCTCCGTTTTGGGGTTTATGCCACAGAATATGACCAGTCCGTTAGGTGGAACCTTATCGAACTTCTTCAATCTGTCCATAGCGGCCACGAGGGCTGTCTTCACCGCTTCTCTAGTCTTCTTCAACTTGACGTTATCTGCAACGCTCAGCTCCTTCCTCAGCAATTCCATGACGTCGCCTATGGGCCTGCCAGGAGGAATGTAGAGGGAGAGCAGAGTAGTTGCCGGCGCGCTCCACTGCTCCAACTGCTTCAGCAGCTCCTTCAGCTCCTTCCTCGATATCTCCCATTGGGAAGCCTTTGCGCTCACTGCTCGTAACACCCTATGGAGGGTCTTGAGAACGAAAAAATGTTTTCTTTCAATTCACCAAAACATAAATAGTGGGAACGAAATCCCGCAGATATATACAATTATGAAGGAGCTCTCTATATTTAAAGAGTAATGTCATTATGTGAAGCGGAAGTGTGAGAATCGTGAGAAGAAAGGGTCTACTCGATCTCTTGTCAGCTATAGTTAGCTTGATATTAGTAGGTGTGCTAATCTACCTCGCTTGGCTCTACTACAACAAGCCACAAGAGTTCCATGCCCTTGTGAATCAAGCGTTGAACGCCACCAAGAACGCTCTTGGTTCGATTGGGAAGTAAAGTGAAAATTAATAAGCTCTTTTCATAACCCAGGCACGGGGAGGGTGCGGGGAAGAAGAGAGGGCGGCGGTCGTCTAGCCTGGACTAGGATGCCGGCCTTCCAAGCCGGTGATCCCGGGTTCAAATCCCGGCCGCCGCACCACTCCCCACTTCTGGTAATCCTCACAACAATCAATCCAAGGAGCTACACCTCAGCAATCTAATGCTCAAAATTAAGAAGACGCGGGGTTCCCTACGTGCATCCTTCGAGCTACGTGAAGCACATCGGCGAAGTTCAATCGAGGATGTTAGTCGAATCCTATGTTTAGTCAGAATCCTAAATTAATACGTCTTGACACATCGGGCACTTTATGACTAAAATTCGAAATATAATTGTGGGGACCTAAGCCGTTCATGCATTTCTGTACATTTCTCAGAGGTGATTGATGTTGGGACCACCGCCGCTGAGATATCCCGAATGGTTTCTTCGGAACATCGTGAATAAGAAGGTAATGAGCGAGCTCCTTGATAAGGTCTTAAGAATTTACGACGACTTATTTATGGAGATAGTGTATAGGGCACACCATAACAGCTTTAAGGTAAGCTACGCAGACATCTTCTACGATGACTTTGTAAATTACATCGTTGCGGCTTGTGGTCTCAAGAGGAGGATTTTCTGGAGATACTTACCCAAAGAATCTACTCTGAGGTATATGTATGAGAGAAGAAAAGGTTTCTTCAAGAACTTAGGGAAACGTAGTACGTTCGAGGACAACAAGCGGGATCTGGACTTCTGGTTAAGCCAACTGTCGTTCTGGTATGGAACAGTAAAAGCGTTCGCAAACGTCTGGGCAACGGTCGTGCTAGATAAAGAGGATATTCCCCAAGAAGTAGACTGGGAGGAGGCAATAGTGCTCTACATTATCAGCGACTTCAAGGAGTCAGCGAAGAACTCCAATTACTGTGTTGTGAGGAAGCGTTGGGTGGAAAAGTATAAGTACTATCTGGACCTTGAACAAGTAATCTTGTAGATAGGTAAAGAAGTCCTTCAGAGGATAGTCCCATCAAAGAATTTTTCGCTATTCTTCCATGAATCTTACATAACCCCGCAGTCGCCGCCACGCGCTCGCTCGGGGCATAGAGTAACACTAGGAGGCCTTTTCGTTGAGTAATATCGGTACCAATGAGACTACTCTGACCCTCTCCTCTCGTAGTACAAGCTTTTCGTCCAGCTTCCTCAAGCGTTTATCGAGCACCTTATCTGAGAGTTTACCTACGAGTGGCGGTAATAGGGCACTCAACGCTGCGTTGATAATCATACCTTTCTCATCAGTTGGCATCATGGAGAAGGGAAGTTGTGCTAATAGGCCTAGAGCCGTCTTGAGCTTGCTTGAAATGCCTATACGGCTTTCTATCCTTCTATTGACATCCATGGCTATTTGTGCAGCTTCTCTTGCTATCTCCTTTGCCTCTTCCACTTGGTCGGGGTCGTTTCTGACGACCGCTCTCCTCAGCCTGTTCCTCAGCGCTATCATGTGCTCCCTCGCGCCCTCTAAGTCCTTATCATCAGCTAACTTCCTCAGCACGCTCAACTTTATGCTCTTAGGGACCCAGAGCTTAGCCTCTGCTCCTAAAGATCGGAAGTAGTTAGCCATGATGGAGACTAGCAAGTCGACGCTGCCTCCTTGCGGGGAAGAAGCTCTTTCGAAAAGGGCCCTCAAGAACTCTGCTTCGTTCTCGCCGTAAAGCGCTAGGGTTGCTAAGGAGTCAGTTACCGGTTCGACAAGCATGTGATGAACGGTTCTAACTAGCGGAACGTAGTTCTTGATGTCTTTAGCATTGAGAAGTATCTGAGCGATTTCAGTATAACCAAAGGCTGCTAAGTCACTTATCCTCTCAGTAACATCAAGGACGTCATCAGCGTCAAGGCCTTTGAAGTTGCTAGAAATTTCCTCAGGATTACAGAGCTCCATTTTATATATTCCTGAGCAAAAGGCCTTTAGAGATGAGGTAACCCTCAATATGGTTGGTAACGTTCCTTGTGCTTCAAATATCGTATCCAAGAGCCTTCTATTATAGCGCTCGGGAAGGGATGCTAGTATTACAACAGCCATTCCATCCTCTATGAGCTCCCTTAGCTCCTCAAGTCCTATGCCATACTGTTCCTTAAGCTCTTCTTCGTCATAGGCGCTCAAGACGAGGATTAGTTGGTCGTAGAAGTGTAAAGCGCTGTAGGGGGAGACGAGAGGGTTCCACCATCCCCTGCTAGGCCTTAGCCTTTTCCTCAGATCCGGATAAAGGAGATCGAACATCTCCTCGTTAATTATTAGTCTTGGATTTTCCTCGAACTTCTTCACAAGAATACTCGATGCTTGCTCTATGTACTTCTTCTCTTCTTCGTTCAAATGACTGGTATAAAGGAGCTTTTTAAGGATGTGAAGTGGCATAGTACCTACTAATGGTGATGATAAAGTCGATATTTATAGGCTATTGAGAACTCTTATAATTGGAATTTGACCTTGAACCTTTCCGAGTTTTACAGTCACTGGAAATGGCCTGCCACCAAGGAAAGGTTTGATATGATAAAGGAGTTTATGGAAAAGGAAGTAGTCCAATTAATCAAAAGTGAGAATCCGAAGGTTCTGGACGTCATGGCTGGGAGTGGGATAGCGGGAGCGGCTCTAGTGGAGGCCCTGGGCCGAGGAGAACTGACGTTGTTAGACCTAAGAGACGATGAGTTCTATAAGGTTAAGGAGTTCACCCAAAGAAACGTTAGAACAGTCGTAGGGGATGTGAGGTTATTGCCGAAAATATTTAAGGAGAAGTTCGATGTGATAGTCTGCTGGGGCTCCTCGATACCTCACCTAGATCCCAAGTCGCTAATCCTCTTCATTGCTGGTGCGCGGGAGGTGTTGAATGAGGAAGGAGTAATAGTGATAGAACAGACGGACTTGATGGAGAGATTGATTAGAGAAGGGTTTCAAAAGATGATGGTAGAGGGCGGAGAGAAGGACCTTCTCACGCTCTTCTATGAGTATGATAAGGAAAGGGGTATGATAAAGAAGCATATTTACAAATTACCCGAGATAAGCTACGTAGGGGATCTGGAGGCGAAGCTCTGGAGCACCTCTGACGTAGAGGCTTTGGTTCATCTCTTCTTCAATAAGATCAATAGGAAGAAAGCGTTCGAATACGGCGTAAGGGATGTGATAGTAGGGGTGGGACCGAGAAAGGAGATATCATGGAAAGTCCTCTTCGAGGGCGTTTCAGAATAGAATAGTGAAGCTGTGAATTTGGTTAGTTGGATTTATTAGCAATGCGAAGAAAAAGGTAAGATATCTAACCTTTATCCCTTGATCAGAAGTAAAGCGCTTAAGCTTACCATCTATTACAAGCAATTTTTAGAGAAGAATAAGATGTGAAACTTATGATGTCCGTGACACCGCACGACGTCCTTTTCCTTATATTTGAGACGATAGGGATAGGGGTACTAGTAGGGCTTGTGATAGTAGGAACTATAATATTCAAGGAAGAGAGGCGAGAAGGGTGAGCGTCGAAAAGTATGCCAGCATGAGTATAGAGGAAGTGACCGAGGAGTTAGGAACGTCTCTGGAGAGGGGTCTGAGCGAAGAGGAGGCTCAGAGAAGGCTCAAGGAATACGGCTACAACGAGATCCCGGAGAAGGAGGAGCCGCTCTGGCACAGGATAGCCAGGAGGTTCTGGGGTCCCATACCTTGGATGATAGAAGCAGCTGCCATCCTTTCGGCGTTAGTCGGCAGATGGGAAGACTTCACTATAATTATGGTAATGCTGTTTGTTAACGCCGGCGTTGACTTCTGGCAAGAACACAAGGCGCTTTCGGCGTTGAAGGTTCTCAAGGAAAAGCTCGCTAGAAAGGCTCTGGTGTTGAGGGACGGGAAGTGGAAGCTCGTAGACGCTAGGTTCTTGGTTCCTGGAGACGTAATAAAGCTGAAGATAGGGGACATAGTACCAGCGGACGTCAAGCTCGATCACGGAGGAGAATACATACTCGTCGATCAATCCGCCTTAACCGGCGAATCCCTTCCCGTTACCAAGAAGCCTGGGGACGTAGCCTATGCTAATTCAATTGTAAAGAAAGGGGAGATGATAGGGATAGTAATAGCCACTGGATTGAAAACATACTTCGGTAAAACGGTCCAGCTCGTGGCAAGGGCAGAGAGGGAGGAGAGGAGCCATTTCCAACAGATGGTAATAAAAATAGGTAACTTCCTCATTATGCTTACTATAATTCTAATAGGCATAATGGTAGCGGTCGAACTGAGCAGAGGAGCTAACCCCTTCGAGCTCTTAGAGTTCTCTCTAGTCTTGACGGTAGCGGCTATACCAGTCGCCCTTCCCGCGGTACTAACCATAACTATGGCCGTTGGAGCCCTTTACCTTGCTAAGAAGAAGGTAATAGTGAGCAAGCTCTCTTCAATTGAAGAGTTAGCGGGCGTTGACGTGCTCTGCTCTGACAAGACGGGTACCCTAACGATGAACAAGATGACGATAGCTGATCCCTACGTAGTTAAGGGGTATAAGGTCGAGGACTTGATGCTCTTCGCTGCTCTGGCCTCAAAGGAAGAGAACAGAGATCCTATAGAGATACCCATCTTCGAGTGGCTCAAGAAGAGGGGGCTCTACAACGAGCTCAAAGAATGTAAACAGCTAAAGTTCGTACCCTTCGATCCCGTTAGGAAGCGCACGGAGGCCATAGTCAAATGTAAAGGAAAGAAGATGTTCGTTACTAAAGGAGCGCCACAGGTAATAATCGATATGGTAAACAAGGAGGAGATAGATGAAGAGGAAGTGCTTAAGAAGGTAGAGGAGTTCGCTCAGAACGGCTTTAGGACGTTAGCTGTTGCCATGAAAGAGCTCTTGGAAGAGGAACTCCACCTAGTAGGTCTAATCCCTCTCTTCGACCCTCCTAGGCCTGACTCGAAGGAGGCCATTGAAGATGCTAAGAAGTTCGGCGTAGAGGTGAAGATGGTTACCGGAGACAACGTGGCTATAGCGAAGTATATAGCTAAGATATTGGGTATTGGGGATAAAATAATAAGCATGAGAGAGATAAAGAGAGGAGAAGAGGAGTACGTGATTCTAGCAGAGGTAATAGCTAAGGCGTTATTGAGAGTAGCGGAGGGACTGAGTCCCGCAGAAGCTGAGAGGAAAGCCAAGGAAATAGCCGAGATGGTTAAGAAGGAGCTTGAAGGTAGACCCCTCCTTCCGGGAATAGTTAGGGCTCATGAGGATGAGATAGCTAGGATAATAGAGGAGGCGAACGGGTTTGCTGAAGTCTTTCCCGAAGACAAGTACCTTATTGTTGAGAAGATTCAAGAAAGAGGTCATATAGTTGGAATGACGGGCGATGGCGTAAACGATGCGCCAGCCTTGAAGAAGGCTGATTGTGGAATAGCCGTTTCCAACGCCACCGACGCCGCTAGAGCTGCTGCCGACATGGTGCTCCTCACTCCAGGATTGAGGGTGATAATAGATGGCTTCAAGGTAGCTAGACAAATATTTAAGAGGATGGAATCCTATGCCATCTATAGGATAGCTGAGACCATAAGGGTTCTGTTCTTCATGACCTTGTCGATACTTATCTTCCAGTTCTACCCGATAACCACAATAATGATCATACTTTTGGCACTCCTTAACGATATACCGATACTTACCATAGCTTACGACAACGTTGAGATACCCCAAAGACCGGTCAGATGGATCTACGGAGAGCTCGAGATGCTCTCCTTCTGGCTCGGAACGGCCGGAGTCCTCTCCTCGTTCACTCTCTTCTACCTCTTGATGACATACTGGATGTTACCGAAGGATTTGATACAAACAATAATGTTTACGAAACTCATAGTAGCTGGGCATTTTACCATATTTAACACTAGAACAAAAGATTGGTTCTGGAAGAAACCCTGGCCCTCCAGAGCTCTCTACTTCGCTACCCAAGGAACCAGCTTCTTGGGAACGGTTGTGGGCGTATACGGCTTAGGCTTGATGACTCCTATGGGATGGGGTTGGGCAGCCTTCATATGGGGTTACGCCTTCGTGTGGTTCCTATTCAATGACGCCGTGAAAAAGACATTCCTTAAGCTCTATAGAAGAAACACTAAGATCTGATAGAGAATGGGTATACGATTAAACGCCTCACGTAGCATGGGAAGGCTTGGAGACCCGAGGTGAGGTCGAGGGTAGCGCTGATAGCGGCTCTAGTACTCTTGGTGATCCTTGGACCTTTCGCTACCAGGATACCTTGTTTCAGCGTAGAGGGACTTAAGGAGGTAGCGTATTGGATATCTTATACGCAGAAGCTAACCTCCTTTATCATATGGGTAGTTGTTATAGCATACTTGGCAACAAGGAAGGGAATTAACTGGAAGGAAGTAGTGCTTTCCGCTATAGCGCTTAACGTAGCAGTGGCGGCTCTCAAGTGCGTGTTCCAGAGTCCCAGGCCCATAGGCGTCCCAGCTAGTCTATGTGATATAGAGGGCTTAGGATACCCCTCGGGTCACTCTGCTAGGGCCATGTGGGTCGCTCTCTGGATAGGTTACTTGTACCCCCAACTTAGGATCCCGGCTTTGATCTATGCGTTTCTGGTAGGCTGGTCTAGGATAGAGCTGTGCATGCACTACCCCTTGGATGTCGTTGGGGGCTTCTTGGTAGGCTTCATAGTTTTCGAGTTCCTCCGAGGCAGTGGCGGAGGGAGGAAGGTTGAGGGTTCTCAAGCTCAGCGAGGTGGGTCTAGAGGAAGCGCTGAGGGAAGCTAAGGAGGTCTTGGAGAGAGGAGGATTGGTAATAGTTCCCACAGAGACGGTCTACGGCATAGCCTCGAAGCTCGAACACGCTTGGAAGATCTATGAAATAAAGAAAAGGCCTAAGAGCAAGCCGTTGCCCGTTCAAGCATCCCTAGAAGACTTGGAGAAAGTGGCATACCTCGACGAAAGGGCTAAGGCATTAGCAAAGAGGTTCTGGCCAGGACCGTTGACTATGGTACTAAAGGCGAAGCCTACGGTGCCGGAGTTCGTCACGGCCGGAACGGGAAAGGTCGGCCTTAGGGTTCCAGCGCACCCCTTTACCTTGAGGCTCCTGAAGGAAGTGGGTCCGTTAGCCGTCACCTCTGCGAACATAAGCGGGGGAAGGAGTCCAAAGAGGATAGAGGAAGTTACCGTGGAGGCGGACTTAGCGATAGACGCTGGGCCTTGCGAGCTCGGACAAGCGAGTACGGTAATAGACCTGACTGGGAAAGAGATAAAGGTGCTTAGGGAAGGACCCATAAGCTTGAAGGAAATATTATTGGTTCTTAAGAGCGTACTCTAGATAAGGGCCACAATCGACTGGTACGTATCCGTAGATCTTGCTTTCAGAACCTCCTATCCTCAAGTTGAACGTCTTCACTACCTCCATAGCACTCTCAATCAACTTCCTGGGATCGTCTTCCTTGGGCAGTCTTAGCGCTATGCTCATCCACTCTTCGTCCTCCTCAGCGGAGACGAGCGCTGGCAGCAGACTCTCTACGAGCTCCTTTGGGACGTTAAATTCCTTTTTCTTTATATGTATTCTCAATATCAGCGGCCTAACGCTCTCACTATATTGATCGTATTGGAATCTTATTCCTGCGTAAGGCCTTTCTGACAGAACTATCTCGAAGCAGTTGGTACCGTAAGTCACACTCTCTTCAGCCGCCTCAAAGGCCGTTATTCCATCGGCACCGAGCTCTTCCAATGCCCTCCTGAGTTCCTTGAGAGGTATCAAGGACCTCCCCCGAGAAGGGCGGGGCTACCGCATAAAGGGTAGGGCGTGGAAGGAGTAACGGTGGTAAAATGGTAAGAGGAATAGCCGTCCGCGAAGTCATGAGCACTCCCGTAGCAGTGATAGACGCCGACGCCAGCATAAGGGAGGCAGCAAAGAAGATGAACGAGCTAGGAATAGGGAGCCTAGTGGTCGTAAAGGACGGCGAGATAGTGGGGATCGTGACCGAGAGGGACTTGGTAAGGGCAATAGCTGAGGGGGCTGACCTAGACGCTCCAGTAAGCACAATAATGAGCGAGGAGGTCTACGCTGTAGCACCGGAGACCAGCGTGTTGAAGGCTCTCGAAATGATGAGGATGCACGGCGTAAGACACTTGCCAGTAGTCAACGAAAACGATGAGCTTCTAGGAATAGTCTCGCTTAGAGACCTCGCCTTCGCGGTAGCGGCGGAGATGGTAATGAAGAGACTCCTCGAGATGCTCAGAGAAGAGTTAGAGGAGATCTGAGAACCCTACTTTTTATCATATGTTTGAAGCCTTAGCCGGTTAAAGGACATGGTAGAGCTGAACCCTTCGGATCAAATGATAGAAAGTATGAAAGCACTTACCAACTCTATAGTGAGAAAAAGGGAGATAGCGCTAGTTGTCGCCTTGTTCTTCGTGGGCTTGGCAGCCGGAGAACTGATACCGTTTTTCCCTATCTCCGTGGGAGGCCTCTTCTTAATGGGAATAGGTTGGTTGATATATGCTAACGCCTTGGAAAAGAAAGTGGAAATACTTAGGCAGTTGTGGGCCTACGTGACCAGGGCAAAGAGCAAGGAAATATCCTTGTTCCACGAGCCCGAGAGAGCTAAGAGCGTGGAACTCGAACTGAAAAGACTAATGCAAGAGTTCAAGTCAGTGTACGAAAAGATGGAGAAAGACGTGGCTGAGATAAGGAGCTATTCCTTGAAGGGACTGATGATGTACTCCTTTGGAGCGGGCCTTCTAGCAGGAGAGCTCGGAAGCAGGTGTTCCGGATACTGTCAAGTGCTGGCCAGCGTGCTGTTCTCGGCGATACTGCTAGCTCCTCTGAGCATGATGATAGGTCACTTGAAGGATTGGAGGAGCAAATGAGTCAAACAGCCACCTTTTCATCATAAAATCAGATGTGCGTAACCATATCATCCTCAGCTGAGCTTTCTAGCTATGGCCTCTCCCGCTACTAATCCGGTAGCGGCGGCCACGTTTATTCCTCTCGATAGCCCAGCCCCATCTCCCGCAGCGTACAAGTTTGCCACGTCGGTCTCCATGGTCCTGTCAACCCTAGCCTTCATGCTATAGTACTTTATCTCTGGAGCGTAGAGCAAGGTGTGCGGGCCGAAGACTCCGGGTATTATGTAGTCTAAGCTCTTCAGACCTTCCAGTATGTCGGTTATTATCCTGTAGGGGTATGCCATGCTTATGTCTCCCGGAGTCACTTCCTTCAAGGTAGGTCTGGTGACGCTTCTCTTGATCCTCTCCCAAGTGCTTCTCCTACCGCTCTCCAAGTCGATGAGCCTCTGTATCAGAGGATTGCCTCCTCCGAGCCTGGTGGCCAGCCTAGCCAGGTTCTTTCCGTACTCTATGGTATCCTCCATTGGATCCGTGAGCTTTATCGTGACCAGGAAGGCGAAGTTGGTGTTGTCGCTCTTCTTGTTTAGGTAGGCGTGACCGTTAACCCCGACCGTTCCGTCGTCGTAAACCTCCTTCACTATGAAGCCTCTGTGATTGGTACAGAAGGTCCTTACCTTGTCATCGAATGTCTTGGTGTATATTATTATCTTAGGATCGACCTCTATGCTTATGATATCGTCCATTACGGCGTGAGGAACCTCTACCCTGACTCCGACGTCGAGAGGACCGCTCTCCAAGGTGACGCCCAACTTCCTAGCTATCTTCACGAACCACTCGGCTCCTCCTCTTCCGGGAGCTAGTAGCAAGTACTTGCTCTCGAAGGTTCCCTTGGTAGTCTTCACTCTGAACTTAGAGTCAACCATGTCTACGTCCAGCGCCTCAGTTCCGATGATGAACTTGACTCCCTTACTCTCCAAGTACTTGGTCATATTATCTATTACCTTTATGGAGTTGTCCGTTCCTATATGTCTCTGTCTTATTGGTACGAACTTAGCTCCTACCTTGACGGCTCTCTTTTCGATCTCCTTGACCTTGTCCAAGTCCGGCTCGTGTAAGGTGTCTGGAGGAGCGCCGAACCTTAGGAATATCTTGTCAACCTCTTCTATCAGCTCCCAAGCCCTCTCCCAGCTCCCGACGAGCTCGTGCAAATCACCTCCTATGTCCGGTCTTAGGTTGATCAAACCGGAAGATAGGGTACCGGCTCCACCCACTCCGTAGAGGATGTGGCAAGGTCTGCAGTAGGTGCACTTCCCTATCCTAGGCTCTTGAAGAGGGCAGATCCTCTGCTTGGCGTAGTATCCCTTTTCGATTATTCCTACTCTAGCCTTTCCGTCCGTGAGTTCGGCTATCTTCAGCGCAGCGAACATACCAGCGGGTCCAGCACCAACTATCAACACGTCGAACTCGTTCATGCCTCACACCCCACGGTTTCCAATGCTTCGGGACCGGTTCCAACAAAACAGATGGGGACGCCTACTTCCTTCTCTAGATCGAAAAGCCACCTCTTCGCCTCGTCTGGAAGGTCGCTCCACCTAGTCACGCCCTTCGCCTTCGGGAACAAGACATCGACCTTAGTAACCGCTAGCTTAGTCGCCCCGTTCGCCCTAGCTGCCCTCTTGAGCAAGTCCAAGTTCTCCTCCAGAGGAGCTACCCTCCTCATCCTTCCCGTTACTGTTCCGAACTCTATCAGTCCCCTCCTCCTCGCCTCCTCCTCGCTGAGCTCACCCTTCAGGGGACCGCTTCCCACTCTGGTGACGAACGCCTTGGTGACCAGAATCACGTCGGAAGCGTCGGAGGGGGAGAGACCAGCCTCGCTCAGGGCAGCGGAGGCGGTGACGTCTCTGGAGGTCACGTAAGGGTAGGTGCCGTGGAACAAGCTCAAGCCATAGCCTTGAGTCCCCTCGATGTGAACTACCTTATAACTGTCTATGGCCTCGTACAACAGCTCCGGAAGGTCTACTACCGTAGCGAACCTCTCTATCTCTTCTTTGAAGTCCCTGGCTAACTTTAACCTCCTCATTACCCTATCGCTCATCGCCGCCCCTACTCCGGTTAAGGTAGAGCCTATCTTACCGGCGAGGTGAGCGTCTCTCCTCTCCTTCTCCACGTGCTTATCCTCAATTATACCCGTCCTCTCATCTACAAGAACTTGTTCCTTGGAGAGTCCCAGCAGCTCGACCTCTCTCCTCAGTACTTCTATGCTTATGAGAGCACCCGGAGCGGTACCTCCCTTTCCATCTCTGAACGTCACCAATCCTGAGGGGAGTGCCCTCAGCTTGTATTCCTTTCCATTGTGATAGACGGTGTGACCGGCGTTAATTGCCCCCGTCCGGACCATGTAGCTCGGAGATTGGAGGTGAGAGAGGTAAGCGGCTATCTTGCCCTTTCCTTCGTCTCCGAAGAGGGCTCCCACGAGGACCGTTACTGGCACCAGCTTCCCTTGTGGGGGTAGCTTTTCCGTTCGAATAATAAATCTTTATGGGGATGAGGAGGGAGCCCGTTAAGATGAGCGGTGATAGGAAGAATCCCCGCCTGACCTCCTTAACTTCCTTGCAAGAGGAATCAACAAAGCTAGTAACGAGACGGTCGGTATTCCTGCATGCGAGCCAGAGGTCGTCGTGTCAAGATAGTGGGTTTGTGTGCTTGGGGCGACGGAGTCGAGGACTATTCTAAGCACGCCGCCCTTCGCGCTCCCGTTTTCATCAAATTTCAATGCTATAAGCAATCCATCTTTGCTCCACGTAAGGGCGGCGGAGCTCAGTAAATCTCCGGGAAGGTTTCCTGACTCCTTGGACACGATGTTTCCATAATCATCAAAGATGGTAATGCTATACTTGTTGTCATCGAATTCGATCAAGGCATAAGGCTCTGACGATGCTTTGAAGACATAGATGTTCCTAGAGAAATCGTCCAATACCGCTATGTAATCGCAATCAGGAGAAATCGCTACATCTTTCAAATAATCAAGGAATGAACCATAATTATTAGTTATGAAACGATCCGCTTTCCAAAGGAGCGTTAAGTTGTTCTTCACTTCGTAAACATGTAAAGAGCCTATCAAGGACCTCCCCTTGACAACAACGGCTACTAAGTACCCACAGACGTCCGCTGAGAGCCCTTCTACTTCACTCCAATTGGAAACGGATATGGGAGCTTTGTAGACTAACGTCCCGTCACTCGCGTTTAACGCAAGAATAGCCTCTTGGGTGTAGCTCGGAACGAGTAGAAGGTCATCCGCTAAACCAATCCTATGCGGCTCTCTGTACAGCTTCGACACCTCGACGTTCCACGCTCCCGTGCCGTTGTCGTAACGCGTGCAGTTAGATCCACAGAGCACCAGCGAGCTCTTGGAGACGAGGGCAACTGAGAGGTAATCGTCCCACGTGTAACCCAACGTTAGGTTCGTCGTAGACGAGGGCGAGATAATGATCGCCCAAGTGGGAGCTCCTAAGCCGCTGTAGAACGTGTTCTTCCTAAGGATGCCGACTGCGCCGTTATCTGAAGCCCAAACGCCGTAAGCTACGTCTCCTCCGCATCTTCTCTGAAGCTCATTTCCTCCGTAGTCAAAGAGATAGATGCAGCTTCCAGCGCTTATGACTAAAGCGTCGTCGTAGGAGTCTATGCTCACCAAGTCGGTCGGGAGATCGGTTATGATTAAGTCAGCACTAGCAAGAAGGAGGATGGGGGAGAGTAGAAGTACTGGGAGGAGTTTCATCCCTCTATACCTCTTTACAATGGCACTTGGAGCTAAATAGTTAATAGTCTACTTCTTCGGTTGAATAAACTAGATTAACGACGAGGTAACCGCAATAGAAACTCAAAGACCTCGCCTCAAGGCCCTTTCAGCGGCCTCCGAAGCCCTTCTCATGAATTCCTTCATGAGATCTTGACCTCTCTTCTTCAGCGGATATATGTAGGGATTCATCACAACTGCCCTCAGTACGAAGAGTCCCTCCTTTTCGTATTCTCTTTCGAGCTTCGGCAGTTCTGCCTTGGGAAAGGCCCTCTTGAAGAACGGTCTTAATGCCTTGAACGGATACTTGGGCGACTTGAATACAGTCTTGGATAAGAAGAAGGGTTGTGAGTAGCTGTACTCGAACTCTCCCAACTCCGTCCTTATGGAGAACTCCTCGTATACCTTCTTCGTTAATTCGTTCATCTGAGCTATCGACCTGCTTATCTTCTTCTTTACTACAAACGTTACTATGTTTGTATCTGGCGGGTATTGGGTAAGTGGTATGAACTGGTACTCCGGTTCTCTACCGTTCACCCTCTCTGCCTGATCCCAATGAACTATCCATTCCCAGAGAAGCCTCGCTGCTAACAAGCTGTTCTTCACGAGCTCTCCGTGCCCCTCAGGGGTCAATGGAATAGTGTTTATCTGAAGCCATAGGGCTGAAGCGGAGGCGCCGGGCTTCGAGCCCTCCAGTATGTAAGGTCCCAATGAGTTGATAACAACCTTCCCGCTTTCCAAGTCCTTATGTTTTAGAGGTAAGTGGACGGCGAAGGTTGATGTAATATAGGGCACCTCTTGACTTATGAAGTGCCTCACCCTGTCGTTCCTGAAGGCAACCATTCCGCATGGATAAGGCATGTACCCCATCTTGTGGGGATCCACCGTGACGCTTTCGGCTCTCTTCAACGCTAAGAAGGGTAAGACTACCTTGTCGCTTCCCCACAGTATCCTTATCCTCTTCTGATAGTTCTCATGCTCCAATTCTATCTCGTCCTCGGTAATCCTCCTTACCTTCTCTATTACCTTTTTCTCATCATCCCCATCAGTTAGCAAGGTCTTTATGAAGCCTCCCCAAGCCGCGTCGGCGTGAACCCAGAAGCTGAAGCCTCCCTTCTCGAACTCCTCTCTAAGCTTCACTATCTCGTGTAGAGGATCTACGGATCCCTCTTCCGTTGTTCCTATGGTGGCGATAACGGCTATGGGGACCTTGTTCTCCGCCTTGACTCCTTTGAGCTTCGAGTAGAGGTCCTTAACACTCATCCTGAAGTTTTCATCTATGTCAACGTAGATCACGTTATCTCTGCCCACTCCTAGGACGTCCGCTATCTTCTCGATGCTGTAGTGAGAAGTTCCCGACGTCAAGATAACTGGTTGGAACTCGGCGAACAGCTTACCAAACCCCTTGCTTATGGACCTCTCACTCTTTCTTAATAATTTCAATACCTTCTTGTTTATTTCTTCGTCACTCTCAAGATACTTCCTCTTCATCGCTACGACTAATCTTGAAAGAGCGTAGATGGCTTCATTAGGCTTTATCGTTAGGAGGGAGTAATCGTCCACCTCACTTATGTCATACTTCTTCCCATTCGGTAGCTTTATTATAAGGTCTACGTTTTCCTTTATTGCTACATCCTTTATGGCTAATATTGTATATCTCACGTTCCTCGCCGCCCAGAGGGCCTCTAGGTTCGCTGTAGTGCCGCCGGAGGTTATGTGCGCCCAGCCGAACTCCCTCTTCAGTTCTCTCAGGTACTTGTCTTTAGGTAGAGAGGGGTCTGGAGCTGGACGATAGCCTATGAGCTCGAGCACCCTATTTCCAGCCTCTATCTCCCAATCCGTGGTCACGGGAGAAGACTCAGTGGAGACGTTGTTAGGGTTGTAGAGGAGACCCATGATGAAGCCTAGAAGGGCTGGAAGGGTGGTCTCCGATTGCATGTGAGCTATGTACCTTGGGCTGTAGAACGGGAAGTTCCTCCTCATCTCTCCTAGCAGATTGAATATGTTGTCGTAAAGCTTATCGAACTCGTCCCTCAGCTCCGATTGATCCTTCCTTCTAATTAGTGTCTTATCTTTGGGAAAGTAATTCCTTCTCCAATGTATGTAGTCGCTTATCACTAAGTTGATTAATTCCTCTAGTAACTTCTGGTTCTCCGCCTTTGGACCTAGGAGCCAAGCGAAGATCCTCTCCACAATAGGCATCAGCCGAGAGGAGTTCCTTGTGTTGATTAAAAGCTTTTTAATCCCACCATTGTTACACTGGGATCTGAGTGGGAGAGTTACATATACAAATATAAACAAGCATGTAGACTCCCTCTGAGGGCTAGCGGTGAAGGATGAGTTCATCCCCAGCGAGACCAATCCTCTAGACTTAACCTTCCCTCACGAAAGGGTTGTAGAAGAGAACGAGGATCTATTTAATCAGAGGGAGGAATGGGGAAGAAAGGGAAGCTGAATGACGTCCGCGCTTTCGATGGCGCTCATAGCCCTTAACGCAATACTCATCATAGGCTTTATTGGAATTGATATAGCTCACGTAACCGGTCTCATAAAGGAATTCCCAACAATACTCTTTTACGAAAACGTCATTTATGCCTTCATATACGGTGCCTTCACTGCCGCAATTCTCGGAGGAATGAACGTATACCCTTGGTTGACTCTATACTCTGCCTTCGTCGCTGGAAGGGTATCTAGGAGCATAATCAGCCCCTATGGTGTGGAAAAGCTAGCGATGCAGCACGTTCCTCTGCTCTTCCTCCTGCTGGCGGATGCCATACTAGCCGCCTTACTTTGCTAATCTCATATTTTTTACTTGCTTGAAGATAGAAGTACACCAAATAATCATGGAGCTACCTTGATATTGTGTGCTCCACCTATAAATCTCCCGTTGAAGCTAATAGCATGGGGAACGGCGCCTTGGCAAGGGAGGAAAAGGTCGTATACCTAGACGGCAGCGTCTTGCTAGCTGCCGCTGCCTTAGAGGACAAGCTCCACGATGAGACCGTGGAGTTCCTGAAGCTGGTGGAGCAAGCCGACTGGAAGATGATCATTGGTACCCCCATATTGCTAGAGCTTGAACAACTCCTCTACTTGGGAGACATGGGATGGTTCAGGCTTAGGCACGCCTTGAGCGTTCTCAGCAAGTACAACGTCAAGGTAGTGGAAGACAACCACGAGGAGGTATTGAAGCTAGCCAAGACCTACTTGGAGGAGGACGTTCTGTCCGAGAAGTACTTCGCCAACTTGCTGATCTTCGCTTCTGCTACCCTAGCTGAGGCGGATTACGTGGTAAGTTGGGATAGCAGGAGGATGGCCAACAAGAGCGTGGTAACCGCTGTAAACAGAATAAACATAAACAGGAAGCTCAAGGAGATAGAAGCTGTTACACCTAAGAGGCTATCTCAGATAATAAAGGAGGAGGTGTTGTGAGATGCCCAAGGTGAGGGAGGAGGAATCTCTAGGCTTCCTTCTAGATGAGAAGCTAAAGGAGTTCGTGACTAAGAATACCTTGAAGGCTAAGAAGGAGGAATATGAGGAGCAAGTGGCCATAGCAAAGGAAGTGATACTGCCCCTAGTGAAGGCCGTGGAGAGGAGCAAGAAGATAGTCAGGATGTTACTCCTAGGTGGATGAAGATGATCAAGAAGATTTTGATGGCTCACGACAGCTCCGAAGTTAGCTGGAAGGCCTTTGAATGGGCTGCCGATATGGCGAAGAAGTATAACGCCGAGCTCACTGTGGTTCACGTAATTGACACCAGAGTAATACCTCCAATAGAGCATAAGGACGTAATTCTAAAGCCACTAAAGGAAAGAGCTGAGAAGCTGGAAAAGGAGGTAAAGGAGAAGGCGAAGGAATTCGACTTAGACGTAGACTTTGTCGTGAGGGAAGGCTCTCCTGTGGATGAGATAACGAAAACTGCCATGGAAAAGGACGTGGACTTGGTGGTACTAGGGTCTAGGGGACTAGGAAACGTGAGCGGCTACTTATTGGGCAGCGTCTCGACGAAGATCGTAATAACGTGTAGGAAGAGCGTACTAATAGTCAAGCCCGAGGCCCCTGCCGCTAGTCCCCTCAAGTAAGGTTGTTGTTTTTCTTGAACTTCTCGATGTGCTCCTTTCTAAGTACCCACCTCCAGCCGTATCTCTTCTTAAAGAAGAGCTTGATTGTGTTAACGAACAGGTCCAGATAAGGATGCTTTGGTGGATCTGAGGAAGGCTTTAAGGCTCCGGTGGGGCAGGCTTCCATACATAGGAAGCATCTGGCACAGTTCTCCGGATGAGCCATGAACGGCCTCATCCTCACCTCCTCTTTAAATCCGAATAAAGTAACCTTCATCGGAACCATTTCCCATACTCTGTCCTTGTTAGGGCATACGTAGAGGCATTCCTCTCCCCCTCCGCAAGTCGGATAATAAATTACCAAAGGCGCTTCCTTGAGCATCTTCTCATAGTAATATCTCCAGTGCTTGGCTTCCACGCCTCTACCCTCTGGACTCCTCGGAGCGAGGTTTATGGTGTGAAAAGGGAGCCACCTCTTACCTAAGCACGGAAGGGCCTATCTTTGTATAGTGAAGGATCGTAATACTAACATCTTGATGGGGGTGGAGTTTCGTAAACTCTGGTATTTGATTTGATTACGAAGATTCTCTTACTTATAGCTTTTAATTGATTGGTCGATAATGTAACATGAGGTGGGCAGGATGGCAGAGGGAACCCACACCTTTCTGGTACTCTTCAAGTTGACGGCTAGAGGAGTGGAGCAGTTCTCGGCTGATCCCAAGGGCTTTGCCGAGAAGGTCAAGAGCAAGATAGAGGAGGGAGGAGTCAAGGTAGTTGAGTACTGTGCCCTTTTGGGAGATTACGACGGAGCCATGAAGATAGAGGCTGAGAACGAGAAGGTGTTAGCGAAGGCCTTGGTGAAGGCGGCTGCCGATGGACTATTCCACACGACTACTTATACTTCAATAAATGTAGATGAACTCTAACCCCTTTTTATAAATGAACCGCTTTTTCCATACCTCCCAGGAAGCGCTAAGTTGAGCAACCGAGCCCTTCTTTACTCAGGAGGCTTGGACAGCTTTGCCCTCCTGAGGGCATTAAGGCCGAAGAGCGTAGTTCATTTCATCGTAGATCCTAAGGCTTCGAAGCTAGCCTTAAGGGCGTTAGCCATCGAGAACCCGGAAGTCGAGGTATACTTATTCGATCATAGACCCTACTTGAAGAGTGTTAGGGAGAGACTCAAGAGAGCGGGTAAGTTCCACTACCTCTGCGAGGCTTGTAAGAGAGGGATGATAGAGAAGGCATCCCAATTCTTCGAGGAGCTGATAATAGGAGATAGCGTCGGTCAAGTAGCGTCTCAGACCCTTTCTAACATGAGCTTTATAACTAATGGAAAGGTCTTATTAAGAC
Source organism: Ignicoccus pacificus DSM 13166 (assembly GCA_025340205.1). Taxonomy (GTDB): domain Archaea; phylum Thermoproteota; class Thermoprotei_A; order Sulfolobales; family Ignicoccaceae; genus Ignicoccus; species Ignicoccus pacificus. The sequence continues at coordinate 1,430,076 of CP006868.1, read as the reverse complement.
CGTTAGCAGGGAGCGACAAGGAGGACATAGAAGAGTTCTTATCCGGGAACAGCGCTAACATAGCGCGAAGGGTTAGCAGTATGACTTGTCCGTGGAAACCGCTGAGGGTAGCTACCGCTACTAAGAGGAGAGACGTAATAGAGCTTGAGGAGATAGTGTTAGAAGAGCTCGCTAACATAAGGTATCTGGGGATGAAGACCGCCCAAGAGCTAACCGTCATGGGATGAGGTTACACGAGCGTCCTGATCCGGGTGATAGTCTTGGCCAAGACCGGATTTATCATATTAAGGGGAGATGAGCTTAAGGAATTCGTTAAGAAATGGGGCACTGCAAAGGTCGTCTCCTTGTCCACTGATGACCCCGTCCTAGTCGTGGTAGACAAGCAGACCGTAGAGAGCGTGCCGGAGGATCATACCTTCGTGGTGTTTCTCCCCCTTCCGATGCTGGAGGAGCTGGGTAAGAGGAAGGTAAAGCCTAGAGTAATTGAGGAGGAGGTAACACCAAAGGAGGCGGAGGAAGAAAAGAAGGAAGAGGAAAAGGCAGAGAAGAAGGAGGAGATGACTGAGGAAAAGTGGGTGAAGAAGATAACGGAGCAGTTAAAGTGGACCTTGGTAGAGCTGAGCGATAAGCTCCCGTTTACCGTTACTGACGTCGATTCAGAATTTGATGAAGATATGAACATGTGGGTGATAAAGGTAAGGCTGACGAGGACCGAGAAGATATCGACGAGCGTGATGGGAGCGGCGAAGCTGGTGCTCGAGTATCTCAACTCTATACTTCAGAATGAGAGGTTCCCCAACCCCCTAGCTGTTGTCGTAAGCCTCGAGGGTCATACCTTATACGTAGTAGCCGATATTATCCTAGATGACTTGATAAAGACGTTGCTAGTTTCAAAGGGATTGATCGTAAAGGACTATATAATAACTATCGACCTAGCTGAGAACAGGATAAATGCTCTCGTGGTAGCCGAAAAGAGTCCTAATTCCAAGGTCGGTCTCTTCAGCGGTTACAAGGTCGCTGAAGAGATAGGGAAGGTGATAAAGGAGAGGTTGAAGTGGAAGGGAGTGGTCAGGGTCAAGATGAAGGTAGGAATGTTCGATTATATAAAAGTCGTGTAATCACTTTATTCCTTGTACGTACCTCGCTATTCCATCTATGCTCATCCTTATGGAGTTTTGCAACAGCTTGCTCTTCTCCAGCTCTCCGCTCTCCATCAAGTCCTTGTAAAGGGGATCTGCTAGGAGCAAGTACTTCTTGTAACATTCGACGTCCAACTTACATTCCTTAGAATGTATCCTCGCGACCTCGAGCCAAGTCCTTATTTGTTCTATCTCCCCATGCATTTGCTTAAGAGCTTCCTCCTTCCCTATTATTATACCTCTATGAGTGTAGGCTATAGAGTTAACTTTTTCAAACATCAGCTTTCTTATAGAATCAATTATCATAGGGGGTAACGTCCTGTGGGGAGTTGTTGGGGAGTAGCTTCCCCTCCAGACGGTCACCTCTCCCAAGGCATCTCCAGGGAACAGCACTCCGTTGATCAAGATCGCTTGGTGATGAGGAGCGTGTCCGGGGGTGAAGATCACCTTTACGTTTACATCCCCAATCGAATAAACCTTCTCCTCTGTACTCCTGGCAAACTCCTCCGGCAGCGGCTCAGCCGGACCATAGGCGTTGAAGACGAACTCGCCGAGAGTTCTCTCAGCAGCGGCGTTCAGCTTGCTGGGATCTATTAAATGAGGAAGACCTCTCGGGTGAACGTAGACGGGGCAGTTACACTCCTTGGCTACGAGGCCGGCTCCTCCGGCGTGGTCCAGGTGTATGTGGGTCAAGAAGACTGCGTCTATTTCCCTCATCTCTATTCCGACTTCCTTTAGAGACTCCTTGAGCCTATCGAACGATTTCTTGGGACCCGTTTCTATTAGCACTCTCGAGTTCTTCCCTATAGCTATATAAGCCATTATGTACTTCTCCTCTACTCCGATGGGATCAGCCAATAGCTTTACTACTTCCACTTCTCCGGCCTTTACCTTCTCATGGTCTTGAGGAGTGAGCTTGAGCATAGAGCTTCCCCCAGACCCTTTCTCCTACTCTTTAAAATGATAAGAGCGATTGAAGCGGCGCGCTTTCCGGTAAGACTAGTAGAAGACGGTGCTACAGAACTATAAAGGCTCCGGAGGACTATAGCGTGAAAGGGAAGCGTATGGTGTCGCTACCAGATGACAACGTGGGGCACAAACCCAAGTACTTCGAGATAGACGAGGATGACCCTGAGGCACTGAAGAGGAAGATAATGAAGCTATCCAAGGAGCTCAAGAGGCTTAGAGCTGAGGTTGAGCATTGGAAGAACGAGGTAAACAAGATAGCTAATCCGCCCCTGTTGGAGGCCACCTTCCTGGACTTCCTCCCAGACGGAAGGGCGGTGGTCAAGTCTAGCGCTGGGCCGACCCTAGTCGTGGAGGTAAGCTCTAGGGTACCTAGGGAGCTCTTGAAGCCCGGAGTGAGCGTAGCGATAAACCAGAGAGGCAACATGATATTGGAAGTGCTCAAGGGTCTTGAAGATCCTTACATTAAGGCAATGGAGGTAGTGGAGAGACCCAAGACTAGGTACAGCGACGTGGGAGGTCTGAAGGACCAATTAAGAGAGGTAAGGGAAGTAGTGGAGCTCCCGCTCAAGCACCCGGAGCTCTTCAAAGAGCTTGGAGTGGAGCCCCTCAAGGGGGTGTTGCTTTACGGTCCCCCCGGATGTGGAAAGACCCTCATCGCCAGAGCGGTAGCGGGAGAAGTGGGAGCCACCTTCATAAGGGTCGTAGGAAGCGAGCTGATCAACAAGTTCATAGGAGAGGGAGCTAGGATAGTCAGAGACGTCTTCAACCTAGCTAGGAAGAAGGCTCCGAGCATAGTGTTCATTGACGAGATAGACGCTATAGCGGCTAAGAGAATAGAGATGGGAACCAGCGGAGAGAGGGAAGTTCAGAGGACCTTGATGCAACTCCTAGCCGAGCTCGACGGCTTCGATCCCCTGAGCGGAGTAGCTGTGATAGCAGCTACCAACAGGCTGGACATACTGGACCCGGCCATCCTGAGGCCCGGAAGGTTCGACAGGATAGTCTACATACCGCCTCCGGACAAGAAGGGAAGGTTGGAGATACTCCAAATACACACGAGGAAGATGAAGCTGGCCCCAGACGTGAACTTGGAGAAGATAGCGGAGATGACGGAGGGCGCTACGGGAGCGGACATAAAGGCCATAGTGACCGAGGCCGGATACAACGCTATAAGGGCTGGAAGGAGGATGGTTACAATGGAGGACTTCGAGAAGGCGATAGAGAAGGTGTTGTCAAAGAGGATAGGGGCCACCTACAGGGTAAGCCAGAAGAAGGAGTTCCAGTTCCACACAATCTAAGGCCTCTTACCATAATACCGATAATACTCCTCTTCCTTGCCTTTGACGAACTCGCGGAAGGCCTCCCTGCTCAATGCGTCTGCCTCCTCGTTTAGCCTTCTAGGAACCCACTCGAGCACGTAATCCAGACCTCTTAAGAGCTCCTTCGCTCTTTGGAAGAGGGGTTTAATCCTCTCCGATCGGACGCTGTACTCTCCTTTCAGCTGTCTTATCACCAATTGTGAATCGCCCCTTATGATTACCTTATCCTTAATGCCTTTTTCCCTTAAGCACTCGAGGGCCTTTATCAAAGCGGTATACTCGGCTATGTTATTCGTCGTTACATCTCCTAAGAAACCGGCCCCTATCGCTCCCTTACCCTTGCAGATAACCTTACCACTTTCGTCCCTTATTACAAAACCGTAGGTGGCTACTCCCCCGGGGTTCTTGGGCTCACAAAGACCATCAAAGTACAAGTATAGGACCATTAGAGCTCTCCTTGCTTTGTGGGGACGGAGAGGTCTTACGTTGTGTAGGCTTAGCTTCGCCCAACTCTCTCGCATAAATACAATCTCCCCATCTTATTGGAGGGATAAAATTGGCCTTCCTGGTCGACAAGACCTTAGAGATTGCCTATGATTTTGCAAGAGAGAAGTTCGGAGAGCTGATAAATAAAATTCAAAGCGGAAAGCCTTTGACTAGTGAAGAAGCGAACTTCCTATTGCTCTTCATGGTTTTGAATGAGGTGAGGCTTAGGTACGATGAACTAGCCAAGCAGATTCAGCTGAATAGGGAAATGATAAAGGAAACTGAAGGAAGACTGGACAAGAAGATAGATAGCTGTGAGAAGAGGCTTAGGGATGATATCAAAGCGACGGAGGAAAGGCTGGACAAGAAGATAGAGCTAGTTAGGGATGAACTGAACAAAAGGATAGATGACTTAAGGTTAGATTTGACCAAACGCATAGACGATACCAACAAGAGGCTCGACTCCTTGGAGCATAGAGTTTATGAGCTTGAGAAAGATGTGGAGGAGCTTAAGGTAGCGGTCGCTAGGCTTGACAACAAGGTCGACCTCTTAGTTGATGATATGAAAGAGCTGAAGAAGATGATGGGACAAATGTTGCTTTACATGGCTGGGATAAAGGTGGAGAAGGAGAAGTGAGATCATCCGTTCGCCAGCTCAGCTAATAACTTCATGTAGACGACCTTCCAATCCGGAGCCTTTCCTAACCATATCTTCTCGCTTTCCAATCCTTGAATGACGAGCATCCTCAACCCATCGACCGTCTTTGCACCCCTTCTCAGCGCTCCTTTGAGGAGGGGCGTGAAGAGAGGACGGTAAACCATATCCATAACGACGTGATTCCTTTCTATTACCTCAATAGGAATAGGTGTACTCCTTCCGTCCATTCCTACTGGCGTTGCATTGATTATTATATTATGTCTCCTTATCTCTTCGTAGTCCTTGAGAGGGCGAGCCTCTACTCCAAATTCCCTCGCCAACCGTTGCGCCTTCTCTAGGGTCCTATTGAACACGGTTACTTTACAGTCCTTGTAAAACGCTACCACCGCGGCCCTCGCAGCGCCTCCAGCACCGAGGATCGCCACCTTCATGCCCCTAGCATTAACCTCACTTTCTATTGCCATCCTAACACCCTTCACGTCAGTGTTAAAGCCGTAGCTTCTGGAATCCTCGAATAGGACGGTGTTGACAGCCTTTACTTCCGAAGCAACTCCCATTACTTCGTCGACAAGCTCATAAACCCTTTCTTTGTGGGGTATGGTTACGTTCAAGCCCTTAAAAACTAGCGGAGCGACTTCCATGAATGTCTCGAGACTTTCTGGGTGGACGTCTACCTTGGTGTAAGTTGCATCTTCTCCAATGAGTCTAAATGCTATTCTATGTAGCTGAGGTGAAAGGGAGTGCTTTATGGGGTGGCCTATAACTGCAAACAGCTTCAATGACCTTCCCCCAAATTCTGTGCGACAGAAATAATAACTCTGGACTCCTCAATCTCTTGGGAACGTTTCAGAGACTTTGCCTGAAAGATGATTCGAATAGGAATTCATGTTTGCGGCGCAGAAGCCTACCCCATCTTATAAGCCATTACTAGATAGCACACCACGAGAAGAGGTGAAAGACATGAAGGCCCTGAAGAAGAAGGGAGTCTCTCCCGTCATAGCCACCCTACTGTTGATCCTCATCGCCGTCGCTGCCGCCGTGCTCCTCTACACTTGGGTGAGCAGCCTCAGCGCCAACGTGGCCGGCAGCAAGGTCACCGGTAAGACCTTGACTGTCATCCAGGCCACCTGGGCGCTAGGTAACTCCGTCAAGGACGGCTACCTATCTGCCGAGAACTTCACTTCCAACAGACCAGTGCTTGTAATCAGCTTCAAGGCTCCTCCCGCTGCTGTAGGAGGACAGGGCGCTGGAATGAACCTAATAACCCTGGACAACGTCGACGTGATCTACGCTGGTAGGGTGATCTGCCACTACTCCGCCTTCGCCCTAAGCGCTTGGGACGTACAGCACACCGGTGCTACCACCGGATTCAGCGTCCCCAAGGTCAGCGGACTAGACTTCGGTGGTTACGTGGGCAACACCATAGGCACCCTTGACGGCAACGACACTTACGCTCCTGGAGGAATAGTGGTCAACAACAGGACCAAGGCCGATAACCCCGCTGACTTCAACAAGCTGGGCTACGCCTTCTATAACAACAGCACGAAGAGCAACCTAGCGTTCGACAGGAACGTGCCCTTCGCCACCGTAGTGGCCCAAGTATGGAACGTGCAGTACGTCAGCAACCAGAAGGTGGAGACCTACTTCAACAGCACTAACGCTAACATAAGGTTCGACAGGTGGACCGGTGACTACCTAGCCTACAACACCGCTAAGACTAATGCCATACCGACCTTCGATCTAGCCAAGGTCGGACAGGACGACTGGAGCCTAGTGGTCTGGTGTCCTCAAGTCAACCCCAACGTGATGAACAGCGTACAAGTGAGGATCCAGTTCCAGGACGGCAGCACTTGGGAGACTATGATACCTCTGACTGTCCAGTAAAACCCGTTTTTTATTTGAGCACCTTTAGAAATTATGTCCTTCCATTCCTCTCCTCGATCATCGTTCCTAGTTATTAGTCCTTCCTCTTCTTACCGTTGGGGTTAGAAGTGAACGCGTTCGTGCTTTACGTCTTCATAGCGTCAATGCCATTAGCATCGGTAATAGCGAAGAGGATAGTGGGAGTAAAGAGGGTAACGTTGTTCTCGTTACTTTTACTCGTTCCCATGATCTTAGAACTCTACTCCTTCGCTACTTGTCACGTTTACTGGCTCGTCGAGTGGTTCTGGATGAACTGCGGGAGCTCGTTAATTGAGAGGATCATAGTCTCCCTCACCTTACCCACATTCGTTATACCTCTATTCTCCTTGGTATTAGCACTAATAGGAATCAAAGAGGAGAAGGACTCCCTACTAGTTCTCTCGTCGATCGTTGTTTTGTCGTTGGCCTTCTACTGGTCCAACTACCTAACCTTAGTCGGTTCCATGTTGGCAAAGCCACCGAAGCTTCCTCCTTTGGGCTACGGCACTCTTAGGTCGTTCTTCTTCTTCCTTTACTTACCTCTCCTTACCATCTCTGGGGCCCTCGCTATAGGTTACCTAGCTACCGGGAGGAGGGTTTATGGTAGGTTCGCATCGGTGTTGGCATTTCTGTCGCTTTCGCTGGCCGCCTTCTGGGGACTCTACGGCTTCGGAGTCCCGATACCCTCTACCTCTTACCACGTAGCCTTGATCTTCTTCGCCCTTTCTACCCTATACCTTTACGTAAAGCCGTCAAAGCTAGGAGCCCTAACGCTCTTCGTCGCCTTCATCGACGCCTTCGTCTTACCGAGGCTCTATCCCAGCGGCTACGGAGGCATGCCCTCTCCCTTCTTCGGAGTCCAAACCTCCGTGGCCCTAGCCCTCTTAGTGACAGCCGCCGTGGCCACCTTTTACTCATTTAAGAGAGATTGGCCCAAGTGGAACAAGTACGAGCTTCCCTTGTTCTTGCTAATCCTAGCGAGTACAGCTGTAGCTTTCTATGACTTCTCCTATAACTTAATAGTTAAGGTTAGCAGAAAGGTCGAGTGGTACGATTACGTAGTAACTATGGCATCTCTAGCAATAATAGCAGTTTACGTAGCTCTGGTTCCATATATAAAGAGTAAGGATAAAGTAGCGACGAGCTCCCTGATAGGGTTCTTGCATCCCTACCTCTCGGTGATTATGAGTATAGCGATACCGATATACTTAGCGGCTAAGAAGAAAAGGTACTACGATGCCTTAATAGCACTCTCAGCCCTCACCTTCGCTTATGCTCTAGTATACGGCTCTGCTCTGAGCTTGCTAACTCCTTACGCTACTACGCTTAACAACGTCTTGAAAGTGAAGGACGTCAGCTCGAAGCTTTACACCTACGAGGGCAATCATACAGCATACAACTACGTGAGGGAGTTCCTAATAAGCAACGGAAAGAGGAACGAGACGCTTAGAACGAGACTCTACATGACAATATACATGAATAAGTACTTGCCACCCAACGCGGGGATATACTTCCAGTGGGGAATACCTAAGTGGGACTTCTTGGAGGCGTGTACCATAGGCCTGAGGTCCATGATGAACAGACCGGTAGCGGCGGCCTTCTGTGTACCGTTGGCGGCCTACGCGATAATAGCTCCCATACTGGTAGCGTTGACCGTGCTCGTTCGCAGACGTCAATAGTTTATCTCCTCTCCTTTCATAGCTTTCAGGGTATAGGGAGCTTTGACAACCAGAAAGCTAGGTATAAGCTCCATAATCGCCGAGATACTGTTAGTTGCCATTACCTTAGCCCTTAGCGCTGTCGTATACAGCTGGACCATGGTACTTATGAACATGCTCTCCAAGGGAGTTTTCCCGCAGCTCAGCGAGGTGATAGCGGTTGCCGAAGGCATTCCCGCGACAAAACCACTGCCAAGCTCTTACTTCATCTTGATATCTTTCAGGAATACTATGAGGAACTTTGAGCTTCAGTCGGTTAGGCTCTACTTCGGCGACAACGTGGTATGTCAAGCTACCAGCTTCGTCTTATCTGGAGGAGCTAGCAACGCTCGTGATTACAACTGCAAGGCAGTTAGGGTGGCCGGGTACTACGGGTTAGTCAAAGGAGCTCTGGATGACGATGACGCCATCTATCCGGGGGCGTACTTCGTGAGCTCCGGATGTGGAAGCGATGTAGGAGAGGCGAGCGCTAACGACATAGGGGTGAGCTGGTTCAAGGTCGTGAGCGATACCGGAAAGGCCCCTCCTTGGGCGACGGTGGTGGCTGGAATTCCGGAGGGGACTTTCGTTGGAAGCGATAGGTATGAGACGTACTTCAATCCCACTCCATCTCCTCAAGAGACCTATGTCGGATACTCTGGCGACGTCAAGGTCTACTATAACGATACCTCCGGCACATGGGTCTACTTGCCTTCCTTCAACACAGTTAAGCTCGGTCCAGGTACCTATACCATAGTCATGTGGTGTCCTCATTTGGGAATGCCCACGGGTAAGGTGAAGGTCGAGATAGACTCGTCCTCCTACAGCCTTACCTACTACGTCAAGTCGCTCTCCTAGACCCTTTTACGCTAATTCGAGCACTAGACGGGGCGCTGAGATGGCAGAGCTCAAGAGGGTCTGGAGGTATAGACCTAAGACGAAGTCATCCACCGTCGCAATAGCTTATTGGAACGGAAAGTATGCCCTTGCAAGAGATTGTATGGAGATAGTGGAAGGAGGAGAGTTGAAGGCCAGGATTTGCGGAGACAACGAGAGCAGCGACGTCTCTGTTTACAAAGGCACTTTCCTCTTTGGAAACTATGATGGAAACGTCTACATGGTGAGCGAGGAGGGGAAGCTTCTTCAGAAGTTCCACGTAGGGCTCCCGAAGAGCATAGCGGTTACCATGCTCGCGGACGGCTTCGTTACTTGTGGAGAGGAGTGCGCCTTGTACGACGTAAACGGTAACAGGATATGGAACATTAAGGTAGGGTACGTAGCAAACGGACCGGCCTATTGGCAAGGTTATCTATTCGTCCCAGACCACGGAAAGAAGGTTTCGATATTACTCAAAGATACCGGGATGTTAATGATGGATCTACCCGTAGGAAGCCCTGTTTACGATGTAGCGACTTGTGACAAGATGCTAGCAATAGCTGCGAGAGGGAAGGTGGCGTTGCTTGACATATCAGATATGGGCAGGATAAAGGACATATGGATAAAGAGCGGTATTGAGAAACCTTGGAACGTGGCCTTTTCTCCTGACTGCAACTACGTGGCCTTCAGCGACGCTAAGAGAGGGAAGTTGAGGGTTTATTCGAGGAGAGGTAATCTGATAGCTAAGGAGAGCTTCCGCTCCCCTCCGTGGGGGGTTGGATGGGGAGAGGAGTTGGTAGTAGGTCTTGAAGACGGTACCGTGGAGGCCTACGAGCTCAAGGCTTCCTAGCGGTGCATATGAGCCTAGCCAAGCTTCTGTGCACCCTCTGAACGTGGCACCTTCCGAGCTCAAAGGAAGTGGAGGCTATGACCTCAGGAACGTTCACCTTAGAGGAGGAGGCGAAGGCTATCCAGCTTCCAGGCTTAAGGACCTCATATGCCCTTTCTAAGAATCCCAGGAGGAGTTCCTCCGGCCTGTGGGCTAAGCTTACGACGCTCCTTCCATAAGGAGGATCGGTCGCTATGGCTTGGATGGAGGAATTCCTAAACGGTAGGTAATACGAATCTGAAAGTATGTTATCTCCTAGCACTCCGGCCCACTGGGTGTTTATCCTTCCGCCGTAGCACATTGCTGGATCTAAGTCGGAACAATAGGTCCTTCCAGCGACCTTGCTGGCCTCTATGGCGTAGACCGCCGTCCCGCAGAACGGGTCTAAGAACGTTCCCCCTCTCTTGAGCCTGCTTAGGTTCACCATGGCTCTTGCTAATATGGGATCCATCGATCCTGGAGAGAAGAAGGGTCCCTTCTTGCTCTTCCCTTCCTTCCTCTTCGCCAACGTCCTCCCAATCAAGTAGAAGCCCTCAGTGACCACAATCCTACAAATCCCCTCTCCCTTCAGCAAGTCCTCGAACCTCGGGACCTTGAGTCCCCCCAGCTTCCTCAAGTGGTATCTACTGCATTGAAAATCTTTGAACACGCTAACGCCTACGTCGTCACCTATGGCGAACACCTCTCCTACTTCCTTTACGAAGGCGGATCTGTACATGATCCTCGAGGAGCATTCGGGATCTCCTTCAGCTAGAACTAACCCAAAGTGTTCTGAGAGTACCCTCAGCGGACACTCCTCTGCTTCATGAAGCGCTCTGACCTCCTCAAACGGTATGGTTCGGTGAGCGCCGGAGAGCACGAAGTAAAGCGTTTCCAATAGTTCTCCCGCCCCTCCTACTACACTCCTTCAAAAGGAAAACCGTCTTCACGTGATTGCTCTCAGCTCGTTTTCATCTCCGCTTCGAACTCGCAGTAAGGATCTCCCATAAGTATGTTCTTCTTCATCTCCACCACGATATCCGGTCTCGCTGACCCGAACCTTACCTTAGGCGTTTCTACGTATACCTTCTTTCCCATGATCTCCTCTACCATGCCAGCCACTATCGCTATCATGGCCACGCAAGCGTTCCCCTTGCCCTCGGGATCGTACTTCTTAGGCAGAGGACAGTTCTTTATTATCAGATGAGCCTTGTTTCCGCTAACCTCGCATTCGACGTCGCTTATCCCAAAGACCTTGTAAACCAGCTTGAAGGACTCGCACGGCTTGTTAGGATCTATTAGTTCTTTTACATATCCTTGGGCCTCCTTTACCGCCATTTTCGTCGATTCCTTCATTATCTTAAACAAGAGCTGTCTAGCTGCTGTGTCCCCGAACAAGCGGGAGGCCTCTTGATAGAGGAATTGGAAGAGAGCCTTGCTCAAGAATTGTTCTCTAATGAACCTAAGAAGCTCTTCTTCTTCCAACGTTACCTCCTAGAAGGGAGCATTAGGAAATACTAAAAAGGCCTATGAAAGAATGTACGTAATTAGATTTTCTCAAATAACTCCATTTATGTAATTTACTTGGAGTTGAGCCAGTTAGGGTCCTTCCAAGGTTTCTCTGCCTTGGCTTCTTCTTCCTTTACCAAGTTGATTAACCACTCCTTTAACTCCTTCTCGTACCAATCATAGAGCTCTGGATCATACCATCTATCCACCTTCTCACCTCTCATAGCCTTTATCATCATTACAACGGTTCTTCCTACGTTGAGGGAGTCCGTCACAAAGGCGCTGTTCTCTAAGGGATCTCCGAGCTCGTTAGTATAGGCCATGCTCCACGGAGGTATCACTACACCCATGGAGTTCATTATGCTCATGAGTTGAGCTATAGCAAACATCGCTCCGGAATCGTTTCCGGTGGCTATGAAGCCTCCCACTTTACCGTCGAGCCAGCTGTGGCCGTCTATGTGAATCATGTTCTCCAAGGCGGTAAGTCTGTCTATCACGTTCTTCATGACTCCGCTGGGAGAGTACCAGTAGACCGGAGTCGCTATTATGAATCCGTCTGAGTTAACCAAGGCGTCGTAGATCTTCTTCATGTCGTCTTTTATTATGCATGGGTATTTGCAAGCCTTTATGTCCTCTGAGACGCAACCTAAGCAAGGCTTGATGTCCATTTGATACAAGTGGTACCACTCCGTTTCCGCTCCAAACCTCTCAGCGGCCTTCAACGCCAGCATCAATCCCTTAAACGAAGACCCATACCTCCTTGGAGAGGCCAGCAGCCCTACTACCTTCACGCTCTTCACCTTGAGCTAGTTGGGAGGGGATGATTAAAAGGGAGTGATCCGTCAGAGAAAGGGCTAAGGCGGAAGCTCTAATCCTCTCAAGTCCTCCTCCTTGTACCTCTCCCAAACTTCCTCCAAGGCGTCCTCCAAGGCCTCTCTAGGCTCCATGCCCCTATCGAGTACTCTTTCCATGATCATTTTGTAATGCTCTCTAACTTCTTGGTAGTACTTTTCGAAGGCCTCCTTAGGAACCTCCCTCTCGGGACCGCTCCCTATGCCGGGGCACTTGGGATCCAAGTAGACCACGTCTGAGCCAGGGGCGGAGGGTAACAGCGGGTAAAGTCTGCACCTCATGGGTCTCACGGGGTAAATTTCGCACCACACGGTTCCGTCCTCGTTATGCCTCAAGAAGATGCACTCGTCCCTTATCCCCCTCAGGCTTAGGAAGGGTACCATGTCAGCTATTATTACCTTAATGTAAGTAGGTATTAGCTCGCTCCAGTGCTTCCCCAAGTACTTAGCTATCCTCACCACGTCAAAGATAGTGAGGGAGACGTTGGGTCCTCCCTTGCAGCAGTACCCTTGTCTCGTACACTTGAACTTGAACTTTGAGCCATACCTAAGCTTTATGTACCTGTCTATCAACTATTAGCCCCTTTGATCGGAAGCGGGCGAGGAGTAATAGCTTAGACTTCTTCGAAGAAATTGGAAGAGGTATGAAGGTTCACGAGGTCCTAAAGAGGAGGGCTCCCCGCTTGTTGGGAGATGCCAAGCTTGACATGGAAAGCGGGTACTACGATCTAGATGCCTTCCATTTAGAGCAAGCTTTACTACTGTACTTGAAGTCGTTGCTTTACAGGATGGGAATAGGCGAGAGGAAGACGCATGAGATCAGAGAGCTATTAGCCGACCTCTACACGAACTTGAGGTACTTGGGAAGGATGAGCTTGCAGAGGAAGTTATGAAGATAGCAAAGGAGGAGAGGAGTACCTTAAGCGCATTGGAGGAGGCCTACTACGAGGCTAGGTACAAACCTTCGCTATGTACCAAGGAAGAGGTCGAAGAGTTCTTCAACGCTGTGGAGAAGTTGATAGAACTGTTTAGGAAAATAGAGGGTGAGCTTGGCCCCGGAGAGGCTCAAGTTACTCCTAAGGTGGAGGGAGATAGTGCCCAAGATAGCTGAGATCCTCAAGGAAATTATACCAGATGCTGAGATCTACTTAGTAGGAAGCGTGGCCAGAGGAGACTACGACGCTTGGTCCGACGTGGACATATTGATAGTTACTCCGAGGGAGCTTACGAGGAAGGAAAGGATTGAGATAAGGGCGAAGCTCTGGGAGGAGATGGAGAGAAGGGGATTGCCTTGGTACTTCCCATGGGAGCTACACTTCGTTAAGAAAGGAGAGGAAGGTAGGTACCCTGAAAGAAAAAGGCTATATTAGCAAGAAGAGGGCAGCCGCTGCCAGTATCAGCAGAGCGCCTATAGCTATGGGCAACAAGGGGACGTTGATCGATGGAATGGCCTTCGGCTTCACATGCTGGGCTTGCTGGGTCTTTCCTAGCACCTCCACGCTGAAGTGCTTGATAGTCTTGTGTCCGTAGTAGTCCTCAAGCACTAAGGTTACGTTTAAGGTTCCAGGCTTCTTAACCGGAGGCAAGTTTAAGGTGTAGGTAGTTCCGTAGCTCATTGGAGTAGCCTTTAGCTTATAGCTAGGGGAGCTGACGATTGCGTAGACCTTCTGAATGCCCCAAGCGTCGTCGTAGGCGCTAAAGCTTATGGTTATCGGAGTTCCCACGGTCACGTTCTTCGGATACTTTAGGCCTTCCACGGTGGGAGGCTTCAAGTCTGCCTTCGTGTAGACGGCTAAGCGGTAGGTGTGGTTTAACATTACCTTGTTGGTCGAGGCGAAGAGGACGCAGAAGGCCGGAGTGCACCTTAACCATACCTTCTGGAAGTCTGGAGAGTATATGTTGTACTCTCCGGCCATGTTCTTAGGTATGGGGACGGCTAGGACTAGGTGAGGTAGGAGCTTGGTTAAGTTCTTATCGGTTAGTTTGAACGTTACTACGGATACCACGTTGTTCTGTCCTAAATCGGCTATCGCCCCCTCTAGGCTGTAGGAGGCGTGTCTGCTCCACGGCTTTCCTAAGCCGTAAACCTCCACGTCGTTCTTGGCTATCTTAACTATCTTGAAGCCATGGTAATCGCTCTGCCTAATCGGACCTCCCGCGGTCGTGGTCACTATGAACCAAGTCTTCAAGCCGTTGGGTCTCTCCACTAAGGCATAGCTGTCTAGGTGTATGTGGCCGCTTAGGCTTAGGGTCAAGTTGTCGTCGTAGATAGCCTTCACTAACTCCTTTAATCCCTCCTCGTCGGCTAGCCAGCTTGTGTAAATGTAGGGATACTTGGATCCAGGCTTCTTGCTTAGCATGGTCTTAAACAGCTGTTCCCAGCTGTCTACCTTGAAGACATAAGGCTTCCCATAGAGGAAGGCGAAGAGCGGGTGGTGATGTAAGATTACCTTGATAGGGTAGTTCTTAGCTAGGAGCTTGCTCACGAAGGAAGCTTGTGCAACTCCTATGTAGCCATCAGCTCCGGTGTCTATTCCGACGACCAAGATGTCGTTTATTATCCTATACCAGTGCCACGGTCCCACGTACTCCTCAAAAGTGGGCTGAGGGTTCACGTGGTCGTGATTGCCGGGTATCACGAAGACGGGCTTCGTGGAGAGGCCGTGTATTAACCTTGCCTCTTGATACTGGTAGGGCATGGCGGTATCCGCGACGTCCCCGGTGACGAAGATGGCGTTAACCTGAGGGTCGCTATTCGCAATTATTATAGCAGCCAGAACGTAGTTCCTCGCCCACCTGCCGGTGGGATTGTAAACTCCGAAGTGCTCGTCGGTCAAGTGCATTACCGTTAGGCTCTTCAAACTCCTTGGGACTACCCAGACGGCGTTGTGCTGATAGCATTCTCCGTGATCGGTCTTCACTATCAAGTCGTAGAGACCGGGTTGAACGCTCTTGGGAACGAATACCTTGCCGTTTTGATATTCCAACGTGTAAGCTCTTGTCCCGTTGGTTATGGTCACTTGGAGTACCTTTCCGCTCACCGTTAGATTAAAGTACGATCCCGGATTAGGAGTGGCCGGAGCTCCCCACGTGGGGTCGCTTATGCAGGAAGCTAGCGCTATTGCTAGTACGGCCGCTACTAAGAGAAGGGACCTCTTCAAGGCAATCATCGAGGAGATCTCCTCGAGGAAGCTTAAATTCGCTGATAGCACGGCTTTCAATCAAATAACGATCTTCGATAGGAGCTCTTTGGACTATTAAGCGATTTAAGAGCGGTTCTGGTGCGATTTGATGGTAGAATAGTCGATGATTGAGCTAACTATAGAATCCTTGGGCCCTATTGCCCAGAGATCTAAGCTAGAGATCGGAGAGGGGAGCTTGATTCTTTTCTATGGTCCTTCAGGATCCGGAAAGAGCTATGTGGCTAAATTATTGTATAGCGTTCTTGCTCTTCCCTACATATCTGAGTACAAGGAAGGGGTGACGTGTGAAGAGTACTCTGGTTTTGCCAAGAAGCTCTGTGAATCATTTATGATGGTGTTTGGGCACGATGAAGGTAAGAGGTTATTCAAACATTCGGAATTTACCTTGAAGATTGGGGATTCTGAACTTCTTTTGAAAAAAGGGAGCGTAGAAGGGAGAGGAGCATTCAGAGAACTCATCTATAGGAAAGATGGCGCTCCTAAGGTAAGGGTAAGCTTACATGACATTAAGAGAATATATGATAGAGTAGGTCTATATCCTTCCACCTATCTCGCTTATGCTAAATCGTTCCTACTTTTTATCCACTATTACCTTTCTTTCAATCCTCTCACTTTGACATATCGGAGAAGATTGCTTGAGGCCTTGTACTCCGATCCTATATTCTCTTTATACGTTTTACCATGGACTGAGTTAGTTCATGTTTATGAAACAAAATACAAAGGAAAACTTTCTGAGTGTATGAAAGGAAAGCTCTTCGTTTCACTTATGAAGAAGATTCTCTTGGAAGGTGAAATATTCTTCGAAGATAAAATAGGCGTTATGTACAAGTATAAGAACCAAGATTTTCATTTGTATTCGGTTGCCGCCTCCATTAGCGAGAACGTGCCGTTGCTCCTTCTTAGCTGTTTGGTACAGCAAGAGAAGAGATTGAGTATAATAGAAGAGCCAGAATCCCAACTTCATGTTTCATTACAGAGGTTTATAGCATGGTATCTACGTTTACTAGCCTCCATGACCCCCTTGATAGTAACTTCGCATAGTGATGTAATTCTGGCAGAGCTCAAACTCTCTCAAATGCTTCTTAGAAAAGGTATTGAGGAGACCGTCACTTACCTTAGTAAATACGGCTTAGAGGCAGATAATGAAGATATTAATGCTATGAGACGTGTTAATATTAAAGTTTATCATTTTGGAGATGGAGGATTTAAAGGATACGCTTTGGATGACATTGAGAACAGTCCCTCGATATCCGAGGTCTTGGAGGATTTGCTGGCTTCTCTAGTTGAAGTGTCGTCCGATGAGGTGAGGTCTGCGTGAAGAGTGTAATAGAGGCTAAGGCCTCGGCGGATGGAAACATAACAATTCAAGTAGAAGAGAATGGATCAATGTACAGTATAGGTTTTGAAGGAGGTAGATTCGTCTTCATGATTGACCCAGAAGCCTTTCTTTTCATACAAGAGGATGCTATATGTGATTTAGTCCTCTTACTATCCTACAAAACGAAAGGAATGAATGGCGAGGTTGAGGTGCCTTGTTTAATCTTCTTAGAATTCGGACCCCATAACGTCAAGGAATTAGTTGAAAAGTTTAAAGGTTGCTTCGACAGATCGGTAAAGATTTTTTAACCTTAGTACAGAGGCGTTTAGAAAAATAAGGTACGTCTCGATGCATGTAAGGAGGCTCAAGAAGGAAGGAGCTCTTGTGATCCACACACGTTATAGCGTTTCCACCTTTGGAAATGTCAGATGCCTTCTTCCTACCAACAAAGGCTACTACGTTTATCCACTCAATTGGAGCGAGAATTGCAGACCTTCAATCCCGCAACTTTGTAAGCACGCTAAAGAGATACATTGAGGAATATTGTGTTATAAAGTGAGAAGTTGAAATAAAAAGAGAGTTAGCCTAGGATGGCGAAGAGGGCTAAGGCAGAGGCTATCACCGCTATCGCCACAGCGGCGTAGGTCACCGGCATTATCTGAGCGACCTTGGCTACTTGAGCCTCAACGTGCATTATGTTGTTGTTGAGCTGCTGAGCTATTCCGAGCTCAGCAGGATAGCTCAGGCTCCACAGCATCACGTTCCTCACGAACCTGGGCCCGTCCAGAGGTATTCCGTGATAGCGGAAGGTGTCCATGGGCTGGTAGCCTCCGTAGGGGCTCTCACCGCTGGCTATGATCACGCTGTAGGGAGGCTTGTTGCCTATTACCTCGGCTCCCATTAGGACGAAGACTCCGGTCTCTCCCACGTGGTGGGCCTTTCCGAACTCACCGGGAGCGCCGGGAGCCACCGGCTGGTGCTCCACGATCCTTCCTCCGTTACTGGTGACCACTATCTTGATGATGTTCTTGGGGGTATTGGGGTCGGTTAGCTTGTGCCAGTTGCCGTTCTTGTCAACCCAAGCCACGGCTCCGGGTCCGTGGAATAGGACCTTGTGAGCGCCGTAGGCAATTATCTGGGCGTCGTACCTAGGATCGGGCTTCACTATTCCTATTACCCTGTAGGCCCTTCCGGCGTTGCTGTTGACGTCCTCAACACTCACGAAGTCCAACCTTATCTTGGCTCCAACGGCCTCAAACACGGCATCACAAGCGTGGTCGGCTACCTCCATGTTTCCTCCTTGAGCGGGATAGTCGCTGTCGCCAGCGCACCAGAGCACCTTTCCGGGAGTGGACTTGAACCAGTTGGCTATCTCCTTGAGCTCAGCCTTAGTGAAGTACTGAGTTGGCTGGCCTATGATCACGGCGTCTACCTCCTTGAGAGCCTCCACCACTTGCCTAGAGGAGAAGTCTCCCACCAGTACCTTGTAGGGCTTGACGGAGCACGGAGGCAGTTGGTAGTTCTTGGAGGGTACTAGGATCTCCCAATAGGCCTCGGGCATCATCTTCATGAACAGACAGAGACCCCTGGTGTTCTCTCCGTGAGCTAGGTCAACGAGGATCACTGGTCCCGCTGGCCTAGCAGCTTGGAGGAGGGGCAGTAGGAGGAGAGCGGCTAAGAGGTAGAGGGCGAACCTCCTCATTTTACCTACCTTCAAAAGGTTGAGCGAAAAGGAGCATTTTTAACGTACATGGAGCTCCTCCTCAGAGCGCCTTATCTACCCCCTCGCGGAGGTCAAGCGGTGTTAAGTTGGTCTCTGGAAGCGTAAGGTTGACTATGTACTTCAAGAGGCCCTTGGACTTACCATTGCTGAGCAAGGAATTGGCGAAGAACGGGTTCTGGAGCGCCGAGGTCCTCCCCAAAGCCGACGGAACCTTCGAGATCTTGGCTCCAGAGCCCGGCCTCATCGGCATCAAGCCCGGCGAGCCCCCGGAGATCCCGGCGTACAAGGTTTACGTAACCCCCGACGCATTGTCCTTGACGATCTTCGGAGGATTTGATAACTTTAAGGACTATGTATCGGAAATGATAGCCATGATAACTGAGGTTGGAATGAAAGAGGATGAAATAGAGATGGGAGAGATAGTGGCGGTAGTTGAGGACGAGCTGAGCTTGTGTGATATGGGAGAGGTAGAGGGAGACTTCCTCGGAAAGATGAAGGTGAACGGCATAGTCCTCACCTCGGGCAACAAGGCGGTTAGCGTGGCACCGATAAACGAGGAGAAGAGGAGGTACTTGGTAACGATAACCCAGAGGGACTCTTGGGCTGAGGTAAGGAAGTCCGCTCTCGTTTTACACCCCCTCTACTCCGAGCTCAAGGAGGTGATCGAGAGGTGGACTTGTCGCAAGTGAAGGCTGTAGCCGCTGATGTGGATGGAACTCTCACCCAAGGAATCTCATTCCTACTGGATGTGGATGCCATAAAGGCGCTGAGGGCTTTGGAGAAGAACGGAATAAAGGTGATATTGGTAAGCGGAAACAGTAGGCCTATAGTACTTGCGTTGAAGAGGTACTTGGGTACCTCCGCCCCCGTGGTCTTCGAGAACGGCTGTGGAATAGGCGACTTCAAGTGGGAGGAGCTAGTAGTGGACGAAGGCCTCTGTTCGCTCGCCAAGGAGGCAGCCAACGTGTTGCTGAGGATATGGTCCGTCAAGGGATGGACTCCCTCTTGGCAGAACCCTTGGAGGAGGTGCGACTTCGCCCTGAACTCCCCTACCGGGGAGACCACGGAGGAGGACACCAAGAAGGCCCAAGAGATCCTAGAGGAGTTTGGCTACTTGAAGAAGGGAATAGCTGTAATGGTGAGCAGACACGCAGTTCATGTGATGCCCTCCACTTGCGGAAAAGGAGCTGGGGTGGAGAGGGTAGTCCAGAAGCTGGGGCTTGAGATGAGGGAGGTGGCGGCCGTCGGAGACGCTGAGAACGACTTGGACATGGTAGTAAAGGCCGGAGTCGGGGTAGCTGTAGGAGATGCCCAAGACGTGCTTAAGGCTAAGGCCGACATAGTAGCTCCTGAGCCAGCTGGAAAGGGATTCGCTTGGTTCGCTAGAGAGCTACTAAGGGCAAAGGGAGTTGAGCCCGACTTCTAAAGTTTTGGTTATTACATCTTGCACTAAGAGGAAGAGGAAGGGTAGGGGGAAGGCCAAGGAAATCTATATGGGTCCCATTAAGAACATATTTTTGATAGCAGATGAACTAAACGCTAAGTGCTTCATCTTGAGCGCTAAATACGGCATAATCTCGTGCGAGGATGAGATAGAGAGCTACGATAAGTACTTGGGGAACATGAGTAAGGAAGAAGTGAAGGAGCTAATGGATAAGATAAAGAGAAGGTGTGAAGATTTGAAAGGTCCTTGGGAGCTAGTGATAACTAACATGAGTTCCAAGTACGCTGCCATTTTAGAATGTCCAATAGTCGCTAAGAATGCCTTGATCATAGGAACTCCCCCTAAGGGATTGAGAGCAGAGGAGGCCAGGGTGTACAAGTTCAAGACGGTGGGAGAGTGGTATTCCTTAATGAAGAGAATCAAGGAATTACTTGGCGAGCTCTAGGCCCCTCTCTATGGCCTCCCTCGCCGCTTCCATTAGTTCCTTTCTGAGCTTAACTTGAGGCTTTAATGTCTCCAAGCTTCTAGCTATCTTATCCAAAGTTATCTTCTTCATGTCTATACACACCGTCCTGGAGTCGGGAGGGAATATGTCCTTGTCCGGATACATCTTCTTGGCTCTGTAAGCCAATCCCTCCTCGGTTCCTAGGATGTAACAACTCGCCTCTATCTCGCCTATAGCCTTAAGCATTTGGCTTGTACTGCCCACGAAGTCTGCCATCATTTGGCTCTCCGGAGGGGACTCAGGGTGGACGAAGAGCTTGCATCCGGGATGCTTCTCCTTGGCCTTCCTCAGGTAGTAGGGAGAGACCAAGTACTCGTGGATGGGGCAATGGCCCCAAGGAGGAACGGCCAGGAGAGTCTTCCCGGTCCTAGTGGCCACGTACCAGGCGAGGTTCTTGTCGGGACCGAAGAGTATTATCTCATCGTCCAGCTTGGAGACCACCTTTAAAGCGGAGGCACTTGTTACTATTATGTCGCTCAAGGCCTTTGCCTCTATGGTGGAATTAACGTAAGTTACCAGAGGAGCGTGAGGGTACATTTCCCTGAACCTCTTGATTATCTCGGGGGTCATGTGATCCGCTAGAGGACATCCAGATGCGGGCTCAGGGTGGAGGACTATCCTATCGGGGTTTAGTACCTTAGCCACTTCAGCCATGAACCTAACTCCCGCGACCACTATCACGTCTGCATCCACTTGGGTAGCCACTCTGGCCATCTCTAAGCTGTCTCCCACGAAGTCGGCCACGTCTTGCACTTCAGGAAGCTGGTAGTTGTGTGCTAGTATGAACGCGTTCCTAGTCCTCTTCAGCTCTTCTATTTTCTTAACCAGCTCTTCCACGGCTCTGGTCCCGGTGCACTACCAGAGCACAACTTTAATTTTAGATCTTTCACCTCGAACTACTGGGTACGTTAACTTGAGCGCTCAACCAGCGGAGGATGCTCGCTTGAAGAGCTTCGTGGACTCAGTAGCCAACCTCAGGGGAATAAGCTACGTGGCGGCAAGCAGCGAGGGTCTACCTTACTTCATTGCTGGAATCGAGAAGGAGAATGCAGACTACGTATCTGCGGTTGCCAACTCCCTCTACGACAGGATGAGCGAACTAACCAATAAGCTGGGACTGGGTGATACTGACAGCATAAAGGTGTTCTTAAATGACACCACCAGACTCTACGTGTTCAAGTACAAGGACCTAGTGCTGGTGATCAAATACGACTTCGCGTTGGACAGGATATTGGAGAAGTTCACTGAGATGTTGAAGGCCGCGAAGAGCGTCATATGCTATAACTGTAAGACCGATTTGACGTTCAAGATATACCGTTGTCCCAAGTGCGGATCCTTCAACACCTATGACAGTGAGAGGTGCTGGAGCTGTGGAGCTGACTTGAAGCTGAAGACTTGTCCTAGCTGCGGAAAGCTCATACTGCCAGATGGAAGCAAGCCCGGCTTCTTCACCGTGCTCATCTACAGACTCAAGAGCATATTTTCTAAATAACGTTTTTAGAGAACTTCTCCCACTAAGACCATCGATCCTGCCCTTACGTTTAAGCTTATGTTCTTCCACGGGAGCCTCCTCTTCCTAGCCACGTCTACTAGCGAAGCTATTATCCTGGACGCGTACCTCGAAGGCAACATGGATCTCAGCGAGGCCACTATAGTTGCCTTGTCCTTTCCTTGTGCCTCTATATATGTTATCACGTCTTCTGTAATACCGAACCTTCTCATTACCTCGTTGAATCCTTGATACAATATCGGATCGAAGTAGTACTTCGCTCCTCCCGGCAAGTTTACCTCTATGAGGGTCGTCGCCTCGCTCTTCTTCGCCGCCTCGTAGAGCGCCCTTACTAGTTCTTCTATTCCAACGGGTTCCCTTATGTTTATCTTTATCACGTAAGTGCTGTCTAAGGAAACGGGCGTGTCGCTCTCTGCCTCTATTCCCTCCCTCTCCAAGTAGTAGGCCAACTCGTCGCTTAAGGTAATCAAGTCTATTAGCTCTAAGACCTCTAGAGGAGGCACCTCTACTTGTATCTCCTCCTCACTCGGTATCTCCGTTATTACTCCTTCCGTGAGGCTTTCCTCAAGGATTTCTTCTTCTTTCTCCTCCTTCTTGGCCTTCTTCTTCTCGCTTAGACCGGCTAGGACCCTTCCTACCTTCTCTCCCATCTGCTTCACTTCTTCCTTAAGTCCCAAGAACTCCTCGGCCCTCTTTACAGCGTCCTTGGGTACCTCGTAGATCTCTACCCTTATCGGGTCCTCTCCTATCAAGGCTAAGGCTCTCTCGCCTAGCGCTGGAGGCTCTTGAAAGGCAATGGCATACACCTCGCCGTCGCATAACAGAATGTAGCCCCTGATGTCCTTCATCTTAACCAGCAAACATGAGTTTTTTAGTCCCTTAGACTTCTCCTTGAGCTCCTCAAGCGTGTACCTCCCCTTTCCCACACGCTTCGCGTTGGTGAGTAGCACTAACTTGCTCGAAACGTTTACAAATATTCGAGATCTCTCGTTTATGTCCAATTCTTATCACCTTTTCAATCTCATGAAGACCTTGGCTTCGTTGGGCTCTATGGCCAAGGTGATGGTCACATCCCCATCACCCAGCGCTTGGGAGGCCTTCTTGAGGACCTCGCCTATCTTCCTGTATATTTCTATTAGAGAGGAAAGCTCTTGAGCCCTCTTCTTTATTACTTCTTCCAAAACCACAGGGCTTGGCTCTATGTACAAGGTTATGTCATCTATTGTGGCCTTGTAGAAGGCTTCGTGGGTTTCTCCTCCCAGCTCCTTGCTCAACTCCTCGAAGGAAGAGCTGACCTCCTCGATGTTCTCGAGCATGCCGGCGACGAGCTCGGCCTCCCTCTCGAGCCCATTTAGTTGATCCTCAACGTACTTTATAGCATCAGAGAAGCTGGAGAACTCCTTAAGTTCCACGATGCGCCCCCTAGAGAGTAGCATGATATGGCATATATAGAGGGAGGTCGATGCGATTCATTTCCCTTTAAACGCCCTTCAAGGTTCGTGACCTTTCAAAGGCCTCCCAGAGATGCTGAGGAGTCAGCTCCCTCACCCTCTCCTCCCCTTCCCAGCTGGAGCCACATCTAGGGAGAACCTTCTTGGCCTTCTTGTTCCTCTGTGAAAATACACATGCTAGGAATTGAGAGAACTCCTTCGGTAGTGACCTTTTCCTCTTTAAGACCACGTGTTGGCTCTCCACCTCCGGCGGAGGCCAGAAGGACTTGGGTCCCCACTTGGGGCCCAGCTCCACATCACAACATAGCTGAGCCATGACGCTCAGCCTTCCGTACTCCTTAGTTCCTGGTTCGGTCACTAACCTCTCAGCAACCTCCTTCTGGAGGAGGAATACTGCCTTCTTCCACTTCCCCTCTGTAAACACCCTTCCCAAGAAGGGGCCTGAGATGCTGTAGGGCAAGGAGCCGACCAAGATCTCCGCTTCCAAGGGGTACTCCAAGGCGTCGCCGCATACTATGAGCACCTTTTCGTTGCCCTTAAACCTCTTCGCCAAGTACTCGCACAGCCTCTTATCCTTTTCCAACGCTATTACCTTGGAGGCCCTCGAGGAGAGCGCCTCGGTGAGGACACCTAAGCCGGCACCTATTTCGAGGACCAAGGAACTAGGAGGAACTTGAGAAAGGAAGTATTCGATTATTTTGGGGTTAACGGTGAAGTTCTGGCCGAGCTTCTTGCTAGGTCTGACCCCCAGTCTCGCCAGCTCCGCCCTCGTCCATCCTAACACGCCTTCTCACCGCTCCGAGGTAGTTCAAGAACACCCCCCTTCCCTCGGGTTCCACGAACAAGTAGTACTTCTCCTCGCCCTTGATCTCCCTTATTATCCTCTCAACCAAGGCATCAACTATGTTCTTGAATCCGGTCCTCTTCTCGAAGTCCTCGAAGCTCTCAAAGGGTTTTACCTTTCTCTCATCGAGTATATGCCTTAGAGTCTTCTTCCCTACTCCGGGAATCAGCTCAAGGGAATGGAGCTTCAAGGTTATTGGCTCGGATATGTTTAGGAAGGTAACGAAGAGTTTCTCGTTTTCCTTAACGAAGTCCCTGACCACCTCTGGGAGGGATTCTTGAGCTACCCCGGTCAAGTCCTCGTACTTTATAACGTAGATCTTTCCTATGATTCTTTCATCTATTGGCTTGAAGCTGATCTTCTCACCGATGGTAAAGGTGGCCCCGTAGCGGGCGCCGGTGGAGATGAGCTTCAGTCTGCTCTCCTCTAGGGCTTGGATGAACGGTCTCGAGCGGTGCTCGGGATGCGGATCCAAAGGCCTGCCCTCTGGCAGGAAGTCCAGTATCCTGGCACTTCTGACCCACCAGAGGGGATTCCTATGTCCTCTACCGCGGCGCAACTTAGAGTCCCAAGGAAAGGTTGAGCGAGAGTATATAAAGTGGATAGAGGCGAGTAAGCTACTATCCTTTACCCGTGAAAGGGCGTGGAAGTTCCTCAGATTGAAGGGCCTTTGTGCCTTCAACAATACCTTAGCGCGGGGACAATATAAACTTCTTGCGACATTCGAAGCTCCCTCATATGGATCGATTTTATACCAACAAGCGATCTCCCTATCAGTTCACGGAAAAACTTGCTGATATATGGAATGACTTCTCGGTAAGAAGTACTTCTTACTGAGAAGCTCATGGACTTTTGGATCGTTTAACAGCATGGAGTCGTTAAGTGCCCGAGAAGGAGCGCTTTTCGTAAAGCATACTCTCATACTGACAAGTGCACTTGCCATTCCCTATTGAGACTTCTGTTGCCCTTTCAAGTCTTCAGTTCCATCCTCTCTTAACATCGCTTTCTCCCTTTCAATTCAATCAATCTCAAACTTCCCTTTCCATACTTCTGGGAGAAAACCGCTCATATCCTTGTCCGCTTTCATGAATACAAAGATAGAAGCATCAAAGGGCAAGCTTAAGGTTAGTCATTATGTGACAATTGAAAGGTATGAGATGGAACGTTAAGCGTTCCCATAGGCGTGAAGTTATAGATACTTTAAGCTCAATCAGAGCAAGGGAATAAAAGTTAAGGATCAAAAGCGATAATAGATTTCGCCTTGGGATGGTGAAAGGCTGCGTGGAACTCCCCGAAGGGAAGGGGTGAGAGCCCTCGCTTCATTATTTAAAGACACCTTCAAAGCGACCATGGGGTCTAGCTTGTGTAAGCTTCTAGCAGACGCAGCCGCAAAGGAGGCCAAGAACGCTAAGGCGATACTGGTTCCCGTAGGATCCCTAGAGGATCACGGCCCCCTCCCCATGGGCCTCGACACGAAGATCGCGGAGAGGGTAGCTTGTTCCATTCCCGGAGTCTACGTAGCTCCCTCCATAAACTACAGCTTCAGTCCCGAACACGCTAAATCAATAACTATGCCCCTTGAAATACTGGTAAGGCACATGTCCAGCTTAGCCGAACAGCTCTACCAGCTGAGCGGCAAGCCGGTGCTCTTCGTGGTGGCTCACAAGGGAGCGGTCCCACCTCTCCAAGCAGTAGTAATGGAGATATTTAGGAAAGGCGTGAAGGCTGCGGTAATAGACCTCTGGAAGGCCGTCGAGGAGGCGGGCTACAAGGACTTTCAGGACCTCTGTAGAGCTGAGGCTTCCGTCGCTCTAGCGTTGGGCTACAGCGTCGTCGTGAGGAAGACTAAAGCGGTGAAGAGTCCCCCGGCGTTAGAAGGCGCGACCATACCTTGGATAAGCACCGAGTACGGTTGCTCTCCCAAGTCCGTCTCAGAGGCGAGGAAGGAGGAAGGTGAGAAGATAATTGAGACAATGATAAATGCTGTAAGAAAGGTGGTGGAATTCTTTGAGAGTGCTGATGGTGGGTGAAGGCGTCCAATGCGACGCGGTAGCTGAGGTCCTCGAGGAGGGAGGAGCGGATCTCAAGAGGACGTCTAAGGTGGACGAAAAGGAGGACGTTTGTATTTACCATACTGTAGTCGCTTGCGGAGAGGACGAGAGGGTTATTTATACCGTCTTAGACGTGGTGGAAAAGGCCTTTGAGGCCGAGTGTACGGTGCCCAAGATCGTCGCCTTGGTCCACGATGAGCAAGTGGGCCTGCTCCTCTCTAGGCTGGGAGCGGACGTGGTCCTCCCGGCAGATGCTCTGGCTCAGGTGGTAGCGGCCTTGGTCGCACATCCTTACGCTGGCACCTTGCTCTACAATGCCTTGAAGGGTACCATAAACATAGGGTCGAAGGAGTGTACAGATCCGGAAGGGTGTGACCCCTACCAGCTGGCAGGTCCTAAGGGGATACCCATAGCGATCCTGGTGAGAGGCAGGTGGGAGCCTCCCGAGAAGACGATGAAGCCGGGAGACATAGTGGTGTTCTTTGAGCTCAGCAAGCTAAAAAGTTAGGAAGTGAGGGCTTCCAGGACCTCAGAATAGACCTCTTGTACTACTTCCTCGAAGAGCCTCTCGAGGCTGTAGTTGTACCATACAGCAGCCTTCTTGGACTTGCCTACCACTCCTCCCTTGATCTCTATTCCCTTCTCCTCAGCACTTCCTCCGACGGTCAGGTTGCTCAGCTTGTTCTCCTCAATTACCTTCTTCACGTACTCCAGATCCTTCTTGAGGGCATATACCTCCACCTCGTCGCCCTCAGCTTCCTTGGACATTCTGATTAGAGCGTTCTTGAGCAAGTTCTTGTACTTCTCGCTGCCCTTCTGGGCCTCCTCCAAGAGCCTCCTCCAAGCCTCTTCAATTACCTTGTTCACGTAAATCTTCTTGAGCTCTTCAACCTTCTTCTTCCTCTCCATCTCTAGAGCAGCCTTTTCGGCGTTGATCCTCTGCTGAGCCTCATCCAGTATCCTCTCGACCTCCACCTCAAGGGGAGCGTAGACCTCCTCCAACTTCTTAGCTAAGAGCTCCTCGGCCTCCTTCAAGGCCTGATCAACGGTCTTGTCTATCTTGGCGTAAGCGTCCTCCTTCATGTAATTGAGCAAGTTCTTGTAATCTCCAATGATCTCGATCTTGCCGGGCATGCCCTATCACCTTCCAAATCACTAGCTCTGAAAGGGGTTAAACTCCTCATCCGAAGCCTAGAGCTCTCAAGAGGACCTTGTTCGGATCCAGCTTGGGAGGCTTGTGGACTCTTCCGGGGATCAAGGTTATTACAGGCTTGGATATCTCAGCGGCCAAGTTCCTTATCTCCTCCTCCTTTCCAACGGCGACGTCGTAGGAAACCATAACCATTGCCACGTCTGGCCTCTTGATGAGCTCCTTCAGAGCCTTCATGGTCTCCTCAGGGTCCTTGGTCCTCACCACGCTCGCTCCTATCAGCCTGAACAGAGGGCAAGTGATGTCGTCAGTGATGACATAAACCTTCCCTTCCTCCAAGAGCTAACCCCACCCCTTACCCGAAGGATTTAGTTAAATAGGCTCATTAAGTCTAGGATAATCTATTGTAGAGATGAGGGAAGCGTTAATGGTGCTGGGAGCGGAGGTAGAGAGGGGTAGAGATCTTGAATCTGCTCGCGAACGCTTTAATAGCGACTTTAAGATCACCTTTAAGCAAGTACTCGTCCGCTAAACTCGAAGACTTTGGAATAGCCAAGAAGCTATCCTACGTTAAGACTTTGGGAGCGGTAGGCTTCGCCTTCGCCCCCGAGATGGAGTACCCGGACTTCCTCCCCACCAAGGAGACCTTCATAAGGGAACTCTTCAAGAGGGCGTGGACCGGAGCTCCGGAGACCTCCTTAGCCCTAGCGGCGCTCTCCGCAATCACCCAGAAGTGGATAGACGATGGAGGAGAGGTGGAGATGCCCGCCCCCGATCTGGTGGAGGCGCTGGGAATAGACAAGGGTATGAAGGTGCTGATGATAGGTTACATGGCCGGAGTGGTCGAGGAGGTGAAGGAGGCTGGAGCAGAGGTGGTGCTTTACGAGGACAACTACATGCTTAGGTGTAGTGCCAAGGACTTGGGAGTGAAGGCCTATCCCGGAAGCTATGCCCTCCTTGAGGAGGAGGCGGATGCCATAATAGCTACCGGCTCCTCCTTGCTGGATCCGAGGATAGCCTTCGTGTTCGATAAGGTGAAGGCCCCTGTGAAGGCCTTGGTAGGACCAACTGCCACCGTCCACCCCTACTTCGCCAGGCTGATAGGGGCTACCCACGTGGGAGGATCCTACGTGCCTCCTGAGAAGAGGGAGGAAGTGCTGGGAATGATAAAGATGGGCTACGGTTACAAGAGGTTGGTGAGGAGCGGACTCATTCAGAAGTGGTTCGCGAGGACTTGAGGATCCTATAAGCTCTCGAGGACTCTAGAGCTGCCGCTCCCCATATGTTGAACTTCAAGTACTCTCTAGCGTTCTTCAGCAAGAACCTGGCCACCAGTCCCCTTATTCCCTTCTTCTCCATCTTCTCCACCTCCTCAACCATGGCTTCCACGAGCCTCCTCTTCTTTCCTTCATAGTAAACCGGTTCAGCTAGGACGTCTAAGTCGGGGATCACCTCCGTAGAAGCTTGGAAGGCAGTTAGCAGGACTATTACCGTAGCCAGAAACAGCAAGAACGTTATAGCCGCTTGGAGGGGGTGCATCTACCTTCCCAGAGCCTTGCTTAGGCACCACTTTAACGCCTTCCAGAATCCCTTTCTGAGCCACTTACCTCTCTTGAGGTATTCAACTTGAACTTCCTCGAGCTCCTTTATTCCGGTGATCTCGGCGAGCTCCCTGAGCGTTAGCCCCTTCTTCCCTATCTTTCTCTCAGCACACTCTCTAAAGGCAACGGGCCACGAGAGCAGCCACTTCTTAATGGTATCGAAGAATAGTATCAATATTACAATGAAGGCTGTTAGGTAGGGAACCAAGTCCCTCAAGTTTACGGAGATCCTTCCTCCGCCCCCTCCTCTTCCCGGGGCGGTCGGCGCCTTCTGTGGGGTGACGGGAGGGGCTATTCCGCCCCCTCCTCCAACGGCTTGAGGGGCGTTGATCCTAAGGGCTGCAGGAGGAGAGGGATCCCAAGGTATCCAGCCTACGTTGGGGACCCAGACCTCCACCCAGAGGTGGGTGGGGGTCACGAACACCCTGAAGTCCCCCCTCTGATAGCTTACCGCAAATCCGTAGACAACCCTCGCCTTTATTCCCATATCGTTGAGGAGGACGGCTGCTGCGGAGGCGAAGTGCATGCACATTCCGGTCTTGGATACGAACAGGAACCAATCGACGGGATCCTTCCCGGGAGTCCCCGTGTAAGTTAAGGTGTACTTGTAGTTGTGTCTGAGCCAGTTGGTCATGTAATCCAGCAACGCGTAGAGGGTTCTCCCCTTGAAGTCGTTGTAGAGTTTTTGGGCCAGCTCTTGGACCCTTTTCGTAGACCAGTGCTTGGGCTTGAAGATAGCTACTTGGCTCAAGGGAACGAAAAGCTGAGGGAAGAGTTCCTTGGGGAAGGGATCAGTATACTTCGCTACCACTTGGGTCTTGAAGCCGTTGAAGGTGAAGGTGTCTCCGTTCTCAGTACCTCCCATGACCTTCGGGAGGGTTCCGGGATAGGGTTGGGGAACGGGGAAGGCGGGGTAGAGAAGGACAGCGAAGGGAGTTATTGAAATGGTGTAGGTGTTACCTTTCAGGACGCCGGGACCGAAGCTCCCTCCTTCCCTTACCCACCTTCCGTCTTGATACACGTTGAAGGAGCTGACCCTTAGGTAGGCCGGCTTGGGAGGGGTGACCACGGCTAGCGGCGTGTTGTGTGAGCTTATGTCCCAAGAGTAAGGTATCTCCAGCTTGTTCCCAGCGGTAACTGCTCCCGGCGTCAGCGGCCTTATGGAGTGGAGGCTCCAGTAAGCTATGACAAACGCGACTATCGCCGCGATCAATCTGAGCGCGTTCATCTGACTCCCAAGGTGGTGGGAGGAAAGATCAAAAAGCGCTAGCTACGGCACCTTGTCCAAGAAGCCGAACATCTTGTTAGACCTCTTGAAGAGCCTCGTGTACTCCCCGTCCTTCTCCACATGATAGCCCTCCTCCTCGAGCTCTCCCTCCACCTCGCCGTAGATCCTTATGCTGACCTCATAGCGGTTCTCACTTACCTTCCACCTAACCACGTGCTCTCCCTTGCTCGCAAGAACGTTGAAGCTGACCACCTCTTCCCCGATCAAGTTCTTGACTACCGACTTCCTGACCGAGGTCTCGTAACCCTTTCTCTCCAGCATCCTCGCCACGTACTCAGCTTCCTTCCTCATCCTCTCCTCGTCCAAGGTCTCCCTATGGAAGGCTAGGAAATTCGGAGTATATAATGAGGGGTCGCGGCGTCTACGTTTCCGAACGCTAATTCCTCTCTTTTGTAGTAATCGTGCGCGGTGACTCCGGTGACATCGGTGAGGATAGCGTTACTAGCCTTGATGGCATTACCAATTCTCTTAGCGATGAACACTACCTATACGATGACCACAACGACCACTACAACCTATACCATGACTAAGCTGAGCTACGTCAACATAACCTTCGATAACTTGACCGTCGGAGCGATATCGCCTACGACCCTTCAAGCGGAGACGGGGCTGATAGCGACTCCGATTAACGTTACCAATGCAACGCTAGTCCTAAACGTGAGCAACGCTACCGCTATAAGCAAGCCTAACTCTCTGTTAGCCGGTAACTACACCCTGAAGTACTATCTAGGGAACTTGAGTATGGGTACCTACGAGTTCGTGATAGACCTAGCTCCTGATAAGGACTTAGCACCTCCTAATACCACCCAGTGGACCAGCGTCTACTTAGTTGGATCTAACGGTAAGGTACTAATCAACGTTACGTTCTATGCCAATGCTACCAACACAACGGTAAGCGGAAACGTGACCGTAACTACCTATCTGTCTAATGGAACTACGGTGACCAAGCAACTTCCATTCCAGTGGAACTTGACGAGCAACGCTTCCCTCAACTGGATGGAGCTTAGGGTCGATGTGAACTACAAGGTGGGAAGTGTTAACGTGTATTTGACAAACGTGACCAGCGGGGTCATCGCCAACGTCTCCCTACCCTTCGACAACACGACCGCCTTGGAGTACTTCGAGTTCGGAGGAAGGGGAGGAGCTTACTACGACAACGTCTACTTACCGGTTCCAAAGACTATGCTGATGACAACTACAATGATAATGACGAATACTATGACTAGCAACAGTTCCACTACGATACCAGTTCCTCTGGTGCTGGCCCTTCCGGGAGCTCTGGCAGCGCTGAGGAAGAGGAAAAAGAGTAAGGCAATCCAACAGTAGCTGAAGAGAGATGAAGAAGTGCGTCGCTCTATTAATGCTAATCCTTTTTGGCTCGTGGTCCCTTTACGAAGCTATAGCTCCGGTAGGCGTCCCTCCTCTCCTAGCTCTCTTGACCTTGCTTCCTGCGCTTTACTTGGTCTACTCTTATAGGAACAGCAAGTGCTTCACTCCAACGCTCGTCTACTTCTTGATACTGCTCGGGTACTTCCTACCGATATTCCTAGAGCTTACCCCGTTCTCGACCTTGAGCCTCGATTATGAGGTTCTCGCGAAAGCGCTTTCTCCATTAGGCTTTAAGGTAATGTACTTGGGGAAGGAGATATTAATAGTTCAAGGAAACGAGCTCTTGGCAAGCTATACCTTAGCTTGTTCTTCTTTGAGGTCACTCATGTTCTTGCTCTTCCCCCTAGTGTGTAAGTGCAGTTGGAGGAGAAGGATCGGAGCCTCTTTAGCCGGCTTGATCTTAGGTCTACCCATATCTTGGATAAGGATACTTGTGATGTTTTACTTGTATAAGGTATTTGAGGTAAGCATAGACATCCTTCACTACACCGTAAGTCCTCTCATAACTTTCATCTTGGGGCTGGGAGTATTCATGGTTCAAGGCAAGATATGCGAGGACGCGATCGAAGAGCTCTTGGTTGGGGTCGAGTGTTTCTTCGACGCTTGGGAGGATTGCAAAAAGCTTAGGATTGGAAGGCCTTGTTCAGGGCCGCTAGGACGTTGTGGTAGCGGTTCCTAGCGATTTCCATTGCCACGCTGACCTTCTTGAAGTCAAGCCAAGCAGGTCCGCTCTTCTGAATTCCCACTATGTTGCCGCTGTCGTCGAAGGCAAAGAAGATCTTTCCGTCAGCTACCGCTTCTTCTTCCAAGCTCGGGTCCACTATGAAGGTGTCCCCGAGGATTCCTAAGGTTACGCTCACAACCTTCTTCCTTATCGGCAGAGGCTCTACTCCGGGTCCCAAGATCTCAACGCTTCCGTCTTCTAGCACTTGGTGGTTGGGTATCTTTGCGTCCATGAGGGCAGCCATTGCTGCCAGCATCGAGGCGTCGAAGAGGTTTCCGTCGTGATCGAGCACGTAAATGTCTACCCAGACCACCCAGACCTTCTCTCCCGGTATCAGTACCAGCTCGCTCATGTCTATGGCGTGGCTCTCTCTAAGGGCTCTGTCCACCACCCTGGCCAATTCGATGGCGTTCTCATCCGGTGGGCCGGGCTCGAACTCAGGGGAGGCTAAGGGAACGAGCTCGGCGTTTACGTTGAGCACCCCCTCTTCTGGAGTGTCTGGGAAGGGCCTTCCCGGCTCTATCTTGACTCCGGCCAGCACCTTGGTGTTTCCTATGCTTACCAGAGCGCTTCCGTGTGCCTTCCCAGCAGCTCCCAGCTGGATGCTTATTGGCCTAAACTGGTCGAGCCTCCTCTTGTCTATCCTCACTCCCCTCTTTGCTAGGGAAAGTATGGTCTCCCTCTTCAGCTTGGGAACTATAGGAACGTTAAAGGGTGTGATCGACATCACAAGTTCACCTCCTTTCTAAGCTTCTCCTCAAGCGCCTTCTTCTGGAGGGCATAGACCTTCTTAATGCCCTCCCAGGCCATGTACATGGCCTTGTTAAACTCCTCAGGAGTAAGAGATCCGTTCAACTGTAGTAGTACCACCTTATCCAAGTTAACTGCTCCGGCCACAGGCATGTCAGCCTCTCCGTAGTTGTCCTCGATCTGATCTATGTCGAGCACTAGGTGGCCGTCTACCTTTCCCACAGCTATTCCTGCAACTAGGTCCTTCATGGGTATTCCGGCGTCAGCTAGGGCCAGCGAGGCGGCGGTGATGGCGGCGGTCCTAGTTCCTCCATCAGCTTGAATGACCTCCACGAACACATCTATCACGGTTCTGGGGAACAAGTGAGTTAGAACGACCGTCTCCAAAGCTTCCCTTATCACCTTGGAAAGCTCTATCTCCCTCCTAGAAGGGGCGGGGTTCTTCCTCTCGTCTGTGCTGAAGGGAGCCATGTGGTATCTGCATCTGAGCAAGGCTCTATCGGGGAGGCTCATGAACTTGGGAGGCTCTCTAGGTCCGTAAGCTGCAGCTATGACCTCGGTCCTCCCGAACTTCACCCAAGCCGAGCCGTTGGCGTTGTTGAGCACTCCCACCTTCATCTCTATCGGCCTTAGGTCCATCGGACCCCTTCCGTCGTGTCTCTTTCCGTCCTTGAACAATGGAACGGGCGACTTTCCTCCGCTCATATCAGTCCCCTCTCGTGCTTCTCATCCGCAATAAGAACTCTGACCTTCTCGGCCAGCTTGGGTGTGAACGCTTCCCTCTCTATTAGGTTTATCGCTAGCGTAACTATGTCTTCTAAGTCCTTGTTGGGGCACCTTATCCAAATCCTCCCGTTAGCTCCCACTTCTATGTCGCAACCAGTATCTCCCTTTATTATATTCAGCATCGAACCCTTCCTTCCTATTACCTTCGGCACCCTCGAGGGCTTGATTTCTATTATCTTGCCCTCGGTGATCCTTCCGAGCTTCTTGTCTCCCCTAACCGTTAGGACCGGGTCCCTAGTCCTATCGAATACCTCTATCTTAGCTAAGACGTAGTCTCCGGGGCTCAAGTAGTCCTTCAAGTTGTCCTTCGAGGGTATGAAGGGTCTCCCCAAGACGTTGCTGGCGTGGAGAACGGCAGTGTACGGTGAGTTTATGTCCACCTCCCAATGGGTCAGCATGAAAGTCTCCACCAATCCTATGACTAAGTCCCCGGGCTTGGGTATGTAGACCGATTCCAAGGGAATTATGTGAATCTCCTTCTCCTTTATGGTAACTACGCACGGAACGGCGGCGTATATCTTATCCCCTTCGACGTAAACGTACATGTAATCCCTCTGGTTCAGCTTGTACTCCCCGCGCGCTATGAGCTCGCCGGGAAGCACTAGACGACGCTGTTCTGCCATACTCCTACCCGCTTCAAAAGACCGGAAGTCAGTATTTTAATAGGGAGAGGGATGACGTCTATAAGAGTAGTAGCTGGAACGCTAACGTTCGTCGAGCGGCTTTACCTATACCACTTCCTCCCCGGGAGCGTAGTCCTCCACGTGGGCCTCTCTTGGAACCCTCCGGAGGGCCCGGTGGAGTTCCTGGGAGGCAGCGGGAGATTAATATCATTGGACGAGATAATGTATAAATGCGACGTTTACAAGGTAAAACACGTGGTCTTCGACGGTCCCTTGGACTATGAAGTGGCGGAAGAGCTCGTCAAGAAGGGCTTCTACGTGAGCGTTCGGTACGTGGAACCCATAGACCTTCCCGAGGAGGTAGCGATGCTATTGGTTCCAAAGGAGAAGGCCGAGATCCCTGAAGGAAGACACGTGGAGCTGGTCATAAGGGAGGAATCCCAGCTTCCGGAGGACCTCTCGCCGGAGGTCCCCATACACGTCTTCGATTATCATTTGTACGAGAGGTTGAGCAAGAAGTTCCATTACGTCTACAACCATACCTATCCCTTGAGGGAGGACACGAGGTGTCCCAAGTGCAACACTCCCAACGCGATAAGGGAAATGGGGAGGCTGGTGGCGTGGGACGGACCTCGGTGTAGAAAATGCGGTTATGAGCTGCACTACCACCTTGGAGAAATACCTAAGCCACCGAAGAGGCTGCTTGAAGCTCTCTCTTGGCAAGCCTCTTTTGTTGTAATTTGATGGCCATCTTGTGCAGCCATTGGGTCAGCTTCATACACTTGGTAGGGTCGTAGAACTGACCCTCGGCGCACTTGTCTAGATGAGGGCAAGTGGTGCACGGTATTGTGCTGACGAGCTTCATGCTCACCTTCACGTCCAGCCTTATAGGTCTCGGCGCCTTCCTCACGTACTTTACTTCCTTCTCCTCCTCGGTCTTCTTCTCTTCCTCCTCCTTCTCCTCTTCCGGTAGCTTGTCCACCAGAGCGGTTAAGCGGTAGGTCTTCCTTCCCCTTATGTTGACTAGCTCTCTGTAGATCAACCTCTTCTTGGCTAACCTCAGAGCTATCCTGGAACCGTCTCTGCTGTCTATTCCCAGCATCTTCCAGAGGTCTTGTTGGAGCAGTCCCTCCTCTCCGGCCTCAATTATGAGCTTGAGCGCCTTCTTCTCGAGCTCGCTCAAGGTCACTTGAGAGTTAGTAGTGCTGCTCATCCTTCTGGCCCCAAGCTGTCAAGATATGAATTGAGGTATTTAAGCATCTCAGTCACGGTGTTAAAGGAAAGAATTTAACTTTCCTCCTCTACATCAAACACTTTCATCTTCTTATAGATAACGTGACTTATATCGTGGTCTGTCAATATATTGAGAATCCTCTTCTCCAGTTCCTTAAGCTGATTGTCGCTTAGGTCTTCCACGTAGACGTTTATATCTAATATAGGAATGCTCTGGCCAGCTCTCACCAAGAGCACCTCGGAGTCAGGGAATTGCTCGGCGACGGCATTCATTATTTCAGCAAATGCCTTGGAAGGCCACTTAGCCTTCGTAAACCTTATCCTTACCCTCTTCACGCTTTTCACCACTCTAGCTCTCGTAGAAGCTAGTATATATATTGAAGAACATGTGCACTGATGTAGGCGAGAGGGTGCATAGAAAAACTCCTCCTGAAAAGTGAAGGACGGCGATGAGGACCCCTATGGGGCCCGAAAGGGAGATGAGGAGTCCACGGGTTCTGAGCCAAAAATCACCTTCCGGTGAGGGCAGCCTCAGTTAGATAAAAGTCGAGCTCGACGCTCTCGGGAACCTGGAACTCCTCCTGAGTGCAGACTACCAGAGTTACCGCCATCTTAAGACCCCGACACTCTAGTGTAACAGAAGTTTAAGGGTGTGTGTACGAAACCCCCTTAGACAAGTGTCGAATCTCTAGTTAGGGAAGGTGGGAGCATGGGAGTTTACGAGGAGGTGGCGAGGCTCATTAAGAAAAGTGAGGGCAACGCCGTGGCGCTTACCGGAGCCGGGATAAGCGCCGACTCGGGAATCCCCACGTTCAGAGGGAAGGACGGCCTTTGGAGGAAGTACTCGCCCCAAGAGCTGGCCACGCCGGAGGCCTTCGAGAGGGATCCGGAGCTCGTCTGGGAATGGTATGAATGGAGAATAAGCTTGATAAAGAAAGCCGATCCCAACCCAGCTCACTTAGCCTTGGCGGAAATGGAAAGGTTAGGTTACTTGAGATGCGTGGTAACTCAAAACGTAGATGACTTGCACGAGAGGGCTTGTACCAAGTGCTTAGTAAAGCTCCATGGAGACATAATGACTGCTAAGTGCACTAGATGCGGCTTCGAGGTAAAGTGGAAGGAGGTCCCCAAGGGGGTACCCAAGTGTCCCTTGTGCTGCTCTCCTATGAGGCCCGCCGTGGTGTGGTTTGGGGAGCCCTTACCCATGGAAGCTTTAATTAAAGCCGAGGAGTTGTTCTCAAGTGCGAAAGTAGCTCTGGTTATAGGAACGTCAGCTGTGGTTCAGCCAGCCGGGAGCCTTCCCTTATTAACGAAAGAGAACGGGGGTTACATCATCGAAATAAATCCGGATGAGACCGCCTTGACCCCCTTCGCTGATGTAGTGATAAGGGAGAAGGCTTCCGTAGCCCTCTCCAAGATCCTCGAATCCCTCCTCGGTGAGACGGAATGAAGAGAGATTTGGTTAGGATAAGACTTTGCGATAAGAAGGTGGTAGAGTACAACCCGATAATGAGGTTCCTCTCCAGGAGAGGTCCTTCCGTAGCCTTGGTATACCCGGCTCCCTACTCCGTAGCCTCTCAGAGCCTGGGCTTTCAGCTAGTATACGCTTTGTTAGTTAGCCAAGGAATAAGGGTTGAGAGATTCACAAGCGATTCGTGTGGAAGGAGCCTGGAGAGCGGAACTCCCCTAAAGAGGTTCAAATACGTAATAGCATCGTTATCCTTTGAATTGGACTATGCCTACCTCGCTCAGATGCTAAGGGAATATGGTTCTGAAGGACAAGTGGTTATGGCGGGCGGGCTAGCGGTTACGGCCAACCCCCTCCCAGTCCTCGACATGATCGACTTCGTAATACTTGGGGACGCCGAGCCCACGATACCGAAGCTCGCGGAGGCGATTCATTACGACTGCGTCGATTGTTTAGAGGAGGAGTGGTTGGTGAACGAGGAGAGGGAGGGAAGGAAGGCTGAGGCGGAGCTAGAAGAGTCCCCGATGCTCGCTCAGCAGTTCCTTCCCATCTCGATAGAGCCTCCTTGGGGTAAGGGCTTCTTGGTTGAAGTGACCAGAGGCTGTCCTCACAAGTGCCGCTTCTGTTTGGAGGGCTGGACGAGCAAGCCCTTCCGTCAGAGGAAGCTCGATCAGGTTAAGGAGGCCTTGGATTCCGCCGGTCCGCCTTTTGAGAAAATAATAACTATCTCGTTGAGTTTGAGCGATTACAAATATCATAAGGAGTACTTGAAGGTCTTGAGCACTCACAAGCTTCAAGGGTCTATTCCGAGCATAAGGTTGGAGGGCGTCGACGAGGATCTGGTGAAAGCTGTAAAGAGGATGGGTCAGAGGACCTTAACTATAGCTCCAGAGACTACATTGAAGGAGAAGGCTGAGGTCTTGGGGAAGGGGTTCCCTCCGGAGTTCTTGAAAGAAAAGTTAGAGATAATTTACAAATATAAATTAAAACCAAAGATGTATATGATGGTCGTTCCGAAGGAGAAGGGAGAGATGAGCGAGAGGGAGATAGGGAACTTGAAGGAGGCAATTAAAGGGAAGGTCCACGTAAGCGTCAATCCCTTGATCCCCAAGCCTTGGACCCCTCTTCAGATAGCTCCCATACCCTCAAAGGATATGGAAAAGATAATGATCAAGTACAAGGATCTAGGAGAGGTGGACCTTTATCCCATAAGGTGGGCGAGGCTCCAAGCGATAATTGGCTTAAGTGAGAAGCCGATAATGAGGTACTTAGATCCTTCGCTTCCACCCGAGAAGCAGATGGAGGTTCTGTCAAAGGTGATTAATATTAAGAAAATGGAGAACTGGAGGCCTGAGTGGGAGCCGAAGTGGCTCAGGTATTCGATAAGCAACGAGGAAGAGGTCTTGAGGCTCGGAAGGGAAAGCTATGAGGCTTGGAGGAGACACTTCCAGTAGACTCTCATTCATTACCCCTCGCTCCTCATCCCATAGGGAAGTGCGTTGAGGATACTGGTATTACTGGCGCTCGTGGCGATAGCGATCGCTTCCCCTTTGCAGCAGCTGTGGCAGTACTTGACACCCTCTTCCTATTCCATTAACTCCGTGAGCGTTGGAAACCTCACGGTGGTCGCTTCCTCCTCCCCCTCCTCCTACTCCTCGGGGTGCTTCTATATATTGAATAAGACGGATGGGAAGTTGCTGAACACAATTTGTCCTCCTGGAGGAGCCTCCTCCACCAGTTATGCGAACGGGACCTTTGCTTTGCTGAGCTATGACGGCTACGTCTACTTGCTCAATGAAACCACACTGAATTACAGCAGCGTTTACATAGGCACCGACTACAGCTATGGAATAGTACTAGTTCCCGGAGGATTTGTGGCTTGCTACAACGGCTGTGCGATGTTCAACTACCAAGGACAAGCGGAGTGGAACGTGACGGGGCTTAACGTTTTGAGCAATCCGGCCTTCAACGGAACGGCAATATTCGTACCAGATTCGATAAGCTCTAGCGTAGTGATATTAGACTTGAATGGAAAGAAGATAGGTACACCAATACAGCTCCCGGAGATGCCTTGGAGCGTGGCTGCTTGTGGGGAGTACTTGGCGGTAAAGGCGGTAGGAGGGCTCTACCTCTACGACCTAAGCTCCTCTCCAACCTTGCTCTGGATAAGGAACGACCTAGGGAGCTACGGACAAGTGGTGTTCTTGGGCAACTGTTCTTACCTGGTAGTTGGTGCATCTACAAAGCTCAGCTTGCTCAACGTCGACGGAAAGTTACTATACCAAGTCACCTACCCTCTGACCATAAAGTCCGTTGGATGGAACCTAGGCTTAGCTATCGGATTTGGTGATGGAACTCTGTACTTCTACTACTTGAATACGACCGAGCTCAAAACAATAACTACCCTAATGACGTCCAACGAGGCTGGAGCTCCTATAACCCCTATTCCCATGATCTTGCCCCTAGCGTACTTCCTCTACAGGAAGTCTGACCGGCTGAGCAGGAAAAGGTAATTTTTGCTCACTTAAGCCTAGGAAAAGGCGATTGTATGAGCGTCACTCTCGCTATTGGGGCAGGAGGGAAAGAGACGGAGGAGTTCGTGGAGAGGTTCATTCTCCCCCTCTTCAAGTTGAAGAGCTTAGGAGGGGTTGGGTTAGAGGAGATGGAAGACGGCGCAACCATCCCCATAGGGGACGGGAAGCACGTCGTGATCTCCGTGGATAACTATACCGTCAATCCTCCCTTCTTCCCTGGAGGAAACATAGGGAAGCTCGCCGCCACCGGTTCCCTAAACGACGTGGCAGTCATGGGAGCCGAGCCCAAGGCGATGTTTGATGCCATAGCGGTCGAGGAGGGCTTCCCCCTCAAGGATCTAAAGGAAATAATTAAGTCGATGGCAGACGTCCTCAACTCCATGAACGTTGCTCTGTTGGGAGGGGATACGAAGGTAATGCCCAAGGGGAGCTTGGATAAGATCACCATAGCGACTGTCGGAATAGGAATCGCCGAGGAACCCTTGTTGACCTTAGATAGAGCTGAGCCGGGAGATAAGATCTTGGTAACAGGCCCGGTAGGGGACCACGGAGCGACCATCTTAGCTTTGCAGTTCGGAATAAAGGTCGAGACCCTAAAGAGCGATGTCAGACCCGTCTGGCCGGCCGTGAAGGCCCTTAGGGAGGCCCTAGGCCCCGACCTCAAGTCCGCTAAAGATCCGACGAGAGGAGGATTAGCTATGGCTTTGAACGAGCTGGCGGAGAGGAGCAAGACGACGGTGTTCCTAGATGAGAGCAAGGTCCCTCTAAGGCCCCAAGTGAAGGAGTACGCCGAAATGCTCGGAGTCGAGCCCTTTGCCTTAGCCTCTGAGGGTCAAGCGATATTCGTAGTGAAGGGAGGAAGGGAAGAGGAAGCCTTGGAGGTATTGAGGAAGGCCGGTTTCGAGGAGGCTGCGATAATAGGAGAGGTGAGGAAGGGAAGGCCCGGCTACGTGATCTCCAAGACCCCAGTGGGAGGTTTGAGGATACTGGAGAAGCCCATAGGAGAGCTCGTTCCGAGAATATGCTAATCTGATAGTACGACACTTCATACATCTAGTCAACAATAAAAGATTTGCTTTTGATCACTACCTCGGTGAGAGCGAGTGTTCGAGCTCATCGTGCTTTACGGACTCGTCCTAGGATTGGTGGAGCTGGGCATAGGAATATGGGCCCTCAAGGAGGCCTCTGAAACCGGCCTAAGCTGGATGAAGGCCTTCGCCGTAGGAGTCATCATACTGGGCCTAGGCCAGCTTCTCTGTAAGGTAATAATACAAGGATTCCTAGGTCAGAGCATCGGAATGGGTTCCAGGGTAGGAACGGTCTTCAGCTTCATAGGACTGCTCCTAGTCCTCTACTCCATACTCGAGGCCGTCGACCACCCCCACAAGAAGCTGGCTCTGCAGATAGCGCTGATCCTAGGAGCCTACTACGCCTTTGGAGCGATGCTAGTGCTCGGAGGCCTCGGAGGACCGGCCATTGAAGGGATCCAGAAGGCCCTGGGTAACTTGACCATACCGATATTCTTCTACTTGCCTCACATACTCTTCCAGACCCTAGTGCCCTTCGGAGTGGCCTACTTACTCTACGACGTCTACAAGGAGACCGGCGACAAGACTGCCCTCATGATAGCGGTCGGAATCGCCATTTACGGTACCGCTGCAATAGCCGTGGTCAGCCACCTAGCGCTCTCCAACGTCCACAGCACCTCCGCAGCGCTCAGGAAGGGTACTATGATGATACCTCTGGCCTACGACGTGGCGGTGAAGATCATAGGTCTGGTAATAATACTCAACGCCTTCCGCCAGATAGCCAAGGCCTATTCCCAGTAACAAATATAACTTTTTGTCAACGTAAACTCTCAATATATTAAACGCTTGTCGATGGTATACTGAACGGTAGGTGCAGGAAATAATGATGGAGAAAAGAATTCTCATCTTCGTTCTCCTTTTGGGATCTCTAGCTTTAGCGATGAGCAACGGAGCCCCGGCCTTAGATTGTGCTCAGTGTCACATAGGAGCGGCTCAACACCCTCCTAAGTTTAAGGTAATAGGGCTCCCGAAGTACTACGAGCCTGGCAAGGTATACAACATTACCATCGAGATAACCAAGGGACCTCCGTGTAAGGGAGGAGTGGCTTGTGGAGGCTTCGCAGTAAGCGTCAGCGGCGGAAAGCTGATAGTGACCGATCCCAAGGACACCTTCCTGACCACCGACCTCTTTGGACACGAGATACTGACCCACACCTCCCAGGGAGCCTTGAAGAGGAAGTGGAGCTTCGCTTGGAAGGCTCCTACCAAGCCCAAGCCGGTGATATTCTCGATCGCCGTTAACGCCGTTAACGGGGACGGATCGAACATGGGTGATTCCTACGGCTTCACGCAAGTGACGATACTGCCGAAGGGTTGGAAGAACGCTACAGTGGTAACGGTAACGATAACGGTTACAAAGTACATAGGATTTGCCGACGTAGGAACGATAGTGATGATACTGGTCCTAGTGGCGGCAGTGGCGGGAGGAATGTACGTGCTGAGGAAGCTGTAGCGTTTTTTTCAAAAGGTCCCTCGTATCTCTTGGTACCGAGTCTTGGTGGACCTTCAATACTCGTTTTGGAGAAAGATAAAGCAGCTCAGGATGCCCGGATGTGTTACGTTGCTTTCTCCGGAGAACGTCAAATGGATGACCGGCCTAGACACCGGAATGATCTTGATAACCGAGGAAGACGTAAAGTACGTGGTTCCCAAGCTTGAGCTAGAGAGAGCTAGAGAAAGAACTCCTTGGGTAGAGGTGAAGGAGGGGCCTAGGAGAGCCCTCTGGAAGGTGATAGAGCAAGAGTGTAAGCCTCCCTACTTTGCCGACCTCAAGTACTTGAACTTCTCGCTCGCCAATTCGCTAATCGTGGAGCTGGGTGCGGGAGACATATCGAAAAGGGTAGAGGAG
This sequence comes from Ignicoccus pacificus DSM 13166, assembly GCA_025340205.1. Lineage (GTDB taxonomy): Archaea > Thermoproteota > Thermoprotei_A > Sulfolobales > Ignicoccaceae > Ignicoccus > Ignicoccus pacificus. The sequence goes on along the minus strand of CP006868.1, from coordinate 1,387,270 downwards.
ATGAGGAGATCCAAGGATGACTACGAAATAGAGAGGATGAGGGAATCTCTAAGAATAGCGGAGGAGGCGTTCAAGGACTCTTGGGAGGAGCTGGAGGAGGGAGTTGAGGAGAGGGAGGCCGCTGGAATTCTGGAGATGCACATGAGGGAGAGGGGATCCCAAGAGTACGCCTTCCCCTCGATAGTTGCCTTTGGAGAGAGCAGCGCCCACCCTCACTACGTCCCTGGAAGGAACAAGTTCTCTAGGGACCATATTGCCCTCTTCGACTTCGGCGCGGTCCTAGACGGTTATAGGAGCGATATAACGAGGAGCTATGCCCCCGAGAAATCCCCTTTTAGGGATTGGATGATGGCGGTGCTAGAGGCCGTTAACGAATCCATCAAGATGATAAAGGCTGGAGTGAAGGCAAAAGACGTGGACGCTAAGGCTAGGGAAGTCCTCAAGGAGTACGGCTTAGAAGAAGCCTTCATCCACGGATTAGGTCACGGGGTCGGGGTAGAGGTACACGAACCTCCATATCTCTCTCAATCCTCCTCTCACGTACTAATGGAAGGGGACGTGGTGACGATAGAGCCTGGAGTATACTTCCCGAAGGTAGGAGGAATTAGGGTAGAGCAGATGGTACTGGTGAAGAAGGGAGGATATGAGGTATTGAATAAGCTCCCGGCGGTGTGGTGGTAAAAATCACTTGTGATGCTTGGGATTCTTGACTATGAGCACGGGTCTGTCGCTCATCCTTATTACCTTTTCAGAAACGCTGCCTATCAAGAGCCTCTTTATGCCGCTGTATCCGTGGGCACCCATCACTATCATGTAGGCGTCTATCTTCTTCGCTACGTCGACTATCTTCTCTGCCGGGGTTCCGGCTTCCACGACTTCCTCCGCTTCAACTCCCTTCTCCTTAGCCTTTTCCATAGCTTCTTTTAAAATCTCCTTAGCCTTCTCCATTAGCTCTTCAGCTATCTTCCCGGAGTACTCTCCGAAGAGCTCGGTGGCAGCGTTAACGTCTACCACGTACAAGATGTAAATCTTTGCACCTATCTTCTTAGCTAAGTCAGTTGCAACTTCAAGGGCGTGCTTCGCGGGCTCGGAGCCATCATACGCGAGTAGGAGCTTGTCCAAGGTGACGACCTCCGTGTATATATCGCGATCTGTGGTTATGAGGTTACGCCTTATTCAATATCTCCATTGAAGAATAGACTGAATTGAACTTGTTTAGTCAGTTAAAAATGTTTTATATATCGAGCAGCGGAGCATATACCAAGAGGTGGAGAATATATGAATGACCGGTCAGTAGTCCTGAAGTTGATAGTGCCATACTTGATCGTGTACTTCGGAATGGCCATACTCTTCGGCGCTTTCAAGAAGGTCGCGGGAACACCAATAGCAGGAGGACTTACCGTGGGGCTAGCCTACGCCTTACTCATGTTCCCTATCACTTGGGGCACGGTTATTCTATACACTTACCTTAAGAGCAAGGAGTGAGGTGATAGCTCATGTTCTCTGTAATAGCGCTGATAATGGTTATAGTGGTTGCATTAATAACAATGGGAATAGCTTGGTGGAGCTATAAGAGGGTTAAGAGCATACAAGACTTCTATGCAGCAGGAAGATCTGTTCCGTGGATCCTCATCGCTTGGGCGTTGACCTCCAACTACCTTTCGGCGGCGTCCTTCCTAGGAGTGGCGGGAGGGATCAGCAACTACGGTCTCGACAGAGTCTGGGACCCCATAGGCTACTTCGCCGGATGGGTATTGGTCCTAATCGTTGCGGCGGAGTTCGTGAGGAAGGTTGGAAAGTTCACCGTTGCGGACATCCTCAACGAGAGGTTCGCTAGGGCTCAAGAGCTTAGGGCGCTAGCGATGATAGCAACTGTAATAATTTCGACATTCTACATGATACCCCAAATGATCGGAGCTGGCTCGCTAATGAGCCTCCTCCTCAACTGGCCCTACCCGGTAGCGGTCGTCGTAGTCGGAGCCATAGTGGTGCTAGTGGTGATGATGGGAGGAATTAGGTCCACCGTCTACAGCCAAGTGTTCCAAGCGCTGGTGCTCTGGATAGCGATGCTAATAATATTCTTAGCCTACTTGGTGGCCTTCGGAGGTCCCGGAGCTATCTTAGACAAGGCATACCAAGTGCCTCCTCCAGCCTTAGCTAAGAAGTACGTCACTCCAGACATGGTAAAGCAGTACATGCCCAACGTTAATACAATAACCTTCGATGAGGCCTTACAAAAGAGCTTGGCCTTGGCCAAGGTCACCTTAAGCGAGCATCCCAACCTGATAAGGCTGGTCCAGCCGGGAGCCTTCGCCAGAGACGTGTGGAACCAGCTGAGCTTGGCCCTAGGAATAATTCTAGGAACGATGGGACTACCTCACATACTGATTTACTTCTACACCGTGCCCAGGCCCGAGGACGCCAGAAAGGGAACGGTCGGCGCGATATTCAACATAGGAGGCTTCTACCTCTTCTCGATATTCGTAGGATTCGCAGCCGGAACGGTGCTGTTCTCCCTAATAGTTGGATGGTTGGTGCAAGGATACACTCCGTGGGCCAAGAACATGCCAGTAGTTATGAGCGGTAAGCTGTTAGGAGGGGAGCTCCTAATGGGCCTGGCCGCTGCCGGCGCCTTCGCTGCTATACTCTCAACCGTGGGAGGACTGATGGTGGCGGCTACCAACAGCGTCGCTTACGACCTCTACGCCAACATAATAAGGAAGGGCAAGGCTACCGAGGAGGAGCAGCTCTTCGTGGCCAGGATTGTGGCGGCGATAGTCGGTGCTATAGCGATCCTAGGGGGACTGCTTCTCAAGGGGTTCGACGTCTCCTACCTAGTCGTCCTAGCCTTCGGAATCGCAGCTAGCTCCTTTGCCACTACCTTAATAATGACTCTGTGGTGGAAGAAGTTCACCAGAGCGGGGGCGGTGGCTTCTATGGTAGTAGGACTGATAGTGGCGGTCCTCTTCGTCTTGCTGAGGCTGGGAGGAGCTAAGGCGCTGGGACCCGTGCCGGTTCTGGTTCAGCCGGCGCTCTACAGCGTTCCGGCGTCCTTCATAGCAGGAATAGTGGTAAGCCACCTAACCAAGGACACCGGAGTGGAAGGGTTCCTCGAGAGGATCCACTCCTAAGGCTTTTTTAATATTGAAATGAAGAAGCCCGGCTCTTGGTGGACATAGGGCACCACCTTTACGGGAGCCTTTCCCCAGGGGGTATCCCTTTCCACTATCTCGAACCCCAGCTCTTGTGCAAAGTCGAGGACCTCCTCGTTCTCTTTTTTAGTCAAGGTGCAAGTGGAGTAGAGCATTAATCCGCCTTTCTTCAACAGCTTGTAAGCAACCTTCACGAACTGGATTTGGTACTTGAAGGAGTTGAGCATGTCCTCATCCTTCTTCTCGTCCCATACCTTAGGAATTACTCCGATGCTCGTGCAAGGAGGATCCACTATTACCCTGTCCGCCTTTTCCACGAGCTCGGGGAAGTCTAGGTCAGCGTACCTCGAGTCCTTTACCATTAGCTCTATCTCATGACCGAGCCTCCTCATCTCCCTCCTCATCTTGTTCGCTCTTTTCTTCGATACTTCGAAGGAGATCACCTTCCCCTTTCCCTTGAGCAGCTCATAGGCGTGGAAGCTCTTCCCTCCCGGGGCAGCGTTGAGGTCTACTACCAATCCCTCCGGCTCCAACGCCCTAACGGCCACCATAGCTGGGAGGCTCTGGGGATAGACCTTCCCCTCTTCGAAGGCCTTGAGCTCCCTGAACTTGGGAGCCTTGTACTTGGAGAGGGTAACCTCTACCGCTATCCCCCTCTCAGGAACTTCTCTCCCTATTTTGGAAATACCTATGGCCACTGGCTCCAGAGTTCTCTCTGCTAGGATCGAGACCTCCCTTCCCGGCTCCGCCTCGCTCTTCAGAACTCCGGGAGAGTAGAGGTTGGCCCCTACATAGACGCTTTCGGCAGCGTACTTATCTGCTATCACGAACCTCTCTAACCTAGGTATCTCGAAGGGTCCCTCAACCCTTACGCAAACCGCCTCCGGAACTTCCTTAAACGGCTGGTAGGGCTTGTATCCCTTCTCCTCCAACTCCTCCATTACTTCTTCTGGTGAAGCCTTGAGCAAGTTCACTCTCAAGCACATGTGCCTTCCGGGAGTCCTTAAGGATTCGAAGAGCTCGTCCAAGTTGAACTGGGATCCCAAGTCCTCCAGTATCAGCTTTCCATACCAGAACGGATGCTTCATAGTACATCTGTTCGAGGACCTCATTGAAGGGGAATAAAAGTGGGGTCAACGTGAGAGGATTGGTGCGGGGGGTGGGATTTGAACCCACGCCGGCCTACGCCAGCGGGTCTTGAGCCCGCCCCCTTCGACCTGGCTCGGGCACCCCCGCCCTTCGTGTGGGGTGACGAGAGTAACCCTTATAAGTGTTAGAGTGTGAAAAGCTTATAAGGGGATGGCTCTCAGGAGCGCCAAGACGAGGATGGCGCTTAAGGAGGATAGGGCGTAGGCCTCAGCCACCTCCACCGGCTTGTGGGCCTTCAGAATCAGCCTGGACCAGGCCACTATCACCGCTATCACTCCCATTATCCCTCCCCAGAAGGCGCCCATGGACCAAGCCACGATTATGGCCGTGGTGACGGCGGTAGCGGTGTGGACGCTCACCTTGATCTTATAAGAGCATATGGCTACGGCGAAGGCCGTGGTAGCGTAGATCAAGGTAGCAATTGCTATGTAGTAGGATCCCAAGAACCTCAACAACAAGAAGCCGAAGAAGCCCCCCAAGGCTGAGAGGAAGAGCAAGGGAGGCCTCTTCCACCTCTCGTCTATGTTCCAGTTCACCTTCCCTTGCCTAACTCCCCTGAAGTGCGCTATGAGGGGGAAGACGGCTAAGGACAGTACTGAAAGGAATGCGTACCAGACGTTACCGTCCTTGTAGAGCGCAATGGGGAACAGTGTAATTGCAAACATGTATGGATTGAAAATAAGTGATATGGTAGCGGCGATGAGGTGCCTCAGGGCCGTTGATCCCTCGGTGAGGAACTCTGACAGCATCAGAACACCCTTCCTCCGATATTGCCTTTTTTGAGAACCTCTCTTAGCTTTTCTCCATAGACGTAATCCGAGGCCTTTTCCAGCATCTCTTCTGGGAAGTCATCAGCTATCGCCACCGGACCTTCCTCGGTATACAAGAAGATGGCCAGCTTCCCGTCCTTCGCTATTACCCACACGTCGTCGCTCAATCCCTTTATTCCTTCCACAGTGTCAACGATGTACCTCTTCCTGATAGTTCTCTTCACAGCTGAAGGAGTTATTAGAGTGGCCTCGCTGGCCTCCAACACCTTCTCTAGGACCTTCTCATCACTCCTAGAGGTAAGCACCACGAAGTCCAGATCGTAAGCGTCCTCAGGGACCCTCTTGGGATCCACCAATATGTCCACGGAACCCCTAATCCTTATCCCGTCCTTATCTTCCTTGACCTCCCACTTAGTACTCAATGAGTCTCACCCCCAGCCTCTTGAGCACGTCCCAGTACTCGGGCCAGCTCTTCGCTACGCACTCGGCGTTATCAATCCTCGCTCCCACGTAAGCTCCAAGTAGAGACGCCATCATCGCCACTCTGTGGTCGTCTGGGCATTTCATGGCGCAAGGCTTCAAGGCCACGGTTCCCCATATCCTTATGGAGCCGGCATCGACCCTAGCCCTAACTCCGAAGCACTCCAGCACCCTCACTATCTGCTCCAATCTGTTTGACTCCTTATATGCCAAGTGGGATAGTCCCCTTAGGACGGTCTCTCCTTGAGCTATCGCGGCTACGGCGGCTATGGGGAGGGCCAAGTCCGGCTCGTCTCTCAAGTTAAGCTTGACCGCCTTCGGCCTACCGCTCATGGTGACCTCCAGCTTCCCGCTGATATAGGTAACCTGAGCTCCAAAGGCCTTCAAGTAATCTATTATCCTGTGATCCCCGGGTCCTTGCCTCGGGGCGGGAAGTCCCTCTATCACGACCCTTCCCTTCGTTATTACGGCTAATGCCATAGGAAAGGCAGCTAGTGCGTAATCTCCGGGGACGTCCATGGATATGGGGGAGAGGTCAGAAGGCTCCACGGAGCAATGGGAGTAGTCCTCAGAACACTCTACCTTAGCCCCGAACAGCTCCAAGACCTCCTCAGTTAATGCTACGTAAGCTCTGGAGACCAGGTTCTTTATCTTTAGAGTAACTCCCTTCTCGCTTTTGGTTCCAGCTATCAGGGCGGAGGTGACGTGCTGGCTCGTGACGCTCCCGTCTACCTCAGCCTCCCCTCCCGGGAGACCTCCGAAGGAGACGACGGGAAGCTTCCCTCCCCTTAGACTTCTCACCTCCGCTCCCAAGGAATTGAAGAGCTCCACCACCGGCCCCATCGGCCTCCTCCTAAGGCTCTCGTTCCCGGTGATGCAAGTCCCGAAGCCCTTCGGAACCAAGGTGCCTATTCCTATCGCTATCCTGGCTCCCGTTCCGGATCCTCTCATGTCTATTACGTTCTCAGGTACCTTTACCTCTCCCCCGCTGATCTTTACCTTATCCTTCTCCCTCGTCACTTCCGCTCCGAACGCCTTGACGGCTTCCAGTGACGCCAAGACGTCGTCGGACTTGGGCAGCCTCCCTATCTCGCTTTCCCCATCAGCGAGGAGGGACAGGAAGAGCATCCTCTGGGCCCAGCTCTTGCTCGGAGGAGCCTCCAAGGACCCCCTGGCGGTGGAGGGCTGAACTGTAATCTTCATCCAGCTTCCCGGTCTGAAGGAACGTAGGAAGAAAAACTCTTTTCCTAGCTTAAAGGATTATTACCTTGGGCTTCTTGAGTACTACTTTCTCCAGCAACTTCCTTAGCTCCTCGTCTATCTTTCCGGAGGCCCTGAACTCAGCAATGGCCTTCTTTAGATCCATCTTGCCCAGCTCCTCGTATGCCTTCATTACCTCCTCCTTTTCCTCGGCCTGAGGTACATAGACCAGGTGAGCCTCCTTGTCTCTGGCCACGACGGCTCCTAGGGCTGCGGGTAGCTTGGGGGCTCCGCTTATGTCCACGAAGTCGCCCGGGTCCACGTTGGCATCTATGGTATCCTTCATGTCTTGAAGCTCCACCTTGTTATCGGCGTCGCTCTTCTCCAGTATTACCCTATCGATGAGGAGAGTGGTCGGGATCACGTCCTTGATTCCTACTAAGATGGCTAGCTCGACTATCTCGGCGATCTTTGCCTTGTCCTTGGGGAATACTATCACTAGTCTGGTGGGCTCCTCTCCCTTCCTGTAGAGGTACTCGAGGACCTCGAGGGGTCCGGTGGGGCTGTCGCCTACGATTGACACTAGCTTCATGCCGCTTTCACCGGGCCTCGGTGAGAGGGGAAGTTTAAGAGTAGGGTAAAAGGTGCGCTCCCCTCTGCCGCTCCCTTTTGCCTCTTCACTCGTATTAGTGGGGATCGAAGGTGACGGAGGATGAGTGCTTCTTCTTCGTTGAGGACTGGCTGGAATGCAGGAGGATCGGGAGAGTCCTTAGAGCTAAGGAGGGAAAGAGGGAGACCTTGAGACAACCGCTTCCATAGATCCCCATCACCTCTTTCCTACTTTTTCATTTCCTATTTTCCATGGGAACATATCAGAACGTTTATGGTCTTCTTTCTTCCCTTCACCTTGAGCACTATTCGTTCTTGAACCTTCAAAGTTCAATTCATTTTAAAGGCTAAGCAATTCTTTCCATTGTCACATACATGGGAACACCGATGATAACGAACTCTTTTGTTTGACTATTAGTTTCAGTTAGGTAATTCTAATTGATGGAAGTAGAGCAAAACTGTTCTCATGAAAGCTTAAGTATTCAGAGTTAATAAAGTAACCAAATCAAGGCAATGGGAAAGGAATGGCTTATTAGCTAATGGAAGAACTAGTTAAATAGGAGGGTCACGGAAGAGTTACAATAGTGAATGGAAAGTATCGCCTTCGCCCTCGCACTAATTTCGTTCTTCTCATCCTCAGAAGAGTTACAATAGTGAATGGAAAGAAAGACTCCAAGAGCTTCTCATCCAGTTGAAGGCAACGGGAAGAGTTACAATAGTGAATGGAAAGACTAGAACGTTCCCTCTGTACTTCGGTATCCAGACGAAGTGGGAAGAGTTACAATAGTGAATGGAAAGAAGCTCTTGTGGGCCATAACGCTTCACCTCATTATGTAATAAGGAGGAGTTACAATAGTGAATGGAAAGTTTTGGTACATTATTCCGGGAACGGGCTCTTGGAATTTTCCTTGAGGAGTTACAATAGTGAATGGAAAGCTTCAACCTTACAGATTGGACACTTCATAGGGCAACGAGAAGAGTCACAAGAGTGAATGGAAAGAAGATAATCGACAGCGAAAACAAAAAGTGTGTAGCCAAGTGCGAGGAATCACAGTAATGAATAGAAATGTTTGAACGATCACTCCCAGAACCTTAAAACACAAAGAATCACGCAAAGAACCTTAGAGAAACACAGCGAATGCATGAAAATTACTCACACCTAGCTCCACTATCTTTATATTGTATATTGTAAAGTTGTTGTGAAATCGCTACGGCGAATAAAAATTTCCCAAAAATCAATACCAATTATTATGGCTGTTTCAAAATAGCGGCAGAAGAGGCAACGAAAATATAGCGAGGTTGCATCGATTGTATACCAACAAGGTTATCATTTACAACTACCCAATTTGTGAGTTCCGCTTTAACAAAGCTACCCCCTCCTAACCAACCGGGAAAGAGGGATGAGGAAGATACTCCTAGTGGCCCTAGTTCCCGTGTTGATGGGAATAGTAGTCGCTTGGGGACCGCCGTGGAGGGGAGGAGGACCTCCGTGGGCGACCCAGCAAACGTGGACTCCCCCGTACAATCAAACCATGACCATGCCTCATCCAATGCCTCAGAGACCGAGAGCAAATCCAACTCCAAACTCCATGAGAGGTCCCGTCTGCTTGGAGTGCCACGGAGAGGTACCACAGGCGAACTACACCATGGCTAGGGGAATAGAGGAGATAAAGGGAATAGCATTAATATCCAGATTTGGAAGAAACAACCTGACCCACATTGTAATAATATTGACTAATGAGACTGTCAATGGCAAGAGGGTTATAGCGCACGTGGTCCTACCGCCCTACTGCTATCCGCCTCAGACTCCCTCCAACGTGACAGCTACCATAGAAGTCATGAGGGAGGGAACCAGCAGCAACTTCTTCTGGATATGGGGAAGAGCGGTTAACTGCGTCAAGTGAGGCTTGAAAGCACGTAGGCGTTGAATATAGCCCTTTTCACGAAGTCTTTTTTCAGCTCCTCCCAGCTGAAGCCTAGCCTCTTCGCTATTCTCATTGCTTCTATCACTTCCTCCTCGCTTATCTTTCTCCTTCCAAATCTAACCTCCCTGTCCGTTATGTGCCTCTCTCCCCTCCCCGGAAGCATTATCTTGCCATAGGCTGCCTTGTGCCTCCAAGTTTGAGTGTCCGTCGAGTCGTAGCCGAGCTCTTTGAGAATAGGAATAGTCGTAGCAGATCCTAAACCTAAGGCGTGGAGCCATCCCTTGTGCTCCTTCCTAACCTTCACCAAGAACTTGTAGCCCTCCTTTCTCGATGCATTTCTAACGGTGAGTATCCTCGGTATGAGGCCGCCTACTGCTGCGTACCTTCCCAATTCCGAGTACCCGCTCCTGTACTCTTCAAAGAGCTCGTCGTTCACGGGATGGTATACCGGTAGGAGGGTGCACGGAACCTTTCCGTACATTTCCTTGGCCCACTTGACGTTCCTCTTGACCTTCTCTTCGGGCTTTGGATCGTTCGGAGGCACGGGATTGTCGAGGGCTATGCAGAAGTCGGGTTTGAGCTCCGTGTACCACTTGATCACTTGCTCCGGCTTGAGCGCTACTCCCCTTCTCATTGCTTGATAGCCTCCGGAGTCCAACCAGATCTGAACGTCCTCCGGGATTCCGAAGTACTCCCTTAGGCCCACTTTCCTTATCCTCTCGTAAGTTCTCTTTGATTTAGCCAGCATGTAAGCGTTGAGCATTATAGCCTTTACGTCCATTATTTCCCACAGCCTCAGCACTTGGGAGGAGGGGTGGCCCAAGACCAGCAGCAAGCTTCCTTTCCCTGGAAGGTTAGTGGTAATCCGGAAATATCACCTTTTCAGGAATATTCTATATATTGAAATACCCTTTAGATCTTTATGATTCTATTATCTATTGTAAGTGTGTTTGGGCAATTGCTTCTTGGTTCTCAATTGAAACTTTGCCGCTCTGAGTGGAACCCCCGCTCTTTAGGGCTGGGAGAAGGTCATTGCCATTCCCTATTGAGACTTCTGTTGCCCTTCCAAGCCTTCAGTTCCATCCTCTCTTAACATCGCTTTCTCCCTTCAATTCAATCAATCTCAAACTTACTTTTTCGCACTTCTGGGAGAAACTACTCATATCCTTCACTGTTCCCATGAACGTAAAGGCAGAAGCATCAAAGGGCAAGCTTAAGGTTAGTCATTATGTGACAATTGAAAGGTAAGAAATGGTACATTGAACGTTCCCATAGGCGTGAAGCTGCAAGCACTTTAAGCTCAATCAAAGCAAATAGCAAAGATAATCTAAAGGATAATTACAAGAGAGCGAATAAAGAGCTGAGGATCAAAAGCGATAATAGATTTCGCCTTGAGACGATGAAAGACTGCATGGAACTCCCCGAAGGGAAGAGGTAATGATCAAGGCTTTCTATTCGGAATTAGGTGAGAACCATCGCAAGAAGGTGCCTTGAAGGGAAAGCCTTCCCTGCAAAAGGCCCACGTCATTCCTACCTCCTCGGCTGCCTTTACTACCGGCCTCAACATCTTCTCTCGAACCCCCTTGGGTAAGTACTTGTACCTTCCAACTTTAACACCTTTGGAGTACAAGGATTTTAAATGAGGGAACTTTTCAGTCATCCTCTTCAAGTTATCCGGCTTCGCCTTGTAGGTAGAAGTGACCACGTGTTTGGCTCCAGCCTCAGCGGCTCTAAACACGATCTCCTCGAGCTCCTTTGAGTCATCGTTAACCCCCGGTATTATAGGATCCAACCTTATTCCTACCGGAACCCCAGCCTCGCTCAGCTCCTTCAATGCCTTAAGCCTCTCTAAAGGAGAGGGAGCTCCAGGTTCTATTTCCCTAGCAAGGGAGGCGTCCAGCGTGGTTATTGTAATCATAACTGCCGCCCTTGACTTGCTCAGAAGATCCTTATCCCTAGCGACTAACGATCCCTTTGTCGTAATTAGTATCTTGAAATCGTGGAGCGAGAGGAGCCTTATGGCGTTTCTGGTGAGCAAGTACTTCTTTTCTATTATGGGATAAGGGTCGGAGGAGGTGGAGAGGTTTACCACCCTCTCCCTATCCGCCTTCCTCAAGTCTCTCTCGAGCCTCTCCAGGAACCTCTTCTTGGGTTCAGAGGGCCTCCTCCCTATGTAAGCGGTGGCGTAGCAGTAAAGGCACATGAACGAACATCCGGTATAGGGCTGGAGGCTGTACTTCTTGGGACAAGTGCATAGGTCCCCCTTCCAAGGGTCGAACTCCCTCAGCACCTCTAACCTCATTTCCTCCCCTTCCCCCTACCTACCGCCGATGATGAGAGTTGCCCCCTTGATCGGTGAAGAGGGCGTTGATTGCCGAGGTGTTCCTTCTATAAACACAAATACTAAACCTCCCCTTCACAACTCTTGCTTTCTTTAAATTACTGTGTTAGGATTTCTTCTTACCTCTACTTAGTTTCAAGAAACTCTCAGCGCGGTTTTTCGATAGCACTGTTCGAGGCCAGCAAACCAAGCTTCCAGCTTTTAGAACCTCAAGCCAGAAGTAACATGTGGAGGGATAGATCATGAAGAAGGCATTAGCTCTGATAGCGCTGGTACCGGCTCTGCTGTTCGCCAACAACTACATAGCCTTGACCTTCAACCCCGGAGCCTCCGGAGTAGTGATGACCTACACCTACACTATCTACTTGACCCTCCAAGGCCCCTTCGGCCTCAGCTACACCACCAGCACCGCCAGCGAGGTAACGGTACCTAACGTTCCCTTAAGCACCACCATCGACATAACCTACACTCCTACGTTAGTGGGAGAGTTCACCATTGATGGAAACATAGCGGTTACCGCCAACAACGGCCTAACCGTTGCCAACACCACCGTGCCCTTCACCATGACCCTAAGAGCCGGAGAGACCAACATGCAGAACATAACCGTCAGCTTGCCTAACGGAGGAGAGGTCGACGCTTACATCCAGTTCTACATAGCCGGAATCCCAGCCCCAGCTCTGCTAGCGGCCGCTGCCGGAGCCCTCATAGGCTTCAGGAAGAGGAGGAGCTCCGAGCAGTAAGCCCCTCAAACCATATTTTTATTCCCCTCTGTCCTCACCTTCCAAAAGGTATCGAGTCATGTGTCTAGGCATACCTGCCCGTGTGGTCGAGGTGGATCAGGAGAACGGTACTGCTATCGTCGACGTCTTCGGGAACAAGGCTGAGGTGGACATCTCCTTGGTCCCCGACGCCCAGCCCGGAGACTACGTCATGGTTCACGCCGGAGCAGCCATAGCTAAGGTAGACGAGCAAACTTGGAAGGAGAGCTATGAGCTCTGGAAGCAGATGCTAGATATGCTCGATAAAGAGTACGAACAGGCCTATCAACAAGCCTAGCCTTTCAGAAAGCTAGAGCACCTGCTGAGCAAGTACAGCAAGCTTCTGAGCTCAGACTTGCTCGCCTTGCTTATGAGCCTCTTTACCCCTATCAGTATCCTCTCTCTCTTCACCTCATCCCCCACGAACCTCTCCGCTAGTTCCCCAGCAACCCTCATGAACACCTCCAAGTCCTTCTCAGAGGGCTTCTGGGGCAAGTTGCCCCTCTCCAAGCGGTACTGCTTCCACACCTCGTAAAGCGTAATTGCCACGGCGTGAGACAAGTTCAGAACGGGATAGTTCTTCGATGCCGGGATGTGAAGGAGGAGGTCGCACTTACTCAACTCTTCCCTGGTCAAGCCAACGCTTTCCCTTCCGAAGACCAAGCTCAAGACCTCCGGCTCCCCCACGTACTCCTTCAGCTCCCACGGGAGGACGAAGTCCCTGACGGTGTCGGTTCCGGAGACCTTGGCCGAGGTGCAGACCTTGGTTCCCTCCAGAGCCTCCTCATAGCTCTCGTAAACCTTCACCTTCTCTATGTAATCCTTTCCTTGAGCGGCGAATCTAAGCACTTCTTCGTGATCCACTTGGAACTTGGGCCTCACTACTGCCAGTTCATCCACCTCGAAGTTTTTACTTAGCCTTAAGATGAATCCGAAGTTTATCATTCCCTCCGGCTCTACCAAGACCAGCTTCAGCTTCAAGCTACCACCTCAGTCGTACTCTATCTTGGTTATCCTGAACTCCTCCCCCTGCAGAATTTCTATGTCGGAACTGCCGCACTTGGGGCACTTGAGCATCTCCGCTACCAGATGGGGATAGAGGTGAATGACCGGGATGTTCACTTCCAGCTGAGGGAAGGCCTCCCTGAAGCCCCACTCGTGACCGCACTTCTTGCACTTGAACTTAGATGGAACTATCTCTATTACTAGCTCAGCCCCCTCTAAGGGGGAGCCCATGGAGTAGGCCTCGAAGGCGTTTTTCAAAGCAGTACTGTCTATTAACGATAACTCTCCTATCTGCAAGTATATCTTCTTTACCTTTACCCCTTCCAGACCCCTCTTCCGCAGCTCATTAAGGACGCTGTCAATTATCGCAAGGGCGTAGCTTGCCTCGTGCAAGCGCTCGTACCCTTGAGCTGACCACGGAGGAGGTTATTCATCTCATGCGTCGAACGTACAACGAGATGATAGCCGTAACGGAGGGAAGGACCTCAGCCTTGGGTGTGGTTCCAAAAGGAAACTTCTTGATCTTCAAGCTCTATCCGGGAAGGTTTGCGAAGGCTCTGATGGAGAGCGGGAAGCTAACGCTCTACGCCTCTTCCTCTTCTTTAGATTACGTCGAGTCTGCTCTTACCAAGGACTTGGATCTGATCGAGACCCCTATAGGCCCCGGACCGCCCTCCTGGTATCTAGCTATAGAGTGCGAAGTGGTTAGCCTCAGCGGAGAGGGGCCTTGGGAAGGGCGGTGTAAGCCCAAGAAAGCCTTCTCCAGACCCTCTTCCCCTCCTTCTAGATCCTTCTTCTTCGTCTTGGAAGCAGCGATACACGCCACGAGGATATTCCTTTCGGAGGAGCACTTGCTGGAGGCGAAGAGGTACTTAGAACTGGCCGAGAAGTACGGGGAGGAGGAAGACCTGAAGGCCGTTAGTAAGATAAGGGAGTACTTAGCCAAATATAATCCTAAGCCAGAAGTCTCCCAAGATCAAGGCTAGTATCAATCCGCCGAACATGTACACCAAGAAGGGAGTTCCGTAGCTGGCCATTACCTTCTCGTGCTCCTCTATCTTCCCGCTCTCTATGAGCTCCCTTATCATCTTCCTATGATCCTCGGGCTCCTCTTCCAAGTTTACCCTCCTCTCCAGCCTTTTCTTCAATCCCTCCTCGTCCTCCTCGAACTTATCTAGCAAGTACCAGAACTTCGTATTTAGGTAATCCTTCGCCTTGAACACCCTTCCACCCAAAGCGTAGTGAAGGATCTGGCCCTTGCTCAAGTTCCTTTCCCTTACGTACTCCCAGAACTCCTTGTTGGTTAAGTTTCTTATTAACCTAGTCAAGCCCACAATTACGGCGAGTATAGAGGAGTAGAGTAGGACCACGAATGGCATTGGAGAGATGGCCCTTAGCCCCCAGACCTTTGCTAAGGTGAGGGGATACCAAGGCAAGGTAAACGTCAAGAAGAGGTAAGCTAACATGTCAGCCCCGCCCAGCATAGCTATCTTGTACATGTAGTAGAGGAACGGGAATACTATGAAAGAGAACAGCATGTCTATGAGTGCCCAAGCGAATATTCTTGGATAGTAGAGGTGGAAGAGGTAGAGCTCCGCCCCCGTCAGAACCGCTCCCACTACGGAGGCGTAAAGCCAGAGCTTCGGCTCTATTTCTCTTGTTTTGTAATCCTGATAGGCGGCGTAAGCCATGACTCCTAGCGCTAAGAAGAGCTTGCTCCACTCGATTATCGTAAACAAATTCATCTTGAGGCCCGGAGCTTGGGGAAGAAAAGGGAGTTTTAGTGCTTCGGGTAGCCGAGCTCCTTGAAGTAGATGTCGGTTATCTCGGTTAGCTCGTCCTTCTTCTCGGTCAGAGCGTTGTAAAGCTTCTCGAGCGCTCCGTAGGCCCTGGAGCTCAGCTTGCTCTTGAACCAAGTTATGTCCTTGGCGTTGCCCACCTGGTTGCTGAAGTCGTAGTCCCAGTACTCGTCCTTGGTCCTTCCGAAGAGGAGGTGCTCGAACTCCAAGAGCAGGGTTCCTCTGGGGATCACGAAGTCTCCGAAGTCGCCCAGCATCTGTATTATCTGCTTCTTTATCTTGCTCAGGTTCCTTATTCCGGCCAGCTTGTCGGGACTGGGCCTTATCTTGATCATCTGCAGGACTCCTAAGTAGGTCAGTATCAGGCTCAAGTCGCTAACTGGCTCGTACCAGGGCCTTCCCTCCACTCCCTCGATGGCTGGGGTTCTGTTGAGCACTTGCCTAGCTAGGAGCAGGTTGTAGGGGTTGGCCTTCTTGAACTTCTCGAGGAGGGCCAGCTCGCTCAAGCTTCCGACCTGAGTCACTCCGAACATGGTGTGCCTGGCGGGAGTGGGGAGCATGAGGTTGGTGTAGAAGCTGAAGAGGAGAGCAGCGGCGGGCTCGTCCTTCAAGGTCTCGTAGACGAACTGGCTCACGGGGGTCCTCCTGAGGGCTATCTCCGTTAGCCTGTTGGGTACCTCGTCGATGCTCACGACCTCGAGCACGTTGAAGGCCTCGAGGACCCTTAGGTAGTAGAGCAAGTCGGTCATTCCGAAGTTCTTCAGGCTGGGGTACTTTCCTCCTAGCTTGTCAACGTGGGTGATTCCGTCCATCATGTCGCTGAGCCTTACGGGCTCAGCCTCGGGGGGAGAGGCCTTTACCAGTATGTCCCTGTAGAACTCCAGGAAGCCCTTTATGTTGCTGAGCTTTCCTTGAGCAGCCGCTATTACCTCCTTAAACCTCTTCGGGGTCCACAAGGTGGGGCTCAAGGGGACTACTAACATCTACTTATCACCAATAAATGGTTACTCTTGGTGGGGGATAAAAATAACTATGCTGAATTCCCGAATGTCTTGAGATCGATGTGACCCTTTCCGCTCATCGTAGTGTTAGGGTGCGTTAGGACCGAAGAACGGTATTACCTTGTTAGTCATAAGTCCTTGGAGGAAGGAGCCACGGGTATTACCATAGGTTCAGAAGACGGACGGATCAATTTAACCGGAAGGAGTAGGACTCGGGGGGCGGTACTGAGCGTTCCATGCCCTTTCTGCGGCGTCGGGTGTAAGTTCGATCTGAGCGGGAGGCCCTTGGGGCCCTTCTGTCCTAAGGGATTGGGTGCCTTTGAATATTATAAAAGAAATATCGTGACCAAACCCCTTCTCCTAGAAGGGGACTTATACCATGAGATAAGCTTGGACGAGGCTGCTGAAAAGGCCTCAGAGTGGATAAGGGAGAAGACCTACTTCGTCGGCTCGGCTGAGGATACAAACGAGAGCGCTTGGATCCTCCAGAAGTTGGCTAGGTATTTGGGTACTAATGATATCGATCATTGTGGCAGAGTCTGCCATGCCGCCTCCGTTGAGGTCTATCGAACCGTTTTCGGAGTTCCCTTAACTGACTTTAAGCTCGGGGAGAGACCAAAGGAGGCCCTCATAGTAGGGAGCGACGTAGCCATTACCTATCCCGTCCTTTGGCAAGAGATTAGGGCCAGGGCGGAGAGGATAGTGGTAGTTGACGCTTGGGAGAGCTTCACCATGAGACAATCTACGGATTCGTTGATAATTCCTCCCGGCCCAGGCTTCGCCGCCTTCTCCGAGGTCGTTTACTCGATTGAGGTAGGAAAGGAGCCGGAGCCTTGGGTGAACGCTTGGATCGAGGTCGAGGAAGTAAAGGAGCTCTGGAAGAGTCTCGAGAGGCCTTACTTGGTCCACGGCATGGGAGTTACTCAATCGGGCTACGGCTACCAAGCGATACTGAGGCTGATCCAAGCGATAATGATGAAGGGAGGAAAGGTCATGACGCTCAGAGGGAAGGTGAACGTTCAGGGAGCTGGGGACATGGGCCTCAACCCCTTCCCTCCCTTACCTCCCAAGGAGCTGGAGGAGCTCTGGGGCTTCCCCGTCCCGAGGGAGAGGGGACACGACCTTGTCCAAGCCTTCGAGTACCCTTATTCTACTTACTTGATCCATTGTCAGAACGTAGTAGCTTCCATTCCCAACTCGATGGAGGTAACGAGGAAACTCAACTCCTCTAAGGTAATCCAAGTAACTCCCAAGTTCACCGAGACCTCCTTGTTCGCTGACCTTATAGTTCCCTCTTCCCCGGTCATCCGCACCTTCGGAACAGTTACCCGCGGAGATGGAATGGTATATGCAATAACCAATGGGGAAAACCTGGCCTTTAAATTCTTCAAGATATTGGCTGAATATCTAAACCTAAGTGTTGAAGACGTGAAGGAGACGACAGAAGAAGCGTTCTCAGCTATACCTTATTATAGGAAAATAGACGTGGAGAGGCTCTACTATGGGGAGGATCAGTACCTAGACAAGCCCTCCTCTTGGAAGAGGGTGGAGGTATCTCCTATTGAGGTAATGGTAGAGCACGAGGTGGAGGGACATTGGCTCTACACCGCTAGGGACCCGGCCCTGTGGACGACCAAGGGAGCGGACCCTAAGTCCGAGAGGAGGAAGATGAGGGAAGCTATTTACTTGAACTTGGAGGAGTTCGAGGGGTGTAAGAGAGCCAAGCTGTGCTCCGAATTCACCGGAGAGTGCATAGAAGGAGATGCGGTGACTACAACTAGAGTGCCGAAGGGAGTGGTAATAGTGTTCTTCAATCACGTAGGGCTCAGAATAAACTCCTTGGTTCCCTTCGAACCGAGAGACCCGGCTGGAACTCCTATGTACAAGGCCGTTAGGGTTAAGGTAAAATGCTTGGAGTCAGAGAAGCGGTAGAGGCGATCACCGCTCTCTCCGGGATTCGATCTTCATCCCCGCAAAAATCACGTGATTCCCATGACTAGAGCAGCGGTCAGCACCACGTGAGCCAGTATGGTCAGGACGAGTAGCCAGAAGAGCAAGGGGTGAGCTTGGAGCCACTGCCAGAAGTCCATGCCTACCTCCCCGGTTCGGAGTGGGTTTCAAAACTATATAATTTGGTCTTGTGAAGGATTCATGAAAGTGCAAGGAGGGTTAAGCTGTGCCGGCCTCCTACCGGACCCCCATGTTCGTTGATGACCTAATTATGGTCGGTGTCGACTACAAGAGGGCCGGGAAGGAGTTGGTTGAGAAGACCAACTTCCCTTCCCTCGAAGCCGCTTACTCCGCTATAATGAGAGTTCCTGCCATAAGGGAGGTTGTGGTTCTCCAAACTTGTAACCGCTTCGAGGTTTACGCTATTACGACTAACAAGAAAGCTACCATAGAATCCCTCAAGAGCATAATTGAGGCGAGGGCTGGAGTCCCCATTCCCGATGAGAAGTTCAACGTCAGGATGAACGTGGATGCCTTAAGGCACTTGTTCAGAGTTGCCTCCGGCCTCGAGTCCATGGTTTTGGGAGAGCAGGACATAATGAGACAAGTTAGGGACGCCCTCGAGTATGCTGTAAAGAACGGTTACGTGAGCAAGCCCATGAGGAGCCTCTTCGAGGCAGCAATAAAGGTGGGCAAGAGGGTCAGAACGGTAACTCAAATAAGTAAGGGCACCACCGGAATACCCTCAGCTTCCGTGACCCTCGCCGAGGAGCTCCTCGAAGGACTGAGGGGAAAGAAGATCTTGGTAATTGGAGCTGGAATGGCTGGTCAGATAATAGCCAAGAACTCCGCTAAGAAGGGAGCTTACGTGATAATAGCTAATAGAACCTTAAGCAAAGCTGAGAGTTTGGCAAAAGAGGTTGGAGGTAAGGCAATACCCTTGGAGGACATAAAGAAGTACTTGAATGAGGTCGACGCCGTGATCTCAGCGGTCGGCGGAGGAGCGAAGGTACTTAGCTACGAGGACTTCAATGACGTGAAGAAGAAGCTTGTAGTCATAGATATAGCTGAGCCTCCCAGCGTGGATCCCAAGGTAGCCGAGCACCCCCTAGTAGTCTACAAGGATATCATTGCGGTGGCGGAGGTTGCCAACAAGGGAATAGAAGAGAGGGCGAAGAAGGTGAAGCACGCTGAGGAGATAATCGAGGAGGAGATAGACAAGTTCGTGAGACTCACTCAGAGGATGTTAGCCGATAAGATAATGAGGGAGCTCATGGAGAAGATGGAGAGAGTTAAGGATCAGGAGGTGAACAGGGCGAAGAGGAAGGTTCCCGAGGAGTATCATCCCGTACTGGAGAAGATGGCCTCTGCGATAGTTAAGAAGACGTTGAAGGATGTTATACTAAAGGTGAAGGAAGCTGCTGAGAGAGGAGATCTCCAGTTGCTGAGGGCGGTGGTGGACGTGTTCTCCTTGAAGGACAGCATGGGAGAGATTGAGATCATTTACGAGTACAACGGTATAGCCGAAAAAGCCCTCTCTAAGAGCATTCCTAGGTAGTAGTTTTGTGGAGGGTAGCGGTAGACGTAGGGGGTACCTTTACTGACCTCTTTGCCGTCCACACCTCGGGAGAGTTCAGGAGGGTGAAGGTACTCTCAGTCCCAGACGCTCCCGAAAGGGGAGTGATCAACGCTATCAAGAAGTTCTTAGAGGAGGGGATAGATCCCAAAGAAATAGGTTTGGTCATCCATGCTACTACCATAGCTACAAATGCGTTCTTGGGACAGAAGAAGCTCAAGCCTGCTAAGGTGAGCCTAATAACTACCAAGGGCTTCGAGGACGTAATTGAAATTCAGAGGCAGAAGAGGCCCAAGCTCTATGACTTCGTTGGGAGAAAGCCCAAGCCCTTGGTTCCCCCGGAGCTGCGCTTCGGCGTGGAGGAGAGAACTACTCACACCGGAGAGGTCTTGAAAGGGGTAAACGAAAAGGAGATCCTCGATCTAATCCCCCAGCTCGAGGGAGTAGTAGCCGTATGCTTCCTCCACAGCTACGCTAATCCTTCCAATGAGAAGAAGGTGAAGGAGATATTGGAGAAAGCAGGCTTTGTAGTCGTGACCTCCTACGAGTCAGTAATGGAGAGGAGGGAGTACGAGAGGTTCAGTACCACAATAATTAACGCAGCCCTCAAGCCCTTAGTAGCTAGCTATATCATGAGACTTGAGAACGAGCTTAGGGAGTTAGGAATAGAGGCTCCCCTTTTCATCGTCTCCTCCTCTGGAGGCCTCATAAGCGTGGAGGAGGCGATAAGGAGGCCCGGTCAATTGGTGGAGAGCGGTCCTGCCGGAGGAGCGGTCGGCGCTGCGAAGTACTCCGAGAGGTTGGGAGTGGAGGAGATACTGGCCTTCGACATGGGAGGGACCACAGCTAAGGCCGCGGTGGCGATGAAGGGAGAACCCATGCTTACCTATGAGTACGAGGTGGGAGGGGAGGTTCACGCCGGAAGGCTTGTAAAGGGCTCCGGCTACCCGATAAGGTATCCCTTCGTAGACTTGGCTGAGGTCTCAGCCGGAGGAGGAACGATAGCCTGGGCCGAGGAAGGCGTGCTGAGAGTAGGGCCCATTTCAGCCGGAGCTAGTCCCGGACCAGCTTGCTACGGCTTAGGAGGGGAGGAGCCCACGGTAACGGACGCCGACTTGATTTTAGGAAGGCTTCCAGAGGAGCTTCCTTCCGGCTTGAAGCTCAGGAAGGACTTGGCTATGATTGCTTACGCTAAACTGGCTTACAAGCTAAATTCAAACGCTATGGACGTCGCTAAGGCAGTAATAGAGGGGATAACGGAGGAGATGGCTAGGGCGATAAGGATAGTCACCGTGGAGAGGGGGCTGGATCCGGCGGACATGGTCATGGTGGCCTACGGAGGAATGGGGCCCCTTCACGGTCCGGAGCTGGCCTCCTACCTTGGGATGAAGGAGGTCTTGATCCCTCCCGGAGCGGGCGTGTTCACGGCTTTAGGAATGCTCAACACTGACGCAAAGTATATACTCTCAAAGACTGCGGTGAAGAACGTGAAGGAGGACCTAGAGCCTCTATACTTAGAGCTCGAGGCTGAAGCGAGGGAGAGGCTCTCGGAGGCCGGCTTAGAGGTTGATTTGATAAAGAGAACAGCGGAGGTTAGGTACCAAGGTCAAGGGTGGACCCTTGAGGTGGAGGTGCCGAGGCCCTACGACCCCTCGAAGGTAGCTAGGGCCTTTGAGGAGCTTCACGAGAGGAGATACGGCTTCACGCTGGAGGACGAGATAGTGGTGGAGACGATAAGGGTTACAGCTATACACAAGATAAAGCCGATCAACTTGGTTCCGAAGAGGGTAAGACCTGAGGAGGTCGGGGAGACTGAGATGTGGGTCCTAGGAGAGGGATGGGTTAAGGGCAAGGTCTACAAGAGGTTCTACGAGGGAGAGGTAGAAGGGCCAGCCTTGGTAGTGGACTACGACACGACAATACTGATACCTCCAAAGTGGAGGGCAAAGGCCCTGGAGGACGGCTCCCTTTATCTTAAGAGATCGTAAAGCTTACCGGTCTCCTCTTGAGCTTGTAAATGTACACCTTTCCTTTCTCCGTCCCAATTATTACGTAGTCCTTGTATATCTTGACGGCGGTAATCACACCCTTCACCTTAATTTTCTCGATTACCTCGTCGCTCAGAGTACTCAATACCTCTACTTCGCTACCCTTAGCTATTGCCACCCTTGTGCAGTTATCATCGAAGGAATAGGCGCTCACTTTGACCTCTATAGTTCTATTGGTTAAGCTCAACCTTAAAGTGTTATTAATAACTATTGCCTTGAAGTCCTTACAAGTTAAGTTGCTCAATGTAGGCTTTCCGGTAACCGTTATAACATTTCCATTTTCGACCCTTATCTCTGCTACCGGGCCCTTAACTTGGAACACCTTCGGATACGCCGGAGTTGAGGTGTGGACGATGAACAATAGCGTGATTATCACTCCTATCAACGAGTACAGTACCTTATCCCTCACATATACTCCCAATCTATTGTTGAGAACAAGCTAATAAATTCTATTTATTGGAAATAGCCTTAAATTTCAGCATTTCTCAATCAAACCATGATGAGTGTTGTTCAGAGCGAGGAGGGCGAGGGCTCTTCAAGAGGAGTTGGCCAAGAAGGTCGTGGCCGAGGACTGCTTCGAGGAAGCCGAAACCGTAGGAGGTCTTGACGTCTCCTATAAAAAGGGAATAGGGTGTGCCGTGCTGAGCGTCCTCAAGGACGGCGAGCCGGTTAAGTTCCTCTATACAATATCCAAGGTCCCGATACCCTACGTCCCCGGATTCTTGGCCTTCAGGGAAGTCCCCTTGTACATACCTCTGTTGAAGGAGGAGAAGCCCTCGGTAGTCTTGGTTGATGGTCACGGAATAGCTCATCCGAGAGGGCTGGGAGTGGCATCTCACGTGGGGGTGGTGACGGGGGTACCTACCATAGGGGTGGCCAAGAAAAGGTTGGTGGGAGAGGAGGGAAGCTGCGAGTACGGCAAGTGCTTGTTCAAGGATGGGAAGGTTATAGCTGCGATACTGGAAAGGGGGAAGAGGAGGATCTACGTGAGCGTGGGCCATTGCGTGTCCTTGAGGACGGCGGTGGAAATAGTCAAGACTTTGTGGAAGAGCAGACTTCCCGAGCCTATAAGGCTGAGCGACTCCCTCTCGAGGAGGCTGATTAGGCAGTGGAGCCCCTAGCCTCGGAGACCCTCGGAGTAAGGAGCATGAGCGTGAGGATAGGGAGTATCGTAATAGATCCCTCAGCTTCCTTAGCACCCCGAAGGTACGGCCTCCCTCCCCACCCCGTCGAGTGGGAGGCCTTGGTCGATGCGGTGAAAAGAATAGTAAAAGCCTTGGAGAGGGCCGAAGTAGTCGTAATAACTCACTATCACAGAGACCATTACAATCCAGGATGGCTTTACGACAACTCTATCTTAGATGGAAAGACTTTGTTAATAAAGGATTATAAAAAGAACATAAACGTCTCCCAGAAGATAAGGGCCTATAAGTTCTTGAAAGAAATAAAAGACTTAAACGTTAAGGTAGAAATTGCTGATTCAAGGGAATTTGAGCTAGGAGACTATAAGATAACCTTCTCCCCTCCTCTGCCTCACGGAAAGGACGAGAAGCTGGGCTACGTCCTAGCGGTTCAGATCAACGACATCCTATACTCCTCCGACGTCCAAGGAGGACCTCTGAAGGAGCATGACTGGCTCTTGGAGAGAGACGCTAAAGTCCTCCTCTTAGACGGCCCTCCCCTCTACTTGAGGGGCTTTGAAATAGGAAGGGAGAAGGAGTTCATCCACTCCTTCAAGGGAGAGGTTGTGGTGGACCACCATTCCGCTAGGTCCTTGGACTGGAGGGAGAGGCTGGAGGTGAGCAAGGCCTACAACGACCTGCTGGGAGTCGAGGAGAAGCTCTTGGAGGCGAGGAGGAAGGAACTATATCAAGAGAAGCCCGTGGAGGATAGCTGGCTCAAGATGAAGTTCAGGGAGATGAGGGAGCTCTACTTGCCTCTAAAGTAGTGTTGCAGCGTAACTGAAATAGATGTACTTCGTCAAGGATATGCTCCTATGCCTAAACTATTATCCCGGTAACCGACAAAGTACATTGGTGTTCGCTTGAGAGCTAGAACCTTTCTCAGCATTTTGTTCTTAGCGAGCATGGTATTAGCTCTGGATATGGTTCATGTATGGACGTTCAATGCGGGAAGCACGGTAGAAGGCCTCGCTTGTTCCGGCAAGACCGTCGCCATAGGAACCTCCGATGGAAGCGGCTACGTGGTGAGCTGTAACGGCACGTACCTCTCTCAGATAAAGGCTCTGGCCTCCATGAACGACGTCTCGTACTGCTGCGGAAAATACGCGTTCGTCAGCAGCGATAACAACATTTACCTAACCACGGAGAACGGAAAGCTGATAACGAAGATACCAATAAGCTTCAAGTACAACGAAGCTGTCATACTAACTCCAAAGGGCATACTTGCCTGCTCCTCCAGCTGTGCGTTCTTCAACATGAAGGGTAAGCTGATCTGGAGCTTCGATCTAGGGAAGATAGCGGGAGAGCCCTCCTACTACAAGGACTACGCCTACGTACCCGACGTTGCCGGAAAGGAGCTGCTGATACTAAACTTAACCGACGGCAAGAAGGTTGGCGAGGTGTTCTTCGGAGAGCCCGTGTACACCAGCGACGTCTGCGGAAACTTGCTCGTGGTCGGAGGCCAGAAGGACGTCTATCTCTTCAACTTAACCGATCCGACGGATCCCAAGTACTTATGGGACTTCAACATACCGGGATTCGTGGGGGACGTCAAGTTCTCTCCCGATTGTAACTACATAGCTGTCATCAACATGGCTAAGAATTACGTACACATCTATGACATTAACGGCCAGATACTCTACTCCAAGTACTTCGACGAGCCGGTAACGGCAATAACTTGGGGCAAGGGATTGGTAGTGGGACTTCAAGACGGAACTGTTGAAGCGTTTAACGTAACTCGTTAACTCCTTTTTGATTTACTTTAAAATTACGGATCCCTAATCCTCCTCGTTCTTGGTACTTCAGCGCTCATAGCGAGTGAAGAAAAAACCACCTTAGTGGTCTCTGTGGGGTCCTAGAAGTGGAAGCGAGGTACGATCCCAAGAAGGTCGAAGAAGAGGTAATGAAGTTCTGGAAGGAGAACAATATATATCAAAAGGTAAGGGAACTGGGCCTTAAGAGGGGCAAGGTCAAGCCCTTCCGCTTCCTGGAAGGCCCTCCCACCGCCAACGGCTTCATGCACGTGGGCCACATGAGGGGAAGGACCTACAAGGACGTCATCTTGAGGTTCTGGAGGCTGAGGGGCTACTGGGTTTGGGACCAAGCCGGTTGGGACACCCAGGGACTCCCAGTTGAGCTCGAGGTTGAGAAGAAGCATGGTTTCAAGAGCAAGAAGGACATATTGGCTTACGGAGTGGACAAGTTCGTCAAGGAGTGTCAAGAGCTGGTCGACTTCTACATCTCCCATTGGAGAGCTGACAGCGAGAGGTTGGGCCTTTGGCTAGATTACGACAACGCCTACGAAACCAGGCATCCTAGGTACTTGGACGCAGCTTGGACCTACTTGAAGAAGATGTTCGAGGACGGAAGGATATACAAGGGCTTTAGAGTTGTAGCCGTCTGCCCCAGATGTGAGACCGCCCTCTCCTCTCACGAGGTCGCTCAAGGATACAAGACCGTTAAGGATCCGAGCTTCTACTTCAAGCTCCCCCTCAAGGACGAGGAGGGAACCTACCTAATCGCTTGGACCACCACCCCGTGGACCATAATAGCTAACGAGGCAGCTGCCGTCCATCCAGAGGAGACATATGTAAAGATAAAGGTTAACTTCGATGGAAAGGAAGAGAAGTGGATACTTGCGAAGAAGAGGTTAGAGCCCTTCGCGAAGGAAGTGGGTCTAAAGGAGTACGAGGTAATTGAGGAGTTCAAGGGAAGCGAGCTAATAGGTAAGGAGTACGTCCATCCCCTGTTGGATGAGGTTCCGGCCCATAAAGAGCACCAGAAGCCCAACCACACAGTAATAGAAGGCGCTGTAGTAAGGATGAAGAAGATAGTTAACGGCAAGGAGGAGATAATCAAGGAGATATTCGTAAGCATGGATTCAGGTACTGGAATCGTCCACATGGCTCCCGCTCACGGAGCGGAGGACTTCGAGGCCGCTAAGAGCGCGGGAGTGAAGATGTTCAGGCCCATAAGGAAGGATGGGCACTTCACAGAAGAGGCCGGCAAGTACAAGGGAATGTGGTTCAAGGATGCGGAGAAGCAAGTGATAAAGGACCTCAAGGAGAAGGGATTAGCGGTCCATGTAGGAACCATAGAGCACGAGTATCCCCACTGCTGGAGGTGCGGAACCCCTCTCATGTACTACGCTGACGACCAGTGGTTCATCAAGGTGGAGGACCTAAGGGATCAATTAACTAATGAGAACAACAAGGTCACTTGGTATCCCAAATGGGCCTACGATAGGATGAACGACTGGCTTCAGAACGCCAAGGACTGGACCATAAGCAGAGAAAGGTTCTGGGGCACCCCTCTACCGATATGGACTTGCCCCAAGTGTGGTCATAGACTAGCCGTTGGGAGCTTGAAGGAGCTGAAGGAGAAGGCCCTCAACCCCGAGAAGGTGGTGGATCACCACAGACCTTGGGTCGATGAAGTGGTCATCAAGTGCCCCAAGTGCGGAGCTGAAATGAGAAGGGAACCCTACGTGGTGGACGTCTGGCTGGACTCCGGAGTCGCCCACACCGCCTCCCTTCATCAGATAGGAAAGGACGACTACTGGAACCTCTTCTATCCCTACGACTGGATAACGGAGGCCTTGGATCAGACGAGGGGATGGTTCTACACCCTGTTAGCCACCGGCGTCACTTGGCACAAGAGGGCTCCCTACAAGCAAGTGTTGACCCAAGGCCACATTCTGGATAAGGAAGGGAAGAAGATGAGCAAGAGCAAGGGTAACGTGGTCTGGGCAAAGGACGCCTTCAACAAGTACGGAGCGGATCCGGTGAGGTACTTCTTCGCCGCCAGAAGCGCTCCGTGGGACTCCCTGAGGTTCGACCCGGATGACATAAGGAGGTTCAAGAGGACGCTGGACGTACTGTGGAGCTCCGTGAGGTTCGCAAAGAGCTACATGGAGTTGGACGATTGGAACTTGAGTAAGCTAGAGGAAGGACTGAAGTACTTGGAGCCCGAGGACAGCTGGGCGCTGAGCAAGATAAACGAGTACTCCAAGAGGATAGCCGAGGCTTTGGAGAGATCTGCTATTCATCAAGCGGCCCAAGCGTGGGGAGAGTTCGTTGTAGAGACAATAAGCCACAAGTACATAGCTGTAATAAGGCCCAGGGTGTGGGAGGAGGAGGACAGCCCGAGCAAGCTAGCTGCCTACAGCACCCTCTACTTGTTACTAGAGGCGGCGCTGATAATGGGCGCACCCTTCGTCCCCTTCATAACCGAGTACCTCTACCAGAAGTTCGCCAGACCCCTAGGAAGGGAGGAGGAGAGCGTCCACATGCTCCTCTGGCCCGAGCCGAACAACTTGTTCAACAAGGAGTTTGCTGAAGCCGTTGAGGAGTTCTTCGAAGTGGGCGAGAGGATACTGACCTTGAGGACGGAGAGGGGAGTGAAGAGGAGGTGGCCTCTGCCGGAGGCAATAGTGGTGCCGAAGAAGGTCGGTGAGAAGAGGGAGAAGAGGATGGTGAAGGTAGGCAACAAGGTAGAGGAGGTGGAGGTAGAGGTGCCGGTGCTCAGCGAGGTCGCGATAAGGAAGGCCGCAAAGGTCCTCGGAATATACGCCAACATAGCTGAGATAACCTTCAGTGACGAGAAGCCTCAAGGAGACTACGACGTACTGGAGGCACCCGACTTCTGGGTGTTCGTTAAGGTAAGAGTGGACGAGAGGACCAAGACGCTTGGACTAGCAAGGGAGATCGTGAGGAGGATACAAGTAATGAGGAAGGAAGAGGACCTACCTCTAGACTACGTCCTCAAGGAAGTGGTGCTCTACACCGATTCCGAAGAACTCAAGAAGGCAATTGAAGTCAACAAGGAGTACATACTCAAGGAGGTAAGGGCGAGGGAGCTGAAGCTCAGCGAGGAACCGATAGAGGGTAAGGAGTGGAAGGTGGAGAAGGCGAGGCTGATAGTTAAGATCGTGAAGTAACCTTTACTCTTATATTAGAAAGACTTTTATGCATCTTTCTCAATATTTAAGATAGGGATACTGCTTGCTGGCACCGTGGATGATCTTGGGTTATAGCATAGTTTGCAACGTGACCAGCTACAGCCTCCTAGGGGTATACGTCTACTACTCCCCTAAGGGCATATTCAACGTTCCGATACCCGGCGACACCACGGCTATGGTATTGAAGGACGTGCTCGTAGCTGCCGGGAGCTTGCTGAAGACGAGGCGAGAGGTGAACCTTCAATACGAGGGAAGGTTGGGGAAGTACGTTTTAATAGTCGAGAGGATAGGTAACGAGACCAAGGAGTTCCCAGTACCCTTAGGAGCGCTCATCCAAGGATTTGTGAGCTACGAGGCCTTGGAGAGCATATGTTCTGGCAAGATAGCTCTAAGCACGGAGTGTGAGGACAGAGGTCCCTACCTCTACATAGAGCTCTTGTATCCATCGATAAACCTCGTGGATAGCTGTTCAAAGATCCCGGCGTTGGTGTACGTGACAGCAAAGGTAAACAAAGCTTACATGATAACAGAAAACATAAACATATTGTACGTGCCGCTAAACGACTTCAGAAAGATAGAGGAGGCAATAAACGGCAAAATGGTCCACGCAGATAGCGCCGTGCTCATCGAGTACTCTTGCGGGGTAGAGGGCGTGAACAAGTGAGGTCTTAATCGAGGAAGTACCTAGAACCGCATTTAACGATCCCTTGAAGAGGGGTTCTGGTGGGCCTAGAGTGCCAGTGATCACCGTTAACTTGAGGGACCTAGAGAGGATAGCGAAGGCCGAGCTTGACAAGGAAAAGCTCGAGGAGATCTTGCCAAACTTGAAGATAGAGGTTGAGGGATGGGAAGGAGAAGACTTGACCTATGAGGCCTCCCACGATAGGGCTGACCTGTTCTCCGCCGAGGGCCTAGGAAGGGCCCTAGGAGCGTGGCTCGGCACTAGGGACTTCCCGAAGTACGAGGTGAGGGAAAGCGACTGGGTGCTCGACATAAGCGAGGCTCCCAGCTACAGGCCTTACGCCATGTTAGCTATAGTGAGGAACTTGAGGCTCGACGACGAGGCGATAAGGCAGCTCTTCCAGCTCCAAGAAAAGCTGGCCATAAGTTACGGAGTGCATAGAAGGCTCGTGTCCATAGGACTTTATGATTTGAAGCACATAAAGGGAAAGGTGATAAGGTACAGGGCGGTAAAGGAGGGCAAGATGGTACCCCTAGGCTATTCCGAAGAGATGACTTTCGATGAGATATTGGAGAAGACGGAAAAAGGAAAGGCATATGGTCACTTAGTTAGGAAAGGCGAATATCCTGTACTTCAAGACGAAGAGAACTTCCTTTCATTCGCCCCCGTACTTAATGCTGAGTACAACAAGGTGACGGAGGATACCACGGACGTATTGGTAGACGTAACTGGAACGGAACCCTACCTCATGTCTAGGGTATTGGATGTCATGGTCACTTCCATAGCCGAGAGGTCAGAGAATCCTATAATAGAGAAGGTAAAGGTGGTGAGGAACGGAGAGGTCCTCTGGAGCACCCCACAGTTAACGGAAACGGAGGTAACAGTGAAGGAAGATGATATAAAGAGGATGACCTCTGTACCCATAACCCTCCAAGAAGCTTCGAGGTTGCTCAAGAGGATGTTGCTAAAGGCAGAGGTTAAGGAAGGTGAACTAATGGTCAAGGCACCTCCCTTCAGGGTTGACGTTCACGAACCAGTTGACGTGATCGAGGACGTACTGGCAGCCTACGGCTATCAAAACGTTGAGACCACGGTACCTCCTCCGTCCTCCTCCGGCTCCTTATTGCCAATTACCAAGTTCACCGACTTCTTGGCAAGAATAATGGTATCCATGGGGTTTACTGAAGTGTTCAACTTCACGTTAATAGACTCGGAGCTCCTCGATGAGCTCGGCTTTAAGAACTACGTTAAGATAAAGAATCCCAGAATGCAGAGCTATTCTGCAGTAAGGACTTCCTTGATTCCGTCCTTACTTCTAACAGCTAAGGTGAACAAGAAGGTTAGCGGAAACGTCGAGGCGTTTGAAATAGGAGACGTGGTAATCAATGAGGAGTACTCGGAGAGGGAGAGGAGGCTGGGACTCCTTCTAATGGGAGATTACACGCTGACCGACGCCCTCGCAGCCCTTAACGGTTTGGCCAGAGAGCTGGGCATGAAGTTCAAGTATGAGGAGGGCGAAAGCCCCGTCTTCATTAAAGAGAGAACGGCTAAGGTCAAGTTGAACGGGGAGGAAGTGGGAGTAGCTGGGGAAGTCAGGCCGGAGATATTGGTAAAGCTCGAGATAGGAAAGCCAGTGGTAATAGCGGAGGTCTCCGTGGACAAGTTGCTGAAGAACATGAGAGGAACTTTCTAGAGCTCCAGTCCCTTATCCTTTGCAACCTTCAAAGCGTTTAGAAGCTCTATACCTCCCTTGCACCTTTTGCATACTATCACGAAGTAATTGCTGTCCTTCATTAGTCCGCTCTTCCTCGCCTTCTCCTTTAGCTCCTCCAGAATTCTCCTCTCATCCTCTTCATCCAGCTCCGACCACTTCACCTCTATGAAGGTCGTCGAGACGTCATCCTGGACGACCAGGTCTATCTCCTCTCCCTTATGCCACCACTTTCCCACTTTGAGAGGCTTGGTCTTGATCAGTCCCAACTGATATAGCAAGGGAAGGGACTGTTCGGTAACCCTCTCGAAGGTCTCCGAGATCAGCTCTTCCACCCTTTTCTCAATATCATCAATTACGTTTATCCCAGCCTCTATCGCTCCCTTCAACTCAACTAACGTCGAGTAGTAGAAGCGGAAGTACTCATCTACGAATTCAACGATGCCTCCCTTTCTTCTTCCCAAGGGCAATACGTACCTAATTATGTCAAGCTCCTCTAACATCTCTAAGTAGTAATAGATGGATCTAGCGTCCAAGGAGCACTTGCTCGCTAGCTTGCTAGGGCTCTTGTAGCCGGTGGCTAGCGCCCTCAATATCCTCTTGTAGACCTCCGGCCTCCTGAAGCTCTCCTCGTGAAATATCAAGTCTCCTTCTTCTAGTAGAGGGGAACCGTAGGAGAAGGCCTTGGAAATTAGATCTTTCAATGACCTCGAGGAGTAAGTCTGAGCTAGGTAGGCGGGAGTCCCGCCTATCATCGCGTACGCCTTGAGGCTTTCCTCCCAGTCCATGTCCCAAAATTCCTTCGCGTAGTAGAAGGGTAATGGCTTAATCTTGAGCTGAAGAGACCTTCTCCCGAAGAGGGGGCTTGAATGACCTAGGAGCTCCCTTTCGATGAAGGAGACAGCGGAGCCGCTCAAAACTAAAGGGTACTCCATCCCTCTATCTATCAGCAGCTTGAGCTTGCTGGTGACAGAGGGATCGGCTTGGACTACGTACTGAAACTCATCTATGACTATTGGAACTCCCACCTCCTCGAGCTCCTCCAAGGCTTCTAGCAAGTCGTGGGCTACGCTTATCTCTAACTCCCTCTTGACGGTCTTGGCGAAGGACTTGGAAAGCTCCTCCCAAGAGCCCACGAAGGCCTCCCAGAAGACTCCCTTCTTCCCCCTGAGCCACTCTAGCAATAGCCTAGTCTTCCCAACCCTCCTCCTCCCGTAAACTATTCCCAGACCCTTGAGTCCTTCCAGTGCTTTCAATTCCCTTTTCCTATCAATGAACGGAACTCTTAACATATTTCTCACAACTAGTTGTGAGAAATGGATTATGAGTAATTCGGTATGCTAGATCCATCCTCTAAGCAGAGTGTAACCCTTCTTCCTCTTCCTCTCAACGTCCTTGAACAATTCTTTGAAGAGAGCTTCCCCCCATTCCCCTCCCTTAGCCAGAACCACTTGGAGGGAGCCCCCTTTCCTGAGCCTCTCCGGAGCGCCTCGAATGATCCTCTCCACGGTCTCCTTTCCAGCCGCTAGGGGAGGGTTGCTGACTATGGTGGTGAAGTCCTTTACCCCCAATCGATCCAAGGGTTCGTAGGTATCTCCTTGGATCACGTTGACCTCCAAGGAGTTCCTTTGGGCGTTCAGCTTGCTTATCTTAACCGCTTGAGGATTTACATCAACCATGTAAACCTCTAGCTTTGGGTTGTATTTCTTCATGAAGAGTCCTACGACTCCGTAGCCGCACCCCACGTCTAAAACCTTACCCTCCTCAGGAACCTCCATGAACTCCAAGAGGAGCTCCGTACCCTTATCTAATCCCTTACTTGAGAACAATCCCGGAGGCACTTGGAGGACTAGGTCGACGCCCCTTATCGTTACGTATATGTCCCTCGGCCTTCCTCCCTTTCCCTTTTTGTAATAATGCATCCGCTCACCGCCTCTACACTTACTCTCATAGATTTAGTCTGGGAGCTCCCCTAGCTATTTGGAGAGATCCCGGGATGCTGGTAATATCCCCTTGGGGCAACCCTAGGTTCTGGAAAAAGGTAAAGTACGTGAGGGATGAGGTAAGTGAGAAGGATCCTAAGAAGGTTAAGGAAATATTGGAGAACTTAAAGGTGGAAGCTTATTCCTACACGCCCCTTTCCCTCTTCGAAAGCTGGAGGAAGCTGGTAGTGGTTCCCGCCTCCATAGCGGACGGGAAGGGAAACGTAAACGACCTCGCTCTGGATAAGATGAGGGAAATAGTGAAGAGTAAGGATGAGGAATTCTTGAAGATATTCGAGGAGGCGGACAAGGTAGTCGTTCCGAGCACGGGCGTGTATAAGAGCAACGAGGTGTTAAAGGAATTCGACGTACCCTTCAGCAACGTGTATTCTGGAATAATACTGAAGCTCTACGAAAAGCTGAGAGAGGCGAACGAAGAAACGATACTCCTCGACATAACTCACGGAGTCAACTACTATCCAGTTACTATAAGAGAAGCGCTGGATAACTACATCTTAAAGCTAATTTCGATAGACATGAGGAAGAAGATAAAGTATGCTATTGGAGCGAGCGACCCCATAGTGGGGAGCGGGGAGGAGCTGCGAGATGTCGAGCTGAGGTACCACGTGTTCCAAGTGAAGGAAATAGAACCGAACCTTCAAGAACTTAGCGAGTTCGTGAAGGATTTGAATAATATAGACAAGGGTAAGTGTGAGGCCTACTTGCAGAACAGGGGCACCTTGAGCGAACTGGCGAACGAGATGGTAAAGCTAGAGGTACCGAGTCCCCTCTACTGGGCATATGTTATGGATAAAGTAATCAGAAACAAGGAGAAATTCGAAGAAGCGGTGGGGGACCTTCTGATGGTTGCGAGCAACGCGCTAGAGCATTATGAGGTAGAGGGAGAGAGGGTAAGGCAAGACGTGGTATTTGATGAAAAGGGAATAATCAATTTAATTGCCATGAGAACGTTCTTAGATATCGTTAAGGAAAGGGGAGAAATAGAAGGGAATTTGTATTTGGTTAATAGAGAAAGCTTGGAGGAGCTGGAGGGTTACTTGCGCGGAGTAGATGAGAAGTTGTGGAATGAGGAGAATAGCAAGCTTACAGAGTCTTTAAAGGAGTTGAAGAAGATAAACTTGGACAACCTGAGGGAGAGGATAGCGGAGATAGCGAAGGGATATCCTTCCGGGTGCGAGAGCATCGAAGAGGATTTGAGGAGGAAGCTGAACAAGGTGGAAGCGGAGAAAGTGAGGGAAGGCCTCGAGGAGCTCCTGAAGTTAACGCAAAAGGCAATCCCCTACTCATTGCTGAAGCACGCTAAGAAGGAGCTTCAAGACAGCGTCCTCTGGTGGGCCTACCACTACGCTAAGGAGGCAGAAGAGGCCGATGCCAGAAACTTCATCGCTCATGCTGGAATGGAGATGAACGCCACCGTAATAACCTTGGACGGGGAGAGGATAGGCTACTACATACCTATGTTGGAGAAGATCGAAGAGCCCTTGCTGAAGGCTCTCAAACATTAGACCTTGACGTTTATTCCAGCATCTATCGCTATCCGAGTCACTCCCTTGAAGGGACAAGTCCCCTTCGCCTTGACTCCTTCTGGGGTGACTAAGGCCTCGAACCTCCCCTTGGTTCCCTCTGCTGTTACGAAGAGCTTGGGGGAGACGTGACTTCTAGCGACGTTCACGTATCCCCTCTCGCCCAAGCACCTCTTCAGCTCCTTTCCTCCCTCCCCGAAGAGCTCCTCCCATAAGCCTTCTGGAACGCTCGTGGTTAGGTAAATCTCAGTGACCTTCTCAGTACACCTAACCTCAGCTAGCTGGTTCTCGTCCAAGGCTTGAATCGCCTTAACGCCCCCTCCCTCCAAGTAATCCACGAATCCCAAGTACTTGGCGAAGAGCTCCTTCACCTCCTCGGGGGAGGCTTTACATGCCAAGATCTTCCCCGCTAACATCTCTTTACCCCGAACCTTCGTCCGAGGGGAAGTAATGAAGTGCTCGGGATGCGAACAACTCATCATCTCCTCAGACGGGGCGCACTCCCCTCATCGCTTTCCATAGCATGTAAAGGGAGGAGAGAAAAGTAAGGTTCCTCGCCCCTCCTCGGTGAGAGCGGTGTTACTGGTAGCGTGGATACTGGCCTTCTTGCTTCCCCCTCTGGCCATCTTCGCTCTGCCGGACAAGTGCGTGCCGAACAAGGGAGAGGCGGCGGTAGTGGCCTTTATCCTAATGCTGATCTTCTTCCCATTAGCTTGGCTCTACGTCTTCCCCAAGGTGAGCACGTGCGAGACAATGCTCAGCGCCCAGCAGGCCACCACAAAAGTGGTGATCCCTCAAGGAACCGAGAAAGGACAGGAGGGCAAGGTCATAGTCATAAACGTGGGGTCTAGTGGGTGACGACCACTTGCTCCAGCTCTTTTTCCAGCAGTAATCTAACGTCCTCCTTGTGAACCCTCATGAAGTGCAAGTACAGTCCCCTCTTGGTAAACGGACCCTTCGCGCACACGGAACAGTACTTAAGACCCCTCTTCTCAGTAACTAGAAGCTTCGCCACCCTTTCAGCTGCCTTCCTCTTAGCGGTGTCCTCGGCTATGGAGAGGAGCTCCTCCCTTAGCCTCATACCGGTTGCTAACCTTATCGTGTACTCTACTAGCTTGTCCACGCGTCTCCACCGCTTAGTTAGTAGACGGAGTAAAACTTTTAAACTACAAAAGTATTATTACCCCCTCTTCTACTGAATAGTAACTAGTTTGTTCTTTGATATTACTATCTTAACACCCTCCCTTTCCCTGACTTCACTTCCCTCCTTGATTATCTTATAGGGAACAGCTTGATACTCGTTTACCAGCATTCCCCTGACCTCGGGCTTCGAGGTAGCAACTACCACTTGATGCGAATCGCTGAACGAAGCGATGGTCTTTACCGCTTCCTTCAACTGATCTCCGTCCTCTCCGGAATAGAGGAACGTCTCTGGGGTATCGGATACGAATAGGCCTCTCTTATCGCCGAACATGCTCCTCAAGGCTTTTAGGGCGAGCAAGGACCTTTGGCCGTCTCCAAGGCTCCAAGGCTCCAGCTCCACCTCCTCTCCTCCTTCCTTTACCACGAAGGCAACCTTGTAGATCCCCTCGCTTAACCTCACGTCTACCAAGTTAGGTATCACGACCTTCAATTCCTCTAACGCTTCATCTGTATATGCCTTGTACCTCACGAGCTCTATGAAGGTGGCCTTGAGGAGGTTTAGGACGAGGGCTAGATGAGGTGAGTGGTAAGCGGAGTACTTCTCTGTGAGCGTTATGTCGGAGGATAGGACCAACTTCTCGTGGGAGGCCGTTCCGCAAGCCCTTCCCATTCCCAAGTAAGCGAATCGGAACTCCGTGTTGGGGAGGCCGCTGAAGCTGTAGTCCCCTCCCTCCAGCTCCAGCGCTCCTTGACAACCCTTCGCTTGTTCGAGCAAGTCCTCAAAGCCGAAGGTGGAGGAAAGGGACTCGGCAAGGGATTCTTTCCTATACCAGAGGAGCCTTCCCTCGTCCAGTTCCACGTAGCCTACCGCCGGTAGCGGCCATTTTAGGGAAAGGTAGCTCACGAAGCTGAGCCTTAGCAAGGGCTCTGCATAGCTTCCCAAAGCGCTCCAAGCGTAAGCTAAGGGATGAAGCAAGGTGAGGAAGGTGCTCTTTCCAGAGCCGTTGGGGGAATGGATTACGTTTATCCCTTCCTCGAGCGAGGCCTCGAAGGACGCGCAAGGAACCTTTGAGCCCACTTGATCGTAGCAAGCGACTCCTCTCAAGGAATTCACCAAAGGGGTCACCGTTATCTCAGAAGGAGGAGGGGTTGATAGAGTGAAGATAAGCCGACTCTACCTCTTGAGATGCCCACTATCCATTATATTCATTCAAACAACTACATGATATAATATTTTGTCATTATCATTAGCCGAATTCATTATTATTATTAACTTATAAGAGAAGTTTAACTTTAGCATGATCTCCGCTTGAGTTTTACGTTACAGCATTTGTCAGAGTTTTCCTCACAGCCTCTCGAGCCACCTTCAATAGTTCCTTATCATCTATCATCCAGTCAACCCCTTTACCTCTCCTTCGCAACCAATTCCATCTTGCTGAGAGTTTCCAAGGCACTCGTCACAGAAGTTATCGAGCTAACGAGCCCTTAGCGAACGCAAGCACTCCTATGTCCTTTGCCCTCCACATGACGCTCAGAGACCTCAATATGAAAGAGTAGAGCTTTGTCAGCTCCTTCTCCTATCAGTCCCTCTGAGGCTTGGAGGAGCAAGGGACCCCTCTTGGCTATCTCCCCCGGCTTCCCGTTAAGGTTTACGTGAGGAACTATCCAAGGATCCCTTAGATCGACGCTCCAGAGCTTCCAGATCCTTCAAGTCCTGCAAGCTTACTAGAGCGTCTGCGAAGCGAATTATGGGTACCTCTAAGGGCATCGCTAACCCTAAGAGAGGACTCCTTCTATCGAATGCTTCCTTGATCACCTTCATTGAGGAGTCACTCAAGTAGAGGGCCCCCTCAGGGTGGGGAGAGGCTAGGAGCTGCCAGTATTTCCTAGAGAGCCTTTGGAACTCATCTACGACCACAGCTTCCCCTTTCTTCAGCCTTTCAATAGCCTCGTTCATTGCCTTATCCAGTTCAATTATTCAAGGGCGCTAGGGTCCTCAGTTATCGTTACAAAGAAGTCAATGTTTAAGTGCTTTTAACATGAACGTCTTTCCTACCTTTCTCCTCCTGCAGATCAGCTTCCACTCCCCCTTCGCGCAGTCAGACCCACTCTCTCTTCCATATCGTTCTCACTATATCGTGGTGAAAATACAGATTAAACTATAGGGAAAGCCTTAGCTAGCATTTTGCCGAGCTTAGCATGTCTATCCTTAATTAACGGTGCCAACGTGTCTTTCATGAATAACTATATAGGAACGGTAGAGGGAAATGAAAATGAAAAAGATCACTCGAAACTTCTATACTTTTTAGACTAACAATCAGTTCTCAACCGAGGGTCCCCCTTTGTCTCTCCTCGAAGAACTCCAAAGGAAAGCTAATGAAGAAAGCAAGTACCCAAACGATCAAGAGTTCTTGGAGAGGAAGGCAATAGATGTCGTTTGCGAAATGATAAAAACAAAAGAGTTACTCGAAGAGGGAGACACAAGGAACGCAGCTGGCAAGGCCTTCCAAGCTTGGAAGGATTTGCTTTCATGCTTGATCTGCTTGAACTTGGATGAGCTGCTGAAGAGGGCGAAGGATGAAAGGGAGAGGAAGTGGATAAGGGAGAAGGCCGTGTTAGTTCCTACAAGCAGAATGGCTAGATTGGCTCAAGCTCTGGAAGAAATGGGAATAAGGAACGTATCTCCGTGGACGAATACCGCTATCAAGCTTCACTCCTACCAGTACAACGGACCGGATCCGGATGGAATATACTTCGCTCCAAGGGATGAGGAGGAAGCTAGGGAGGACATTAAGCTCTTACTCGAAGCTGCTAAGGAGTACTTGGAGAGGTATGTTCTTCCTAACATTAAGGGAAAGAGTTTGGAGATGATAAGGGAAGGGATAAAACTCCTAGGAATGTAGATAACTCTAAAGACAATATACTTTCGAAAGCGCTGTAATTAGAATTCTAAACGGATGTGGGAATCTCCGCAAGGAAGCTCAAGGTCTCGAGCTTCACAGAGCTTAATTAATCTCTCAGAGCCCCCACGAGGGGGAAAGAACCATGGAGGTAGTGATCGCGTCTTACCGAAGGGGATCCAACGACCAGAACCCTCATCAAGTGATAGTGAGGTTCCCCAGCTACGAGGAGGCTTGCAAGGCCGTGGGCAAGAGGCTAGTTTACGAAGATGAGAAGGGTAACAAGTACATAGGTAAGGTGCTAAGGCCTCACGGGAAGGGAGGAGCAGCTATAGCGGTCTTCAAGCCCAACCTCCCCGGTCAAGCTCTAGGAAAGGTGGCCAAGCTGGAGTAATCGTTTTTAGCGATGAGGAGCACGAACCTCCCCTGAGCGGTGAAGGACACAGCCCGTGGCTGAGCTTTACAATACTTCTATCCCCATTCTCCTCGCCAATGAGGCCAGCCTCTTATCGAAGGTCGCTAGTTTCAAGTCGTACTCCTTCGCTGTGAATACTATTATCAAGTCGTTAACTCTCTTATAACTTATGCCTTCCGTTTCCAAGTATTTCAACGCTTTAGAGTAAACGCTTAAGCTTCCATGGATAAGTAAGGTGTTTAACTCTTGGAGGTATTCTTTCAATTTTTCTCTAATAAACAAAGGAGGTGCCCCGAGCTTCAACATGACCCAGATGAACTCATGGATTATCAAGTCTGAAAGCGCTATTTCGTTTTCATCTACAATTCTGGAGGCTTCTTCATGGAAGGGAGAATCTTCAACGCTGTCATAAATTAGGACGTTCGTGTCAAGGAGCACCCTCATTTAGCATCTCCTCTATTAAGGTTTCAATGTTCTCGGGGGAGACCCTCTTCCCTAACTTTATAGTTCTTCTTTTCCTCTTTATAGGATATATCTTGATGACCCCTTCCTTTTCGTCGTAAACTACTTTGACGTAGTCTCCTTCCTTTATGTTTAGGTTTTTTCTGATAGTCGCAGGTATCGTTATCTGATAGTTTCTGGTAACCTTTACCACTTCTTCCAAGGGGAGTCCTAGTATAGACTCCTGTAAAGTAATATAAAAAGGTTTCTAGTAAGTTACTTGCATACGTAGACTTCCGGTACAGAATGAACTATGGTTAAGGTAATCGGACAATTTCCTAGAGCGTAGACCGTTACTGGTCCCTTGGCGTTCCACACGAGCTGGCTTCCGCAAGGGGCGGAGTTCCAGCTTCCCCCTTGGGGGGCGTAGGTGGTGCTCCCTCCCACCACTTGAGGATACAAGGTCACGTTCTCTCCTACGATTACAGATCCGCAACCCCCATTGCAGTCGACTACTATTCTGTCTCCTTTAGATGCGTCGATCTGGTAGACTGCATAAGGTACGTTCCTAAGGTCCACCGTTCTCACGGTCTCTGTCGACTCCCACAAGACCCTCGTCTCCGCTAGACTCAAGGGTATGCAGCCGCTTACCGTAACCACAACGGTCTTCTTTATCGTCTCGTATACTGTTTTGGTCAATGTCTTTAGTGTGGTAGCCGTGATCGTTATCGTTTTCAGCGTCACTCCTTGAGCAGTCGTTGGAGTGGCCGTTATCTTCGGAGCGTTCCAGTATTGTAACAAGGAGTAAGCTATTAGGAACTGAGCGGTTAAGTCATAGTCCTTTAATCCTATTTCGTTCTTGATACATCCATCAGGACTCAAGTACTTCAACAAGGTCTCATAGAGTGTGTCTATTCCATACTCCTTCTGTAACGCAGAGCACCAGATGAGACCTTCAACCGTAGTGACGTCGCTGGGCTTCAAGTTGAGGAGAAGTCCTACCCAGCTCGGCTTATAGCCAATCAGCTTTAGGAAGAAGGCGGCCTTGCAAGCGCAAGCGAGCCCGTAGTTCTCAATTCGGAATACCGATAAGGAACTTACCTCCTTTGCCAATTCCTTCCATCCCGGCAAGCCTAAGGCGAAGTACACGAACGCCTTCTCTGCCTTGCCGCAAGGGTTAAAGGTAACTACGTCGAGCATGTTCGGATTTACCTTGTAACCTAGTAGCTTCAAGCTTAGGGTTGCGATCAGCTTGTCTGGCGCGCTGTCTAGGATAGCTAGGAGAGCCGTGTTTGGTTGGGAACCGCTTAGGGCTTGGTATAGCAGTACAGCCTCGGGATGAACCTTGGCTACAGTTAAGCAATCGGCCGTTGGCTTCAAGTTCAACGCGAAGACAGCTAGCGTCAGCAAGAGGAAGGGAAGTAGAGCCCTCATCCCCTTACCCTAGTCGAACGAATAGAGAGGAGGTATATGCTCATCTCTTAGCCAAACTCACCATTACCTTAAACGGCTTTAACATCGCTCCCACTATAGCTTTAATTGCCTTCAATAACGCATTAATGAAGTCAACCATGAACTTGAGCAGAGCTAGAGAGAGCAGAGTCAAGAGCTCGAAGAGTATCGCTATTACAACCCATATGCCCCTCATCGAGTTGGCAGAGGGACCGAGCTTTTCTGACTCCCCTTTACATAGAACATGAAGGATAAGGGATCGATACCGGCTCTAGCACGTCCCTCGTTTTCCTTTAGCTTTACCTTGCTAGTCACCTCCTCACCTGAGGCTACTTTTAGACTCGTTTGGGCTAGTTCCCCGGGTGCTAACGAGTGGCTCAGGCTGTGGTCAGAGCTGAGCAGTACAGAGGGATGGGCGCAGCGGAGTTCTTCTACAGGAACAAGGAGATAGCGGGCTTCGGCAATCCTACCAGAGCGATCTACCAGACCGTGAGGGAGCTCGTAGAGAACTCCTTGGATGCCACGGAGGTCCACAAGATACCGCCGAAGATAGTGGTACAAGTGGAGGCAGTGGATCCGGACAAGAACATCTATCGAGTGACCGTGGATGATAATGGAATAGGAATTCCCCCTGACAAGGCTCCTTACGCCTTTGGAAGGGTCCTCTACAGCTCCAAGTATGTGGCCAGACAAACTAGGGGAATGTACGGCCTAGGAGTAAAGATGGCCGTCCTCTACGGACAGATGACCGTGGGAAAGCCTACCTTGGTAATAACCTCTCCTAGGGGAAGTAAGTTTACCTACAGGTTCAAGGTTAAGGTTAACGTAAAGACGAACGAGCCGGAGGTCCCGGAAAAGGGTGAATGGCCTAAGAGCGGGGACTGGCACGGAACTAGAGTGAGCATAGAACTTGTAGGAGACTGGAGAAGGGCTAGGACAAAGATATTGGAGTACATAAAAAGGACAGCCATTATAGCTCCATACGCCGACATAACGATAATTACCCCAGAGGGAATACTGGTTCGATATCCTAGGAAGACCTACGAGATGCCGGAGCCCCCTAAGGAGGCGAAGCCTCACCCAAAGGGAATAGACATAGAGGCGCTGAGGCAGATTATAGACAAAAGCAAAGCGAAGACTCTGAAGCAACTGCTAATAACTGAGTTCCAGAGCATAGGCCCCAAGACCGCTTCAGTACTCCTTAAGAGAGCCGGTCTTGAGCCAGACTTGAACCCTAAGACGCTCACCGACGACCAGCTCAAGGCGTTGGTAGACGCCTTCCACAGCTATGAGAAGTTCAGGCCCCCGAGCCCCGAGCCCCTATCTCCAATAGGGGCGGAGCTGATCAAGATAGGTCTGAAGAGCGTTCTGAAGCCTGAGTTCGTGGAGGCGGTCACGAGAAGGCCCTCCGCTTACGGAGGCCATCCCTTCATCGTGGAGGTGGGGATAGCCTACGGAGGAGAAATTCCCCCGGCAGACCAGCCGGTCCTCTACAGATACGCCAACAAGATTCCATTGCTGTATGATGAGAAGAGCGACGTAGCTTGGAAGGTGGTGGGAGAGACCATAGACTGGAGCAACTACAAGGTCAGCTTCCCGGCGCCATTGGTAGTTCTCGTTCACATAGCCAGCACTAAGGTCCCTTACAAGGGAGTTGGTAAGGAGAGTGTGATGGAAGTACCAGAAATAGAGAGGGAGATAAGGTTAGCCGTGCAGGAGGTGGCGAGGAAGCTCAAGAGGTACTTGACTAAGAAGGAGAAGGAGGAGGAGCTCCAGAAGAAGGTAATTACATTCATGAAGTATGTGCCAGAAGTGGCTAGAAGCCTATCGGTGCTCTCGATAGACCCGGAGACCAAGAAGAAGAAGTACGACGAGAGGAGCTTGGAAGAGAAGCTCAAGGAGATAATAGCCAAGAAGCTCGGAATACC
The DNA here is from genome assembly GCA_025340205.1 of Ignicoccus pacificus DSM 13166. Classification (GTDB taxonomy): domain Archaea; phylum Thermoproteota; class Thermoprotei_A; order Sulfolobales; family Ignicoccaceae; genus Ignicoccus; species Ignicoccus pacificus. The sequence continues at coordinate 1,345,168 of CP006868.1, read as the reverse complement.
CAAGGAGGAGCTTCCGGAGGTAGTAATAGAGATAGAGTGATCAGAGGGCCCCGTGCTTTTCGGCCCACTGCTCGTACAGCTTCAGCATCTCCGGTCTTATGCTGGGCTTCCTCCTCTTGATCGCCCAGAGCAGATCATCCATGCTAACCGGCCTGGGATCCCCGCTTCCTCCGTACTTCTCGAAGAGCTCCCTAACGGTCCTCATATGGGCATCTCTTACTATGGCAACTATGTCGGCGGCCGAGTAGCCGGCGGTCAGCTTCGCCAGCTTCTCTATATCAACTGTTTCGTCGTACTTTAGCTTCTCTAAGGTCTTCCTCAGCAGCTCCTTCCTAACCTCCTCGTCCGGCGGAGGAATGTAAATTCTCTTATCGAACCTCCTTATGAAGCCCTCGTCCAGCTTCCAAGGCTTGTTGGTGGCAGCTATTACGTATACCTTGTAGTTCTCTCCCTTGTCTTGGAGACCGTCCATTTCCTTTAGGAACTGGTTTCTAGCCCTAATCTCTCCTCCCACCTCGTTCGAGTAAGTTCCCAACAAGGAGTCCACTTCATCTATGAATATTATTACCGGCTTACCATCCATAGATAACTCCCTAGCCTTTTGGAATATCTTAGCCACGTTCCTCTCGGCCTCACCCAACCACTTGCTCATTATGCTCGCAGCGTCTACGTACATGAACTCTCCATCTATCTCCGAGGCGACTGCGGCAGCCAGCATGGTCTTTCCGCAGCCGGGGGGTCCGAAGAGCAGTATCCCCCTAGGCCATCCCAAGGGGAATAGGTCTGGCCTCTTCATCGGATACACTATCGCCTCCTCTATGGCCCTCTTCGCCTCCTCCAGACCGGCTATGTCGGAGAAGCTCACCTTAGGCCTCTGTCTTATCTCCACCTCCTCCACGGTATCTGTCCCGACGGGCTCTGCCATCATTTCTCCTTCGAGCATCTTTATCCTCATCTTTATGCTGGCAAGGGACTCTATGTACGCTTTCCTCATCATATGGTCTGGGTACAGCTCCAGTATCTTCTCTATCATCGACACAGCCGTCTTGTAGTTCTTCAACGCTTCGTCCTTCTTCCCTTGCTTCTCCAGCTCAATGGCTCTTTGAATGTGAAGTTGAGCCAGTTGTTCAAGCTTCCCCAACCCTCTTACCCCTCCTTATCTTGATCTTCCCTTGTTTCTCTAGCACCTCCAGGGCCTTCCTTACCTCGGCCTCAGTAACACCGAGGTGTTGCGCTATCCTCTTGACCGAAAGCTGGTTAGCCCTTCCGAACTTCACGTAGATCTGAATGACTTGGTAGACCTTCTCCGCCAGGTCCTCGGTCTTGTATTTAACAATTCCGCCATCAGCCATAGCAATGGACTGAGGAGCGGGCTGGGAGAGCTCCAAGCTCTCCACGCTCGGTAAGGCGTAATCGCTGGTCGGCTTCTCCAATATGGTGTTTATCACAGCGGTCGCGGAGGGAGTGGGTAGGTCCGCACTCTTCATCCTTATCATCGTGTTCTCCAGGTTGTTTATCACCTTGAGGGCGTGAGGCTTTAACGCCCTGTCCATTATGTCCACGTTGTTCTTTAACGCCTCAGCTATCCTGTTCATAGACGTTACGGCTACCATGTAGTCGTCGGTGTGCTCGAGCTTCTTCAGCTCGACCTCCAAGACGTTCCTAGTGTGTTTTAGGGACCTTATTTTGGTAGTTAAGCTCTTTATCTCTTGCTCTATCATAGCGGCCTTTTCCTTCTCTCCCTTCCTTACCGACTTTATGTAATCCTTCTCCAGCTCCTTCTTCCTCTTCTCGAGCCTCTGTATCTGAACTTCTAGAGCCTCTAATTGCTCCCTTATCTCGAATATGTTGTCAAGGTAAGCGTCCTTTAAGGACTTCTTGACCTTCTTGTTCTTTTTTCTAAAGAATAGCCAAAATACCATTGTTTTTCACACCTCCTCAATCGTTAGGACCTAATCTCTATAGAAGAAAGAGCTTAGTCGCTCAGCTCCAGCATCAGAGGCACGTGGGTCTGCTGAGGAGTGCTGGCGCTGCTCTGAGCCGGAGTAGCGCTCTCTTGCTCCTCCACGGGCTTTTCTAATCTCTCGAGCTTCTCTATCCACTCCTTCACAGCCTTCTTCTCCTCGTAGGCTATCTCCTTCTGGTGCCTTATCGCACTGGCGGCCTGCTGATACCTTCTGTCGCTGATCTCTCCGGCCATGTAGCTCATCTGTAGGTTGATTAGCGCTCTGTCCATCTCCAGTATCTGATCCTCTAGCTCGGCTACCCTGTCCTTGAGTAACCTCTTGACCTCTCCCAGCTTGCCCCTTAGCTTGTTAGCCTGCTGCTCCATCTTCTTCTTCATCTCGTTTACAATCTCCTTGTTGAAGTCACCAGTACTCATCATTGTCTCTAGGGCCTTGATCCTCCTCAGAGCGGTGTCCATCTTCTTGTATATGCTCTTGGCCTCAGCCATCCACTCGGGGAGTATCACCAGCTCCTCTCCCTTCTTACCCAACCTCTCAGCTCCGATCTTCTGGAACCTGTTTCCGCCGAGGGCTATTTCCACAGCCTCGACCTCTCCGTCCACGTTGGAGTAAACGCTCACGAGAGTTCCAACAACCCTACCGAAAGGATCCTTAACCGGCTCACCAACGTATTGCTCCACGAAACTCACTTCCATCCGAGTCCCCGTTGGTGATACTAGCGTATCTCCGCCCCTTTTGAAGCAGCAAACAGGAGATCTGCTTCCATCATATAACAAATTGAATCCTCACAGTTAACTAAAACAGCTTTGGTGGAGGGACCACATTCGAGCTTCACGTCCAGACCGTTCTCTCTTATGTCAACGCTCAGTATCCTGCAGCCGAGCTTCTCCAGTATCCTGACGGCCTCGAGGCCACTAGCCCTTACGAGCATCTCCATGTATTTCTTCAAGTTCTCCGGTCCCAGTATCCTCTTCTTCCCGTCGGCCACCACCACCCGCGCCATCATTCCGATTCCAGAGATTTTAGGATCGAGGAAACTATTAAGGAGAATCAGCGATTTGCGACACAAAAAGTGGAGATGGAGGGCCTTGCGTAGGGAGGTGCTGAGAGAGGTAAGGCTGGAGCTGACATTCTTTATGACGGGGCTTATATTAATGGCCTTATCCCCCCTTGCCTCAACGTTTTCCGCCTTGGCCTTTTGGTCCGGTATGATACTGGCCTTTATGGGCTGGATAGCCTTCAGCTTAAAAATGAGGGCCCTCATACTGTACTCCAGGATAGAGCTCCTCAAGAGGGCGATAGGGGAGGAGGTCCATGCTCCTAGGTCTTCCGGAGGAGTTGGAGAGGGAGTACGAGGACTTGCTAGAGAAGCTGGACGTACTCGTTCTAGGGAGCTTCGAGGGACCGAGGATCTTGGAGCTGAGAGCTTTAATGGAACTATTGAAGGGGATGAGGGTAAGGAAGGTAAAGACGCTGAAGTTGGAAGAAAACGGAATAAGCGAGGAAGAGGGGATGGTAATACCTTCATGGAGGAGTAAGGGTTTGGAAGGGAGTCTCGAGAAGTTGAGCAACGCCCTAATGCCTTATTACGTAGAGGGAGAAAGGTCGTTCCTCTTGTGGTTTCAAGGATATCACCCCATGGGAGGCGTGCCCGATATAATGATATCCTTCGATACTTCAATAAGCTTCGACGGAAAGACCTTAAGCTTCAGTTTACCTGCGTGGAGGCTCTCGAGGAAGGGGAGGCTGTGGAAGGCCGAGGGCCTCTTCTGGTTTCCAGACGTGGTGATAGAGGTCAAGAGGGGGAAAGTTAAGGCGAGGTCCTACAAGGCGAGGAAGAGGATATTGGTTAACTTGGAGGGAAAGGCTCGCGAAGAGTGGACTGGTATACCTATTAAGGAGTTGAGGTACATAAACATCAAAAAGCTTTAGGAGGAAAGCTTCTCCTTGAGCTTCCTAGCCACCTCGTCAGCCTCCCCTTCCTTGTACTTGTAGCCGTAGACGAACTTCAGCTCATCTTCCTTGAACCTGGGAATTACGTGGACGTGGAAGTGCATCACTATTTGACCGGCGACGGGCTCAGCATTGGTTATCACGTTAACTCCCTTTGCATCCAAAGCTTCAATTGCAGCCTTCCCTATTTTCTTGGCAACCAAGAATACCTTGCTCACGACCTCGTCAGGGGCGTCCAGTATGTTCTTGTAGTGCTTCTTGGGAACTACCAGAGTGTGGCCTGGAGCGGCGGGGTTTATGTCCAAGAAGGCTATGATATCCTCGTCCTCGTATACCACCCTCGCCGGCAGCTCTCCCTTAATTATCTTGCAGAAGACGCAGTCCTCCACGGGACCCACCGCCTTTTCATTCAGAAGGGCGCCTAAAGAGCTGGCTACCCTTACTTGAATCAAGGGAACAATCTCAATAGCTCCTTTAGGGCATAAGGCCTCACATCCGCCGCATAGAAAACAAGGTCCCACTTGCTTAGCCTTGCCCTTTTCCAAGGAAAGGGACTCAAAGGGACAAAGGTCGACGCATTTGGAACAGCCGTCGCACTCCTCGGAGATCTCGACTAAAGCTAAGGTCTGGAAAAGCATACCTCCCTCTTGCATTCCCTCTCGCCTTGGTGCTCCACGAGCTTTGCTAGCAAGTCCTCCTCATAAGGCACTCCCACGAACTCCACAGTCCCGTTGACAGCTATTGCCGGAACGCTCATGACGTTGTATTTGTTTGCAATGTCCTCGTTTTCATAGGCCTCCACCGTATCAGCGACTATGCAAGGCTTCCCCTGCTTGTAGGCCTCGAAGGCGAACATGTTGATGAGGAGGGCGGCGTAGGGACAGTAGGGGCACTGGGGAGTGACCACGTTCTCCAAATAGAAGCATCCGTTGAGCTTCGTTATGTTCTCCTTGGTGCTCGGATCTAGACCGCTCTCTCCCTCGGAGATCCTTATTATAGTTTCCACGAATCCCTTGATCTCTTCGCCAGCCGGAATTCCGGTGTACCTTATGTAGCCGTCGAGGAGGAGCACGGATGGAACTCTGTCCACTCCGTACTCCCTAAAGACGTCGTCGTGCTCTCCCTTTCTGAACACCTTGTAAGTGAGCAAGGGCTTCCCATTCCTCTTGGGGCTCTCCTCACTCATCACTTGGACCATCTCTACGGTGGCTTGGCAGTAAGGACAGTCATCGCCTATGAAGATCAATACCTCCACAGGATTTACCATGTCGGCCAACGCTTCTCTAAGTCCGGCTCTTACCTCGGGGGTCCATTCTTCTCCAAACGACATATTACCCTCACCGCTTTGTGCCTCGAAGCGTCTAGTTAAGAACAGAGATGTTGTATCTGACTAAGAGGGTGAAGCGCGGGGTGTTGTTGAGGGCACACTGTGAGATAGCGGCGACCGAGGTCGTACCGGTGATAAGGGCCGCCGTGGTTTACTACTTGAGAGAGCATTACAAGCTGAGCAACTATACAATAGCTAAGAAGATAGGTACCACAGCATCAAGCGTCACCAATTACTTAAAGGAGAGGAGAGGGAAGTCTCAAAAGGTTATGGAGCTCCTCCAAGACCCTGAGCTGGAGAGGATGATAAGGATGATAGCGAAGAAGATAGCTGAGGACAGCGCCGAACCGGAGGAGCTAAGTAGCATGCTCTGCGCTACCTGCAGATTGGTTATGAAGAAATGGAAGAAGCAAGAGTGCGTCCCTCTGCCGTCACTCTGGTAGCGTACTCCGAGATAGCGGTCAAGGGGAGAAAGAGGTCCCTAATGGAAAACCTCTTAAAAGAGCAGATAAGGAAGAAGCTCTTTTGGTGGGGCGTTAGGTCGAGGGTTTTCATGGAGCAAGGAAGGATAGTAATTACCGGCAAGGCGCCGGAGAACCTGAGGAGGGTCCCGGGAGTCCACCACCTAGCCTACGCTTGGAGGCTCCCCAAGCTCCCTCCAGAGGAGCTGGCTCAGGCAATTTCTTTCATAATTAGAGAAGCGGACCAGTTCGCGGTAAGGGTGAGGAGGGCCGACAAGAGGTATCCGATGAGGAGCAACGAGCTCGCCGCCTTGATAGGATCCAAAATAGAGGGAGAGGCCAACCTGAGCTCCCCCAAGCTCGTCATTTACGTTGAAATAAGAAATGATGTGTACTTGTACACCTCGAACGACATTTTGGAAGGGGTTGGAGGCCTTCCCTATGGAGTGGAGGGAAGGGCTTACGTGTTAGGAGAAGGAGAGGAGCTCTTGCTCATGGCAGCCTTAATGGCGAGGAGAGGGGTCGAGGTGGTCCTCTCGAGATATGAGGAAGGCGTCGGGAACCTGGTGGAGGCCTTACCTAAGCCGCTGAGGATAAGCAAGGAGAGGTTCTGTCCAATAGTTTCAAGCTCTAAGACGGAGTGTCCGACCATAATTCCCACGAGGCCATGCGTACCCAAGAAGACGTTGGAAAAGGCGAAGCTCCTACTAAATAGAGAGGTGGAGTGGGAGATCTGCGGGGAGGGAAGGTGAAGGTCCTAATACTCTCCGACGCCCACGTGCCGGACAGAGAGAAGGAGATACCTAAGAAGATCCTAGAGCATCTCTGGGAGAACAAGCCCTACGACCTAGTTTTGTACGCTGGAGACCTAACCGGGGAAGAGGTGCTGAGCTTGCTAGACAGCTTGGGGAAGGAGGTCCACGTGGTCAGAGGAAACATGGACTACTTGCCCCTGCCGGACATGAAGATAGTGGAGCTAGATGGGAAGAGGGTCTTGCTCCTCCACGGACATCAAGTGAGGCCTAGAGGAAACTTGAAGGCTCTGAGCGAGATAGCGAAGGAGTACAACGCATCAATAATAGTTCACGGTCACTTGCACAAGCCCTTAGTGGCCAAGGAGATGGGAGTGCTCCACTTGAACCCAGGCTCGGTTACCGGCGCTTGGGGAGGAAGCTCCTTAGGAGGGGACCCAACGTTCATGGAGCTCTACTTACCGAACTGGGAGCTGAGGTTGTACACGTTAAGAAGAGGAGGAATGGAAATTAAGAAGATGATTGTTTAAAGTACTTCCCTCCACACGGCGGCTTCTTCGGATCCTCTACCTTCTTCATCATCTTTATACACAATCCAGTAAGGCTGGAATAGTACAAGCACTTGCCGCACTCCACTCCCGGCGGAGCCTCTGCCACTTCCTCCACCTTTTCCTCCTTCACCTCCTCCTTTGGTAGCTTGTTCCCTTCGTCGACCTCGTGTATGACTTCCTCCTTGACCCTCTCTGGCTCCTTCTTCCTCAACCTCGCTTCCACTACCTTCGCGGCTGCCTTAGCTTCTTCCCTCTTCTCCTCCACGGTCTTGCGGTATATCGGGCAGAGATGGTAGTCCTTCAAGCACGGCGCCTTCTTCAAGTTGACTACCTTGCCCGTCACCGTACACCGGGCGCTAAGCAATCCCTTCTTCAGATACGGGCATGGCATCTCTTCTCACTCTCTGTAACTAATTGTTCCTATTTGTGTCCATTATATCTCTCCTCACACTCTCATGTTAGAAGCTATGTTCTTCGCCAGGGAACTTTCCTTCCCTAACCTCCTCAGCGAACTCCTTCACTGCCTTTACTATTGCGTTAGCGCAGTCGAAGTACTTCTTCGCGAAGGGTGGCGAGAAGGGCGCTAAGCCTAGGATGTCGTGGATTACCAGCACTTGACCGGAGCAGTGAGGCCCAGCTCCTATGCATATGGTAGGTATGTTGACGCTCTCGGTTATCCTCTTAGCGGCTTCACTCTTTACGAACTCGAGGACTATGGAGAAGGCTCCCGCCTCCTCTAAGGCCTTGGCATCCTCAATCATCTCTTGAACCTCTTCTTCTGTCTTGCCCCTTAATCGATACCCTCCTAGGATGTGCCTCTTCTGAGGGGTCAGGCCTAGGTGGCCCATTACCGGTATTCCGGCGTTAACTATTGCCCTAACCCTCTCCGCTATCTCCCTTCCACCCTCAAGCTTAACCGCCTCAGCCCCAGCCCTTATCAAGGCCACGGCGTTCCTAACCGCCTCCTCGTTCGAAGCTTCATAGCTTCCGAAGGGCATATCTCCAACTATCATGGCTCTTGGGTTAGCTCTAGCCACCGCTGCCACGTGGGAAACCATGTCCTCCATGGTAACTTGATTTGTTGAGGGGTACCCTAAGACTACCATACCTAGGGAGTCCCCAACTAATATCATGTCCACACCAGCTTGGTCCACGAGCCTCGCAAATGAGTAGTCGTAGGCGGTGACCATAACTATTCGCTCCCCTTTCTTGTACTTTTTCATAACATCCCTAATGGTTACCTTCTTCATCCTCCTAACCGTTACGGTGTCGAAGGGACAGCTATATCTTTGTCATTGACCCGTTCACCCTTAAAAGAGAGGTCATGGGAGAGCGAGGGGGCGCTAAATGATGAAGAACTTGGAAAAGCCAATACTGATCAACGGCAGTCCGAGATCCGGAACGACCTACCTCTACCGCTATCTGAAGAAGTGGAACCCTTACGCCCTCTTCGAGCCCGTCTCTGCCCTCGTCTGTGAGAAATCCTTGCCGGACGGAGTGAACAAGCACTCCATAATACTCTCCTCCCCCGCCTACAGCTTGAGGAAGTTGGGAGAGGTAGCTGAGCTCAACGTCTTCTGGCCTAGGATAATGGTATTGGACTTTCTGGAGAAGATAAAGGGAATACCGTTCAAGGAGATAACTTTACATTTGTATTTGGATGAACCCTTGATCACCAAGGAGTGGGAACCCTACCATATAGTTAGGGACCCCGTCAGCGTCTACCTTTCGTTGAAGGAGGTCCTCCTATCTCCCAGGATGATATGGAAGCTAACCGGATGGATAGCCGAGTTAAGGGATAACGACGTCCCATTGTTAAAGAACTTGGTGTCTTCTTTGGCCAAGCTCCAAGTTTACATGATGAGTGTAAATGAAATAGCTGGGAAGCTAATGCAACTAACTAAGTGCAAGTACGAAGTAAGGTATCAAGACCTCTTCGAGGCCTTCATGGTATACTGGATATTAGCTAACTACCATGCCGTAAGGAAAGTCGACGAGGAGAGGCTTTTGGTCTACGAAGAACCTAAGACCTTCTTGAAGCTCCCCAACTTCGAGGAATATGCTAAAGAGAACCCTCCGAAACCTGTGAAGAGGAAGAACGAGAAGCTGAGCAAGAGGATTCCAGAGATAATAAAGAAGTATGAGCTGGAGCCCGAGTGGGAGTACCTTCAGAGGACCATAGAGAAGGTCAAGTCCACAGTCTGAAGGAGGCTACCGCTATTTGGCCAAGCGCTATTCCCCCGTCTCCCGTGGGAACCCTCCTCGGAAGCCTCACCTCCCCGGAGGCCTCCCTAGCCCCTTTTACCATGGGCTCGTTGACCGCAGCTCCCCCGGACATGAACTTGGGAAGGTCATAGTCCCTCATGCAGAGCCCTAAGTTATATCCTACGTTATATTGGAAGGTGTAAGCCACGTCCTTCAGCTTGTACTTCTTCCTAGCTTCAAGCAGCCATCTGAAGAGCTCTCCCACGTCCACCTCGCTTCCCCTAACTGCCTCTATCCTCTCTATGAGCTCTCCTCCGAAGGACTTGGCCTCTAAGAGCATGGCCGGCTCTCCCTCGTAGCTCCTCTCCCAAGAGATCCCGAGGAGGGCGGAGGCGGCGTCTAAGAGCCTTCCCGCAGAGGAGGTGAAGATCGAACTCTTAGCTTGCTTCAAGGCTATCCTAGCCTCCAGCTCCCCTCCCGGGAGCCTCAAGGCCAACTCCTTCAACAGATCCTCGTTAAGCTCCCCTATTATATCCAATATGGCCAGCGCTATCCTGGCGGGATACTTGGCCGCCCTATCTCCTCCCGGCAAGGGGAAGTAGCTCAAGTGGCAGACCCTATCGAACCTATCTCCTTCTACCTTGAGCACCTCCCCTCCCCAAATCATACCGTCAGTACCATAGCCGGTTCCGTCGACGGCTATTCCAACTCCCTCCTCCTCTCCCCACTCGGCCATGGCGGAAGCTACGTGCGCGTGATGGTGTTGCACTTGAACGTGCTCTATCCCCAATTCCTCGCTCAAGTTCTGAGCCAAGTTCGTGGTGTTGTAGAGTGGGTGGAGGTCCGAGACCACAGCTAATGGCTTTAGGGAATACTGCTCCATGAACCATTTCAGCTCATTTTCGAGGAACTCCAAGGCTTCAAGCTCGTCGGTGTCCCCTATGTATTGCGTTAAGATCACCTTGTTCTCGAAGCTTATCGCTCCAGCGTTTTGAAGCTCCGCTCCCAGAGCCACGAGCTCCGGGAGATTCCAAGGAAGTTCTATCCACTTGGGGGCATATCCCCTCGACCTCCTGAGGAAGACCAAGTCCCCATCCGTTACCCTCATTACGGAGTCGTCCACTCTGTGGACTATCTCCCTATCATGTTCAAGTATGAAGTCAGCTACCTCCATCTCGATCACGCACTCCTTTGTAACGCAAGTTGGCTTGCCCGTCGGATTTGCCGACGTCATTACCGAGTACTTGTCCTCGGTATTCATTAGAACCAAGTAGTGCATTGCAGTATAAGCCCTCATCACACCTATCAGCTCGTGGCCGGGGGCCACCAAGTCGCTTAGAGGAGAGGGCTTCTTCTTCGGAAGGAGTAGGATGGGTGCCTCGGGGGAGTTCAAGACATCTTCATACTTTACCTCTACTATTTCATTCATCACTTCAATATTTAAAGCCATTAAGGCGAAGGGCTTTCTCGGCCTGTTCTTCCTCTTCCGGAGCTCCCTAACGGGGGCGTCCTCGGTGGCCTTGACCGCTAGATGGTACCCTCCCATTCCCTTTATCGCAACTATGAAGCCCTCATCTATCAGCTTTGAGGCCTCCCTTATGGGATCTCTAACTAGAACCCTCCTCCCCTCGGAGTCGAGCAGCTTTACCTCAGGTCCGCACTTAGCGCACGAGATTCCTTGAGCGTGGTACCTTCTATCCCTTGGATCCTCGTACTCTCTCTGACACTCTGCGCATAAGGGAAAGTACCTCATCGACGTATTTCCTCTATCGTATGGAAGGGAGTAAAGCATGGAAAACCTAGGCCCGCACTTCGCGCAAGAGTTGAGCGCGTAGCCAAACCTCCTCGAGAAGGGGTTCAGCACCTCCCTCAAGCAGTTTTCACAAATTCCGAAGTCAGGAGGTACTTGGGACCTTGTGCCAACTCCCTCGCTCTTAGCAATGAAGAACTTATCGAAGCCTTTTGCTATAACTTCCTCTACCTTCATCTCCTCAATTATAGCCGGTCTGGGGAAGGACTTGAGAGCTTCCAAGAACTCCTCTACCCTCTCTCCCTCAACCCATATCTCCACGGAACCTCCGGAGACGTTCTTGACGTATCCCTTAAGGTTCAAGGAGTTGGCGATTCTTGCAACATCTGGCCTGAAGCCCACCCCCTGGACCAAGCCTCTAACGACCAGTCGGTAAGCCTTCATTGAGGTCCCCAGGACCTTGGGAGAGGAGCTATATCAAGTGAGGAGTTTATTCGTTGATATCAAGGAGAAAGAATGCCTTCATTCCTTCGAGGCCTCAACTGCTTGTTGAAGATCGCTCTTTACCGCTCCTTCTATTACCAAAAAGGGGCACGTTTTGACCGATGATCCATTTATAGAGTTTACAAAGAATCTATTTATAAAGAAATTGATAGCGCTCTTCCACGACCCTCCTTGGAAGGCTTACAGAGTGGGAGGACTCCTCGAGCGGGGTCCCTTCTGCCTTCCGGAGTATGATGTTAGAGTTAGAGAAAAGATAGACCATGCCCTAACTGAGGATAAGTCCGTTCACGAAACGGAAGGCCTTTCCATAATTGGCTGTGTATTAAGCCTCCTTAAGGAACTTGGCTACAATGTTAACAAAGAGGACTTTGGTGAGCTCTGGGACATCGTCAAAGAGGCCGATGGATACTCAGCTTCCATAGATAGGTTAGTGCTAAAGAAGGATGATAAAAACAAGGCTGAAGATATTAGATTCCTCTCTCCCGCCAAGACCTTAGCTAACATATTCAGGCCGAACCTCTACGCTAGGTCCAGCGCAAGGAGGGAGGAGCTAAGTGAGGCGAAGGTGCTTCAAGTACTCATGGAAGCGATAGGCGTTGCGAAGGAGGCTTCAAAGCACGAGGACCATGAGGAGAACCTTAGGAGGTTCGTTCACGTTCTCATGACGATCTTGGAGCCCCTTTGGCTGCTCCGAACGGGAGCTTGGGGGCCCGCTGACACTAGAGTGCCCATTCATAGCGTCTTCGACCACGCCTTCGCCACCTCCGCGATAGCAAGTTTAATAAAAGAAAAGAACAGCAGACCCAAGGGATACCTAGTCTACGTGGGTCTTACGGGATTCAAGGAGTGGATAAAGGGATCCAGGAAGCTCTCGGACGCTTGGATCTCCTCTTGGCTCTCCAGCGCTCTGGTCTGGTATGCCGTAAAGGAAGCCGTTTGGGAGTTCGGCCCCGATTCCTTGCTGGTCCCCTCCTCACGTTGGAACCCCTTCTACTTCTCCTTGCTCCGGGAGAAGTTGGGAGAGGACAAGTTCTCGTTAATTGAAGAGTACCTGAAGAAGGTCACCTTGTGGGAGGGATTCCCCTACTATCCAGTAAATCCAGCCTTCGCTATATTGCTCTTACCAGAACTACCTAAAAAGATACATAAAGAGACGGATGACACAACCGACGACTCTGAAGAAGCGAGAAAGAAGAGGTTAGAGAAGTTAGAAAAGTACTTTAAGAATAAAATAATTGAAGGATGGAAGAGGATTCTGGAAGGAATTTACGAAAAGGAAGGTAAGACTGACTTCATAAATCCTATGTTCTTGGACTTCTTAGAGGATGTGTTTAGGGAGATAGAGGAGATTCCATTCGCTGAACCTTTAGTTGTGGTCAAGGATATTAATACAACACCCGGAGATGATTTTGTAAAGGAATGGCTCAAGACGTGGTACGAGTTCCTCCTAAAGGATATAGAAGAAAAGAAGGAAAAGGTAAAGAAGGATCCTAGAGCTTCTTGGAAGGGACTAGCTAGGAACGTGGACTTAGAGAAGCGCATTATCGAGAGGGATAGGGTATTAAATAGAACCTTTAAGTTTAAGGAAAGAGAGAACTGGAGGTATTGCTCCGTCTGTAAGTACGGAATGGGGGTCTTCGCCGTTCCTGGAAGGGATCTACCTAACAATGAGGTTAGTGAGGACTTCAAGGAGTTCTCGAAGTGCATCGTGAAAGGTCTTGACGAGCCTTGGAAGGCCGTGAGGTCCATCTTCAGGCCCGGAGAGAGGCTCTGCCCTCACTGCTTAGTTAAGAGATTAGCTGAGCTGGATCCCTACTTCTCGAAGGTAGCTGAGAAGCTGATAGGATATCCTCCTCTCAGGAGGGTCACCTTCCCGGCAACTGATGACATAGCTGCTCTCGCTACTAGGATGGCATTGCTGGACTTGGTTGAGCTTGAAGCCAAGGATAGGGTAAAGATTAGCGAATCTACGTGGGACGAACTCTATGACTTGGTTTCAAGCTTTCCAACTGTAAGCAAGGCAAGAAACGAGGTACTAAAAGTTGCCAAAGATGACAAATTCAAGGAAGCTGTTGAAAGGTATTATAAGGAAAGGTGGTGGATCCCCTACATCTTGTACCTAAAGATAGGGAAAGTGATTAAAGCAATAGAGTCCTCAAATATCGATGAAGATAATAGGAAAAAGCTATACAAACGCTTGCTTACCGCTATGCTTACCGTAGACATACCCTTCTATCAGATCTACTATGGAAATAGCAAGTTCAGAGAGATACTAAAGAACATGGCTGAAAGAATTGATATGAAAAAGAATGATCCAGGGATTAAGAGGAGGATAGGCGTTATCAAGGACGTCCTCAAGAAGCCGAGGAATTACTATTCTATAATAAGGTTCGACTATGACAATTTGACTTTGGTTAAAATAGGAATAATCCCGAAGAGGCCGAAGAAGGTGAAGAAGGAAGAAGGCATTATGTACTTTAAGGACTACGTCGAGAGCTTGGTTGAGACCCTCTGCGAGGTAGTGACTTGCAATGACCGCAAGGGAGAGGTGGAGGAGCTCTCGAAATTCAAGGAGAGAGCTCTCAAGAACGCTGAGGAATACCAGAAATACAGCACCTACCCCTCCGTTCCATCTTATCTCTACACCATGTCTAACAGCACTAATTTCACGGTGATGAGATGGGTAAGGGTAACCACGAGCTTGGGAGGAATTCCCATCTTCATGGCCGGAGACGAGGGATTAGCGGTAGCTCCCTCCTGGCTCCCGTGGGAGCTCCTCAACTTGAGCGAGGAAGAAGAGGACGAGGAGACTATAAGGGAGAGGTACAAGGCGAACTTACTCTCTGCTTTAGACAGAGCGGAGGATCTCGAGCTAGGCAACAATCAAGGCTTGAACCTAGCTATACTCCTTAAGAGAATAGGATGGGCCGCCCACTCCCGCTATCCCGGCTTCCACCCTCTTAGAGAGGGGGAGAAGGTAGTAGGCAGGATACCGGCCTTGGTAGCCTCCGGCTTGAGCGAAGGTTTGAGGTTCGCCCATTACAAGGATCACTTGTACGCGGAGCTGGAGATAGCTGAGGAGCTCTTGGAGCTCTCTAAAGATAACGGGGGAAGTTCCTTGACTTTGGGAATGGGAAGAGGAGCTCCCAACAAGCCTTCGGAGGTCGCGGAGGGAGCGTCCGTGACCTTGGACATGTTTAAGCCGGAGATTCTCAATAGATGGACAATAGGGAAGGCTGGAGAGTTAGGGGTAAGGCTGAGCTCCCTGTTAGCCTTAATAGAAGAAGGCAAGGTCTCCGTTGCCTTGGCTAGGGGTCTGAGCACTTACTTGGGGGAGAGGCTGCTAAACGAACTCTTGGGAAGGGAGGAGTTAGATGAAAGCTTGGTGAGAGGGATCATCGAGAGGTTGGCGGAGAATCATTCAAGGGGAAGGACTAGGGAAAAGGTAAAGTACCTTCTCGAAGTAGGTTCATTGAAGGAAGTTAGTGACTTGTTGGAGGCGCTCAGGATAAGCTATGACTCCGAGGTGAGGAGCGGTGCATGAGATCTCCTTATACCCTCTCGGCATGATTGCTTCCAAGACCGTGGGAGAGAGATTGCCGTTCTATCCCGGTCCCGGAGCCACAAGACACGAGATAACTCCTCTCTTCAGGATTGAGACCTTCTTCGGGGCTCTGGCCAACGAGGCGTGGAGCTCCGGGATCGGAGGAGCTGGGGAGACTTGGGAGGAGCTGGTGCTTAGCCAAGCTCTGAAGATCTTAGGAATAGAGGAAGGCGTCAGCTTTTGTGGCCCCTTCTTAGCAATTGGAAAGGAAGTTTATGCTAACGTCTACGAGGGACTGCTAAAGGTAGCGGAAGGGAACGAAGTAAGTCATTGTCTCGACGAGTACTTGAGGCTGACAGAATGGAGCGAGGGAAACAAGTCAGACAATGAGGTAAGCTCCTTGAGATACTTAAGAAGATCTATAATAGAGAAGAGTGAGCTTAGGAAGAAACTTGAGAAAAAGTGCTTGATAAAAGTAAACGAGATAGCTAAGAAGACAACTCACGTAGCCTTGAATCCCTATACAAAAACAGCGGACTCCAACGCCTTTGGAGTAAACGCCTTTGGTATGCTACACTCCTTAACGTACTTGGACTTCCACGCCTTAAGCGAGAGAGAAGCTCCCAGAGTGATCGTGTTGGTGAACAAGGAAGTCGACTTCGAAGGGGTCTTAAGGGTGGGACCGAGAAGCTCATTCTATTATATAAAGAGTGAGGGCAAGACCATGGGGGCGCTCGAATGCTTGTGTAAGCATGAATCCGATAAGAACCTAATAATAGCTGAGACCCCTCTAGACGTCGGCATAGATACAAATGAAGTAGTAGGTCATCCCTTGAGCGATCCGTATATCTCTCACTTTAGAACATATGAAGAACCTTCAAAAAGAGAAAGGATCAGAGAGCTCCCCCGCTTGGCTCTCAGAGCGGGCGCTATAGTCAAGAGGAGGGTTGTCACAATCCATACGGTCAACGGAAGAGAGGTAAGGGTTATTCGTTCAATTCCCATCAGGTGAAGAGAGGTGGAGATAGAGGAAGCCTTGAGGGTATTGAAAAAGTACGTGGATAAGTTTGAAGAAGAAGACCCTCAGTTCAAGGCCATAAAGAGGCTCGTGAACAAGTACGGTCTCAAGGCCTTACCCTTGGTCGTGGGAAACGCCCTGATAAGCTATAGGCTCACCGGGAGGGGAGAGGACTACTGGACCGAGTTTTCCCAGTTCTTCTTGGACAATCCAAATAAGACCTTGGTTGACTTTCTTTACTCAAGCAAGTACAACAGGGCCCAGAGGAAGCAGAAGGAGGGGAGGCTCAAGAGAGCCCAACCCCTTCTCAAGAAAATAGAGGAGGATCCCGAGAGATACTCGGATCTCAATCTTTTATTGGAAGAGTTGAAGAAAACATTAAAGGCAAAGGGGACCGAGAAAACGATAGTGTTTGCATTAAAAATGGCCTACTATGTATTCAAGGCCGCTGGGAAGGAGGTCAAGGGAGACGTCCCTCTCCCCATGGATCTTAGGATCTCAGCCCTAACTTGCGCTTCTGGGTTGGTAGACGCTTCGCCGGATGAGATAATGAACGAGCATAGGGATGAGGCGATAAGGAAGTGGGAGGAGGAAGCGAGGAAGGTGGGTTTGAAGACCCTCCACCTAGACGCCCTCCTCTGGCTTCCCGCCAGAGGCCTTCGAGAAGCCCTCAAGGAAGGGGTGGAGGAGGCTCGAAGGACCTTCGCTGAGAACTTGGTTAGGTTAGGGGTAGATGAAGAGGAGGCGAGGGAGGTAGCGAAGGCACTTATAAGGAAGCAATGCAAGCCTTAACTTCCTATGTAAATGAGAAGTTGAAAGGGAAGGAAGAGAGTCAAAGAACGGGAGCATGAGCGAAGAGGATCCCTTGTGGCTAGTAGCGATAGCGGCGTTCGTGTTAGTGCTGACGCTTGTGGCGCTCTTGAGCGCTTTAGCTAACTTGGACTATAGCATAAACATCATGGCTAGGGAAATCAACGACTTCAAGGATCAGCTGAGTCATCAGTACCGATCGATAAGCGATGATTTAGGTACCATTAAGAAGGAGCTGAGCAGTACACTAAAGATAGTGACGAAGACGCTAACAAAGATGATAACTGTTACCTCGGCCGCTCTGAAGGTAGTTACCGTAACCAAGCAGATGAATCTAACTACGTCGATAGTTACGACGCTGAGTAAAGTGGTGGAGCGAGTGAAGACGATAACGCTTACCAAGACCTTGATAAGCTGGGTTACGCACGAGACGACCACGCTGATAACTACAATGATAAGTACAATCTCGACGGATGTGATAAGCGAAAGGACGATAGTGGTGGAGCCAGCTGATCCAGTAACGATAACGGTCAAGACTAGAGAAGTCACCGAGAGGACGATAACTAAGACCTACAGCACCACGAAGACTCTGATGCTCACGGTAACCCTCACGAGAACAATGATAATAACAACGTGTCCTATGCAGAAGGAGAGGGAAGAGGTAAACGGCTTCTTCATGGTGGTCGAGCAGCTGTCTCCAGGATGGGCACTGAAGATCAAGTGTCATGGGAACGTAACCGTCGCGATAGGCGAGAGCGTCTACTGGTATAAAGAGAGCGATGAAGGAAAGGAGAGAGTGGTAATTCAGAATGCTGATGAGATGCTAATGTGCGATGGCATATATGTGACGAGGAATACCGCTCCCCAAGTGTTGACTTTGACGGTAATGGCGAAAGGTGAGGGATCATTGGGCATTACGAGCTTGCCTCCCTATTCCAGAAGTGTGATAGGTTAGACCCCCCCCCCCCCCCCAAATTGAACTATAAAAGACAATTGAGAAGTGAGTCTCCATCTAGTGTTAAATAATTACGTAAGAGTTATTTTGAGTTAAACATTAGTCGAATTAGGCTGAGCGCTGTGGAAGAACGACTTAAGGCACTCAAGACCCTTTTGAAGGAGTTGGAGGGATATGATCCCAAGCTCGTCATAGTTGAGGTGCCCGGGAGGGCTAAGGAAATAGGTATTTTGTTGGAGAACGTGAAAAAGGAGAACACGGTAAGGTTGTTCGACATATCCTCGAAGGAAGGGTCTCTAAGGCATATAGGTAGGGCGTACGTATACGAAATAGTGATGGGTGAAGACAAATGAGAGACTGCTTGAAGGCTATGAAGAGGCTCGAGGAGAGCCTGCAGAAGGTAGAGGGACTTAACTTCGTCCCCAAGATAGTGTTCTTGGTTAAGGGGGACGAGATAAGGTTCATGTTCACACTGGACGGCTCCGAGGAGCTCGCGGAGAAGGTGTTCAAGATGGCTGCTAGGAAGGGTAGGATAAGGGGCCTGGGCACCTACGAGGTCTATCAAGTCGAGGAGAGCGATGAGGAGCTGTTCATGATTACCAGCAGGGAGGACAGGAGAACTATGTTATAAAAAGAACCCTCTGGTTGCGAAGGCGTATCTCGATAACCTCCTGTGTATCTCCACTTCCTTTCTGTCCACTAAGAAGTAGGCCAGTATGGCCCCCATCAAGAACCCTCCTATGTGGGCCCACCAAGCCACTCCGCTGGGAACTCCCACCAAGCTCCAAGTACCCTCCATGAGCTGCCAGAGGAACCAGAAGCCCAGGAAGTACTCGGCGGGTATCAGTATGAGGAACGGGAACGGTATGAATATCAGTACCTTCACTAGCGCCCTAGGATAGAAGAGGAAGTAAGCCGCTAGGACTCCGCTTATCGCTCCGGAGGCTCCAACTGCCGGCGTGAGC
Source organism: Ignicoccus pacificus DSM 13166 (assembly GCA_025340205.1). Taxonomy (GTDB): domain Archaea; phylum Thermoproteota; class Thermoprotei_A; order Sulfolobales; family Ignicoccaceae; genus Ignicoccus; species Ignicoccus pacificus. The sequence goes on along the minus strand of CP006868.1, from coordinate 1,326,406 downwards.
CACGGGTTCTGGGTTAGGTAGGGGTTCAGCGTCGCCTTCGGCATTAGGCATATGGAAGCTAAGTGGAAGCCGGCGGCAGCTAAACCGGAGAGTATGTAGAGGAGCAAGTACCTCTTGTGGCCCAGCAAGGATTCCACGTTATCGCCGAAGATAGCCAAGAACAGCATGTTGCCCGCTATGTGCTCTATGCTTGCGTGAACCCACATGTGGGTGAACAAGGTGTAGAGCCTCTCTCCGTTAAGCACGAAGTAGGGAACTAGGCCGTAGGTCTTGATGAAGTGGTCGAGGCCCAGCATGTTGCCGCTGAGGATGTAGGGTAATTCGAATATTACGAAAACTGCTACGTTTATCGCTATTAATATCGTATTCACTATTGGTTTCCTTCTAACTGGGTTTATGTCCCCTATTGGTATCAAGTTCCCATTCCTTCAAGTCATCCCATTGGGACGTTTTTGTCTCCTCCTCAGCTCCTCCCACTTCTCCTTGCTCCCCTCGAACTTGAGGGGCCTTTCTTGTACGTAGCCCTTGTTCAGCTTCTTAGCGATAAAGGCCTTGTGGAGTTCCCAGCCCAAGTAGAAGGCATGAGAGGGACTGTTGACCAATCCCTCCCCTACTAGCGTCTTCCCTATGAGGTACGGATCGCCTTCCAGATGGTAGATCTTCCCTCCCTTCTCTACGTTCACCTTCACGCTTCCATCTACCCATATTCTAACTATAGAATCCTCTAGCGGGAAGGAGTAGTCCTTTACTTCTATCCTCTCTCCCCTCTCCTCGAACTTGAGCTCTTCCCTCCTCTTTTCCTTCACTATTAACATGTCCATCCCTAAATCCTTGGGAAGAGTTCCCTTGTTCTTAGCCACGCTTGCCATAGCTGAAGCCACCTTCACCTCATACCAGGAGTCCAAGCACTTGTCGCTGTGCTCGGTGACCATGAGGACGCTTACTCCAAGCTCGGCAGCTAAGGTTACCAAGAGGGAGTTAACCCCTGGAGAGTCGAAGTCCACTAGCTCCACTACGTTGCTCAGCCCCATCATCATTGGGTAGTTGAGAGCTGACAGCTCCTTGTACGCTATCAAGCTCTCCAACAAGTTCCAAGGAGGGGAGAGGACGGGATCTACCAATACCTTCTCCACGCTCTCCTTAGCCTTCTCCAAGTTCCTCTTTAACGATTCGACCTTCTCCCTAGCGCTTAAGGGCCAGTAGCCCTTAGCTGAGTTGCCCGGAATGACCACCGCTGCCTCACACTTTACCCTTTCGGCCTTGTACTCGTCTAAGGACAAGACTAAATCAGCTCCCTTGGAGCAGGCCTCGTTGAGTTCTTCAGCAAACATTGAATCGAAGGCAATTACCTTGAAGTACTTCTCTGCGAGCTTGAGGAGGGATGGGACCTTGGATGGGTCAGGAGAGATGGAGGAGGAGCCTATTATGACGAAGTCGGCTACTTGAGAGGCCTTGTGGAGCTTCTCCTCTAGGGGCTCGTTCTCGAGGACTTCCGCCCCTAGGAGGAAGGGAGGTCCTCTCTTGGGAACCTTAAGTGGACCTAAGGAGAAGGCCTCCTCAAAGGATATGGAATTCAATTCCTTGACGAACTCGTCTAGCAAGTAACTCCTAAGCTCCTCCTCCAAGGGCTTCAGAGGACTAAGCCTTTCCTCGAGCTCGGGCAAGTGTTTCATCAAGGCCTTGAGCTCCGAGAGGGTTCTGGTCCCCTTGTAAACGGGAACGCCTATCTCCTTCTCGACCTCCCTCATGTCTCCTGGTATCATTCCCGAAACTAAGATGTAGTCAAAGGTATCCAAGGAAGTTCCCCTCTTCTCGGCCTCCATCTTGAGGAGCTGGACTAAGCTCCTAGGCCTCAGCAACGCCACAACGTCTATAGGCAATCCCCAAACCTCTACCTCATAGCCTTCTGGAACCGGAAGGGAACTCCTTATTACTTCCTCAAGCCTCTTGCTCGTGGGAATAAGTATTCTCTTCACTTCAAGACCCTCAGATGATCAGAGGGGGAACTAAAAGGAGCGCTCACCTTTTACCCTCTTGACCGCCTGATTAGTAGGGGCTAACGGAATGCTGGAGGCCTTGCTCAAGTACTTCGGTGTAATGGACCTTGGAGAGATAACCAAGGAAATGATCAAAGGAGGGAAGGTGGTCATAGAGGAGTACCCTGAGGGAGCGTCCTCCAAGTTAGCGCTCCTACCGAACGTGGAGGTGGTAAAAGGCCAAAAGCCGGATGAGGATTGGAAGATACCTTACGTAAAGCCCAAGGGCCCTAATGGGGAGGTCACGTTCTACGGACCCTTGGAAGGAATACTGCTATACGGAATGGGGACCCTCTTGCTCTACCTTTCTGGAGCAAGAGAGCCGGAGAAGTTCGATCCGCTACCGGTTCCGATGAACTTGAGGGTTTACGTATATCCGGGCCTCCCGTGCTACTTCGTGCTCAAGGAGCTCGGAAGGATTGCGGGAACTAAGAACCTCAACATCGAAATTATCCACGTGGACAAAGGAAAGAGATTGCAGATGCTCTATAGCTTAGGAGTCAGGAGCGTTCCCACATACGAGCTTAACGGCAAGTTGCTCCACAACGGAAAGCTATCTGCGGAGGAACTCTACGAGCTTCTGAAGAAGAAGGCTGAGGAAGAGGTAACCAAGATGTGGGAGAAGATAAAGAAGGAGTATATACGGGAAAAACAATAACGAAGCATCTACCTTTCCCTTTATCATAACACTCCCTAACCAATTTTACGTATCTCTCTTAGGAGTCCACGGTTTCCGATGAGGTCACCGCCCCTTAGCGCTGATGTGGTGAAGACACCAGGCCGGCACTGAGGGAGACGAACGCATCTGCTCCACTAATAAATCTTTTGTTCGCTAGTACTGGACCGGTGTCGAGTATGTACATCGAGAGGTTGAGCACCGGGGTTAAGGGCTTCGACAAGCTGATAGCGGGGGGAATACCAAGGGGCTTCTTGGTCGCAGTAGTAGGAGAGCCCGGCACGGGGAAGAGCATCTTCTGCATTCACTTCGCCAGGAGGGGATTGTTGGAAGGGGATAAGGTGATCTACGTAACCACGGAGGAGAGCAGAGAGAGCATTATGAGGCAAGCGTCCATGTTTGGGTTCGACTTTGAAAAAGCGGTGAAGGAAGGGAAGATGATAATCATCGATGCCCTGCTAAGGGACAAGAGGGATCAGTGGAACATGGTGGAATTAACGATAGATGAGCTAATAGGGAAGATAATAGAGGCGAAGAAGGCCCTTGGATACGGCAGAACCAGACTGGTAATAGATTCAATGAGCGCATTCTGGCTGGACAAACCAGCAATGGCTAGGAAGTACAGCTACATGGTCAAGAGGATACTCAGCAAGTGGGACATGACCATATTGGCCACCTCTCAATACGCGATAACCACCTCCTACGGCTTCGGGTTCGGAATAGAGCACGTGGCAGACGGAATCATTAGGTTCAAGAAGGTAATAAGGAACTGGGAGCTGAGAAGGTACGTGATAGTGGAGAAGATGAGGCAGACCCCTCACTCCCTTAGGGTTCATGAAATCGAGATAGTGGATGGAATAGGTATGAGGGTTAAGGGACCGGTGGAGGCGACTAGGGACGAGGTTACGTTGCCTTCAAAGGTGGTGGAAAGTGTGAAGAAGGGAATAGAGAGGAAGATGATAGAGGAGGAGCTGATGGAAGGTTTACTTTCGGAAGGGATGTAAAAATCTAATATCAAAAACTAATAGTTTAGTGTGCGGGGAGGATGAAATAGTCTGCTTAAAGGGAGACGGCTTCGTGTGTTGCGACAAAGGGGATATCTTCTCAGGGAAGTTGAAAACGTCCTTATCGTTTCTAGCGGAGGTTAGAGGTGGGCATGTAAGAGTTGATGCTAATGATTCATATGCTCTTTTAGGTGAATTTAATACTGACGAGCATGATTTAAAACTTTGTATATTTTCAAAAGTAAAGCTAGATACGATGGGATGGGACCTTAAACTAGATGACGAAGGTATGAAGGCGATTATAGTTGGGCGTTCTAACTGCGTGTATATCGTTTCGGTTTTTGGAGAGATATTAAGCAAGATCTGTAGAGACGGGAAGGAGTTTAGAGGAGTGGATTATTACAATGATATCTTTGCAGCAGTAGACTGGAACGGACACCTTATCCTAATGGATAGGAACAATAGGGTATTGTCAGAGTTGATGGTACCGAGTTCTTTCACTATATATTTGCTATCTAATGGGAATGTACTCGCCTGTGGTGCGAGTAAGTGTGCTTTGGTTAAGGGAAGAAAGATAATATGGAGTCTTAGAGGATGGTATGAAGGTTATCCCGCCCTTTTCAACGAGTACCTTGTTCTTCCGGAGGCTTTTAACAAATCCATAAAGATTATTGATAGAAAAAGTGGCGTCTTGATTAAAGAAATAAGGTTAGGTGAAATAGCATGGGATGCTGATGCTTGTGAAGACATGTTGCTGGTTAGTACAGAAAACTCCATATTTGCGTTCAATAAGAAATTCGAAATAGTAAAGGAGATCGTTGGACTTAATGGCGGATGGAGAGTATCCTTTTCTGCGAACTGTAAGTATTTCGCCGTAAGTGATTACAATAATAAACGTTTATTGATATTTGATAGGAATTTCAATAAAGTAATAGAAAAAAGGTACCCTTCAAGGGTCTTGGGTCTCGATTGGAAGAACTCTACGCTGGTTCTTGGACTAGAAGACGGTACCGTTTACTTCTACAAGACAATCGGATCAAAGGGCGATAGAACAATAGACAACAAAAGGGAGTTCGATCCTCCATACTATCAATATAGACCATTGGCTCTCGATTTGGTTTCCCTAGCTTTAGAATATCAAGGAGAGGAAAGAAGGAAAGTGTTAGAGATGGCAAGGGAGTTGCTAAAGGAAGATGACTCCGCTTTGCAAGTAGTGCAAAACATGTTAAAACAGGAGGAATATCGTGAACGAGTCCATTAAAGCGCTTCCAAGAACTCATGGCGGTGGAGCCAGAGTGGACTGGCTGAAGAAGATAGCGGACGAGATAATAGAGAAGAGAAAGGGGAAGGCATTCATCGTAGCTTCGGGACTCACCACCTCCGGACCCGCTCACTTGGGCACCTTGAGCGAGTTCATCTATCCCTATTCCATAGTTCAGGAGCTGAGGAGGAGGGGCTACGACGCGGAGTTCATATTCGTGGCCGATATAATGGATGCCTTCGACGACATACCCTTAACGCTAAAGGATAAAGAAGAAATGCTGAAGCCTTACTTGGGCAAGCCGCTGGCCGAGGTCCCAGATCCTTATGGCTGTCATAACAGCTACGGAGAGCACTTCTTAGCGGAGTTCTTGGAGCTCATGGATAAGTTCGGTATAAAGCCAGACGAGGTGTTCAGGGCCTCGGAGCTCTACAAGGAAGGGTGGTACGACGACTACCTAAGGCTATTCGTGAAGGAGAGGGATAAGGTGAAAAAGATTATGGAAGAGACGGCCATGAGAAAGCTTCCAGAGGACTGGTGGGGCTTCATAAAGCCTATATGTGAGAAGTGCGGTAGGATAGATAAGACCAAGGTAACTAAGGTGGAGGACGACAAGATATACTACAAGTGTGAGGCTTGCGGTCACGAAGGCGTTAGGGAGGTCTCCTCCCACCGCTGGAAGCTCGCTTGGAGATTGGATTGGCCTTCCCGCCAAGACTTCCTAGGAGTTGACTCCGAAGGAGGTGGAGTGGACCACTTCACAAAGGGAGGATCTTGGGACACCGCGAAGAGGATACACAGGGAGATATTCGGAAAGGAGCCCCCAGTAGGATTTAGGTACGGATTCGTCCTCATGGATGGAAAGAAGATGAGCAAGAGCAAGGGAATAGGAGCTCTACATGAGATAATGGCGCTGCTTCACCCCTCCGTAATAATGTACTTCATACTAAAGCATGATATAAAGGAGAACAAGAACTTCAAGATGAATCCGAGGTTCTTGCTCCTCCTATACGAGGAGTACAGGAGGGTCGCCTTAGGCGAGGACAAGGATCCGAAGAGGAGGAAGGCTTGGGAGCTGAGCGGAGCGAAGGTATGGAAGGCCGGCTTTGCCGACCTCCTCGTCTACTACCAGATCTATAGAGATTGGGAGAAGGTGAAGGAGCTGACCGGAGACCCTCAAGCGGTTGAGGACTTAGCTCCCTTCGTGGAGGAGTGGATCAAGAGAGGCTTCGTTCCGGAGGAATACAAGGTTGAGGTTAAGCAAGGTAAGGTAGAGGATCCGAGGGGGTGTGAGTTCCTGAAGAGGTTGACTGAGAAGCTCAAGGAGGATATGGACGCTGTAGAAATACACAACTTGGTCTATGACGTAGCTAGGGAGATGGGACTAAGCGGTAAGGAAGCCTTCAAGTTCGTCTACAAGGCGCTGCTGGACAAGGACAGAGGACCTAGAGCTGGGAGACTGATAAAGGCTATAGGAGTGGAAAAAGCCAAGGAGATGTTCTTGAATGCATGCTGAACTTCAGGCTGAAGGGGCAATAGGTAAAAACGGAACGTTTAGCGCTTTTCAGCCTCTCGGATACGCACCTCCTAGCATCCCTCTGTTGCTCAATTACAGTAACCTTTGGATATTGTAACATAAAAGAAGCAATGGTTGATGATACATTAATTACCCCACCCTACTCCTTTACAACCTCCAAGCCCATGTTACCGCAAATTGCCTTCCTTACTTTTTATCAATAATGATAAGGACCACTGTCTTATTGAAAAGCAATTAATTGGTATATCCTTCAGTGGGATTTTAGAAGCTCTCGTGCTACGGCTTTAGAGCTTTGGTAACTACAATGTTTTTGTTTATGATCTATGCAGTTATTACTGAAGAGGATCCTTTACAAACTGAAGAAGACCTTGAGAAGACTTTCGTCGTACGTTAGCAGCTCAGCGCCTAAGTCCTTCGCCAGTACTGCTGTCGTCGCATCCGTGAAGCTAAGCCTCGGGTAAAATCTCTTGAATACTTCTTTCGCCTTGAAGAAGGTATTTATCCCGACTGGTATTATTATGAACCTATTCACTAGGTTATCGAAGGGCTCTAACTTCTCGGGTACTCTATAAGCGAGGTACGTGTAGCACTCATCCAGCACGTAATCGCTTACCAAAGGATACTTGTGGGAACTCGTAAGTATCTCGATTAAGTCCTTCCTCGCCTTTCGATGATTTCTATCCTTCTTGTTGAGAGCCGCCAGCAACACGCTCGAGTCAATCAGTACCGGAGTAAAGCCTCCTCACCATGTCGCTTTTAGTATCCTCAACGCCTAAGTCAACTTCAAGGTCATCGAGAAGCGCCTCCGCTTCCTCAAAGCTCAAGGACTTCCAAATGACACTCTCCAACCACCTCTCTTCATTTGCAGCGGCTAGTATCAGCCTCTCTATCAATTCCTTCTGCGTTAACTTGATCCCCCTCCTCTCGAGGTCCCTCAACATCTGCTCAAGCACTTCTTTATAGGGTCTACCTACTTTTATCGCAGACAACGTAGTAACCCGGTTACTAAGGAGCGCTTGATCCGTATAAGCGTTTACAACAATAATGAATGTGATCTCCTGAGCTAAATCTCCCTGATTTCTTTCTAATGAACCTTCTTCATAATAAGATCTTCGTGCCTAGATCATTTTCAATTAGTTGGTCGAAACCCAACTTTATTTGAACCCTTCACGGCATCGGTGATAGCAGTTAGAAGCCTTCACGTACTCGAAATTCATTAGGATAATTACTTATACTCTTTAGATGCTCCACGTTATGACGAGAGGCACCCGTTTCCTATTCCCTTTGAGTTATATAGTCTCAGCAATAGGGATCTTCGAGCTTCATGAATACTGGGTCGCGCAAGAGCCCGATGAAGAGCGCATACTGGGCGGAGCGGTGAAGAGGGGTCACGGGTCCCCGAGGGCCTTAGAGGAAAAACATCTCCTTCCTATCAAGTATAAGTAGTCCCGACTTCCTTTCCCTAAAGAGAACATCTTGGGCCTCTTTTTCAAACATTACGCTTTCCCTAAACACATCTGGATACTCTTCAAGAGTCTTAACGTTCTCTCCAAGGAGCTCCTTGAGATGCTTTCCATTAATAGGAAGGTTCGCCTTTAGGAACTCCTCTGCTATGTCTCCCCATTCTTCCATCCATAGAGCTATGGTCTTCGAGAGGGATTCGTCGAGGTGGTTTATCCTAGGCGGATCCACTATGGTTGAGGAGGCCACGTATATCTCATCTGCTACGCTCAAGCTGAGCAGGGTTGCAGTCGCTCCGAGCCTAGTTGGAGCGATCACCCTTATCCTCTTGTTTGATCCCATCTTGAATGCTCTGAGAGATGCCACGGCGGAAAGCTCGCCTCCAAAGGCGGCTAGGTGAATCCATATCTCCCTTTGAGGTATCGCCGAGAGCTTCCTGACCAGCAACGTGGCAAAGGAGACGTCTGATATGGGAGCGGGGGAAGAGGGATTGGTGACGAACGCTATTAGGTGGGAGCCGGGAACGTGGGACTTCAGAGTTTCTAAATACTCTATGTAACGAGCCAGTGCCATGCCTTGTCTCAAGAGACCTAGCACGACTCCTCCCGATTTTCTATGTTACATAGAAGTTAATAAGTTTTATAGAGAGAAAGTCAGGGACTCTACCCCTCCTCACCCCTCGGAGCCGCTTGATCTCTTCATCTCCTTCTCTTTCTTCCAAACGCTCGGATACACTCCCCTTTTCATAATTACCCTCTTGGTCTTAGCGACCCATCCCTTCTCCATTTCCATTATCTCCTTGGAGCTAGCTAGGGCTTGAGCTATTGCCACCAGCTCTCCCTTCAAGCTTACTATCGCAACCACGTCTCCCTTCTTTATTCCATCAGTTAGAGCTGCAACTCCGGGAGCAGCTACGTGGGCTCCATGAGCTATAGCATCAACTGCCCCATCGCCTACCATTATCTTCTGCATGTGGCAGACAGCATATTCGCAAGGCATTATGTACTTCTTCAGTAAGCTATCGTCCTTCAAGTGATCCCAGAGGAACTTGGCCTCGCTCAGCTCTTGCATCCTGACTAGGTTGTACTCCTCGTGGAAGGGACCGCTTCTGGTCCTCCTCAGCTCCCTCATGTGCGCGCCGGTGCCCAAGAGCAATCCTAGATCATGTGCGATCTTCCTCATGTAAGTTCCGCTTTCAGATCCTACCCTTACTAGAGCCATTCTTCTTTCAGGATAGAATTCTATTAAATGGATGTAATACACCTTCTTGGTCCTCAACTGCCTCTTCACGCTGCTCCTGAGAGGAGGCCTCTGGTAGATCTCTCCTACTAGGTATTTGAGGTTCTCTATAACGTCCTGCTCCTTAACGGCGTCGTGGAACTGAATTACCATTACGTATTCCTTTCCGGAAAGCATGACGTAGTGGATTACCTTGGTAGCTTCCGCTAAGGCAACAGGGAGAACGCCGGTTACCTTGGGGTCCAATGTTCCTCCGTGACCCGCCTTTTCCAAGTTGAACATCTTCTTGATCCAAGCAACTACCTCGTGGGAGGTAGGTCCCGGGGGCTTATCCAAGTTTATTACTCCCAGCTCCAAGAGCTCGTTGACGTCCCTCTCCCAAGGATACTTGCCGTACCTAGGGTCGGTCTCCATCTCTTGCTTTATTAGCCATTTCCCTTCGAACCAGCACTTTCCGTGCATCTCCTCGAACCACTTCAGAGCCTCTTTCACTACCGCTTCCCGTGGGTACGGAAGGGTAGGGAGGTATTAGAAGGGGCGAGGGAAGGACCGGGCTGCACGCGGTGGGTGCCCGAGACCTCGCGCGCTGAAGGCCCGGCGGCGCCTCGCCCTCTCTAGCTTCCTCTTATAAGGTATAAATTTTTGACGAACAATACGTATAAAGGGAATATATCATAGCGCCCTTGGGAACGCAGTTGTCCCTTTACCTCTCTGCCAAGCCGTTACAAGAGCGGCTTGCACAATATCTGCTTACCTCCTTAGATGTGCTCTCAGATGATCAATTTCTAATAGACTTTCTAGCGGTCGTCAGGCTAGCCTATCGAAAGGATCCGGAGAAGACGTTCCTCATGTCAACCATCGCTAGGAACGTAGGACTGATCAAGGACCCTCCTCTCTTGGCTAGCGACGTTTTTGGAAGGGAGCATTTGAGCCTCTTCTTCTTGAACCAGCCGATAGGATACTACCGCAGATTTCTCTCCATGAGTAGAGAGCTAGATACCATGAGCGGACTTGGGAGGAGGAAGAAGGGAGCGTTGGCGAAGGCCCTTAGTGAGGGCGGCGAGGAGTGGAACGCCTTTCAATCGGTGAAGAGTAAGAAGAAGATGAGGGACGTGCTGAAGCTGGTTCACCCCCCTCCCCCATCCGAAGAGCTAAGGGGAATATGGGGGTGGGTCGTAGGAAGGGGTACCTCATCAAATCCTTTAATCCAATCCTATGAAAGTTTCATGAAATGGAAGGACAGCTCTTTCGAAAGAGCGTTGGAAATAGCTTTGGAAACCCCTCTTCCCTGGTCGGTCGTGAGATCCAACATATCCCTAGAGGCAATATTGAACAGGTTATCGGAAAAAGACCTCTTCAAGCTATTTGCAAATACTATGTCACCCTTCGACGTACTTGCACAGCTAAGCACGGTGGTAAGGACATTGGGAGAGGACGTAGCGATAGACCTCCTCCGGGAGAAGCTTAAGGAGAGGGTCGCCGCTTATTCCCTTGCTAGGGCAGTTCTTGGCTTGAGCGCTCAAGGGTATGGGAAGGTTTCCAGGTGGCTCTTCTGGAACGCTCTTTTGGAGAAAAGCGAGAGACTCTACGACATTTTGGGCTTCGATGAGGACGAAGTGGTCTTGCTTCTCGATATGAGCGATCAGGCGTTTAAACGCCATAAGATCTTAGCGGAAATGGGGCTCTTTCTAAGGCCCAAGGGAACGATATACCTTTTCTCAAAAAGCGAAGACTCCCTAATGCTGGACGACGAGGTTCTCTCATCGACGGAAGCGGGTCTCGAGTTCTGGACTGCCCTATATTCGGAAGAGCTTCTACCGTTAGGAGAGAAGCCGGGAACTCTGGACGCCATGGAAGAGTTCAGCGCTAAGTACGCGTCAAAGGATAAGGTGCTAGTCGTGCTAACCTCTGAGGCCAATGAGATGAATTCTATTCCGGCCTTGAACTATGTTAACAACTTAGATAAGTGGAAGAGCGTAGTGGTGGTGGGACTAGGGGGAGACGACCCCCTCCCAATGAGCTACGGCAACTTGATTAGCGTCAAGGGGAGAAGCCCAGACGCGTTGATAGCTTCTCTCAGGATGCTAAAGCTTATGGAGTCGGAGGGATCCTTTGACTTAAAGAACTTCGAAAAGGCATCAGAGATAGGAACCTGAAGAAAGCTTTTAAACCTCTTATCCTTCCACCGTCACGGAAGCGGGCCCGTCGTCTAGCCCGGAAGGACGCCGCCCTGACACGGCGGTAGTCCGGGGTTCAAATCCCCGCGGGCCCACCAATCCTCGAAGTTCCTTATCTCCCAAAAGTGTCGGTATCCAAAATCCACACGTCCTCATAACAAGGAGATGTTCAACACTCACTTCTTGGTTAGATACTAAGTACTTGGCGTGATGTCGTTCGTTAAGAGAAAGTGTAAGCGATAGCCTCGGGTTTGCTTCTTGTCAAACGTAATTATGGGCATCTTTTCCTTTAATGCCATGGCTAAATATAGAGAATCGTAGACGGTGATCCCGTATCTCAGCGCTATTTGAAACGCTTCGTCCAAATACTCCTCTTGAGGTTTAACTAGAAGCACGTCTCCCATGAGCACCTTCAGCGGCTTACAAGGCGCTGATGCTCAAGCTTCGTCTATTCTTCCTCTTACTTTGCAATACTTCCATATAGCGTTAGCGACTTCCTTCATTGCGTAGTCGAGAGTAATCCCTCTCAGCATTACATCGTCTAACCTTTCCCATCCTTCTTCCTTGAGGATGTAACTCGCTATTATGTTTGCATCAACGACTATCACGGTCCTCCCTCACAAGGGTCGTGGCGACGCTCTTAGGAGACTCAGGTAAGCCTTGGAGAATCCTCTTTACCTCTTCGAGCTTTTTCTTCTTTTTTAACTCATTAACTCTCATTTCCAAGAATTTCCTTATCTCTTCGCTCCATACCACGTCAAGCTTGTCCATCTCTTCTTTAAGCTTCTTCGGTATTCTAACGCTAATGACTACGCTCACGCGGGCATCCCGTAATACGAGATTCCGAGCCTTAAGTAATATTTCCTTCTCGAGATGTGTAGTTCATCGATACTCGGAAATCGACTCCCCTCTTTAGAAAACATGATCATAATCACGGCAAGGAAAGAAAAACATAAGTGAACTCCATTAGTTCTTGTCCTTCCTTAACGCCGTCGAAGCAAGCATAACCCCTTAGGGAACGATCATAAGAAGCTTCTGGCTTTGAATGAGAAATGCGGAGGACCTAAGAGGAGAACTCGCTCCCCTCCAGGGCGCTTCTAAGCTCCCTTAAGACGGTGTAACCCTCCTCCTCACATTCCACTATAACCCTCGGTCCCGCAATGGTCAAGACTCTCTTGCTGCTTACCATATTCATTTCATTCAACCTTCTCAAGCACTCCCAGAGCGTCGACTTGTTCAACTTGGTTAGCTTTAGTACCTCTGAGAAGCTCAGAGAGCCCCTAACGCAGACCGCTATCAGCACTACTAAGCAGTTCACGCTCCTAATCTCTCTCAACATAGGGCACCACTTCGTACACTCCGTAGGCTAAGTGGGCCAGCGTAGCGAAGGATAACCCTATCACGAAGGCACTGGAGAACGCCTCCCAAGCTCCTAACCTTTGGGAACCTAAGCTCGTTAAGAGAGCGATCAGAGCTACGGTAACCAGCTCTATCCACGAGACTCTCGGCCTGGCTAGGGTTACTGCAATGATTATGGCTATCGTAGCTATCGTTAAGCTGAGCAACGGTATTTTGGCCAAAGCGAGGGAAGTTCCGAGGGCTGATGCTAGGGCTACGGTGAGCTTTCCGTTCCACTTTCTGGTCTCCCTCCCCAATCTGTTAAGCCTCCTCACGGTCCAAACGAAGGGGATCAATCCCAAGCCCCAAAGCCCCTGAGAGAAGGCTGGGTTGCCGGTGAGGGCGCTTAGGAAGCTCCCCAGAGCTACTAGGGGAACCCACGAGGCGTAGGCCATAGCGCTCAACCGCTCGATCTCAACTCTCTTCAAAGCTTCCAGAACTTCGCCAATTCGCTCCATTCCACCACCCACGATCTAAGGATTCATTGAATGATTTAAGGAGAGGAAGTAGTTCAAAGTTTTGAACCAAGTGCATTGCTCATCAGAGGATCTTTCATCATCGATGGAAGGGCTCTGGGACGAGGTCGGGGCACAATCTGGGGTACCTAGTTTAAGAGGAAGTTCAGCGGCTAAAGGGATACAAGCTATCAAGTTCGCTATGAGGATTCAATGATCATGTAGAGATCTGGGATTTATTATTAAGAGTGGCGATTAGAGAGTAAGTTTAACATAAACTTCTTTGGCACTCTACGCCCACACCCCTCAAAAGCGTTACTTTCTCCATACTTGTTAAGACTTGCGACATCCTCACCTAACAATGAATACGTTACGGTTATCAAAACTACGGAGTAATTAAAGTAATTATAATCGATTATAAATCAATAGATAATTCCAACTCAAACTCCGATATTTTATTTCTATTTAGTTTAACCTCCGGAACTTTTCAACATTTCAAAGCCTTTACTCTATAAGGGAGCTACTCGATGTCCCTTTTGGAGAAGACAAAGGAAAAGCTTGAGGAGCCAGCAAAGGACAACTTCATCAAAAAGAAAATAGAAGATTCCATCTATGAGGCCTTCTTAGCGAAGAAGCTAGCTGAGGAGGGTCTCATCAGGAACGCTTGTGGGAAAGCCTTCCAATCTTGGAAGGATCTAATTTCTGCCTTACTTTACTTGAAGAAGGAGGAAATATTGCAATTATTGAAGGATGAAAGGCAGAAAGAGTGGTTCTTAAAGAAGGGAATATATGCTCCTAGTTCCAAGCTTAGGGTCCTAAGCTCCTTGTTGGAAGATATTGGGTTAGAGGACATAAGCGCTTGGACTGACAAGGCACTCTATTTGCATACCTACCAGTACAACGGTCCAGATCCCGAAGGATTATGGGGAGGACCAGCGGATAAGGAGGAAGCGTTGGACAGCTTGAAGAGGTTACTGAGGAAGTGGAAAGAGATCATGGATAAGCACTTTGGGAACTATTTGGATGAGGATTTGAGGAAGGTGTTGGAGAGTGTCTAACATTCCAATCAAGTCAAACTTGTAACAACGCTCTCGTATGTTTTAGCCGATCTTCCACTTTTACAATTTCCTTTACGTCAACACATTCTTTTGATTTCCTTTTCCAAGCCGTTAGAGCGTACCGCGTAGGTTCCCACCTTCAATAGCTGCTCTATAAGTGACCTTGTTATCTACTCTTAATTCTAGGATTACCGTTCCTGAGACTATTACTATTGATTTAGTTCTTAGCTACGTGACAGGAAGGTTTCGGAGAAATCCATCGTTACCCAGTAACATAAAAGCCATTAGCTAAACGTAAGCTTTCACACCTAACGCCATCGATGTAGTACTTTGGATAAAATTACATGGAAGCGAAGTGAAGAACGACGGAATCTCTTTATGAAAAATCACGAGACCCTAAACGATCTTAATCAAATGCTTGCTGGCATCCCTTAGCGCCACGTTCTCCTCCATCTTTCGCTCGGAGCTTTCCTCTGTAAGCGATGCGGTAGATACCTCTATCTTAAGGTTCAGTCTTTCAGTTTCCTCCGCATTCACGGTCTCCTTTCAATAATTTCATTCAGTGACTTCTTAATGAGGTCCGGACAGCGAGAAATGAAATAGCGGATCAACCTGCAAGCTAGCTCTCATACCTCGTCGCTTAAGCCAAGGTCGCTCTTTAATTCGTCTCTGAGTATTTTAATGTTATATACTTTGGAAAGTCACCTTTCTTTAAAGTAAGCTGAACTCAGAACGCGCTGACAAGTAATAACCTTCTCTATAGGTTGCTCGACCTCAACGAGGTCCTCTCAGGGTTTTTGATCCTCCCTTCGATCATTTCGAAGTACAACTCCTTCACTATATTTTTGCCCAAGGGAGGTTATGGAAATAGCATACCTCAGCGGCAAGGTAAGGAGAGATAGATAGTGAAGGGTTGTAGGTTGAAGGACAACGAAAAGTGAGGACATGTAAAAAATTGTTTATGAAGGAAGGGCGATCAACCCGGTATGGTCCACGTAACGTTGCCCCTCGGCAATTTCGTTATCTCTTTTATTATATTGGTGGACAATCCTCCTACTCTCTTGGTCACCGTGACCGTGTTCGTAACTGTAGTCATCTGTGCCTTGGTCACCGGAGCCCCTTGGGGCTTGTACCCTTCCACCTTGAAGAGGTACACGTAGTATCCCGAGCTCACCGCTATCCAGTCCTTTCTCCAATCCACCCCTCTCACCGGGTCAGGGAAGCTCCTCTTCAAGACTAAGTTCCCTTGGATATCGTAAATCTTCAAGGCCCTGTTTCCGGTATCCGCTACCGCTACGTACCTACAATCTGGAGAGAAGGCCAAGTTCTGGCTGTACTCGTCGTTTATGTAAATGTTTCCAACGCTCCACAAGTAGGTAGGGTCGGTCGGATCGGTTAGCTTGTAGAGGTACAGCTTGTTGCTGGTAACCACGGCCAAGTACTTCCCACAGACTCCAACGTCGTGGACCGCGCTGCTAAAGCTCATCTTGTTGAGAACGCTTCCGTCGCTCAAGCTAAGTATCTCTACCTCGTCTTCTCCGTAGTCCGGAACGTAGACGTAGCTCTTGTAGACCGCTGGGCCGTTCCTAGCCTCTCCGTCAAGCTCCGTGCTCCAGATCTGGCTTCCGGAGTAGGTGAAGTAGCCGCAGTAATCGTCGCAAGCTATGAAGCCGTTGGGAAGCATTGTTATGGCGAAGTCGTAGTCATCTCCTACATGTATCGCCTTTAGGTAGTTGCCGGTCACGTCTAAGAAGTAGTCGTAGTCGTCTATGTCAGCGAAGCCGAACTTGCCGCAACAGTAAGAGGCGTCGTCCACGTCATCCCCTCCGCAGTACTTGCCTAGCACGGAGCCGGTCTTGCTCAGCACGTAGGCGCAGTTGTCGTAATTGGCAACTCCTACGTTTCCGTTGTCAGCTATCGCTACAGCATCAGCCGTTCCGCTGAACCCGTGCCTCCATAGTAGAGTTAGGCCGGTGATCGTAGAAGAGCTGGGTGTAGGAGAATAGGCGGGGCCCTTGAATCCTTCTAGCCTGAAGACGTAGATCGAGCCGTCCTTCTGCGCTACGGCTAGCTCGTCCTTCCACCAAGCGACGGCTGTGGGCCTGTCGAAGTCCTTTGTGTAAACGATAGCTCCCGTCTTCGCGTTGAATATATCTACTTGATCGTTGTTTGTGTCAGCCAAGGCCAGGAACTTGCAGTTGGGCGAGAAGGCCAAGGAGCGGTAGTCAGCATCCCCTAGGCTAATGTCCTTCGTCCAGAGCAAGGTAGGACTAGTTGGATCGTCCAAGGAGTACAAGTAGAGCTTGTCTTGGCTTGCAGCAGCCAAGTAGTTCCCGCAAGCGGCGACGTCGTAGGCATCTCCATCTAAGGTAACGCTTCCCTCCACGCTCCCGCTGGAGAGGGAGATTATCTTCACTTTGCCGCTGTCCACCGCTAGAGCGTAAACGTAGCCCTTAGCTATCGCGGGACCGCTGGTATGGGTGTTGCTTCCCACCGAGGTATCCCAGATCTTCTCGTAGTTCCAGTTGTAGTAGGCACAATAATCGTCGCAGACGATAAATCCTTGGGAGAAGGCGGTAACTCCGTCATCGTAGCTCTCCCCTACCTCGAGCTTCTTGATCAAAGTGCCTCGCTCGCTCATTACGTAGAGGTAGTTGTCGTAGTTGTCCGCCAGGAACTTCCCGTTGGCATAGGAGATGTCGTTCATCCAGTCGTCTCCACAGACCTTGTTCAAGAGGTTACCGCTCTGGTCGAAGACGTAAGCGCAGCGGTCCACGGAAGCGGCCCCGAGATTTCCATTATCCGAGAAGGCCAGGGCCTCCACGCTTGAGCCTATATCGTAGCTCCACACTTGGCTCATTCCGGTAACGGTTGAGGGGGCTTGATAGCCTCCGTAGGCTTGGAAGGTTACCGTTGGTTCGATGGGGGCGTACTTACGAATATGGATCCAGTCAACTAACAAATATGTTTTACCGTCATCTCTTAACATGTTTATCATGAGTATTACGTTTTCATAATTACAACTATGTTTTACTGAAGATGTACCGCAAGACGTACCGATGCATGCGTTTATATTTCCGGACTTGGGGATGAAGTATAATGTAATAGGAGTGCCTGAGGGAGGTTTTGGTAAGTCTATAATTTTTGTTAGTCCAAGGTATACCCCATCCCAATTTCTATCTTCACCAAAATAGAAGGTAAGACAATAATTGCTTCCATCTGGGTTCCAGAGAGGATTCGTATACTTATCAAAGTGGATCATCGGATCTAAGTCACCTGTACTGGCATAGTTGACTATTACTCTGGCTTCTATCACGATGTTGTCTGGAAAGTTTTTTACTGTTGACAGTATGACGCCGTTATTATTGGCACTCGTTTCCTCTAATTTTAAGTACCCACTCCTTACAACGATCTCGTTTCCCTCATCCTTTACCTTTATCCACTTATTTGTGTCTAAATAACCCTCATTAAAATCATCATAAAACTCAAACACTTCATCCCCTTTCACCGCTCCATTGCTTCCAACCTCTACAACTAGCTTAGCATCTCCATTTGCTGGAATTGAAGGAACCTTCACCCATACGTAGCCATCTCCTTGAGTTGGATCGGTGGTGCACTCTCCAGTTGCCGTTTCGTAGCAGAAGGGAACTGGATTGCCATTCATGTCCTTGATGGTAAGGGCTTTCCCTTGAAGATCTGCAGGGAGCTTCGCTCTAACTTGGAAGTTCGTTAAGGTCTGGGAATTTGGGTTGTGGACGATCATTAGGTAGCTCTGGGCGAATGTCAGCGAGAGTAAGAGCAACAAGGATAGTGTTGATCTCACATTCACACCATAATACAATGTAGAGCTGGACCTTTAAGGTGTTTTTATGAAGGGAGATTCTCCGAGATGTGATAAGGGATCCGGGCAGTAAGCAGTCCCTAATTGGGATGAAGAGAAGAGATAAGGCCAAAGGAGCAAATGTATAGCAAGGGAACGTCGAAGTGAGATGGACGCTGCTCCTGATCCTACTTCCCTTGGCGATGGCACTAAAAGTATCGCCAACCATCACCACAATGGGAGTAGGCACCACTACCTTGCCACTGACCTTATCCAATGAAGAGAAAACTCCTATACCCTTAACAGTAATGAGAGGAGGTATCCCGATATCGATGATGGTGCTTTTAAACACTACTACAATAACATATACCTTGAATCCCTATCAATCTACAACTACTGCCTACGAAACTCTCACGTTTACTAACGAAATAGGTTTAAACTTAACCAAAAAGATAACGGTAGTCTACACGTACCCCTACTCAATAGCCGTATCACCGACGACCTTCAAGTACGGAATGGCTAACACTTACACTGTCACCCTCACACCCGCTCCCACAAGCCCTCTAACGTTGATTGTTGACGGAATAACCAATACCATCTCATCTATCTCCACGTTCACCTTAACGTATCCGCTAAGCTCGTTAACGATGAAAGTCCTTTCCGATGCCTTCACGTTAGCTGAAAGAACGGTAACCCTCAGGAAGGTGTTACCTAACGCAGTACTCATAGTCACGCCCACTTCAATTAAAGGAATAATAAACAGCACAAAGACTATAAAAACTATGATAATTAACTTGGAAACTGTGCCAGTGACCTTAACGGTGAAGGGATTAAGGTCCACCACCTTAACTCTAAGTAGAAATACCACACTAAGCAACGTCATCACGCTGAGTAGGATAGGAACCGTCACGCACACCGTCTACCTGTTGGTAAATAACAAGACCCTAACCTCTTATCCATATACGATAAGGGTCATAAAACCTATCGAAGTTAGCAAGGTTATAACAATTGTTCCACGCGCAACAGAGATAGCTAACCTTACTGTTGCTAACAACTTAGGCAAGGTGGTAACCCTTACTTTGGTTCCAATAAATGTAAGCGTTGCCCCTCTCTCCGCTAAGGTAACGCTTCCCACCCACACGACGGTTATTCCATTAGTGATGGTAGCTAGGAACTTAACCAACATACCTCTTCAATTACTATACGATAACACTAGCACCATAACTACAATTAGCGTCGTACCCGAAACTCTTAAACCGGTTACTATTACCGAAAGGGGTAGCTGGGCTTACCCTCTGACGGCCACCCATACTGTAACCGTAACCAATACGCTACCAATAAGCTTCGTTGCTACTGGAATGGTTAACAACTTCACCTTGGGTAAGATGATACTAGTCCCGAGGACCAATCATCTAATGTTGTATATTTCTCCATCGCTCAGCGCCAAGACGTTTACCTTAACACTAAGGTCCGGAAACGTTACCCTCGCTGTAATACCGGTAAGGTACTGGTTCTACGTCCCCATTAGCATTGAAGGAAAAGTCGCTTACGTTCCGGGCCTTCCGACGAAGGCGACCGTAACGCTGCTTAACAACTTCACCGAGCCCTACACAGCTACCCTATTGATGAAGTCTCAAACGATTTACATCACCGTTCCTCCTAGATACACCACAACCACGATAAACGTGTTGTTGAATGGTTGGGACGTAAGCTCGATACCGATAAGCGTTTATTTGAATGGTAAAAAGATAGCCGAGCACAAGATTAAGGCGTTAGTTATTACGCCATTTATCGGCATAAAGATAGTTCCACAGACGATTACCGTTCCACTAGGAATCAGCTCAGAGATAGCTGTAGAGCTGCTGAACCCGTATTCGAACACCTTAACCGTAACCTTAGGTTCTGAAACCTTACCAATTCCCCCTAAAGCGATTACTCTGTACCCAGTGACCATCACTCCGCTAACCGAGTTCAACGGGACTGCTTACGTGTCAGTCACGTACTTAGGAAAGGTCTTAGCTACCGCCACGTTAAACTACTACTTTATTATGCCCTATTCTGTGTCCCCCTCAACGCTTCCGTATCTTGAGGGGTCAGTTATAGTAGTTCCAGTGAAGGTAATTAACGCTCTGAAGGACGTGATCGTACCCTTGAACGTCCTCGAGGGAACTACTGAGTTAGTAAGCACGACGCTCTACGGAACGACTACTATACTCTTACCCGTTATCACGACCCCAGTAACGCTTGCGATAGGCAACTGGAGGACGCAGCTATCAATCTTCTCGATAACTCCTGACGTGTCTCTTATACCTAGAATCACGACCGTTACTGTTCCGATAGGCAAGGGCTACAAGGTGACGTTCACAGCTATAAACAAGGACAGCTGGACATACCTCGCTACCGGCTACGTGAACTCCAACGCCGTCGGGAGGGCGCTCTTGGTTCCGGGCACAAACGTCATAACGCTCGTCGGCAAGGCCGGAACGAGCGCTACCGTCAACACCTTCGAGTTGGGCGTTGGAACACAAAGGCTCTTAGGAGTGATAATGGTGGTTCCAAAGGTCCCTATCTCAGTCGAAAGGTTCTACGCTAACGACGTCTACAGCTACTTGCCAGCTAGCTTATACGTTGTACTATCCAAGTCGGCG
Organism: Ignicoccus pacificus DSM 13166; assembly: GCA_025340205.1. Classification (GTDB taxonomy): domain Archaea; phylum Thermoproteota; class Thermoprotei_A; order Sulfolobales; family Ignicoccaceae; genus Ignicoccus; species Ignicoccus pacificus. The sequence continues at coordinate 1,305,636 of CP006868.1, read as the reverse complement.
AGGTCCCCAGCTACAATACTGCTCTTACTGGACGGATCCTCTAGAGAGATAACCTTGCTTTCAAATAGGACCACTGTGACGTTCGAGAGGACCTTCACAAGACCCACTTATGTCACGCTAGTCGTTGTTAGCTCAACGTACACTTTGTTCACCACACAAAGCTACGTGAGCCCCTTAGAGCCCCTAACGATAGTTCCCGAATATGCGGAAGGACGTATAGGAGTGCCTCTGACGATACCGATTACCGTAAGTAATCTAGCAAACACCTCGTACTACTTCACCTTGTCCGTGAGCGGGGCTTACAACGACTGGTACGAGGTATCTCTGAGTCCTTCTGCCACGCTAACTACTTCACTGGTGTTCATTCCATCGACGATTGGATGCAACGACTTGTACTTCAGCGCGTGCTTCTCGAGCGGTTGTACCTCCCTAACGGGCACTTGCTATTACGTAGGCATACCAAGGCCTATAGTTGTAAGGACTCCTACTTTGACCATAAGGGGTATAGGGAGTAACACGACATTGCTAGTGCTTTCAAACCCGTTCCCCGTAAGGATGGTAGTTACTTTAATAGGCGATAAGCGCTTAAGCTTCCCGACGAGCGTAATCACCATAGAGCCTCTCGCTAAGGTAGCGATACCGGTCACAGGCACTCTGAAGTACTACGGCTACGTCACCGCAACCGTACTCATAACAAACAGCTTAGGAACGTTGACAACCGTATTGATGAAGATAATAGCGGTTCCACCGGGAGGCAGCGGCTTCGAGGGAATAGCGGGATTGATCATGTTGGCTTACGCTATAGCTAGGATGATGGAGAGACTCTAAGATCTTGATCCTTTAGGTGGAAAGGTTTTTCTGATTTTATCTCACTTGCTAACAAATAGGGAAGAGCTCTTGAGATGGTCCCTCATAGCGCTGCTGTTAACTTCTGTGCTGCTAGCGTACTTCAACGTGGTCCTTCCAAATCAAGTTGGTATCGTTAAGGTAAAGAGCGACGGAATAGTAGCTGTCGCTGGCAATTGTGCATACTTCATGGATAAGGAGTTACATATAAAGGACGTGAAGTGCAACGTGGTTTCTGCGGACTACTGTTGCGGGAAGGAGTACTTGTTGTATAGCGATCGATTGGTAGTATTACCCAAAGGTATCGTGATCCCGATAAATGGTAAGGATGTATTTGCCTTTAAGAATGTAATAATAGTAATTGGCGAGGATTGGATAAGGGCATTCAACGGAACCGAGGAGCTCTGGTCGCTGGATCTTCCCGGGATCAAGGAGGTAAAGGTAAGAGGGGACGAGGTACTAGCGATAACGTCTAACAAGGCTTACTTGATTAATTTGAAGAGCGGCAAGGTGCTAGGTAGGTACGATGGAACAGTCTTCGACGTCTGCTCGGACTATTTAGTAAGTTACTCCCCCTCTGACGATAAGTTGAGCTTATACTACTTCAAGTTCAGTAAACATACTCCAGCTTGGTACACTTATATAAAAGGCGTGAGTGATGTTATGTTCAATGCTAATTGTTCAGTCTTTGCAATAGCAAGTAAAGGTATCGTAATAGTTTTAGACGTTAGGGGCGAAGAACTGAAGTACGAACATTTAAAAAGTGGTACTATTAAATTAGGTTCTAACATAGCTGTCATAGTTAATGGTAAACAGCTCAGTGCGAAGGAGTTCAGCGTTCCTAACGTGAAGGCTAGTTTAAATTTGGTGACGTTCGTGACTAAGGCATCTGTCAGCCAAAGCATCTCACTAACTACTGGAATCGGAACTTTCACCGCTTGGGCTAACGGTACGCTGAGCGTGTTGACAAACAAGGAAGTTCCGGTTACTATGAGCTCCTCCCTCTTCGGTACTTTGAGCCAAAGGAATAATACAGTAACGATTTATTTATCAAGGGTCGTCAAGGCAGAGGCATTTGGAATAGAGGTAACAAAGACGAAAGTTACTACTATAACGTTCACGACCGACAAATATATCTTACTGAACAGCGCAGCTGCTTCGACAAGATACGTGATTTGTCCAGAAGCGGCTGTTACGAATACAATATGCTTAGTGAAAACGATAACCACAGAGAGTCCTCCTCACGGCCTCGTAACCTTCTTGAAGCCTAGCATAATCGTTAAGACGTTAACAGTAATGAAGGTGTCTCCTCCAATAATTTCTGGAACTGTAGCTAAAATAACGAAGACCGTGACCCTCACGTATACTGAGTACTTAGGAGGGAGCTTCATGCCAGCCTTGAGCTTTTATGAAATAACTTCGAGCTTGGTAACCACCTTGGAGAAGGTTTACACTGACGTGATAAAGGTTATATCTCAAATGCTGAGCGCCATCTTCCAACCGTGGGTGCGCTTTTATACGGTTACCTTAAGCAAACTATTACCATCAATTAAAGTTACAAATACAAACATCTTAACTTTGATCCAGGCCACGTTCTTGGCACCCTCGATGAACGCTACTGGAGGACCTTACTGGGATAGAGGGGTAGTATTTGTGCTATCGTTCATGAATCCTCCGAAGATCCCTCTAGATTCCGTTGAAGTCAGGTTCGGGAGAAGAACCATTTGTACCTACTCGTATTTGGTCGCCAGCGTCGGTTCCAACGTCATTGGCACATCAGTACCTCAATCCAGAACGGTTGAGGACTTGAAGACCGGAAAACCTATCTCAGTCAACAAGATCTCTGGAATAGTGGTGAGCGGTTACCATGGATTGAGTAAGAGAGAAGTGGATGATAAGGATTCCATAGCTCCTGGAATAATATTATTCACTACGAGCGATATGGGGAATTCTGCCGTCTATTCGTCTGCCTCTTTCGCCATGCTTAAGAAAGGGATCTTGGTAGGTAAGATCGGTAACACACTCTTCTATTCTCCTTATAAACCCTTTGCCACAGTAGTCAACGGCGTACTAGAGCTCGTCTACGTTTCAAGATCTAAGGTAGAGACCAACTTCCGTAAGACGAACGCTATAATTACCTTTGATAGATGGGCTGGAAGGAGTGTTAGCGTGGCGTACGATGGAACTCATAAGTATCAAGCTGATCTATATGATATAGTTGGCATAAAGAAGGACTTGTGGAGCTTGATTGTCTATTGTGATAATGTCAATGTGAACGTCATGCCACAAGTGACCTTAAGGTTAACGTTCATCGATGGGAGTGTGTGGAGCGTGAACATACCGCTTGCCGTACAGTAGGAGCGTTTTTGAATGCTCTGAGCTCTTAGGCGGACTCCAATAGCTTCAAGCCCTCTCTGATCATTTTCAAAGTCTCCCCCTTAATGTTAGGAAGTATGTATCTCTCCAAGTACTCCTTAGTAACGCTTAACATTAGTTTAACATATTCCTTAGCTACGTCCTCGCTTACTATCCCTCCGTAATAATTGTCTGGGTCGGGACCGTTGTATTGGTAGTTATGGAGCTTTAGTGCCTTGTCGGTGATAAAGCTCAACATGTTATAGCCTCTCTTCTCAAGCTCCAAGGCCAACTGTTGCATCTTTGTAGTTGGAACTATTATTCCTTTCTTTAAGAGCCACTTCCTCTCCTTTTCGTTCTTTGCTAACTCATCCAAGTTCAAATAAATTAAGCATGAGAGCAAGTCCTTCCAGGCTTGGAATGCTTTTCCAGCTGCGTTTCTCGTATCTCCTTTTTCAAGCAATTCCTTAGCTTTAATCATTTCATAAACTACGTCAATTGCTTTCCTTTCCAAGAACTCTTGATCTTTAGGATATTTCCTTTCCTCATTAGCTTTCCTTTGAAGTTCTTCGAGGAGGAACAAAGTTCCGCCCTATTTCGTCCCCATTGCTTGCATAAAAGCTTGGAACGTTGGAAAAATTCCATTTGAAGGTTTTCATTTTAACTCCCTACCCCCTCTAGATATCCAGTTACGCTCCATGGAGATGTGGAGGTATGCTACTTCCGATCAGCTAACCGAAGAAGATGAGCCGCGGGCGAGGAAAGGAATATCAAGGGATCAAATAGCTATCAAAGTAGGTAAGTTCGCCTTTCCTGTAACAGATTCAATGAACGCTCACTTTCTCTGCTATCTCTACAAAAATTCTTCCTAACCTATGTGTGAGATGATCAGCGATAGATGATTCCAACGAAATCTATGACTCTCTCACGATCTCTTGAACTAGTTATTCCACCTACTATTGACAATTAGGTCATTATTGTGGACAAAAAGTACTCATACCTAACGTAAAAATTAGGTAAATTTTCTTATCGCTATAGCAAATGCTAGCAACACTAAAGGAATCACTTCCTTGGTGCTCGTCGGTAGGAAGTTCAAAGCCGCTATTACTCTAATCACATTTGTAACTACTTTAATACCGTTTATCAGTATGGTGATCGTTGCGTTAGCTATTCCGTAAACGTTCATTGTGGCTGTTGCCTTTACTGTCACAACTCCTTTAGGCGGAAGGCTTACCGGAACCTCTGCTACTCTGAGGAACACTCCGTCGGCCTTAGGAGTAACTATTAACGGGAACGTGTTGGGATTCATGATCGTAATGTAAACTTCCTTGGATTGATTCACGTTAACCGTTACAGTCTGTGGAACTCTAACTATTACCTTTGGTATAGTCAGAGTTACTCTCACGGTTTCGTAAAAACAGTAGTTCGATAAACAAACTTTCATTGGGAATTCCTTGATTCCGGGCCTGAGGTTAGCGATTGATAAGGTCACCAATTGCAGTCCTTGAGCTACCGTTTGGGTTCCTCCAGGAACGCTCACGGTTAACTCCCTATCCGCTTTCAGCGGGATCAGGAGGGTCGGAACACCTATAGCTCCGACTAGCTCTTTCTTCAATATGGTATAGGGCTTTATTAAGCTCAAGGTGAAAGTTAATGGCACTTTAGCCCAAGTAAGCGTTAACGTCTCCCTGAACTCTTCTGACTCGGGAGTTACTACTGTCGTTAACGTGGAGCTTCCCTCAACACTTCTTCCTAAGAAGGTAACCGGCTCTTTGGCTATGACCAAGAACGTCAACGTTTGGGGAATTAAAGGTTTAACCTTGGAGTTGAGCAGCTTTATCGTCACTGGGAGAGAGGTGGAGGTAAACGTTACTGGGATAGTCAAAGTAATTCCGTACTTGAACGCTTTGAGGTTTAGAACAGTTGATGACAAGGAGTAGGTCGCCGTTAGGGTTACCGTTTTGGAGGTTAATGGAATGGAAGATATCCCTAACGGGTTGGGAAGAGCTGAGAGGGTGGCTATTATGTTATCCTCATTCACCAGTGTTAAGGGATAGGTGATCGTGGCGCTCTTTAGAAGTGGCATCGGGAAGGCTTTGACTCTCGGCTCCGTAGCAGTTACCGTTATTCCCTTTGTATAGGTAATTCCGTAAGCCTGGAGGGTTAGGGTCTTCCTTATCACTCCGGTGGAGGTGAGGTAGGTGATGGTCGAAGTTCGTGCTGAAGAGTGGGGAGCTACCGTTATCGTCGAGCTTCCTAACGTTATCTCAGCTGGTAAGTCGGCTGGGTTGGAAACGGTAACGGTGATGGTAGCATTGGAGAGGGCTGGGAACTTTGAAGGACCGTAATTGATTTCGAGCGTGGTAATTGTAGTCGGAATTTCAATCGTTGTGACGTAGGTTATTCTGCTTAAGGTTATGGTTACTGGTTGGCTTTGTGTTACCGTTACAGTAGTTAACGCGGTGGAGCTACTTGGGTAAGAGAGGAAGATCGTTTGGGTGAACGGTTGGGTTAGAGGTTGATTGGGGAGCATTGTGAGTGAGAGGGTAGGTTTAACGATCAACTTTGAGTTCAAACATCCTATAGCGTCTTTGAAGATAGCATAGCACATTAAGGTTTTAGACAGCTCTTGTGTGCTTAAAGAATTTGATACACTGACTCTTCCTCCCAATGCTTTAACGAAGGAATAACAGAGCTTTGAGTTGTGGATAATCGAATAGCACTTGCTTATAGCTTCTTTTTGTTGAGCTGTTAAGGAATTCCATTGATCTCGCGATAGGCCGAAATATGGCTCGTATCCCTCAACCTTGAACATGTAAATCTTACCATTTCTTAATCCACCTCCAGCTAATCCAACAGCTATTCTATCCCTCCACCAAGCAACAGCATTAACATCATTCTTAAACTTCCTCTCCAGCACTAGCCTTCCAGTTTGCGTATCGAATAAGTATATTTTCCAATCATCATTATCAGTGCTCACTAAGTACCTACAATCCGGACTGAAGGCGACGTTGTAGGCCCCCCAACAATCTCCTCCGCTACAGCTACTTGCTAAATAATTGCTGTACCACAGAAGCCTTGGATTCGCTGGGTTGCTAATGTCATAAAGGTAAACGTGATGAGCTGTTCCAAGAGCTAAGTAATTTCCACAGACTTGAGTATCAAAAACCCTTTCATTGAATTTTATGGTCCTTACCTCGCTTCCATCTGAGAGCTTGAGGATAGTAAGAGCGCCTTTACCTTCAGAAGGCCAATCCCACCTTGGAACGTAAACGTACCCGTTGTAAACAGCTGGACCGTTTGTAATGTACTTCATACTCACGTCCCACCTCTTGTTCCCTTGAAAGTCGAAGTAGGCGAGATTGTCGCCACCAGCCAGAAAGCCGTCCTTGAGCATTGTGATTGCTGAATCATAAGGATCTCCAACGTACACCTTCTTCCAAGTTCCAGTTGAGAGGTCGTAGATGTAAACGTTTCCATCAAGATCCCAATGATAGAATTTAACAAAGCCGAATTTGTTGCAGCAGAAGGAGACGTCGTTCATGCCATAATCTCTACAATATCCGCTCACCAAATTTCCATTTTGATCCAAGATGTCGGCACAACCATTCCAAGAGGCAGCTCCTAAACGACCGTCATCGGAGAAGGCTAGCGCTTCAACTACACCGTTAGTTTTGAACGTCCATAGTTGCGTTAAGGAAATTGCTATGACCTTGCTTGTAATCGCTAGAAGCAACAGGAGAGCTAGGACCCTCACTCTTTGAATCCCAGACCTTTAATGAGAAAAGCTAGAGATAAACGCTCATGAACCTTTACCGCGGGTCATACTGGGAACCTCTTTTGAGCTTGAAGCAATTGAGTTACTTAGAACAAGCAAAGCAATTCCTTAAACAAGCTGAGGAGGAGCTTCGGAAAGGCGATTACAGACAAGCCGCTGAAAAGGTCTGGGGAGCAGCTGCTTTAGCCATCAAAGCACACGCATTGGTAAAGGAAGGGAAGAGGTTAGCTTCACATGGACAGTTGTGGGAGTACGAATTGGAGCTGAGGAAAAGATGGGGCGAGTGGGTTCATGATGCTTGGATGAGCGCTTCTTCAATGCACGTCTGCTTTTACGAAGGATGGTGCAAAGAGGAACATGTAAAGGATGCATTAAAGAGAGTGAAGGAGTTAGTTAAAGCAATTGAGAAAGACTTAGAAAACTGATAAGTAAAAGTTAACAATAAATTCTCAATAAACCCTAATTGTACATAAGAGATGGAATAGGGAGGGTTATCGCCACAGATTGTACGTAAGATGTTAGATCTATATAGAGTATACGTCAGTTCTACGCTAAGTGTAAACCATTCGCTCAAGATCACAAATTTTCGTGATTAGGCCATTTTCATTAATCTACATTTTGGTGATGATTGAACAAGAATAAAGAGCTCACCACACGTAACACAAAAGCACAAATAGGAAGAACTGGTAAGTATCCAAGAGCTAAGAGCATTTTCCGTATACTTTTATGTTTCTCAGTAGAGTATACTTTGGTGTATACATTTGAGCGTAGTACTGCCTTTAAGGGTGAAGAAAGAGATCTTGGAAAAGATAAACGAACTCTTAGAATCTGGATATGGGAAGTCTAGGAACGAAGTGATAATAAAGTTAATAGAGTTAGGCTTGAAGAACTTAGACAACGAAAATGAAAAGATAGAGAGAATCGTAAAAGAAGGTAAGATAAGCTTGGGCAAGAAGAAGGACTGGGTTTCAGAGTTCCTAGGTGAAAGGGAGTGACCGATTTTCTAGATACCTCTTTCATAATTTCTTACGTAGTGGAAGATGATGTGAATCATGAAAAGGTAAGGAACTTTAAGATCGGCAAGGGAACGGTGACCCCTCTGGTTTACGCCGAGCTAATTTCATTCTTCTCTAGAGTAGCTAACGATCCGAAGGTATTGGCAAAGGCGTCACTAAGTATAGTTAGGGCGAGAATAGTAGACGTAAGCCTTGCTGAACTAATCTCACTTATGGAACGTTTCTCCTCCTTAATCAAGTTAAGGACGCTAGATACTTTACATCTGCTATCCTCATACTTACTCAATTGTGATAGGTTCATAACACTAGATAAAGAGATAAGCAAGAAAGCTAACTTGATATCCAAATTATTAAACGTAGAAGTGGTAAACCCTCTTGAAATATAACCTAAGAACGGTGCTTCTACTTTATCAAATCCTGTACTATAGGAGTTCTAGTCACAACTCGTGGGAAAAATGGAGTTTCACTTAAGATAGCGAGCTTACTTGACGTATTAATGATTCAGAGAGCTACGGTCAAGATCGCTAGCAAAGGGGCAAGCTTTGATTTGTCGCCTCGATCAAGCAACCCATAAGCATTGAGAACCTCCTTCCCTACTGAACCGAGGGATGCGTCGACAGGGAGCAATGTTAGAACCTTCACTACGACCTCCTCGCTCGGGATTACTTCTCCCTCAGCGTAGATCGTACTCCTGCTTTTACCTAGGACCTTCGAGAGTTCATTGGCGGTAAAAGCGTTCGAGGACCGAACGGATTAGCCTCGCTCGGGGCCCAAGCATCAAGATCTCTAACTAACTTTAGTTGCACTTCGCTGATATACTCTGTACGACCAACGAGGTGTCCGAAAGGGGAAGCTCTGAGGCTTCTTGAGTTCGGATAATCCAATTAAGATTCCGTAGAATTACAGAACCTGAATCCAAGGTTATAGAGGTGGCGCTGCAGCCGGATTTGAACTCACTTGACAAGCCCGCATACTTGAATATCCCTTATGCGTTCCCTCGACGGGCTTAAGCGTTGGTCAAAGAGGTCTCCATCGTCATCCGCGTTCCTAAAGACGTAGTCCAAGGAGCCAAGATCCCGGAGAACGAATTCGAACGCGTTGCACGACTCGAGCTGGCTATAGCCCTCTATGCTCGGGGAGTACTGAGCTTGGGACAAGCTCGCAGATTGGCCGGCTTGAGCAAGTGGGAGTTCTTGGAAGAGCTTAGTAAGAGGAAAGTCGAAAGACACTATACTAACGAAGAACTGGAGGATGATTTAAAGTTTGCAGAGACTTAAGGTAGTATCTAATTCCTCACCGCTAATTCACCTATCGAGAATAGGCAGACTCTACCTTTTGCAAGAACTGTTCAATGAGGTAATCATCCCTTGTGCGGTGTATAAAGAGGTAGTCGAAGAAGGCATGGGACAACCGGGCGCACTCGAGGTGAAGAATGCGCCATGGATAAAAGTACTTCCAATAAAGAACAAATCAATGAAGACTCTCTTAATGACATTTCTCGATGAAGGTGAAGCGGAAGCCATCATACTTGCACTCGAGACTGGAGCTGACCTATTGTTAATTGATGAAAGAGAAGGGCGACAACATGCCAAGAAGCTAGGTCTCCGTGTGGCCGGCACAGTGGGTATACTACTTAAGGCAAAGAGAATCGGATTAAATTAATAAGTAGTGTGAAGAACGATATTGAAAAGCTCAAGGACGCTGGTTTCAGAATCTCAAAAGATGTAGAGAATGAAATTCTGAGAAGGGCCGGTGAGCCATGAAGCCTCAAGTCTTGTATGTAAAGAGGCCATATAACATAGTAAGATGGACCATATTCGAACCTCAATATCTTTCTAGAAAATACTAAGTATGTTCGTTGATCTCCCTCTCAATCGAGGTTCCAGGGTCTGGAAACAGTGGGATGGGGTCGGAAGTTACTTGCCGAGGCAGCATGGGTAGTTGTAATTTGTGAGAATGGCGCCGCGGCCGGGATTTGAACCCGGGTCACGGGCTCGACAGGTCCGTGCTATAAAACCAGCCTTATACAGATACACAAAGAAGCACGGAATGTGACGTTCACTCTAATTCTTGAGTCTAATTATGAATATTGCATCGGAAAAAGCTTAGGTGACTCTGTCGGCAACGTATATTGACGGGGATAGAGTTGTCCAAGGCTATACGTGTTAAGTATGAAAACGGCGTGCTAAAACCTCTTGAGCCTGTAGACCTTAAGGAGGGGGAAGAGCTGGTCGTTGTGGTACGTGATAAGAGTTTTTATGAGCTAGCTCTGTCTACAAGTTTCGAAGCCAAACGGAACGTCGACGAAGTTTTAGAGGAGGTTCGTAAACGTGACAAGAAGCTGTATGGGTAGAGTTGTACTCGACACAAGCGTCGTAGCCAAAAGCGTTCTGGCTCCACCAAGGTATTTGGAGAGAGACATCTATAAGAGGGAGATAGAGACTCGCCAGAAGATACGTGTAATACTGAGCTTGCTGGAGAAGATGAACTATAAGGTGTTCTTCCCAAAAGCTGGCATAATAGAAGTTGCATCGGTACTGAAGCGGAGCGGCATGCCGAGAGAGCACGTACTAAAAGTCGTTGAGAGTCTAAACAATACTTTCATAGTTATTGACGAGGACGTAGTGTACGATAAGGCCCTGGAAGTAGCATTAACGACTGCTCCGTCCGGTTTCGATACTTACTTCCTCGCATTGGCGCTTCTTACGGACTCTCTACTCGTAACCGACGACAAGGGCATGGCAAATCAAGCTAGGAGGTTAAGGCTTAACGTGATCTTCGTTAGAGAGACTTCCACAGAAGAGATCCGAGCTAAGTTGCTCGGTCAATAAAGAGTCTTTCGAACGAAGGGAGGGGTGGTGAGGGGGTTTGTGGCGCCGCGGCCGGGATTTGAACCCGGGTCACGGGCTCGACAGGCCCGCATACTAGGCCTGGCTATACTACCGCGGCACTTCCGTGCAGGGGAAGAGTGACTATCTTTATAAGCTTTTCCCTATTTTGTTCCAATAAATAGAACAGAGAACCCATTGCCTTTCTAACAAAATAGATTTAATCCAAAATAGAGAATATACCCTCGGGAGAAGCGATGGATCCGCTCTCGTTGCTCCTCGTTTCCGCTCTAGCGTGGATCTACATTACGTTTGGGAGCGTAAGCTATCTCAAGCTGCTCTTCGCCAGCTTAGTAGCCCTTTACGCTCTCTATAATGTAAGGAATGAAGGCTGGAGGAACAGCTCTAAGGCGCTAGCCATCGCAATACTCCTCCTTTGGATATTCCACTTGTCCAAGACCTTAAAGGCTCAACTGGTCTTCCTATACATAGCCAGCGCCTTCATCGCTTCCATGATAGCTTCTGAAGAGGCTAAGGGAATGCTTGAGGGGACGAAGTTAGAGGGCCTGAACGTCTTACCCCTCTACTTAGCTTCCTTTGGCCTCTTCTTCCATCCTAGGTTCGGCTTCAGTCCAATAACTTTCACGATAGTAGGGATTCTGCTAATTGAAGTATTGAAAAGGATTATTGAAATAACGAATGCCTCACCTGAGGTCCTTGTACAGGAGCCTGGCGGCGGTTACCAAGGGGTCCCACACTGGGGCCAAGGGAGGGACGTAGCTTATGTCAGCGAAGAAGAGGTCCCTTACCGTGCCCCTCCTCGTGAGGAGGGTGGCGACGGCGTCAACCCTTCCCTTAACTCCTTCGGGTCCGACCACTTGGACTCCGAGCACCATGCCGGTGTTGGAATCAGCCACAAGCTTGACGTTGGTGAAGCTGGAGCCGGGATAGTAGTGGGCTCTAGTTCTAGCCTTGACCATTGAAGCTGTTACTTTGAAGCCCATCTTCTTCGCCTCCTCTTCCGTCAACCCGGTCCTCCCTATTTCTAAGCCCAACACCTTGGTTATCCCGGTACAAGAGCTTCCGGGGAATGAGACCCTCTTTCCGGAAGCGTTCAGCCCAGCGACCAACCCCATCTTGTTGGCTGGAGGGGCGAAGGGGCACCACACCCTGTAATCCGTTCCCAAGTGGACGTGCCAGCTTTCCGCCACATCTCCAGCTGCGTAGACGTCTTGCATGGAGGTCTCGGTGTACTCGTTTATCCTCACCGCCCCGTTGACTCCAAGCTCCAATCCCATCTTCTTCGCTAGCTCGTTTGCTGGCTCCATTCCAACTGCTACAACTACGGCTTGAGCCTCTACCTTCTCTCCGTTTGAAAGCTCCACTCCCTCTACCCTTTCCTTTCCGACGATCCTCTCTACAGTTACTCCCTTGATCAAGTTTATTCCGTTCTTCTTCAAGTGATTCTCTATGAGCTCGCTCATCTCCTCATCAAAGCTCTTCCTCAGAACCCTTGACCTAACTACCAAGTGAACCTGGTAGCCGGCTTCCTTGAGCTCCCCGGCGACCTCTATTCCGGTGAACCCCGCTCCGACCACGACCACGCTCTTAGCTCCTTGGAGCTCCTCCCTAGCCTTTATCCCGCTCTCGACCGTGTGGAGCTTTATCACCCCCTTGAGGTTCTCTCCCTCCACTCCCAAGTCCTTCGGCTTGGCCCCAGTTGCCAATATCAGTTTGTCCCAGTGATACTCCTTCACCTCCCCGCCCTCCTTCACCTTCACTATTCTCTTGTCCAGATCCACGTCTATTACCCAAGCGTTGACGTGAACGTCTATCCCCCTCTTCTCCCTGAAGACCTCGACGGGGTAGTAGGTGAGCTGGTTCGGTTCCTTTACCTTCCCGACAATGAAGTAGGGGAGGCCGCAGGGGGCGTAGGAAACGTAGCCGGATCCCTCGAAGACCCTAACGGTCCAGTCCTTGTGAAGCCTCTTGACCCTGGAGGCAGCGCTCATTCCAGCGGCTCCTCCTCCTATGACGACGACCTCCACGTGGAAGCACCGTCCCACAAGGGGAGGAAGCGGAAATTAAGGTGACCTAACCGGAGGGACAAAATTACCTCTCCATGAGCTCGGAGGCGGGCTTCTCCACTCCCATTAGCTTCACTCCGGTCAGCATTGAGGCCTCGAATGTTAAGGCCCTTAAGTCCTCCTTCTCCAAGTTGCTCAGCTTGCTCTTTCCGGCCAGCTGCGCGAACATGCACATCTCCTCTATGAACCCTCTGAGGTAGTTCTCTATCCTCTTCGCGGCAAGTTCCACGTTGATCCTCCTCCTCAGCTCGGGCTTCTGGGTGGCTATTCCGTAGGGACACCTGCCGTTGTGGCAGGTTCCGCAGTAGGTACAGCCTATGGGCACCAAAGTTGCAGAGGCGATCATGACGGCGTCAGCTCCTAAGGCCAAGACTTTCGCCGCATCCGCCCCCGTCTTTATCCCTCCTCCCACCACCAAGGAGACCTTGTCCCTAAGGCCTATCTCCTTCAAGGCCTTGTGGGCCTCTACCACAGCAGCCATCGTGGAGTAGCCGGTGTGCTCGGTCACTATGTAAGGGGTGGCTCCCGTTCCGGAGGGCTTCCCGTCTATTACAATTATGTCCGCTCCGGCCTTGGCCGCTATCTTGACGTCGTCGGCGACCCTTCCAGCGGCGTACTTCACTATTATTGGGACCTTCCAGTCGGTAATCTCTCTCAACTGCTCTATCTTCATCTTTAGGTCCTCTGGGCCCACTATGTCCAAGTGCCTAGCCGGGCTTATCGCGTCGGTGCCTATTGGGATCCCTCTCATCTTCGAGATGTCCTCGGTTACCTTCTCTCCTAATAGGAGTCCTCCCATTCCCGGCTTCGCTCCTTGCCCTATCTTGATCTCTACAGCGTCTCCGGACCTTAGGTAAGAAGCGGACACGCCGAACCTTCCAGAGGCATACTGGACTATTAGTATCGAGGCGTACTTCCTCTCTTCAGGGAGCATTCCTCCCTCTCCGGTGTTAGCGGCTATTCCCAGCCTTCCGGCCGCCTTAGCTAACGCTATCTTTACCTCCTTGCTGACGGAGCCGAAGCTCATGGCACCTATCATTATCGGAGCCTTGAGCTTCAAGGGCTTCTCGGCGAACCTATGGCCTAGGATCACCTCGGTGTCGCAAGGCTCTCTGTAGCTGTCTATGGGCGGTCTAGAGGTCTGGCCGGGTATGAAGGTAAGCTGATCTAGAGAGGGGAAGTACTTGTTCTCCGCTCCCATTCCGACTACGGGAGGATGACCTACGGAGGCCATCTGCCTTATGTAGTTGTATATCGAGGCGTCTATGTTAGCTCTGTTGGTCTTGCTCTCCGCCACCCTGAAGACCTTAACCGCATCCGTCGGACAGTAGTTCACGCAAGCGTAGCAGCCTATGCAATCCGCTTGTCTAGCAGCCACTGGCTTGTTTCCGACCATCTTGATTACCTTCTCGGGGCAGACTTGTGCGCAGACTCCGCAGCCTATGCAGAGCTCATAGGTGAACTCGGTCTTGAACTTGGGTAAGAGCTTCTTCATTGCGGGAGTTCCGGATGGAGGCTTGTAAACAGGCCTCAAGCTCTTGGGAACTATCACGTAGAAGCTGTCCTTCTCGGGGAGGCCGTACTTCCTCAGTATCTTGTTTACCTCCTCCACCTCCTCTGGCTTGGCCTCCTCCAGCTTGGCGTTCTTGCCTAGGCTCTTGGGGGCCCCTCCTATGTAGATCCTACCGTTAATTATCATCTCTCCCGCGTACTCGTTGAGATCTCCGAGTACGATTACCTTACCTCCCATCATGTAAAGGCCAGTCATTAAGCCAGCGTCTCCCTTAACGATTACTATTCCATTCTTCATTAGGGCTGCACTCCTATCTCCGGCATCTCCTTCAACGACCACAGTTCCTCCGTACATGTACTGACCGACTCCGTTTCCGGCGTGTCCCTTAACCACTATCTCTCCCATAGTCATGTTATCTCCTACGTACCAGCCCGCGTTGCCCTTGAGCGTAATCTTAGGCCCGTGGATCATGGTTCCTAGGAAGTAGCCGGCGCTTCCCTCGATCTCGACTTCAACGTCCGCTACCAGTCCAGCGGCTATGTAGTGCTTGGCGTTAGGATTTAGTATTATTATTTTCTTGTACCTCTTAGCTTTCTCCTTCAGTTCCCTGTTTAGCTCCTTTGGAGTCATGTTCTGAGCGTCTATTCTCACGGCCTCCATACTTCCACCTCACCGGGTCTCAAGTAGGTAATCTTGCTCTCGGGAAGTACCTTCCTGATAGCCACCTCTTCCGAGGCGGCCACGAAAACACCCTCATACTCGGAGGTAACCAAGGGTCTCAAGCCGAGCCTATCCCTAGCCATCCCAATTCCCTCAGGCATGGAGATGAGGAAGGCGAAGGGACCGTCCAAGTCCTTAACTGCTTCGTGAAGCGCCTCCTCCAGCTTGTAGCCCTTCCTCAGCTTGTTCACAATATAATGAATTATCAGCTCGGAGTCGTTATCGGTCTGGAAGACGTGACCCTCCAGCTCTAGGAGCTCCCTCCTCTTCCAATAGTTAGTTATCTGACCGTTGTGAACGATCGCTATGTCGGGGAAGTCGAAGGTCTGGAAGGGGTGGGCGTGAAGGGCATCTACAGCGCTTTCCGTGGAGAACCTCACGTGGCCTATTCCATGGGTACCCTTGAGCTTAGAGAAGTTGAACACCTTCTCAACGTCGTCAACTAGACCCACGTCCTTGGAAATGATGGAGTACTTGCCTATCGAGAGCACGGAAAGGGAGTACTTCCTAATTATGTTCTTGAGCTCCTCCGTGCTGGTATCGCCGCTTATCACCATCTCTAGCATGAAGTTACCGTCGTTCAGCTTCTTTATGTCATGCTTCATGACGTTTAAGCGGTACCTTATCTTCTTCGCCACCTCCTCGGGCTCGTCTTCCACCACGAACCTCACGAGCCAGTCCTTAGTGCTCTTAGCGCCGTAGATTATGGTTCCAGCTGAGTCCATTCCCCTGTGCTGGAGGCTCTTGAGCATCTCGTAGAGCTTCTGGCCCACCGGGGAGCCGGATTCCGTGAACATGATCCCGGCGATGCCGCACAAGTTAGAGCCCCACAGCGTGGGAGAGGTCTCCCCTATAACCGTCTGTTCTAGTGACCAAGGAGAAAATCTGAACAGTTTAAATTGGATTAGGGGGAACTAACTAAACGGTTATTCAAAGTCTGTCCAGATACCTTATCGCCCCGTCGGGAGCAACGGTAGCAACTTTCCATCCCCTTTCCCTTGCGAGTTTGGTGGCTATGAGAGCGTTAGCACCGGCGCTCAGGCCTACCAACAAGCCCTCCTTCCTCGCCAGCTCCCTAGCGAAGTCGAAGGCGTGGGGATCTTCGACCTCCACGATTTCATCTATAATCTTGTGGTGGTATTTCTTGATTAGCTCGCTTACCGGCATGGCGGTTAAGCCCTCGATATCGTGCTTCAACCTCTCCCCATCGAGCCCGAAGAACTGAGCTATCTTGGTGTTCTTTGGAACTATTGCTATTACCTTGATCCTAGGATCTCTTTCCTTTAGGTACCTTCCCACTCCTAGGATCGTTCCGCCAGTCCCTACTCCGGCCACGAACGCGTCGAGACCTCCCATGATTTCATTCGCTTGCCTCCAGATTTCCGGGCCAGTGGTCTCATAGTGAGCCTTGATGTTGGCCTCGTTTCTGTATTGATCCAACATCACCCACCCCCTCTCCTCTGCCAGCCTCTTCGCCTTGGTGTAGTGATGCTCAGGATGACCTAAGGGAACACCGGGTTCCGCAAAAACGACTTCAGCTCCTAAGAGCTTCAAGGTTTTAACCTTCTGCCAGCTCGTGGTTTTCGGAACCACTGCGACCATATTGTATCCTCTCGCGGCCGCCAGCATCGCTAAGGAGAGAGCTGTGTTCCCCGATGACGGCTCTACTATAGTCATCCCCTTCTTCAAAATTCCCTTCTTCTCAGCTTCGAGGATCATGAAGAGGGCAGCTCTATCCTTAATGCTTCCTCCAGGGTTCACGTATTCCAGCTTTATCAAAACCTTACCAGGAGAGGTATCAATGTTATTCAAAGTGACTGCGGGAGTGTTGCCTATAGCGTCTCCCACCCACACAATAGGCATCGACCGTCCCAGGGAAGTGGGACGGTAAAATAAACCTTCCCCTCCGACTTTCCGGACCCTTTTCAATGCTTAAGTAGCTTTGATACATAGTGATAGGCGAGAGGAGTTGAGGGACTACAAGAGGATGGCCGAGGGAGCGGGACTCATCGCGTTTGGCATAATGCTAGCACTTACGAACGATTTCTTCTCCTCCTTCTTGGTAGGTCTGGGCGTTTACTTGCTGGTGAAGGGATTAGGGGGTGTTAGGGATTGAATCTAAACAGCTTGATAAACGTAATTAGTGGCATACTCTTCGTCCTGAGCGGAGTAGCGATAATATTTGGGGTAAAGCTACTGCCTCCCGTAAGCCCTAAGGTCCTCATAGGATCCGTTCTGATAGCAGTAGGCGTAGCTGTGGCCTTAGGAGTCCCCTTCAAGTCAGCTGTAGTATTGGCAATTGCAATTATAGCGCTCGTGACCTCGTTGAGCGGTTCCTTTTCCATAACCGTTCACAGGGAAACAACGTTCGTATCAGGAACCTTAAACTGTACCAAGTTCAAACTAACTGCCAGCATGTCTTCCATATCCTTGGAGACCGGGGAGAGGGGATACTACGAGGGGAGCGTTCCCGTAGGAAGCAACGTCTCGAAGGGCTGTTCTATGGACTTATGCTGCTCTTCAATGAAGATAGGGCTCAAGGATCCCGAGGAGCTCAAGCTCAAGAACGTCATGAGCAGCATCAAGGGCGAAATAAGGAGCTGTGTGAAGACCTTGGAAATAAAGAACACTATGGGAACTACCAGACTGACCTACGATGTTCCCTCCAACTGCACCTCCGAAATAGAGCTGAGCTCGGACATGGGCACAGTGGTGCTCACATTGAAAATACCCCAAAACGCTAGGGTTGAATACGATCTGAAGGCCTCCTTCGGAACAGCATTGGTCGTGACCCCAAATGGGAGCTCCTCTTCGGGGAGCTTCGGAAGCGGGGAGAACGTGATTAAGATAAGGGGAAGGAGCTCCTTCGGGACCGTAAAGATCTACTTAGAGAGGTGATCCGGGAGACCGGAGCTCCCCCGCCCCTCTTCTCCCGTCGCTCCTCAGGAAAACCGGGAAGGGCCTTGGAGAGCTTGAAGGGAGCTATCGAAAGGCTTAGGAGGGCGGAGCTGGAGAGGCTCAGCGCCATAGCCTACGCCTCTTGGCTCCCCTTCATCTCGCTTGGAATGTATCTGTACAGCGTAACCAAGATAATTGCATTTGCTCAATTCTCGTGGATTTTGGGCTTCGTGCCTTACGTGTGGACCGTAAAACTGATGAGGGAAAAGCTGTGGATGAGGAGGTCTAGGAAAAAGTACTTGTTCTTGATCATGGCATTCATAGTATCCAGCGTGACGTTTGAGTACTTACAAGCGCTGGCGGTCGCCATAGCCACCTCCGGCTTCCTCCTAACGGTAGCCTTGACCGGGAAGTACGACTCCAGATGGATAGAGGTCGTAACAGCGATAGGCTTGTTGGTGCTGACGTATATAGGTTCTTTCTTCACGGATCAATGGAGCGCCTTCACCACCTCCTTGCTCACCACCTACTCCTTCGCCGTGCTTCTACACTTGATAAGGGGGGTGTACGAGGTGATGCCATACGTCGAAGTTAAAAAGGATTAGATCGATACAATGCCTCATAGCGCTTATAGTGATATGTGTTAACGGACCGATAAGCTTCTCCGAATTGATGAGGCTTAGCGACTTGAAGAGGTCGACGCTATGGGACTGCTTGGAAAAGATGGAGAAGGAGGAGCTAATTGAGATGAAGAAGGTACTTACCCTTACAGGACCGAGAACCATTGCTAAGTGTAAGGAGGAAGGATTGGAGGCGCTGGAAGAGCTCGAAGACATGCTCGGCGAGCTCAGAAATACATTATCTCGTTGAGCATCATCCAAATCCTTTCATAATCCTTATTCCTTATAGCCTCATTTATGTAGTCCTCGTAGAAGAGGGCCTCAAGGAGGGGACAGTACTCAGCGACCAGCTTGCGGAGCTGGGGATCCACGGACGGATCCAAGGTAAGTCCCCTTAGCGCACTACCACATACCATCTCCCACGACCTATCTTACCCCAATGTTCCCACCGCTATTTGAATGAAGTACCTTCTAGTTTACTCTTTGAGAGCTCGCAAGCCCTGTTTAAGCTTATCAGTACTCACTTGCAGATATAGACACCCGGGTCGCTCAGTATGAGTAAGTTCGTTCGCGCCAGGTATGAGGACGGAGTGCTAAAGCCTTTAGGAAGGATAGACCTCAAGGAAGGTGAAGAGGTATTCATTAGTATTGAGGAGAGAGGAAGAAGCCTTGTGGAACTCATAAAGGACCTTAGAGACGAGACTCCCAAGGTAGAAGATCCAGTGAAGGTCCTAGAGGAAATGAGGAAATGATAGTCCTCGACGTGAGCGTTTTGATAGATGCCTTATTCAACAAGGACCCTAAGAGGTATGAGAAGGCGTTAGAGTTTCTTAGATATATAGAAGACCTTCCCCTCTACGCTCCGAGGATAATGGAGGTCGAGCTGATAGCGGTCTCTCGCAGATTGGGTTACAAGGCTGAGCGTGAGAAGCTGTTGAAATTATCGAAGAAGTTCAAACTGCTGAAAGAGGACGATATATTCAACTTGGCAATATACGTTGCCGACAACATACATCCTCGAGCCGTGGATGCTTACTATATAGCTACTGCAATAGCGACCAACAGCATTATAGTTGCTAACGATAAGCTACTCGTCAAGAACTCAAGACAAAGTGGGATAGAGGCGTACTACTTAATTGAGGAATATAATAAAACAATTAATAGGATAAAGGAGCTCAGAAAGAACTTGAAAGGTTAACTGGGCCAATCGAATCTCTTCCAGTTCTTCAGAGCGTTAACCTTAGCCTCTAATCAATCGGTCAGTCTTGACCGACTTGATTCTGCAAACGTAGCCCTTTAATTTCATTCCTTGGGCTCATGTGCGGCGTATCAAGATGAAGGTTGCACAAGCTCTCCTGCTGATATCCGCTATAGCCTTTGCCTCTACCTTGAGAATAGGCCTCGGAAACTGGGGACTTCCCAGCCCCTTCCTTTTCTACCCAAGGGGTCCTGGTTACGTAATAACGAGCTTCGTCTTCGATACCTTGACTTGGAAGAACTCAACCGGAATAATTCCTTGGCTCGCCCAGAGCTGGGAGCAGCTCAACTCCACAGCTTGGGTCTTCCATCTGAGGAAGGCTTACTGGAGCGATGGAGTGCCAATAACGGCCCAAGACGTGGTCTTCACGTTCAACTACCTTAAGGAACATCATTGGACGTGGAGGTCCTTGGACTCAATAGCCTACGTAAAGGCTCTCAATTCCACAACAGTCTTGGTAGTCCTCAAGAGGCCGAACCCCTTCTTCTTAGATCAGATAGCCTCGACGGTATTCATTATTCCAAAGCACATATGGGAAAAGGTGAAGGACCCTTATGCCTTCAGGTCGAAGGAGGCGTTCATCGGAAGCGGCCCTTACCTCTTCGCGAGCTACTCTCCGCAATTAGGCTACGTCTTCAAGGCAAACCCCTTGTTCTGGGGCCCCAAGCCGAAGTTCGAGAAGCTACTGGTGGTGACGTCTGGGATATTCAACGCTAGGGCAGCGGTAACAGCTCTAGTAAACAAGGAGATAGACACGGTTGCGTTAATGGGGAAGGCTTGGAGGCTGATAAAGTTTGCAAAGATGAGAATCCCGAATCTCGAGGTTCAGAAGGGTCCCATGTACTGGGTCCTCTTCCTGGGCTTCAATTTGGATAAGTACCCTTACAACGTTACTGAGTTTAGAAGAGCCATAGCATATTCATTGAATCTGAAGGAACTGGTGCTGAAGGCCGTCGGGAGTCTTGAGGCAGCGATACCGGGAACCCCCAATTACGTTCCTCCCTACAGCTACTTCTACAACCCCGACGTTCCCAAGTATCCCTACAACCCCACCAAAGCTGAGGAGATCCTAAACTCCTTGGGAATAAGGGACGTTAATGGAGATGGGTGCAGGGAGCTTAACGGAAGGACTTGGAGACCCTTACTGGTTACAACCAAGAACTATCTGCAGGAAGCCCTAATAATAAGGGATATGTTGAAGAAGGTGGGAATATGCGTTGAAGTCAAGACCCTTCAGAGCATGAAACAGTTGGATCAAGTCGTTAGGAGAGGGGCCTTCGACTTGGAGATAAACGGCCACGGAGCGGATGGGAACGATCCTACCGCCTTATCCTGGTTCTTCAAGGTCTTCGGGACTCCTTGGAAGGACGAGGAGTATTATAGGATCGTCAAGGAAATAACTAGCTCTCCAACCGTGAAGCAGGCCATAGAATACGCCAAGAAGGCTCAAGTGGTAATAGCGAAGAAGCTTCCGAGGATAGCGCTCTACTACCCCTATGAGTACGTGCTTACCTTACCTAGCGCAAACGTCAAGTGGTTCTTCACTTATGGAGGGATAGATGGAGGAATACCCTTGCCCTACAACAAGCTGGCCCTGTTGAGGTGAAGGCTTTGGAGTGCGAGCCCGTTGGGATTGTGGAGAGGGAAGAGGGGCTGGAGCACAAGGAGGGAAAGGAAGAGATCTTCTCTTACGATGACTTTTTGAGGAGTAAGGAGGCGAAAATAAGTATATTCGAGAAGTACTGCGAAGCGCTGGAGGGGATTAGGAAGGGCACCTTGATTTGGGTGATATGGTATGCCCACTTGGTAAAGGACAGACCCCTCAAGGTCCATCCTTTCAAGGATCCGAAGATGCCGGAGCTGGGGGTCTTCGCCACCCGAAGCCCCGCCAGACCTTGCCCCATAGGCCTCTCCCTCTGCTACGTCGTATCAGTAGATGGGTGTGAACTCAAGGTGAAGGGTCTTGACGCCGTCGACGGGACCCCGGTAATCGACTTGAAGCTGTACTCTAGAGGCTTGGACGACCCGAGAGAGGTGTTGGCGCTCGCGAGGGGCTGAGGTAATAATAGGACTGATCGTAGTAACCTTGGTTAGCAACTACGTAGCCTTGAAAGCTCTTGGCAACCCCTTCTCTACTTTAGGGGCTAACGGTTTCTTGAACAAGACGCAGATAGAGGAGCTCAAGAAGGTTTACTCCGGGAACCTCAGGGCCTTACTTTCTCAGCTCCTCAAAGGAGGACCTCCCTCCTTCCTCTACTCGTCCCCCTCAATCCTCCTCTCCCTTGAGGGACTGGCCTCTACCTTGCTCCCCCTAGGCCTCGGATATTCCCTGGCGATGGCGTTTTCCATCGCTTGGCTGATATTCATAGGACCCAAGGTACCGAAAGCGATAAGGTCCGCTTCCTTTATACCGGAGTTCATCTATGCCATACCCCTCGCCCTGACCTCTTGGTCCTTTGGCTGGCCTCCTCCCCTCCTCGGAACTTCTTTTCAGAAGGCCTTGGCCTATTCGCTAGTAATCCTATTAGGAGAATGGCCGAAGCTGGTATATGGCTTTTCAGGCCTCGTCGAGGATCAAAGAGGGGTACTTCGGGATACCACGCTGCTCCTCAAGGCGATAGGGCTGAGCGACTTCAAGATAAGGGTTAAGGAGTTAAGGGTGCTGCTCCCATCCCTCACTTCCTTTTCAATAACCAACTTCGTCAACGCTCTGGAAAGGTCGGTCTTCGTGGAGCCTTTGATTAGCTATATGGGAATAGGGTACTTGCTCTTCAGCGCTGTCACCGGAGGCGACCCTCCCTTGGCCTCATCTGCTTTCCTAATAATAGCAACGCTCTCTTACCTCGGCTCCTACTTGGCGGACGAGTTGGCCAGAAGGCTGGACCCGAGGACGAGGTGAGCGAAGGCATGTGCAGCCCCTCCTACCAACCCTTCTCTCCTCCAAGCCCCGCTCATCCCCTAGGAACCGATCCCATAGGGAGGGACTTCCTCTGCGTTTTACTTTCCTCCATTCCAACTAGCTTGGAGGTAGGAGTAGTTGCTATGATCTTCAGCTCTTTGCTTCTGTTGCTATCAGCGCTTTTGGCAATGAATGATAGAGCGAGCAAGGCGTTTACCTTCATTACCTCCTCTTTGAGCGGCTTCCCACGCTTCGCCTTCTTCGTCTTCCTCTCGCTTATAGTTCAGCTGAGTCCTTTGGAGATAGCGCTCCTAGTCTCCTTCTTGGCTTCCTTGGCCCCCTCAAAGGCGATTCACTTTAAGGCAAGGCAGATGAGGGAGGAGAACTTCTTCTTGGCCTCTCTGGCCTCCGGAGCCTCGGCAATTCAAGCCTTCATAAGGCACGTTCCGAAGAATGTGGTCGATGAAGTGCTGAAGTATTCCTCTATGATAGCTTCGATAGCGGTTTACGCCGAAGCGGGCTTGGCAATGTTAGGTCTTGAGTCCCAAGGGATACCGAGTCTAGGAAAGGAATTGAACTTGATATTGAATACTCCAGGAGCGCTGATGGAGAGGATCGCTCAAATCCAAGTGCTCGTCATCGTTCTAACGATAATTGTGATATCAGAGTTGGTCAGGAAAACGGCTACGATTCTAACGAAGTTAATCCTTCCTTATTACAACGATATCTCCTAGGGTTAGGCCCCCGCTCGGAGGCTTGGGAACCTCTCCTCCCTCCTCGTACTCCACCTTTCTTATTAGCTTTATTCCGAGTACCTTCTCTAGCTTCTTCGCTAGCTCCATGTCCGGCTCCAGCCTTCCAAGCTCTATTCTCTTTATGATATTCTCTCCGGCTCCGACTTTCATTCCCAGCTCTTCCCTACTCATTCCCAGCTTCTCTCTAGCTTCCCTAACCCTCTTAGCGTAGTCCTCTACTATTTCGTATTCAACCACCTTTTTCTTCGGTTTCTCCTTCTTCACTTCCTTCTTCTTTTTCTTAGGAGCTTCAGTCGGAACCGCCCTAGCTCTCACCGAGCGGTAGCACCTCTCACAGAGGACCATCTCGGTGCCCTCGATCATTACCCTGTGAGGCCTTCCCTCTATTGGGAGGCCGCACATCTCACAATAGAGCTTAGCTTTCATAGGAAAGCTCCCTGAGATTCCCTATATCACACCTAAAAAGTTGAGCAAGGGGAAAGACACGTAAATACCTCTCAGTTCTATCAAGTTAGGTCAGTAGGGTGAAGTGCGGTGACCTGCCCCCCCCCCCACCCTCGGTCGAGATGTGGGAGGAGCTCTTCAGGAACGTAGATGACCCTAAAGAGTTCTTAAGAGAGATACTGAAGAACGAGATAGCTGAGGCTAGGAAGAGCAAGAAACATGACGACGAGAGCTTAGTAGCGCTCTACTTACTTGAAAAGGCACTAGAGCTAGAGGAGAAGGACGATCCCAAGGAGTTGGCTAAGTGCGCAGTCATGCTAATATCTGTTGTGAGGAGCATAGGGAGCGATTGCTTTAATAAGAGAATACTGAAGAAAAACAACGGAAGGTTTAGGAAGTTCAAGCCGAGCCTATGAGCATTTTTCTGACCTTATCGGCAGCATCCTTGGGAACGCCGTCTATCTTTATCTCTCCCTTGTTCTTAAGCTTGATCTCTATGTCAGCGTAACCTAAGATCTTTCCCAAGGGTCCGGTGTTCACTTGGAGCTCGCTTATGGAGTCCTTCGGTATGGTCCTGGTGGAGCTCATGAATATGAAATCCACCGAGACGGTGACGCCATCCTCCTTTATTATGTATCTTATCGATGATATATACTTGAACAGCAAGTAAAGCTCTACGAGCGCTATTGGTATTGTGACCATTGCAAAGTACTTGCTAAAATAGTACCCGACGGCTCCGGGGACCAAGGCTATGAGCGCTAGCACGAACGCCCTTTTAGATATGAAGAACGATATTATGATGAGAGCTATAGGGATGGCGTACCAGAACCATTGGTACTGCTGAGGGAAGAGGGGAGCGGCGATGGAGCCTAGTATTGAGAGTATGAGGATCGCGATCTCGCCCAAATAAGCCTTAACGGTGGGCTTAACCTCCACTCCCAGTTCGAGTTCACCCTGACCGTAGCGTTCTCTTCCTCTAATAAAGCGAGCCAGAAGTCCTCCTCCCGCCACTCAACAGCCTCCTCTATTTCCCTTCCCTTAACGTACTTGAACACCCTCCCACTCTCCCTATGAAGAATAGGGAGAATTACCTTAATATAGATAATAGTCTCAATATAAAATCATCTCAGTTAAGATAACGTTCCGATTTGAGCCCGGTATTCATAAAGAGAAATTAGAACTCAAAATCTCTCTTCAGGGTAAGCTGGCGGTGAGCTGGTGAGCGAGTGGGAGACCGTTAGGGAGAGAATGATAAAGCTGTTAATGGAAACCGACCAGCCACTCAGCGCCAAGGACATAGCGTTTGAGTTGGGATTGGAGAGCGAGAGGCTGGTTTACGAGGAGCTATCTCACGTAGCGAAGACCGTGAAGAGGAAGGGCTACACCCTCTACATCCAGCCTGCCTATTGCAAGAAGTGCGGATACGTCTTCAAGGACGCTAAGATAAAGAAGCCGAGCAAGTGTCCTAGGTGTAGGAGTCAGTGGATAGAACCCCCTCGGTTCATAATAAGGTAAATTTGTTCTGAAAGCGAACGAAGAGATCCTAATATTAGCCTTGCCATGAGCTCCCCTCGGTGCGCTGAGTGAAGGAGCTGATGGCGGCAGCGCTCTTCATTGCAACACTTACCGCTCTTGTGTTGGTCAAGGAGAACAGGAGATACATCGTTGCCTTGATAGGAGCCTTAATTGCGATAGCCCTGGGCTTGGTGAAGCTCAACCACGTACCAGAGTACCTCAACTTAGACGTGCTGGGCCTAATAGGAGGAGCTTGTGTGGTATCCGCCTATCTCAGCGAGTCGGGCCTCACGGAGGAGGCAGCTAAGAGGGCAGTGAGGTGGAGCAAGGGGGACTTGAGGAAGATAGCTATAGCCTTGGGTCTTCTCTCTGGCATAATCTCGTTATTCATCGAGAACGTCACTACCTTAGTCATGCTGGCTCCGATGGTATTCGCCATAGCCAGGGCAGCAGAAGTCGATGCCGTCCCCCTCCTCCTGATTACGGCCTTCGCCTCCAACTTAGGAGGAGCCGCCTTGCTGGTCGGCGACCCGCAGAGCGCCCTAGCGGCAGGTTACTTCAACTTGGACTTCATAGACTTCATTTTCCACGACGGAAAGCCCTCCATATTCTGGATGGTACTAGCAGCCCTTCTCACCTCGACGACAATCTTCGGCTACGTGGTAAGTAAAGGTAAAATAGACGTAGACAACGTGCTAAAGCAGCTCAGAGGTGTCGAGAACGAGGAGCTGGCCAAAATAGCCCTAATAGCGCTAGGTGTGAAGATATTCCTACTATCTATAAGGAAGGAGATAGGAATAGGATTGGCTCCTCCGGCCCTCATAGCGGTCTCCATAATCCTCCTCTATAGAAGGAGCTGGGACGACGTGAAGTTCGCTATAAAGAGCGTTGAGTGGGAGCTCCTACTCTTCTTAGCTGGAATGTTCCTGCTCGTGGGAGCGCTGGAGGACAGCGGAGTAATGACTACAATAGCCAACGCTTTGAAACATTGTGTTGGATGCAACTTCTACTTGGCCAGCGCCGTAATAATAGTGGTGTCCGTGATAATCTCCGGGATAATGGACAACGTGCCCTACCTCCTAGCGATGTTCCCGGTAATACAAGACTTGAGCGTTCACTGTGGCATATACTGGTTCAAGCTTCTCTTAGCCCTCCTAATAGGAGCTACTCTGGGAGGCAACATAACTTACTTCGGAACTTCGACTAACATAGCTGCGGTTCAGCTCTTGAGCGAGGCCGGCTACAAGGTGAGCTTCAGGAGGTTCGTAAAGCTGGGACTGTTCTATACCATCCTCGCTTTAACCCCAGCCATCATAATATTCTACCTAGTGTGGGGATGAGGAGGGATTATCGAAGGGATTGATGACCGACGGGAGTACGACCGAGCCCCACATCCCTTATTACCTCAAGAAAGGGAAGGTCAACCAGATGTGAAATGGAAGCCGTTCTCTGGTTCATTAAGGCTGATTTGGTGAAGAGACCGCTAAGGAGCATATTGATTACAGTAATGGCAATAATAGGCGTAGTGGTACTGTTAGTAATGTTATCAATTTCCAACGCTGGGTTCGAGCTCTTACAAAATTACCTGAAGCTGTTCAAGCCCAACATGATAGTGGTCCTAGGTCCGGCGCTTCCGGTGAGCCCTCTTAAGGTAGCTTCTATACCTCACGTCAAGAAGGTAATAACACTGCTGATAACAGACGCATACTTGCAGTGCGGTAAGAACTACACGTACGTAATGCTCATAGGCTTCTACAACTTCACTCAGCTCACCCACATAGTTCAAGTGCAAGTCATCAAGGGCAATCCCTCCGGACTCATGGTACCTCCTTCCCTCTCCCAGTACTACGGCCACAACTGCTCATTGATACTGCCCTTCTTGGGTCAGTTCAACCTAACGGTAACCGGGGTAGCAAAGGCTCCCACGTTGCAGAGCGTCTTGGGGAAGTCTAAGATAGCGTTCGCCCCTTACATGAAAATACCGGGAGCTACGCCCAACTCCCTTGTGATCTTAGTTGATAAACCAAAGAACGTTGACTTCGTGTTGAAGAAGATAAATGAACTCACGGGAGGACAAGCTTACATATTTTCGCAAAAAACCGTGCTCCGATTCCAACAGCTGATAAAGGCTACCTCGACGGTGGTGTCGCTCTTCGTAGGCACCCTCGCCCTCTCCATAGTCTCCATAGCTCTAGCAGTAACAATGATGATGGATATAAGGAGCAGGTCGTGGGAGATAGGACTCCTCAAGGCGTTAGGATACACCTCGAGGCAACTGGCCTTGGTATACTTAGCGGAGACCTTGACCTATGCGATAGTAGCTTTAATCATAGGAACTGTGATATCGACCTACTTAGTTAACTTAGCTAAGCACATGTTCGTAGTGGAGTTCGTGAGATACGGCTTCAACATACAGCAGATAGTGGCATCCATGAGCATTACTCCGGACCAGCTGGCTCTCGCGAGCTTCATAACGGTAGGAATGATGGTACTGAGCGCAGCGCTTCCGATGGCTTCAGTGTACCGCTTGGAGCCCGTTCAAGCGCTCAGGACGATAGAGTGAGCCCTAAGGACTCATGAGGTCTTTAGGAAAACTGTTGTCTATGAAAAGCCTCAAAGAATCAAGAAGCCTCTTCCTTGCCCTTATTATCTCCTTCACGTTGCCCAAGGAAGCTGCATCTCTTAGATCTTGAAGCAAGCCAATGAGGATGAATATAGAGCTCCTCAAGTCTCTTTCCTTGGCTATCTTAACCAATGCTTCCTCCAATTTGTTCAACGACATGAAGGGCAATAGCTTTATGGCATCTGAGTACTGTTCTGTAAGCCTCCCGATGAGCTCTCTCATAGCATCTCTCTTTCCTTTGTTTACCTCTTCTATTAACATTTCGATTTCACAGGTCCAGCAATCCGGCTTCATTCCTTTTAGCTCATACACCCTTTCCAAGAGTTCCATTGGGCTGAGGGCAAACGTCTCTTGGACCACCTCTCTGACCTTCTTTCTCAAAATTCTATTGTTGTTCACGCTCTTCAGCGCTACTACGGAGATCTTGGGACACAGCTTATAACCTATGTACTCTTCCATTAGCAACTCCTCGAGTGTAGAGGCTATGTCCACGGGAGTTGGCGCGTACCACTCCTTACTCCACTCGAAAGCCATCCAATTCAGTTTATTGTCGAGTATGAAGGATATCTTCGATAGCCTCCAGACGCTGATTATTGGTACTTCCTCTATTATGGACATTATCAGCCTCTTTCTATAATCCAAGACTTCTTCCCCTTTCTGAAGGGGAGGGTGGACTCACGAGGGTAAATATGGGGGACTTGCGTACCGGATCGGCAACCGGTGCAGTCCTCACCTCTCAGATAGGGAAAGGTTCCTCATTTCCGTTACCTTCTCCACGTGAACCTCTAAAACCTCTTCCTCTACCTCTCCATCGATAACGCTCTCTCCTTTAAGCAAGGCGTCCTCGAGGGGATCGAACAGCCCCTCCTTGGGGGTTCCGATGACTCTCACCTATCTCTGTTAAAGCGAATGCGGTATTTCTCGGCGTTGCTTCTTTTCGTCACAAAACCTCTTGAATCCCTCTCTATATCCGACTACTCAAGGTGAGAATGAGTTATGATAAGGGAACTGCTAAACTTAGTAAGGGAGCTGGGATACGACACCTTCAGAACAGACTACCTCCAGAAGACCTTGGATTTAGCAAGAAAGATACAAGAATTCCTAAGTACTAATGATATAACCTTTGTGACTGCCCTGTTTCCAGTACTGGTTCCTGAATGGATCGAATGGGGGCTTGAGAGCAAGGGGGAGAGGATACCCTCGCTTCCATCGGGCTTCGAAGGAGGGGAGATAGAGCTGAACCTCAAGGATTCCAGCGATCTGGAGACTAATTACAGCTTACCTAACGTCAACTTCAACTCCAAGCTCCTCTCCCCTACCGACATTTCCACCCCTGTCTTCTACTGGGGCCCCTCCCTAAGCGTCTCAAGAGAAGGAGCGGAGAGGATACTGAAGAACGGGGAGATTAAGGGCTTCTTGAAGGTGAGGAGGGTCTGTAGGGCAGGAAAGCACTTCCTAGCGGGCAACGTGGAGAACCCCAAGAAGATCTTCGTCGTACACTACGATGCCCTCTGGAAGGGAGTAATCGACAACGGCCTCAGCGTTGCCTTGTTCCTCTCCTTACTCAAGGAGGGCATAATAAAAGAGGACGTAGTACTCTTCTTGGGGTTCTCGGAAATAAGCCTCTGGCCAAACTACTGGGAATATTCGATGATAACAGCTAAGGAGAGCTTCGATGAACAGATAAACAACGCAGAGGAAGTGATCGTGGTAGATTGCATAGGATACAAGGATACTAACTTTATCAAGGATAAAGAGTACATAGAGGCCTATTCGAGGATAAGGAGGGATCTGAAGGTCTTCGGAACGCCCATTGAAAGACTTATGGAAATATACCACGCCACCAACGATGGGGTAGAAGCAGTATCGCTGAAGCAGTTGGAGGAGGACGTGAGAAGGGTAAGGGATATGATCAGCCGATGAGGAGCTGGGCCCTTTAGCGAAGGGTGAGCGACATTTTCGCGCTCCGAGGCCCCTATTAGCTTCGTCCTCCTTCCCTCGGCGGTATCGAGGGATGAGGAGAGAGGTCCTAGCGTCCCACGCGGTGATGTTCTTCGCCTTCCTGTCCTATACGATGGCCAGACCGTACGTTCTAAGGTACGCTGAAGGCTTCGGAGGAGCCCTCATAGGATTTGCCGTTGCCTTGGGCTCAGTAGCTGCTGTCCTCTATAAGGTGTTTGGAGTGAGCAAACTCTCATCGGACTCCTCCAAGCTAATAGCGTTAGGGGCTATGCTGTTCGCCCTCTCCTACCTCCTCCCCTTGCTGGGCCTCGGAGGCTACGTTCTATATGAAATACTCAACAACTTAGCGTTTTCAATAGTTCTAATTTCAACTTTGGTAATAGTAGCCGAGCTCGCCGAGCCCTCCAGGCTAGGCTTCCACTACGGGATTAGGGGTACCGCTCTCTCCATAGCTGGAACCTTGGGACCCATGCTAGGTGTGATCCTCTACTCCTACTTCAAGCTTCCCGGAGTGCTCCTCTCCGCGTCACTTGTCTCCTTGATAATGATAGCATTAGCCAACAGCGCTAAGGGAGTTAGAGTTCACGGAGAAGGGGAGTTCAAGGTCTCCAAGAGGTGGCTCGCCGCCTTCTTCTCCAGCTTCTTTATGGCCAGCTCATTCTTAATAATATCAACTTATCTGCCTCCCTATCAAGCGTCGAAGGGAATACCCCACGAGGTGACCTCCGCCTTCTTCTCCGCCAGGGCCATAGGCAGCGGAATAGTGAGGGTTCCAGCCGGAATATTAGCGGACAAGGCCTCAGTAGCTATAGTAATCCCTCCGCTCTTGGCGGTCCTAGCCTCCTCCCTTTCGATAAAGGCGCTGAACATCTCGTTCTCATCGCTGACTGGCTTCCTAATAGGCATGGCATGGGGCATAACCAGCCCCACGGTGCTCTCGACCGCTGGGAGGGAGAAGCAGAAGAGCAAGTCCTTTGGGTTCTTCACCGTCGGATGGGACATAGCTAATCTCACTGTGGTACCCTTGGTGGGAGCTATAAGCGGCAACAACTACTCGCTGGCTCTTACCTCTTCTATAGTAACCAGCGTAGTAGCGTTCTTTACGTTTATATGGCTCTACAAATCGTTAAGAAGCTCTTGAGGTTTCAGTTATCCAAGAGCTCCTCGGCGTCATAGAGCATTACTCCCTTGTCCCTGAGTCTCT
Source organism: Ignicoccus pacificus DSM 13166 (assembly GCA_025340205.1). GTDB lineage: Archaea > Thermoproteota > Thermoprotei_A > Sulfolobales > Ignicoccaceae > Ignicoccus > Ignicoccus pacificus. The sequence continues at coordinate 1,274,315 of CP006868.1, read as the reverse complement.
GAGCTTCCTCTATTATGAACGGACTTACAGTGCTCACTACTACCTTCACGTTTCCCTCTACGAGCTTATCGAAAACTTCCCTTTGTTCTTCCGGACTTAGTCCCTCCTCCACGTCTTCGATGAAGATTAGGTAGTGATCGAGGCTCTTGAACTCGGGAACCTTCTCAAGCGTGCATAAGTTCAGCTTTACTAAAGAGGAGAAGCTGAGGAAGTGCGCTCCAGCCCTCCATACCTCGTCATCCGCACAATGCCTCAAAACCTTCATGAGGGACTCCCTTCCGGATGGCATGTACTTAACGTTTCCTATTCCATATCTCTTCTTGCATACGTTCTCCAAAGAGGCACTCATTAGCTTCAGCGTCGCTTCTTCAATAATCTTCCTCAAATAATCGCCGTACTCAGGTCTGAAGAAGAGCTTCACTACGAACTCTCTTACCAAGTCCCTCCCTTCCGTCGCTATCTTCTCGTACAGTGCCCTCAAGCTCACCGGCCCTCCTCCTAGGTCCTTCACTCTAACGTATGGTCTTATTATCAATATCAAGTTATTTTTGAGACCTTTTATTGTAAAGGCGAAGCCTATGCTAACGCTAGAGAGGTTCTTCAAGTCTCCCTCTTCGCCTATCTTCTTCAAGAATGACTTTATATACAAAGCTCCATCAAAGTTAACGGTTACCGGTAACTCGAAGACCCTTGAGAGCTCGAAGTCCTTAAATGATTCTTTCATAGCTTCCTCAATATCGTCTTTGCCTATATCTAATGATTCCAGTAAGGGCTCTGTGGAGGTACTCAAGGCTACCAGTTTGTTGAAAGATTTTACGAGGACTTCTAAGAGGGTCGCGTTGAGAAGATCCAATGGAAGGGGAGGTATCCTCTTGAACTCTATTCTAACGCTTTCCCCCTCCTCGAGCACCTCAGCCTCGTCCTTAAGCATCTCCATTACCAGCTCGTTTACCTCCTCCTTATCTATTCCCTTGTTTAGCGACTTTGCAATTAAGATAGTTGCTATCAAGTTCAAGTATCTCTCAGAAGCATCGATTCTCTTGCTCCTGATCATCGATAAAGGACCCTCTCTTACCTCCATTGCGTCCAAAGCCCTCTCACAGAGCTTGCTCAAGCTCGAGCTCTCCCTAAGCACGTTCTTCATAAGCTTAGTAAGCACGTCTTTGTCCAAGAAAGCCAAGGATGAGTAAAGGCTCAAGAGAGCTTCTTTTCTCCTCTTACCCGTTATGACCGTGACCCGCCCGAGCTTGACCGTTCGGTTTTCAGACCTCAGCACGATACTTTCCATCGTTAGAACCTTAGAGAAGATAAGTGAGTCGAGTAAAAGCTATAGGAGTCTTCTGAGGTAGAGAGTATCTTTCTATAATAAAGAAGATCCCTTTTATATCTCTCTAGGCCTCAGCTCCCCTGGTAAGAGCCATGGCTCTGGAGTTCAAGGTGGTGGTGAACGACCCCGAGGCTGAGCCGAAGCCTCGTGGGGTTAAGGTGAAGGTGGTCGGAAAGGACGATATTCCCTTCGACAAGGAGGCAGAGCTTGACCGAGGAACCCGCCTCCCGGTGGCTAGGGTCAACCCTAAGCTGCTGGAGGCGGTCAAGGCGGACTATAACATCATAACGATAAGGGTATACAAGAACGAGGAAGGTAAGAGGAAGAAGGTAACCGCTCACTTCTTCGCCGAGGCCGACGAGAACGTCCCCGAGAACGAGGTCTGGGCCAGCTCTGAGTTCCTAAACGCTAGGTTCAACGAGACCGAGTTCGAGGCAGATGCCTTTAGGACCAAGGCTTTCCAAATAACCGTCACTGGAAACGACGCCAGGGTATTCCTAGGAAAGAGGATAAAGGACAAGGTCCCCGCCGGAGTGCTCGGAATAAAGACCCTCAAGGGCAAGTTCCTAATGATTACCGGAGGAAGCGACGACAGCGGCTTCCCCATGAGGCCCGACATACCCGGACCAGTCAAGAAGAAGGCCCTCCTCAGCGGCCCTCCGGGCTTCCACCCTCGTGAGAAGGGAGAGAGGAGGAGAAAGACGGTAAGAGGAAACACCATAAGCGAGGACATCGTTCAGATCAACACCAAGCTAGTGAGTCAGTAACATTTTTCTACCTCGCTTTCCACACCTATGCCGGTCGTACTCTTTGAGTCATGTCTTCGTAGTGTCAGTAGACGTAGTAGCTACTAAGCCGATCAAGTGGAGGGCTTGGAAAGGGGTCTTCTCAGGAAAGGTGGTCTACGATTCCTTGAAGGCCTCCGGATTGGAGCCCACGAGTTCCATAAGGGTCAGCCCTCCCGAGAAGTTCAAGGGCGCCCTAAAGCCGGGCGACGTGGTCAAGTTCAACGCCTACTTCTGGGGGGAGGGAGCTGAAGAGGAGGTAGCGGCCTTAGTTCAAGGAATTGGTGCGCTAGAGTACGTGGCTCCCAGAAGCCTCGAGGTGAAAGAGGTGGAGATAGAGGAACCGGAAGTTAGGAGCTCAGAGGAACCGAAAGCTGTGTTCTTCGCAGTCAAGCACCTTCCGACGTACTACCGCTTCCACGGGGCGTGGGTTCCCTTACCAAGCCCCTCAAGGATGATCTACTCCCTCTTCAGGAGGTTGAGCGAGGCTACCAACAGTTCCTTCAGTAACGAGGCATCGCTCATCGCGACTGCTATAGAAGCGATAGGGGGAAGGCCCTCATTCGCGAGATACAGGATACACTTCGACGAGGAGGTTCCTGCCTTCAGCGGAACGATAAAGTACTACGGAATCCTCCCAACAAACCTAGCGGACCTCCTCAAGTGGGCTCTCAAGTACTTGCCTTACCTAGGAGTGGGGTCCTCCCCCGGAGTGGGCTTCGGTCACGTGGAGGAGGTGAAGCTGGCGGAGCCTCCCTTCGAAGCTCCGGTGGAGCCGTGGGAGCCTTAAAGGGGTGAGGAAGTTGATAGCACGGTACCGGGATCTGGCACGGCGAGGGGGCCGCAGCGCCCGCGGTGACCGTGCCGATCCGGTGCTCCCCCATTCCAACTTACTGAAGAGAGTCCTAGCGACCATCGCGGATAGCATGGTGGACTTCTTCACCGAGGGTTCCCCTAAGATAAGGGGGGTCGCTCTAAGGGCCTATTTGCTGTTGCCGCTCTTCTATGTCTTCACAATGATAAGGGACTACATAGTTCTGGGCGATCTGTCTAGATGGCTAACCAACCTAGGAGTGGTGCTAGTGGTATTCATAGGAATATTGCTGTTAGGGCCTCCCTTCAGCGCCCTCATAAAGCGCAACGGGGAGTATAGGTCACTGGAACATACGCTGGTTACTTTCATCAAAGAGATGCTTTTAAAAACACCGAGAGTGAACGTGTGGTTTGAATATTCGTGGATGATGACGATCATAGCGCTTTTGACCTATTTTTCGCTTGCCATCGTCCCTTCCCTCGTATACCCTACAAGTACCATGCACATCGCCCTTACCAGCTGGAACGCACCTCTTACCAAGAAGATACCCTACCTGATCTTGGAGTTCGGCATATGCGCGCCAATAATGTTCACGTACTGGAGCGCCCTTTTGGTACCCTTGGTTTACATAGCCCTCACTGGAATGGTGTACGCTGAAGAGCTCAAGAGGACGACCTCCTCCTTAACCTCTACCTATCTTGCTAGAATAAACAAGCTGATATACGCATTAAGAAGCTTCGATGAGTACGTGATGAAGAGGATATGTGCATTTCTAAGAAGAATGTTCATGTTTATCTTGCTATACTCAATAAGCACTATTGCTATTTCCTACGTGATCTCCATACAGTTCAAGAGAATACCGTTGCTCCTGCCAGGCTACGTCACTCAGATGATCTTCATCATAGCTCTGTGGATAGAGGCATACTACAACATGGCTCTGATGCTCTCTGAGGTGTACAACGAGCTTCATCGTAACTTCTCGGTGCTCCCGCTGAGGGCTCTCAAGAACCCCTTCATGGCTCCTGAAGAGCTCAAGAGCTATCTAAAAGCTCGCGTAAGCTCCCCACTACTCTTATGTTTTCGGAAGTCCTTGAGGGAGGAGAAGAGGTAACTCCCGTCAATACTAGGACTCCCCTAACCCCGTTTTCGATAGCCATTTTCATGTCAGTTTCCATCTTGTCGCCTATTACAATAACGTCCCTCCTTCCCTTGGAGGCAACTTTGAACGCTATCTTGCTCGGCTTCCCCACGACTACTGGATCCTTTCCGCTGGCAGCCCTTATCGCTTCCACCAAGCTCCCGGCTCCCGGCATAGGCCCCCTTTCCGTAGGATACACCTTGTCGGCGTTGGTAGCGACGAATAGCTTTCCGTCCCTCACTATCTTGGAGGCCTCAGCTACCTTGCTGTAAGTGAAGAAGGGATCCAGGCCCACCACGACGGCCTCGGCTAGCTCCGAGTTCTCAGTAGGATGAATCCCAGCTAAAGCGAGCTCCTCGTAGAGCCCGAAGGGACCTAATGCGAAGGCGCTCTCTACCCCTCGTTCCTTGAGGTATTGAGCGGCTATGTAAGCGGAGGTGACTACCTCTCCTTCAAGTCCGACCTTCTCTAACCTCCTCCTTATCTCCCATCTGGAAGTTGCCTTGTTAGTTAGGAACACCTTTTCTCCTTCTAATCTCTTCAAGGCCTCCACGTTCTCCCATATGTATTCTTTTCCCTTCCACACGACCCCGTCTAGGTCGACTATCCACAGCATGAGGTCCACCGCCTCCGGTAAGCGGTGAATGTAAATAGGGGGTTCTCCCTTCCTCTAGCCCCTATTATTTCTATCTGCTTAGATCTAAGATCTTACTCACTATACATAATAATACGGTGAGTTTCCTTGATATTCTTCTTTGGGGATCCGTGCGAGGACTGCTTGAGGAAGTGTTTACAGTACGGTCCCCAAGGCTTCCATTACTCGATTCTCGAAGGGTGCTTGGAGGAATGTCACAAGAACTGTAAGGGTAAAGACTTGGGAGACTTGGAGAGGAAGTTGCTTGACGCTGCCAAAAGCTCTGGCTACCACAAGCAATACCGGAGCCGGAAAGAGCTTGAAAACGAGGTCAGATATGCCGTGCTCTCTTACTGTATGAACTACGAGGAGAGCAGGTGTCACCGGCAAGCGCAGTACTAATGGTGGTGCCTCTTCCCGTTCTCAACTTTCAATATCTTTCTGAGGAGGCCCTCGTCTACGCCGAACACCTCCTTGGCTATCGTATAGATGTACTCGTCGTCCGGAAGTATCTTTGGTAAGCCTATCCTTAGGGCCAAGGACTGCTTCAAGGCCTCCTTGTCAAGCTTGCTAGTCACTTCCCCCTTAGCTATGGCCTCAGCTACTCTAAAGGCTATGTAGAACCTCGAGTACTTCTTTACAGTCCTCTCCTCCTCCGGAAAAGCTTCCAACGCCTTGTGAAGGAGCTTGATGAGGTCCTCCTCCGGCCTGAAGCCCAGAACCACCGCGGTGAACACCACCCTGAATATCCTTGAGAGGGTGTTGCTGTCGATGATACCCACGAGCTCCCTCACCTCGTTCCTCGCCTTTCCCCCCTCCTTCAGTAGGAGCTCTGCGGCCTTCTCCAGCCTCTTTTCATAGTCGAAGAGATGGTCCACCTCCTCTTCAAGTCCTAGTCCGTATTTGGAGACCACGTAGAGGGTGCTGAGCTCTTTATCGAGAATATCCAGAGGGAGGGCCAAGCCTCTTAGAGGAGAAAGACCTTCAGCCTCGTACCTCTTGCTCAGCTCCTTCTTCAGCCTCTCCCTGTCCCACTCCTCCTCCAAGGCCTCGCCGACGAGGTCGACGGCAACGCTGATCCTCTTTCGGTGAACCAACGCCTCACCCGAATGGTTGAGGCTCGGGAATGGCTTTCAGCTCTTACCCTCATCGATGGTCTTCCCACTCTTTTCCCCTTCTCTTCGGTATACTTCTCACCTTTCCCTTGCGTGATTGTTATCGAATAGAGAATTAAGAGAAGTTTTAACCATTCGGAGTCTTAACGAGACCCTTTAATAATGTCAACTCTTTTTCTTTACTTAATAGAAATCATAAAAGATGTTATATAATCCTAGCGCTTAGGGTAGTAACGTCATGTTCATTCTGAACGTGAGATACGCTCTGATAGGTGATGAGCTGGAGCTGGTGGAGGAAGTCAGCCTGATATATGAGGGAGGGAGACTGGCGGGTATAGATGAGGGATGGGACTCCAAGGGAATAACGGCAAACGCCTTGGCCATGCCCGGCCTTATCAACTCCCACGCGCACTTGGGAGATTCCGCTTTCCCAGAAGCTTGGGCCGATAAGGATCTGAGCGAGATAGTGGACCCCTCGAAGGGGCTGAAGAGAAGGGAGCTGGAAAGGCTGGATCGTAAGGAAATAATAAACAGCATGACGCACACACTTGAAAAGATGAAGAACTATGGAATTATGGCGGTTGCCGACTTCAGAGAGCAGGGAGTCAAAGGAGTTAGGATGGGGTTGGAGGCCGCCAGGAGGGCCTCCTACAGCGGCTACTTGCCTATGGGTAGGTTTGAGGATGAGAAGGAAATGCTAAAGCTCGTGGAGGTAGCCCACGGATTAGGGCTTCCGGAACCGGACTATCCTTCTCTAGCCTTGGCCAAGAGGGCCTCTGCCTTGTTCAGGAGCTTCGGGAAGCCGGTAGGCACTCACGTGGCTGAGGTGGGGGGCCCGGAGGAGCTCTACATGGCGATGGAGGAGGTGGGAGTCAACTTCGTAGTTCACGGAATAAACTTGGAGAGGGAACACTTTACAGAAATGAGGAGAAGGGGAATATCACTAGCGATCTGTCCTAGAGCCAACGTCTGGTTCAAGAAAACGCCGAAGATTCACTATGCGATAGAGGAGGACGTGAACTTGCTCTTAGGCACCGACAACGCCGCCTGGACCTCCCCCAACCTCTGGAGGGACTTGGAAGTCTCCGCCCTCCTAATCAGGAAGCATGGGAGCTGGAGCGAGGAGGTGGCTAGAAAGTTGCTGAAGGCAGTAACGGTAAACGCCAAGGAACCTCTGAAGATTCCGTGGGAGATAGCGATAAAGAAGGGGTCGGACGGTCCGGTAATACTGCTCGATGTGAAGGAATTGGACTTAGAGAGGGCGAGAAACAAGTACACCGCCATAGTGAAGAGGTCCTCCCCGTTGGCAGTGATAGGGAGGATAGAAAAGGGAAGGTATAAGGTTCACGAGTAAAAATCACTCTATTATCTCCTCCCTCTTCTCCTTGACCTTCCTTCCTTTGAATAACTCCTTCACGCTCGCTAACACCGTTAGCGTTATCGGGTTGAGTAGCACCGCGTTGAGCGCCGCGAACAGCGCCGAGAAGCCTAGTGCCAGTCCCATCTGCTTCAGTCCTATTGACTGCGCTATCAGCATTCCGAAGTATGCTGAGGCCATGATCGAGGCCAGTCCTATGATTACCGGTCCTACTGCCTTTATCGGTCTCCATATTCCTCCTATGACGCTCCTTCCGGCCTTCACCTCCTTCTCTATCTCCTCTATCATTCTAGTAATGTAGAACACGTTGTAGTCCGTACCGATGCCCAGAGTGGCGATCAGCGCTATCAGCGGGGTCATCCAGTACAGAGCGTAGCCCCACAGGCTCACCGAGATTATGTGCGACAGTATGACGGCCCAAGATATCGCTGCCACCAATCCATAGGCCGCGGCTATCACCGGATCCAGCTTCCTCACGGCGAAGGCTAGCACTAACATCGTCGCTATTATCGCGAAGGGAGCTACCCTGCTCCAGAACAGCTTAGTTATCAGTATGTTCATGTCGTATAGCTCGGCGGGCATCCCTCCAACTAGCCAGTGGAAGCGGTGAGCGACGTCCCTTATCTTGGGGACTACGTCGAGCGCCTTGCTGCTGAAGGGCTCGTAGTCGAGTATTATCATTGCAACTGCTTTTGAGCCCTTGATTGTTCCCATATCCTTGCTCGGATCCATTACCAGCGCTACTCCGGTTATGTTCTCTAGCCTTGACTTCAGCATCTTCCAGTAGAACGGGTTGTACTGGTTGGTGTAGAGCATTACGGGACCCCAAGCTCCCGGCGGGAACCTCTTGGAGAACTCTTGGAGGGCTTGATAGGCCTCCGTGTTCTTGGGTATGAACAGCCTCGTGTCGCTGCTTCCTTTGTAGTTGACGTAGAAGTAGAGGCTCACAGCCGTCACTATTAGTGTTATCAAGAATATCGCTATTACTGCCCCTCTTCTAGGCGGCGCCACCTCGTGGGAGGGCTTCTCTACGTTCTTGCTAGGCCACCAGAACCACTTCTTCCCTCCCAAGTAAGCTAGTAGTTCCGGAAGCATGGTTATCGAGGCGGCTGCTGTAGCCAATACCGTCAGCGGTATGGTCATACCCATGCTGTTCAGCATTAGCGTTCCGGAGAGCATTAGGGAGGCGAATCCTAGGGATGCTGCCAGAGCTGAGATTCCTACCGCGTGACCGGCCCTCTTTGCTGCTATCTTGGCGGCCTCCTTGGGATCCCTACCGTGCCCTAACTCCTCTCTGAACCTCGATAATATGAAGATGCTGTAGTCCATACCTAGTCCCAGGCCGGTCGTTATCATCAGCGTTCTGGCCATCTGGTAGATTGGGAACATCTGCCCTATGAAGAAGGCCAAGGCCATTCCCACCACTATTCCTATCCCGACCACTAGGAATGGCACTAGAGAGGCGGCAAGCGATCTGGTCAGGGCGAAGAGCACTACTAACACTAGCACGTGGCTTAAGGTCTGCACTCTTTCGGCATCCCTGACGTTAGCCTCTCTCATCTCCTTATCTAGAACGCTTCCTCCAAGCAGATACGCCTTCTCGACTACACCTTTTCCTAACTTCAAAGCTTCCTTCTTAGCGTTAATTGCCTCTTCGTAACTAACATTGGTCATTCTTATATTAACCGTCTTCCAGTCCTTTGATACCATTAGGTAGTGAAGGACCTTGCCCATCTTTTCTTCTAATGCCTTTAATGCCAGGGCATCCAAGTTGTTAAGCTTCTTCCCTTCCCACGAGGCTAATATCACCTCGTAGGCCACGTCGGTTGGCAACTTGCTCAGCTTCTTCTCCACGAAGCACTTTATTCCTTGAGGGGTGAACTCCTTGACGTAGCTGTCTATCTTCTGCTTCAGGGTTCCGGGATCAAACCCGTACTGCATCCACAGCTGAACTCCCTTCAGCTTCGGGTTGAGGGCGCAAGCGAGACAGCAGAGGTAGGTCTTGGCGTAATCGTTGCTCAACCTCTTGTATAGCTCGTGCTTGGCGATGCAGGATAGGACTGAGTCATCCACCTTTGCAGGGTCTAGGTGCTTCTTGTGAATGTACTCGTATAGAGCCTTTGCGATGTAGTCAAACTTCTCCAGCTTGGTTCCAGCTACCAATAGCTTGAAGTCTTGCAAAGCCTGCTTCTCCGGCTCGTCGTAGAGGCCGTTCATGGTCATTGTTAGGTGTATCATGTCTGTGACCATCCAGTAGCCCTCGAATCCCTTGTTGATGCCTTTTACCATGTGCCCTAATCCGTTGTATAAGCCCTTCAAGGCCTTCTTGAAGCCGTCCCAAGCGTCGTAGAAGCTGGTAGCGTTTACCTTCGTGACGTTCTTCCACCGCTCGTACCACTTCACCGCTTGAGGACTGGTAGCGTTTACCTTCAAGATTACCATCATCATCGTTCTGTTTTCTAGGCTAGGGAAGTACTTCTCTAATGCCTGCTTTACCTTGTAGGACTCCGCTTGAGGAGGCAACATCGCGGTTTCGCTGTACACGAGTACCTTGTCGATCTGGGAGGCGAACATAGCAGCAATTATCGCTATAGCTATCCACGCTATGACCCTCTTCACAGCGCGACCCCGGTGTGGGGGGCACACGGAGTTTATGAAGCGGTAAGGGAGCGGAACGATACTACCTAAGGTAGCTCCCGTCTTGAGGCAGACCCAGCAGCTCGCTCAGAGGCCCCCTATTCGGGGTGGGCCTAAGTCTTGGGGAGAAGGAGCACTTGTTCAGAGTGAGGTCAGCTACCACTTGAGCTATTCTAGGTCCAACAGTCCTCACCAGCCTGACCTTCTCGAGCTCATAGGAGGAGCACTTGGAATCGATTAAGGTCCTAGCCACCCTTTCCCCAGCCGTCTTGGGCCTTTCTCCGTACCTTACAAGGACGTGAAGGTAAAGGTGGAGCTTACCGGGGTACTTGAGGGAAAGCAATGCGAAGTCCAAGTAAGAGGGAGCCAGCTCGGGAAGGGGCATCAGGACTCTGTCCACCTTTCCCTTAAGCCAGTAACTTACGTCCGCCGAGTCCCCTAAGATGGGAACGACCTTTCCTTCTACCTTGTTTCTCTTGACGTTTCTTACCATGAGTTCATACGCGACGGGATTTATGTCCACTGAATAGACCTTTGCTCCTTTCATCTTGGCGATTAGGATAGAAAAGGGTCCGACTCCGGCAAACATGTTGAATACAGTTTCCCAAGGTTCAACCAGCCTAGCTATTCTTAGGTGCTCTCCAGAGAGCCTGGGGACGACGAAGGCCTTTTCCACGTCTACCTCGTACTCGCACCCGTGTTCCTTGTAGACGGTCCTCGTCCTCCTCTCCCCAGCCAAATGGATGAGCTTTCTCAGCTTGTAGGGCCCCTCCGTTCCGGGCTCGATTGCGTAAACGGCCCTTATTCCCGGCATCCTCCTGACCAGCTCCTCTCCTAAGACCCGAAGTCTCTCTACAGGATATCCGAACTTCCTATGAATTAGCGCTATGTCGCCTACGACGTCTATCCTCGACCATATCTCCTCGTCCCCCAGCACTTCCTTTGCTATTCTCTTGAGCAGCTTCATCCTTTCAACTCCCCCGAGAGGGAAAAAGCGGTCCCCAATGAGGAGTTCCCGCCCCTTTCAGAGGGGTGAAGAGCTACACCGGGTCCGAGGGTCGTATACCCCACTTTTTAGAGATGGATGGTGTGGGCGCTAGCACGGGGATTGAATACAGTGGCCCACAAGCTAGACGAATTAGACTTCCGCATACTTTCCGAGTTAATGAAAGATGCTAGGAAGAGTATCAGGGAGATAGCAAAGGCTGTTGGAGCGTCGCCAGCCACCGTTCACTCGAGGATGAAGAAGCTCATGAAGGAAGGGGTGATAAAGGGATTCGTTCCGATAGTTGACAGCGCCAAGGTGGGATACCCAATAACTGCGATAATAATGCTCAGCGTGAGCGGGGACAAGCTTAGAAAGCTGGAGGACGACCTAAGCGAAATGAACAACGTGATAGCAGTCTACGACATAACGGGAGACTTCGACTTGATGTTGATAGCTAAGTTCAAGGATATGGATGGACTCAACGTCTTCGTGAAGGATCTGCTCTCCAGGCCTGAGGTCAAGAAATCGGTTACCCACATAGCGTTCAGCGTGGTAAAGGAGGACCTGAGACTCCCTATATAGGGATTAGGGACTTGGTCTCCTCCTCTTCCTCCTCGCCTTCCTTGTAGATGGCGTATACCTCCATCAGAGCCCCGCACTTAGGGCACTTGCCCTCCACCAAGCCCACGAAGTCCCCTTGTTTCCAATCCCTCTCCTTCTGGAAGCCGCACTTGGGACACTTGAGCACGGTTATGAACTTCTTCTCCTCTTCCTTCTTCTTTTTGCTATTTACTAACATCATTGCGGTAGTTAGGGCTACCAAGGCTCCTATCAACATGAGCGATACCAAGTCGTCGAGCCTCTCCATGCCTTCCACCTCACTGAGCCACTCCGCACGTGTTGCCTATGCCGGCGACTATAGCGGTAGCTCCCTTAGGGAGCTCCTTCACCCTCTCGAGCACCATGTTGACCACCTTGTCTGCGGCCTCAGCTATCTTCTTCGGCATGTCAGTTATTGCCTCTTCATTTGACATCTTTATCACTATGGCCTCGAGGGGAATTCCGTACTTGGCGGCTGCCCTCTCGATGGCTATCTTCTCCGGTCCCGGATCTCCTATCGCCGCTCCGGAGCCCTCAGCTATGCTTCCGCTCTCCTCTCCTTCCAGCTTTAAGGCCGCGTCTACCGTCAAGATCAAGTCCACGTTGCCCCTCCTCTCCTCCACTATCCTCATTATCGCCTCTCCGGGGTTACCCACGGTGGCTCCGGGTCCCTCGGCCTTTACCACTATGAGGTTTCTGCCGTCCACGTCCACCTCTCCCGCCACGGTATCCTCTGCCGGCCTCCAGAGCCTCCTCTTGTTCCTCATGAGCCTGTAGGCGACCAAGGGACCTACGGAGTCCCCCACAGGTCTGCAGTTCTTGAAGGTATCTACTGCATTCCTCAAGGTTTTGGACATCTTAGTTATCTGAGGCATTATCATCCAGAGTTGCATTATGAGGAACAAGTTGTTATTCTTAAGGGCGTAAAGGAGGTAGTGCCTAATTATCTTATATATCATATTGAGGCTGTTGGTTATCTCAATTAGGACCAAAGCGTTGTGCTTGTTCGCCTTGGGTATCTGCTCTGTTAAGTTCTTGTCTATTTCCTTCTCCCACCTCCTCAGCCCGGTTCTGAAGATGTGAGCCATCCTCTTGGTTATGTCGGTTGGCTCTATGTCGACGGGACTTATGGTGAAAAACTCGCTTAGCTTGTTTACTAAATCCTCAGCCTTGCTTACCCCAAGCTTCTTGAGGACTTCTATGCTTTCCTTCTTACTCTCCTCTGCCATCTCCTTTATCTCTTCCATCCTAGCCTTGATGTTCTTGGCCCATAGGTACATCCTGAGCCTCTGATCGGCTCCGGTGAAGGCCATGAATAGGAAAGCCATGAACATTATCTGAGTTATAATGTTTAGTATGTCTGAGAGCTGACTCCCACCTTGCAATACATGTGACCCGTAGCCGCACCTTACCAACTTTGCTTTAAGAGTTTTCTACTCGTAGCGCTCCGAGAGCACGACCAAGCTGACGCCTAGGACTATTCCTAGGCTGGGTAAGAGGCTCTTGTTCGGCGGAACTTCCCCGAATATCAAGTACGCTAGGATAGCGGCTATTATGGGCTCTAGGAACGCTATAGAGCTAACGACGTAGGCCTTGTAGTACTTGATCAAGTAGTTCATTACCGTATGGCCCCCCATCATAGGAACTAAAGCCATGAGGAGGAACCAAATGAAGGACCTAGGGAGATAGATGAAGGGGTCGACATTTACAAGGAGTAAGTAAAGGAAGACGGTAAGGGCGGCGAAGGCATATGCCCATAGGACGTACTCCCCCAGCTCCTTCTCTCTTCTAACCTTCCTCCCAATCCAGAAATAGGCCGTGATCGCCAAGGAGCCCAAAAGGGACTCGAGAAGTCCGAGGGGGTCTAAGACTCCCCTCAGGCCGAAGAGGGAGAAGGTGCCTAACAGGGCTAAGGCTATTCCCAAGGCGGAAAGGGGTCTAAAGCCTTCCTTCTTCCATTCGATTAATGCCAGAAACGCCGGGTAAGTGGTCACTACGGCCGTGCTCACGAAAACGGGCAAGCGGTAAAGCGAATCCATCCAGAGGGAGAAGTGGACCCCCAAGGCGATTCCACTCAATACTGCCAACCTGTCAAAGCCCTTGAAAGACCCCTTGTTAAGTACTATCACAAAGGGCAAGGAGAAGAGCAAGCGGAAGAAGGCGCAGACGGTGCCGGGAGCGTTGGCCAACCTCACCAATATCGCTGAGGAGCCTATTGAGAGCATTGCTAGCAAAAAGAGAAAATAGTGGACCCTCAAGCCCCCCTTACCTTGGAGTAGGGGTTGGACATCAGCTTTTACGAGAAGCTCTACATCCCTTTGGCTACTCCTTTAACTCTTTGATTCTCTCCAAGGAGTCCCTAATAGTATTTCTAAAGGACGCTATGTTGGCGACAAGCTCGACGATGACATAAACGTCTTCTCCCCTTTCATACAACCTTTGACAAGGATCTACCTCTTAAAGGAAAGAATGAGAGATAACGTGTAGCTCTAGTCACATGCACTTAAACTGGCTGTAATAGTCGAGGTCGCCTCTGGTAGAGTCGTTCATCCACTCACTGCCGGAGGTTCCCGCTCATCCCCAACCTTTTTGCTAAGCGAAGGGCATCTTGAACGGGAAGGTCTTTTTGGACGAAGACCTTATGAGCTGATAGAGCTAACATAGAGCACGAAGGCTACGCTTGGGCGTGTTTCAAGGGCTTGCTGTACTCAATGGGAATAGCTGCCTTTGGTCACGAAATAACTAAACTCTTGGACAAGCTCTACATACCTCCTCGCTATCCCGACTCCTTTTCCGAAGGGGCGCTTTTGGGAGTACTTCGATGAAGAGGACGCTTTGAGAGCTAAAAGATGTGCTGAAAAAGGTAATAAGATGGGCCGAAGATGTCGCTGGGAGAGATATTAGAAAGAAGGAAGAAGGAAGGGGAGGGTAATAGCTAATCTTAGGGAAGCTGCGGAAAAAGCTAGAAGAAGAGGACCGCTAACGGTCGTCTTGTTCGGGAGCTATGCCAGAGGAGACTTCAACTTGTGGAGCGACGTGGACGTAATAGTCGTGAGCGAGCTGGTCAAGGGAGTAAAGCCGATATACCGGTGGGAGGTGTTTCCAGAATTCGAAGACTTTGAGGCGATCTTCTGGACCCAGAGGAAGCAAAGAAGATGATCAAGAAGCCTACATGGAAGAAGGCCTTAGAACATAAGGTAATAATAGTGAACGATTACCGCTTGTTCAGCTAATCGGGAAACGTCTTTATTCTTGCCCAAGTTCTCAGCATAACGGTCCAGCGAGGGATGGAGAGGAAGACGGTCAGAGACCCCATACACGGCTTCATAGAGTTTCCCTCCGATCTCTTCGAGACTCTGATAGATACGGAGATATTCCAAAGACTGAGGGAGATAAGACAGCTAGGCCTCTCCCATTACGTCTACCCTGGAGCAAACCATACGAGGTTCGAGCACTCCTTAGGAGTGGCTCACGTAGTTAAGAACATGTTAAACAATATAAGGAAGAACACAGAAGAGATGGTAATAAGGTACTTGAGGTTCAAGGACCTTAAGGAATACGCTGGGGAGGTATTGGATCACTTGGATTCAATGAAGAAGGAGATAATCGTCGCCGCATTACTTCACGACCTAGGCCACGTGGCGTTATCCCACGTCTTCGAGGTAGCCATGAAGGATTACATTTACTACATCGAAGCGAAGGAGAAGAGCGTTCAAACTATGGTTTCTCATGAACACCTTACGCTCAGCTTGCTTAACGAGATGAAGGAGAGGTTGGGACCAATAAAGTATGCCGGCGAGGAGGTCAAGCTGGAGCTAGTAGAGGAAATACTCAAACTAGCTTACATAGACAAGGAGGTAGACTGTGCTAATGATTCAGAGCTTAACGCTAAGGTAATAGCCTCTCAGATGATAAGCTCTGAGATAGACGCGGACAGGGGAGATTACATACTGAGGGACTACTACTTCTCAGGGGCGACCGCCGGCCTCTACGATCTTGACAGACTCTACAACGTCATAGCGATAGTTCCTAAGAGAGTAGCCCAGAAGGTCTTCACCTTAGGGGTCGTTGAAAAAGGAATAAGTGTAATTGAGAACATGTTGTTAAGCAGAGTTTACATGTACAACGACGTATACCTCCACCCCATTTCGATAATTTACAGCGCTATGGCGACGAGAGTACTCAGCTTGATCCTAGCTCTTCCCGATGAGGACTTGAGAACCCTAGCTAACGGCTACCCGGAGTTTTCCCAAATAAGGAAGATAATGCTCCACGATATCCCCGAGCTCTACGAGAGCGTCCTCAACGTAACGGACGGAGCCTTCTACAGGATACTGAGGAGGATCGTGAGCTTTGGAAAGGAGCTGAAGGAGGGCTCTGAGATAAGCTTGGAGAGGCCTGACCTCTTCCTGGCCTTGTACACGTTAGCGAAGGGTATTCTCTCGAGGAGGCACTGGAGCGCCCTAATAATGAATGAGTACAACAGTAGGTCAATAGTAAGGGCGATAAAGGAGGATAGGGATAGGTTTATGTACGTCATGAAGAGGAACTTAAATCCCTTTGTGATATTTTACCACAGCGCCTACGAGGGCCTCTCCGGCGAGGTCTACGTATTCGACCGATCCAAACCTCACGAAGCTGTTCCCATCCAGCACTCGCCCAGGTCCGTGGTCTCGAGAAACTTGAAGGGATCGCTTTACGCAAAGGTAACCATAGTCTTCCCGAAGACCATGGGAAGGATAGACAACTTGAGCGCATGGAGACTCAAGGAGGGAAAGGCCGAGGGACTGTTTGAGGACACGTTTATGGACAAGAAGGAGGTTGAGGAACTCCTGAGGGAGTCGTTCGAGAAGGCGCTGAGCTTGGCTTGGGAGCTCCAAGAGTGGAGCTCAGGAAGGGTCGATTAAACTCCTACATATCCCTCCGGCAAGGTGCTCAGCAACTCCTCCCTCAACTCCTCAGCTATGTTCCTTACCTCGTCTAGTACTCTCATCAGCTTGTCCAGTTCACCTTCTTCCGCGTACTTGGCCGCCTCCTTCTTCAGCTTCTCCATCTGCTTCAACTTCGCAATTAGGTCATCACACCCGTTCTTCATCAATGCGTAGAGTATCACCTCCGTTAGGGTAGGCAGCTTCACTCCCAGCTCATCCTCATGCTCCTTCAAGTCCTTTAATATTAGAGCTAAGGCAAAGGCACACTCCATAACTTTAAGGGCTCCTTCGCACCCGAATCTCTCTACTAAGGTAACTGAGGTTGGGATCTGAGCAGGGAGGAGCTCTCCGGGAGCCAGGTCCAAGAGGTCGTCTAAGAGCTCGGAGACCCTCTTGACACATAGCCTGTTCTTGGTAACTACTCCTATCCACTTCTTGAAGTTCTCACAGCCCTCCTTTAAGGCATCTACCACGTCCTCCATGCTTAGGATATCCCTTACCGCTTCCCTTACCTCCTTGGCGTACTTGAGGAGGCAGGAGACGGCTTGAGGAATGTTCTCCTCCAAGTTCTTCAAGGCCAAGAACTCATCCAAGGGGATATCTTGACCCAGCTCTCCCACAAGCTTCCAGAACGCCTTCTCGAGGGCTTGACAGAGGATCCTTCCCTTCTGGTTGCACTTGCTAGCCTTGATGAGTTCCTCAAGGACTATGGCTACCTTAGGAGTTCCCAAGGTGTAGAGCTCTCCGCTCTCGAGTACTACCGCCACCTCCACTGCAGTGGGAGAGTAGTCTATTGCAAGAGGAATAGAGTCGAGCCTCTCCTCTCCTATCTTGGCTCCGTCCGAGGAGTAGAAGAGTATGGCCTTCTTGTAGTTCTCAGCTAAGGCGAACTCATCTCCTTTGGGATTCCAGGTTAGGTCACTTACGCCCTTCACAGCGATGAACTCCTTAGGCTTGAACTCTTCGTAGTCAGATATTTTGAATATCTTCCCGTTGCTCGTAGCAGCTAAGAGGAAGGGTCCCCAAGAGAGGCCAAGGACGGAGGGGCCTAGTTCAACTGACCAGATGATTTTGTCCTCCTCCATTATGAGGAGCCTTCCCTCCGCGGTCCCAACGGCTAGGAGACCCCTCTTCCAAGCCAACCTGGTCACGTTCAAGCCTATGTTGACTACCTCCTTCTTGTCCTCCAAGTAAGCTATCCAGCCGTTGCCTCCAGCTATGAGTCCCCCTCCGATCCAGACTAGGTCCGAGACCTCTCCGGGGACGCTTATCTTCTTCTCGTTCCTTCCCTCCTCATCATATATTAAGACATAGCCGTCAGAGCCCACGGCAAGTTTTCCTCTTCCTGACCAAGCGATGGCGTAAGCGGGATTGTCGGTGATCTCCTTCCTGACCTCTCCCGTGTAGGGGTCAATCAAGGTGAAACCTCTCATACCCAAAGCTACAGCTATGTACTTGGACCCCCAACTGACGTCCATGGGAGGGGTCAAAAGGCGTACCTTAAGTCGGCTCTTCGTACTCATCACTCCTCGATACATACTCTGGTCGTACAGCGCTAAAAGTTGCCTCATATTTCGAGTTTGTTATTGTGTCTATGCAGACCAAGCTTCTCGGGTTCTATGCCCAAGGCCAAGCCTACCAGCTGGTGGAGGTGGACTATGGGCTTCCCCTTGACGGTCGTGTCTATGTGGTATTGACAGAACGGACACAGCGTGACTATTACGTCAGCGTCCAGACTCCTCCTGACCACTTCCTCGGCCATCTTCTTGGAATTCCTTTTGTCGTAGGTGGAGGAGGGGAAACCGCAGCAGAAGTCGATCCTAGGGCCTATCTCAACTTGGAGCTTTTTGAGTATGTCTTCCATGAGCTTGAAGGCGTTCTTTCCCTTAGCCGCTAGTCCCCTCTTGGCTTGACATCCAGGGTATATCGCTACCTTCAGATAGGGTAGAGGCCTCACGATATCGTCATCAGTCAGCTTCTCAGCAAGTAACTCGATGAAGTGAAGCACCTCCACATCGGCGGGCTCGAGGAAGTGAGACTTCAGCGCCTCCTCAACCTTCTCCTTCAGTGCTTCGTTCTGCTTTACCTTTCCCTTCCACTTCATGAACTGGAAGAAGCATATGCCGCAAGCGGTGAAGACCTTGTCACACCTCTGCTCCTTCGCCAAGGCCATGTTTCCGTGGGCCAGGATAGCGGCTCCTAGAGGAGAGGCGTCGTCCACTACTCCAGCTCCGCAGCAAGACCAGCCCTCGATCTCCTTGTAATCTATTCCCAGCTTCTCAGCAACCGCCTTTACCGCCTCGTCCATGTCCTTGCCTATTCCCTTAGCGCTACAGCCCGGGTAGTAGCAGAGCACTCGTGAGCACCTAGGGGAAGCTCGACCCATCTCCTAATTTGCTTTTCATGGACTTGAAGGCTCGATTCCGACGGATCCGCTAAGCGAACAGGTACGCCGAACAGATAAGGCCCTCACTATACCGTTGAGCGGTGTGGTCAAGGGTGAGCGCTCCATTTCAAGAGGAGTTGCTGAGGTATAAACAGAACTTTGAGAGGGTGAAGCTCCTAGACGCCACCCTGAGGGAGGGTGAGCAGACCCCCGGGGTGAGCTTTACCATAGATCAGAAGCTTGAGATAGCGAAGAAGCTGGACGAGTTGGGAGTCCACATGATAGAGGCCGGACACCCGGCCGTGGCTCCCGACGTGATGGAAGCGGTGAAAAGAATAGTTGCAATGAAGAAGGAGGGAGAGATCAAGGCGGAGATAATAGCTCACAGCAGAGCGGTAAAGGCCGACATCGATGCTGCAGCCGAAACCGAGGCTGATAGGATAGCGATATTCTACGGAGTAAGCGACATCCACCTCAAGTCCAAGCACAGGAAGACCAGAGAGGAGGCCCTTTCGATAATAGCCGAGATGGTTGAGTACGCCAAGAGCTATGGCGTAAAGGTAAGGTTCACGGCAGAGGACGCCTCCAGGGCGGACTTGGAGTACTTGGAGCAAGTGGTGAAGACAGCCAGAGACGCCGGGGCCGATAGGGTTAGCTTGGCCGACACCGTAGGGATCCTAACTCCTTGGACCGCTAAGAGGTTCTTCGAACACATGGTTAAGAGGGTCCCTAATGTGGAGTATGACATCCATGCCCACAACGACTTGGGAATGGCAGTAGCTACCGCCTTTGGGGCCGTCATGGGAGGCGCCACCGCTGTCCACGTAACCGTGAACGGCTTAGGAGAGAGGGTCGGAATAGTTCCCTTGCAAGTGTTTGCTGTCGCAGTAAAGGTCCACTTCGGAATAGATAAGGTTAACTTGAGCAAGTTGATGGAGGTAACCAGGCTGGTGGAGAGGTACTCCGGATTAGAGGTGCCTTACAACATGCCCGTGATAGGAGACTATGCCTTCATCCACAAGGCCGGCGTACACGTGGCTGGGATACTGGCCGACCCTAGGACCTACGAGGCCTTCCCGCCCGAGATGATAGGGAGGAGCAGAGACTACGTGGTAGACAAGTACACCGGCAAGAAGGCCGTAAAGGCAAAGCTGGAGAAGCTAGGAATTAAGGTTAGCGACGACGAGCTCTTGAAGATATTAGATGAGATCAAGAGGAGTAGGTACAAGATACTTACCGACGAGAACTTGGTCAGTATAGCGGAGAAGGTGACTGGAAGGGCGCTAAGGCCTAAGGTGACGGAGAAGCTTGAGGCAATAGTGTGGATAAAGGTGGACAGCAACACCTTCACCAGCTCCGTAGCTAGGAAGATACACATGATAGACGGTGTGAAGGAGATAGCGGAGGTCACTGGCGACTATGACTTGATAGTGAGGGTGGAGGCTCCAGATCACTACATGCTGAACACTGTGCTCGACACCATAAGGGGCATAAAGGGCATAGAGAGCACTCACACGCAGATAGTGTTGAAGAAGATGGACAAGTAAGCTATTTTGCTTCTCCTGACCAAAAATCCTTGAAAACAACCTTACCTCCCCGATCAAATAGCGGACGAAATAGCCTTGGATTCAAAGTAAAGCAACCGTAATTAATGAGTATATAAAGAAGCTTAGGAAGGAAATAAATTCAATGCTCAAGTGGATGATAGGGCTAGTGGCTTCCATGTGGATAAGCATTGTAATAGGGATAATTGTGGCTTTGATGAAGATGGGTGATCTGATGACCTTTCGCGATAGCGCAGTTTCCCTATCTCTAATTAACAATGAACGTTGCATGAGGTGAGCTAAGTCATAAGTACTGCGTTACACATGGGTCCCACGGTAGTGGACTTTGAAGTGGGCGGCAGCGATCCTAATGTTGATGGCCATAGCAATGGCTGCTTGCAACCCCCAGACGATAAAGAACATTACGATACCGTGGAAGGACGAGTGGGTCACCTCAATAAAGGTGCTCTCTCAAGTCTACAGAGCGAAGGTGAGTGCAGAGATAGTAATCTTAAAGGCCCACAATGATTATCAAAAAATTCTTCTCAACGAATTGAAAAAAGACTTCAAGATAAGCAAGGAGTTAGCAGATAAGGCAGATGGATATTACGTCCTAGGTAATAGGACCTTGGCCTCTGCCTATTACCTGGCTTCCTTCGCTTATGCCTACAGAGCCTTGGAATTGATCAATTTCATGAAACTAAAGTACCTCAACTCCTACAGCGAGAGGCTCACGAGGATAGGGGAGCTCCTCTCCTCCGCCGCCTTCAGCTCCTTTAAACTAGCGGTCAGAGGAAAGGGATGTTCCAATACCTCTAGGGTCCTCTACGTGTACTTGTACAGCAATTTGAGAACTGAGGCACAGAGGATAAAGCAAGTTTTAGCGAACTTGCCCGGCACGTTCAATGCCAAGCTAGCTAACATGACTATACCTATAGTGAACAAGCTGAGCGAAGCTCTAGCATATGAGATGGCGCAGTACTACTTATCCTTGAGCGGTTGCAAGAAGGACTTCCCCTTACCTAACGCCACCGCCCCCTGTCCTAAGGGAATAGGACCTTCTTACCCTTGGCTCCCTCACGCTTGTTACTTAGTACAAAATCCTCAAGGTAATGCTCTTCCGCGATCTCCTTGCGCTAGGTTTGTGGCCCTCTTGGGCTATCTCTTAAATGACACTCAAGTAGTTAGGTTAACTTGTTCTATGAGGTGATAATTATGGAGAAGAGGGACGTAATAATAGTAGGCGGGGGTCCGGCTGGCCTTACGGCAGCCAGCACCCTCAAGCAGTACGGAGTAGAGCCATTAGTACTCGAGGCCGAAAAGACGATGGCCACCGTCTACTCCTACGCTTGGAAGCCCGTGGAGAACTACCCCGGTTTCGACGGAAAGCCGGCTATAGAGATAGCTAAAGCCTTTGATAACATGATAAAGTTCTTCGGATTTGAAGTGAGGGAACAAGAGAGAGTCATAAAAGCTAGAAAGGAGGATGAAATGATAATAGTTGAAACTACCAAAAACATCTACCAGACCAAGGTTCTAATAATAGCAATAGGAATACTCGGGAGGCCTAGGAGGATGGGACTTCCTAACGAGGACCTTCCAAACGTTCACTACACCGTCAGGGATCCCAAGGAGTTCGCCGGGAAGAAGGTCGTGGTGGTGGGAGGAGGTGATACTGCTGTAGACACCGCCACAGCCTTAGCCCAAGCCGGAGCTGAGGTGACGATAGTTCATAGAAGGGATCAGTTCAGGGCTCCGAAGAGGAGCGTTGAAAAGATGATAAAAGCGGGGGTAAAGCTCGTCCTCAACAGCGTGGTTCAAGAGATAATAGCAAAGAACGGATTAGCTATAGCAGTAAGAGTTGTCGATAAGGAAGGGAACCAGCAAATACTTCCCTTGGATCACTTGATATTCCTCATAGGCTACGAACCTCCAGACTTAAGCTGGATAAAGGATCTAGGAGTGGTGATGAGAGGAAGGGAAATAGTGGTGGATGATAAGATGAAAACGAACGTGAAGGGAGTTCTGGCCGCCGGCGACATAACCCCCGCTCCGAAGAGGATCTTGGTGGCGGCCGCTCAAGGCTATACCGCTGGTCTGACCGCCTTTAGGTACTTGAGAGCTGGGGTTTGGTAATCTCGGCCATAGATAGAGTTTGAGAGATTCCATAGGTACGACCTAGCCTATGCTCATTCTCCTTATATCGAACCTTCCCTTTCCAGGATTTCCTTTACGCTTTCGACGTCTCTTTCATGACGCTCGTAGAAGTCCTTCCGGGGCTCGAAGTAGGGACAGATTGGGGGTTCCTTCAGGGATAACTCCTGGTCTGGATAACTCACTTCTTCTAATTAAATTCCATTCTTTCACTTTCCAAGTAAAGTAGGAGTTAGCTTCTAAAGGAATTTTGGAAGAGAAGTAGAAATGGTGGAAAAGTGGAGAGCATAAAGGTGAGCAGGAGGGCGAAGAGGAGATTGGAGGAGATGCAAGCTAGGCTGACGCTGGAGACGGGAAGGAAGGTGAAGTTAGTGGAGCTCATTGACGCTATCGTTGATGTAGCCAGTGAGGACTTGGAGAAGCTCAAGGTAAGGCTCGGCCTCTGGAGACCCTTGGAGAGCGCGGAGGAGGTGCTGGAGGAGCTCTCCTTCGAGGGACCGGAGAAGTCCTCGGAGGAGGTGGACGAGGTGCTCTACTCTTGATCCTCTTAGACACTGGTGTCATATTAGCGGCTTTCAACAAGAGGGATGTTAACCACAGTAAGTGTAAGAGACTCATGGTAAGGATACTGAAGGGGGAACTAGGGGTTCCGGCGGTTACCGATTACGTAATAGACGAGGTCCTAAGCTACGCCTCTCGGAGACTCGGAAGGGAGGGATGCCTCAAGCTCGGATCCCTCTTCTTCGAAAAGAACGCCTTCAGAGTGATTCCCACAACGCTTGATATAGTAATAAAGGCGTGGGAGATATACAAGGAAAGAGCCCCCGCGCTGAGCTTTACAGATTCTACCTTGCTCCAAGTAGCTAAGACCTACAAGGTGGATTACTTGGTGACCTTAGATCGAAGGCTTGGAGTCCTTTACCCTTCTATGAGCTGTTGAGCTCCTCAACACCTCTTAAAGTCATAACCGTTCCGCCGTCCCTTCAAGGGGTAAGGAAACGTGAACGGCCTCGGAGCGACGGCTGTTGGGATAAAGGTCAAGGATGGAGTGGTCCTAGCAGCTGAGAAGAGGATGAGTTATGGAGGATTTATAATGAGTAAGGCAATAAGGAAGGTGTTCAAAATAGGGAACAGGATGGGGATGGCTTGTGCGGGCCTCTACGCTGACATGCAGACCATAAGCAGGATACTGGAGAACCAAGTTAGGTACTATGAGATAAGCATGAAGAAGGAGATGAAGGTTAGGTCCGCCGCCAGGTTCTTGGGAGTGTTGCTATACTCCAATAAGATGTTCCCCTTGTTAACTGAAACCGTCTTCGGCGGATATGACAAGGAGGGAGCCCACATCTACGTCTTAGATCCCGTAGGATCCGTGGTCGAGGAGAGGTACTCCGCCGCTGGGACCGGAGCTCCTCTAGCAATAGCCTTAATTGAGAAGAACTACAGAGAAGACATGAGCTTGGAGGAGGCTGAGCAACTAGCCATAGATTCCATTAAGGTGGCTACCTCGAGAGATAGCCTCTCCGGAGACGGAATAGACGTCTTGGTAATCCCCGTAGGAGGGGAGCCGAAAACTAAGTTCGTGCCGCTCTCCTAATTTTTCAAAAATTACTCCTCTATAGTATCCAGGAACCTTAACCTCTTGGGTATCGGAGGATGGCTCATGAATATCTCTAGGAAGCTGCTCCCGTCCTCCCTCTTCAGCTTCTCCACTAGCACATCTATGTCATAGTAAGGATCTGCGAAGGTGTTTACAAAAGCGTAGATGAACAGCATCTTTGCGGGGGATTCGGTGAACTCGCTGAGCTCTTTCTTCAAAAGTGGATTAGACTTCAACTTCTCCATTTCCACATGTATCCTTGCTAAGGCTCTCTGCATCTCTCTCTTGCCCCTTACCCTAGCCCCGTGAAGGTCCGCATAGTACTCCCTTAGCCTGTTGAATTGGAGTATTATGAAGTTCAAGATCATAGCAACAGCCACCAGTATTATTCCAGCGAAGAAGAGGCCCATGGAGGAGTTCTCCCTATCTCTTTCCATTGCTCCGCTCCAGAAGCCCCACTCCATTAGCATCCTTCCCAAGTAGTAGATGAACATCGGCGCTAGGGAGAGCGCTAGGATGACCCAGATGTCCTTGTGCTTGTGGTGACCTAGCTCGTGACCTATTACTGCCTCCACCTCCTCCCTCGGCATGCTCTCCAGGAGACCTCTAGTGACTGCAATGTACTTTCCAGTAAGGAAGTTCCCGTAGGCAAAGGCATTGGGAATGTTGACGTCAGCCACCATAGCCTTGGGGGGCTTTCTAAATCCAGCCTTTAGTGCTAACCTGTCAACGCTCTCCTTTAACCAAGGCGCTACCTCCTCTGCCGGCCTAGCTCCATACATGAAGTTGATGAGCCAAGGCGCTATTAGGTACTGGACGAGTCCGAATGCAGTGAAGATCAAGGCGAAGGCCATTAGAGACGGCACGTAGCCGGCGTAGTTTACTAGTAGAGCGTAGCCGGCGTAAAGTACTGCTGCATATCCTATCACCGTTAGCGCCATGAAGAGTTTCAGCTGCTTCTCTCCCTTGGGAGTCTTGCTGAGGACCGGGGCCAGTCCTACGAAGAGGGCCAGAACTACTGCCAGTATCAGCGGTTCAATGAAGTAGCTAATTCCCCAGAATAGGAACATACTGAACCCTCATTCCCACCGCTCGAAGGCATTAATAACTGAGCCTCAAGATTTGGGAGGACGGAAGGTTGGTTTTGAGGAATCGGAGGGATGAGATCATGCACCTCCACTGACCTATGATGAGAAGGTAAGGTAACGACCTCTCAGTTCTCTTCTTGCTAAGGAAGTAAAGGGTGTGGGTACTCGTACCGCGAGGATCGAGCTTTGCTGAGACCTATGGAAGGGGAGTACTGGATTTGCCGGGTCTCCATGATACCCAGGGATATAAAGTTCTTGGCTTTGGTGAATGATCTTAGTGGAATGATAACGATCGTTAGCGAAGAAAAAGTGGGAGAGTGCATAGGGCCTTACAAGGCGTTGGTGAGCGAAGAGATGGATCCGAGCACTGTAGGGTTCTTGGCAGAGGTATCTAGGAAGCTAGCGAAGGCGGGGATTCCGATAATGGTCTATGCTAGCTTCGAGAGGGATTACGTCTTGGTGCCCTCTAAATTGCTGGAGAAAGCACTAGAGGTCTTAGCTAAAGGACCTTGAACCTTATCCTCGTCACTCCCTTCCCCTTACTCTCCCTCTTTACCAACTTGAATTCTCCTACCTCCTTCGTGTTCTTCAAATGGGTACCTCCGCAAGGATCGGCGTTCACTCCAACTATCTCGATTATTCTTATGGGCCTCTTCTGTAAGTGCTCCTCCGTCAGCTCTCCTCCTTGAATGCCGTAGCTATCTAGGAGCTTCTTGGCTTCCTCAGGGTCCTCGAACAAGTGTATCTTTACCTCCCTTCCCTCTTCTACCCACTTCCTTATGATGTCATCTATTTCCTTTAGGTCGTCCTTCTTTATCTTAGCCTTGAAGTCCATTCTACTTTCCTCGAGACCCAGTCCCGAGCCGACCACGGGGACCTTCTCTCTGAACTTCTCGTTAACGGCAGCCATTAGCAGATGAGCTAGGGTATGAGATCTCATGAGCTTGTATCTCCTGTCCCAGTCTATCTCTCCTTTAATAATACTCCCTTCAGGAGGAAGAGCACCTTCCAAATAGTGATAAACTTCGTCTCCCTTGAACTGAACGTTGACTACCTTTGCCTCTCCTCCCTCCCAAACTATCCTCCCAGTGTCGTAGGGTTGGCCTCCGGACTCAGGGTAGAAAGCGGTTCTGTCAAGGACTATAGCGCTCTCCTCTGGAAGGACCTTTACTACCCTCGCTTCAAACGTCTTCACGTAGGGATCCTTGTAGTAAATGAGCTCAGTCAAGGCTATCGTACTGAACCTTGAGGGAGTAATTATAAATAAGATAGGGAAGATAGGTCACGAGGAACGCAACTTAACCCTTAAGCAACTTCAGTCCTTCCCTTATCATCTCCAAGCTCTTTCCCTTAATGTTAGGAAGAACATACCTCTCCAAGTACTCCTTAGTAGCTTCGAGTAAGAGCTTAATGTCCTCCCTTGCCTCTTCCTCATCTCTAGGCCCGTACCACACACCATCCGGATCGGGGCCATTGTACTGGTAGGTGTGAAGGTCCAAAGCAACAGAGGTCCATGATAAGACGTTCTGTATCCCTATTTCCTCCAGCTTTTGGGCTAGCCTCCTCATCTTGCTTGTGGAAACTAGGACTCCGCTCTTGATGTACCACTCTTTCTCCTTCTCATCTCTTGCTATCTTATCCAAGTTCAAGCAGATCAAGCATGAAAGCAGATCCTTCCAAGCTTGGAAGGCCTTGCCAGCGGCGTTCCTTGTGTCTCCCTCTTCGAGTAACTCTTTTGTTTTTATCATTTCGCAAACGACATCAATTGCCTTCCTCTCCAAGAACTCTTGATCGTTTGGATACTTTCTTTCCTCGTTTGCCTTCCTTTGAAGCTCTTCCAAGAGGGACAAAGGGAGACCCTTGCGAAGCTACACATAATTACCTAAAAGTCTAGGTGATTTAGGATAGCGATTTAGTTACTTTCACTTTTCCCTCTTTTTTATTAGAGTATCAAGGTACCTAAGGTCAGCTTCTCTTGAAAGCATATTATGCTCAAGGTAAGAGATATTCTAGAGGTAGAGGTAGGTGACGTCCTTACTTTGTCTATCCAACTGCCAAGCCGATTGCGAGAGGGCGGGAGAGAGGTGCGTAAGGTATTGCCTTGAAAACCTAGAGCTGGGAGTGGACTGCTTCGAGCAGTGCGGAGATGAGGTCAGAGAGTGTAAGGAGATGTGCGAAGAGCTCTGTAAGTGATTGAGTTCACTTTATCTTCACGAATCCCTTCCTCAACCACTTTTCTTCTTCTCCTTTCTGAACGATATGTAAGTTCAAAGGATAATCGTAAGGAATATTCCAAATTACCTTCCTCAAAACCTTTTTCTTCAAAGCTCTCGGCTCACACTTCCTAGGAACGACTACCAAGACGTCCAGATCGCTTAGGGCAGTTGCCGTTCCCCTGGCGACGCTTCCAATTACGTAAACCTCACAGTCCTCGCAGAGATCGAGACACGTTTCAGCTACCCTCTCCGCCACTTCCCTCCAGTACTTCATGAGGAGCTTGTAGGTCTCAACCATGAACTTGTCTAAGGGCTTTATGTAGTTCTCTTGCAATCCTCAATCCCTCCTCGGCCTCTTCCTTTGTATAGTAAGGGACCGCGTATCTTCCTTCTAGATAGGCCTCCTCCAACGTAATTAACACATCTCGGTTTTAGAGACGAACTCCTTTAAGCTCTCATCGTCTCTTAAGGAAGCGAGATATCCGAGGAGCCTCCTCAAGTTGTGACCTTTGGGGATTTCTCCGATAAGCATGTATATTTCCGCCTTAACGGCGAGCTGAGCCGCTTGTTCGGACATGACTAGACTTAGATCATATTCTCCTTCGTTCAATAGCCTTTCCGCCTCCCTCAAGAGGACCTTGGCTCTCCTCCACAATGCCTCGTAGACCTCTGAGGTCATCCATAAACCCTAAGGTAAAGGAGGAACAGAGTTCAATATGCTCCACAGCTTGGCCGGCTTAGGTACATAGTCCCTTTCCCTTATCCCCCTTCGGGACTCATCGTGGAGCAAGAGTATCGCCTGAAGTTCTTTGAGGAAAACGGCTTCAAGAGGAAGAAGTGTAAGGTGTGTGGAACCTACTTCTGGACCAAGGGAGAGCACGAGGTCTGCGGAGACGCTCCTTGCCAAGAGTACGAGTTCTTTGACGTTCCCACTAAGAGGAAACTTAGCTTTCCGGAAGCGAGGAGAGAGTTCCTCAAGTTCTTCGAGGAGCACGGTCACACCATAGTCGAGCCCAGACCCGTCGTGGCTAGGTGGAGGGACGACCTCTTCCTAACAATAGCGAGCATCGTGGTCTTCCAGCCTCACGTGACCAAGGGAATAGTGCCTCCCCCGGCAAATCCCCTAGTCATCTCCCAGCCTTGCATAAGGTTGGAGGACATAGACAACGTGGGCCTGACTCTAGGAAGGCACATGACAGGCTTCGAGATGGGAGGACATCACGCTTTCAATTATCCGGACAAGGAGGTTTATTGGAAGGAGGAGACAGTAAGGCTAGCCTTCGAGTTCTTCACGGAAAGGCTGGGAATTCCAGAGGAGCTGATCAACTTCAAGGAGAGCTGGTGGGAGGGAGGAGGAAACGCCGGACCATCCTTCGAGGTGACCATAGCGGGCTTGGAGCTGGCTACCTTGGTCTTCATGCAATATGAGGTAAAGGAAAACGGAAAGAAGGAATATATACCCATGAAGCTCAAAGTCGTTGATACGGGATACGGAATAGAGAGGATAGCTTGGTTCACCCAGAAGACTCCAACGGCCTTCCACGCCATTTACGGCGACTTGCTCAAGCGCTTCCACGAGAAGCTGGGAGTTGAAGAGCCTCCGGAGGAGCTCCTCTACTCCTTGGTGAGGTCCGCTGGACTCATGGATCCCGACGAGCCGGAAACCATAGAGAGGGCCTACAAGAGGGCTTCCGAGTACTTGGGAATGAGCGTTGAGGAGATAAGGGAGCTCCACCAAAGGGCCTCCTTGGTCTACCAAGTTCTCGATCATACCAGAACGATAATGTGGATGTTGGGGGACGGAATAGTTCCCTCCAACACCGGCGAGGGATATCTCGCAAGGCTGGTCATAAGGAGAGCCTTGAGAGCTCTTTGGAAGCTCAAGGCAGAGGTTCCCCTAGTGGAGTTAGTGAAGATGCAGCTCGAGTACTGGAAGGACCAATACCCAAGGGCTTGGAAGAACAAGGAGTACATCTTGGATGCCGTTGAATACGAGGAAAACAAGTTCAGGGAAGCTTTGAGGAAGGGAACTAGGATGGTCGAGAGGATATTGAAGAGGAAGAAGAAAATAGAACTAGATGACCTAATCACCCTCTACGACAGCCACGGGATTCCCCCAGAGGTGGTCCAAGAGGTAGGAGAGAGGCTTGGGGTGAAGGTGGAGGTTCCCAGGAACTTCTACGCCTTGGTAGCCTCTAGGCACCAGAAAGAGGTCAGAAGGGTAAAGGGAGCGGAGGAGAAGGCCAAGCTACCTAAAGAGATAATAGAGTGGGCCAAGGGCCTTCCGGAGACGAGGAGGCTCTTCCACGAGGATCCTTACATGAGGAGGTTCGATGCCAGGGTAATCGACTACAAGGATAACTACTTGGTTCTCGATCAGACGGCCTTCTACCCTGAAGGAGGAGGTCAGATGGCGGACAGAGGGAAGATCTACAAAGGAGAGAAGGAGTATGAGGTAAGGGACGTTCAGAAGGTCGGAGGAGTGATAGTTCACGTTCTCAACGAGCCATTCCAAGGAGAGAAGGGAAGCTTGGTGGTAGGGGAAATAGACTGGATAAGGAGGTATAGGTTGATGAGGCACCACACTGGTACCCACGTGATCCTAGCAGCTGCCAGGAAGGTCTTGGGAGATCACGTTTGGCAAGCGGGAGCCGAGAAGACCCCGGAGAAGGCCAGGCTGGACATAACCCATCACAGGCCATTAACTAAGGAGCAGATAGAGGCGATTGAGAGAGAGGCCAACAAGATAATAGATGAGAGGAGAAAGGTAAGGACCTTCACGTTACCTAGAAACGAGGCTGAGGCCAAGTACTGGTTCACCATATATCAAGGAGGAGTTCCTATGGACAAGGAGATAAGGCTGGTGGAGATAGAGGGCTGGGACATCCAAGCATGTTTTGGAACTCATCTAGCAAATACGGGAGAGGTCGGGGCTCTCAAGGTGATATCCACTAGGAAGATACAAGACGGTGTGGTGAGGCTCGAGTACGTCGCTGCTACAAGGGTCGCAGAAGTCGCTCAGGAGATGGAGAGGACCTTGGAGGAAGCGGCGAGCAAGGTGGGCGGAGACAAGAGTGCTCTCGTAAAGAGAATTGAGAGCTTGCTGGAGAGGGAGAGGAAGGAAAGGGAGCTTCTCAATAAGTATAGAAAGGCCTTAAAGGAGCTGTACGTGAAGAAGGCTGAGAGCCTTGGAAAGCTCAAGGTACTGAAGATGGACTTGGAGGATCCGGAGTTAGCACAAGAGGTGCTGAGGGAGCTCAGCTCCGATTCCGTAGCAGCTGTAATAGTGGGGAACAGAGTGGAGCTAGCGGCTCCTAAAGATATAGGCTTAGGCAAGATGATAAGGCAAATAGGGATATGTAAGGGAGGAGGAAAGGGGGCTAGGGCTACGGCGGTGTGCAAGAGCGAGGAGGAGGTGCAAGCCTTCCTCAAGGAACTTAGCTCCAAAATATGATTTTGCTTAGACTAGCTCCACAGCTATGGTGGTCCCTCCTCCAGTTCCGTGACATAGGGTAGCAACTCCCCTGCTCTTGTTGTGAGTTTGTAGTGCATTGAGCAAGGTGACCACTATCCTCGCTCCAGAAGCTCCTAGGGGATGGCCTATAGCTATCGCTCCTCCGTGGACATTCATCCTCTCATATGGAATTCCAAGCAAGTGATGAGGTAGCCAGAGGCTTATGGCAAATGCTTCATTAACCTCGTACAAGTCCCAGTCATCCGGCTTCACTCCCAGCTTCTCAGAGATCCTCTTTATGCCAGGAACGGGGGCTTCCACGAAGTCCTCGGGCTTGAGGCCTACTATGTCATATCCCAGTATCCTAGCTATCGGCTTGAGGCCGTATTCATTCACCACGCTCTCAGGAGCGACTACCAAGGCAGCCGCCCCATCGCTCAGCTGGGAGCTGTTTCCGGCGGTGTGGACGCCGTCGGGGAGGAAGGCTGGAGGAAGCTTAGCCAGCTTCTCAATGCTGGTATCCCTCCTTATTCCCTCGTCCTTGTCGACTACGACAGTTCCCTTCCTCGTCTTAACCTCGACGGGAACTATTTCCCTTGCAAATATTCCCTCATCGGTAGCTTTGGCAGCCTTCATGTGGCTCTGGTAGGCTATCCAGTCCAGCTCCTCCCTCTTGGCCCCATACTTCTTGGCAGTCATGTCAGCCTCCTCTCCCATTATCCTCCAGTTCCAAGCGTCGGTGAGGCCATCTAGAACCATGGTGTCTATTAGGTTTGCTTGCCTTCCTATTAGGTGCTTTATACCGGTCCTAGCGTCTTGAGGGAGGCAGAGAGGGGCCCTAGTCATGTTCTCAGTTCCGCCCACCAAGGCTATCTTAGCGTCTCCGGCCCTGAAGGCCCTTATGGCGTCTATTATGGAGAGCATTCCGGAGGAGCAGACCATGTTCACCGTGTAGCCGTCTACCTCCGGAGGCACGCCGGCTAGGAGGGCAGCCCTCCTAGCTGGGTTCTGACCGACGGCAGCTCCGATCACGTTTCCAAATGCATAGAAGTCCACGTCCTTGGGCTCAACGTTCGCCCTCTTCATTGCCTCCTTAGCTGCAATTGCCAAGAGCTCCGGAGCGGGGATCTTGGAGAAGGAGCCGAGGAACTTCCCTATAGGAGTTCTAACTGCAGAGACAATGTAAACGTCCTCCATCTCTCTTCCCAAGCGCCCTTGTTCGTACTGTATATATCCGTATAGCCCCAGAGGATAAGCTCTCCCAAGGTACAAGCCTTCGGGGAGAGATTTGAAGCTCTTCCTCCTCCCGATAGGCTCTTGGGAACCTCATCCTGGCTTAGAGGAAGACTTGGACACAAGGATAGCTGCCAAGATTGCGGAGATCCTCTCGGAGAGGGTAGGAGGTAATGTTTTGCCGCCAATTCCATTTTCAGCTAGCTTCGAGTGGGAAGAATCTATATCCTTAAAGGTAGAAACGCTTTCAGCAGTATTAAGGGATGTCAACGAATCCATAAAGAAGCTCGGAGGGGCCCTTGTTGTAGTAAACGCTCACGGAGGTAATAGTGGTCTCCTTCAAGCTATAGCTAGACAAGAAGGCTTCTACGTCATAGACTTCTACGGATCTTGTGGGATAAAGGTAGGGCACTCAGCCCTTACCGAATGCCTAGTAGCCAAAGTTCTGGGAGTCATCGATACCATTTGTGAGAAGGGAAAGGAATGGCCGAGGAGGAAGGTGGAGGGAGCCAGGATAAAGGTCGGGAGGTACGATGAAGAGGGGTATAGCTTCTATGAAATTCAAATTAAGATAATGAGATGTCTAGAAGAAATCACGAAGGAGCTTAAAGGCCTAGAGCCTTGACCAGCTCATCTATTCCCTCTCCGGTCTTGACGGAGACCTTGATTATCGGAGCCTTAGGATTGAGCTTCCTGGCATCTTCTTCCATCTTCTTAACGTCAACTCCAATGGCGTCCGCTAAGTCAACTTTGCTAATTACTATCACGTCGGCAGCCTTGGTGCTCATCGGATGCTTCACGAACTTGTCCTCTCCCTCGGCGACTGAGACTACCAGTATCCTCTTGTGAGCTCCTAGAGGGAAGTTTATGGGACAGATGAGGTTGCCGACGTTTTCTATGAACATTATATCGTACTTGCTCAAGTCAACGTTCTTCAAGGCCTCCATTACATGAGAAGGCTCGAGATGGCATATGCCTCCGGTGTTTATCTCTACCGCCTCTATCCCGTGCTTTGCTACCCTTTCGGCATCTAAGGTGGAAGCCACGTCTCCTCCGAAGTAGAGGATCTTGTACTTGTCCTTTATCCTATCGATTACTGCCTCCGCTAAGGCGGTCTTTCCTGAGCCGGGGCTTCCCAGGAGCTCGAAGACCTTTATTCCCTTAGAGTCGTAAAGCTTTCTAAGCATTTCAGCTTGATCAAGGTACTTCTGCTTTACGTCAACGTTAATAGATACCAATTGCACCATATCATTTCGCCGGGTGCACACATCTGAATTCTTTTTCTTAAGCGTTAGCCTTTCATGAACCCAGGAGATCCAAGGAATTCTTCCCTATCAAAATTCGGTAGGATGGATTTTACTTGAAAACAAATTTGTGGCTACTGCAATTTCAAGCGTCCTCGACTTCTCTTCGTTTGAGATTTCAGCTAAAAGAATTGCAGCCTCTCTCTAGAACTCTTTGATGTATTTCAAGTGATCCCAAGTTTTGAAATTGTTATTTTCAAATTGCTGTATTATTGGTAATACTAAATGCCCAAGAAAGATTCATAAGGAAGAATTCGTTATGAGATACAGGGTAATGCCATATGGTTAGTGCAGAGGAGCTAGGCCTCATAGTGGAAGAAGCGTGGTCTTCGCTCGTTAATACTGAGTGGACAGGAACCGCACAAGACTTCATAAGGATAGTTAATGACATTGCCATTCCAATGATAGTTAAGATCTACCGCCCGCCCTCTGGAGAGCTCTCTGAGAAGCTTGTAAAGAAAGCTTATGGTCTTGCTGAACTAATTCAAGGAGAGTGGGAGAAGGTAATTGAGAGCGAGTTCAATGAAGATGTAATGGCACAATGGTTCGAAAACATCATAAATTACCTACTTAACTTGGAAGACATATGATACCCATATGATACTTTTTTCATCCTTCTCTTTTTCTTTTATTTGAGTAACGTTTCCTTGATAACTCTTCGTATTACGTTTAGCTACTTACTCCTTCCTTGTTCTTCGACCAACTTTTAGTGCGGGATAGGGGGTCCTTAGCTTTTACAGTATTACTACCCAGAAATTTTCCTTCTCCCCAAAATTCCTTCTACCGAAATTTTCTGGGGGAGAGCTTTCTGAGGATCTCATTCTGTCACCTTCTAAAGTTGATGGTGCTGCATTTTCAACATAATCCGGTTTGTGCATTAATATATTCTAAAATTCCCATATTTAGTAATTATATTTTTTACCAATTAGATATAATGAATATACTCAATCCGATATAATCTTTATAAGAGAAGGGTGATAGTATTACTTGGTGCGGAATGATGGTGGGGAAGAACGCCCCTGAAGGAAAAGAAGCAGATATAGACCAATGGGTCGATTTCGCCGCCAAGAAGGCTGAAGAGCTACACTTCCGACTGTTGGAGACCTCTT
Source organism: Ignicoccus pacificus DSM 13166 (assembly GCA_025340205.1). Classification (GTDB taxonomy): domain Archaea; phylum Thermoproteota; class Thermoprotei_A; order Sulfolobales; family Ignicoccaceae; genus Ignicoccus; species Ignicoccus pacificus. The sequence goes on along the minus strand of CP006868.1, from coordinate 1,239,880 downwards.
GGACGGGAGCTCCTTCAGTTGACTTCGGAGTATTTCTAGAGATCGCGGGTGAGTTAGTCCCAGTTTGCGATGAACCAGAGGAACTGCCCGAGGAAGTGATAGAGAGGATACACGACGTCGCAGTGTCTCTGCAAGAGCTATGGGAAAAGCTGATAGTGAACGACTTTAACGAGGATGCCCTCGCTAAGTTCTTCGAAAGGATAGTAGAGTTAATACTAGATCTCATTTTTGAGTATGGTTGCCTCCCCTCTTGATACCTCTATCTATAGTCAGGCTTTTTCTTTACTAGAGCTAATAAAAGGTAAAGCATTTTCCAAGAGCCCTTGTAGATCTTGATCGAAACGGTTTGTGGTAGAGCCAAACCTTCTGTACGAGTTAACTATACCGAGTTTTCTTCAATGGAGACCCTCAGTCCCCATGACCTCTCTTCATCCCAGGTGTCAACGGCCAAGGAGTCTTCATTGAGGAGGAGTGGAGCCGCCGGCGGGACTTGAACCCGCGACCACCGGCTTTCCCGCGCAAGGACCGAGAGACGCTACAAGGCCGGCGCTCTGCCGGCTGAGCTACGGCGGCCCCCGACCTCTGGCTGTTATCGTGCAGCTAAAAATCTATCTCCAGCGTGCTGAACTTAGTTAACGCCGTACTCGGCAAGAACTTGGAAGCCTCTCTTCAAGTCCTTAGATAAGTCCTCGAGCTCCTCAAGCTTCATGGTTCCCTCCATTAGTAGCTGGGTACCGAGAACCCAGAAGAGCTCTTTCCTTCTCAGACCCTTCAGCTCGGCAGCTTTGTCCTTCAAGCTCTTGGGGAAGGAGGGCTTAACTAGTTCAGCTAAGGGTTTGCCGGCTAGGTTGACCTCTTGGAGGCTCCACACTATCCTTAGGTTATCCATGTGGACGTGTTTGATTTTCCTGAACTCATCGAGGGTGAATATCTTTAAGTTAATATTGTTTCTTTCTTTGAGAGGATAGAACGTATTACTTGTCACGTCAGGTCGAAAGATTTGTACCCCTAGCGATATCGCTTTACTTTCTATCTTTTTTCTAGAGATTTCGTTCTTTGTTATAACAACTAAGTCAATATCTCTTGTTCTCTTCGATCTTCTCGCACTTCCTACTAAGGAGAGTGAAACTAAGTCGATACCTTCTATTAGCTCCTCGATGAACTGCTTAGAGAACATTTCTTTATCACCCTAATCCCTTATCTCTTTTAAAGAATTTATAAATTTTCTATACTTTGGAGGAATCCCAAAATTCCGTGAGCCGAATTTTACAACTACACAAAATTCAGGTTTAAGAAATTTTTTAAGTAATACAAGATCCTATTTCTTTTAAATTCAGAATGTTGCATAATCACCAAGAGTAAAATTGTTTATAATTACTTAAAGAATATGTCAAGTAAAGGAGGTAGACCACGTTCAGAAATAGTATTTGCTTCATAATATATACTATATATACTCCAAATGGTAGGTACGGTGGTATGGGGTTAGGTCGTTATTGAATAGGCTTAAGAGCCTGTAATTTAAACTTCTCTTATTCTCAAATCATAACATTCATAAAAGTGTAAAACCAAAAGGTGTCTGGGATACCATGGAGGAACCTACCTCTATAACTCACACATTGGAGGTGATATTACAGTTACTCGATAGAGTAATCCCTCATCTGAATGATGGGATTGAGAAAAATATAGTTATCCGAGCAAGAGATGTGATAAAAGATATAATAGATGACGAAGATCTTAGTCATGTGATGGAACATTTTGATATCAGAAACCACATAAACAAAATAATTCTCCTTAGCCTAGTACCCTCGAGTACCATATATGTCGCCAATCTGTTGTCGAACGTTAGACATTACTTACCAAGCAACAGTATTTATATTATTCTTGATGATATAGAAAATCCACGGACCAGATTGGGTTATCTGAGTGATTCAACCGCATTTGCAACCTTTGGAATGTTATACAGCATGTTTGGTTTGCATAAAATTGAAGTAGAAAAAGGAATCATTAGAACGCGCAACAAGTTAGGGAGGTTACGCGACCTAAAACCCTTACGACTATCCATAGAAGAATTTAGTGCCTTGTCTTTCCTTTACTGGTTTATAAGATCATTTAAGTACCTCAACTTCGAAAACTCAACTGCTGTGCAAAAGATCATGGATACCATTCACTCTATTGTTCTCGGGAAACGAGGTCTAACAATTACTGTGGTCCAGTCATTAAACGCAGTAGCTGCGAAACTGTGTGAGATCGCTAAGCAGGAACGGAGTAATAATACAGAAATAATATATATAAACGAATTCGCTCGGCTTATAATACTTTATTGGCTTCTAAAAGAAAAGTATGACTGTGTTCTTTCTCAAAAAATACATTTTCTAGAACAAGAAACGATTATGACAGAACTAAGTTACTATACTCCGAGAAGCTTACCCAACTGGGAGGTAATTTTTCCTCTCTCTATGACGTTTAAGATACTGAAGAAAATAGTAAATAAAGAGAATTTTCCGATAGCAATCATTCCTCCACCTTCTTACTATGGTCTCCTAGAGGGGATCTGGGTGACTATCGGGAACATTTTAGAAAGCCAGCTAGAGAATGTCGAGAAGAAAGGAGACGAAATAGTAGAAGCAGATACCTCAGAAGGAAAAATAAGTATGCCTAAATTTCTCTATACTCTCCAACAAGAATTATTAAGTGGATTTAAGCAACAAGCTAATAAAGAATTACCTGAAGAGTATGTAGATGAAATCATCCACAGATTATTAACATTAATAAGCCCCTCTTCTTTCCTCGAATTGTATAGTATTTTGCAAAAAGTTATTAAAGTAAGTGCAGAAGAGATATCAACAATCATCGAGAAATGGAACTCTATAAAAGAAGAAGTAGAACAAGGAAGGTGGAAAGGTTGTTATGGTAGTGAGAAGAAAGGTGAGACCCTTTGGGATTTATTTCCTCTCATATCTAGCATTATTAGTGCTATGGATAACAACTTGGGTGTAAGAAATATATTGGCAATCAAGAACGATATAGTCACAGAAGAATACGGTATAACTGAAGCTTATAAGCTCATCAGTAAGGTTGAGCAGCTAATCTCCAATGTACTTCCCTCGGATCTAATTATTAGAGAATTATTCGGGACCGATATTACCAAACTCTTCTCTAATATGATAAAGCAAATTAGACAGTGTGTCAATGATTATTCTTCTCCAGATATAACTGCTAAAAAGAGGCTTCAATGCCGCATAAAGTTAATTTCATCGATGATACTTACAATCCAGATACTAAGAATATTGATATTAGGAATGGAAATAATTGAAGTCTTTAAAAGACCAACAGGAGGCAAGAGTATGAAGAAATTGATGAGGAAATACATAGTAGAAAAAAGAAAGTGTAAAAGTGCAGGCAAAGTGTCTTTGGGTTACTGCGAGGTCGCCGACATCTTGTCTTTCTTAAGTAATGAATGGAGAAAGGAAAATGGACTCTTCTATTATATGACACTACTCTTATTGCGTGAGAACAATTCACCTTGCGAAAAGTCTTTAATTTCAGATATTCTTCGTGATTTATCACCGGGAGGTACAGAAGAGAAATATGGTACCCACTCTAACGTAATGGCTTTAATAGTAAGGTTCCTCTTATCGCGTCTACAAGAGGAAAAATGTAAAAATATGGAAAGTGTCATCAATGAAACAGTAGGGAAGTCATGCTTAGTAGCGATGATCGGAGGTTCAGGAAAAGAAACGAGACCTCACATGAAACTACATGAACGATTAGTCGGACTGATAAAAAGCGACTTGAAATACTCCCTAGGAGGAGATTCATTATTATGTGAAAGTATAAACACGAATAACGAGATACTCGATCGTTGTATCTTCCCTTGGATAGCACTATTCAAGGCTGAATGTACACTTTTACCACAACACTTTTACGAGGCTTCTCGCCATAAATAGGGCGAGAACTACCTTTACCCAGCAATCGAAGGATATTAACATTACTTGTAGAGACACGTGTATATGTCTCTACAGAAAAAGAAAACAAAGATGTCTCAAACATTACTTGAGCAAGATTTTTAGAATTTGATACTCTCCAAGTTAATCTGTCTTCTTCTTATTCATAAATCCCTATAACCACGCAGTCTACATTCCTCTTGGGAGAGCTCGTGCAAAAGCCTCTCAAGAAGATCATCGTAGTTGCTGGCATTACTGGCCTCAACCTCTCGAACTACGTTAGAGAGGTAGTAGCTGCAGCTCTCGAGAGAAACCCTGACTCCCCTCTGAAGAAGTTCAAAATTATAAACTTCGAAAAAAACTATTTAAGAGAGTTAACTAAGGTGGACATAATACCAATAATCTTAGACTTCGCACACCTCTCCCGCTCAGCCTTCTTAAATCGCTTCAAGGAAGCTCTCAAGCTGATGTGTCATAACCTTAAATGCGACTCTGAAGATGGCGTTAAGCACGTCATACTCATAACTCATATATCCTATATTACGACTTCCAATGAGCTAGTCCCTAACCCCATACTTCCCGCCCTGTTAGAGTTGGCTGAGGAAGTGAAGGTAATTTATCTGTTCGATGATTGGTACGACATCCTAAGAAGGCTGGCCGAGAGGCAAGAAGAACTGAAGAAGATCCTCTCGCCAGGGCACGTCAATGGTCGCAACATCCGGAAAGACGACGTTTACCCAATCGATCCCCTCTTGATAATGTCGTGGAGAGCCGCAGACGTGAATATCTTGACTTTCTTGACTTCCTCCCAAGAGCTAGCTCTTGATAAAGGGAGTAAATTGAGCTTCGTAAAGCCCTTTGAATTCTACATCTTTGCATTGAAGTACCCTCTAGACACCCACATAAGGTTCTTTGAAATGTTAGCTTCCGATCTTGAAGATGCCTTAAGTTACACGAAAGCCTACGTATCCCATCCAATCTCGATTTTCAGGAGAATTAGAAGGGAGGACCAACCACTTAAGGACGTTAAGGGCGTTTGTGATGTAATTGAAAAAACGAAGAAGTTGTTACGTGACTTCTTCCCCAAACTAATACTCTTCGAACCAACTACTATCGATGAATTGGTGCTCGAAAACGTAAAAAGGGGGCATGGTCGAGTTTTCTTCGCAAAGTTAATGCAAGATGAGATGAGTGGAAAAGATGAGACTGATTACTTTAAGAAACTTGAGACATGTAAGAGTCTAGTGGAGGAGATAGAAGCCGCTCTCCTAGGAGAAGAGCCCAAGGGATCTGAGGGCGAAGAAGACAAGAAACTGAGCATGGTAATTGATTGTATGAACAGATGGCCCTTCGAAGACGTTGAGTTCTATGTGAATGTAATTAACAGAGGTCATCCTAAAGTTCTGTACCCCTCTTGTGACCAAAAGTGCAAACCGCTACATGATGAACTAGGATTCCTAAAGTATGTCAACAAGAGGTTCAGACGGGCCCTAGCTCTTGATATAATGTTTGAGGTACTTGAACATTCATACATAGCGCAGGAGATGTTAAATCAGATAAACTCGCAGATAGAGCTCCGCGACTATTTGTACGTGGAACAGTCAGATATACTAATCGTTATACTTCCGATCTTGTATACCATCAACGTTACTGATCATGACGGCGAATCCGCTTTGAATATGGATTTCCTCATTCATATGGGTGGCGGCGTCGAGGCGGAGATTCAAAGAGCGAAGGCCAGAGCTATGGGTACCGTTTATCTACTCATACCCACGCCCCTAGACAAAGACACCTTTGATGCCTTACAGAAAAATCCCTCAACGAACTCGGTAAAGGGAAAGGCAATCATAACCTCTAGTTGGATACATCAACGAACAGGGGAAAGGGTAGACCTAAACGAGATAAAGGAGAAATGTCTTGAGAAATATAACTCTTTGGAGTATTCGGATGCATCAGACTGTGAGAACAAAAGGAGTATAATCCGAATTATTTACGACGAATTCAACAAGGAAGCGGTTACCGCGTTTGGGGAAACTCATGGCAAGGGCCCCTTCACGACGGCTGGTGGAGGTACAGTAGTGGTAACCATTGCTTCTAAGGAAGAACTGGAGAGAAAGTTCAAATATTTAATAAAACTAGAAGGATAAGATCCCTAGCAAATTGCAAAAGGGCTTTATTGTTTGTTGTCTACCGCTTGTAACCTCTGTACGTCGATGTATGTACCCTCGATTACTTCCATGCCTCCGACGAGTCCCGTTCCTCTGCCCCAGAAGCTTTCCACCACGATTTTTGATTTACTGTCCTTTCCATCCTCGATCATTTCTGCTTGAAGCCCCTTCTCTTCTGCGTACTTCTTGAGCACTCTTGCTATTCCCTTAGCGAGGGGATCATGAGGGTCGTAACGAATGACTACCTTCACCGATATCCCGTTCAAGGAACTAGATGACCGGCGGGGTTCTTGAAGGGGGGAACTCATCTCCAGCTACCCATCTAAGAGGGGTCCTTTTAAAGCCTCTCACAACCCCCCGAAAGTTTTGCTTATCTATTACCTTATTTAGGTATCAGTCCCGCAAAAGTTCTCTTTAAATAGGAACGTTAGAGAACATGCACTTTTATACTCTGTTAGGCATACCTAACTGGGATGTGAGATGAGCTGGTTCGGCTTTGGTAGAGGAAGAGGCAGAGGTAGAGGAAGGAAGTGGGGATGGGGAGGCAGAGGAGGCCCCGGCCCGTGCTGGTGGTACCTTTACCAGCAGGGCGAGGTAGAGGCCCCTCCAGCGCCTCCCGCGCCCCCAGCACCTCCAGCTTCCAGCGAGGAGGTTCCCCCGCCTTACTGGTGGGGACCCGGAAGGGGCTGGAGGTGGTGGTACTTCTACCAGTCTCTTCAGAAGAAAAAGAACGAGTAACTCTTTTTATCCCATCCCTTGTGCGTAATCAGCATAGGGACACTTCTGTCCTATCATATTCAACAATACCAAGGCATCAACGTTGTTGAGAACACCATTGCTATCCACATCGCCGAGCAACGTGGCGAGGTTGACCAGGTGAGGAGGTAGGGTGTCGAGTATTTCTTTACAAAACTTCGTGTCGCTTAAGACCTTTGCTAGACACGCGACGACCTCGAAGTCTCTGAGGGTGTACTTTCCATCCAAGTCCACGTCTCCAGGGCATTTCCTTTGGAAGCCTACCTCGACAGTCTGGAGCACCGCTATGGGAATTGTCGCTGGGAGCTTGAGAGGGAAGGGGGGTTGAGCTTGTGTGTAGGTAATGTATACAGGTGCCACGATCGGGGGTACGGTCATTAGACCGGAGGGACTCCTGCTGGGGGTCCAAGTGCCCACGTCGGGGTAGTTAAACGTAGTTCCTATATTGACAGCCACGTAAGAGTTCTTAGGTATATCCCAATATCCCTTCGGTTTCACGGCGTCAGGTATCATGAAACCGTACCTCAACGTCAATTCCTTAAGTCCTCCGAAGTTGTAGACGTCCGGAACCAAGCTGAGCCACGGTCCTCCCCACTTGCACTGATTGCTTAGAGCTCTCCTACCGTAGAGACTTATTACGCTAGGCGTGGTGGAGAGGAAGTAGACCAATTCAAAGGTGTCACCGGGTTTAAGTACAACATTATAGGGTGCAATTGCAAAGAAGAAGAACGATTTTATGTTGTTTGCTAAATAGAAGCCCGCGGTACCTCCCACAGTCTTTGCAGCTAGAGCGAAGTTGGGAGTTATGGTACACATCATAAAGAGCTTATCTGCCAAGGGTCCTAAGATGTTCCTCAGCGCTTGATATCTCGGAGGTACATCAGTAACAACCTTGAACTTTACTTTGACCATTTCCTTTACGTACCCTAAAGGTATTGGTCCGACCATTAGGCCTTGATAAGTAATCCTAACAACGTTTTGCTTCAGCTGCACGGGAGCGGGCGTAGTCTGGAGGAAAAACTTGAAAAGATTGGCATTTACTTTTATATCGACTATTTTGACCAAGCCCCTCCCGTAGAACTCGAATGTGTAGGTGCCTATCATATTTAAGGATCTAAGAGGGACGGCAAAGGTTAGCGTACTAAGTGTTAACACAATCAAGAGATATCTTCGAATCAAAACTTACCCCATGTAGTCGGCAATCGCGGAGAGCAGTTTTAGGGTTATTCCAAGCGAGGTTACTCCCCCAGCACCTCCTCCCTCTTGCCCCACTTCACCTCCCAGCCGCTTACTGAGAGCTTCTCCGAGAACCTCTCTACTTCTTCCTTTGGGAACGCAAACCTAGTAACCAAGAAGAACATCTTGTAGTAGGAGCTCCAAGTGAGGATGGGGTTAGAATCGAGTTCCTTCAATATTTCCTTTGCTTCCTTAATTCTCTCCACACAATCCTCCCTATCCTTACAATCGAAGCCCAAGGCCGCGTAAGCGGTGCCGAAGGCAGACTCCCACAAAAACGCGACCCTCCTCAACTCTCGGGGACCCTGGTGGGAAGAGTCGAGGAGGAGTTAGTAAAGCTGGCTAAGTCGATGAAACTGAGGACCGGGGCCTTAGGTCTAGGAGACGACTGCGAGTGCTTGAAGCTCACGAATTCGTTCCTTTGTGCCAACGTCGACGGATTTAGAGCCAAAGATGTTAAGATGGAATTCATGGATCTGAGGGACGTGGGTTGGAGGGGAGTAATAGCTTCCTTAAGCGACTTGGTAGCGAAGGGAGCAAGGCCTTTAGCCTCTTCCTTCTCCGTTTATTCAAATTCAATTGAGGGAATAAAGGAGCTGAGCGAAGGGGCGTTGGAGGCGATAAGGGAATACGACCTCATCTTCATGGGAGCCGACAGCAACAAGGGAGAGGACGCGATAGACGTCTTTTCTATAGGGACGGCTAAGAAGCCGATACCGATAGGAGGAGCCAAGGTGGGGGATTCCTTAGTCATCCCGAGAGGTTGCTGGGGATGTGTAAGCACATGTCTGAGAGGGGAAGCTGAAGGGGAGATCTTGGAACACTGCAAGAGGCCTAGGATAAGGATTGAGTTGGTTGATGTCATTGAGGAGTTCGCTGATTTTATCCACGCGTCCAGCGACTCTAGCGATTCCCTAGCCATAACGCTTTGGAGAATAGCTAGCTCATCTAAAGTTAGGATAGACCTATTCGACGTTCCCAAGCCTGAAGAGGTAAGCCTAGAGGACGCCTTGTTCTCTGGGGAGGAGTACTTACCAGTCTTCATTATCGAAAACGATGTCGCCGAGGAGTTCGCTAAAAGAATAGGAGGTATCGTGGCGGGAAAGGTAAGTGAAGGCGAAGGGGTATACTTCCGAGGGAGGCTCTTGGAGCCTAGAGGATGGGAGTGGTTCTAGGGTTCGAGGTTGAAACCTTTTGGGATATTAAAAGGTATCCCGGTGAGAGAGCGGGGTAGCAAGCTGTGGACATGAACCGCTACATGGAAGCTTACAACATCGCGGTGCTGAGCGAGCTTCCGTGGACCGGATCCTTATTAGACGCCGAGGCGCTAGTCGAGGCAGTCAACGAGCCTATGTTAGTATTTAACTTGGGATGTTGTTACTTCAAGAACTACTTGGCCAGGAAGTTAAGGGAATACGGTTTGGTTAAGAAAGGTACCTTCATACTCTCCTCTGGTAAAAGGAGCAATATATACGTTGACATGAGGAAGCTCTGGAGCTTTCCCAAACTGGCTAGGATAGCCGCTTTGTTAATGGCAGCTGAAATAAAGAAGCATGTGAGCTACGCGAGCTTGGCCGGAGTAGCTACCGGAGGCATTCCCTTGGCAGCACACCTCTCGGTTACCCTAGGCTGGCCCATGGGATACGTAAGGCCCAAGAGGAAGGAGTATGGGCAGAAGAAGTTGGTTGAGGGAATAGAGCCAGGTCAGAAGGTGGTAGTTATCGACGACGTCACCACCACCGGAAACAGCTTGCTTAAGTCCATAGATGCCTTGGAGGACGCTGGAGCTCAAGTGATCCTAGCAGCTGCTCTACTTGATAGAGAGGAAGGAGCGGAGACAGATATAAGGAACAGAGGTATCAAGTTCGTGAGAGTCTTAACCCTCACCGACGTCCTCGAGAAGAGGCGGTGAGGAGAGTCATGCTCGCCGAGCGGTGAGGGAGACGCTCCGGGGTATCTGAGCCCTCGTTCGTATTTCGAACACTCAATACGAATAATCGGCAAGTATTACCGCCCCCTTGAGCGATAAACCGCTTCTGAACAATCTATTTTGGTGGTAAAATGAATAGTATACTTCAGACCGGTTTAAAATGGTATAATGAGAAAGTGATAGAAACATACGAAAGGGAATACGAGATAAGAAATGAGTTTCTAGTAAGCGCTACCAACTGTATAGCGAACTTGGAACTCGCTAAAGCAATCAACTGCCTTCAAAAAGCGACTACTACCTTCTTCTTACAAATGCACTCGTTAAACGTACAAAGGGATATGCTCAGGCAAACTTTGATACAAATGGTGATGCTTTTATTTTTAACCAAACTAGTAATGAAAGCTTTAGCTTGAGCCAATCCTTGGTCGTGAAAGATGGAATGGGTTATCTTCTCTACTATATCAATTGATGGAAGGCTTGCTACCGCTTACGGAGACTCCGAGCTCTCATGTGAGCATGATCTGAGGAGGCTTCACGAGTGGAGGTGCTGGAGCGACCTAGTATTAGTCGGGGCTAACACGGCAATGAAGGACGATCCGGGGCTCTTCGTGAAGAGGGTTCCTTGTAGGCACCAGCCCTTCAGAGGAGTCGTGGACGGAAGGCTTAGGATCCCTCATACGTTGAGGCTTTTCAAGGAAGTGCCGTGGTTAAGCTTAGTAATAACGACGGAGCACGGGATTAGGAACTACCCTTGGAAGTTTCGGTACTTTAGATCGCTGGGGGTTAAGGTCGTAGTTGCTGGAGAAGGACCCTCAATTGATTGGGGAAAGGCGAAGGAGGTTCTCAATACTATGGGAATAAGGAGGGTGATGATAGAGGGAGGAGGTAACTTGAACTGGAGCTTGATAAAAGACAACGTAGTTGATAGACTTGAAATAACTTATGTGGGAAAGGTCCTGGGAGGAGGTCCCTCCTTCGCTTGGGGTGATGGAGTGGAAAAGGTTAGGGAAGCTCCTTCCTTTAAACCCGAAAGAGTTGAGCTTTGTGAGTGCGGAAGGTGCGTTCACGTCTCATGGAAGAGGATCTCCTAAAATCAGAGAAGTATCTCCCTCCCCAAATAGATGCTCGAAATTTTTAACTCAAAACCGGGTAAGATTACTGAAGGGTATGAGTATGAGTGATAGGAGTGCGGAGGTAGATGCTCTCATGAAGGCAAAGGAATCTTGTATACCTTCCCCCCTCGTTAACGGAATTGTAGCGGCATACCAGATAGCGATAACTAAGACGCTAGGCTCGGCCTCCAACGCTATGGCACAGATGCTGTTGACGGAGTTGGGAGAGTTGTTGTCCAAATACGTAGACGAAGTCCTCGGAGAAGCTGATTACAGCAACGTTGAGGAGACTGTGAGAAGGGCGTTCAAGGAGTTGGGATTAGCGGAGGAAGTGAACGTAAAGAAGGAGGATTCCAAGAGATGGGTCATAGAGATTAAGGGATCCGTGTTCATCCCGACCTACAGGATGCTAAAGGAGAGAGGCGTTCAGTTCTTCACCTTGAGTCCAGAGGCCCTGCTGGTAGCTTCTATTATTAGGAGGCACTTGAGGGAGGCCGGAGAGGGTAACGAGAGAGTGAGGGTAAAGGCGGAGGTACCGGAGGACGACGTCCTCCGCTTTATAGTGGAGAGGATTCAGGCCCTAAGGCGGTGATTTATTGACAAAGCTGGCACACGCGTGGACCAGAAGGGTAACCAGCGACGAACCCATAGTGAGGGCCTCTCACGAGAGGGTGGCGGTGAGCGCCGACTTCACTGCTTACCTCATCAGAGCCGACGGCAAGCTCCTGGCCAAGAAGTACTACAAGGGAACGAGACTGGGGAGACCTTGCATCTCCCCCTCCTTGACCGCTTTTCCCGCAGAAAATTTCGTATTCCTCTTTGAGAACAAGAGGGGAAAGCCCTCGGGAGTTATCCCAACCGGCACTAAGGGAATAGACTGTGCCTTTAAGGAGGATAGGCTTGCCTTGCTCACCCCTAAGAGCGTCCTCTTCTATGAACACGACGGAGAGAAGTTCGTGAGATCGGGGAAGAAGAGGATTAAGGGAGAGGGCCTCTCCTTGGATTGGAGGAACGAGCTCGTCGTCGGCACCACTGAAGGAATCCACATAGGAAAGAAGTTCCTTCCCGTAGGAAGGGTAGACCTAGTTAGGGACGGCCCCCTCTTAGCCACTTCCGTTCCAGGAGGGCTAGCAGTGTTCGATGGAACGGAGGAGCTCTGGAGGAAGGAAGGAATTGAGGTCACCGGCCTGTCGTGGTTAGGAGACGTCTTAGCTGTTGGGGACAGGTCAAAGAAGAGGGTTGTAACCTTTACTGCGGAAGGAGAGGAGTTAGAGGAGTTCAAGTTTCCGGGAGCTGTCAGAAGCTTTGACTGGGACGTGGTCATGGTAGTAGCTCAGAGGAGAAAGGTGATGGCATTCATACTCCTCCCTACTTCAGACGAGCCTTCTCAATGACGTAGACCCAGTCCCCACCTCCTCTGCTAACTATCCTTCCCTCGACCTCCAACTCCCTCTTGTAGAGGGGGGCCTTGAGAACCAACGTCTCTGCCTCCCCTCCCTCGAAGGCTGGATTGAAGCCATACTTCCTGGCCCTTCTTATTATTTCTTCAATCATTTCCTCGTCAACTACCTTCCCCAAGAACTCGGGGCCTAAGCCGTAGGCAGCCACCCTTATCAAGATGAACTTAAAGCCGTTTCTAACCAATGTCCTCATATATTCCTCTTGATTTATCCTCCAAATAGGGTTGACGGGGATTAAGCCGAGCCTCCTCGCGGTAAGGCCCATCCTTTGCCTTTGAAAATCAGAGAGGAGGGCTCCGGAGACCACGTGGGTGGCTCCCATTTCCTTCGCCTTTTTCAAAAGATCTTCCAAGAGTTCCTCCTTTCCCTCAGCGTAAATCGAGGGAATACCCATAGCCTCAGCTTGGAGTCTGGCCAGCTCTACTGAGGGGAACTGAAGGAGCTCCGAGTCCTCAGGAGGCTTCAAGGTGACGGTACAGCATATCTCCAAGCCGTGGAGCGCTGCCCAATGGAGGGCGAAGTTGCTGTCCTTTCCCCCTGAGAGTAAGGCAGCGGCCTTCAGAACACTACCACCTCTACTCCCTCTAGAACGGCCTTCAAGGCCCTTAGCGCCGAGTAGGCCATGATCTTACTGAGCTTGGGATCTTCCTCGAACACCTCATACTCCGCTTGGAGCTTCGCCTTAGCTATTGGACTTTCTATAATTAAACTGTATTTTGAACCCTTAACGCTCGCGTCGGCAACTATCCTCAAGTTCACGTCCCTTCCAGCTGCCAAGACAGCCGCCATTATGGTGTTTATTCCCTTCTGTACCTTTCTGAGCTCCTCCTTCGCCGATCCCTCGTAGAGCACCACCGGGACGTCCTCCGTGGCATCTACCTCGAAGCCCGCTTCCCTGAGCACGTCTGCCAGCACCTCCGGCCTCCTCCTCACCTCGACTTCAACCTTCAAATCCTCAAATACTGACAAGGCGTTGACTAGGTCCAATCCGCCCACCGCTCCGAAGGGAACCACTATCCTTCCTCCGTAGGCCTTCGTTATCCTCTTTATCTCCTCCATATAATCGTCGTCTGCTAATAAAGAAGAAGTCATCATTATTACAGTATTTCCTTGCATTAAGAACTTAGGCACGTATTCCTTAGCCTTCTGCGGCCCCGCTATTTCTAAAACTGCACTGAACTTCATCTTGACTGCTACGTCCTCGTCTAACTCTATCAGCTTTGGAAGTATTTCCCTGGCCTTAGCTATTTCCGCATGTGGAGCCACCGCGTAGACCTTGTCCACTTTAAGCAGACCCTTCGTGATCGCCCTAAGAACCTCGAGGCCTATAGGCCCCAGACCAAACAAAAGGAGCTCCCGCACAGCCTTTGACCTCGCTTAGGGTGAAGGAGGGGACCGTTATTTCCCTTTTATCAACTGGACCTCCCTGAGGTGAAGAACCTTATCGCTCCGTAGATGAAGGCCGCTATTGCGAGCAAGGTCATCACCGAGGCTTGGAATGAAGGGTCGGCGTAGGGCTGAGGGAGGAGCGGCTTATTGGGAGGTGGATTGATTTGAACGACCGCCGATCCCCCAGTGGCTACCATGGTGACCAAGTAGTGGGTCGTGTAGGGCTCAGCGGTTATAGTCCAAGATAGTCTTCCAGTGTTGTTGGCCATGTCAGCGTAGATCACCGTCAAAGTGTATGGAGGCTTAGGGAGGGTGACGGTGACATCTGGAGCCACCTTAGCCATAGGCTTGGTTGTTAGTAGGGTCCTCGTTACCTTGTCCTTAGAGTAGAGCACTTCAATTGTCTTAACGAAGCATGGATCCTCTAGGTGCCTTATTATCAACGTGTTATAGTGAATGATTATGGCCTTTGGGGAGGGGGCGTTCTTGTCGTGTTTGCAAACCACTGGCAAAGAGCTCTTTACCAAGGTGTTAGAAGCGGCGAAGAGTACAGCGGTGAGCAACATCAATACCACAAAGCCTTTGAGCTCTCCCACTGCATTCCCCAAGGGTTAAGCTATTGAGAGGTATAAGAGTAGGGGTCATTCTCTTAATAGCGATATTCACGGCTTCAGCGCACGTGATATCGGGTACCGTTAACGCCATCATCCCCGCAGGGAACTTCTGGTTGTGGATAACGGACGGCGGAATAATAGCTTCTCCCACGATTCCTCATTCCCTTCATGGAAAGTGGCCGGTCAACTTGGTCTGCAGCAACGGACCGATAAAGATTTACGAACTGATTAAGGGACCTTGGGTCTGCAAGGTGGAAGCTCTCAACTTGCTCGGAGCCCAGCCCAAACCTCAAGTGTTTTGGAACTCTACCATCAAAGGCTTGGAGTGCGGCGAGAGGTATCTCCTAAGTGACGTAAAGGAGATGATATCCAAGGGCAATCAAACTGTTGTAATGGTACCCTTGAGCGGTTCCATATGCAAGAGGGTCAAGGTAAATGCTACAATTAACGGCGAGAATATGATTATAAATATAACAATGATTCCCATAAAGCCTTGGGTCAAGATATGCCCGGCTAGCAAGATGATAGACGTAGTCCTCGTCTGGGGTAAGGCAAAGAGCGTGGACGTTATAGTTAATGGGAAGGAGATACTCTATGCAAAGAGCAAGTAACCTCTCTCCTCCCTTCCGCCTATCCTTATGACCTCCGTTCCGTCACTTCTCCTCCACAAGTATCCCTTTACCCTCACCCTTCCTCCTTTTACGAATACCTTAACAAAGGAACTCTCATAGCTTTCGATGAGGTACCTCCCTGCCCAGCACCTATGGGGATAGTACAAGGCCTCAGGACAAGGTTCCATATCTAGGACCAGCTCAATCTTCCCAATAGGATCAGCTACTGAAGAGCCGTACCTCTCCAGATCCTTCTTCACAAAGGCAAAGGAGACCGCAGTACCCTTAAACATAGCTCTTTTAGCCTTTGAGTACAATCTTTTTACTTCGTTCAGAGGCAAGCCTAAGAGCTTGGAGACCCTTAAGCTCCACTCCCTCTCCTCCTCTAATAAGTCAGAGTTCTCCAGCTCCTCCCATATCCAAAGAGGGTCGCCCCTCGGATAGATCAAGGAATCCACATCGGAGTTCTCGTGCTGTATTCCGAGCAACAAGCTTCCCCCGAGACCCAAGTCCCTTATCCTTAGGCAATCGTAAAGTTCCACGAACCTTTCTTCGAGGAGATCCTTGGGGGAGGAGATAACCTCCTTGGCTCTCTCCAAGGGATCCGGAGCCCTTAGAACCTCAGAGTGGGAGGCACAAGGGACTAGGGAGCCAAAGTTCGGATCATAAACTAGGCTACCCTTCCTCACCTCCTCGGGAGTGTATTCCTTGACGACCCTCTCGAATCCCTTCCAAGGTCCCCTTCCGGTGTACACGTACTTCAAGTAAGCTATGGAGCAACCGGGAGGGTGCTCGTATCCAACTACCACCCTTACCTCTCCGTTTCTCATCAATAAAACTCTCTTGTCCTCGAACATCATCTTGCCCAGCTAGATAAAGAGGAGTTTTATAATATTCCGGCCTCCTTGGCCAGCTCCATTACCAGGCCTCCTCCTCCGAACTTGGCCCAGATAGCGCAAGTTCCCTCGTCGCTGACCATGCAGGGCCCTATGGGAGTGGTCGGAGTGCATCTCTTCTTGAAGTAAGGACAGTCGGTAGGCTTCGCTATTCCTAGGTTTATCTCGGCGCACTTACATCCCGGAGGAAGCTCCTTGTTCGTGGGCTCCACCTTCAAGCCGTACTCCCTAGCAGCGTCCCAGTCCTTGTAGGCCTCCCTGAACCTTAAGCCGCTGTTGGGAAGCACTCCTATTCCCCTCCAATAGGCGTCCTCTACCTCGAAGACCTCCATGACCCTCTTCCAAGCCACCGTGTTGCCCTCCGGCTTTACCACCCTAGAGTACTCGTTGTGAAGCTCCGCCTTGCCCTCAGCCATCTGCTGGAGGAGGTCGACCAGCGCTAGCATATAATCATAGGCCTCGAAACCGGCTACCACCGTGGGCAAGCCGTATTTTTCTGGAAGGTACCTCCAAGCGTTGGCCCCTATTATCGAGGAGACGTGGCCGGGAGCGATTATTCCATCAAGGGGGACTCCTAAGGCTTTGTGGGCCTCCAAGGCCTTATCCAAGCCGGGAGCGGTGAGCCTGTAGACGGAGAACACCTTCAAGTTCTTGGGAACTTTCCCCAAGTATATGGGAGAGGCGACTGTGGGAACTGTCGTCTCGAAGCCTACGCCGAAGAACACTCCCTCCTTCCCGCTCTCCTTGGCATCCTTTATCGCATCTAGGAAGCCGTAAACTACCTTTACGTCCCCGCCTCTAGCCTTAGCTGTAGCCAAGCTTCCCTTGGTGCCCGGAAGCTTGTAGACGTCTCCATAAGCGTAAACCCTAACTCCTTGGAGAGCTAGATCTATTACTTGATCGACGGCGGAGGCCGGAGTGATGCAGACGGGGCACCCGGGGCCAGCAATTATCTCGAGCTCCGGAGGAACTAGGGACCTCAAGCCGTTGTGGGTAACCGTGTGCTCATGAGTTCCGCAGACGTGCATTATCTTGATCACATCCTTACCCTTTCTCTCAAGAGCCTTAGGGAGAAGGACCTTGATCGCCCTAACAGACTTCTCGATCAAGTCGTTGTACTTGCTCATCGGTTCACCAGAGCTTAGGGGAGGTCACGAGAGGTTTAAGCTGTTGAGGACGCATCTCGCACTGGATAATATATGCCAAAGGGAATTGAATATTCCTTGGAGCTATAAAGAACGAGGAAGCGAATGTATAACTCTTTACTAAGTTCAAGATGACCAATAATGTTCAATGCAAATCTATTTTAATGTTTAAAAGTTTACGATACTGCTTTCCCCTAGGGAGATAAATGAGAAGAGCTATCATGCTTATGTCGGTTCTAATAGTCTTAGCGCGTGCCCTAACGTGGATGCCGTATCCCATAACGCTTGGACCTTACAACGGAATTAGCTCCATGTACTTGTGCTATGCAAGCGGAACCTACATACCCATAGCGATTTCCTCCAGCGCGGGTAAGCTCTTCATGTTCTTCGTAAACAACGATACGAATATGATAAATGCAGTAAACGTGACCCTCCAAGGAGATGGATTCGATACGTACCTTGAGACTAACAGCAAAAACTGCCTCTTAGCAATCATAAATTCAAATATGACACTGTACCTATTTAATATAACCGATAATCCCTCAAAGATTAAGGAGAATACTTACTACATCTTGTCGCCTTCCTCTTATACCGATTGCGGGTCCGTGGCCCTCGACAACGGCTACCTCTACCTCGCATCTTCTGTTCCGAACACAACCGACTACAACAAGTTCTATATAGAGATATACAAGTACGAGATCACGGAGGACGGCTTAAGGAGGGTCCTCGCCAAGAGGTTGCCGTTAACCTTCACGGGATTCTGTGCCGACTTGAAACTCTTCCCTAGACAAGGCTACCTAGGTTTATACGTAGAGACTGTCTCTCCCTTTGCACAGTACTATTACATAATAAGCAAGGAAGGTAACTATCTGGGAGGCGGTAACCTAAACGAGTTAACGCACGTCGATGCGATCTCCGTTTATGATTGGGCAAACGACACCATGTTGCTAAGCGATGGTAGCAACTTTTACCTAGTAAAAACGGTTAGCACCGATCCTACAGTACTGAACCTCGGACTGTCTTGTTATGGCATAGGAGGGGAGATATCGAACGATGGGATCTACGTCTACTGCGCTGATATGGGAGGCTATTTGTACAAATTGGACTTCGAAGGTCACGTGATCTTTTCAAAGGACTTGTCTAATGTGAACCTACCGTTCTCAAGTAGCGCTTACGTGGGCTATTACCTCTACTCTATGAGGGTCGCTGAGAACAAGGTAGCCCTCCTTTACGAAGTGGACTACTTCACTCAAGATTACCAATACTACAACTCGTCGTTCTACATGGCTTTGGATAGCTTAACCACGAGCCCCGCACAAACTTCACAAGTCGGCATACCGATGGTAGCTCTTCCCGCGTTATTCCTTAGGAACAAGAAGAGGGCGCTGGTGCTCCTCTTGATCCTAGGAGCGGTCGCGTTCGCTATCAGAGGACCCTTGGAAGGCGTTATACTCTGTCCTAAAATGAAGAAGGTAGTACCAGTCACGAAGCACTTAATGAAGATGATGCACGTAAAAGACCTAAGTTCACTAAAGTCAATAATTGCGATGAAGTACTCATGTTATCCCAAGCTCGTAAGGTTCCACAAGATGAACGCCTACTTGGTGGTTAATGGAACGGCGAACTACGGATGGCAGTTGGACTCAGTCCACGTGGGCGTGCTTCCAATCAAGGCTAACTTAACTCAGTTGAACTCCTCTGCCTCAACGGTAGAGGTAGCGGTAATAGACTCCGGCCTAGCGCCGGGAGCCCCGGTCAATGCGGATTGGGCCAACGCGAAGGCGATAACTTCGTTCGTGGATTACCTCATATCCAACGGCGAGTGCAGCGACTACGGCGTGGCTAACCTCTATGGAAAGAGGTTTGACCTAATATTGGATTGGCTCGCCTTCCTGATCTTTGGAATAACAACGCCGTATTACATGCCTTACAACGCGACGATATACAAGTACTGCGTGGTGCCGCCCCAAGATTCGAACGACACGACAGTCATCTTCGTCCAACTCACGGAGCCATACGATGTAGTAGGACATGGAACCTTCGTGTCCTCCATGATATCCGGCAACTTGACGCTGAGCAACGGAACAAGTTACGTGACCGGAGTATTGCCTCCTGCTTTATTCGGAAAAGTCAAGGTCGTCCCGGTTAAAGCCGACCTCATAGTCTTGTATCCCACGAGCAACTGCACGACTCTCAGCGCTTGTCTCAACGGAACGGTTTACATGGACTTCGGCTACTTCGACGACGAAAGTCTGGCCGGAGCCGCGAGCTACGTGAGTACCTTGCACCAGAGCTTACCCGAGCTGAAGGTAGTTAACATGAGCTTGGGAGGATGGTACGATTCCAGCGAGTACAACGCTTTCCAAGAAGCTTGCCAAGATGAGGTAGAGCCTATGGTTAACGCCGGTCTGACGGTAGTGGTTGCAGCAGGAAACGAGGGCATGTTGTTGAGCAGTAGTAACGGCTTCGAGTTCCCCTCGATGTGCCCCGGAACCTATCCCGTGGCCGCCTTGGACGTCAACAACACCCTAGCGGATTTCAGCAACTACGGACCCTACTTGGCCTTCGCCGCTCCGGGAGAGGACGTCTTGGGTATCTATCCCACGAACTCTGTCTTAGCTAAGCTCTCAGAGCCTATAGCGAACACGAGCAACTTCATGGTGACCTATGACAGCGGTACCAGCTACGCTTCTCCGATAGCGGCTGGAATAGTGGCCTTAGCCTACAGCATAGGAAAGAACGTATACGCCGTAATGAACGGGGCTAGGGACCTCTACGCTCCGGGCTTCGACGGCTACACGGGCTACGGAGAGGTCTACGCCCCCGGAGCGCTCGTCGCCAGCACCCAGAAGCCTTCAATAGGGTTGAGCATGGAGAATCGTACCGCCTTGGTTCAATCCGACAGCTTGAACGGAGTTGCCTTGACACTGAACAATCAAGTTATCAACACTACCTCAACTACTATAATCACTGTAAAGGGTCAAGGAGTTCCCGTGCCGGCGCTGCTCGCCTTATTCCTCCCATTCCTAAGGAGGAGGAAGAAGCTGGTACTAGCGATAGCACTAAGCGCTGTTTTCATCGCGCATGCCCTCACCATTGAGAGGATTGATAATGGGGGAGTTCTGAACGTTCAAGAGAGCCAGACCTTATCCTTGCAGACCGATCACTTCGTGCAATCGACGTTGGTCTACAACAACTCAGATTACTTAGTACTATATGGCTACAACAACGTCACGACGCTCTACAAGCTGGAGTGCGGAGGAACGTGTAAGCTAATCAACGTGAGCTACGTCATACTTCCCTCAAAGCACACCTTCACACCTTACATCTCATCGATGGTTCTTAACAACACGCCTCTGGTAATAATAGACCCTACGGGTAGCTATACTAACATCAGCATTTTCAAGATAGAAGACGACAAGTTAACCTACGTCGGAAAGGTAAGCATAGGCTATCCGCCCACACCCATTCAATACAGCGATTATGCCGTATTCTACATATATTACTTCGGAATAACGACCGTTAAGTTAGCGAAGTTTAACGGAACGGACTTTAACGTAGATGATAACGCTACTTCCTACTACCTAGCTCACGTCTATCCTTACTTTAGTGACATCTACAACGGGCCGATATTATTCGAGGACAACGGCACGATGTACGCGGTATACCTCACTAATGGAGGAACTGTGTTGAGAGTAATTGAGTTCCCGGAGAGCTTTAGCGGTGAGACAAAGATCATAGACTTCAACCTGAATATAACTCTCAACGAACCTCCACAGTCCGTAAAGATAATAGCAAACACTTCCAACGCTATAGCTATTAGCTACGACATGGAAAACGGAAAGATACTGCTGCTAACCGGATTGAACTCTTCGCCGACGCTGTATATCTTGAACAACATCTCTTACCCAGAAGTACTGGCCGTCAGCGCCGACGGGAAGGTCCTGTTCAGCTTCAAATGGGGCGACGAGGTGGGGCTGATAGATCCGAAGACCGGAAAGGTTTATGTGACTCTAGAACAGTTAGAGCCCATCGATATCGACGTGGTAAGGGGCTTCATAGTAAAGGATGGAGCAGTCATAATCAAGATGGATCCCTCAAATCCAACGCTCTACGTCTACCACCTCGTGCCCAACGGATCGATCAATATCACTCTGACTGAGCGCGACTACACGACGGTGACCGTTGGTCTGAGGATTCCGGGAACCGCTTTGGTCGCCGTTATAGTCACAAGCATGAGGAGGATTTTACGCAGAAGAGCCTTCAAGCTCTCCAGCTAACGTTCGTCTCAACGGAGCTCGAGGCTCCAGAAGGTCCATCATACGTTTTCCAAAACCTTCCTCAAGTCCTCATCTAAGCACTTCTCGAAGTACTTGCTTATGTATTCCTTCCACTTCCTCAAGAGCAGTTCTAAGTGATCCTTTGCATCTTCCTTATCCACTGGCCCTCCCCATAGCCCCTCCGGATCCGGTCCATGGTATTGGTAGGTATGAAGGGAAAGCGCTTCAGCGGTCCAAGCGCTTACGTCTCGTATGCCCACTCTCTCCAAGAGCACGCTCAGAGGTTTCAACCTAGAGCTAGGAGCATATATTCCCCTCTTTAAGAACCACTCTTTCTGCCTTTCATCCTTCAATAGCTTTAAGATCTCGTCCTTCTTCAAGTAAAGGAGAGCTGAGAGCAATTCTTTCCAAGCTTGGAAGGCTTTCCCACAAGCGTTCCTGATAAGACCTTCCTCAACTAGCTTTTTCGCTAAGAAGGCCTCGTAGATAGAGTCCTCGACTTTCTTTTTGACGAAGTCGTTCTTTGCTGGCTCCTCAAGCCTTTCCTTTGCCTTTTCGAGAAGGGACAAGCTTGGAACCCGGTAGGAAAGATAGTTCTCGAGGGATAAAAGCTTGAGTTTGTTAGATACTCAAATGCTCAGTTAGTTTCAGAGTCCTCTGTTTTCCCTAAGATGATTAAGGGTCGAGCTCCTCAGCTTCCTTTAAGATTCTCTCAAATATTCTCACAAGATCGCCTAACTCATCTTTTAATAGCTGGTAAACTATGTCATGTCTTATTTCCGCATATCCATGTACTAATACGTTTCTCATTCCCGGTATTCCCCTCGCTAAATACCCCAGCTCAGCGGGTATCACGCCTATTCTTATGAGTCCTTCAACGATATCTCTATATGTAGTACCAACTGACACGCCTTTCTTCGCTAATACGAAGGCCCCCAAATCCAATATCGCTTCTAGGAGTATGTGGAGGTACCTTTCAGATAGTGCTTGAAGGTCCTCGTCCGATAAGTACTCTTCAAGTGGAACTTCGCTTATCCCCCTCAACTTCTCTATAGCCTTCCTAGCTCTCGACACCCTTGCCGCTAAGCCTGGCGAGGGCACGCTTGTTCTCCTTGTATGACAGCTTCAAGAGAGGTTCTAAATCACATACTTCTACTATGGCCTTTACCTTATCCTCTATTACTTCATTTAAGTCCCTTGCATAAATGACCTTTCCGTTAGTTAAGACCTCCCAAGCGAGTATGGGATTCCAATCATCTAGAAAGCTTAAGTCGAGCTTGCCGCTAACGCACTCCTCCATCTCACCGTAAAGTCTGCCTCTCTCGACAAAATTTAGTTCTCTTCCGACTTTAATAGCTAGGTCGACGTCACTGAACTCCTTAGCATACCCTTTTGCTTGAGAACCATGAAGCACTACGTACCTAAGTCCCCACTTCTCAGCCACTTCCTTAACGCATTCTAGGTCGATGACCTCCACTTCATCTACCCGTGCTCAAGATGCGAAGACTTAGCTTGAAAGATTAAGGGAGG
Source organism: Ignicoccus pacificus DSM 13166 (assembly GCA_025340205.1). Classification (GTDB taxonomy): domain Archaea; phylum Thermoproteota; class Thermoprotei_A; order Sulfolobales; family Ignicoccaceae; genus Ignicoccus; species Ignicoccus pacificus. The sequence continues at coordinate 1,216,809 of CP006868.1, read as the reverse complement.
TTGCGTCCTTGATGCAAGCTCCTTACCAAAAAGTCCCTGTTTACAACCTTATTTGGAGAAACGCATGCTGCCCGAGAACGTGATCTTCGACCCGGACCTCTCGGAAAAGGTCTACATATACAAGGATCGCTTCCATGCCGGAAGGGTCCTAGCTTCTTTCATGAAAAGGCATGGAATAGACTTCGACAAGGTGTTCGCTATTCCAGCGGGAGGGGTTCCAGTAGCTATAGAAGTAGCGAAAGCCTACCAAAAACCCTTGGACTTGGTTATAGTGAAGAAAGTGCTCTATCCTTGGACGACGGAAGCCGGATTCGGAGCTGTGGCCCCAGACGGGAGGGCAGTGCTGGGCCCGGCTCCGCTAAGCGAGGAGGAGATCAAGGAGCAAGTGAGGAAGGCACTGGAGAAGGTGTTGTTAAGGGAGAAGGTCCTAAGAGGAGGGAGACCCTATGAGGTTCCCCCTAGGGTCGTGGTAATAGACGACGGGATAGCGACCGGCTATACTATGATAGCGGCGGTCGAATTCTTAAGAGACAAGGGAGCTGAAGAGGTAATAGCAGCTGCTCCCACGGCCAGCCTAGATGGGGCTATAGCGGTGTCTAAGGTGGCGGACTTGGTAGTAGTTCCGAACATAAGGTCTGGGCCTTACTTCGCGGTCGCTGAAGCGTATCAAGAGTGGAGGGACTTGAGCGAGGAGGAAGTTCTGGAGCTCCTCTCTCGGTATTCCTCCGGTAGCATTTGAGTCTCTCAGTTACCTATCCTCTGGACCTAAGGAGTTAACGGGGACCCAGATGGGGCTCAGGAAGAAGATAGTTCAGGCGATATATCAGATAAGGAAGGTAAGGAACAAGCTAAACCACCAGCTGTCCGCAATCGAGCAGAAGGAGAAGATGCTGATGGAGAGGCTAGTTGAGGCTCAGAAGTCGGGAGACTTAATGAGGGCCAAGGTATATGCTAGCGAGATAGCTAACATAAGGAAGCTGAGGAGCGCTCTAATGGCCTTTGACATAAAGCTAGAGCAAGCGGAGCTGAGGCTGGACACCGCTCTGACGTTCGGCGACGCGGCGTTTGCGGTGATACCAATGGCGAAGGATCTAAAGGAGACCATAGAGCAGTTCAGAGGAATAATACCGCACATAGATGAGGAGCTGGAGAGCCTAGTGGAGAGCTTCGACGAGCTGGCGGCGGAGGGACTCGGAATGGACATGATAGGAGGGGACGTGTTCATAGACCACGAGGCGGCGAAGATACTGGAGGAAGCGAAGGCCATAGCCTCCACCAAGATGAAGGAGTTAGTAGACTTAGATGGAAAGGAGTTCGCGAACGCCTAACTTTCTACGCACAATTACATACACACTTTTCTATTAGTAATGTGATAAAGTAAACTACTAGGGATGCTATAAATCCTGAGATCGAGGCTATTAGGAAGGCTTGAACCAAGTCGTTTATTCCTAGAGAGAGTACGAAGTAAAACAGCACCGTGCTCAAGGACACCGAGACCAAGGTGCTCAACGCTACGTACCATCCCGCGCACTCCATTTGTCGTCGCCCTCCCCTCCTCAGAGGCATCCATAATATTTCGCGAAAGCGAGTACCAAGAGCGTAACTCCCAAAGTTAGCGCTAAGGGAATTAGATCGTAATGGGGAACTGCGTAGAATATGACCAACCCGTTAACTAAGGCGGTAATGACGCTTATCGCCTCGGCTAAGAGCAAGAGGCTCTTCATATCGCACACTATTGCTCCCTCTCTCCTTCTCGAAAGTGATTTATTTAACGTAAAGGCTCGGGCAATCAAAAGAGCCCTTTATCCCCTCCAAGCTTCCAACCTCGGTCAAGCTCATTGATAGAGGTGGAGGACCTCAAGGTTTACTATTATTCCAGAAGGGGAGTGGTTAAGGCAGTCGACGGCGTCTCCTTCGATGTTAAGGAAGGAGAGAGCTTGGGAATAGCCGGGGAGAGCGGATGCGGAAAAAGCACCACTGCTATGGCACTCATGAGGCTCATCGAGCCTCCGGGAAAGATAGTTGGAGGAAAGATCCAGATCGATGAATTCGATGCTCTCAGCATGCCGGATAACAAGTTCAGAAAGGAGGTCAGGTGGAAGAGGATAAGCATGGTCTTCCAAGGAGCCATGAACTCACTGACCCCGGTCTACACGGTCTTCGACCACTTCGTGGAGACTTTGAAGGCCCATGATATGTTCACAACCAAGGAGGAAGCCAGGGAGAAGGCAATAAAGCTCTTGAAGATGGTCGGCCTCAAAGAGGAGATACTCGAGAGGTACCCCCACGAGCTCTCCGGAGGTCAGAAGCAGAGGGTTGTGATAGCCTTAGCCTTGCTCCTTGACCCGAAGTACGTGATAGCCGACGAGCCCACTACGGCCTTGGACGTAGTGGTTCAGGCTCAAATAATAAACGCTCTGAAGGACCTTCAAGAAAAGGTAGGGATGAGTCTCATTCTAATTACACACGACCTAGGAGTTCTCAGCGAGCTCAGCGACAAGATACTCGTAATGTATGCCGGCAAGGCAGTGGAATACGGTCCTCTCGAGAAGGTCTTAGGAAATCCCCTCCACCCCTACACCCAGCTGCTCCTGCAAGCGACCCCGAAGATCAGCGGAGGCGAGCTCAAGTGGATACCGGGATCTCCTCCGGACCTGGCGAATCCTCCTAAGGGATGTAGGTTTAGGCCGAGGTGCCCTAAGGCATTCGATAAGTGCAAGGAAGAGCCTAAGATGAAGGAGGTGGAGCACAACCACTGGGTCGCTTGTCACTTGTATTAATTTTTCACACGCTCTGAAGGGCGGGAGGAAGAGTTGGATATAGCCAGCCTGATAAACGCGTTCTTGGCCCTTTTCATAATAATAGATCCGCTCACAAACGGACCAATATTCTACAGCATGACCTCAAGTCTTTCCGATGAAAAGAGGAAGAAAATAATAAGGAAAAGCGTTATCGTAGCAACTGCCGTTCTCTTGCTCTTTGCCTTATTCGGCGATCTGATAGTAGAGCCCTTCGGAATGACCGTTAACGATATAAGAATAGCTACTGGATTAATCCTCCTTATCTATGCTATTCAAGCCTTGCTAGGTCAGTCGGAGGCTAGCATGATTGACCCGGAGAGCGTGGCCATAGTACCAATGGCAATACCCATGCTGGCGGGTCCAGGTGCTATCAGCTTGGTCTTGTATTACAGATCCTCATGTGGCCCCATCTGCACGGCCATAGCGGTCATAGGGGTGATGCTAGTTACTCTGCCCTTATTGATGCTTGGGAGGGCCTTGTACAAGGTACTTGGTAAGAACGGAATACTGGCCCTCTCGAGGATAATAGCGATACTCTTAGCAGGCCTTGGAGTAGCCATGATAAGGGAGGGCATAATGATGATACTGAGAGTTACGTGATCGAGGAAAAGCTTAGTATAGTAGCATTTTGAGGTACAATGGATCCATCGTGAGCGCCTTCGATAATACGTGTTACGATCCTCATGCATACTTGCTTCTCATCTTCTCCTGATCTCTCCCAATCTTACGGAAGGACTTCGACGCCCAGCATCCTCGCGACCCTCCTTTGCTTCGCGTCTAGCGAAACGAGGGGTAGATCCTTCGTTAACGCTAACACAACAAAAAGAGAATTGTATATCGTGAGCCCGTATTTTGTCGCGATCCTTAACGCGTCGTCGAGGAGAGGTCTTTGATCTTCTATTACCACACAGCAATCGAAGTACTCCTTGACCAGTTTCGTGAGCATCCACATTTGTTCTTCTTTTAGGGATCCTCTCAGCTTGTGAGCCTTCCATATAGCGTTGTAGATCTCCTTTAAGCTCAGATCTATCGTAGTAACGAAGGATAGATGCTCTTTGAGGTCCTTCCATCCTGGTTCTCTTAGGAACAAAGATATGAGGGCAGAGGAGTCAGCTACATCCATCCCTGTCTTCCCTCACGCTTCTCGACGCGAAACCCTCCTCGACGCCCCAATCCGCCTCCTCCAGCTTCCTCACGATCTCTTCGAACCTCTCCTTTGCCTCTAACTCTTTTATCTTCAGTTCCACAAACCTTCTCAGCTCCTCGTTCCAGTTGATTATTCCCTTGTACTTCTCCATCTTTTCCTTAACTTCCTTCCTTACCTTAAAGCTAACCGTGACGGACACGGTAGACCCTATGTCTACCGTACCATAGCAATACTTAAGTGCTCTACGCGGAAGGATCTTGAGAAAGGTAAAAGAAGAGAAACGCTACTCCTTCATCAGCTCCAACCACTTCTGGTAGAACTCCCTTACTTTCCTCTTCACCTCCTCCTTCATCTGAGGCGGTCCGCTTAGCCTAAAGCTGCTTCCGGCTACGTTCACGTGAACGTTGTAGAGCACGTAGAGCCAATCGACTCTGGTCAGCCCATAAATTACCAATAGGTTGGCGTGTTCCTCGTAGGCTACCATTGCCGCCACAGTCCCGCTCTTTTTGGCTAACTTCTTGAAGACTTCCAGATCCTCTATCAACGCCGATGCCTCTCCGTGATGAGGTATGTCCAAGTGATCGGTTACCACGACCGTTACTCCTTCGGACTTGAGCTCCTCGAGGACCTTATCGAACTGCTCTAGGGCCTTCGTCGGTCTCCTCAAGGTCTCACCGGGAGGCTTGGAGTTAGGGAGGTCTAAGTTCTGAGCCTAACCAGACGGTAAAAACCTCGGTCCATGGGAGTTTCCTCACCGATCAGCCTATCGGGCGTGACCTCATCGGCTCACTTCTTCTTGTTCAGGAAGTCGAGGAGGGTTAATCCTCCTCTCCTCTCCTCCCTCTTCCTTTCCTTCTTCTCCCTTTTCTCCACCTTCTCCGCCTTTTCTTCTTTCTTCTCTTCCCACTTCTCGACCTTCTCCTCTTCGACGACCTCAAGCGCCTTCCTCTCCAAGTACTCCTTCGCCTCCCTGGCTGCCCTTATCTTGGCCTCCTCCTCCATTTCCTTTAACAGTTTTTCTTTTATCCTTATTACTGTCCTATATTCCTTCCCCGCTAAGAACTTTATCATTTCATCAGTAAGCCTTAAGCCTAAGGCTAATCTCGCGAAGTACTGAGGATTGTGCTGGGCTATGAACTTGAGCAAAGGAATAATCTCAGCCTTAGCGTAGCTCTTAGAGACGTGTTGGGTTAGGGAAAGCAAGGTAGCTAACTCCTCCCTAATCCTCCTCTGCTCCTTTGTCTTGGCGAGAAGCGTTATCTTCTCCGGGTAGCTCCACCTCGCCCTCTTGTGGTACTTCTCCTTAGCTAGAGCGACCCCGGGGCCTAACATTTCGAAGTAATAGGGCAAGAGGGACCAGTTCATCCTCCTCTTTATCCTTCCGTAATAAACGTCCGCCCTTGAAAGGGCCTCCATGGCTCTCCAAAGGTCCTCGGGATCGTCTCCGTACTGCTTGGGAACGTTCTCAGCTATCCAGAGGAAGAGGGTGTCGTAGTCCAAGTCTGTACTCGTCACCGCCTTCTTCGCTTGCCAGAAGTACTTAGCGTAGAACAAGTGTTGGAGCATCTCCCAAGGGGTTAAGGTTCTATCCCTTTCTACGACCAGCGCCTTAGCTAGGTCTAAAGTTATCTTCCCATAGGCCTCAGCTATCGCTTGCATGTCGTTTATGCAAGCTCTGAGGTCGCCCTTGTTCTTCTCCCATATGTAAGCTAAAGCTTGCTTCTCGCAGTAAATGCCTTCAGATTCACATATCTTCATGAGATAAGGTAAGGCCTTCGTCTTAGGGATCCTCTTGAATTCAACCATTAACACCCTTTCCCTTATGGGCCTTAGGTGCTGGCCCCAAGGATCGTTGGCAGTCATTATTATCGGGTTCCTAGCCTTCTCCAAGAGCTCTAGTATAGCTGAAATGGCTCCCTCGTCTCCTCTGGGAGATAGACCGTCTACCTCGTCGAGCAGAACTATCCTTCCCTTCTTGGGGGGCAAGGGTCTCTTGGTAGCGGCTACCAGCGCTATTCTCTCTATGTCTTTCTTCCTCCTGAAGTCGCTCGCGTTTAGCTCTATTTTTTCCAAGTTATACTCGTTGCAGATGGCCTCTACCAAGCTGGTCTTTCCCACGCCGGGAGGTCCCCAGAGCAGAGCTCCCTTCTTCTCAGGGGGGTTTCCGGAGAGCCACTTCTTGATCCAAGGGATTAAGAGCTCCTTAGCCTTTTCTTGGTTTACTACGTCCTCGACCCTCTTAGGCCTATACTTTATGATCCAGGGAATTGATTTTTTCATCTAAGGTCACCTAGGCTGACTTAAAGCGAGGGCCGAGGAGGGCGAGCTTGGCTAGGAACGCTTGGAGCTGGATCTCGTCGTCCGCTCCCTCGGTCATCCTGAACTGGACCTCCCCGGCGTAGTCAGCGATGAGCACCCTTAGTCTGTCATCTATCTTGAGGTTATTACTCATTATCTCCTTGTGAATACTCTTTATCACGTCGACTCCGGAGAGGCCGTATTCCAACATTAACTTTCTCAAGTGCTTGCTAGCCTCCATGAAGTTTCCATTAAGGGCCTTAGTTATGACCTCCCTTATCTCAGCTGGATGAGCGTAGCCTATCGCCTTGTAGACCGCATCAACGGTAACCTTCCCGAGGGCGGCTGCAGCTTGGAGTATGTTTATGGCCTTCCTCATATCACCTTCAGAGAGCTCGTATATCTCTTCCAAGGCCTCCTTCTCGCACTGAACTCCCTCGTTCTTGCATATGTACATGAGTCTCTCCACTACCTTATCCTTGGGCAAGGGCTTGAAGCGGAAGTAAGCGCATCTGGACTGGATGGGCTCGATGATCTTGCTAGGGAAGTTAGCTATTAGGATGAACCTAGTGGTAGCGGAGTAGAGCTCCATAAGCCTCCTGAGGGCTTGTTGGGCGTCAGCAGTCATGTTATCCGCCTCGTCTAAGAGGACTATCTTGAAAGGAACGTTTGGAGGCGTCCTAGACCTTGCGAACTCCTTTACCTTAGTCCTTATTACGTCTATTCCTCTCTCGTCACTCGCGTTGAGCTCGAGCAAGTATTGCCTATAATTCTCTCCATATAAGTCATGAGCTAGGGCAAGGGCGGCGGTGGTCTTTCCGGTTCCAGGGGGACCGGCGAAGAGCATGTGAGGCACGTTCTTCTCTTCAACGAATTTCTTCAACCTGGCAACTATTTCCTCTTGATCCACTATCTCGTCTAGGGTCTTCGGCCTGTACTTTTCTGCCCACAGCATCTCGTACGCGCTGCTCAAAGCGTGTTACCACTACTTTGCTCGCGGAGTCCCCTTGATTAAAGCGAGTGCTACTCTAGTGGGTCATCGGGGACCGTGAAGCTCGAGTTAGCAATAGACCTAGAGATGGAAAAATTTATGGAGGAAAAAGTAAAGGTAATGATATTGAAGGAATTGGTCGACGTCTTCAACGGAGAGGAGCTGTTAAGATTGGGAAAGGGTATGGAAATAGATCTCCCTCGATGGTTAGCAGAGGAGCTCGTAGCTAGGGGATATGCTAAGTACAGCAGGGAAGAGGACATAGTGAAGTTATCGAAGGAGATAAGCAAGTATAAGTTCCTTGAAAACAAGCACAAGGACGACCCTTATCCAGTCCAGTTGCCGAAGAATTTCTACAAAATGGTAAAGTTGATAGGAGAGAAGGCGGAGGAGCTCATAAGGAGAGGAGAGTTCGAGGGGAACATGAACGACATATTCTCGATAATGAATAAGCTGATGAAAGTAAAGAACGACGTAGAAGAAATAGCTGAAATAAGGCTCCTCAAGATGATGAAATATGTAGTAAGTAGCAAGGAAGTGCCCGTCGAGCTCAGAGAGAGGTGCACGCCGGAGGAGATCCACTTGGTAAACGAGCTAAAGTACATGATCGACGTGTGGTACGAGAAGGTCCTCTTGACGGGTGAGGAGAGATGAGCTTGGAGTTAGAGCAGCTCCCCCCGGAGGAGCAGTTTAGGGAATTTATCGAGAGATACCAAGACGAAGAGGGTAAGGCGAAGTATAAGGAGATGCTAAAGAGGATAGTTATAGAAAGGAAGAAGAGCTTGGTTGTTGACTTTCACGATATCATTGACTTCAGTCAAGAGTTAGCTTCACTAATAATCGATAAGCCCAGGGAATACATACCCAAGTTCGAGAAGGTCCTCAAGGAGATAGCCTCCGCTTACGCTGGGAAGGACTACAAGGTCAACCTTAGGTTCAGCAACCTTCCAGAGACCGTAAAACTGAGGGAGATAAGGGACATCCACATAGGAAAACTAATAATGATTGAAGGTATCTTGGTAAGGGTCACTCAAGTAAAGGAGAGGATAAGGAAGGCTTACTTCAGATGCGAGGCTTGCGGAACGATCTTTCCCGTAATTCAAAACGAGATCTACATAGTCACCCCTTCCTCGTGTCCCAACGAGGAGTGTCCGAAGAGGACTGGTCCCTTCACGTTCTTAGCAGATCATCCAGACAACGAGTACGTCAACTGGCAAATGATGGTGGTTCAAGAGAAGCCGGAGGAGCTGCCGGCGGGTCAGCTTCCTAGAAGCATAGAAGTAATTGTAGAGGACGACTTGGTTGACATCGCTAGGCCTGGAGATAAGGTAACCATAGTGGGAATAGTCGAGGCGAAGCCCGACAAGCTCTTGAGGAAGGGATCGGCAGCAATATTCACGATAAGGATTTATGCGAATAACATAGAGGTGTCTCAGAAGGTCTTAGAGGACATAGCCTTAGAGCCCGAAGACGTGGAGAAAATCCAAGAGTTGGCGAAAGATCCGTGGATTCACAAAAGGATAGTGATGAGCATAGCTCCCTCGATCTACGGCTTGTGGGACATAAAGGAAGCCATAGCCCTCTCCTTGTTCGGAGGAGTTCCAAAGCAACTCGAGGACGGAACGAGGATAAGGGGAGACATCCACGTCCTCATAATAGGAGATCCCGGTACAGCTAAGTCCCAGCTCTTGCAGTACGCCGCCAGGGTCGCCCCGAGAAGCGTTTACACTACCGGAAAGGGATCCACCGCCGCGGGACTTACTGCAGCAGTAGTAAGGGACAAGGTCACAGGGGAGTTCTACCTAGAAGCCGGAGCTCTGGTAATTGCAGATGGAGGAGTGGCCGTAATAGACGAGATAGACAAGATGAGGGAAGAGGACAGAGTTGCGATACACGAAGCTATGGAGCAGCAAACTGTGTCGATAGCAAAGGCCGGAATAGTGGCTAAGCTCAACGCTAGGTGTGCAGTCCTCGCGGCTGGGAACCCTAGGTACGGAAGATATTTACCTAACAGAACCGTTGCGGAGAACATCAACTTGCCCCCGAGCATACTCTCGAGGTTTGACTTGATCTTCGTGCTTCAAGATAGACCGGATCCGATGAACGATAGGAGGTTGGTTAGGTACATACTCAATGTACACAAGGAAGCGGAGAAGATAAGGCCTGAGATACCTATTGACTTACTGAAGAAGTACATAGTTTATGCTAAGAAAACGGTCTCACCGAAGCTCACCGAGGACGCGAAGAAAATAATTGAAAACTTCTTCGTTGATCTGAGGTCAAAGGCCGCTAACAATCCCGAGATGGGGGTTCCCATAACGGCGAGGCAACTAGAAGCTCTGGTGAGGATGAGCGAAGCTCATGCAAGAATGGCGCTGAGGAACAGCGTGTTGGCTGAGGACGCCGTGGAAGCGGTGAGGATGATGCTCGCGTTCCTCAACACGGTGGGCTTGGACGTGGAGACGGGAAGAATAGATATAGATGTGATCTTAACTGGAAGACCTGTAAGCAAATTAAGCAAGATGATGATGGTATCAAAGTTACTCAAGGAATTAGCTGAGGGTAAGGAGTGTGTGCCATTAAAGGAGCTTGTGGAGGAAGCGAGGAAGAAAGGTATAGAAGCCGAGGTAGTGGATGAGGCCATAAAGATGTTCAGGAACGATGGGACGATATATGAGAAGAGGCCCGGGTGCTTCAAGCCCGCTAGCGAGTACTGAGGAAGCTGGGGACCTTCTTTATCATGTAAACGCCTCCTATCCTTTCCACGTATCCCTCCTCCTCCAGGAACTTCAGATACTCCTTGAGCCTCTTCCTATTGGTTCCCAATTCCCTAGCAAGGGAACTAAGGCTCCTGGGCTCCTCCTTGAGCTTTAGCAATGCCTTGATCATGGTTGGTCTTCTGAGAATGACCTCCTCAGATCTCATAGCCTCTCCTCCTCAGTATCTCAGCCACTCTGTTTCGGAAGGGTTCCAAAGGATATTCTATTGTTAGAAGGCTGCTCCTTCCTCTCATACCCTTGTTATTTGTAGTCCTCCAGATTATCCCTATTTCAGCCAACCTCTTTGCGTACTCATATATTTGGGTGTGCTTCCTCGGCTCAACTCCTAGTAGTTCACATAGGCTCCTATACTCCTCTTCCACTAAGCCTATCCTAGCCGGATCGTTTCCAGCCATGAGGACGCTTGCCAAAGAGTAGAGGAACAAGAGCTCATGGTCCGTCAGTCCCTCTAAGGCCTCCGAGATCAAGGCTATGTCTCCGTGCTTCGTCAGCTCTCCCCAAGCGTAGTTCACGTCCTCCAGCGTGACGAACATGTCTCCCCTATTTTCTGCCCTCTCTCCGGCAAGCCTTAGCGTCTCTATAGCGGATCTGGCGCTTCCGGAGATGGGATATCCGGGATGGGTGTCTATTCCTAGGAGCTCGGAGATTCTGTCTATTACCTCGTCCGGTACGGCGTCCGGGTAGAAGGCCTTCTCCCTCCTATCCTCCAAAATCAGTCGAAGTTCCTCCTTTTTGTAGGGATTCATATAGATGTGTCTATCCTTCCAGCTCCTCACCCTCTCGTCCTTTGTATACATATCTAGTTTCGATGCATCATCCATTATTATTATGCTTTGAATCCTTTTCTTCTTCAGCTCGTCCGTCTGCTCGTATATTCTAGCAATGAAAGAGGCTATCTGTGGATCGTAATGAAGGGCGTATTGGAAGTCATCGAGAACCAATAGCATGTACATGTCCTTCTTTTCCAGAATTCTAGCAATAGAGTTGAAGACCTCATCTGCCGAAATTCCCCTCGTGGGAACGTTTGCCCTAAGGGACGTCGCCACCGTCCTCAGTATCTGCATTAACGACCTATTCCTGAAGTGGCAGTTCACATACGCCATGACCAGATCCTTCCTATGCTCTCTAACGAACGCCTCCTTGAGGTCTCTGAAGAACCTAAAGGTCATGTGCGTTTTTCCCACTCCTTGCTTACCTGTTATGAGAACGGGATGGTATGTAGAACCCGGGTTGTCTAGAAAGTCGAGGAAGTATCTGGCGAGCTGCTCAACCTTGTGCTCCCTCGTGATCATCTTCTCTGGCACGTAGCTTTGATCCAACACCTCCTTGTTTACAAATATCCGCGGGCTCCTCTCGGAGCGAATTCTGTCGAAAAGGTTCAAACTCACTTTCACCGACCCCATGTATACAACGAAAGTTTTTATGCCATCTGGGTAGGCCGAAAGTATCGTATTACCCGGAGCTCAGTTTTCAAGCCCCCTACGCGGTTTAATTGGCGGTAACGAAGGTGCGACCAGTACACGAGATCACGCTGATGAAGAAGGTAATAGTAGGTAAAGGGGTAGTCAAGAGAATTCCCGAGGTGCTGAACGAACTTGGACACTTTAAGAACATAACCGTGGTCACGGGACCAAACGTCTACTCCAAGTGGGGAAAAGAGTTGAAGGACTTGTTGGAGGACAAGGGGTTCCAGATAAACGTAGAGATAGCAAAGGATGCCACAAAGGACGTGGCGCTGGAGATAGCGAGGGCATCCGAGGAGTTCAAGAGCGATATAATAATAGGCTTTGGAGGCGGGAAGGCCATAGATATAGCGAAGTACGCGGCCAAGGCCTCAGGAAAGGAGGTCATAAGCGTACCGACAGCTGCCAGCCACGACGGGATAACCTCGCCCTTCTCTTCCCTTAAGGGGGTAAACGGTCCGACGAGCGTTAGGGCCGTTACTCCAATAGCAGTAATAGCCGATACTTCAATAATAGTGAAGGCTCCCAAGAGACTCAACTTGGCCGGAGTAGGGGACATCTTGGGCAAGTTCTCAGCAGTAAGGGACTGGAGGTTGGCCCATAGGCTGAAGGGCGAGTACTACGGCTCTTATGCGGCTTCTTTGGCCTTGATGAGCGCGAAGCACGTTCTGAAATACGTGGATGTGCTCAAGAGGATGAACGAGGAGGGAGTGAGGATACTGGTAGAGGCCCTCATATCCTCCGGCGTGGCTATGTGCATAGCTGGCTCCTCGAGACCGGCCAGTGGAAGCGAGCACCTCTTCTCCCACGCGTTGGATATAATAGCCAACAGGCCCGCTCTACATGGAGAGCAAGTAGCCGTTGGGAGCATAATGATGCTCTACTTGCACGGAACTGAGCTCTGGAAGAAGGTCAGGAGAATAATGAGGATCTTGGGCCTTCCCACCACTGCTAAGGAGTTAGGCGTTAAGGACGAACATATAATAGAGGCCTTGTTAATGGCTCACAAGATAAGGCCGGAGAGGTACACCATCCTCGGGGAAGAGGGGCTTACCCGTGAGGCGGCTGAGAGGCTGGCCAAGGTTACCGGCGTCATAGATGATAAGGGCGACGAGGAAGGGGACTAGGAGCTGAGTCTTGAAGAGGAAGATAGGTGGAGAAGAGGTCTCAGCAATAGGAATGGGTTCTTGGGACGTCCACGATCCCAAGGCATTCTACGAAACCTTGCTATACGCATTCGAGAGAGGAATAAACTTGGTCGACACGGCTGAAATGTATAGAACCGAGCCGATAATAGGGGAGGCCATGAGGGTCTACGGCAAGCCAGATGAGATCTTCGTGACCACAAAGCTCTACCCTTGGCATCTCAAGGAAGAGGAGGAGTGCTTCAAGGCCTTGGAGAGGCAGAGGAGGAGATTAGGAAAGGTTCCTGATCTTACCTTAGTTCACTGGCCCGAGGACATTGCGACCGAAGTTAGGGTATTGGAAAAAGCCCTCGAGAAGGGACTTACGAGGATGATAGGTGTTTCGAATGTGACCAAGGAGCAGTTCGAGGTGGCCTTGACCGCTCCTAAGAGGCACGAAATAGTTGCTGTCCAGAACAAGTACTCCTACTGGTTTAGGAGAACTGAGGAGATACTGCCGATCCTCGAGGAGAAGGGAATAGCTCTCCAAGCTCACACTCCTTTGGAAAAGGGGAGGCTCCTTCATGATCAGAAGATAGCTAAGGTGGCCAGAGAGCTGAGCGTCCCGCCCGCTGCCATTGCCATAGCTTGGCTCCTCTCGAGGAGCCCCGTGGTTATTCCCATTCCAAAGACTGAGAGAAAAGAGCACTTGGATGAGATATTGAAAGCGCTCGAGGTGAAGTTGCCCAAGTGGGCGTTGGATGAGCTGAGCTAGCGAGTTATCTTGTCCTTTATTCTCTCATAGAGGCTCCTAGCTTCCTCGTTCTCCTCGAAGTACTTCCTCACGGGCTCAAGTATCTCAGCCAAGTACTTAGCAGTGGCCTTCTTCAAGTCCAACGGGTGTAGCTTGCCCTCCGCGAAGTCCCTTTCGAGCTCCTCGTAGCTCTTGTAAGTAACTGTTCCCCCGAACTTCTCCGGCCTCTCGACGACGAAGGGTTCGTAGTTCCTCCACGGGAATATCACGTACTTCACTATGTCGAGAACTGGGTTGAACTGCGTCTCCTTAGCTGGACAGTAAGCCTTCTTGAGCTTCTTCCATATCTCCTCCGGGCTGTCGTGGACGAAGATGGCAGTCTCCGGCTTGCTCTTGCTCATCTTCACCTCAGCCATGTAATCGTCTATATCTCCCTTGACGTCCATCCTTTTGCCTCCTTGAAGAGAAGTGAGGAGAGGGGTGTGGATGGCAATTACCTTCTTCGCTCCGAGCTTGGGAGCTACGTCCCTCTGGAGCATGTGGGCCTTCCTCTGGTCAAGCCCTCCGAGGGCTATGTCTAGATCCATGTAGATGATGTCGCTAACTTGCATTGCCGGGTAGATGAGCTTGGAGCTGTCCAGCTCGGCCTCGCTGGTCTTTCTCCCCATTATGGTCAACGCTCTCTTCATCCTAGCTAAAGAGGTGTTCTTGGCAACTCTCAGCACCAGAGCCCAGTACTTGTCATCCTTTACCAAGTCCTCAGCATATACCCACTTTATCTTATCCATCGGTAAGCCTAAGGCCTTCAATACGTGCCAGACGTACTTAGCAGCGTCCCTTATCAGCTCCAGATCCCCTCCCAGCTTGTCGTTTACCCAAGCGTGCCAAGTGGCTGCCAAGATCCTCATATCCACTCCGGCTTCAACCAAATCCCAGACCTTCTTCGCCCACACCATCCACCCTACGTGGAAGAGGCCAGAGGGCTCGAAGCCTATGTAGCCCTTCAGCTTCTCTCCCTTCTCTAACTTCTCCTTGAGCTCGTCCTCTGTTACTATCTCTACGGTGTTCCTTTTAATCAGCTCAAACCTGTCCATGCAAAGTACCCGTCCCCTCATACTGCTCCACTCAAAAAGAGCTTTTCTTTAATAATAGAGAAGCTTCCATATATTGGAAACTTGTATTCTCTAAACGAGAACTTGTATATCCTTTCTATGTTTAGTACTATAGGGAGAATATGCTCGTTTTTCCGTGTAAGGACGAACTCGCTTTTGTCCTAAAATGGGAGAACGGCGTATATTACTCCTTCTCCTACCCTCATTCGAGACCCTCCTTTATTCCAATTATAGGAGTTACACATTTAGACCTAACTTGCAAGTCCCTTCTCCTTCAAACTCCCCACGGGTTGAAGCTAATAGAGGGGGCCGGCGAGCGCTCCGTCTTCGCTGAGGGACCTAGGGTGTACTTCATAGGGAGTAAGGGCCTAATTTCAATTCTTAATAGTAACAAAGTAATCGTCGAGATCGACGGGAAGGTCTTCGCGCTTGAGGGAAGGTTACTCTTCGCGAAGAGGATCAAGGGAAAGATTACTTTAGGCATACTCAAGCCTCCCTGGCTTCACCTCCTCTTAGCTGAAGATGAGGTGGAGGAAGCTGGCAAGGTTCACATTTCCAAGCTGGGCGATCTAAACTCGTTAAAGGTGACTGATAACGGTTTGATAATTACTGGGGACGGGAGGGCAATAGTAAACGGAGATGAAGTCGTTATAGGAGAAGCTGAGGACGCTCTATTATACGAGGACTTGCTCCTAGTTCTAAGAAAAGGAGAGGTGGAGGTGCTCGATGTTAGAGGTAATGCCATGCTCAGGTGGAAGCTCAAAGGAGATAGTCTCAGCGAGAAGCTTGTAATCATGGATAAGCCCTATGTACTTAGGGCATTTGAAATAATTAAGAACAACAAGGTTCTCCTATACTTCCTCTTAGAGGAACTTGGTGTGTGAGGGATGTGTGGCGCCCAACGGGGATCCCTCTCATTCGCCGCCCTTCCAGACGGCGTGAAGGGACCGGAGCCGTGATGGTTTCCTAAACCTCTCCTCATAAGCTATTCCTCAAAGCGCTCCGGGGGAATGAAGTGGTTCCCATAGCGGATGCTCACACCCACACCAATCCCGTAAGGGGTCTCGGAATGGAAAAGATCGCTCCCAAGTTCAAGGAAGCCGGAGGCTGGTTCCTAGCGATAGTGGGCCTGAGCCCTTGGCACTATGGAATTGAAGGCAACTTGGAGGGCTATGAGAAAACGCTGGAGTTAACGATCAAGGAGTGCGAGAAGGCTAGGAGCTACGGCCTTAAGGTCTCTTGTCTTTACGGCTTTCACCCTGCCGACGTGGACAAGCACTTGGGATCGATGAAGCCGGAGGAAGTGCTCGATTTTGGCATGAAGGTAATGGACTTAGTGGAAAAGGCCGTAAAGGAGGGAAGGCTTCAGGGCGTGGGAGAGGTAGGAAGGCAGCACTACAAGACCAACCCTATTTCGGTGGTCATAGCTGAGCACATTATGGACAGAGCTATAGAGATATCCAAAGACTACGACGTGGTGGTGCACTTACACCTAGAGCAAGGGGGGAGGGTAAGCGCCCTCGACGTCAAGGAGAGGGTGAGGAGGATAGGCGCTAAGTCGGAGAGGGTGATAATGCACCATGCCAGGGGAAAGACGCTCAAGGCCGCGGTGGAGCTAGGAGTTCCCGCAACTGCCCCAGGAGTCAAGGGGAGCTTGGAGAAGGCCCTCGAGTTACCCCCTAATTACATGGTTGAGAGCGACCACATAGACGATCCCAAGAGGCCCGGAATAGTGATCTACCCGTGGGAGATGGCGAAGGTACAACTGGAGTTACTGAACGAGGAGAAGGTCAGCGAGGACTACCTGTACAAGCTTAACGTCGAGAACGTGGTGAGGAGCTTCTCGGTATCACCTCCTTAAATGTAAAAGCCCTTTCCTCCCCATAGCTATGGGGATGGGAAGTGATAGGGAAGATTAACAGCTTATTCACGCTATTGATGGTAATAGCCATAGTTATCGACTTCATAATGACTACCGCCACTCACTTGTTCACTATTCCAGCAGACTTGGCAACCAACATAGTGCTCCTGACCACTGGGGCGGCCATACTCTTCGGAGGCCTCGCTATACTCACCGAAATGGCGGCCGAGATGGATCCCAACTGAGGTCCTCGCGGTAGTCCAATCCTCACCGCTCGGTAGCCCGGAATAAACTCAGTCATCCCTTTTAGTGAACCGTAACGCTCTTCGCTAGGTTTCTGGGCTTGTCGGGATCATAACCTTTGAGCACTGCCATGTAGTAGGCGAGCAGCTGGAAGGGAGGAGTTATGGTGAAGGGCAAGTGGAGCCAATCGCTCTCGGGAGCAACTATGTCCCCCCTCGGACCCACCCAGTAGACCTCGCTTCCCCTGGAGGCGAACTCCTCCTTCGCCACTTGGAGCTTCTCCTCGTCCTCTGGAGTCCAAGCTATCAGAACCGGAAAGCCCTCCTCTGCTAGAGCTATTGGACCGTGCTTCGCCTCACCCGCCGGGTATCCCTCGGCGTGAACGTATGATATCTCCTTTATCTTCAAGGCTCCCTCATACGCTATGGGCAAGCTGGCTCCAGTGCCTAGGACGAACATGCTCTGCTTCTCCTTGAGTCTCTCCGCCAAGCTCCTTGCATATCCTATGCTCTTTCTTATAGAAGATTCCACGAGGAGGTGAGGGTCCTTCAACTCTACCCCGCTCATCCTCGACACTAGGTAGAGGAGCAAGGTGACTTGGCTCAAGAAGGTCTTGGTGGCAGCAACCCCTATTTCCGGTCCGGCCCTGGTGTAGAGGCTTATGTCAGCCTCCCTATCCAAGGTAGATCCTAAGACGTTCACAACTCCTATTACCTTAGCGCCGTTCCTCTTCGCTATCCTGACTGCCTTAAGGGTATCATAGGTTTCACCGCTCTGACTTATCGCAATTACTGTATCTTTCAATAACTTTTCTAAATGATATGCTTCCGAGGAATCCAACAAGATTACGTCCTTACCCAAGAGCTTACCTAAGGCGTAGGAGAAGACCATTCCAGCGTGAAGGGAAGTGCCGGCCGCTACCACCACTACCCTCCCCTCGAGGAGCTCGAGAACCTCCTTGACCCTTGGATCTGTTGAGATGCTCATGAGGGTTTCCTTTACTGCCGTTCCTTGTTCGTGTATCTCCTTAAGCATGAAGTGAGGGAAGTTGCCTTTGGTAGCTTGTTCTGGGGTCCAAGGGGGACGGAAGAACCTCTCCCCTACCGCTACCCTTTCTCCGTTTTTCTCTACATATATCTCCCTCCAAGTGAGCCATCCCACCTCCCCGTCCTCTATGGGAGCTACCTTGGAGCAGTACCTCAGCAAGCTCGCTATATCGCTTGAAACCATATTCAAGTCGCTCCCTTTGCCTACGATCAGAGGGCTCTCCTTTCTAGCGAAGAATACTCTCTCCGGGTCCTTGGACGTTATGGCGACTATAGCGTAGTACCCTTCAAGCTTGCTTATGGCAGACTTAAACGCCTCGAAGGGCTCCTTACTCTTCATCTCCTCCTCAAACAAGTGAGCGAAAACTTCAGTATCCGTCTCGCTTTTGAAGACATGACCTTTTTCGATCAGTTCTTTCTTCAGTTCCAAGTAGTTTGATATAATTCCATTGTGAACGACCGCTATCTCTCCTCTACAATCTAAATGAGGATGAGCGTTTACCTCGTTGGGGACTCCGTGAGTGGCCCATCGGGTATGGGCTATTCCAATGGGCGCGCTTATCCTTACTCCCCTTAGAAGCCTCACCAAGGTCTCGACCTTACCCTTCCTCTTCCATACCTTAATCCTCCCCTCGTCCTCGTCGTAGACGGCTAGCCCAGCAGAATCGTATCCCCTGTACTCGAGGGACCTCAAGGCTTCAAGCAATATCCTTACCGTCTGCTTCTTCGTCTCTCCGGTCGTCGCTAGAGCCGCTATGCCGCACAAGCCGCTTTACCTGTCATAGCCATACTCAAGGAGCTCATTTAGGTTCTTCGGGGATTCCGCTTAATTGCTCCCTTCTGCCTACTTTGGCGGTGAAGACGAAAGTGACCGACTTCGAGGAGATGGGGAAGGAGATGTGCAAGGAGGAGTGGAAGTCTTACGTGATCTACAGCTACTTGGCAGCGACTGAGAAGAACGAGAAGGTGGCCAAGAAGCTGAAGACTATAGCGGAGCAAGAGAGGAGACACTTCGAGTTCTGGAGGAGGCACGTGGAATGCGAGCCACCAAAGGTTAACTTAAGGAAGATAAAGATTATGAGAAAGATCTTTGGAACGCACTTCTTGCTTAAACTTATGGAGAGAAGCGAAACGGATGCGATAAAGTGCTACAAGAGATTGCTTGAGGAAGCAAAGGACGAGGAGACGAAGAGGGAGCTAGAGGAGATACTGAAGGACGAGATGTACCATGAGAACGAGCTGATAAAGGACGTCGAGGACATAAGGGTAAAGTACTTGGGTTACATAGCGCTCGGATTGGCGGACGCGGTGGTAGAGGTCACCGGAGTCCACGCGGGCTTCTTGGGAGCTACCGCCAACACCATCCTGGC
This sequence comes from Ignicoccus pacificus DSM 13166, assembly GCA_025340205.1. GTDB lineage: Archaea > Thermoproteota > Thermoprotei_A > Sulfolobales > Ignicoccaceae > Ignicoccus > Ignicoccus pacificus. The sequence continues at coordinate 1,197,819 of CP006868.1, read as the reverse complement.
GGGACTGGCCGGAATAATAGTGGGCTTCTCCGCCTCCCTCTCGATGTCTGGAGCGGCTTACCTCCAAGCGAAGCACGATCCCTCCGTTAGCCCTCCCGTAAGCGCGGGGATAACGGGACTGGCCTACATCCTCTCGGTGGTACTACTAGCGCTCCCGTACTTCATAATACACAACATCTGGGGAGCTTTCGTCGCGTCGCTAATGGTAGCTATGGCGATCCTCGGAGCCTTCATATACTACAGCTCTGTCATACAAGACAAGAACTTCATGAGGGAATACGTGGAGAGCGTCACCTTGCTGATGCTGACAGCCTTCGGAAGCTTCGCATTCGGAAAAGTCATGGAGATGATAATAGGAACCAGTATATTCGGTCACTGATTTTCTTTCACAAGAGGTTTTAGCGGAAGGGTGTCTCCGACCTCAACCTTGAGTTCCTCTAAGCCGAGCTTGTTCTTGAGCACCTCGGCGAACCTCCTCGCTAGCTCCTCTTCGTTGATGTAGTTCACCAGCTCCCTCAAGTCGCTCCCTAGCTTGAAGGCCTCATCCACTATCTCCTTCGGCATGTCCTCCAAGTCCTCCCACACTCCTTCATCTATGGCTTCGAGCGCGTCTCTAAGCGCCTTCATCTTCTCATAAGGTGCCACGACCAAAGTTACCCTCTTACCTCTGTACGGCTTGAGGGTCTGGTAGAGGATGTCAAAGTAGGCCTCCGCCGCCTCCGCCTCTAGGTTCCTCTCGGCTTCAACCCACTTGCCGGTCCCTATCTCCTTGGCCAGCTTAGGCATTATCGGATACAACATAGCGCTCCAGCCTTCCAAGAAGTCCTTGAAGACGTTGGAGGGTTTCAATCCTTCGTCTGCAACCCTGCTCAAGTATCTAAAGGCTATGTCCAGCATCTTGTTAACCGCTATAAGAGCTGCCTCCCTTACTTGATTCTGCTCCATGTGGAACCTGAACCTCTCCCCTTGCTTGGCGAGCTCGCTCAAGAGCCACTGATCTACCAAGGTCATCTCCCTTTCTTCGGTTTCAATGCCTTTCAGATTCTTGATCTGGTTTATCATCCTATTCATTGAATTCAATTCATCCTCCAACTTCTCAATCGTTAGCTTAGATGATGGCTTGGCCTTGGTTAATAGTAACAACCTCAGCGCTTCTCCGTTCACCTTCCACGGATCCCTGAGGTCTCCCTCGACCGGTCCGGTTGAGATGAGCCTCTTGGGAGACTGGGTCGGGGGAAGGAGCGCCGCTTGATGGAAGTACATGTAGGCCACGTGGCTCCTTAGCAGGCCCTCGTGGACTATCCTCATATCGAGTGGCATCCACTTGATGAACTCTCTCCTTAGCTCCTTCAGCTCCTCCGGAATCTCACCCATTCCCTTACCCAGTATCAGATAATCCCACTCCTCCGGGCTGAGCTCCTTCCCGTTAACCTTGGGAGCGAAGATGTAATACATGTAGTATAATGTGGAATCGCTCAAGCTGTCTATTATCGCACCTCTCTCCCAAGGAAGCTCCGTTCCCATTCCCCTAGTCACGGTGAAGGCCCTCTTCCTTGCGGTCCTGATGCTCTCCGCCACGACCTTCTTGGCGTCTCTAGGCCAGAACTCGGTCATTCCCAAGGCCTCCAGTGCTTCCTCCTTCCACTTGTCGTTGTCGTAATTCAAGAACCACTGGTCCTTGAGGATCTTGACCACTACCTCGTTTCCAAACCTAGAGTAAATGGGTCCGTTAATTATATCATACATTACGAACGCTATTCCAGAGAATATCGTGGCGTTCTTCACTATTTCCGCAACTTCTCCAGGCTTGTGGTCACAAATGGCTACCTTCAGCAGGCCCTTGAAGAAGTCCTCCCTCTCGGTGCCCTTAGCGAGCTTCAGTATCTCCTCGCAAATCATTCTTCCCTTGTTCCTCTCTATTAGGGTTAGCCTCCTGTTCGCCTCCTTGGGATCTTCCTTCAGCAGCTTCTCCAAGAGGTCCTCCTCCCCGGGGACCTCTATCACCTTCTTCGGCTTGATCTCCTTCTCCTCGATGCCAAAGCTCTCGAGTAAGGTAGGACTGGAGAGGAACTCCTTGAGAGCTAGATAATCTTGAACGTTGTGGGCCGGCGTGGAGGCGACCAGCCCGCTCCCCTTGTTGGGATCCACGTGAGAGGAGGGGAGGACGGGGACCCTCTCTAGGGTTATGGGGTTGAGCGCCCTCTTGCCGAGCAGCTCGGTGGGGGAGACCTCTCCCAGCTCAACGACTCCCTCTATTTGGTGCCTGAGCTTGAAGGCCGCCTTCTCGCTCACTATCATCCTCTTTCCATTCATATCTATTAGCACATATTTTGACTTAGGGTTTATCCATATGTTGGTAACGGCGAAGGCCGTCTCAGGTCTAAGGGCGGCCGGCAAGTAGGTGTTAGGAGAGACCTCGAAGAGGAGGAGGTAGAACTGTCCTATCTTGGGAAGCTTGAAGCCTTGGGTGTCGTGATGACTTATGGGCATCTCCTCTACCGGATCCCACGGGACGGGGTAGATCCCCTTCTCCACGAGGCCCTTTTCCTTAAGCTTCAAGAATATCCATCTTACGAAGGATTTATATCCAGGATCCTCGGTGTTGAACGAATGGGACCAATCGGGCTCAACTTGAAGCTTTTCCAAGAGCTCCCTTATCTTCTCAGCCATTATGTCTGCCAAGTGCTTAGGGGATTCCACTTGAGTGGGGTCTACGCCCAAGCTCTTGAGCTTCTTTACAGCTTCCTCATTACCCTTCTTCACCTCCTCGAAGAAGGACACTATGGGGGTTCCCGAGTAGTGGAAGCCCATGGGGAAGAGGACTTCCTTGCCTAGGCTTAGGTTGTACTTGGCATAAGCGTCAGCTATCACGAAGCTCCTTAGCCTCGTGTAGAGGTCTTCCAAGTCGAACGGCAAGGCATAGGGGAAGGCCGCAGTGACGAAGAACTTCTGTTCTGGCAAATTCGATCCCCGGGTAGATGGGGGGACAAGGGATAGTTGAGGTTTGGGCTATGCAAGGCCCCAACTTATCTTAGGAGATTCGGCATAGAACGCGGTGAAAGCCTTGGTAGAGTGCGACCCCTCTAAGTGGGAGGTTATGGATCCTAAGGAGAGGTGCTGGTGCGAGTGCATGAACAACTGCCCGGAGGACCTCAAGAACACCCGCTACTGCGAGCAAAAGTGCACCGAACAGTGCCTAACCTTACCCACCTAACCTCCTTCGCCTTTCCCCTTCCCAAACAGAAATACTCCTTTCCTCTCTCCTCCCCGGAACTAAACCATGGAGGCTCTGGAGATACTGCCGGGTTTGTTGGCGACTCCCTTCGGGGGCTTGGTCTACAAGGGTCACGTGATAATAGCAGACTTACACCTGGGCTTTGAGGAGGAGATGAGCAGAAAGGGAGTCTACTTGCCTCCAGCTCAGCTGAAGAAGGCGCTGGAGGTGCTGAAGCTTTCTCTGAAGATAAGCAATAAAGTAATTATAGCCGGCGACCTCAAACACCTCTTCTCTAAGTTAGGAAGAATGGAACAGAGGGACGTTTTGAGGTTCTTGGACGCGGCCGAGGAGATGGGGGCCGAGCTCATACTGGTCAGGGGGAATCACGACAACTTCGTCAGACACTTGCTCCAAGAGAGGGGGTTCGACGTGGTCAACGAGCTTGACATAGGAGAGATCAAGGTGGTTCACGGCCATGAAGACGTGGAGCCGGGGGAGATAACGGTAATGGGCCACGAACATCCAAGCTTGGCCTTGAGGGATCCTATAGGAGCTACGGCCAAGTTCCCGTGCTTCCTAAAGGTCCCCCACGAAAGGGGTTACTTAGTAGTGCTACCGGCGGTAGGCCTTTACCAGACGGGCACTAACGTGAGCTTGATTAAAGAGTCGTACTTATCCCCAATAATAAAGAAGTATGCCAAGTTAGAGGAAGCTGTTCCCTACGTCGCCGATGAGGAGCTCGGGGTCGTGGAGTTCCCTCCGCTTGGGATGATGACGGATGTTCTCGTAAGTGAGTAGACAGAAAGATTTTTATATAAGCGTTGATGACCTATACTTTTAAGTGTTCATGGTAAGCTACTTACGGTGAGATCCGTGGCCGAGCAGAAGGCCCCCGAGAAGGCCGAGACTCCCAAGATCAACATTCAAGAAGAGGTAAGGAGCTTGCTAGCCCAAGCTGAGTACTTGAGGAGCCAGATAGATGCGGTCAACGCCGTAATCGACGACCTCTACGCAGCCCTAGAGGTGCTCGACTTCATAGCTAAGGAGGGCGCCGGCAAGACCGTTCTCGTCCCTATAGGAGCTGGCAACTTGATCAAGGCTAAGATAGAGGACACTAGTACAGTTATCACCTCCGTGGGAGGAAGGCTGAGCCTGGAGGTCCCCACCGAGGAGGCCAAGAAGGCTATTGAGAGCAGGATAGCCGCCCTCGAGCAAGTCAGGCTAACCCTCCTCAGGAAGCTTGAGGAGATCAACAGGAAGATAAACGAGATCCTCCCCGAGCTCCAGAAGAAGGCTTAAGGGATTTTTCCATGTCCTCCCTCCTCGAGTATTATTCCCTTCAAAGAAAACTTCAGCAGATAGAGCTATCCTTGGCTGAGGTCGAGAGGGAGATAGCAGAGCTCAAGGAAGCATTGAAGTGGACGAAGGAGCTCCATCCGAAGGCCCTCTACAAGGTGTTTGGCAAGAGGGTAGTAATTGAGGTCGACGTTGCTAGCGCTGAGGAGCTGATTCAGAAGGAGATAGAGAAGTTAGAGAAAGTTAGGGATGTTCTAGAAAGGGAGCGGAGGGAGCTACTTGAGAAGCTGAAGCTTGGCTCTCCTCAGTGACGTAGGTTCCTGGCAACTCCGTGGCGCTCAGCAGTCCTCCTATCAGCGCCATCAGCTTTCCTCCCTTTTCTTGTCCGTACATTACTGCCAGCATCCTTCTGAAGATCTCCGATATGGTCCTCGCGTGAGGATTCGTCTGAGCCCTCATGATAACGCTGGTGTACTCTGTGAAGTCTCTATAGTATAGCTGCTTCGTGAGGGGTAGCAGTACAGCCAAGTGCAGCTTCCTCAGCGTGGCCCACCTCAGTATTTCCTCCCTTACGTTCATTATCTCGGCGGCCGGTATCTTGTTAAGGAACACTACTGCATTGTTGTACTTTATCTTCTCCACTAGGTGCAACAGCTCTGCTATACACCTCTTGCTTTCTTTACCTACAAAGACTACCTTCGCGTATTTCTTTATTATTGGGGATGAGAGGAACGGTATAAGGAAATTCTCAGTGAACAGATCGAAGCGTGCGGTGATTATTACGTGCGCCCCCCGCTCCAGATAGCTAGCAACCTCCATAGTCAGGAGGCCTACCAGCTCCTCTACGTCCCTTAGCAGCTTTGACCATTCCCTACTACCGAAGAACCTTGAGCATGAAGGACTGAAGAGTCGGGCGTAGTAGGCGGTCGTAAAGCCGGGCATCCTTGCCATAGCGTCGGCGGGATGCATCTTTCCGTAAAGGTAACCCGCTAGGCAACCCTTCACGGGCATGACAGCGTCGACGTCAGTGGAGATGTCTATCACTATGCCCTCCTCGCCCGGCATTGTCTTGAGCAAATGGACTAGCGTCTCGTAAGCTATCACCGTACGCCCGGCCCCTCCACACGGAGACAGCTGCACTATCAGCGGCAAGTATCCCTTACCTCCCCGCGAGCATTCCCGTTTCTCATTAATAAAAACAATTCTATTAACGGGATGAGAGGGATCGATTAGGCCAAGGAGATACATTAACAGAGACAGCAATTAGTGAATTGAATTATCTGGAAAGAAGGTGCTTTCCTTGTCAGCTATGATTTTACAGTATCAATGTTCAGAAGGGAAGATTGGCGCCGGGGGCGGGATTCGAACCCGCGCGGGGCAGAGCCCCAGTGGGTCTCAAGCCCACCCCCTTGGGCCGCTCGGGCACCCCGGCATGGAAAGGCCTCTAACATTCGTTAATGAGTGTATCCCTCAGAGTTCGTGCGCTTCATAGTATACGAGCTTGCATACATAAGTATAGGGGTTCAGCTCCTCGCAGATAACCACGTAGCCTCCTCCGTCCTCCGTCAAGCCGACAAGCCTCCTCGCCCTCTTTCCCTCGCATATCTCTACGTTCATCTTCTTAACATAGACTAAGGCCTTCTCTATGTTTCTGGCATAGTACTTCGCTACGGTGCAAGCATTCATGAAGTCTTCCTCGGTGGGTTCCTCGGGCTCAATGTTAACGAAGAGGGCGCCCGGCTCGTCCTCGACCCCATCCTCGTACACGTAGAACCGCGTCTCGTCCAGATCGACGGCCATGAATATCCCGAAGGGCTCCCACCTCGATGAGGATAAATAAAGAGAGTGAGTGGTTCGTACTCCGCGTTGTTCTGAGGTGGTCCGTGAGAGTTTTACCATTCACATCCGAAAGTTTCGGTATACTCACTGTGGGTAAAGTTTATCTGTAGTTTCCTAGTCGAGATCGATGGGAGAGTGCCTTGAAGAGATTCGCCCCTTTGCTCATCCTCTCCTTACTGATACTATTGCCCATAGTGAGGGCAACTGTCGACATCTACATTGAAAGTCCGGCGGTCTCCATAGCCCTTCATTCGCTGTCTAAGTACATGACTTGGGACAGCACTTACTATGCCCTCAACCTAACCTCTAGCAACTTGAAGACCGACGAATATGCCGGCAAGGTGTTTACCCCCAGCACTAAGACGAATACTAAGATAGTGCTGGTAGACACGGGAGTGGTATACAATAACAACGATGGCAACTTCCTCTGCAACATGGCAGGAGTGGCCAATACTAGCCTAATCAACTACTTAAAGAACAACAATCTCTGTCTCTCTACCGGAACCGTGAGGCTATCGGATATAGCTAATGTACAGAGTACTTACACCCTCGTAGACGGAGGCAATACTTACACCTTACCTAGCGCCGACGAGACCTACGAGTACTGTATAACTAATACCAACGTACTCTCCAATGCTGGCTTCAATGTAGGAAATGAAGGAAACACTTCCAAGGCGGACACCGTAATAATACTCCAGCCCACTAGCTGGAAGACCGATCTGGTGGGCCACGGAACTATGGTGGCCGGAGCCCTCTGCGGATATTTTGACTATTATAGCGACACCATAACTGACTTAAACGACAAGGTACACCTGAAGACTTACACTGGCGCCGCTTTAGGATCCGACGTCTTCGTTGTAGACATGGAGACCGTAGCTATAATACTCCCCGACTACACGCCGCAGATAACCAGCGGAATAACTCCCCAGTCCCTAATCGCTTCTGCCAAGACCTCCGGCAGCGTGAGCACCTTCTACTTAGACTATGACTTCAAGTACCTAGGCTCCCAGCTGGGTGCCTTAGCCGTCAACCAAGCCCTAAGCGATGCCCAAACAGCTATCAACAACTTCCTCGGCGATTCAAAGGCCGTGGTCCTAATAGAGCCCCTAATAAGCGACACCGAGACCAACGTGCAAAACTACTGCAATACCTTAGAGACTACCTTAAGCAGCATAAACGCTGTCGCTGCTGTAGCTCCCCTAGGAAACGATGGAGAGGACGTGACCAGCCTCAACAATAACAACGGTATCTACCTATGGCCCGCTCAGTGCAACGACGTGCTAACCAGCCCAACCGTTCCCGTATATCCAGTAAGCGGATTCAAGGTAGAGATAGACTCAACTTACAACACAGTGAAGATAACAAACGTTACCGACTTCAACTACGATGAGAACCCCAACAACTTATGGTTCACCATGTCAGGAGAGATGGACAGTACCAACAACTACTACAGCGTAGCCAACTACGGCACTGATGCTAATGGAAACTCCTACACCTTAGAGCTACAGTTCACTGGCCTCCCGACCCTCTACTCCGGCGGAAGCATACTCTCACCTAGCGGAACCTACGGACAAGTGGCGATTCCCGACGTCAGCACGAGCTATGACTCCACCAAGTACATACTCACCGTCAGCGTGCCCGGAAGCAAGGGTACCTCCCTTGCCTCCGCATACTTCGCCGCCTCGCTAGTGCTGCTAGGCATAGATCCAACCGCTTCTACGCCGAGCCAAGTGTACTCTCACCTAGACGCCATGACTACCTACAAGGGATCCACTTGGGGATACGGCGTCGACAATGACTTCGGAAGCTATTACGAGGTCTCCTTCGCCGCTGTCTGGAAGGCAGCAATACAGCCTGACACCGGCATGAGTTCCAGTGAGTTCCCATTTGACATCGGCTACCTACCGCCTAATCTGAACCAGCTACCGGCAACTGGAGGTAGCTCCACTGCATCCACCCAGACCACTACTACCACCCCTGGCTCCATGGTAACTATAAACACCAGCACCTTCAAGCCGTTTAACGTGAAGCTACCAGCTCCAGCGCTTCTGGCACCAGTAGTAGTGGCGATAAGGAAGAAGTTAGGAAGAAAGAAGAAGTAAAGTATTTTTATTGTTTTGTTTTTCGATACCTTTCTTGTTCCTACTTACTTACACAAAAAGTTCACTACAGATGATAACAAACTAAACAACACTATCGCTGCAAGCGCTGAAACGAAGGAAGCGAAGAGGACCCCTTGTATCAACGTGTTCACGCCGAACAGTATAGCTAAGTAGAAAACAGTGGTGCTCGTCAGTATCGATATTACAAGGCTTAAGGACGCGTAGACGGACGCGCAGTTCATCGCTTCTTACCCAGCTAGCTTGTCTTGACACTGATAAAATAGAGTAACGGTAAGGCTATGATGAGCAAAATCAGCGACAGCGCTGGACTCCAGATGATCAGACCTCCAGTGGAGTTGTACTCGTTTACCATTAGTAGACCTACTAAGGTTGAGATGCCTGCGCTCAAGGCTGTCACAATAGCGAACAGTTGCTCCGCCTTGACCACCTTTAGTTTCCCCCAACTCTCCCTCTTTCCTTAACCTATAATCTATGACCACGTACTGCACGAAGTTGCACTCTAACTACTAGAGTCGACGTCTCAGAGTTATTTTGCTCCCAGCGTAGCCAGAACCAAGGGAAAAGCTCATGGATGGAGGTGATACCCGTGGGATTCGTGGAACCCGAGGAGGAGTGGGAGGAGGAGACGAAGCTCATTCATGGTGGAGAGTATAGGGACGATCAAGTGGGATCCATCGTAACGCCGATCTTCGTCTCCGTTATCTATCGCTACCCGGAAGGCAACATTTACGGTTACAAGTACTCCAGGAACTCGAGTCCTACCATAGAGGCCCTTGAGAAGAAGGTAGCTTATGTGGAGAAGGGTAAGGACGCAGTAGCTTTCTCGAGCGGGATGGCTGCCATAAGCAGCATGCTCATATCAATGCTCAGGCCTGGGGACAAGCTGGTAACGACTAGAGACATTTACGGGACCTCTTACGAGATGATGACCAAGCTTCTGGGAGGATTTGGAATCAAGGTGGATGAAAAGGCAATCGGAGAAAAGGTGCTAGAGAGAATAGATAAGAATACGAAGGTTGTTTTCGTAGAAACCATAAGCAATCCCTTGCTCATAGTTCCCCCAATAGATGAGATAGCCAAGGTGGCGGAGGAGGTAGGAGCGAAGCTCATAGTGGATAACACCTTCGCCACCCCAATCAACTTCCTTCCCCTAGAGAAGGGGGCCTACGCGGTGGTCCACAGCGCTAGCAAGTACCTAGCGGGTCACAACGACGTCTTGGGCGGAGTTATGGCCTCTAACGACACCAACTACACCATAGCGGTTAGGAACACCCGAAGGCTATTAGGAGGCATTCCTGATCCTCAGCAAGTTTACTTCATTATAAGAGGAATGAAAACTCTGCACGTAAGAGTGGAGAGACAGAACAAAACTGCACTGGAGATAGCTAAGTTCTTGAGCGAGCATCCAAAGGTTGAGAAGGTTCACTATCCTTGCTTGCCGGATCACCCAAGCTATCCTATAGCGAAGAGGTTGCTGAAGGGATGTGGGGGAGTGGTCAGCTTTGAGGTCAAGGGCAACGGTATGGATGCAATAGCTGTAATGAAGAAGGTAAGGGTAATTCAGAGAACCGCCTCCTTGGGAGGCGTAGAAAGCATCATTACTCACCCGGCCACGATGACGCACCATACCGTTCCCGACGACGTGAGGAGGGAGCTGGGAATCAAGGACAACTTGCTCAGATTGAGCGTCGGTCTCGAAAGCGTTCAAGACTTGATAGAGGACCTAGATAGGGCCCTCAAGGCGATATAACTCACACCTTTTCAGCTCCTTGAGGGAAAAGCGTGGGAGGAAACTCCTTCGGTAAGCTCTTCGCCGTTACCACGTGGGGGGAGAGCCACGGCAAGGCCCTGGGAGCGGTAGTAGATGGCTGTCCCGCAGGCTTGCCCTTAAATGAAAAGGACCTCAAGGTGGAGCTACTTCTGAGGAGGCCCGGAAGGAGGTTTACTACACCGAGAAGGGAAGGAGATGAGCCGCAGATCTTGAGCGGCGTCTTCAACGGAAGGACCACGGGAATGCCGATCTCGGTTGTAGTCTGGAACAAAGACGTCATTTCAAGCTATTACGAGAAGATCAGGGAAACGCCCAGGCCCGGTCACGCTGACCTAGCTTACATAAAGAGGTACGGATACGAAAATTGGGATTATCGTGGTGGAGGAAGGGCCTCCGGAAGGGAGACGGTGGCTAGGGTGATAGCCGGAGCAATAGCGAAGAAGCTACTGTCTTGTCTAGGCATAATCATCACTGGAAATATAATCTCGCTGGGAAACACTGAGTTTCCTAGGGCTAAGGATCCTCAGGAAGGACTCAAGGCTAGGCTCTCTCCATTTAGAGTAATAGAGGGAGACGAAAGGGCAGAGGAGTTGTTGAAGGAAGTCCTGAAGAATAAGGACTCAGTTGGAGGAGTAGTGGAGGTAGTGGCTTGGGACGTCCCGGCTGGGCTTGGTGAACCCGTCTTCGATAAGCTCAAGGCTGACTTGGCAAAGGCACTTATTTCAATCCCAGCCGCTGTGGGCTTCGAAGTCGGAGAGGGCTTTTCCTTAGCTAGAAGCTACGGGAGCAGGGCTAGGGACAGAATAGTGCCGTCGGTAGGAGAGGCGGTCCTAGAGGGGGAAAAGGCTGGAGGAATGCTCGGAGGGATAAGCGTAGGAGGTCCCATAAGGGTTAAGGTTGCCTTTAAGCCGACCTCATCGATAATGACGCCCGAGATGACTGTTAACATAAAGACCTTAGATGAGGTTCCGGTAGAGGTTCCGGGAAGACACGATCCGGCTATAGCTATTAGGGGAGTGGCTGTAGCAGAAGCCATGGTTGCCATAACCTTGATAGATCACGTCTTGAGGTCAGGCTTGCTCAACCCCGTTAGGGTAGAGTGGAACAGCTCATGTGAAAGGGTATGGAAGCTTTATGAGGAGTACCTACCGGAAGAGCTCAAGGCCTCGCTCTAGCACGGACCTTCACTTCCGTTCAACTCTCTCGCATAAATACAATATTCCTCATCTTATTGGAGGGATAAAATTGGCCTTCCTGGTCGATAAGACCTTAGAGATTGCCTATGATTTTGCAAAAGAGAAGTTCGGAGAGCTGATAAATAAAATTCAAAGCGGAAAGCCTTTGACTAGTGAAGAAGCGAACTTCCTATTGCTCTTCATGGTGCTAAACGAGGTCAGATTGAGATATGACGAACTTTCAAGGCAGATTCAATTGAACAGAGAGATGATAAAAGAAGTAAGTGAAGACATGAAGAAGATGGAAGGAAGCTTAAGAAACGAGATCAAGGAAACCGAAGGAAGGCTGAGAAATGAGATAAAGGCAACTGAGGAGAGACTCGACAAGAAGATTGAGCAAGTGAGGAGCGAGATGAAAGAGTGTGAAGAAAGACTAAGGAACGAGATAAAGGAGACGGAACAGAAGCTTAGGAACGAGATAAAGGCAACTGAGGAGAGACTCAGAAATGAGATCAAGGAGACTGAGGAAAGATTGAACAAGAAGATCGAAGAGACTAAGAGAGATCTCGAGAAGAAGATCGAGTTAACTAACAAAAGAATTGACGATCTAAGAGAGGACTTCAATAAGAGGTTCGAGAGCTTGGAACATAGAGTTTATGAGCTTGAGAAAGATGTAGAAGAGCTAAAGGTGGCGGTTGCCAGATTGGATCACAAGGTTGACTTGTTGAGCGAAGATGTAAGGGAGATAAAGAGCATGATGAACTTATTGTTAATGCATTTGGCTGGGATAAAGGTAGAGAAGGATAAGTGAAGAAGGGCGTCTAGAGGTGCTCCGTGTTCCTCTTAATTCTTTTCAATACAAATGCCAAGAATGCCAAGGAGAAGACGTAGTCAGCGAACGTGAACCTCAGGGGAAGCTCTAAGTCTATCTGCATTAACAGCCCTCCCAAGTTCTTCCCAAAGAAGGCGAAGACGTTCCAAGATAGAGACGTGAGTCCCGCTACTGTTCCTAAATATTCCTCCGGGACAAGTCTTGCTAAGAGGGCTTAGAGAAGGGGGTTGGCTGCGTTCATCAAGGCCGTCCTGAGTATGAACAGCACGTAGGCCAGGAGGAAGTCGTTCGTCAGCGTAATCAAAAGCACCATTAGGGTAGCCGGCACCGTCAAGGAATAGTAAGCTAGAGCGGTGCCGAGCCTCGAGGCGAGCCTAGGGCTCAAGTAGGATCCTAGAGCTTGAAGGAGCAGTTGGAAGAAGTGGAGCATTCCTATTGACTTCAGCCCGGACTTATATTTCAAGGTCAAGTAGAAGTCGAAGTTCCATATACCGGCAGAGGCTCCGAGAGCCAACAAGCCTTCAAACGCTATCAAACCGGCTACTTCCCTAGAGGGCTTTCCGAGCCTTCTCGGCCTCGGCCTCACGTTTTCCAAAGTGAGGACGAAGAGAAGAGAAAGCGTGTAGGCCAGTAAGGCGAATACTATCGAGTACGTAAAGCGAATTGGGCGAGGGAAGAGGGAGGAGAAGAGCACCGTTGCTAGGGATCCAAGAGCGCCTCCAACAAGGTTTAGAGCGTTGAACTTTCCGAACGCTCTCTCCAATTGCCTCTTGGACCTAGCTATGTAGCTGAAGTAGATAGGTTGAGCTCCGGAAGCTATTCCACTCAACAAGTTGGACAAGTATATGCTCTCCCTTGTGAGGGATAAGAGCACGAATATTGAGACAACGAATATTACTTCCGATACGAACAAGAGAGGCCTAGAGCCCACCTTATCAGCTGCTCTTCCCCAAACCAAGGAGCTTACCGTCGAGGTGAGGAGGAAGAGGGAGGTAGCAAAGGCATACTCAGAGGGCGACATTCCCAAGTACGAAGCCAAGGGAGCCATCAACGTGAAGGCTATGGTGCCCCCTATTCCGCTAAGAAACGCTATGGTGCAGAGCCCCCTCATCGTCGCTCGTGAGGGTGTGCTCACGTGAGCTAATTTAGAAGAGCTTACCTATCGCATATTTCGTGTTCCAGTAATCCCACTCAATTATTCTTACTTTCTCCATGAGCAAAAGGGCACAACCTTTTGTACTTACAATATTGACAGTACTTCTTTGGTTTGGCTTTCCGAAGCTCTTCAATTCCTTTTTCCGCAGCCTCAACTAGACCGAAAACGCTCTCTCTAAGGGACAGACTCATAGGCCTCGAAACGCAGCCTTCTGGGTAACATAAGTGAACCTTTCTACATCGTTTTCTCAGGATTTCTTCAGCTAAGAGACAATAGAACGCAACTTGAACTAGATGAGGTCTAATATCGTATGCCCTCCTTAGTTTAACTTCTACAACTTCTAAATAATCGCCATTGATTATAATCGCATCCGCTACACCGCTTCCTAGCGAACCTCTCAAGAATACCGAGTATCTGATCTCTCCCTCAATCTTCAAGGTTTGACTCTATTATTTGTTTAACATCTAATTCTTTTCCAAACTCCATAGATGAAGTAGGGGGCTCGGGGAAATGGTGCTGGAAGTATGCCAAGGCAGGACATAGAACGTACTCCTTAAGCAACTTCCCCTTCAACCCTTACAGCCTCCCTGAACTCCTTGTCGCTAACAACTATCATGAAGAGCTTGTCATAAGGTTCCAAGAGCCTTTGTACCGCCCTCAAGGCGTCTAACATAGCTCCCCTTCCTCCTCTCTTGTAGTAAACGCTCTTCTGAAGCCTGCTGAAGCCTAACGCCATTAACCTCTTCATTACCTTGTTCCTCTTACTATCCTCCCTTATGTCATAGGAAGCTATCACATACACCTCTTCCACCCCGGAACGTAAACTCTCTCCTCCTTGAGGTAGGAGGTAAGGTTCCAGGCCTCTACAAGCAACAAGTTGCTTATACACTCCTCCAAGGCCTCAGTAACAACCTTGGCGACCTCCTTTCTGGAGTCGTAAGTTAAGGCACCGTTCACCGCTTGAAGCCTCTCGAAGTTCAGCTTGCTGAACAGGGCTTGATCTACCAGCGGCTTGAACTGTTCGCTGAAGTCGTAAACCAAGGAGCTCTTCCCGCTCTTCGGAGTGTGGAAGAAGTCGGCGTAGATGTCCAAGCCCACCACGGTCAACGCCTTAGCCGTGTTGGAATAGAGTATTCCATAAGCGTAGTTTATAGCCATGTTGTAGGGATCTTGCGACTCTTGGATCCTTCCGGGGAAGTCCTCGAACACCTCGCTCAGGAGGCCCCAGTAGAGCTTAGCTGCTAAGGCTTCTACGCTTCTCAAGGAGTCCGGATCTTGAGCGGAAGAAGCGTCTTGAGCGAGCTTCTCCAGCTGATAGCTCTGATCCCTCAACCAATTGATCCTCTTGCTCTTAGCTATGTACCTAAGGGTCCTCCCTTGCTCTATTATCTTCCTCATTATTATCGGCTTAGCGTAGTCGAGAGCCTTCCCCTTCAGTATTACCTCGTACTGCTTCAGCCTAGTCATAGCGGTCTTGTTGGGTATGGGGGAGGAGGCCCTTATCACTGGCTCTCCGTTCCACTCGAGAACTACTAGATCTATTCCGTACCTAGCCAAGAGCCTCATCGCGGCGCTGGTTATGGATACCTTTGAGCTCGCAACCACTATTACGTCGTAGTCGTTCGTCAAGTACTTTACCTCGCCGTCCTTGGAGATGTAAGCGACCCCGCCGTCCTTCCTAGCTATCCTTCCCGGATCAGTCACGAAGAAGGTCCTCATCCCTTGCACACCTCCTTGAAGGGACAGTAGCTCGGACACTCCTCTGAGGTTCCGGGATCCTCCTTCTCCGCTAGGATCCTGGCGACCTCGTCCCTAAGCTCTATGAACTTCCTCCTCAAGCCTTCATGTATCCTGACAACGTTCCAGTAAGTCTTCTTGTTTGTAACGTTGATTATTACGGCTGCGTCGACTGGAAGGCCAATCCAAGACTCTAACGCTAGGGCGTAGCCGGTTACGGCTATCTTCTTCCTCTCTAGTGAGCCGTTTCCTCCGTAGACCACCTCTACGGGCATGAAGCCGACCAAGAAGTCCGGCTTGATAGTGCTGGAGAGGCCTATCGGGGAGCCCGGGATCTCAGGCTCCACGCTTACCGGTATGCCCTCCTGCTCGCTCTCCAGCTTTCTCAGCTTGGCCTCCTCGTAGACCCTCTTGAGGAGGGGATCCTCGTACTCCTTCTCCTCGCCCTTGAAGGGCGCCATGAATGCCTCGTGGACCTTCCTTCCGGTCTCCAACGCTTGGGACTCCATCCTCATGCCTAGTATTCTCCTTAGGTAGACGTCCCTCTTGGTGGGACACGGGGTGGTGACGTCGCTTATGCTCGGTCTAGCTCTGAAGCGGGACTGAAGTAAGGCCCAGTCCCAGCCCCTGGTGTTCACTATGACCTCCCCCGCGGTCGCCCTCAACTCGTCCCAGACCGCCCGCGGGAGCAACCTACCACCCGTGTAGTAGGTATTACGAACCTAGTAATGAGGTACGATTAGAAACCTTAAGGTGTAGAGGTGACCGAAAATGTCGCGATCTCTTTCTCTGAACCCTTGGGCCAGGAGACACATAATGATCTCATAGGAACCCAGAGTTTCGGGGTCTCCGCGACTTGCAGTTTATTTTCTAGTATTTAATAATTCTAAGATTTCCATGGGAACATATCAGAACGTTTATGGTCTCCTTTCTTTCCTTCACCTTGAGCTCTATTCGATTAAGCAACTTCAAAGTTCAATTAGCTTTATGATCAAGCAATTCTTTCCATTATCACATACATGGAAACGCCGATGATAATGAACTCTTTTGTTTGACCATTAGTTTCAATTAGGTAATTCTAATTGATGGAAGTAGAGCAAAACTGTTCTCATGAAAGCTTAAGTATTCAAAGTTAATAAAGTAACCAAATCAAGGCAATGGGAAAGGAATGGCTTATTAGTGAAAGGAAGAACTAGTTAAATAGGAGGGTCACGGAAGAGTTACAATAGTGAATGGAAAGAGGTCTCAGAAGCAATAGGGCTCAACTTCTTTGTAAAGCAGAAGAGTTATAATAGTGAATGGAAAGTGGTACCTTAGTAGTATCCTACCTCCGGCAATGGCTTTGCAGTGAAGAGTTACAATAGTGAATGGAAAGGCACATGTATACTGTCCTGTGCGTATGTACGTCTCGATACACTCCTTATTTGAAGAGTTACAATAGTGAATGGAAAGGAAGATCAGTCCACACTTCGGCTTCGATGGTTATCAATGCTATGAAGAGTTACAATAGTGAATGGAAAGATTACTATTAGGCCGTCCTTGATACCGGCTGAGAACGTGTTGAAGAGTCACAATAGTGAATGGAAAGTCGTTAGTCTGCACGTTCGGTATGCAGACGAGGTGTACGTTTCCTTGGTCAGAAGAGTTACAAGAGTGAATGGAAAATGGCTACATAAAGCACAGTCACAACGGCAGTAAATCCCATCAATGTGGAATCGTAAACATAAAATTCTATTAATATAGATTTTTAATGATTCATTCAAACTAGAGAAAGGGAGATCATGCTCATCGAGACCCTACTGATAATACTTTCCTTACTTCCCTATGCATCATCAAGGTTGAGAAATGGTGAGCACATATACTCACCCTTCCCAGGATTACTTCTAATACGAATTCGCAAGCTTGAGACCAAAAGGATCAAACCTGAACTATCAATTATAAATAGAATAATCATAGACACGTTAACGATTATGTTCATTCTTGCATTTCTCTTCGGAATGTACATCCTATTAACTTCGCTCGAGATAACGGAAACCGAGATACTTTTAATCACTCTTCTATTTACCGTTTTAGCGCTATACGACGTGATGGTCCTTCTTGGTTCTAAAAGAGTGCCGACAAGCAACGATAAAGTCGTTAAAAACATAAGCAAAGTTTCCATTACCGTCCCTCTTGCTTATCTACCGTTTCTAGTAGCACCTTCGTTTACTGTACTCGCAGCACCCATCATCATCTTTATTATTTCCATTGTAGTTCATGAACTAGCTCACTATTGGAGCGCCATCAAACAAGGGATTTCGGTCAGCGAAGTCGGTGTAGGGTTCTTCCTTTTCTTAGCTATCTTTTATGTCCGTGTAAACATAGACACAGAAGATCTTAGCACACCACAAAAGGTCGTCCCACTGATAGAGACAACAGCTGCTGGGCCAGGAGTTAACATGCTCATGGCATTATTAATCGTCACCTTACTACTGTTCAAAGGTCCCGGCATTTATATTACGCATGTCGAAAAAGACAGCTTCTATCAAAGAGTGCTAGACCTAAGGACAGGTGACGTGGTGCTCAGCATCAATGAGAAGTCTATCAAAAGCGTTAAAGAGCTTGAAAGAATCATTATCAAGGGCCTTCAAAAACACAATTCGATAGTTTTGAAGGTGGAGATATTACGGAATGGAAGGCTAATGGAAGGAGACATAATACTCATCAAGTATCCTCTCGATGATCGCACTGTCGTTTACTATAAGCATCTCCGGGACGATGTAATTGGCCTTATAGTGTTACCTAGAAACTTCGAGGGAATTAGTGCTGTGAGTTACTTCTCCTTACCGGTTATTGGCATAGTGCCCTTACCAGATGACGTTTACACTGCGCTCCTAGTGTGGATATTTATTAATCTATTCAGTGCACTATTCAACGCATTACCTCTATTCATCACTGATGGCGGAAAGGTAACGATGATACTCGGTGAGTTCTTGGGAAGCACGTATTATGATACAGTTTACGAGTACTTGTGGAAGTACTTATGGGTATTCGAGATCGTCCTACTAATCCTCGTGTTTATAAATATCAATAACCTTCTTCATAAGGTTTACAGCTGCATAGTACATTTTACATCGTTAGGATAGGCAAATGATTCTAATACTTAAGGAGGATAGCTCATAATAAAAAGAGTTTACCTCTTGAGGCATCCAGAGGCCATGTACACGTTTCCGCCCGTAGGCGTCAGCTGCCCAGTAGTGGGGTTCCTCAGGTACGGATTGATTATAGCGGTGTAGCACATCTGAGTCTTGGTCAGACTTATCAGCAGTCCTAGAGATGAAGGGGCCACAGTTAACCCTCTTACCTCGAACCTCAGCGTTCCTATGTTGGTCTTTACGTCCACCATAGCTCCAGTGAAGTTTCCTAGACCGAATACGTTCTTGAAGAAGCCCTTGTGGTAAGCCAAGCCGGTTAGCAGAGCTGAGCTCTCGCTGATTTGTCCCAAAGGTATGGTCTTCACGGTTCCCCTACTGTTTATGATTATTAGATCCACCTTCTTTCCAGCAGCTGCTATGAGTGCTAAGTCTCCCAAGTAGCCCTCTCCGTTGAAATCACCGGTTCCGACGACGTTGTAGGGACCTGGCAGCTTTACCGTTATGTTCTCCTTAGTGAAGGGATTTACTAATATCATTGTCAGCGGGACCTTAGGACCATTACCTATCCTGGTGTAAGCGACGTAGGGCACGCTGTTACCCTTGCTGGTTTCCATGAAGATTATTGCAAACGTCAGCGCTTGACTCTTGAATGGGTTGAAGGTGCCCTTGACGTCCCCGTTGGTTCCCTTGTACCAATAGTAGACGTTGGGATCCATCTTCTTCTGCCATACCACTATGCATCCCTTAGCGTCCAGCGTGTCCGGAAGCACCGTGAACCCGGTGACGTTCTCCCCCAATTCGAAGGTGAACTCCCTGAGCTTCTTCATTCCGTGGAGGGCGTCGTAGTAAACGCAGGTGAGTAACAGTCCCTTCTTGGTGTTCTTAGCGTAGTAGTCGATGGCATATATGTTCTTACCTATTTGAACGAAGCTTAGGGCGTGCGCTCCCTTAAGCCTCGCCAGCTTGGTTGCGGTGGATCCGTAGATCTCGTATATCGTGTCGTTTACTACTAGCAAGAGCTTGTCGTGATAGGTAGCGAACTCGCCTACTCTGGCGTTGTAAACTGGGAAGGCCTTGGGAGGAAGCTTGTAGGCTCCCACGAAGGTGTTGTTGCTGTAGGTCCATATCTCGCTGGTGCCGTTCTGGAGCCTCACGAGTAAGAATATCGTTCCCTTAGGAGAAGGATAGGTCAGCGCCCTGGCGCTCTTCACGCCCTTAAGCTCCTTGAAGTTGAGCACGTACCTAGTGGTAGGAGTTCCGTACTTGCTGTAGGCGGCTTCCGCTACCCTGTAGAGAATAGCATAAGTGTTGCCGTTCAGATCGAACATAGCAGCCATGTACTGACCTCTCCACCTTATCTTGGAGATGGTGGCTCCCAGGTTGGCGTCTGTCACTAGCTTGCCCTTGGTGTTGTAGAAGTAGAGCATGTCACCTCCTACGGCTATGTACTTACAGTGAGGTCCGAAGGCCACGGTTCTGGCAAAGCCCTTGAGGGTGACGTTCCACACCTCCTTGGGGCTGACGGAGCTTATGTCGAAGAGGTAGAGCTTCTTGGGAGTTAGGACCGCCAGCATGTCCTCACAAGCGCTCACCCCTATTACTGGAGAGGGGAAGCCCACCTCAGCTAGCTTCTTGCCCGTCTTCAAGTCGAGGACGTAGAGGCTCATTCCCAAGCTGTCAGGTACGTAGACCCTTTCCTTAGCTATGGCTGGGGAATCTAGGACGGCTCCGCTTATCGGAGTGCTCCAGAGGAGCTTGCCCGTCTTTAGTGAATAGGCGGCACAGTCGACGTTGCAAGTGACCAAGGTGTCTCCGCTAAGGGCTAGAGGACCCACGTACTGGGGCTTGGAGTTTATGACCTTTATTAGATCTCCCAGCTCTCCGAAAACCATTATTCTGTCGTTGTCGGCCGCTAGGAAGTACTTGTTGTAGGCTACAGCCTTCATTCCGGTTCCGTAGAGCAAGGCTGTTCTGAGTACTCCGTTAGGAGAGAATATGTAGAGCATTCCGGCGCTGGCCAGCTGAGGCCCGGCAAAGGGGAAGCCGGCTCCAGTCATTGCTATCGCTCCGTCGTTGGCCAAGGCTAGGGACAGCGGAACTATCGGGTAGGTGGGGGTCCTCCAGAGCTCTTGGAGGATCGGCTGAGCGAAGGCCAGCGAGATCATCAAGAGGACCACAGCTAATCTCTTCACTTCCCTTTCACCGACGAGCATAGGAAAAGGGCGTTGAAGTGCTTTCGTTACGTTCTCGCTTTCGCTTCAAGGGCATAATTAATTAGGAATTACTAAGAAGTGTTAACCGGTCGATCACGGAGGCAGGCCGAGGGCGCTTGAGACGAAGGCCCTCACCATTTCCGGATCTTTCTTCCCTTTGACTTTCTCTACGCCACTGCTCACGTCTACCATATCCACCTTAACGCCTCTCAACACGTCCCTCAAGTTATTAGGATTCAGCCCTCCAGCTATACCTAAGGTCTTAGCCAAGGGTCTAGCCCTTCCTACTTCCTCCGCCTTCTTCTCGTGGTCCTTCACGTCCACTAACAAGTACTCGACTTCAAGCCTCTCCAGGGGCCAGTCCTTGAACGAAGGTGATGCCAAGGCAACGGAAACGGAATAGGGCTTTAGGAGCTCTAGCGCCCTCTTGTAGGACTGATAGCTGGCCCAGTGAAGCTGAACGACCCTTACCGAGCTTCTCAAAATCAGATCGAGGTCCAGCTCCTTCCTGGCGTCTACCACTCCTACCAGCTTTACGTGAGAGGGAAGGATAGAAGCTATCTCCTTGCTCCTTTCGGGAGGTATTAACCTAGGGGACTTAGCACCTATGATAACTCCCACGTAGTGAGCCCCCGCCTCTACGGCCAGCTCAGCGTCCTTGGGATTCGTGACTCCGCATATCTTCACCTTCATCCTTTCCCCTCCTACGAGCGAGGGAGAAAGAGGGTTAAGTGGGTCACACGCGGGTTCTGTCGTCATCGATCTCGCCGGGGAGTGACGATCATCCCCACATCTCCTTGACTTTTCCTATTAACTTGAAGGAGTTGTACGTCTCAGTAGGTTGCTCAGTAGCGACCTTCAGAGCAAGCTCCCACAAGGGCCCCTCTCCGAAGGGCTTAGGAGGGCTTATCTTCTTCACGTAAGAGTAAGCCATCAGATCCCTTGGGAGGATCACGTAAGCGGGGTTCTTGGCCTCCTTGGGATCCAGGAGGGGATCGAGCTCTCCTAAGTAGAACGCCTTGAAGAGGAGGTAAAGCACCTTTTCAGCGCTTAAGGGGTGCCATTCCCCCTCCTCCGCGAGCCTTGGAGGAGGGCAAGACCTCCTCTTCGCCCTCTCCTTTAAGGAATTGTAGACGAGCAGGGCTTCCGGCTTGTTGTAGTCGTTGTAGGTTATGGTTATCTCCTTGCATTCGAGTATCCCGAGCCTGGAGGCCTCCTTGGCCACTTGCCTCTCGAGCCTCCTTATGAGGTGCTTGGGGCAGAGGGGGTCTCCTGAGGACCTTTGCAAGTAGAAGGCTTCCTTTCCGCAGAAGCACCTCAATCCTCGAGCCCCAAGTAGTCCATGCTCCAGATGAGCCTAAGCCTCTCCTTCACCCTCTCGAGGTCAGTGGGATCCTCGATGAGGTCTCCGAGCAGGCCGAAGACGTAGGGGTTGAGCATCTCGGGACCTTCCACGATCCTCTCCCTCAGCTCGTCGGCGTAGCTCTTGGCGTCCTCTGGATCCAGGGTTCCGGCTGCCGTGGCGTAGGCTATGGTGGCGCAGACGCTGGCGAGGAACCTGTTGGCGGAGTCGATATCCTCCTTCTCAACGAACTTAGAGTAGGTCTCGACAACATCTTGAATTGGAGGGAGCTTCACTTCCTATCTCCCCGCGGGTGGGCCCACCCACCTCTTATGAGCTTGTAGAAAGGGGTCCTCGGGCGCCGTGAGGCTCTTCACCTCTCATCCAAATGAGAGGAGGTATCCTCATCGGCCCTCCACCAGCAACTCCTTGGAGCGCTCTAACAAGCGGATAGCCTCCTCAGCCTTTCTCAGCAAATGCTCAGGATTCCTTATTTCCCTTGAGACCTTAATCGCCAGCTCGTCCAGTCCCATGTTCTCTTTAAGTAAAAGATCGGAGAGTTCTCCGACGTTCTCTATTTCAGATACCCTCCTCCAGAGGTCTCCCTCCTCTATCTCCCCTATCTCATCCAAGGCTTCCCTAATTGAGGACAAGCTCTCGTTGAGGTCCTTTAACGTCGGAAGAGAGTCATTCAGAACCTCTTCAGCCTTCTTCAAGGCTTTGTAAAGCTTCAAGTCCTTTAACGGGAGGGCCTTCGAAGATATGTCCTTTGCGAGCCTTCCGAGCATTCCTCCCTTCTCAGCTATTCTCATAACGGATAGATATTTCTTTAAGGAAGGAAGGTCGTCTATGAGGTCCGGGTTCTCGAAGACCTCGGAGTACTCGGGCTGAGAGGCCGAGAGCTTGCAGAGCTCTAGGGTTTCGACGAGATCCAACGGAAGGTGGGAGCTCAAGAAGCAGTCCTTGTAGGCTATAACGCTTTCGTAGTGCATTGTGATGAATCTGAAGGCCCTCTCGTTCCTGAGCTCCGAGGGTATCTCCTCCAGCTTGATGAGGGGCTCCTCAAAGGTCTCGTATACCGGTTCGTAGAGCGTGGTTTCCTTGTCCGTGCTCACGAGTATCTTGCTATCGATTACCTTAACGCTCCTCGCCCTCTCCTTCTTCCTGTAAAGCAGCTTGCCGTCCTTTGAGTATATGGATATGAACTCACCCCCATAGGTCACGAGGAAGTCCTTACCTAGTTCTATTTTGTTCCCGTCCACCTCAAAGCTCTTGTTTCCTATGGTTACGGTCTTGCCCTTTAGTATAGCAAGCTCTCCGCCGTAGCTGGAGAAGTCGTCCACCTCATCTATGAACCTAACCCACTTCCCCTCGATCATGTACAGCTTTCCGTCCTTCAGAATGTAGAACTCCTCGAGCTTGTCCGCTCCTATTGGCAGATCCCACAGCTTCTTCCCAGTAAGGGAATAGCAATGACACTTGCCCGGGGAGCAGAGGATCATGCAATCCTCTCCCAAGGCGTTCTGAACCGCTCCTACGGGAAGGACCTTGGCCGGCTTCCTGGGATCTGTTAGGAGGAGGGAGGAGGTCTTTCCAGATGCGAGAACCCTCTCTCCATCGACATCTATCGCCACTATCTCCTCGTCCAAGCAGACGCTTCCCAAGTCCTTTCCATCTGAGAATACCTTGACGCACTTACCGCAAGCGATAGCCAGCACCAAGTCCATAGCACCGGGACCGGGGCAGGGGGCCTTGATCAACGGTCTCAGGGCCCTAAGAGGGGGCTCGATCACGTTTACCCCTTCCCTCAGCTCAAACATTCCCAAGGAGCTAGGGACGGTCGAGTATACCCAGAGCCTCTTACCGTCAAAGAGAACGACCTTTGCGACCCCGCTCAGCTCTCCCTCTACCTCCGTGCTCTCCTCGTACTCTCCTACCCTTACCCTCACTCCCAAGATGACCCTCTTGGTAAAGGGAGGGAGCTCCTCGAGCCTTATCCTAACCTCGTTCTCTCCTTTCTTCAGGGCAATATCTTTCTGAAGCTTCACTATTCCGGTAACTATTACCTTTGCAAAGAAGTCCTTAACTGAGCTTATCTCAAGCACTAGCTCGCTTCCACTTATGGAAGCGCTCTTGAGCCTTATCGGCTCCTTTGGTTCGGGAACCTCAAAGGTCTTGGAATACTCTCCGATGATCACGACAGCCTTCTTGTCTTTCTCCTTTGGAATTACGGTAACCATGCCCTTTCCTTCCTCGTCCGTCTTCCCCTTCGCCTCCGTCCCGTAAACCTTAACCTTGAACTCGCTCTTCGGCCTCCCTTTAACCATTACCTTCAAGGGTAAGCCTAAGAGGGGGTCCCCCAAGAGCTCCAAGGACTCGACGGGGGGCTGGGGAGGGGGTAAGTCCAAGATCACTTGAGGGTGAGGATAGACGGAGAGCTCCAAGTGGCCGCCGGGGGAGACGGGGATTACCTCGAAGCTCACCTCCCCCGGAACCTCGACCTCCCCGGACACGGGATTGCCATAGATGAACCCGCTGAAGCCCACCTTTCCGGGAGATCCCTCGAACCTCAAGGTGACCTCGGTCGGAGCCTTAAGCCACGCCTTCCTAACGATCGGAATTATCTTAAGCCTCTTTACCTTTATTACATATCCATTTACCTTGACCTCGTCGAGGACGGGCTTAAGCCTTAGCTCTCCCCTCCCCTTTCCTCCTAAGACCTTGACGCACTTACCCTCCACCTTTAGCTTGCCAGAGGCCTCTACTATCTCGGCTCCCTCCACACAGAAGTCTTCGGCGCACTTCCCGAAGGTCTTGTTGCAAGTGTAAGTGCACACTATCTCCTCATCCCCTACTACCCAGACCTCGTCAGGACACCACAAGCCGCTCAACTAGGAAGCCCCGGTAATATCGGAGACCGCCCTCATTTAACCACCCCTTCGTCTCGGAGAAGGGGTTCTGAAGATGCCTAGGAAGAGGCTGCCTAGGGTAGGAGAGCTGGTAGTAGCAACAGTAAAGCAAGTATTCGACTATGGAGCTTACGTGACCTTAGATGAGTACAACGACTTGGAAGCTTACTTGCCTTGGAGCGAGGTAGCTTCCAGGTGGGTCAGGAACATAAGGAGCGTCCTGAGGGAGAACCAGAAGATAGTCGTGAAGGTAATAAGAGTAAACAGGAAGAGGGGGACCGTTGACGTATCCCTCAAGAAGGTCATGGATTCTGAGAGAAGGCAGAAGATGCTCATGTACAAGAGGCTGAAGAAGGGAGAGAACCTCCTAAAGCTCGTTGCCGAGCAGCTAGGGATGGACTACGACAAGCTCTACGACATGCTCGAGCCCAAGATCCAGAGGCACTTCGGAGACTTGCTGGGAGTGTTCGAGGACGCGGCGTTAAAGGGTAAGGAGATACTGACCAAGGTAGGAATTCCGGAGGACGTGGCTGAGGCGATATACGAGGTAGCGAAGACTCACATAAAGATAAAGCCTGCGATGCTGAGAGGCATGGCAGTGCTCCAGACCTTGGACCCGGAGGGAGTGGACAAGATAAGGAGGGTCTTAATGCATGCATACGACTTCATGAAGGGAGATGAGATAAGGGTAAGGGTCTACACCGTTGGAGCTCCCAAGTACATGATCGAGGTGACCGCCTACGACTACAAGACCGCCGGAAAGACCCTGGAAGCCATAGGGAAGAAGATAACTGAGGAGGCCAAGAGAGAGGGCTTCAGGATGTACCAATTCCAGCAGGTGGAGTAAATGAAGTGGCTCATGAGGAGGTGCGACAACTGCGGGAGGTATACCTTCAAGGAAGTCTGCCCCGTCTGCGGCTCTCCCACTAGAGTCCCCCATCCCCCGAGGTTCAGTCCCGAGGACAAGTACGTGAAGTACAGGTTAATGGCGAAGTACGGGATAAAGGTAGAGGAATCCAAGTAAGAGAAAAACTCATAATCTTTCTCTGAGGCATAGAAATAGGGAGAAGTTGTGGTGAGCTTTAGCAGCTCCTTGAGCTCGTTCTTGATCTCCTTATGGGGGCGCGTAAGGATAAACTTCTTGGTGGATCTCCCAAACGTCTTGAACGCGATCGAGGATCCCTCAACAGCTCTCCAAGTCCTAGAAGAGCTCGGGAAGTACGGAAGGGTCATAGTAGTTTACTCTAAGAGGAACAACCGCGTTCCTTTTCTGAAGGAAGTAAAGGAGAAAATGAAGGTTTCTGAAATTATAGAGCTTGATGGGGATAGTGGATCCAACGAGGTCGACGAGGCTATAGAGCTTTTATTCTATAACTTGGAAGGCTTCAACTTGATACTCTCCAACGACAAGTTCGGAAGGCTCGGAAAGGGGGAGATCCTTAGATATCACTCGATAAGGATAGCGAGGACTCTTGGAAAGCTGGAATTAGTGCCCTCGAAGGAGATGGAAAAGATCGTGAAGGACTGCTCCGAGTGGCCTCCCTCCACGTGGCCCTCGGAAGTTCTCGACATTTTGAAGAAGCTCTGCAAGAGGCTCGGAGCTCCGAGGACTTCTATCGTCTTAAGGTATACAAAGGGAAGAGACGTAAAGCTGTTCTTTACTAAGATAAACAGTTTAAGCCAGCTGAAGGGCTTGGCGAGGGAGTACTCCTTCCCCGAGGGGAGGTTTGAAGCTGTGAGGGTTCCGGAGGGTTGGGAGAAAGCGGTAGAGCTCGGCGACTGGGAGCTATTGGGAAAGAAGGTGTTCTTCCACATAACTGAAATTAAGTTAGCTTTGGTAAGATCTGAGAACTTAAAGGCGGTTCCGGTCTTGATCGATCCAACCCTCATGATGTTCTTGAACGTTCTCTCAAGTGAACTCGTTGAGGGGAAGGATGTGGTTGAGGTGGGATCCAAGGTTATGAGGAGGCTGAGCTTTCCCCTCGACTCGATAAAGGGGAAGGAGGTTGTCCACCCTCCCCTCAAGGACTCGAAGCAAATGCTAGCGATAAGGGATGAAGAGCTCCCGGAAGTTCAAAACATGGTCGCCAGGTGGGCGAGGGAGGACCCCTCCAAGGTGACCTTTCTGGGCTCTCCCTTGAAGCAGTACTTCTTGATGCCCTACGCCTACCTCTGGGTCAGAAGGGGAGATGAGATCGCTGTGGTAGTGAGCGACATCTGGAGAATGTACTTGGGGGAGAGGCCCAGGATATTGGTTCCCAGGCTGAGCAAGCTGAGGGTTGTCTCAAAAGGAAGAAATTTCTCATTGATAGAATTAGGGATCAGAGCTCGACGGAGACCCCCGGTCCTCCCTCGCGATAGGCATCTCCGAGCTCCTTCATTAAGAGGTACTGAGCTCTCTGTCCGGTGCAGTGGGTAGGCACTACTATTTCGGGATTCTTGGAAGCTAAGTACTTAGCTACCTCGATCATCCTCTCCTCGGTGGCTCCCAGCAAGTGGAGGCCTCCCAAAATTCCGTAAAGCTTCTTTTCCTTGGTTACCTCCAATCCGTACTCCACTATGTTCTCCACTCCCGAGTGACCGCAGCCGGTCACCACGAAGAGGCCCTTAGGAGTCTTGATGTACAAGGCAGCGTCGTCCTTCACCAAGTCTTGGATTACCCCCTTCTCCGGATCGACCTTGTAAACCAAGCCGGAGTGGGTCGGACCCCACTTCCTCGGTATCTCTCCAGAGAAGAAGATCCTGTCGGTTATCTGCAAGGGAGACTTCGTCGCTATTACCCTAGTCATCTCCTCCAGCTTGTGCCTAGGCATGGGGAAGCCTATCTCATAGAGCTTCCCTCCTATCATGGCGAACTTGGGCTCGAAGGCCTCCGGATGGGCTATTACTGGAGCCTTGACCTTTTCCAAGACCTTCGGGAGGCCTCCGGTGTGGTCCAAGTGTCCGTGACTCACTACGATGAAGTTAGGCCTTATCTCTATTCCGAGCTTCTCGGCGTTGCTCAAGGCAACGGTTCCGGTTAGTCCGGCGTCGAATAGTATCTGGAAGTCCCCATCTTGAACTACCGCAGAGAAACCGTACTCCGCTAGGAGTCCTTTCACTAAATGAGGAACTAATCCCGCGTAAACGTCGGAGAGTATGGTTACCCTCAAGGGGACACCCGTTAGGTATTCCTAGCTTTCAAGTTATGAGCGTGACCTTCCTCCCCCACTTTTAGACTATTGGGAGCGTCGGAACGGGGAGTTCAGTGAGCTGGAAGCCAACCTTCGCTTCCAAGAAGCTGATAAAGGATTACGAGCCTTTGAGATACTACCTAGAGCTGGTGAAGGGAACTGAGTGGTACGACAAGGCCTTCTTGAGCAGGCAGGACTTCGAGGAGCTGGTGAAGGAGGCAAAGGACTTGAGCACTGGGAAGCTCGGAGAGCTCTGGGACAAGCTGACGGAGAAGTTCATGGAAAGGATAGAGCCCGAGAAGGCCCTCCAAGCGCTGAAGGACGCCGGGTACGAGGTAAAGAGCCCGGAGGAGGCCAGAAAGAGGCTGGCCCAGATACTTGCCGGCTGGCTCATAGAAGCCGGCGAGGAGTGGGACTTGATAAAGTTCAAGGACAAGGAGTAAAACTATTTCTTGGGAGCCTTCCTGAGCTCGTCAAGGTCTTTCATGGCGATCTCAACAATGGCGTTCTCGAAGTCCTCAGAGCTGAGGCCGTCGAAGAGAGCCTTGAGAGCCCTAGACTTCAGCCCCCTCTTCAGATTTCCTTGCTTCGCCACCTTGTTCATTAGGGCTACTACCTCCTCGCTTATCTTTATGCTGGTTACCAAGTTGTTGGGATTGAATATCTTCCTCAGCTCCTCTTCGAGCACGTCGAAGTTCTCCTCAAAGACCTTCAAGTTCTCTGCAATCAGCTCTCTGGCTCTATAAAAAGAGGAGCTCCTCTCAGCGCACTCGGTCTCTGTGGCCTTCCTCTCCCCGTCCACTTCGTCTGCCAAGCCGTCGTCCACTCCGGACGCTATTACACCTAGGTACTTCAGCAGCCCAGCCTCCAAGCAAGGCTTTACGTCGTGGTAGCTGTTCCTCAAGTCCTTCGATCTCTTGAATATCTCAATGAGGTCGTTTACGTCACTGACCTTGCTCTGTTGCGCTAAGGTGTACACTATGAGCTTGTTGCGCGCGTACTCCTTAATGTCCTTGGCTCTGTAGCTCAAAGCCTTGCTCTTGCCGCTCCTACTCGGAAGATGCGGTGTCGAAGCCGCGTCGGCGGTGATAATACCAGCTCACCACTCATCTAATCTCATGAGCCTTATTGAGCCTCCTTACCCTTGAGTCTACAAGCTACTGAGGACCTATGTACCAACACTTAGGTACGTTCTCATTCTTAAGAAACCTGTCCACAAGGGGGTAAAGGTACCTGGCGCTCCTAGAGTAGGACTTAACGGGACTCACGGAGACGCTTATGACGTCCTTTAACCTTCCAATTCCAGCATCGTAGAAGGTGGGGTCGAAGGGGAGGATCACGAAGTTAGAGGCCCTTATCCTCTCGCAGACTGGTTTGAAGACGCTCTTCGCCCAGTTAACGGCGTCTGCTGAAGGCTTCACCATGTTTACCACCAAAGCCCCTATGTCCAAGTCTTGAATCTTAGGGAGGATCAGCTTCGAGGAGAGGAGCTCGGCGCTCCACGGGGAGGAGTCCACCACTATTACCAGGTTTCCAGCGGTGACCCTAAGCATGTTTATTGAGAGGGTTAAGTGACCCAGGGCCACCCAAGTTATCGCCGGATAGTCATTTATTATGTACTCATATCTGTTCCTCAAGAATTTAATTAAGGTTTTGCATCTCTTAATGTACTCCTCCGGCTTCTCATACATCATGTTGAAGTACTCATCGACTGTGCCGTTATCTATGTCCTCATAGCTGAGGGCGGGGAAGACGGAGACCCTAGAGGTCTGGCTCAAGCTGACCTCGTGGAGGGAGACGTTCTTGAGGGCCCTCTCGAAGTTCTTAGCGGTAATTACCTTGACGAGGGTCTGGCCCCTCATGGGAAGGCTCTTATATGCCCTTTGGGTGAGCCTGGGGTTGACCACGTCCCAATCGATGATGGCCGTCCTCTTCTCGCTGATGAAAGCGATGAGGCTCCCAATCTCGATTGCCATAGTCGTCCTCCCGGCCCCTCCCTTGGTGGATCCGAAGCCGATGACGTGGGGGTCCTTGAGGGGCTCCTCGATCCACGTCTTTCTCTTGAATAGCGGTAGCACTGCGTACCCCTTTCCCCGCTTGCTTCTCAGAGTCCATTCCTAATAACGTAAAAGTCGCTTCTCATTTGCTTTTCTTGAAGAACCTGTCGAGGGTCAAAGTCCTTCCCCTCCTCTGGTATATCGCCGGCAGACTGGCCCTAGCCTCTCCCCTCAGCACCAGCAGGAAGTTGTCCCTCACTGGCTCGTAGACGTACTTGAAGAAGAGATTTGGATCCTTCAGCACGTGCTCGGGGAACTTGGAGACGTACTCCAAAGCCTTCTCCCAAGCCAGATCAAAGGGTATGCCGGACTCCTCGAACCTCTTGGCCACTTGTCTCATGAAGTCCTCCGGCCTCTGCACTTGCCCGCCTATCTCGAACCATCCCTCCTCGCTCCTAGGAGCCTTGTCCTTGAGAGGGCCTACCGGGGTCAGCTTCTCTATCCTCCTCAGCTCCTCCTCGCTGTAGCCCCTAGGTCTTCTGGCCCTTCCCGGGTTGTAGTGGTACTTGAGCCAAGCGTAGAATATGGCTCTGTTAAGGCCGAAGCTCAAGGCCTCCTCCAAGTTTCCGGTCATTAGGTAATACCTAGCCGCTTGGAGAAGTGCCATCACCGGGAACCTCCCCGGATGCACCGCCTTTTGGGGTCTCGGAGGAGACCAGCTCCTAGCCTTCTGAACCAGCTCTTCTAGGGACCCCTCGCAAGTCCTCCAAGCCTCCGGGTCGTGCTTGAAGTTGTTCGGATCGGACCACGATAAGTTAAAGTCCTTGAGCGCCTCGGGCTTCATAGCTACAGCTGCTCTGTCCAGCTCCCTGTGCAAGCTCAGGGGAGAGGTGGTGACCCTGGCCGGATCTACCAAGGTCTCTACCTTCATTCCCATAAGCTCCAGCTCCCTCAGCTTATTTTCAAGGCTCTTCACCACGTACCTTTCAACTTGCAAAGCTAGGGCAAACGGATCCCTCTCCCTCTCCCAAGGATAGCAGTTCTCATTTACATGCACGTGGAAACCTCTTCCCGAGAACTTAACCCAAGGCTTAACTCCGTGCCTCTCAAGGAACTCCGAGATCAGCTGTGCCCCCTTCAAGCAAGGCTCTATTTCGTAGTCGCAGTCGAGGTCCCAGAAGAGGGTAATTCCCTTCAGCTTTCCCAAGGGCTTGTCCTCGTAGACGCTTATCGTTCCATAGAAGGTCCTCGCCCAAGGGTACCTCTCTAGGACCTTGGTCACGTCTTCCGGATCCCTTATCCAGAGAGGTTCTCCGTCCAAGTACCTGGCGAAGAGCTTCTCCTCCCCTATCCTCCCCTCTACAGCGGCCCACCTGTTCTTCAAGAAGTCCGCTATCTCCTCCCTTACCTCTTGTTTGGAATAGTACTCCTTAGGGTCCAAAGCTCTGCCCGCTGAAAGCATTAGCTCCTCCGAGCTATTTGAAGGGGAGTTCGAGAATCCTCCCCACTCCCCTTACGGCTTCCACCACTCTCTCATCCCTCGTCTCTATTACGACATTAGCTCCCTTCTCCAACACTTGCCTCAAGAATTCCTTGAGTAAGTCTAAGGAATACTTATCTCCCCAGAAGTTCTCTATTAGTATCCAATCGTGCTTAAGAGACTGTTTCAGAACGTCCCTCTCCACTTCAAATGAGCTACCCTCAGCCTCGTAGGTATCAGAAAAGCAGCTCAAGTGGAGAGGGCCTTCCACCTTCCTCAGCTTAACTAAGTCGCTCCTTCCGGAGGGCAAGTAAGTGACCTCCACCTCAGATGAGGGAAGTAAGGTCTCAGCTATGATATCAGGAGGGAAGGGAATCTCCTCGCTTTGGTCCCACGCCCACGTCCCCTTTACGCTATTTCCTTCACACCTCATCGTTATGAAAGAGAACGTGCCTACCCTAACCCTTAAGTTGCACAGCTCCTTTATTCTCTTAGAAAGATCCAAAGGGTTCTCATCTTCTATGAACACGTTAGCGGGAGGTACTTGAAGTAGCGAGAAGAGGGAGGCTAAGGTAGAGTCTACAGCGTTCTTGATCAGATCTATCGGCACCTCGAACTCGCACTTTATCAGTTGTCCTTGCTCACACTTATCGTGCTTTATCCCCTCTACTAAATGAGAGAGCAGTATAGCCGTTGTTCTGTGCTTCAAGCACCCGGAATATTTCATTGAAAGCGCTAGGTACAAGGTCTTCAGGAGGGTAGTCTTGCCGGAGGAAGGAGGGCCATAGATCACGTTCACTTGGTCGAGCTCTAAGGAAGCCCTTATCTCGTCGCTCTCCACCCTTATTCTCATACCATTCCCCTCAACCACCTAAGGGCCTCCAGAGGGTCCTCGAAGGCCTTGACTGGAGAAAGTCCCCTCGAGTCCACCCCGTCCTTCATGATCTCGAAGTACTTGTCGCTGTCCATACCATATCCCTTGATTAGGGCCACCGGCTTCCTCTCCCTGTAAGCCATGAAAACCTCCATTACTGTTCCCGCTCCCCCTCCTAGGGCGAGGAGGGCATCGGAGGAGGTGACCAAGAGCACGCTCCTCATATTGGGAGTCATGTTGGTTTTTATTATCTTAGCGTTGTAGATGCACTCGGCTCCGGCCGGCAGGAAGACCGTTACCTCCACCCCTTCCTTCAGGGCGTTCCTCACCACGGACCCCATGAGGCCCCAGCATCCTCCCAGAGCTAGTTCCAAGCCCAGCTCCTTCGCTCCCAAGGCTACTCTCTTCCCCAGCTCCTCCGGTCCCTCACAACCGCAAGCGGCCACCGCGACCCTCAAGGTCCAGAGCCCGCGATATCTCCAAGGAAGGGGTATTACTCTGAAGAAGCGCGCGGAGCATACCTACCTCTCTCAACCTTTACTAAGTATCCTTTATCAATTAAGTTGTTTAATACCCTCCAAGCGGTCTTTCTTCCCATGCCCAGCTCCTCAAGCTCGCTGGGGGAGACCTTGCCGTTCACTATAGCGTAGGCCAAGGCTATCGCCTCGTTCCTTCCCAAGTCCCCTTCCCAGAGCTCCTTCAGCTCCATCTCCAAGCAAGGCCCTCCTGCCTCCAAGGAAACCCTTAGCAAGCAGTTGCTCTTCGTGAACAAGCAAGCCAAGGTAAGCTCTATGCCTATGGCCCTAAACCCGGAGCCCCCGCAGATTAGGTTCCTGTCAGAGAGGTTCAACGCCATCTCCATTATGGTCTTCTTTGAACAAGGATTTACCTCGATCACTTTTCCGGACTTTCCCACAGCCCTCAAGTAGCTCATCAGAGCGTTTATCGCCTCTTGCGACTTGGGGTTCTTGTTCTGGGGAACGTAAATGAACACCTCCTCTATCTCCGGAATGCTGGAGGAGAGGCATGATATCGGAGCGGTCACGTCGAAGCCTAGAGGAACGTGGGCTCTCAAGCTAACCCCAAAGAACGTCCCTCTTCTTCCTATTTCCTCCTAACCTTCTCTATTAATGGTATCATCAGTAGGGCTAGGAGAGCTATGAGTGGAGTATAGAGGGAAGTACTTGGCTCCTCGAGGATCCTTATCGAGTAGACCTTCCCCGGCTTCGCCAGCACGTCCATAGTTATGGTATAGGGTCCCTCTCCGGAGTAGTGCCAGCCGACGTTGGGGGAGCTCTTGTTCCCTATGTCGCTAAAGGCCTTTTCTACGTGAGGAAGCTCGGTCCCGTTGACCAGAACCTCCTTAGGCCTCGAAGTAACAATTACTTCCAAGCTTATTGGTACGTTAAACAGCCTATTTGAGTAAGTGAAGTTGTTTACCCTTATGATCAATGAATCCGGACTTACCTCGGTGAGGTTGGCGTGAACCGCTATCTCGTGGTAGCTGAACACCTCTCCTGGAGTGGTTATCCAAAGCTTGTCCCTCAATGAGTTAACCAGTTTGAAGATTTTCGTTAGCGTCTCTCGCGCTACTTGTGGGCTCTTAAAAGCGGTGTTGTGCGGATGGGTGATGAGGACTACGGCACCACCGTGAGCTATGCAGTTCTCTAGGGGTTTCCTTATCTTCCATAGAGGCACGTTGCCTCCGAACATTATGGTAGCCCTCGTAGCGCTGATCTTAGGCGCGTTGAACAAGGTCCACAAAATCTTCTGAGGGTTTGCCGCCCAAGTTCCCATCAGGATTAGGAACTTCTCGTGAGCTATTTTTGCTTGCTCAGCGTTGAAGGCTCCGTAAGGCCATATGAACGTTATTACATGAAGTCCTTGATCCACAAGATCGTAATAGCTCCCTATGATGTCGGCCTCGGTTAAGTTAAGGATCTTCCTCTTATGAGGAGTTAGGTGCCATCTGCTATGGGAAGCTATTTCATCGAAGTCGCTCAACATCTTCAGATAATTCCTCCATCTAAACCTACAAGACAATACCTTTCCGGCGTAGTGTGGTCCTCCGGAAGTTATCACGCCCCAGACCGTCTTTATCTTGTACTCCCTCGTTAAGTTGGAGACCAAGAAGGGATCGTACCAGCCGTTGGGGCCTATGGTCACGTTCTTGCAAGGATTTACGTCGTCTACCCTGAAGATAAAAGCGCAGCTCTTTCCCTCGTAAAGGTTCAATACCCTATATGAAATTATCGAGGAATGCGCCAAGACCGCAAAGACCAGTAGGAGTAACCACGCCCTCATTCTCAGACCGCTTGGTCTGGCGTGTAGGGTTTTATAATAAGAATGGTCGTCTCTGTTTGTGAATTACCGCCAAGTTGTTGCTGTAGAGATCCCTTATGTCGTCCAGTTCTAACATCAGCATTGCTAACCTGTCTATACCTATTCCCCAAGCTATAACGTTGTACTCCTTAGGATCTATTCCCACAGCCCTTAGCAAGCCGGGTCTGAACACTCCTCCGGGGAAGACCTCCACCCATCCCAGCTTGGGATGCTTGATGAAGCCCTCCACCGAAGGCTCCGTGAAGGGGAAGTAGGCGGGCTTGAACTTCACCTCTCCCAGCCCCATCTTCTTGGCGAACTCCACGAAGAAGCCCAGAAGGTCGTCGAACTTAACGTTCTTCCCGACGACTATTCCCTCCAGCTGGTGGAACTCCATTGAGTGGGTTGGGTCTAAAGTCTCCGACCTGAAGACTCTATCTAATGAGAATACCCTGTACTCACCTCCCTTTCTCTTATACATCTCCCTGGCGGATACTGCGGTGGTGTGGGTCCTCAACAAGAGCCTCAGAGCCTCCTCAGCCCTCCAAGTGTAGCGGTAGAGCTTCTCGTGCTCCTCCTTCGTCCTCTCGATGACGTCCTTAGGAGGCTCCGGGAGCTTAGCGTTCTCAACGTAGAATACGTCGGTCTCATACCTAGCTGGGTGGTACTGAGGTACCAGGAGGACGTCGAAGTTCCAGAGGGCCTGCTCCACGAAGTTGCCCCTAGCCTCCTCAAACCCCATGGAGATCAGTATCTCCCTCACTTGCTCGTAAAGCTCCATTAGGGGGTGCCTTCTAGCAGCTCTCCTGGCTGGAACCTCCACGCTGAAGTCGAACTTCTTTAGCTTTACTTCCCTCCACTTTCCGGTAATGATGAGCTCAGGGGTTAGCTTCGTAACTATGTTCTCCTTCTTTATTAGTCCCTTACTCATCAATTCCTTTGCTCTTTCCGTTATCTTGACTATTATCCTCTTCCTCTTTTCTACTTTGATAAATCCTCTCTCCTTCAGAAGCTTGAAGCACTCCTCCTTCCCTTCAAGAGGCTTAGGAGAGGAGAAGTCCCTCAAGCAAGCCTTCAGCTTCTGAACGTACTCCTTAAAGCTCTCCGGTATTTCCTTTATCCTGGCCTTCCCCTTAACTATTTCGATTACTCCAAACCTCTTCAGTCTTCCCAATGCCGCGGAGAACTCGTCCTTGCTGAGGCCCTCCCTAAGCTCCTTCATGGGAACTTCCTTTCCTTCAAGCCTTTCCAGCAAGACCTCCTCTGGGAGAGGTCTCTCCAAATAGGCTCTTCCCTTCTCGCTCAGCTCTCCGAAGCTCTGAGTTAGGTGGACCGTCTCGATAAGCCTCTTCAGCTCGAGCTCTGCCAAGTACCTCATTAGGTCCTCCCTTTTCCTTTCCAAGAGCTTCGCTAGCTCGTCCACGTCCATCTCTTCCTTCTCGTATAGCAACTTTACTATCTCATATTCTATTTCCGGTAAGGTGACCTCTTGCACAGCTGTACCCCCTCGCTCTTCCAATTAGGACTTTACATCTGCTAGCTATTCTTCAAAACTTCTCCCTTCCTTCCAGAGCGGGGCATTACGATGAAGCTGGATAAGAGCAACTTCAGCGAGTGGTACGATACAGTACTAAGGGAGAGCGGTCTCTACGACTACGGAAGATACCCCGTTAAGGGAATGGGAGTTTGGATGCCCTTCGGCTTCAAGCTGAGGAGATTAGTTCTAGACAACATAGTTCGAAGGATATTGGATGAGACCGGCCACGAGGAGGTCCTCTTCCCCGTACTCATTCCCAAAACCTTGCTCGAAAAGGAAACTGAGCACATAAGGGGATTCGAGGGAGAGGTCTACTGGGTTACCAAGGGAGGTCATGAAGAGCTTGACATACCCTTGGCGCTGAGGCCAACGAGCGAGACGGCCATAAGCTACATGGAGAGCTTCTGGATAAGCAGCTACAAGCAACTACCAATGAAGCTTTACCAAATAGTTCCCGTTTATCGTTATGAGACCAAGGCCACTAGGCCCCTCATAAGGCTGAGGGAGGTAAGCACCTTCAAGGAGGCCCACACCGCCCATGAAAGCTTTGAAGACGCTGACAAGCAATGCAAGGAAGCGATTGAGATCTACAAGAGGATTTATGATGAATTGGGAATTCCTTATATGATAAACATGAGGCCCTCTTGGGACAGGTTCGCGGGAGCCCTCTACACCGTGGCCTTCGACACCGTAATGCCGGACGGAAGGGTTCTGCAGATAGGAACGGTTCACCACTTGGGCCAGAACTTCACCATACCCTTCGAGGTTAGGTTCCAGAGGAAGGACGAGGAGGTGGACTACGCTTGGCAGACCTCCTACGGAATTTCTGACAGAATAATAGCCGCTTTGATAGCCGTCCACGGAGACGACAGGGGACTAGTGCTACCTCCAAAGGTCGCTCCGATCCAAGTGGTAGTGATTCCAATACCTCAGAAGGACGAGGAACTGGACAAGAAGGTGAGGGAAGTAGCTAAGGAAATTACCGAGGGGTTAAAGGAGAAGGGATGGAGGGTGGTACTAGACGATAGGGACGACAAGACCCCTGGACACAAGTACTACGAGTGGGAGCTGAAGGGAGTTCCCTTCAGGATAGAGATAGGCAAGAGGGAGCTGGAAGGGGAGCTAACCGTAGCCAGGAGGGACATAAGGAAGAGAACCAAAGTGAAGAGGGAGGAGCTAGATCAAAAGCTGAAGGAGATGAGCGAGGAGTTCTTCAACAATATCAAGGAAAAGGCATGGGAGTTCATGAGGTCAAGGATCGTTCAGACGGATGACCTAGAGGAGGCGAAGGAGCTAGTCGAGAAGAGGATGGTTGTGGAAGTCCCCTGGTGCGGAAGGAAGGAATGTGGATTGAGGATGGACGAAGAGGTCGGAAGGGTGCTGGGGATGCCTTTAGACAAGGACGCGAAGGTGAAGGGGAAGAGGTGCATAACGTGTGGAAGGGAGGCGAAGGTCATAGTAAGGCTAGCGAAAACGTACTGAGATTTTATCCTTAAATCAGCTTCAGCCCTTCCCTTATCATCTCCAAGCTCTTCCCTTTGATATGAGGAAGAACATACCTCTCCAAGTAATCCTTAGTAGCCTTGAGCAATAGCTTCACGTACTCCTTTGCGACCTCTTCGCTTACGATCCCTCCGTAGTAGTTGACTGGATCCGGTCCGTTGTACTGGTAGTTGTGGAGAAGTAGAGCTTTATCACTCCAAGAAGAGATCCCCTTGAAGCCTAGCTCCTCTAGTTTCAACGCCAAGGGCTGCATTTTGGTAGTTGGAACCATTATTCCCTTTTGAGATACCACTCTTTCTCCTTCTCATCTTTAGCTAGCTTATCCAAGTTCAAGTAGATCAAGCATGAAAGCAGATCCTTCCAAGCTTGGAAGGCCTTGCCAGCTGCATTTCTGGTATCTCCCTTTTCGAGTAGTTCCTTAGCTTTGAGCATTTCATAGATAACATCTATTGCCTTTCTTTCCAAGAACTCTTGATCGTTTGGGTATTTCCTTTCCTCGTTTGCCTTCCTTTGGAGTTCCTCAAGGAGGGACAAGACAGTATACCGTCTTAGGAGGATTTTAAGCGATAAAAAAAAAAAAATGCAAGGAGCTCGCGTCCAACCCACTTGGCTTTCAGATGGAGAAATGATAAACGTGTAATGACTCTTAGGGCCAAGTCAAGCCCGCTAAGTCGTTTTGGGACTGTCAACTCTTCGATATCGATCCATTTCATTAAAACTAATTACTCCTTTTGATAATACTAAATTGGAATTGTAATAATGCCGCCAAAGGGACCAATGAAGCCAAAAGAAGTGATTAATGCATCAATATTGTTCTACATCTTAGGCCTATCCCTAAGGAAATCCTCGATAGCTATAAAGGAAATATTCAAGCTAAGGATATCTCATGAAACTATTAGGAAATATGTCAGGAAGTTCGGATTCAAGATGAGGAGATTAAATGAGAATCACTTCTCAAATGAAGTTCACCTAGATGATACAATGATAAAGTTAAATAGCTATTACGTTTACCTTTTTGTAGCTTTTGATGAAGCTAATAGAAATTATGCGCTAGTCTATTTAAGCAAAAGGAAGAGCTCTAAAGCGGTGAAGAGAGTAATTAAGAAGCTTAGGAGGTTAGGAATTAGGAGAATAATTACCGATGGTGCTAAGCAATACAACGTGATAAAGAACTGGGCTTGAAACATCATGTAATCAAAGGCATAAAGAAGAGGGATTCTATTGAAGGAGCTATTGGGTACGTCATTAGAAGTATGATGAAATTTAATGTGAGCTTCTCAAACGTAATTTACTTGTTGTCTCCGATGTTAATAATAGAAGCAATAGCTTATGCGAGAAATTTCATCTTTAATGAGCTGGGAATAAATCATAGGACGTACAATAAGTACGAGGGAAGTATAATGAGTATGATAAACTCAATAATTAATGGTACGGTATAGTACCATCAAGAATTGACAGTCCCCCATTGAGAGTTTCATTTAATACTCATTTAGAGTTCAACGATTTCTCTCATAACATTCACGGAAAAGTTATAGCGAGTTCCAAGACGTCTCCCATGATCCTATGGGAAAGCTATGGGTTCCTCGAGGTGATCTCATGAGCTCGAGCGATAGCTCTCAACTAACTAGCAGCTCTTCAAGGAGATACGTGAACGTTCCCTTCTCACAAGAAGCATATCAGCTCCTCAAGAACCTCAAGCGAGAACTAGGCCTTAGGAGCCGCTCCGACGTCATCTTTTACCTTTCACAAAGGATACAAGGATCAATACGTTCCAAAGTTCAAACATGAAAAAGTAACTATCATCTGCAAGCAGCTGGACGAGAACTAGAAGAACATCGGGGAATTCGTGGTATCACTCTTCAACAAACTGCTAGGATGAAAGAGGTAGCTCATGATCGCGGCTGCTTTTATATGGAATGGTTCGGAAAGGAAGATTAACAGTCCCATGAGCTTGAATTCTCTATTAATTCTGAGTTGTTTTCCTTCATGTGAAATTATGAATCTAAAAGTTAAGATAATAGGCGATTATGAACGCAATAGAAGCAAAGAATTTGAGCTAGAATATACTAATGTTGATACTTTACTTGATATTGTTAAAGATGAGGATTTGCGCAGAATTCCAAAGGATTTGAGGGCGAGTATAGCGAATGAAGTAACCCGCGTTGGAGCACTTCCTATGAATGAAATTATTCGATGTGCGAGGGGTAATCTAAAGGCAGTTTCACTCTCTCTCCTTTCTCCCTATTCAATTATTATCTATACTGATCGTGCTAGTGATCAAAAAACGTACTTCCAGAGGATAGGAAGTTGGTTACCTGTCGAGACCGAGTATAGGCTTCGTCTAAGAACTCCAATATTTTTTACTACTGATAGGAAAATATATAATGACAAAATAATCGAAGAGTTGCTCTACTCCTATGGAAAACTGTTTAAGACGACATACGTTCTCCTTCCTCCGAGGTCCTCTAATAACTATATAGTCGAAGATATACTCTTCTTCAGTACTCTTAAATACAACATGTTTCTTGGAGCGCTCTCTCCTGAACATAGAGATGTGGTTGAAGAGCTTACCTTTGATTGTCTATGTATTCCAGAGAGGAAAGGGTTCAAAGAATATGTAATGTTCTCCCCTTCGTGCTTCTTTAAGACGGAATTTGAAATGAGAGTATGGAGTCCTATAGATAATTATTACCTAAGAGAGGTCCTCAAGGTATCCGAGGCCTCAGTACTTCTAAATCTTCTCCACCCCGGTAGACCGAAGACCCTTAGCATGAAGCTTAGTATGGTAAAAGATTTTGCGGATGATTTGTTGTACTCAACAACTACAATCATATACAACCTCCAAAATTACCTGTTACAAGTAAGAGAATACCTCAGCTATATAGATGATTTAGAGATACCGAGAGATACTCTGGATGATTTGAAGACTGAGATCGTTCGCATAATGGATGTAATAGAGACATTTCGAAACGATATTGAATATCTTAGGAGCTTCATCTCGTCAATGGCGGAGTTGCTGGATAGAACGAGGTCCTTGCAAGAGTTTATGCTTAACATATATCTTTTCGTTTTGACTCTCTTTCAAGTACTCTGGGCAGTGCTAA
Source organism: Ignicoccus pacificus DSM 13166 (assembly GCA_025340205.1). GTDB lineage: Archaea > Thermoproteota > Thermoprotei_A > Sulfolobales > Ignicoccaceae > Ignicoccus > Ignicoccus pacificus. The sequence continues at coordinate 1,157,085 of CP006868.1, read as the reverse complement.
CTTTCAAATAGAGCTATGCTTCCTCTTCTTCGTCTTTATTCTCGAAGGGGTCCCTTGCTGGTGTGCTGATAGCGTATCGTTTAATTATAGGGAGTCCTCGTTCATCCTTTTTCTCTTTTTTACCCTCTTTCTCCATGGTGTCACCATCTATCAAGCCTGCACTGTTCTATTTTAGTTCTGTGTGCTGTTCTCCTCCGTCCACCTCTTTCCGGCCTCTAAATTTATTCCACAAAAAATATACGGAGAGAGAGGAGATGGGTTACACGGTATCAACTGACGAAGAGGGTGGCCAAGGGAGCTCTATTGCTCCCAAGGACCTACAAGGAACTTCTGAACCAACTGATCGAAGAGTCGGAGAAAAACCCCATTCCCAAGAACTTCGATATAATAAAGATGAAGGGATATGAGAATACTTACAGGGTGAGGCTTGGAAGCTACAGAGTGATTTACGTGGTTTATGAAAAGAACAAGGTGATCACTCTAACCTACGTAGGCCCTCGTGGAGGGGCATACTGAGGAGCTCCCGGAGCTCCTCTAGACTGATAATTTCAGCTTTCCCGCTCAGGAACTCCTCGATCGCCTCTTTTTCGTCCGGTAGGGGCTCTGTCTCTTCTATCACTCTCCTAGTAGCCCTGCTCAACTTTCCCAACCCCTCTTACATAATATTATGCTGTATAATAGCTCCTCCACAAGGGGACTGTCAATTCTTGATGGTACTATACCGTACCATTAATTATTGAGTTTATCATACTCATTATACTTCCCTCGTACTTATTGTACGTCCTATGATTTATTCCCAGCTCATTAAAGATGAAATTTCTCGCATAAGCTATTGCTTCTATTATTAACATCGGAGACAACAAGTAAATTACGTTTGAGAAGCTCACATTAAATTTCATCATACTTCTAATGACGTACCCAATAGCTCCTTCAATAGAATCCCTCTTCTTTATGCCTTTGATTACATGATGTTTCAAGCCCAGTTCTTTATCACGTTGTATTGCTTAGCACCATCGGTAATTATTCTCCTAATTCCTAACCTCCTAAGCTTCTTAATTACTCTCTTCACCGCTTTAGAGCTCTTCCTTTTGCTTAAATAGACTAGCGCATAATTTCTATTAGCTTCATCAAAAGCTACAAAAAGGTAAACGTAATAGCTATTTAACTTTATCATTGTATCATCTAGGTGAACTTCATTTGAGAAGTGATTCTCATTTAATCTCCTCATCTTGAATCCGAACTTCCTGACATATTTCCTAATAGTTTCATGAGATATCCTTAGCTTGAATATTTCCTTTATAGCTATCGAGGATTTCCTTAGGGATAGGCCTAAGATGTAGAACAATATTGATGCATTAATCACTTCTTTTGGCTTCATTGGTCCCTTTGGCGGCATTATTACAATTCCAATTTAGTATTATCAAAAGGAGTAATTAGTTTTAATGAAATGGATCGATATCGAAGAGTTGACAGTCCCTCCACAAGCATTTCGTTAAAATGAAGTTTAGGCCGCTCTATATCAAAGTTTACCAGAAAGCTATGTTAGTTAGTTAGTTATGGGAATAATTGTAGGTACTTGGTTTACTTCTGTGTTATCGCGATAGTATAAGTAATCGTAGTCGTTCTGGTTATCGTCTTCGTTACAGTAGTAGTTAACGTGGTCGTGGTGGTAACTGTTGTGGTACAAGGACAAGCCGTAGCGATGGATGGGATATATCCTTTAATCTTGAGTACGTAAACTTTACCATTGTATAATCCGATAGCTATCCTATCCCTCCACCAAGCAACTGACCAAACATGACTCTCAAACTTCCTCTCTAACACTTGGTTTCCTTTAATGTCAAAGATATGAATTTTGTGATCATTATTATCGGCGCTCAGTATGTACTTGCAATCTGGCGAGAAGGCAATATCGATAGCTCCACCACAAACGTCCCAGGTGCAACTGCTTGCAATTCCCCCAACGCTCCACAACAGCTTTGGACTTAGTGGATTGCTTATATTATAAAGATAAACGTGGTGAGCGGTTCCCAAAGCTAAGTAATGGTCACAGACTTGGGCACTATTGACATTTTCAGAGAATGTGATAATTCTAACTCTCTCGCCACTTGATATGTTAAGAATAATCAATGCCCCCTTACAATAAGTACAATAGGAAGGTGTAGAATACCCTGGAACGTAGACGTACTCACCGTAGACTGTGGGTGCTCCACTGATATCTACCTCCACATCCCATCCTTTGAATCCATCAAAGGTGAAGTAGGCGAGCTTATCATTGAAACTACCAGCCAAGAAGCCATCTTGAAGCATTGTGATCGTTTGAGCGTGATCAGAACCCACATATACCTTCTTCCAAGTTCCGTTCTTGAGATCATAGATGTAGGCGTTACCATCTTCATTAACAAATCCGAACTTGTCACAGCAATAGGATGCGCCAAGCATGGCATTGTTTCCACACTTCTTTATGATTAAGTTCCCCTTTTGATCAAGGATGTAAATACAATGATCATACGACACCACTCCAAGTTTTCCATCATCGGAAAACGTCAGCCCTTCAACTATGCTTCCAGTCTTATAAGTCCACAAGTGACGCGACAGCAAAAAAGCGAACGACTTCGAAGCGAGTAACAAGAGTAGTAAGATCGCCACCTTCCTCATCTTTCATTACCAGATCTTTCTGCTACTCTGAGCACTTTAACGTTCCTCAAGCACTATTGAGAGTAGCTGAGCCACTTATTTTAACAAACCTCCTCCCAATTTCCTCCCAGCTTACGAGCGGGGGCCCAAACGCCGGGAACCCGCTTTCCCTGAAGCAACTGGCTCGGGAGTGCGGAGCTGCTGGAAATCAACTCAACCTGAAAAGCGAGTAAGTTGTTTTCAGAGAGCTTTTGGACTCCAGCACACTTCCTAGTGTGGGAACTCGGATCGCTAACCCAAGATGAGCTTCGGGAGATCAAGAGGCTCTTGGAGAAGTGTCTCTTCGAGGTTTGAACCTCTTCTGGACCAGCTGGAAGCAATTGAAGAGTCCGAAAAAGAGAAGGAGAACTTGGAGCTAGTCGCCTCGGAGGATGTCGAGCGTGAGCTCGGTAACTCTAACTAGGAAGACCTCGAAGTAACTGAAGTCCTTAGATTCACTTACTAGGGAGAAGGATTCTACAAGCGTTAGAGCAACTTGAGGACTTCCCTTTCGTGAGGCTTAGCATAGAGAGATCTGGCTGAGAAGAGGAATCACTACCACTTGAGGGTTGGAAAGATTAGAGTCCTCTTCTAATACGAAAAGAGTAAGATGATTATCTACATAATAAGGCCAAGGGAGAGTGTATGTTGACTTATGAAGACTAATTCAAGGTAGTACTTGCGTTAATGCTGGAGCACGTCCGCAAAAGTTATTGCTACACACTCTTAGAGCGCTCGATGACCTCAACTACGAAACGTCGGCACCGGAGGAACAATGATCCTAATGATTCATTCGAGGTAAGCTTCTTACGTTACCCAGCGCTAAGCGGTACTCATCCAAGATCTTCTTGTACAAGATCGACAGATCCCTCTCGAACTTCTCTTTATCACCATATATTCAGCAAGGCCTCATCGACTATAGTCTTCGCCATTATGGGATTCACATCGTAATCAATTACCACTAGAGATCTACCTTGCTTCCGATAGCATCCTCTAACTCCGCTTGAAGCCTCTCCAGCTCTAACAACTTCGCCCCCTCCCGAACTTTATTACTAAGTCAACGTCTTTGTCACGGTCCTTCCCTAGCTAGCGAGCCTATCAGGGCTATGCACCTCAGTTTCCACTCCTTAACAACCTTCCTCACTATCTCTTTTACCTCATCGATGCATGGATCATCCCTAGCTAGCTCCTTCATCTTCCTTATCACCTCACCCATCTCCCTCTCCAGTTCATCATCAGTTCAACGTACATGCGAATCAATACGTTTCTGAACCCAGCTAAGTCCAGCAAGAACTCCTCATGACCTATTTTGGATATTAGGAACTTAGCTAATTCCTTATGACTTTCCGACTTCCTTCCTTGCTTTTGAGTGGCTAAGATGTCTGCAAAGTCAAGCAGCGCTTGAGCTAGGAACTGAGCTAATCTCTCTACAGCGTATATCTTCTCCTTTCCTTCCTCCCGCTCCTTCTTTGTCTTGATGAACTCCTCGCAGTACTCCTCTGCCATCTGTGCTAACCTTTGCATCTTCATGCTCTCACTCTCTGAACAGTTCTTTTAAAGATGGTCAAAACAACAGCCTACCAAGCAAACGAATTTCTGGCTTTACACGTACTTTTAAAGGAAGGAGGTTAAGAGTAGTCTTCAAGCCTTTTTGCAGAAGTTCCTAAAGTTGTACGTCCGATCCACCACTTTGTTTCCTATGGGTACGCTAACGTTTACTTTCTTGCCCTCTATCTTTACTCTCAGTTCTCTCAAAAACACGACAATACCTTTTTCTCTTGTACTCTGTGTACAGTGACGGTCTAGTTTGCAGAAGATTAACCAGAGCGCTTGAAGGGGCAAATGCCTTGACTAAGGAAAGGGGTCCGTTTACGCATGAGCAGATACATCCTTTAAAGAAACCCTCAAAGGACTTGAATTTCTCACTAACTTCTTCGGGATCATGAGAGCCGGCCTCTATTGCTATACATAGGAACTTTCGACCATTATATGAGAAAATGAAGAAACAATCGCACCTAGGAGATCCGCCTTTGTAAAAATACTTCTCCACGTGATAGGCCATAAGCAAGCTACCATCAGACAATATTTTGAATTCGTTATTATCGCACTTAACATTTAATTTTCCTTGCTTGTAATGATATTCCAATTCTTATCTACCTCCTCTAGCTGTTCAAGACTAACTTCTGTGATCTCGGGAATCTCGTTCATTATTTCCTTACAGCTTAGGACCGTTGCTTCTTTGCCTAGGTACACAAACCTGACTCTTCTCTTACTATTAAGACAGGATCCTATTATCATAAAGGGGCTATGAGTAGTAAACATTAACACCTCTGCAATATTTGGGAGGGTCTTAGCCAAGATCGCTTGAGCTCGTGGATGCAGCTGGTTCTCCGGTTCCTCTATAAACAGATATGAGAAGGGATTAGAAGAAGCTAGGATCTCGGATGAAGCTAGAGCCACTAGTTCTTTGACGGCGTCCGCAGATGAGTGGACCATTACGGTAGAGTTAACTCCCTTGAAGAGAAGCTTGCCGTTTTTAACCTCAACATATCCACCGGTCACTTCTTTCATTACCTTATTCACTATCTGTGTTTCACTAAGTCTGTCCTTGTTCAGTTCAAGCGCCTTTAGCCAAGGATAAACGGTTAACCTATACCTCATACTCTGATAGAGCTTTAAGTATCCGGAGAACTCCATGGGATATTCTTGAGATAGGGAATAGTGCTCTATTACGAAGGACCTACCGTGCGGTAAGAAGACGCTGAAGGGCAAGAGTGCCACGTCAACCTTCTCCTTCATTCTAGAGAATCCCCTTCCGGTGAATATAGGAACGGTCATCTCCACCTCACAGTAGCTTGTGCCGACGATCAGGCCGCCCACCAAGAGGGCTAACCTTTCCTTCTCGTTCCTAGGGGGCATCACGGCAATTAAGTTACTAGTAGAGAGAACGTCCAACGAGGCTTCTGTTAAGTTCACCTCAGTCCGAGATCCAGCTTCACATGAGCTTGGAACGAGATCTACTTCTTTCTCTTCTATTTCGACTCGACCTTCCTCAAATGTTAAGTTATAAAGGTATCCGTATATTTCAAACTTCGAGGCGTTGAACAGTTTTACTCCTTCTTCGCCGTACAGCTCCTTAAACATGAATTTGAAGGCCCCCTCAGGGTCCTCGGGTCCCCCTAAGACAGGGGATTGATGCAGCCTAGTTATCAAAAACAATAGCTTCATCAAATAGCTTTTCCCCTTGTTAGGGAGACCGATAGTCACATACGTTCCCCTACTTATCTCAAGCTCGAGGTTCTCTATCGGTCCAAAGCGGTCTATCTTCAAGATAGTTGACATCTTGTTCCCAGGTATCCCATCCGGATTAGCTCTTTAGACTTGAACGTCATCGATCACAAGGCTTAACGCCTCTTAAGAGCTCACTACCATCAAAGCAGAAGGTAAGGAGATTGGATTACGTCAAGAAGGCCTACAACCTTATTCTAATGAACATATACAGAAGCGTTGTTAACTCGCACAAGAGGTTCCTCTCCAACAAAGGGGAAGAGTTGGTCAAGGTAACTGAAAGGCTCGAAGAAATTATGAGCGAGCTCAACTCTAGGCCCGAGCACGTCCAGATGAAAAAGGAGATGATAAAGCTTGTTTATAAGGAAAACTTCAAGAGAATAAAGCAAGACGAGGAGTTCATGAAGAAGTACTCTAGTTTCGTGAGCAAGTTGCCCGATAGCCCTTCCCTGGATGACATGTGCTGCGTGTTCAAGCAACAAGCTTCTGGTCTTTTAGAGTGGTCCTTCTCCTTCGTGCCCCTCCCGGAGGAGGTCATAGCGTTCTATCCTCTTCTTTTCCACTTGCCGGGAGAGGAGGTCAGGAGCGCGCTCGAGGCCCTCTCCACGAGGGACTTCCTCCCCACGCTAGGTCTCTTGGCGGTGATAGGGTTGGACTTGCTGAGGAGGATGGGAGTGGAATGCGATGAGAGGAACCCTCTGTGCAAGGCCTAGTATGTTCTTTAGAGAAACATTGACCTATTGGAGAATAAGAATTCTAGCTTTTAATGTCATTTCTTCCTTCCACTACTACGATTACTGTGCGGTTGGTAAATACTTTTTATAAGTTTTGTAACTAAATTGATCAAATGGAAAGTTTCCTGAGTTTCTTCAAATAGTTTGCCAGAGTTAATTACATCAACGACAACATTATCCACCTCTTCGTAGATATAGCGGTGAAAGGCACGAATCGAAGGCAGTTCCTCAAGTTGTTGGGGGCCTCCGCTCTGGCTCCAGCTATAGCTAAGGCTGAGGCCTTTGAAGAGAAAGTTGACCTTGGAAGTATAGGTACCTTGGAGCTGAGCAAGACCGTTGAGAGAAGGTCCATATGCATGTGGTGCAGCGTAGGATGTGGTTTGATCTTCTATACAAAAGGCAACGACGTCTTGGACGTAGAGGGAGACCCCGATAACCCTCTTAACAGAGGGAAATTGTGTGTAAAGGGTAAAGCCTCGATAGCCATGTTTGGGTCCAAAAACCCTCTTAGGCTAAAGAATCCCATGATAAGGACTAATCCCAAGCCAGACTACAAGAAGTTCATTGAGATGAAGGACGCTGATGAGATGTATAACTACCTCAAGCAGTTCAAGCCCGTCTGGAAAGAGGTAACTTGGGAAGAAGCCTTTGCCTATATTTCCAAGAAGTGGAAGGAGCTCTTGAAGGAAAGTAACGTAAAGGCTTACCATGAATACGACGGGAAGGTGTGCGACAGCAAGGCTGGTTGCTACTTCTACGAGGGCAACAAGTATCCGATAATGATAATGGCAGGAGCAAAGCTACTCAACGAGGAAGCTTACGTCATAAGGAAAATGTCAATGCTCTTCGGAAGTAACAACATAGACCACGACGCTAGGAGGTGCCACTCCTCCACGGTAGCTGGCTTGGCAGCCACCTTAGGATTCGGCGCCCAGACTCAGAGCTTCCCTGACGTAGGCTACATAGCGGTCTACTTGATACTCGGTGGAAACCCCGCCGACGCCCACCCCGTCTCCATGAAGCCGGTGATAGAGTCCAAGGAGAGAGGTACTCTAAAGCTGGTAGTGGTGGATCCGAAGTTCGGGAGAACGGCCGCTAAAGCGAACCTGTTCGCCTTCCACAGGCCCGGAACGGACGTAGCTCTTCTCTACTACATCCTTCATTACGCCTTCTACGAAAAGAAAATAGATCAGTTAGAGGCCTTTAAGGAGTATATTAAGAGGACCAACGTCGATATGGAAGAAATAAACGAGTTTAAGGAATTGGTGAAGAGATACGATGCAAACGAGGTCTCGAAGATAACTGGAGTTCCCGTAGATAAGCTCAAGAAGATCGCTGAGCTCTACGTTAACAACAGCGGGGTCGCTACCAACTTCAAGAGGTTCTCGAGCATCGAGTGGGCGATGGGGCTCACCCAGCACACGACTGGAGTACAAAACATAAGGGCGGCGGCGATAGTTCAGCTTGCCTTAGGCAACATGGGCTTCCCCGGAGGAGGTCTCAACCCCTACAGAGGTCACAACAACGTTCAAGGTACTACGGACATGTGCATCTTAGCCCACGTCTTCCCAGGATACATAAAGATTCCCTCAAACAGCAAGCAGATAAGGGCTTACCAGGAGTGGAAGCTCCAAGGCTTTCCCGATGCCTTCAACTGGAAACCTTCTCAGAGCGCTTGCAAGGCCTTAGGTCTCAAGTGCTCTTGCAACGGAAACGAGTGCTCCTTGGAGGTCAACTCAAAGGCCTTGCTCTGGTCCTGGTGGTTCATGAACTGGAGAAGGTTCGAGCTGACTATGGGAACCTTCGTGGGAACCGAGCCAGAGGATAGGCCTTGGGACGAGAACTCCAAGGTGATAAGCGATCTACCCTTCTTCGTAGGCTACAACGAAATAACGTACGTGAAGGGAACGCTCGTCGATGATGTGCTCAAGGGAATACTCCTATTTGCGGAAAACCCTGCAGTAAGCGATCCCAACGCTAAGCTCACTTGGGCCTCGCTCTCTAAGATGAAGCTGGTAGTGCTGGCAGACGTCTTCGAGACCGAAACAGCCTGGTTCGCAGACGTATTACTTCCCGGAGCCATTCAGTACGAGAAGGAGGGAAGTATAACCAACAGCAACAGATGGTTGCAGTGGAGCGATAGGGTTGCCCTACCTCCCGGAGACGCTAAACCGGATCTTTGGATAATGGTGAAGCTCTACGAGAGGCTGAGGCAAGACGGAATAGTCAGACTCCCAAGCGAGGAGGCCGGAAAGAACAAGGAGGAGGTTACGGTAATACATCCCTATACAAAGGAGAAGATAGTGATGTACGAGAGGCCCATAGAACCTTACATGGACTACTCCTACCCCTCCCAGTGGGAGGACTTCTCCGAGGTCAACCCGAGAATAGTTTACAGAGAGATAGACGCAGCAGTTGATCTCTATAACGGAATGTACGACTGGGCCCACATGTACCCCTTAGCCAAGAGGAGGGTAGCTCAGCCAAGAAGCGTCAAGGAGGTCGACGGCCTCCTCGACTCGGGAGCGCTAAAGCACCCCAACACCAACACTCCGCTGAGACTCTACAAGGACTGGGGGTGGAGCTGGCCCAAGAACGTGAGGATACTCTACAACCTCTGGACCTTAGAGAAGACCTTTGGTATGGAAGACTACTGGGAGTTCCCTAAGGGCAAGTATGCGGTAGGCGAGAGCCTGGACGGAAGAAGGGTAAGGATAACGGGAGAGACCGGGGAGATAGTAGACTCCAAGACTGGAACGCTGAGGCCCGCCTTCGTTCCTGGTCATAATTTCTACTTGGGCAAGTTCTACAAGAGGGCTTGGACGGTTTACGGAAAGCAAATGACCGACCTCTTCGGAGGAGTCGCTAATCCCTCTGAGCTGATGAAAGAGGGTAAGAGCTTAGGAATAACAGTTTTGATAAACAAGAACGGCTACAAGGTAGTCAAGCTCTCAGAGCTGGGAGTGAGGTACCCGGTCCAAGAGAGCGTATACTACGATCCGGAAGTTGTAGAGAAGGGCAAGGCTCTCTTCAAGAAGCCGTACTTCGTCGGAACCAAAGTAGTTGAAGGCAAGAAGGTGAAATACGTAGACTGGAAGGAGTGGAAGGAATACCACGACTCCTTCATAAGCGAGTTCTCGTCGTGCGTAGGGAACGATCCCAATAACTACCGGCCTTGCGTCAAGAAGTTCATCGAGAAGTACGGCGAGTGGTTCGCTATTGGTAGAAAGGGAGTTACGCTCGCCTACTCGCTGGATTACCCAATGCACTTCGAGCCAGCTGAGAGTCCCAGCTTAGAGCTAGCTAAGAAGTATCCACAGATAGCGTGGAGAAAGCCGTTCAACAAGATGTTCATCTTCCCTCCCAAGGTGCTCCCTCAGCTCGGAGCTGAGATCGCTCTGACCTTGGGAGAACTTGAGAGGCAGATGCCGAAGGACGCCAAACCGATAGTGCTCACCACCAACAGGCTGGAGGAGCACTGGCACACTGGGGCTCTGAGTAGGAACAACCCCTACCTAGCCGAGCTGGTCCCGGAGCCCTTCGCTCACATACCGGAGCCCTTGGCGAAGGAACTAGGCATAAAGAGCGGGGACGTAGTGGAGATAGGCTCCGCTAGGGCGAAGATCTACGTAAGGGCTATGGTTACTCACAGAATGCCGAAGCTAGACATAGCCGGAGAGACCGTCTACAACGTGAACATACCTTGGCCCTTTGGCTACGCCGGCTCCCACAGAACCCCTTCGGTGGCCAACCTGCTTACTCCGGAAGTCGGCGACATCATCACTTCCATACAGGAAAGCAAGGTCTTCCTCGGATGGATTAGGAAGGCTCCAAAGGACAAGTACGTTTTTGAGAGGGAAGCTGAGCTTCCCAATATTAGAGAAGAAGGGTGGTTGTAATGGAGTACGCGAGCGTGTTCATACCCGATAGGTGCATAGGCTGCAGAGCTTGCCAGACCGCTTGCAAGATATGGAACCAGAGGCCGGTGGAGAAGACCTCCTTCTCTCCGGACTTCACCAATCCACCATCGCTAACCCCCGACTCGTTCACCATAATCAAGTTCAAGGAAGTGTTCGATGGAGAGGTAAAGTGGATAATGCTAAAGGAACAGTGCATGCACTGCAACGATCCCCCTTGCGTCTCCGCTTGTCCTACCGGGGCTATGACCAAGACCGAGGAAGGGGCGGTTTACGTAAGGCCGGAGAAGTGCATAGGTTGCCAGTACTGCGTGGAGGCTTGTCCCTTCGACGTGCCCAAGTATGATGAGGGCAGCGGGAAGGTGTACAAGTGCACGATGTGTATAGACAGGATAAGGGACGGAAAGCTCCCAGCTTGCGTGGAGGCTTGTCCGACCCAAGCATTGGTATTCGGGAAGAAGGATGAGGTAATTCAAAAGCTAAAGAGTGAAGGATTCGAGATCTACGGAGAGAGGCTTCCGAACGTCGGGGGAACGCACTGGCTCTACGCCACCAAGGAGTTCAAGGGCAAGCTCACGGATCCGAAGTACTTCGGTCTACCGGAGTCTCCGGCGGCCAAGGAAGGCGCTCTCCCGGCGATCAGAGAGTTCGGGGTGGGAGTGGCTGGCCTAGCTATCTTGGCCAGCTTGCTCCACGCAGCCTACTGGAGAGCTAAGAAGGAGGAGTCCAAATGAATTTTGTTTTAAATAATTATGGAGGTGTTAAAGGTGAGTAGAGTTAGGGTGTTCAGCGAGGTCCAGATCTGGGCCCATAAGCACTTGATCCACGTGGTAGGCCTCTTGCTCTTCACCGGCCTACCTTTCTTCTCCAAGGACTTATTCGGTTGGGTAGCCTACGTCCTAGGCTACCCCGTCGCACTCTTCATAGGGGGAAACGTCAACAGCTTGGGACTGGAAGTAGCCAGGTGGTTGCACCGACTGGCCGCGATAGTACTAATTGCGATATCAGCAGTGGTGTTCTTCGCCGAGGTGCCTAGGGCGAAGAAGTGGAGGATATGGCCAAAGAACGTCGGAAGGGAAGTGAGAAAGCTCCTTGACTACTACGTCCACAAGAAGAGGGTTCCGTTCGACAAGTATAACATAGGCCAGATAGCTTGGACTTGGTTCGTAATAATAGGAATAGCCGTAATGATAGTGACTGGATTGATAATGTGGTTTAAACCTTCAATGGAGCTAGTAACCGTGGCACACGAGCTTCACGCCTTAGGAGCTGCCCTCTTCATGATAGGATTGGTAATTCACATATACGCCGCAATAGGCATACCGGAGCATAGGCCTATGGTCACGGCTATGTTTAGGACCGGAGATCTCCCTGAGGAGTACCTCAAGGAACATCATCCGCTATACTACGAGGTGGTGAGGAGTGAGAGGAAGTGACGCCCTAAGCAAGTTAAGGTACGACGACGTTCCAATTGCAGAGAGCGTGGCGGTTAAGGAGCTGCTCGAGGAAGTCGCTTCCAAGTTCAGTGAGCTGGATGAAAGCTTAGTGAGGAGGAAGACCTTGCAAGTCTTGGCCAAACTAGTAAAGGAGAGGAGGCCCGATATGTTAGAGGTTCCTAGGGACGGCTTCTGTCCCGTCTGTGGAAGCCCCTCTCCCCTTGGCTACTTGGACTCGAACGGGGCTCTCTGGCTGATGTGTCCGATGTGTGGAGCCACTTGGAGGGTCCATAGGGTCAAGTGTCCCTATTGCTCTTCTGAGGAGACTTGGTTCAAGAGGGACCTCTTCGCCCCCTGGATTAGGGTCTACGGCTGCGACAAATGTGGCCACAACTGGATAGTCGTGGACGAGAAGGAGGAGAGCTACCCCGGGATTCCTCGAGAGGCCTACTGGTTGATTCTGAAGAGGTACATGGGTGCTTGATGATGAGCGAGTGGGAGAACTTCAACGTGGAGGAACCGGAGGACCTATTTGCGATGGAAGAGATGTTCTATGAAGATCTTTCCAAATGTAGAGGGAAGGGGAAGAAGAAAAGGGAGAAGTTCAAGGTGGAAAAATGAGGTGTGTAAAAGAGCACGCACTAGTAATGGGAGATTACACCATTACTATAGACAGTAAGGTAAGGGTAGCGATCGGAGAAGAGGTCTACGAGATCTACTCCTCACCTAACGATTTGGAGTACTTAGCAATAGGCCTGGGAGCCTTGAAAGGCAAGTTGTTAGACGTTAGGTCTATCAGAGTCGGAGATGAAATATTGATTGAAGCGAAGGACTTAGGACCCTTGGAGCTAAGGGTGAGGGACGGCAAGGTGGAATGGGAAGAGATAGTAAAAGCCTTGAGAGAGCTATACTCCATAGCTCCCAAGTCGAAGTGTCCCTTAGCGGTTCACCTAGGAGCCGCCTACGTGTGGGAAGGAAGGTACGTCAGGAAGAAAGTGATGATGGATGTCTCAAGACACGCCTTAGCCTTGAAGCTTGCCGGCTACATGGCCTCGACGGGAGGCAACGTCCCCTTGGCGTTGCTAAGCGCCAGGATAAGCGGGGACGCCGCTAAAGCTCTGGCATCCGGAGGCTTCAAGGTGTTGGCCGCGTTCCACCACCCCCTCCTTTCGACGATAAGGGCCGTCGCGGAGAGCGGGGTCACCTTAATCGGTAAGAACGCTATGAACGAGCTATCGGTAATAGCCAACCCCTCCAGGATAGAGGGCTACGCTGGACCCTCCCTGAGGCTGGAGAAGAGAGGGTATCAGATGATGGGCGACGAGTGCTAAGCTTAAGTGCTCTGAATAGGTGAGAAGGCGGGAGGTTGCTTGAAGGTCTCCGAGTTGGCGAGGGAGGTTCCCTGGATTCTGCCCGGCCTTCCGGTCAGGGAGGCGGCTAGGCTAATGGACGAGAGCAACTCCTTAGCGCTCCTGGTAAAGACCGTGGACGACGAGTTCTTAGGGGTCTTCGGGTACACCGAGCTGCTCGACGCCGCTTCTAGGGGAGAGCTGGACGAGGCTGTGGAGGAGTACGTCAACACAGAGCCTCCCTTAGTCCTTCACGACGCAGACATCAAAGACGCTGTACTCTTATTTAAGAAGCACGAGAGCCTATACCTAGTCGTCCTGAACGACAAGGAGGAACCCTATGCGCTCCTCTCGGTTATGGATGTAATGAAGATGGCTGCTTCTATTATTGAGAACATATTCTCCTAGCGCTAACTTAAAGTTGAATCTAGATTCAACGAATCCAGGGTAGTATACCCTTGTTTCAACGAATTTGTTTCCAAAAGTTCGTGGACAGGGAGGAAGAGCTCAGAGCCCTCTCCTCCCTCTCCCCTCCTTCTTTTGCTGTAGTGTATGGAAGGAGAAGGGTTGGGAAGACTAGGCTCTTGAGGGAGTGGATAGGAAACAAGAAAGCGGTTTACTACTACTCCCAGCTAGCTACACACGAAACCAACTTGAACGAGCTCGCTAGGAAGGCCTCAAAGGAGCTAGGAGATCCTATGCTGGCTAGGCTTAAGTTCGAGAGCTTGAGAGACCTCTTGGAGCTAATAGCCTTAAGAATGGGAGACGGAATAATAGTAATTGATGAGCTCGGCTTCTGGATCCGGGGGGATTCGAGGGTTCTAAGCGAACTGCAAGAGTTCGTAGACCTCGTTCTTCCAAAGACAAACGTAATACTGGTTGTGACCAGCAGCCTCATGAGCGTGTTCGTTAGAGGCGTATTAGGAGGGGGATCTCCTCTATATGCGAGGACCTCCTTGAGGCTTCACCTCAAACCTCTGTCCTTCGAGCACTTGAAGGAGTTCATGCCTTCTTGGAAAGCTGAGGAGAGGCTCAAGCTCTACTCTATGGTCGGCGGAATTCCCTATTACCTCTGCTTGGCTCGGAGAAGCCTTGAGGAGACCTTGGAGTACTTCCTAGGCCTCGGAGGACCCCTTAGAGATGAGAAGGACTTGCTTCTCTCTGAGGAGTTCAGAGACCCCAGCTCCTACTCCTCCGTCCTCTCGGCCCTAGCCAAGGGATATCGCAGAATAACCGAGATCTCCCAAGTGACGGGCTTGGATAAGGGTCACGTGAGCAAAATACTGAACACGCTGGAAACCTTAGGATATGTGAGAAAGGAGAAGGTCTTGTTTACCAAGAGGTCGCTCTACGAGGTAGCGGATCCCGTCCTGAGGTTCTGGTACTCATGCATTGAGGAAAACTTGGAGCTCCTGGAGCTCAACTTCGGGGAAGGGTTAAAGGAGGTCTCGAGGTGCTTGGAGGTTTTGGTGCCCAAGGTCTGGGAGGAAGTGGTAGGGGAATGGGTTGTCAAGAACTACTCTAAGCTGGGGTTCAGCGAGGTTGGGAGAGCCATAAAGGGAAGAGAAGAGCTGGACGTAGTAGCTCTTAACGAGAAGGAGAAGAGGGCTCTGGTAGTAGAGGTCAAGTGGAGCGAGCTGAGCGACAGCGAATATGAGAAAGTGAAGAAGAATACGCTCAGGAAAGCGGCCCTAATCGTTCCGAGGAAGTACGAGGTAGAGGTGATGATAGCTTGTTTGAATAATGAAAAATGTTTAAAGCCTGAGGACGTGGAGTCCTCTTCCCAACAATTTAACCCCTTTGAGCCCCACGCGAAAGGGCTCTGAGACTTGAAGAAACTGAGGGGATCCGCCGAGCTCTACGCCGCCATGCTTCTCGCCTTGGTGGTGCTAGGTGCTCTGTCGTGGATGGCCGTCCAATGGCAGAGGAGCAGCGTGAGTGCCCAGAAGAGGATAGAAGCTATGGGCACGGTCAGCCAAGCCACAATGGCCATGCTTAATTGCATGGACAATTACTTAGTCGGCTTGGATCCTAATACCCCCACTTACATAGACCTGACCGTAAACTCGTCGATCTCAAACGCGACGTACTGCTACTCCACCTTACCGACATCTACTTACAGCGCATATGTAGTAATACCTATGGTATGCTCCGGCGCCCCCATATTCTATGTCATAACAGGTAAGTTCGTACCTCAATACCTGACCACTACAATACAAGGCAACGTAACCGTCTACATCTTCAAACCGAATAACTTACAGCCCGCGCTCCCGTGCCCCAACCCAACCTTCAACGGCTTCGCCGAGCTCCACGTGGTCTATCCGAACGGGGCGGAGAAGATAGCTTTCTGTTACGTAGGTCAAGTATCATACATAAACACCACGACGAATCAACCCGAGACGGTTTGGGCGGTGAGATCATGCACAGGGGCCTAGCTGCTCTCGAAGTAGCGGTTCTTATGGGAATAGTAGCAGCTGCCATAGCTGTACTCATGACCGCCATGAGGCCTCCCCAAGAGGGGGGTCCCCAGCCTCTGGTGGTCATCTACGACGTAAAGCTCCTGAAGAACGACACCTTAGCTTATCAAGCGTGCATAAACATGACGAAGGCCCTCTATGAGGACGGCGCCCTCAGCACGGACAAGCCGGTAATATACGGGAATACTAGCTTACCTTACCTAATCTACGTGATAATATACACTCCGACCGGGGGAACGGTAGGAGGGGTACAGATCCTCTCCCCTACCACCAACACGATAATAAAGGTCTACACCGGACAACAGAACTTGCTAAGGGGTAGGGAAGCGGTCTGCTTATTTGCGGACAAGCCCTATAGCGGAGCTAAGATAAAGTTCGTGGGAGCCTCAACCACTTGTGTCATCTGCAACCTTCAGTGACGGTTTCTTGACATTCCCCCAGAGCCTTCTCCTGAACTCCTCCATCCATTCGTCGCTGGCTTCATCGTTCTTCCAAGCGCTGGGCTCCGAGATTCCCTTGATGTACAAGTACAAGGTCCTCACCACTCCAGCTTCGTCTTGCACCCCCCTCTTCACTACCGGCATCCAGCCGGGCACCGGTATCTCCAGCGTGACCACTCTAGTACCCGGCTTGAGCTCGTTCTCGAGCTTTTCCAATAGATATTCCTTTATTACATTGTAGTATATGTACAAGTAAACAACAGTTGCCTCGCTCAAGTCTACCTCTCTGAAGTCTTTTTGCAGGAATTTGACCTTGTCTTGAACCCCGTATTCCTTCGCCTTTTCCTCAGAAATCACTATCAAGGCTGGATCTATCTCAACTCCGACTCCCCTAGCTCCGGTTAGCTTGGAGGTGAGCACTATTACCCTCCCATCCCCGGAGCCCAGGTCGTAAACCACGTCCCCCGGCCCTATCCGGGCCAGCTTGGTTACCTCCTCGACCACCTTAACCGGGCTCGCTATCCAAGGGACCAGCTTACTCAAGGCCTCTCCACCAAGATCTTTATCTCGTTATCCTTCAACTTATCGACTAACTTGAACAGCTCCTCGTCTCCCTCCACAATCGCTATGGCGTCGAAGTCGCCTACCGTTCTGATGAGCTCGGTTCCCTTGATCTGGGGGAGTTCCCCTTTGATTAGCACTATGTACTTCGTTAGCCTCTTGACTATATCAGGTATTAGATAGCCTATGTCTCTAACACTCACTATCTTCTCCTTCCACACCACGAGCTTTCCTACTCCGTTGGCCTTCATCAGCCTCACTGCACACTCCAGGTCGCTCTTGGCGTCAGTCGTAATAATCCTCTTAGTCGAGTACTTGGAGGCCTTTTCAGCGTAGGGATCTCCGTAAGCGGAGGCCCTCACCACGTCCGTATCAGTAAGGAGGGTTCCGTCCACGAAGACTGCTTCGCAGTCAGCCATCACCATCTCAGATGCCGCCTCAGCGACGGTAGAATCCGGAGGAACTCTGGGAGCTCTCTTAGCTACTTGACTCACCGAGGCCTTTCCTCTTGGAAGGTGGTCGATCAAGGAGAAGACCACGTCCCTTATGTAGACCAGTCCTATTACCCTCTCGTTCTCTATTACTGGCAAGTGAGATACCTTGTACTCCTTCATTAGCTTTAGCGCTGTTATCAAGTCAGTGTTCGCTTGAGCCTGGAGGGGGGAGGGAGTCCCGTAGTCCTCCACGGTCGCTATCTCCAAGTCATCTCCTCTTGCCAGTGCCTTTGCTATATCCATCTTCGTTATCATGTAAGTTACCCTTCCTTGTCTGTCTAGGGATAACGCCGCTCCAAGGCCTCCCTCGTATATCACCTTCGCCGCTTCCTTCAGCGTGTCCTCGGGCCTTACTTGCGGCAGCTCACCCTTTACGAGCTCCTTGAGCGTCAGCACGTTATCACCAGTTCCATAGCTTGGTAAGGGACTAAAGGGGTTAGGTCTGGGACCTAAGCTTGAGCTTCTCAATAGCCAGAGCGCTCAGATATTCCAAGGCCTCTATCTTGTTAAGGGCATCGTAAGGATCCTTTCCACCCGCTATAGCTCCATGCCCCTTCATCACGACCACGTCCGCTCCCTTCTCCACCTCCCTTCCCACCGCTAGGGCCAGCTCCTCGCTCCCCGCCTCGAGCCTCTCCACAACTCCAATTCTCTTTATCGCATACCTCGATTCCACGTAAGGAGAGGGGTCGAGCAGCTCCGGCTTCACGTCGGCCAAGAGCACCGTCATGGGGTTGTGGGCATGGACCACAGCCTTGAAGTTGCTCTTTAAATAGAACTGGGCATGCATTCGATACTCTATCGAAGGCTTAGGTCCTACCCATTCCAACGTATTCAAGTTCACCAACGCCAGCTCGGAGATCTTGTGCTTGGGGGTCCCGGAAGGAGTTATGAGAAAGTGATTTCCGCACCTAACGCTAGCGTTTCCACTAAGTACCGTTATCAATCCCTTCTGGTATAAAATCCTCATCACTTCTATAACATCGGAAGCTGGGCACTCCAAAAGGTCCACCTTACTGGACTCCGAGGGCCTCCATTATCCTCTTAGCGATCTCTATGGAGGTCCTCTTCTGCGCCTCCTTAGTCTGAGCTCCTATGTGGGCGGTAGCGAAGACGTTGGGATGGGCTACCAGCTCCCTCAGCCATTCGCTCTTGGGAGGCTCCTCGGGGTAGACGTCCAAGGCAGCTCCCCCTACCTTACCGCTCTTCAGCGCCTCTAGGAGGGCCTTGTAGTCCATAACCTCTCCCCTGGCTGCGTTTATTATTATTACACCATCCTTCATCTTGTTTATCAGCTCCTCATTTATCATGTTCCTAGTCTGAGGGGTCAAGGGAACGTGGAGGGTTATGAAGTCTGCATCCTTAATGACTTCCTCCAAGTTCTGGGTGAATTCAACTCCTATCTCCTTGGCTAGGTCGCTTAAATCGAAGACGTCGTAGCCTATTACGCTCATTCCTAGGGCCTTCGCCTTTTTAGCGACCTCCCTTCCTATCCTTCCGAACCCTATTATCGCCAACCTCTTCCCAGCTATCTCAAAGCCCATGACCTTCTCCCACTTACCATCAAGCATAGCTCTGTAGCTGTAGTGGGCTCTCCTAGCAACGGTAATCATCATGGCAATTACTAGTTCTGCAACAGCATTCTTTAGAGCGTCCGGAGCGTTGACTACCTTTATTCCCTTCTCCTTGGCTGCCTCCAAGTCTATGTTGTCGAGGCCGCTGCCGGCCCTAGCTATTACCTTGAGCTTGTCGGCGCTCTCTATAACTTCCCTAGTCACCTTGGTTCTGCTCCTAACTATGAGAACGTCGAAACCCTTTATTCTCTCTTTTAGAACCTCGGGCTTGTATGCGTCTAGATCTACAACTACCTCAAATCCCTTCTCCTTGAGCATTTCGAGGCCTTCCGGCTGCACCTTATCGGTTACGAGAACCCTATACATCCTCGACAACCGAGGTGGGCTAAGCGACCCATTATCTTAAACGCTATTGCTTGAATAAGAAGGCTCATATTCACACCAACCTATGTAACTATGGTAAGAAGTGTGTTATTCGGACCCGTTTGGTCTAGGCGCTTCGGCTGGAGCTTAGGAGTGGACCCCTTCCCATCTAAGATATGCACCTACTCTTGCCCATATTGTCAGCTAGGCCTAGGAGAGGTCACGACCGAAAGGGCTCCCTTCTGCAGACCTAAGGACTTCGCGTTGGAATTAAGGAGGGTAAAGGCAGACTTCGACGTGGTTACCTTCGTTCCCAGCGGAGAGCCCCTCCTGGACTCGAAGGCTTGGGAGTGCGCTCTTCTAGCAAGGGCGCTGAGCGGCAAGGAGGTTGTTCTGCTCACGAACGGGAGCTTGCTTTACGACGAAGAGGCTAGGGAAGATGCCAGGATGTTCGACGTGGTCTCCGTTAAGATAGACGCCGGCGATGAGGGGGTCTGGAGGAGGATCAACGCTCCTCACCCTTCCCTCAAGTTCGAGGAAGTAATAGGGGGCATGCTCAGGTTCGCCAGATCGTACAAGGGCAAGTTGGTCACTGAAACCATGATAATTGCAGGCATGAATGACGACGAGGAGCAACTTAGGGAGATAGCTAACATAATAGCTCAGCTCAAACCTCAAACTGCATTCATAGCGATACCCACCAGACCGCCAGCGCTCCCGGTGAAGGCGGGAAACATAGAGCTGGCTTACGAGATATTCAAGGAGGTGATAGGGGACAACGTAGTTCCCCTAACCGATGATCCCTTTAAGTTCTATCCTGAAGACGAAGGAGAGCTTGTGAAGATAGCGAAGGTCCACCCGGTACCCTTCGAGAGGTTCCGCGAGATCCCCAGCAACTGTTACGTCGTCGTATACAAGGGAAGGCGCTTCGTGAGGTGTAAAAGCGCTTTCTGAGCAGTCAATAGGGGAATCCCTTGGATCTCTTAATTCCAGAAATGATCATTGATGAGTGGCTAAGAGAAGACGTAGGTCTCTTCGACTTGACCACTCAAGCTCTGGGCATAGGCGACAAGGAAGGAATGGCTGAGATCATGTTGAGGGAGAAGGGGGTCCTGTGCGGAGCTAGGGAGGCTGCTAGGATCTACCTCAAGGCCGGAGCAGATGAAGTTGAGGTTGCTGAAGAAGGGGTTGAGGAAGAAGGGGTTGTCTTGAGGGCGGTGGGAAGGGCCGAAGCCCTTCACAAAGCTTGGAGGGTGGCTCAAAACGTCGTTGCCCTAGCCTCTGGAGTTGCCACCTATACTAGGAAGATGGTCGAGGCAGCTAAGAGCATTAATCCTAACGTTAAGGTTATTGTAGCGAGGAAGGCTCCTCCTTGCAGGCACCTCTATTACAAGGGAGTTATCTGCGGAGGAGCTTCTCTCCATCGAACGTCTCTGAGTGACACGGTTATCCTGTTCGACAACCACACGGTATTCATCTCCTTTGAAGAGGCTCTGAGAAGGCTGAAGAACAGCGACTTGGTCTGGGATAAGAAGATAGTAATAGAGGTAGATAGCGTCGAGAAGGCAGTTATCGCTGTAAAGGAGGGATTCGAGTGGATACAGGCGGACCATCTAAAGCCGGATGAGCTTAGGACGCTTTACGAAAGGGTGAAGTCGATCAATGACAGAGCTAAGGTAATAGCTGCTGGAGGGATTAAGCTGGAGAACGTTAAGGAGTACGCCTTCGTAGACGCTATATTGACCTCCGCCCCATACTGGTCCAAGCCCCTAGACGCTACGACCAAGATGGCTCCACTTTAAGGGGGTTCAAAGAGGTTTAAGGGGTTCGATTCTTTACCTCCCATCAAAGCCTTCTATAGGTAACTGATGGTTGACTCATCTAACACAGAGGCCCCCTACTGGGTTCGCTCTTCGAATATATATATTCGGAGCTTATGTTTGGAGCTCTAATCAATAGTAGTCCGATGAGACTATCGAATGTCCTCACTTTTAACGCCGTTCACGGTAGTGTGTAGCGGAGTGAGAGAGATGCCCGGAAACATCCCGCTCATAGGTGAGAAGCTACCCGAGATGACCGTTAGCACTGACCACGGTCCTAAGAAGCTACCCGACGACTACAAGGGCAAGTGGTTGGTGATCTTCAGCCACCCTGCCGACTTCACCCCCGTCTGTACCACCGAGTTCGTGGCCTTCGCCAAGAGGTATGAGGACTTCAAGAAGCTAAACGCTGAGCTACTAGGTCTCAGCGTGGACAACGTGTTCAGCCACATCAAGTGGAAGGAGTGGATCAAGGAGAAGTTCAATGTAGAGATACCCTTCCCCATAATCGCTGACCCCCTGGGAGAGGTCGCCAAGAAGCTAGGAATGCTCCACCCCGAGGGAGGAGTGGTAACCGTAAGGGCCGTGTTCATAGTGGACCCCGAGGGCAAGGTCAGGGCTATACTCTACTACCCGCTCAACGTCGGCAGGAACATCGACGAGATACTGAGGCTACTGAAGGGACTGCAAGTGACCGACAAGCTAGGAAGGGCTCTGCCGGCTAAGTGGCCCAAGAACGAGCTCATCGGCGACCACGTAATAGTGCCCCCAGCCGCCACCGAGGAGGAGGCCAAGGAGAGGCTACAGAAGTACGAGTGCTTCGACTGGTGGTTCTGCCACGAGGAGGCTCCCAAGGAGGACGTGGAGGAGGCCGCCAAGTTCCTCTGCAGGGACTGCTAAAACCCCTTTTTATTCCGTTCCACACTTCTCATCCAACTTCTCCTTCAGCTCCCTTACCTCGTCCCCTACCATTATGTTGAACGTATTAACCAATGCATTCACTATTACCTTCTTATAGTCGTCATCATCTTGCACGATATCTTCGTCCGGGATGGGTATGACCTCCATACATTCCCTTAGTAGCCTCGCCCTCTCGTCGCACGTTCCATCCCATCTCTCCTTTACCCGTGAAATGATGTAAGATAACTTGACCACGCTTGTGTAGAGATCGCTGAACGCCTTCTTCGCGCTTCTTAGCAGCTCCTCTCCCGGCTTCCTCTCTTGGGTGAATACTTCGTTGAGCTTTCTTATTATCTCCTCTATCCTGCTTGGGGACAAGGCTTCTCTTGATTCATGAATGGTCTCTTTAAGAACCTCTAAGTCCCACCTCTCTATAGCCTCTTGAAGCCTCTCTATCTCCTCTTCGGAAATACCGGTAGGCACTAACGCCTCCGCTATTACCTCTTCGATCATGTAGTTCTCATCGCCTACTAGCGATATCACCAAGTTCTTCGCCCTTTCCCTTTTCTCCTCCGGATCCAGTTTCATCTTCGAGAGCACGTAGAGGTGGGTAGCTACGCACTCCCAGGCCCTAGGAGTGGGGTAAGGCTTCGTCTCTCCGGGCACTACCGAGTAGGCGTTTCTCATCCTCTCCTCTTTCGCTATGAAGACATCTCCCGTAATGCTGTGAAACATGTCCAAGATCGGTGCCAGAGGCTTGTACCACCTTTCGCCGTACTTTCTATTCATGTACTCCGTCCATTCCTTGAGAGTTGGCGATGCCACCTCTATCAAGGCCATTCTGCCCATTATCAAGGGAGCTGGCAAGGTGTCGACCAGTTCGGAGTGTTGTGACATGTTTCCGGTAGCAACTATGGGTTTGTTGAACCTTATGAAGCCGCTTCTCCTCTCTAAGACCAAGCTGTACATAGCGTTTTTCAGCATGTCGTTCATAACGTTGGTAAACTCATCCAATATCAAGACGCCGAGGAGCGAGTCCCTTAAGGCCTTCGCCCATCCTGGGGAGGCGTAGTCCATAACTCCGTCGTTGATCACCGGCACGCCCAGAAGGTCGGGAGGCTCGTGTATAGAGACGGTGAGGTTAACGATGACAAAGGAGTCTTCATAGAGCTTCTTTTCAATCGAGTTGTCGTAAAATACGCTCGCACCCCTTACTAGATCCTTGCCGTATATCTCCTTTACAGCTTCGGCGGTTTTCAGTGCCTTTGGCACCTTCTTGAGGATCGGTTCTATTGCTCTCTTCCCTTCCTCGGTATCATAAATTCTTAAGATCTCTTGATATACGGAAGAGCAGATGTCGTCCCTTGAGCACTTTTCCGCTATCTCCCTCGCCCTTCTCTCTAGAGTGTCAAAGGAAACCCCTCTCTCGACAGCTAGCCTTACTAGGGCGTTGCTCAGCTGAACGAAGGAGTCCTCGGAAACGGTGCTCTTGCCGACGCCCGGAGGGCCTAAGAGCAGCGGTACCGCTGACCTAAGCCTTCCTTGGAGTAAGTAGTACTCCGTTAGGAGGGGGTAAAGCTGGCTGGGCCTGTACTCGACCACACTTTTCCCCTTCTCAGCATTGTACAAGCATAGGGTATAACGTTGTCTAGCAACTCTGAGGGCTTGCCCCTCGGGCCTAGAGCTATCGAGGAGTCATTCAAGGGGCTTATCGAAGGGGAGACGTTCAGAAGGGCAGACATAATATGGGAGCTGCTGAGCGGCCTCTCCAAAGAGTGGATGATAAGCGTTATCAAAAACAAAACAACGTTCAAAGATTACGACAAGGCGTATGCTTACGTAACGTTAGACGAAGCGGGTAGGTTGGAATTAATAAATATTAATACCTCCTTCATAGCACAACGACTACTCTATTTAATAGAAAATGACGAAACTTACCTTGGAAGGAATTTTAAATTACTCTTGAAGGCTCTGCGGACCCTCTCCTCTTGGAAGGCCTTTCTGGGCATATTCGCTTACTTCTTCTTCTCTCACGAGCTCTATCACTTTCGCTTTAACGCGTTCGGGTACGAGGAGGTTCTGGTGAAGTTTCTACTAGATGAGGTTGGATTTGAATGTGAAGAAGAGGTCAGGGCGTTCTCGCGAAATATAGTGAACTTCTTCCATGATACCCTCTCGAACGCAGCAGCGCTTTACGATACTTACATACTATCCCTAATAGCCAAGGAGTTAAACTATGAACAGACGGAGCTTGTCACGAGGTTCTTGCGGGATTTCGTTGAGGGAAATCTCGTAACCCTTGCTATCCTGAAAAAGAATAAGTTTGAGGAAGTAGTAAACGCACTTGGACAATCTGATAAGTTACACGAAGAACGCAATAGATATCTCTATTGTGTTAACAAGTGGATTTCACGAGGAATTATCGATCCTGAAGATCTGATAACTGCCTTATGGAAGGGTGATCTCTTTGAAGGCATGAATAAAGTCATGGTCGAGATAGTTAAAGCCTTTGGAAGAGATCCATGTAACATATGTGAAGTAAGAGATTACCCTCCCTCCTCCGATAGCGTTCGATCGATCATAACAAAATTCGTTAAGGAACATGGAACTATGGAAGGGGCGTTGAGGTCATATAGCATAATGAAAGCTTACTTGAACAAACCTAGATTCGACTTGAATAGAGCCTTGAAGTACCTTAAGAGTATCGACTTCGTAAGCTATCCCTTTAGGCCGTCTAGAAGGCTCTATGCAATTAGAAGTAGCGCCGGCGACGTTTACCTATATGGGAACATATTAAGAGGAGAAAGGTGGATCGTCTTGGTAACGGATATTCCTCCAGAGGAAGATGAGGGGTCAGGCTTCTTCTACTCGTTCATGAGTCAAGTCGGAGAGGAGTTCTACAACCTCGTAGATGAGGATCTCAGGACTGCTTATGCCGTCTCATTGTATGATGATAAGGAAGCTTGGAAAGAGGCGTTGAAATTGATTGAGAGTGGTCTCAATCTGCTCATAGTGGCCGACGGCGACCTCTTCTTCAAAAAGTATAAGATAGATCCCATTATAAGATCCTTCGTAAAAGCCTTTGAGAGGAATAGGGGAAAGGGAATTCTAATAACGAACAAGACTTCTATTAAGAAACCCCTCATCAAGGGGATCAAGTGCTTCGTTTACGAAGCGATTCCGGGCATCAAGGGCTATCTAGTTCCTTGCTGAGACTCACGTTTTGTTACTCTCGATTCTTGAGCTCGATCCTTTATACCTCGATCCACTACATTCACGGTGAGAAGATGAGGTATCTAGCTCTACTCTTCCTAGTTCCCCTCGCTCTAGCCGCTCCCCAGCTCACTCCCACGACCGTAAGCGGAACGGTGATAGGAGTGAACGGAAACTATGTAATGCTGAACGTCAGCGGAAAGGTAGTTACCGTCGCCATACCGAAGAACATGCCCAACGCTACCCAGTACCTAACTCCTGGGACCTACGTGACCATAGAGGGCTACGTGACTCCCATGGGCGTCGTTAGGGCTTCCAAGATAGAGGTCGGAAACGTCACCATAACTCCCCAGAGGCTCTATCAGAACTCTACCGGCCTCGGAATGGCCAATGGTAGGGGAGGTCCCATGGCAATGGGCAACGTGACCAACACTCAGACCGTCCAACCACCAATGCAGAGGCCCATGGCCACCGCTACCGGAACCCCGATGGGAGGCATGGGACAAGGTAGGGGTCAAGGACCCCACGGAAGGTGGAACGGCTAAAACCAATCCAGTTGATCCTCGAAGAACTTTTTCACGTACATTACTCTGGAGATCGCCTCTGGGTTAGATTCCGTTTTCTCTTCCCTTACCTCCTCCCAGAGCTCTCCTATTCCAAAGGCCCCCGATAGTTCCGCGAGCATTGCCTTAACAGACCTCCTTCCGTATCCTCCTCCGCCGGCTCCCACAACCGGAACGTTGAAGGATGCCAACAGCTCTCCTATTGCCTTGAAGGTGTTGGTGCTCAAGTTCAAGGCTCCTCCAAGGGGATCGTCTTTGTGTCCATCAACCCCCATCTGGGTAACTATTACATCTGGCTCAAAGCTCTCGATGGCCCTCTTCACTATTATCTTGAGCGCCAGCTGGTAGGCCTCGTCGCCCGTTCCCGGGGGCAAGGGGACGTTTAGGGAGTAGCCCAGCCCTCTCCCCCTTCCCAGCTCCGAATAGTGGCCCGTTCCGGGATAGAAGCCCGGATGATACATGTGGAGACTTAAGGTAAGCACGTCGTCCCTTTCATAGAATATCTCTTGAGTTCCGTCTCCGTGATGGACGTCGAAGTCCAAGTAAGCGATCCTCTTTCCTTCCTTAGTGAGCTTCTCTATTAACACGGCTAGGTCGTTCAAGGGACAGAAGCCCGCTGCCGAGCACCTATGGGCATGATGGAGGCCTCCGTAAGGAGTATAGCCAAAACCTTGGTGCTTCGCTATTTCATAAGCTCTATAAACCCCTCCCAAGTCAGCTAGGAGGACCTCTAGAGAGCCGGGGTAGATGTAGGTATCTCCATAATCTAAAACTCCTCCAACATCGTTTAGCTTCCTCACTTCTTCTACGAGTTCTTCACAGTGAACCAGCTTGAAGTCCTCCAAGCTGGCTTCCAAGGGCTCCTCGAACTGGAAGTACTTCGATGCTCTTCTCTTGAACTCCTCCATCCTGGAGGTCCAAGCTTCTACGAGCGACGGAGGGGAGAAGAAAGTTTTAGTGAAGAGGTCGCTCCACACTACCTTCAAGGTATCACCTCAGAGGGAGGGCCGGGAGGACGGGGGCTTGGACCACCCCGAAGGTGCTTATCTGACCGCTTATTGCAAGGACTCCTCCCAAGCCGCTCTGCTCGAACATCTGCTGAGCGACCTCCTCCTTTTCTAGGGATAGCTGGGAAAGTTCTGGATCCTCCTCGTCCATAACTATAACGTTCCTCAAGTACTCCTTTAGTCTTCTGCCAGTAAGGCCAGTGCTTATCCTATCTCCGGCCCCCAAGAACACCTCCTCGAACTCTTCTTCATGTACCAGAAGCTTACCCTGGATGTAGCTCTCGAGGATGTCTCTGATGAACTTCTGCTCCTTAGTGGCCTCCACGTAGCCGAAGAGGGCGCCGCTGGAGAGCATTAGGCTGTAGGCTTGGGTCCTTATCGCGTCCTCCATTTCCTTACCCTTTCCGGGTGACTTCATTAGGAAATCCATTACTTCGAGGAACGTGTTTAGCTCAAACGCATTGGGCATCCCTATCTGAATGGTTATGTTGAAGGGATCTATTATTGTGTTAGTGTTAACATAGAGCTTATCATATATTACGAAGGAAGTTAAGGAAGCAGTCGAGCCGAGCCTCAATGGTGCTATCACGTTAACCTCCTCAAATCCCAAGTCCTCGACAACCTTCTTCATCATGTCAACAGTCCTTATGTCTCCTCCGAAGGCAGTTATGTGGAACCATAGGTTCTTGCAACCGCTCCTCCTCAGCTGACCCATCATCTTTGAGGTTAAGGTAAGGAATACGACGGAATCCAAGGGCTGACCTCCAGCTATTTTGGAAGAGTAGAAGAGGAGGCATCCGTTTGGGTCCCTTTCCTTGATCTTCTTCTCATATTCCATGAAGGCCTTGTGGAAGTTCTGGACAGGATCTTGGGGTTGGGCTTGGAACGGGTTGGAGGGCAATCCGAACGGGTTCAATAGTTATCCCGGGAGAAAGGGGAGGACTGACTTAAAATAAAAAGCTATTTATTTGGGGAGTTAGTGGTGACCTTCTCCGTAGTGTGCCTCTACCGCCTTCAGTACCGGCCTCGCTACGAGGATGTAGACCAGTAGGCCTACCGCGTGCGCTCCGGCGGTGATTGCTACCTCCAGCGGCGTTGGGAAGTAGGGATGTAGCACTCCTAGTGCATCGGGTACGTAGGCTGGTATCACTATGGTGAAGGTCTTCTCTGCTACTACTGCTAATATTATTAGAGTGCTCAGGAAGACTATACCCTTGTAGCTCTTCCTCAGCTTCGGTACGAATATGGTCAGCAGAGTCGCTAGGACGCCTAGGATGACCCATGCCCAGAACAGTATTGCTATGTACTCCATGCCGGGGTAGCCCCACCTGCAGACGTTGTGGCCGGCGAAGTAGAACATGTAGTCCTTCACAAGCGGCTTCATTATTCCGCAGACGAATGGTGCTAGATACAGTCCTATCGCCTGGGCCCTCTTAGCGGGCTCGGTGGTGTACCAGAACAGCTCTTGGGTCTCTGAGAGGGTGAAGTACAGTCCCACTATCAGGGCGGCTATAGCGGCTAGCAGAGTCTTCTCATATACGTACATCGGGACCTTGTACTTCTTGTAGAACTTCTCGGCTATGATGCTGACTATCAGCAAGAACGCGGGTCCCGCTGCCAGCGCGGTAGCGACGTATCTGGGCGCGAGCAGTGGTCCTAGCCATAGGGGCCTGGCGGTCAGCGCTTGGCTGATGAATCCGGTTACGGTGTGTATACCTATCGCTAGAGGTGCTGCGATCACCATGAAGGCGTACATTAGGTACTTCGGCGGCTCATACTTTGGTCCCCTTCTGTACCAGTGCACCGCTAGGAACACTCCTATGATGTTAACTATCAAGTAGCTGTTCAGCACTAGGAAGTCGTAGGTGAATATGCTCTTGGGGTTCGGCGGCTTACCGGCCATTATTGGTAGCGCCATTAGTAGGAAGGTCCTTATTGGCCTTCCTACGTCGAAGAACACTAGGGCTAGGGCTACTAGCACCGCTGCAATCGCTTGTGCCTCAGCCAGGGGAGCCAGCCTCATGAAGCCCTTGTCCCTGAAGCCGTAAGCCGCTACTCCGAACAGCACTCCCGCTGCTGCAACTCCGACCCAGAACACGAAGAATGAGATGTACATACCCCATGCTACTGAGTCGCTCATGTCAGTGTATACCATACCTCCCTCGTTGGGCCTTATTCCTAGGTCGATGAGGGTCTTGCCGTTGAAGCCCAAGTGGTTGACTAGCTGAACGTAGATGGCTGGAGCCGCTTGTACGCCGGCCCACAGCGCTATTCCCCAAGCGCTCACCAGGGCCATTGCTAGGATGAAGGCCCAGTGCCTCCATCCTCCGTTGAAGGCATACTTAATGAAGTACCAAATGGTCTTGAGTATCTCAATCACCATTATGCCTCACCTCCCTTCTTACCTTCTTCCTTCTTACCCCCACCTAACCAATCAGATGAGTGGGGGTTTTCTGCGTCAAGAGGTGGGGTCCTAGCCGGACCGAAGTAATAGAAGAACCTTGGCTTGGTTCCAGCTGAGGGCTTGAGCACGAAAGCTCCGTACTCCTTGATGATCCTCTGTATTGGTCCCTCCTCGTCCCAGAAGTTGCCGAACACTCTCGCTCCCACCGGGCATATCTCCACACAAGCTGTAGTTCCTCCGTTCCTAGTCCTCTGGATACACCAAGTACACTTCTCGACAGTGTGAACCTCTCTGGGAACGTTTCCGAACTCATGCATGTTGGGGTTGAGCGTTAGGGCATCGACGCTGACGGGCTTCCAGTTGAGGTGCCTCGCTCCGTAAGGACAGGCGGTGATACAGTACCTGCATCCGATGCATCTGTAGGAGTCGACGATCACTATTCCGTCCGGCTCCTGCCAAGTGGCCCTCACCGGACAGACCATGATACACGGAGGATACTCACACTGGTTGCAAGCGACCGGTATGTAGACTCTGTCCTTGTAGGGTCCGCTGGTGTACTCAATGTCGCTGTTGAGGAGCTCCAGCTCGTCTCTGGTTAGATTGACCACCTTGATCCACTCTATTCCTTGGGTGCGGTCGACGTTGTTCTCTTGTACACAAGCATAGGCACATCTCCTACATCCTATACACTTGTTGAGGTCTAGGGCCATAGCCCACCTTATGCCCTTCTTCGCTAAGGTCCACTTTACGACGATTTCCTCACAGTGCTTCCTAGCTAGCTTGCACTCCGGCCTGTCCTCTCCGAGCCTCTTGCATATCTCCTCGGCGCTCTGCTTACACCTCCTCTTAGCGTCCTCCTCCTTCTTCTTAGCTAGTTCCTTGAGATTCTCGACGCTCTGCTCGGGGTTACCGGGAACTCTGTAAGGGTTCCACTTGGCGATTGCATACTCCTCTCCGTTGATCTCTAGGTACTCGACGCCGCCGAAGGCTCCCTCTTCTCCCTCTTTGGGATAGGGCTCCAGTATCTTCATCAGGTCCTCTCTCTTAGCAGTAATTACAGATACCAGTCCGGCAGCGGCAACTCCCTTCAGGAGATTCCTCCTAGTCTTACTTACCTTCTTCTCACTCACGACTCACCACCCCCTTAAGGCTTGAAATAGGCGAATATGGAAACTGCGGCAGCTAAGGCCATCAAAATTATGGTGGTCTTCTCTATCATGGGCTGCGGATAGGGCTTGGGCCTGTCGGAGGGCGGAGGCATTATGCTGTTCGGAAGCTTGACGGGGTCGTGAGGATCGTGGCACTCCACACAAGCCCTAGCCGGCTTCCTCTCGAAGTGGCCGTTGTAATCGGGACACTGGTGGAACCAGTAGGGAGAGCCCTTGTAGCCTATTATCAGTATGGTCTTGCCCTGAGGACACACGAAGGTCTTGTTGCCGTGGGCTAGGTGAATGTAGTCGTCATAGGTCCTGGGGTGACACTGGGCACAGAGGGTGTTGTAGCTCATTAGATCCTGCTTGGTCGCTAGCTTCTTGGGAACTACAATAGCACCGTTCTTTAGCTTCATGGGATTGTTCACATCGTGACAGTTGGAACAGTAGAGGCCTTGGTGAGCTCCCTTGAGCAAGTCAACCTTGTGTATGTCCACTATCTTAACGTTACCGTTTAGGTTTTTCATGTCGGCGTGGCACAGGGTACATGGATACGCTGGAGTGTACGCTTGGGCCATGACAAAGGTAGAAAGGGCAAGTATCACTAGGAATGCCAGCTTCCTCATTAGATCGCCCGGAACACACTCATGCTCCAAATTAATATAGGCTACTATTTAGGACAGTCAAACTTATCGGTAAGTCAATTAACCATTCGCAAACTCGCCAGGATCCCCAAACCCTTCTTTATATGCTACCGTATACACCTACATACAGGGAGGCTTCTTTTTGAGCGCCGTCCTCTCAATAAGGATAAAGAAGGAATTGAAGGAGAAAATGAAAAATCAAGAATAGAAAAATTGTTGGAGAACGTTAGGGAAAAGGAAAGGGCTTCGCGAGCTCGGAGATAAGAGATGAAAGGGACTCTCTTTGACGCCTTGGCCCTAGCAGCCTTGTGTCTTAAGGAAAAGGGATGGAAGGACCTTTTGCAGATCTTGCCTTCTTCCACTTTAGACCTAGCCTTCGTTGAAACGATCAACACCATTTGGAATCACGTAGCTATATTAAAAGACTTAAACTCCGAGGAAAAGGAATACGCTTTAGTTGTACTTAGAGAAGCGAGGGACCTTCTGGAAACGCTATCCTCATTAAAGTACTTGGATAGAGCGTTCAGTATTGCTGATAGCTTTAAGGTAACAGTTTACGACTCGCTTTACATAGCTACAGCGGAGGCTCACGGCTTTACGTTAGTTACCTTAGACGAGAAGCAGAGGAAAATAACACAAAATTTGGGAGTTAAGACTCTGCCTTCGGCAAGTTCCTTCTCCTAAGGATCTCCGCTACTGCCCTCCAAACATTGGTTCCTCTCCTTACCATCTTTTTGATCTCCTCCCACTCCTCCTCGCTAACAGGCTCGAAGACCATCTCGACCCTTCCTTCTGGCAAGAACTTGCTCGAGACCTTCACGTACTTCCTCTTCCTTCCCCCTTCTACCCTTTCAGCAAAGGCTGTGCAGTAATGAATTAGGCAAAGTATCGGCTTCTTCTTCCCCAACACGCATCTCTTCCTAGAAGGATTGTAGAAGGCGCATTGACCTCCCTTCCTAGTATCCAACCTGTATATCTTCTCCTCTGTACCATCAATTAGCTTCAAGGTGTAACTTGGCTTGTTCCTAAGCTCTATCCCTAACTGCTCGACCTCGGACTCCATTATCCTAGCATTAGAGTTCCTTTCACAGCATTGGCCGCATCCCTCTATGCACACCATCTTGAAGGCGCTCCTCAGCTCAGAGGGCTTGACCTCTAGGAACGCTCTGGGATCGGCCCCTCCTATCCTCTTGAACACCGGAACGTAGAGCTTCTTTGATGGAATATAGTACGTTCCCATATAGAACTTCCTTGCCTTCGAAGCTTGCTTGAGCAACCAGAAGTCATAGGCCTTTGTACCGTTTGGGGGCTTTAAGGCGTAGTAAATTTTAATCACCTCAATAGGGCTTGACGGTAAATATCCATTCCGGTCTGTGAACGCTTATTCCGGCTTGTTGGATTCCTCTAAGAGGAAGGCTCTTGATGTAAACTACCCACTGGGGTTGGGTCAAGTTAACGGGTCTCTTGACGACCTCAGCCACTCTTCTAATCACTTCCTCCCTATCCAACTCCACCCAGTCGTCTCCCCTCAGCTCGAATATGGGACCTTGGAGGGTTATCCTGAAGGTCTCTCCCTCTGGGATCTTCTTGGCCGCCTTCTCAACAGCCTTAACCACCTCATTGATGTCTGCGGGAACGCTGTAGTCGTAAGGTATGGCTTTGAGGAGGGTGGTATACCTAGGATCAACCATCTCCTTTAGCTTCTTCACGGCTTCAAAGGGATCTCCCTTGTGCTTTATTATGAGTAGGCTCGGTTGCCTCCTGACCACGTAGAACTCCTTGTCCCAGTAGCTCCTCAACTCCGCCTCTGCCTTTATCTCCTTACCCCTCCAACAGGCTACCGTAACGTTGAAGTCGCTCAACTCTTCCTACCCGAGGTCCGAAGGATAGGGATGATTTAAAGTGAGGAGTTGTGCTTAAGCTTCTTACATGCAGTTTTAAGATTGTCGACATAAGTACTTAGACTCTTAGTCTTAAAGGAACCCAACGCTTCAAGTGTTCCTCTTAAGTCCACACCACACTTTCCCTCCCCACTGGCAAGAACTAAAGTGTCTTTTCCCCTGCAGCTAGTCATTAACGCTATGACTTCCATCTTCACATACACTTTCGGACACTTTTTAGAACATCTCGTTTACGCAACATCTAGGAGGTAACACTTCTTCGCATCCCTTCGATTCGTACAAGGCTCTCCACAGTATTCCTTCCGCAGTTGGATGCCATTGAAGGAGGATAACATTTACTGACGAATCCTTCGTGACGTTAACTCTATACAGCGTTATAGTTTTGTTTGTTTTATCTATTTCCTCTTTTTTAATTATTTCAATGCCAGCTTCACTAAGCATATTTTCGAACGTTTTCACTTTTTCTCGAGGCATGTCATCAGAATCAATAGCTATGATAACATATTTTCCTATATTATTTGAGATTTCGTCGAGGGCTTGTCTCATTGGAGCTTCTCCTCCACCAGTAATCTGAATCTCCACATAGTATTGATCCGTTCTACAAGATTTGCGAAGTAATTGCTCTAAGAGCACTTTATCTAGACATCCTTCTACGTAAGCCATAACTTTCATTCATCAGTTCACCTCAAGAACTTGTAACTCAATCTCACGTCATCCATACCTACAAGTTTACGTATGGCACTCTTACCGGAAAGAGTTGCCGATTTCATGCGTCCATCGTAAGTATCAATTATTATCAAGTTGAACAAGGGTTCCTCGGCCGTTTCTTCTAACTTTTCTAAAATATGTTCTCTATCCGTAGTCGGTTTTAAGCCCAAAGCCGCCGAGGCCAAGAACATAGATGCTTCTAAACTCTGAGTTGTCACTATAATTTGTCTTTCTTTTGCAAGCTCGGTGATGTATAGTGATATGTGGGCTAAGAGCTCTGGATGCATTGAGCTTTCTATCTCATCAATCAATAGTAAATCATATAATGCACCAAAGATCATGATTTGAAAAGCTCTTTGCAGCCCCTTTCCTATAGAATAGAAAGGATAAAGTTTATCTTTCTCGACAACCATAACTAACGCTTCATCCCATTCATCAGTTGCCAAGTCTATAGAATACTTCTTGTCTCCTATTGAAATGATAAATTTTTGTAAGATATCTGGGTTTTTCCTCTTTAATGTACCTATTCTGGCTTCAGTCCTATTATACGGAAGAACCCCGCTTGGTATTACTGCAATTCCTCCACTAAGTCCTCTTTTTGAGTGTTTTACCCTAAATCCATATCCTCTTTTATCGAAGATGAATTGGATACTATTTCCATTGCTACTTTCTACAATGACCTCAACCCTTTTCATTACACCTTCATATTCTCCTGGTATACTAATTAGATATTCCTTTTTTGTTAAATTTATGCAAATCTTTTTGGCATCACTTAGCGTGTTCATCTTCAAACACGCTTCGGCATCCTCTCCCGAAATCATTGAAGAGAAAGAATGTCTTACACTACCCCTTGAAGCCTCCATCATCATTAGGAAGTCTGCGAACTCAGCTACCTCGGAGAGATGAGGTATGAGAGAAAACGCCACAGCTTCCAAGAGGGTGGTCTTTCCCGCACTATTGGGACCTAAGATTAAATTCAGCCCCTTTCCAAACCTTACTGTCCCTTGAAGGCCCCTGAAGTTTCTAAACTCCGCTTCCAGGACAGTGAAATACATGCCCTTGACCCGTAAAGGATTGTGTTAAAAGTCGTTACAAAGATGCTGCCCAGTAGGGATTGTTTGGATACTTCACCTCTATGAACTCCTTCTTTTCTTCTTGAACTTCCGTTCTCTCCATCTTTCATTCCCTCTAACAGAGCTAAGAGAATTAGGTATTAAAAAGTAGCTACTTAAGTTCCTTTATCTCGATGGTACAGGGTATGGGCATCTTGGAGGCAGCTATCTTCAAGACCTCCTTGACCTTGTCGACGTACTGCTTCTTGGTCCTTACCACCAAGATGTCATAGCCAGGGTAGACCCTAGCGGCCAGTCCCACGGGCTTTCCGAAGGCGTGCCTCATACCCTCTTGCAATCTGTCCGCTCCGGCGAAGGCCATGAACTTGTGCTCCCTTAGCACGTGGTGGGGATACCTCTTGATTATGAAGACGTAGTTGCTCTCACCTATAGCGCTGGAGAGGTTCTTGTGAACCATAACTCTCGCCGCTTCCAAGGCGTTGTGCCTTATCTGAGCCCTCTCTAAGGCGACCAGCCTTAGCTCCACGTCGGCCTCAACCTTAGGGTTACCCATTACCCACTTCACTACCTTGGGCATGGGAGCTCCGTGTATGTACTCCTTCCTGGTGTAGGGCGGGCCGCTGAAGGCCTTAGCATGCCTCTTCGTGAAGCACCTAGCAGGCTTCGCCATAGTCCGATCCCCTTGAGGTTGGGACTAGGAGGTTTTAATTAAAGCTCCCCTGCCCTTCTCTCACATATTAACTTTATGACTTCATATATCAACTTTGGATTGAGTAGCTCATAGGTTACTGAAGTTGTGCTCTCGTTTATCCTATATGAGTACTTGTCATAGTTTTCAATTACTTTGAGCAGTTCCTCGAGCTCTTCCTTGGTTAGCTTTACTTCCTCCGTCCCTTCCTTGGAAGATATTTGTAATCTCCTGCCCTTCTTCTTGCTATTTATTACCTTTACCGAATATATTCCAAAGAGCTTCTTAGATATCTCATGATACAAGGCCCTTAAGGCTCCGACAACGCCGGCTTCTATACTATCTAGAATGGGTTTCTCTCTAAGTCCGAATTCTTGGAGCACCCTCTCAAAGGCTAGTCTCATTGATCTCAACAAATCAAATTTAATCTCCATGTCTTCAATTTTGAAGACCACGTACAAGTAAGACCTAGCTACGCTTTGTAAATCCTCCAAGGCGTCGAATTCTTTGAATGAGAGTTCAGGGCAAAGCGTAGTTGCTGTCACCTCTGTCTAGCTCGAAGCGTCAAGGGTTCTAATCCTTATAGATAAAACGTGATAAATCTATCGATTTAGGATCATTCTCATTAAATAATGAAAGATATTCTATTCACTCTATTCACTATTGTAACTCTCCAAGGGCGATAACGATCTACGAGGACGTCGTGAGAATGCCGGGACTTTCTATTCACTATTGTAACTCTTCCCGCTCAAGTCGTAAAGCTTGTCCACGTACTGATAGTTCTCTTCTTTCTATTCACTATTGTAACTCTTCTCACCTTCATAACCTAAATACCTAAATAATAAAATAGATAGGTGCTTTCTATTCACTATTGTGACTCTTCCTGATGTTTGGATAATTCATTTGACTGATACAAATTCTCGGCTTCTTTCTATTCACTATTGTGACTCTTCCCATATGCGAATCTCACTATCTGCGCTACCCTATATCTAAGCCTTTCTATTCACTATTGTGACTCTTCTCCTATCATGTCGTTGACGTACTTCACGAACTCGCCGATAGCTTTCTATTCACTATTGTGGCTCTTCACGCCCTTCCCGACGTCGTCCCGTGGCACGGCTGGGAGGCGGTTAGCTTTCTATTCACTATTGTGACTCTTCCTTCATTGGAAAGCTGGGCCCGGGCAGTTTCGAAGCGAATCGTCCCTTTCTATTCACTATTGTGACTCTTCACGTCCTCGCTATGGTAATGAGAATGGTAAGCGAGTGCAGAGCCTTTCTATTCACTATTGTGACTCTTCGCGATAGGGCCGCCGGCCGGAATAAAGAACGTGAAGAAGCTTTCTATTCACTATTGTGACTCTTCATCGCTCGTTCGACCAGGAATTTCCATTCACAATTATCGTCTTTCTATTCACTATTGTGACTCTTCAATTCGCTCCATACCGCTCACAAAAACGCAAAAATTTCTGAAAACTTTCTATTCACTATTGTGACTCTTCGTGCTGGGTGGTGCGACCACAGCACCGCCCTGCTGAGCCTTGCTTTCTATTCACTATTGTGACTCTTCCTGGGACAAGCTTGAAGAGGAAGAAGGGATTAGAGTTCCTAAAAGCCTTTCTATTCACTATTGTGACTCTTCTTACAACAACAGTTCCGACAAATTCATCCGTACTTGTAACGACTTTCTATTCACTATTGTGACTCTTCATACCGCCGAGAGCACCATGCCTATGGTGGGCCATAGCGAGGTCTTTCTATTCACTATTGTGACTCTTCGGTATCTTTGACCGACGGGTCAGCGGCGGCGGTGTTGACTTTCTATTCACTATTGTGACTCTTCCGGTGCCAAGGTCAAGATCAACGGAGTGCAGCTCAACCCTAACTTTCTATTCACTATTGTGACTCTTCCGTGACCCTCCTATTTAACTAGTTCTTCCATTAGCTAATAAGCCATTCCTTTCCCATTGCCTTGATTTACTTGCTTCATTAACTCTGAATACTTAAGCCTTCGTGGGAACAGTTTTGCTCTACTTCCAATAGTTAGAATTATCTAACTGAAACTAATGGTCAAACGAACGAGTTCATTATCATCGGCGTTCCCATGTATGTGATAATGGAAAGAATTGCTTGATCATAAAGCTAATTGAACTTTGAAGTTGCTTATTCGAATAGAGCTCAAGGTGAAGGGAAGAAAGGAGACCATAAATGTTCTGAAGTGTGCTCATGGAGAAGTGTAAATAAGAAGTAACGAGAGTAGCAATGAGGATCTATGGAAATGGTTAACTTGGAAGAGGAAAGAACTTAGAAGAAAGATTCATAAAGAGTTAGGTCACCCTAACTCGGGAGTTAGGATATGCTAATTGAAAGAATAAAGAAGATGAGTGTGGCATGGTTCTCTTTCAACTTAGCGACCTCTGCCATAGCCCTCAGCAGCTTCGCGCTAGGCAAGGCCTCCCATTTAGGAACGCTCGTAGACCTCTCTCACGCTATAGCGTACTTGAACACAATAATATACCTAATAATCTCTTTTTTCTTTATTATAAAAGTAGCCCTAGTGAGAAGAGAGTTCCTTGAAGCATTGAAGGATCCTATCAAGGGACCTTTCATAACCACCATAAGCATTGCAACTATGTTGCTAGCCCTCGACTGGGGGGTAGTCATTGGAGACAAAGCTATAGGTCTAGCGTTCCTAACGCTCGGAGCAGTTCTCCACACGCTCTTCTTCATCGTTATAATCTACAGCTTCATAGTTCACGAAGGCATCGAAGTCCACCTGATGAACCCCGGCTGGTACATGCCGGCGGTAGGAAACGTCCTAGTCCCTTACATAGGCTCATCCTTGGGGTTAAGCGGAATAAAGAGCTTATTAGGTATCTATTTGGGAACAGGAGTTATAATGTGGTTGGCACTCTTCACCATCTGGCTCTACAGGTCGATATTTCACAACCCTCCGCCTTCTAGGCTGGTTCCAGCCACTTGGATCAACTTCGCTCCTCCAGCGATAGCTCCAATGGCTTATGAAATGCTTCTGGGCCTAGGACCTCACGAATATCACACAGTTCTCAAGAAGGCCGCCTTGGAAGCAGCTACCTTAAGCAAGTACTTAACATCATTCTTCGACATGTTCTACTACACCTTCTGGGGACTAGCTGGACTTCTGTTCCCAGTAGTACTCCTAGTGACGATACACTATCTAAAGAAGAAAGAGCTCAGATTCGCGGAGAGCTGGTGGGCCTTCGTCTTTCCCGTGGCAGCTTACAGCATTTCAACAATTCACCTCTACCTACACCATTTGAACGAGGTCTGGCTCCTCTACTATGCCTCACTGCTTTACGTAATAGCGTGGTTCTTCTACGTAATAACTACTGCCTTCAGCGTGATCTACGGTATAGAGGAGTGGTTCGGGAGGTCTCCGCCGGAGCTGGCAAGGCCGTTAAACGTGGAGGGAAGGGTTAACGAATGACCTCTCCTCTCAAATCATAGAAGGTGTAATCCGTTATCTTTACCCTTGCTTCCTCTCCGATCTTTAGGTTACCTTTCAACACCACCGGCACGTAGTTGTGTAGTCTGGCCACAAAGGTACTATACTTCTCATCGAACTCGCTCACCCTTGCCTTGAAGATTCCTCCCAAGTATCTCTTGTGTACCTCTTCTCCTACCTTCATCATTAGGCTATACGCTATCTTTACTCTCTTGGATTTCACGTCCTCCCTCACTTGCCTCATCCTTGCCCCTATGGTTAGAGGTCTTGGAGTATAGGCGGCCATGTGAACCCTCTCAAAAGCCATCTCCCTTATCGCCTTGAGGGTTAACTGGAAGTCCTCCTCTTCTTCTCCGGGAAATCCTATCAGTATATCCGTAGCTATGGTAGGATCCACGAACTTCCTCCTGACCTTCTCCACTATCTCCCTATATTGCTCATACGTGTACTTCCTTCCCATTAACTTAAGCATTCTATTACTTCCGCTCTGCAAGGGCAAGTGAAAGAACTTGTAAACCCTCTTATCGCTCATCAATTCCATTAACTCATCCATAATCTCCTCAAAGGTATCAGGATTCATCATCCCTATCCTTATCTTAACGTCTTCCGGTATCGTCCTCAGTACCTTATCAAGCAAGTCAACCAAGGTGATTCCAATGTCTCTTCCATAAGCCGCTAGATCTGGAGCGGTAAGCCATATCTCCTTGGCTCCTTTCTCTATTCCCTTCTTGATATAATCGATTATCGAGCTAGGGCTCTGACTCCTGAGGATAGGCCTCGCCGCCTTAGTTATGCAGAAGGTGCAATTTCCCAAGCATCCATCAGCAACTGGAACCACTAAGATCTCTCCCTTGGGAGGTTCCCTTAGCCAATCCCTAGGCCTCTCGTAGCCAAGCAAGTACATCTCCTTCCCGATTACAGCATCGTAGAGCTTGTGCATTTGGCCGTTTGAAACTATCGAGACGTCGGGGAACATCTTCTTGATCAGTCCCGGCTGAGCTGAGGCCAAGCACCCGGTCACTATTACCCTTTGATGCTCCTCCCTAAGCCTTTCTATTCTTGATAGCATTCTCTGTTCTGTCTCGCTCCTGACCGTACAAGTGAAGATTATCGCTACGTCTCCTCCTTCCTCGCTTACCTCGACCCCTTTCCTCCTCAGCTCCTCCAAGGCGTTGAGGGCCTCTCCCTTCATTACTGCGCATCCATAGATCTCGTAGCGTACCCTCATTCGTCCTTCCCTAGCGCTTTGGGAACTTCCTCCGCTCCTTTAAGCTGAGGAGTCTCAAGAGCTTGGGATGAGCTTGAGCTTTCCTTGTGAGGTCTCGGAGGAGGAACTCAAGAGGTTCTTGGAGCTGGAAAGGCTCTCCGGAGAGGAGCTGGAGCTAGAGGACTTGGAGAACGAGTACATCTTAATAAATGAGGTTTACCAGATCTGCTTCTTGAAAAGGTTAGGGATAAGACTTGACTCCTCTGACCTGATAGAGAGGAAGAAACTTCTATTAAAAGCGAAGACTGAAGCGTTGAGAGCGGAGCTGGAGCTGGCCTTTCAGAAGGGAGATGTGGAGTGGATAAGGTACAGATTGGAAATGGCTTTTAAGGTCTTGGACCTCTTGCCGTTTTTGTTGGGAGTTAACCGGAGCGACTTGAAAGAGTTAGAGGACCTTCTTAGAATGTACGCCAAGAAGGTACAGTATCCCACTTAATAGCCGTTCCGCCGTCTACAGACATGTCGGTGCTGATGGAGATGTGCAGGAAGGAGGTGGCCGAGAAGGTAGCGAGGGCCTTGAAGTACTTATCGGGTGCTAACATGGTAATGATGAAAGTTGACGATAGAAAGGTAGTCGCAATGGCATTCTGGAGGGGGCCTCTGGAGCCTACCGCCGCCTTAGGCCTCCTCGAGGACTTCAAGGAAGCCTTGGGAGCGTTGGCTTATGAAATGGGACTGCTTGAGCCGGGAGAGGTGCTGAAGGAGGTCAGCGTAGAGATGGAGTGCAACGAGAGCGAGGGGTGTAGAGGGTTCATAGTCAAGCAAGTGCTCACTCCCTTCCCTTGATCCCCCACTTCCTGTCGAAGACCTCGCACAAGTCCACGTTAAGTAGGTTAGCTAAGGATAGGAGCCACGCTAGTACGTCGGCCATCTCCTCCTCCACCTTCCTCCTATCGCCCTTCAAGATAGCCTCGGAAAGCTCTCCTACCTCCTCGACGAACCAAAGGAAGGTTCCCTCTACTCCCCTGTTCCAGTCCTTCTTGAAGAAGAGTTCCTCTATCCTTCCTTGAAGTTCCTTCAAGTCGCACACCCTTCCCACCACGAAAGCTTTATTTGAAGGGAGATATTGAAGGCCTTTGGGAGAGATCTTTGGCTAAGAAGAGGAGGAAGAAGGGTAGCAGCAGCGGTCTGGTAACCGCCATGGGTCTGATGAGGTTCTACGAGGAGACGGAGTCCAAGATCAAGGTCCCTCCAGAGGCGGTCCTAGGTGCTGCTGTAGCTATCTCAGCTATAGCCATAATCCTCAGGTTTATAGTTAAGTAGCGGATGAGGACCACGCCCTTCGCTGAAGGGTGAGGACATCTTCCTCTCGCCGACGGGGTCGTAAAAGGCCAATCTCCTCATCGCTCAGCCTTTCGGGCCAACTCATCCCCCACGATTACCTCTCCATCATCGAGGACTTCCACATAAGCTCTTGGTTCCCCTCCGTGGATCTCCCATCCGGTGCTCATCAGCTTCACTACCTCTTCAAGATCAAGCGGCTTGCTTAACGCCTTGTAGTACTTGAGTACGTCCTTAAGCCTCCAGGGTCCAACTGGGCTGTCGCTTCCATGATAAACCTTGACGCCGTATTCCATCATGTCCTTAACTCTCATGAATCTGTTCCATAGAGGGCCTAACAGCGCCTTCATGTCCTCCAGTCCCACGCTGTCCACTATTCCCGGCTGGACGCTGACGGGGATCTCCTCTTCAGCTAAGTACTCGAGTTGATCATCCCTAGTTACGGCAGCGTGCTCTATCCTCATCCTCCCCTTAGGCTTGCCCGCCTCCTCGTAGGCCTCTATTACCAAGTCCAAGGCTTCGTCCCCCATTACGTGGAGCGCCACCTTGAAGTTCTCCTCCTCAGCCCTCTTTAGCCACTTGACGATCTCCTCCTTGGGAGTCATTAACCTACCCTTCCCATTAACCATAGCCGTACCATAGAGGAACACTCCGTCAACGAACAGCTTAACCCCCGGAGCCCCTCTGACGAAGCTGTCCGACCTCATGTAGGGGATTACCTCCACTTTGTGACCCATCTTTTTCACTATTTCCCATTCGAACCACCTAGACGTCATAGCGTGGATCTGGAGGAAGCCGTTCCGATAGAGCTCATCTAATACCTTTCGATAGGCTTGGTAGAGCTTCTTAACCGGGGGGTCCGGCATCTTCGATCTCAATAAGAGCATTGCATCGTCGAAGAACCTCCC
Source organism: Ignicoccus pacificus DSM 13166 (assembly GCA_025340205.1). Taxonomy (GTDB): domain Archaea; phylum Thermoproteota; class Thermoprotei_A; order Sulfolobales; family Ignicoccaceae; genus Ignicoccus; species Ignicoccus pacificus. Next base: position 1,114,765 of record CP006868.1, on the reverse strand, counting down.
AGTAGGAACGCCTTCCTCGCACTCCACCCCCGGATGTCCACATTTCACGTTAGCTATCTCAATAGCCTTTGAATTAGCTATGGCCATATGTCCGTCCCTGGTGGCTATTGAGGTTGGAAGACTCGTAACCTCGTCCAAGAGCCACCTGTTGAGAGATCTACCTATCTTGAAGTACAGGAGGGAGCCTATTATCCAGCCCCCGTAGGTTCCTCCTCTCTCATCCTCTTCCTTTACCTTTTCTAACACTTCCTTTACCGTCTTCACTTCTTTCAAGTTCAGCTCAATGTTCGAACGAGCGGTCCAAGAAAGGTGGAAGTGGGTGTCCACGAAGGCTGGAACTCTCAAGTACCGCTCACCGGGGGCTTCAGAATGGATCTGGAAGCCTTGGAGTCCAAGGCCTTATCCAAGGAGTCGCTGAACTCCACCAACTCCCTCAAGAGCTGGGAGGGGAGCTTGGAGATTGCCTCATATCCTTCTCTGAGCTCGTTTCTTTGCATCACCTCCACCTTCACTTGCTTGCCGGCGAAGACGTGCTTGGAGTAAGCCACCAAGGGATGGAGTATGATGGTTCCTCCCTCCTTCACGCACATGGTAGCAGTATCTACAGCCATAGCGTCTAACACCGACACCACTACCGTATCCCACTCTTGGGTACACGCCGAAGCTATGGTCGGGAACAGCTGCACCGGAGCGCTTATCTCATGACCCCACGAGAGTATGGGTATTTCCCAATTGCTGAGGAAAGAAGTTAGGACGTTTGTCAGGCCCCCTCCTATCAAGAGGGCTCTGTAACCTTCGAGCTTCTCTTTAAGCCAAGAGGCCAGAGCCCCGGTTCCGGCTAGGGCCAAGTGCTCCGGCCTGCCCTCGGGCAAGGGCTCTACAGCGCTTTCGGGAACGATGGCATACTCCGCCAAGAACCCGTCCACGTGCACGCCAACTATGTCGCTCTCGTTAACCAATATGGGGGAGGAGACTATCTCTCCTTTCTTTATGTTGGTGTTGGCCCCTGTCTCCTCCACCCTTCCATATCCTTCCATGCCCACTACCCTTCCGGGCTCTACCCAGACGAGGCCTCTCTTCAGGCCCCTCTCGAGGGGACCCACTACCGAGCGCTCAACCTTGACGAGGAGGTGACCTTCTGGAACGGGGGGTATGGGTCTATCCTCTATTACTAAGTCCCCCTTGAATACTACCGCTCTCATCCCTACTGCACCATCTTCTTCTTGAGGTAAGGCACCAAACCGCCGCTCTCCAAGATCTCGAGTAGAGAGGGTGGGAGCTTGGCAACCTTGAACTCCTTCTTGAGCTCGCCGCTGGGGGAGTAGACCCTGACCGCTCCCTCCTCCAGGTCTACCTCAACCTCATCTCCTTCCTCCACAACCTTGCTTATTCCGGGAACCTTAACGGCAGGTAGGCCTTGGTTTATGCAGTTCCTATAGAATATCCTGGCGAAGCTCTCTGCGACGACCGCCTTAACTCCCGCTCCCCTGAGCGCCACCACCGCTTGCTCCCTGGAGCTTCCCATTCCAAAGTTCCTCCCTCCTACCACGATCACTCCTCCCAGCTTCTTGCTTCTTTCATAGAAGTCGGGCATTATCGGCTCGAAGCAGTGCCTACCCAAGGTCTCAGGATCGGTGTAGATGAGGTACCTTCCGGGAATTATTACGTCGGTGTCTATGTTATCACCAACCTTGATCGCCTTAGCTCTCACCTTGGTTACCACGCGCTCGCACCCATTCAAGGGCCCAGAAGTACGGTAAAAACGCTGTGGAATGTTCCGCTTTGGAATTACTTAATGCTTTTGAAGGGTTACCAAGTTCCTATTCTGGGGTATACCTTGTATACCACAGTGAAGCTGAGGAAAGAAACCAAAGCTCTGCTCGATGAGCTGCTAAGGGAAGAGATGAAAGAAAAAGGAGAAAAGCCGGACTACGATTCCCTAATTAAGGAACTCATAATAGAAAAGCTGAGAGCCAAACAAAAGATTCTTGAGAAACTTAAAGAAATGAGGGTCGACGTAGATTTACAAGGACTTCTAAAAGAGGGAAGGAAAGAAGATGAGAGGTTCTAAAGTCACCTTAGATGCCAGCGTTCTCATAGAAATAGCCTTGGGGAAGCCAGATGTAATTGATTACGTTCTAAATAATTATGATCTACTCTACGCCAGCAGACTATCGCTCGTTGAGACCTACTACGTTATCTGCAGAGGTCTTGGAAGAGAAGAGGCCGAGAAGAGGATATCCTTAATTTCAAAGGCGCTTTCGATAGTAGAAGCAGAGAAGGTATGGAAAGAGGTGGGTGAGTGCAAGTGTAAGTACCCGATAAGCTTAGGAGACTGCTTTACTCTGTCCACATCCAAATACTTGAACTCCGAAGCATTGTTTTTGAAAAGAGAAAAGGAAATCGAGAAAGTACTAAGTCAGCTGAAGCAAGAGTTCCGCATAGCATTCATTTATTATTGAGCTGTCATGGCCTCCCTATCTTCGGGAAGGTGACCACTATTATCGGTCCCTCGGTCTTAACTACCTCTACCTCGTACTCCTCTTCCGCGTCTTCCGGAACTATTATCCTCTTCACGTACTCCCTTACCTCGTGCTCCTCTATCACCAACCTCTCCCTTAGCTTGACTCTGACCTTCAACACTCTCTTGTAGAGACCTATGGTCAAGGTACTCTCGTCCGCTAAGGGAACGTCTATCAGTATCTCGTAGCGATCGGGATAGTCTATCACGTAGTGAAGGGGTTCCATCTTACCGTTTGGGGATATCATGATCTCACCCCTTAGGCGTACATCATGGGCCTAGCTCCGCTCTCCTTCATTACGGTCATAGCTTGTCTCGCCATCTCTTGCAACCTTGCCTTTATCTTCTCAGCGTCTTCAATTAGCTTCTTCGTATCCACGCTTATTCCATAAACCTTGCTCAGACCCTCTAGGACGGTGGCGGCCGCTCCTGGGTCGGGAAACTCCGGGAAGGCATCTGCTAAGAGAGCCACTACTGGGATTCCCCTAGTCTTCGAGAACTTCAAGAGCAACGCCGTTGGTCCGTAAAGCACGCCATCCTTCAAGGGCTTTCCTTCCCTCTCGAGCTTTTCCTTCTCCTCAATCTCCTCGTCCCCTATGATCCAGTGAAGGCTCGGCTTCACCCTTAGACGATTAGGGTTAGCCAATCCCGTTAATGAAATAATCCTCTCCACACCCATCCTGGCAGCGTAATCCATTATCGCTTGAGCTATTGGGAAGAGAACCGTTGGAGGTAAGGGGACCTCTGGGTAGAACACTGCCCATTGATCCTTCTTGTAAATAGTGATTGGGAACTTTGCCAACCCATCCCTTATGGGAGCTATGGGGAGCTCGGATGGAATATCTATTCCGCCCACCTCCTCCATACCCAAGCTCTCTATCAAGTGCTTGGTAGCAATTATTCCAACCAAGCCCACGTCATGAAATCCTACAACTAAGTACTTGAGGGGCCTCTCCCCTTTCTCCCAAAACTCGACGGGAATCAAACCTTCTCCCCTCAGGTACGCGCAATCCTCATCATAAAAGGATCAGGGGGATCGAGGTCCTTCATCGGCAAAAAGGCCTTACATCTCCTCGACGGTGTAGGAGTAGGCTCCAGGCTTGACTAGCTTCTCGAACTTGTCGGCAGGAACGTAGACCTGCACCCTCCTGTTCTTAGCATAGAGCTTTAGCACTCCTCTGGTCTCTAGGTCCCTCAGAACCCTCTTGGCCACTCCGATGCTTATCTCCATCTTGTCAGCCAGCATGCTGGGAGTTACGAACTTCATGTGCCTCACCACCTTGGCAGCTTGGTCCACGACGTTAGCCTCGGCGACCACTTGCTGGGTAACTCCTCTCTTGGCCTTCCTCTCCTCTATCATCCTCTTCCTCAGATCTTGTAGCAACTGCCTCATTTGCCTCTTCTCAATAGCTGAGAGAGGCTTGTTAACCCTTCCCATGAATCGTTCCCCTCCTTGAGGGATTGCTAGGGTAAATAAAGCGTTCCTGCGGTAGTAATAAGATCCATAGGTGAGAAACTAACCCGGAGTACTCCTTGAGGTGGCTCATGGTACTGATGCTTATCCCGTTGGTCAGCGCTTTAACGGTAGTGCCGGTCGGAAGGGTCTCGCCGGGCAACGGAATAGAGCTACTGATAGTCATAAAGGGTAACGGGATGCAAGCCTTTCAAATGAGCTTCGCCGGAGCTCACCTCCCCGACGGCTCCCAAACCTTCTCGTGGAAGGGCTACGTAAGCGGGGAGAAGGTCATAAAGTTGAAAATCGTTGCGGAGAGCGAAGTGGTAAAAATAACTTACCTCTACGATGGGTTCGAGGGAATTGGGTATTTGGGGAAGGTACCCTTTCCGGGGACCTTCGTCGAGGTTAAGGTGGAAGGAAACAAGCTCTTAGTTAGACCTTACTCCAAGGATTCCAAGGTTCCAGTACTGATCCACTTCCAGAACGCGTATCCCGTTGAAAGGGTTCTGAAAGAGAAGTGCTTGAAGGAAGAAAGCAAGACCTTCTGGGTGGACTATTGCGCCCAAAGCTCATGCCAGCTCTGGGGATATGGGAAGCTCGAATGCGTAAAGTGGAAGAGTGTCTGGGAGAGTACTTACTCCTGCGTCAAGTTTCAAGATGGGAAATGTGTGCTCTTCAAGAAGGTTGATAGGTTAGTCAAGAAGTGCGAGGAGATGAGGGCTAAGAGGGTGTGCCTAATACCTTCGTGCTCTTTATGGAGTAAAAGGCCGATAAACGTGAGGTTCTGCTCCATGTCAAAGTTCGTGGAGGAGAGGTTTCCGGTAAGGGGATCGGAAGCCTTGCTCAAGGCCGACGGGAGGTTCAGGATTATTCAGTTCGTCCCAAAGAAACAGTTCTACGGTCCCTTGTTGGGACCTTCTGAAGTCAAGGCCCCCGCCTTCACGATACTGGTAGGAGGCATCCCTTACTACACCTATTACGTTACGCTGGTCAACGCCGGGAGAGAGGCCTTGCTGAACGTCCTCCTCACCTCCGCCTTGATAGCACTCATAGCCTTAGCGTGGTGGTTGCTATGAAGGCTATTGCGATCGCGCTCGCTCTCCTCATTCCAGCGCTAGCATGCTTAGAGGTCACGCTGCTCCCCAGCACCCTGAAGCCTCAAATCGGAAAGGAATTGGTAATAATTGCAATAGTCAAGAGCGACTGCGAAGGGATGGGGAGAGTCCTCTTCAGCGTTAGGGGAGCTGCTATAGCGAGCGTTACGGGCTTCTCTTCCGTTCAAGGCAACGTGGCCTCTTGGAGCGGTTACGTTACCAAAGGAGAGGTGCTAAGGTTCAAGCTTACCTTGGTCCCCACGTCAAACTCCGTTGAGATCTCTTACAAGCTGTTCTTAAATGAGAAGTTGGTGGGAACCGGGATCCTTCCCCTAGGAAGGTCTTGCTTGCTCCTCCAAGCGGGTACCGTGCCCCTAAGCGCCTCCTACTTGGGTTACTCCGTCCCCAAGGACTCATCCTTACTCTCAATTTCAGTCGTTAACGTCTGCGATAAAGCGGTCTCCGCTCCCCTCTCCGTGACATTCATCAACGCGAGGCCGGCGAAGGAGGTCTTGATTTCCAAATGCTTGGAAGGGAGAGCTGAGGTCTTCTTGGTTGACGCTTGTGCGAAGTACCTTAATGGGAATGAGGTCAGGAGATGTACCAAGGTGTCCAACAGCGGACCCTTCGTGACTGTGATAAAGAAGCTCAACGTGAAGACCTACGATGTCTCTTGCTCCGGGTGCAAGCTCGTGAAGAGCGAGAGGGGAGTTAGGGTCTACCTCTGCAAGAGCTGCTATAGTAGGAGAATAGCTCCAGAAGTGAGGTACGTGCTAGAGGTCAGGCAGCCGAACTGCTACGAGGCTCTGTGCTCCAAGTGGACGAAAGTTCCAAAGGTCGTCAGCTACTGCTACTTGAGGAAGTTCGAGGTCTTGAAGAGCGGGATAGAGGTCGCCGGAACCCAGGCGGGAGGGACCATCGTCCTAGGTCCTAAAGAAGGGAAGGTTCTCCTAATTCCCTATCAAAAGACTGCCAGCGCCTTCCTCCTAGGGAGCTTGAACGAGTACGTGAAGGTTCCGATAGCGAGCGTTAACGTTGGAGGAACCAACATAGGGGTTTACGACTATGTGAAGAACGAGGCGTTTACTTTAACTGAATTCCTCTACTTCCTAGCCCTCCTCAGCTTGGTTTACTTGATCTGGAGCTTCGTGGGGTGATAGGGTGAGGGCTCTTCTAATCCTCAGCGTCTTGATCGCTATAGCTCTCGCTTGCGTCAGCCTGAGCGTCAACGAGATAAGATCCGGAAACACCGTTGAGGTGAAGGTATCTTACTTCAGCTACTGTTCGGGGAAGCTGAGGATAGAGATCTTCTTCGGAAGCAACGTTTACTCCGTGAGCGGGATGGGTAAGTTCGAGGGGAGGAAGCTCATAATAGACACTCAAACCTTCCCCGGAGACTTCGGTGGTCTGAGCGCTTACTTCGCCGGCCCTCCCGAGTTAACCATCTTGGTTTACTTGAACGGAGAGCTTTTGACAAAGAGAGTTGTCGGCAAGTGCTTGGACTTCCAAGCCAGCCTCTCCTCCCCCTCCTCAGAGTTTCTCGGCTTCTCCGTTCCAAAAGGGGTAAAAGCAATTGGGATAACAATAATCAACCATTGCGAGGATCCTCTGAAGGTTAAGGTAACAGTTGAGGGAGGAAAGCCCATGAAGAAGGTTCCAGCCTCCAGGTGCATACTCTATAAAAAGAAGGTTGAGTTGGTGAAAGTCTGTGAGGAGGTCAAGTGTTCCAAGTGGACGGTGGGGAAGCAAGTGTGCTCCGAGAGGGAGGGCTTCTGCAAGCTCGTTTACGATAAGCTAATAGACGCTTGGGTGAGCAAGTGCGAATACAAGTGCTTGAAGAGGTCTCCGATCTACTATTGCCTCTCCCACTCTTGCTCCAAATGGGGATGGGAGCCTAGGATTACCGGGGAGTGTATTAAAGCCTCGAAGACGTTCTTGGTGAGCCAGCTTCCAATAAAGGGATCTTCCTTTTCTGGCGAGATCCTCCTGGGACCGAAGGGTGTGAAGAGCTTGAACGTGTTCTTCGAAGGAGGGAAAAACTTCGACGTGAAAGTAGATGGTAGTATCATAAGCTTAAAGGAGAAGAAGGTCTCCTACGCTGTCTCAAGAATAGAATGGGTTCCCACGCTCATCTCCTTAATGATAATAGCTATAGCGCTCTGGAGGTTTCTAGGATAGCGTCGCCTTCGCTCCACCAAAACCTTTCATCGCCGGGGAAGAGCTCATATCGTCCCTGCCCGCTCATCCGCACTTTAGGCATAGAGGAGGAGCATTTGAGCGTAGGGCACCCCTTCTACCTTCTTGATAGCTGCCGGATGGATGAACTCTCCCTCCACCGCTAGCTTCACCGCCCTCTTCCCTATAACGTAGAGGCTCGTGGCGGCTTCCATCCTAGCTAGGGCAAGCTCCTCATCGAGGAGCTCTCCCTTGAAGAAGTCCTCGTTTATGTCAAGTATAATGTCGCCTTCCTTGAACCTCTTGCCGAGCAGTTCCTTATCGACGACCGTTACGAAGACGTGCTCTCCTAAGTCGTGAACCCTAACCCAGAACATGTCTCTCCGCTCGCCGCTTAAGGCGAGGAAATATAAACGAACGGGGTCTATCATTACCCTCAATTAAGGTTGGTCTCGCTGAGAACGATTCCTCTTTCGTAATGCTCACTAAAAGACTCAGGGAGGAGCCGATATATAGAATCCTTAGGAATACGCTCCATGAGTTTGCGATCAAGGGCGAAACGTTTTCTGGAGTGTGTAGTTACGATTAAGAGATTGTTTGGAGAAGCAAGGGCGTAGCACTATTCATTTCCATTGACCGGAAAAAGTGGTAATGATATTTCCGATCGACTTCACTACCCCGCTCTACCGTATTCCAAATCAACAATTACACAGACCACCCGTCTATCTCCTTCAGTATCTCTTTTGGAGATATATACGTTGGTTTGTATATGGCAGAAGCGAACTTCTCCAAAACAAAAAACTGAGGTAGGACTAACACTATTATCTTCTTGTAGTTCTCTTTCGTATCATCATGATGAATCATTATACCGCTGAAAACGTGATGAGTTTCTTTCAGTTCTCTTTCGTATCATCGGGCACTACGACCACTATTGGTTTTGTCAACAATATTTACTTTCAGTTCTCTTTCGTATCATCATGTTATAAATTAAGCTCGAGATTTCTACTTCACCCCTTTCAGTTCTCTTTCGTATCATCCGAGCAATAATGTTCGGTATGCGTTTCGTATTAACAAACTTTCAGTTCTCTTTCGTATCATCAGTCAGCAAGAAAACCAGCAAGAAGAAGGCGAAGAACTTTCAGTTCTCTTTCGTATCATCAGCCCCATCTAGTGGCCTCAACGGGAAACCCCTTCATCCTTTCAGTTCTCTTTCGTATCATCAAAACACCATAAAGCAATTATTGACATAATGACATTGATCTTTCAGTTCTCTTTCGTATCATCCGTACAGAGCTCCCGCTAGCAAACAGTTTCGGTGGGACTTTCAGTTCTCTTTCGTATCATCAAACCCCTTCATCAACGTCTATCTCAGAAGTGTCCACCCTTTCAGTTCTCTTTCGTATCATCCTCTGTATGATGCAAGTAAGCGCTCGTGCAAGGAAGTGTACTTTCAGTTCTCTTTCGTATCATCATAGACTATGGGGCCGTTCACCAGCCCCCTTCTCCTTCTTTCAGTTCTCTTTCGTATCATCCGGTGGTGTAGGATGACTACCACGCTGCCCCTTACAGCCTTTCAGTTCTCTTTCGTATCATCCTCCAACGACGTTAGCTCCGATACCTCCATGTACCTTCTTTCAGTTCTCTTTCGTATCATCGCAGTATCCGAGCTACTACAATCTCGTAGCGCTCTCTCCTTTCAGTTCTCTTTCGTATCATCATCTATCCAATAGAGGTGATACCATGAGCGACAATCCCCTTTCAGTTCTCTTTCGTATCATCCTTCAGCGAGATCGAGTGAGGTGGAGGAAATGGAAGTGGTGCTTTCAGTTCTCTTTCGTATCATCGAAGAACAGATAAGGCAATGTGTAAGCATGAAGGTAATGCTTTCAGTTCTCTTTCGTATCATCACTCTCGCTAAGTTTTCATACGCGAAGTAAAGCGCTAACTTTCAGTTCTCTTTCGTATCATCCCATATAGGTAGACCCAAGCGGCTCTGGAGCTGCTTAGGCTTTCAGTTCTCTTTCGTATCATCGAGCTAACCGAGGTAAGCGAGGAGAGGAAGAGCGGGAGCTTTCAGTTCTCTTTCGTATCATCCAGCCACAGAAACAGCATCCGTCATGCTAGTCCCTCTAGCTTTCAGTTCTCTTTCGTATCATCTATTTCGACTCCAATGTCTTCAGGAATGAGATCGTCCTCTCTTTCAGTTCTCTTTCGTATCATCGTTCGAGCCGTACTATGTCAGGATCGGCTTTACACGGCCTTTCAGTTCTCTTTCGTATCATCAACCAATATAATGTATACCATAGGGGGATACTAATGGTCCTTTCAGTTCTCTTTCGTATCATCCTGAAAATAGATCAAGAAGCACTAAGCCGTTGTCCAGCACCTTTCAGTTCTCTTTCGTATCATCAAGTACATTGACTTAAACGCCGAGCTTGAGGTTCTGAACCTTTCAGTTCTCTTTCGTATCATCACTAACGTCTTCTGTATGTCTATGTTGGTCTTCATTATCTGAGAGGTAGGTACTTTCAGTTCTCTTTCGTATCATCGTGGGAGCTACGAAGATGAATCCTCCGCTCCAAAGACCCTTTCAGTTCTCTTTCGTATCATCTGGTGCGAGCTGAGCACTTGTGGAAACAACGTTACTAACCTTTCAGTTCTCTTTCGTATCATCAACGTTAGCGTCGCTAGCGTAAGATCGATAGCGAAAGCTTTCAGTTCTCTTTCGTATCATCAGCCATGCTCTCACCCCAGAAGCTCCCCTCCCCACTCTACCTTTCAGTTCTCTTTCGTATCATCATTCTCTTCATTTGCCAGCAAAGTCTAGCCCATAAGCGCTTTCAGTTCTCTTTCGTATCATCATCGTTCTCGGTTGTCTCTACCAACATAAGTACGAATCCCTTTCAGTTCTCTTTCGTATCATCAAATAGCCTATCCTCATCCATTATCACCTCCGCAGTAATCTTTCAGTTCTCTTTCGTATCATCCGCGAAGGATTGGGAAGAGGTCTTTGAGGGTTTCTTAGCTTTCAGTTCTCTTTCGTATCATCAGCGAACTTCAGGAGGAGCCTATATTTCATAAGAGATTATTCTTTCAGTTCTCTTTCGTATCATCATCAAGGTCTTCTCAAAGAGGCATTGATAGTCGCAGCCACTTTCAGTTCTCTTTCGTATCATCCCTCCTCATCTTGTGGCAGTAGCGTGGGCTTGGATCCCTTTCAGTTCTCTTTCGTATCATCCCTCCTCATTTCCTTCTTTAGTTGGATTCTATCCTTCCTTTCAGTTCTCTTTCGTATCATCCATATCCACCTCCTTATCGTGCAGCCACTTATCTTCACTTTCAGTTCTCTTTCGTATCATCATACCCTACGATGAATACATCACCGCCACAAACATCTGCCTTTCAGTTCTCTTTCGTATCATCCCCGCTGAGTAGGATACTGCTAGAGCCATCGCTAATGCTTACCTTTCAGTTCTCTTTCGTATCATCAGCCCCAACCTAATACCTCTCAGAACCAGACCAATCACTTTCAGTTCTCTTTCGTATCATCGGTGATATTGAGCGTTGTGTGCTGGAAGCCGAGATACACTTTCAGTTCTCTTTCGTATCATCGCTTGCCAACAATGTGTCCACGTCGCTCGGCTTGATCTTTCAGTTCTCTTTCGTATCATCTGTCTCTCTTCCAAGGGTTTCTCCCTTGTAATCCTTATAAAGAAGAGGTTACTGATCGGTGGGTTGATGTTAGAGGCTCCCCTACGATGAGGCTTCCTTGAATATTCCTAGACGAACAGCAATGGAATAGGAAAAGGAAAAGTAAGGTATGTGTCAAGTAACTTTGAGGTGAGGGATGGAGGTCCTTGAAGATTCGGGAAGGGACTAAAAGACGTTGAGAACTATATCTCCGAAGCCAGCGGCTCTACCAGATCCTACTCCGAAGTACGAAGCATGGAGCAAGGTATGTTTTACGATATCGTTCATCTCTCTTAGCCAGAATATTATGCTTCCGCTTAGGGCGGGTAACCACTTGCCTCCATAGTAATACCACACCTTTCCTAAGCTGTTCAAAGCAGAATGATCTTCCACCAACGCTTTTTCAAGTTCCATGAGTACTTCGAAGTATTTTTCCCTAAATAATGAATAAACATTAGTAGAGAACAAGTGTGAGGGTGAAGGGAGGAACCGACTCCGCAGTTCCCCTCCCGGGCGGTGCCAAGGATCCCTTAGAACAGCAGGTCCTCGGAACTTGATAAATATACCATCCCCATCCCCAAGCTCTATCTCTTCTTCTTCGACCTCAACACTCTCTATATCTATTTTAATTCCTTTTATAGAAAGAGAACAAGAGGTATAGGAGAAGAGCGAGGTCAACCATTCCTTCTTTCCACTCACCTCGAAATATGCAACATCGGGTATCCTGACCCTTCCCTCTCCCTTAGGTTTCTTGTCTTTGCAAAATGAACACTTAACGACCTTTCTTGGATATATAGCTCTCCCTTCCTCGTCTAAGAGCGGGGTTATGTGGAATTCCTTGTATCCACCCTCTTCTCCGAACACCTTCTTGAAGCGTTCATCGGCACAGATCAAGAAACTCTTGACAATTTTACCCGTAAAATCGTTAAATTCGATGGGAGTTATGTTCACTTTAACCTTTATACGAGTGACATCTTGCATTCTCTCCGGTAAATACAATTCGCGCATGTCTCTTCCCTTCTTTTCCTCTTAGCCATCTCGATTGCCTTCCCATAATCTAGCGCGCTCTCCAGAGCGTTTAACTTCTCGCTAAGTAAGTCCTTCTCGGCGATCACCCACAAGGCTTCAGAAGGCGTAAGTAAGCTCAAAGATATTGGGAAACCGAATAATTCGTGTATTCCTTGAGAATAGAAGTTCAACCTAATCAAGCTCCTCTTTAAAGCACTCTTAGGATTGGAGGTCTGAACTACCTCGACTACGAGGGCTACTGGATGGTCAAAAAGCGCTACGACGTCGGGCCTTCCGCAAATGACAATCTCTCCTAGCTTCGCGCACAACTTTATCCCAAGGGACTTCGTTCTCAGACCTCTCGTTCCGGGGTCGGCATAGACCCTTCTCGCCCAGTCCCTCACAGTTTCCTTAACACCTTCTATCACACTCCTCTGAAACTCCATCCCTCCTCGCGAGTAGCTTAGATATCCCGTCTTACCCATTGCCGAAAAGTAGGCTCTCAGGGGACATACCTCTAAGTCGTCGAAGATCCTAGCCCACGACACGGACCCCTCTGGGTCTCCTCTCAGCCACGACACCCTCGGAGACAGATAGGGCTCGAAGGAAGTCTCTTTCAGAAACTGGGATAACCACTGCCGAATCGTCTCCCTTGAGTATCCACGAGAGCTTTTGCGCGATCTCCTTCGCGGTCTCCCAGTTGATCCGACCAGCGTAAACGGATTTGGAGATACGCGATAGACCGTAGCGGAGCAACATTCTTCTCGCCTTATCTCGAAGGGAGTCGTCATAGATGTCATAGGCTACCACCACTATCAAGGCCTATCATGAATACATTGCTCTATTATGAAATTTAAACTCTAACTAAAACGCCTAGTAACTTCACCTCGCCCCCTCTCGTGTACACCAACCCTACAGCGCTCTCAACGCTCAACAAATACCTAAGATAGCCCTCATTACTCCTCAGTACATAGATCGGATCCTTACTAGGTCCTACCTTGGATAGGGGGTTGATATTCTTGCCTATTACTTGAACGATCCTCGGCGTCCACTTGCTTAGGAGCTCCACGAACGCGTTGAACTGAATTACCTTACCTTCAAAGGTCTTGAGTACCTCTTTTAGTTCCTCGTCGACATCCACCTCTAAGGCCAGATATCCCCTCACAGGCTTGTTCACGTTTATCTTCGGTCCTTCTGGAGAGTCTTCGAGCTCGAAGTTTCTAGCTTTAATTATCAACTCATCGCTTGCTCCCCTAAATGAAGAGAAGTAGAAGGTGGCGAGCGCCCCTAAGTGAAGCTCGCCCTTTTCCTTTACCTCATTGAGAATCCTTCTCGATCTGGTTAAGGCCTTCTTCAATATCTGAGAAGCTTTGAACTTGTCCCGATACATTATGTAAGTGGTAAGTTCGTACATATCGAGTACTTTCCTGAGCTTGAGACCTCCCAAGCCACTCTCGGCGTACCAATCCAACGGTCTCTTCGGATATATCTTCTTACTGAGCTCGACGAAATCCTCCCATTCCATGTAACTCTTTTTAAAGAGATCCTTGACCTTTAAAGGATAGGGAAGAATGAGCTCTGAGCTGTGCGGTCCCCTTCCAAACCTCCCCACTCTCTGTACCAGTTGATGCCAAGTCTTAGCGGTTACGAGACCGTAGTTCAGATCCTTAATATCTATCCCGTACGATATAGCCTCGTTTCCGACTATCACGGACGCCTCTCTCGGATCTCCTCCACATCCAAGCTCCTCTGAGAGGGAGGTAACGCAGACGACGTCTTTCACCCCTCCCTCTTTCAATACCCTATAGGTCTCGTACACGTTCGCTATCTTATCTACGATTATCCCTACCTTATCTCCTCCTTCAACCCTTTCTCTTATCTCATGTATATTTTCTTTAACTATTAGGGGAACTAAGTCTTCAACGTAGGAAAACGCCGCTACGCCGGGCCACCTAGATCTGATAAACATCAGTCTCATGATGGTCTTTCCTCGAACCTCGAGGCCGCCTTTCTGGGCTTCGATCGTAATGAATTCCTCGAGTATCTTCTTGGCAAGAGCGAATTCCGGAGTGTGCGTGGCAGAGCTTATTGCTATCCTAGTTTCGATGAAGGGAAGAGACGTGTAAATGGACAAGAGGGCTAGAGCTCCGTAGAGCGACTTACCCGAGTAGGCGTGAAACTCATCGAAGAAGAGGTTGGGAGCAAAGAAGAGTTGGGCGCAGAACCCCTTCCTTACTACCACTTCTCTGCTCAAGTGTCTTATCTTATCGACCAACTTCTCCGGCTCCTCAACGCTAAGTCTCTTCAATATCGTCCCTACTCGATAGAAGTTATCGTATTCTCCGCTAAGGAGAAAATAGGGATATTCCGGGACAGTAAACACTATGCTCTTTGCCCCCTCATCCCTCAGCTCCAAAACCTTCTCGCAGAGGCCCTCCAGAGCTTTCCATCCCCTTCCCTCTAAACTTTCGGATGTTATCTTTAAGAGGACGTACTTTTCCTTATCGCAATCAAATATCTTCAAAGATCCCTTACTTTCCTCTTCGCATCCTCTTCTAAATAAAGAGGAAAGTGATTCGAACTGATCGTTGACCAGAGCTCTGGAAGGATAGACGCCCACCGCGTTCTCAGCATCAAATAAGAGAAGGGTCAAGGTCTTTCCGGAGCCCGTCGGAGCCTTTATCACCACATTTCCCTTGGTTCGCTTGACCTCCTCTTGGAACTTCCTCAACTTGATCCTTAGCTTTCCTAAGACGAGCTCTTCGTCGCCTTCCGCGACGGTGGTCGGTCCTACAACTAGGGTATCGCTAACACCTCGCACCTTCTCTTCCCGCAAGCTCTATACACCTTACAACCCTCTACCTCCGCTAAGCCTACCTCCTCGCCAGAAAAGGTGGTCAGCAGCGTCGTGAAGCTCTTCACGTTGCAGCCGAACGTCTTTAGAAATTCCCTTGTTATAGGGAGAGTTAGCGTGCCCTCCCACTTCTCCAGTCTCACTTCCTCTAACTGCACCTTCAGTATTCCGCTTCTCTTAGACCCTATTCTTAGGTAAAGAGTTGGGGGGAGGGGGTCCTCGGAAACTATGGCGCTCTTGAAGGTACTCGGTGGTACTAAAGCGACCATCGTAACCATCCTGGGAGCGTTCCTCTTTGGCTTTCCTCTGTACTCACCCCAGCTGAATCCTTTCATCGCAAAGAAGAATCTCTTGTACTTGACTCGAGAGGGCAATGCTCCATAAAATATCTTTCTCGCCCTTCTCAATCCCTCATAGGAAGGAGGGGAGTCGGGCCAAGCCCACCTCTCTGCAGGTAAGTTGTTAAGGGCATAAGTTAATGGAATGGGACTTATGATAGCCTTTGGCGCTACGAGCAAGTGGGAGGCCGTGGTAAGAGCGTGTTTGGTCTCTGAAGAAAAGAAGAGGGGTCCGTGGAGCTCCATGGATGCTAGGTAGACCTTCATCTCCCCTTGCCTCCATATATAAGAGCTTCTATTGAGGCCTTGAAGGTGATAGCATCTCTCCACGCTTCCTTGACCGTCTCCATTAGATCTCCCTCTTCTATGTTCCTAAGCTCGTCTGCGAGATCTCTCTTCGTTATCTTCACTTCGCCCTTTGCCATCTCGACTACCTTATTTATAGCCTCTTCCAGATCAACCTTCTTGTCGCCCACTAAGGCCTTCGCTACCTCATAGCCTGAACCCTTCTCAAAGTAATCGAAGGTAATGGCTGGTACGTGAACCTTGACCTTTCCGAAATGCGTTACTCTCCCTCCGATTCTATCTACCTTAGCTATCGAATGGAGGACCAACAATAGTTCAGCCGGACTCATGTCCCTGAGAGCCACCTTTCCCACGAAGAGCGTTCCCGGCTCCACCAAGCTGAGCTGGAAGAGGGCTCCCGTGGTACCTCCTTCCATATATGTAGTCTTAGTAACATCATCTACTGCATTGAACGTTCTTCTGGTGACGCAGAGCTTGCTGGGACAAAGGCCGAAGTAAGCATCGCCTTCCACTCTCGACTTCACGTTATACGTTCCGCTCTCTCCCGCCACGTAGCCGTAGATCATACAATTAGGACATATGGTACAGTAGCCTCCTTTCATTATCTCCTCTTGCTGCTTGCTCTTGCTAGGGGTTCCGGGCGTCAGGTAGCATTTCCAGTCCTTTAGGTTCTCGGCGTTGCTCACATTGTACTTCTTTGCTAAGGAGTAAAGCTTATCGAGCTCTTCAGGGTGAAGGTCCTTAAACGAGTAGAGAGTCCTCAGCATCTGTCTTCTCTGAACGGCTTGGAACTTGGTGTTGAGTATCCCGGGAACGGTTATTCCGTTTACCTCGAACTCGGTTACGTCGTCTACTCCTTCGTGCCTTATCAGCAACTCGTTTTGTGCTTCAATTAACACCCAAACGTTCACCGTTCTGCCCCTTGGAAGAGCTAAGCTTGGGTCCACCCTCTCCTTGGGAACCAAGAACTTTTTGATATCATTATAGTTGACATCTAGAATATTAGACAGAAGCCCTTGCGCGCTCATTTCTTCTCACCTCCCAATACGACTTTCTTCGTGAAAATGTAAACGGTATCCAAAATGTCCTCGAAAAACTGTCTTCTTTTTGAGGGATTCATTGAGTTTATGTAATTATAAACAAACTTCAAAATCCCCTTTACTGATTCCTTTATCTCCACGTTTCCTAAACTTCTCTCCGCGTCCTCTTGAGCTGCCGAAGAAGCCAACTCAATGGCATCCTCGACGTTTAGTCCCATCTCTAAGTAGTCGGCAAATCTGTAAAGGGCCGTTCTCAAGGGATCTTGAACTTTATGTTTACTTACGTTCTTATCCTTGAAGGCTGGAGCTAGAGCGTAGGCATAACTCCAAAGCTTAGGAAGGAGTCTATCCTCATCCCTCAAGAGCTTTTCCACCTCTGAAACTTCTTTTAAAATGTAAGAATAATGTTTCCAGAACTTAAAAAACGTTTTATTAGTTCTATCTTTATACATCTCCTCCCTTAGCGATTTGGGAGGAGTCAAGAGGAAGAGGAGAGTATGGGGAGCTGGAGCTAGGAAGGTCTCCCTAAGCTCGTTGCTGTCCTTTGTCATGCATGCCTTGTACGCCCAAGCTTTGAGAACGTGGACCAGAGGGGCCAAGGAGTCGCCTTCTCTTAGTGAGAAATCTATTATCGGAACGAGCCACGTTGGAAGCTGAGGGGCGGAGACGGGCTCGGAGGACATGTTTAGAGGAATTTCCCAAGTAAGTGCCATTTGACCTCCTGAAGACCTTTCTAGGGCGAATCCAGCGATGGCTAGAAACTTCGCTATGGCTGCTCCATGGGCTCCAAAACCCTTCTCATCCTTTTTAAGGCCTTCTATCTTGAGCAACGCTAAAGCGTGAGCATAATCTATCAAGGGTTCCTCTCCCTTTCCTTCTTCCTCAACTCTACCTCTGCAGAGGTCGAAGAGCGTGGATCTGACTACTGGCTTCATTTTCTTTATCATGTACTTCATAAGGTCCACCGAGGTAGATGGATGAACGGCAAAGGCAGCGAAGGGAGAGCTGAGCTTGTAGTTGAGCAACGTACCCTCAAAGGCGCATGCTGGACAGATGTATCTTTCCTTCGCGTATCTTTGGCCGCTATCTATGCTTACAAAGGGTTTCTGGCGAGGAGTGTATATTTCTACACCTCCCTTAGAACCGAAGGCGTAGGTGAAGTAGCTGGAGAAGGTGAAGGTCTTCGAGTATATCGGAGCGCCGCATATATAGCATCTTCCTACTTCTTTGGGTAGATCACACTTCCCTTTCAGTATGGGAGAGGAGAAGGCGTTGCATGCCAAGTACTTCGCAAAGGCCCTTAAACCTGTGTCCTCTTTGCTCTCCTTCCCCAACTCCTCAATGCTCTTTTCGAGGAGCTCAGGTCTCTTGAGGAGTATTCCAAGGACTTCGGCAAACACTAAAGGCGTGTAGTACTTCTTGGTTTGGAGTTCCTTCAATCTACTATCCAACAACTTCTCAACGTTTTTATAGATCTTATTCTTACTGTAGAAGGTAAGGGCCATAGCTAGTAAGGATTCCTTCACAGGGCTCTCCGAGTTCCTCACTTCTTCTAAGAATTGTTCGACTAGTCCTTGCTTAATCACGTTTTCGAAATAGTAAGGGTTGCCTATGAGCGCTCTTACTTGCAACTTCTTTTTATTCTTAAGTACGTACTCCCTAATCTCGTTAACGAGGTCCTCATAGCCTTTCTCGTAAGCTATCGCCAGTATAGGTACTATATCCTTCTTTTCGCCCTTACCAGTTGTTATGCTATGGAATTCCTTTCTGAGCTCCTCCTTACTTAGTCCTTCTAATTCCTCCACGCGCGTTGCTAATTTCTTAAAAGGACTCAATGACTTTTCCATGGTTTGCTTCTGCGCCTCCCCTCCCTCAAGAGAAGTTTTCATGACCTTTAGCAATATCTCGGCTATCTCTTCTCTGCTCACGTCTTCAGAGCTCTTGTCTCCGACCAGCAGCAGTCCGTCTGCATAAGAGAATAGCACCAACCACCCCTTATCCGAGAACAACTTCACTAGATCCTCAGAAGACGCTGCCATTATCGCTCTAGGCATGCCGGAGTATACGGGAATGATCCTAAGACCTTGCCTTTCTAGGGCCTTCAAGGCGGTGAGATATCTTTTGTCGGAGGGTAAGTAGCTGGTCAAGGACCTCTGAGAGGCCCAATAATCCGAAAGCATCAAGACATAACACGTCACTCTGGTCCTTCGGTCAACGGCATACCCCGCCTCTGTACAGGAGGCCAAGAGATCGAGTCTTTCCCTAGGAATGCTGGAGATCTCCGATATCCTCTCGAGCACGTCAGCTTCCAGTACTTTTTCATAATCATGAACTGCCCCTGCCCAAAAGCACTCCTCCCAAGAACCCTCTGGGAGGATTCCCAAGTCTTCGAGCACTGTGCATAGCTTCGCAGCGGCTAAGGCGACCGCTCCGAAGTGATGGAACGCCGTTACCACGACGTCAGGTAAGCTTTCCATTCGCCTCTTTCCCTTTACTAGCTTAAAGCGGCTCTCTCCAAGTGCCTCCTCGAGGCCCCTTAAGAGCTCCTCCACGCTAGCAACCTCTCAATTTCGCGTTGTCGAGGATGCTTTTATTTTCTAAAATTTACTTCGTATGACAACTAGCTTACAATAGTGGGGATTGCTTTTGATCCTAATTGTGAGAGGACACGCTTACTTGGGAAGAAAAGGATACATGCTAACCGTTCGCACTAAGAAGGATAAGAAGGAGGTAACCGAGAGTTTTCCTATAATCGACTTAGATATGATTGTTATAGTAGGTAAAGGAGTAGTTATGAGTACGGCTGTACTAGAATTGGTCAACGAACAAGGCGTACCTTTGTTAATTCATGGAAAAGATTGGGACGCCGTGTTGATAGATCCAATAAAAATAGGGTGGGCAGAAGCCAGGAGAAAGCAATACCTTATGAGAGACAATGAAACGGGCGTTCATATAGCGAAGGAGTTCATCTATGGTAAGCTTGAAGGTATGAGTCGAGTTGCCAAAAACTTGGCATATAAGTCCAAGGGAGAGGCGAGATGGAGCGACGAATGGAGATCCGAGGGGAGAGGAGAACTAGCCTCTTGTAAGAACATAGACTGCATTAGGAAGGTAGAGGCCGTCTGGAGCGCTAAGCTCTGGAAAGACATAAGTTCCTTCATTCCGAACTTTGAGGGAAGGGTACCTAGGGCAAGGGATCCGGGGAATAGGGCCCTCGATTACATATATGCCTTAATCTACGGTCTTTGTACTCATGCTCTAATAGGTGCTGGACTTGATCCCTATGCGGGACTCATTCATAAGGATAGAGCTGGAAAGGTCAGCTTCACGTTCGATTTCAGTGAAATGTTCAAGCCTGCTGGTATCTACGTCATGGCAAGTGTTATGAGGACCTCAAAGTTGCGTCTTGAAGACGATTTCTTAGATAAGGAAAGTCTGGAAAAGATTTCCCAAGCCTTCTACGCTTTGTTTGAAGATAAGAAACATGCGGTTCGAAGGTGGATATATGGAAAGGCTTGGGAACTTAGAAACTCTTTAGAGAAAGGAACGGCTTTTAAGGCATATGTTTTCTACCCATAGTCCCTTCCCGAATCTTCAAGGACCTCCATCCCTCACCTCAAAGTTACTTGACACATACCTTACTTTTCCTTTTCCTATTCCATTGCTGTTCGTCTAGGAATATTCAAGGAAGCCTCATCGTAGGGGAGCCTCTAACATCAACCCACCGATCAGTAACCTCTTCTTTATAAGGATTACAAGGGAGAAACCCTTGGAAGAGAGACAGATGATACGAAAGAGAACTGAAAGGGGAAGATGAAGGCAAGGAGGCGCCCCTGGATCATAGGGATGATACGAAAGAGAACTGAAAGGTGATGAACTACAGCAGCTACGTGCTACCGATTTGCAGGATGATACGAAAGAGAACTGAAAGAATAAGCACTCATGCTCCCATCCCACCGCCTTCAGCCACATCGATGATACGAAAGAGAACTGAAAGAGTTAAAAACGTATCGGAAATAACTAAGGTGATACGTGATGATACGAAAGAGAACTGAAAGATAGCATGAGCGCGACCACGGATAGCACTCCTAAGGGCTTGATGATACGAAAGAGAACTGAAAGTCTTCTAAAACCTTACAAGAGGTGTCAGGAAGCTAACTGATGATACGAAAGAGAACTGAAAGAATAATCTCTTATGAAATATAGGCTCCTCCTGAAGTTCGCTGATGATACGAAAGAGAACTGAAAGATAGGAGGGGATGATAATGATATCTTGCGATCAAATTCTGATGATACGAAAGAGAACTGAAAGCCGATCAAACCCATATACAGCTATGACTAAGATGATGGATGATACGAAAGAGAACTGAAAGCCTACGTTTCCAAGCCATTGCCAAGTCATTGACAGGAAGATGATACGAAAGAGAACTGAAAGATGACGATAGACTATCTGTTCTAGAATACGAGATAGAAGATGATACGAAAGAGAACTGAAAGCAACGGGAAACCCCTTCCTCATAATCGTTCTCGGTTGATGATACGAAAGAGAACTGAAAGCATGGAACGAAAAGGGGGCAACCGAAGTCTGTGTTATAGATGATACGAAAGAGAACTGAAAGTGAGTAAGCTGGGCGGCGTCTACGGTTCCGTCTCCGTTGATGATACGAAAGAGAACTGAAAGGGGAATTTCTATCTCTCCCAAGCCTCGCACCTCCTCGTGATGATACGAAAGAGAACTGAAAGTTTCAGTTGCTGATGTTCGCTTTCTACCCTGCCCGCACCCGATGATACGAAAGAGAACTGAAAGTTGCTTTACACCCATATTCGTTACAAGCGTAGAGCCGGATGATACGAATGAGAACTGAAAGAGAGGCTACTTCCGAAGGTACTCAATAAAGCCAAAAAGATGATACGAAAGAGAACTGAAAGCTGGTGTTGGCCATGATGAGGAAGAAGGAGAGTACTACGATGATACGAAAGAGAACTGAAAGAGGCTCTCCAGCTTCGACCACTTGAGCCTTGCTTATGGATGATACGAAAGAGAACTGAAAGTTACCCCTCAGTTGCTTCAGCAGATACAAGCGGAGTGGATGATACGAAAGAGAACTGAAAGTATGTCAAAATCAAGATCTGGTTCCGTGAACGCATAAGATGATACGAAAGAGAATTGAAAGTGGCTTCTTCCTTGAAGTACTTATAACTACGGTGTTGTTCGATGATACGAAAGAGAACTGAAAGGAACACTATGTCAAACGTATTTAGTAACATGATGAATAATGATGATACGAAAGAGAACTGAAAGCTCCTCAAATTGCTTTAGCAACTAGCAATCACTAGCGTTGATGATACGAAAGAGAACTGAAAGAAGCTTACAGAGCCGCCCAAGACTTCGGAATCCAGCTGCGATGATACGAAAGAGAACTGAAAGCATGGTAAAGTCATGGGGAGCCCGCTCCTTTCTCTATGATGATACGAAAGAGAATTGAAAGAGCGAGGAGTGAGGTTCAAGGTAAAGGACTTGGGCGACTTAGATGATACGAAAGAGAACTGAAAGCCCACCTCGGTGGACATCTTGTCCTCCTGGTGTCCCGGGGGTTATACAAAATAGAATTGAAAGCAAGTGGTTTGAGAGAGAGCCAAGGAGATCCTAGGTGAGATGATTATACAAAAGAGAACTGGAAATGCACCTAGACGTAGCCATGTGAGTCTCCTAGGAAAAGGTCCTCTTCATGCATTCATACTCTTACCTCCTAAGACTACCTTTCTGAAATTGCGCAAAAGAGAAGGTTCATTTAAGTATAATTGCAGACATTAGATTATGACCTTTATCACTTTACGCATCGTGTTTGTTGTAGCTTTAAATTAGATGTGATCGTTCCTATCTATCTCATTTCCTCTCTTAACATAACCGAACTTCGGATATTATAAGGAGTGTACTTTGGAGCATTCTAATTTTAAGTCAAAGCATCTCCAAATTACCTCTACTATGGTGCTTGTTCATCCTTAATCACGGCTATTTGTGATTATTCTCATACAAAGACTAAGTAAATAGAGTTTGCATCTTTGCGTTCTTTTGTTATACCATTACTTTAGAACGTGAGGACTCCTACACTATCCTATCTCCTCCTTTTAGTTCTCCTTCGTATTATCTGATCTTATTAAGAGAAAAACCTTATTGTCAGTTAGCAATTCTGCACTGAACATTGATTGTCTTTAGCGCGTGGTAGTTCTTATTAACTTCCCCTTGTGCACCGTTAACGGTGAGAGAGTGCACGTACCCGATGGCTTCCTGACGTTGCCTTGGATAGTAGCGACCTACCTAGCGACGGGCGCTTATGCGCTCTACGCCAAGATGAAGGCAAAGCTTACCCCAGAGAAGGTCACCGCTATGTCAGTATTGGCCGCCGCCATCTTCGTGGCTCAGATGCTCAACTGGCCCATACCGGGAGGGACATCCCTCCACTTCGTCGGAGGTGCCTTAGCCTACCTGCTCCTAGGACCTTGGCTGGGCTTCTTCACCGAGGCTACCGTGGTAACGGTTCAAGCGCTCGTCTTCCACGATGGCGGAATTACCACCCTGGGAGCTAACATACTGAACATGGCCATCGTTGACGGAGTTGTGGGCTACTTGGTATACAAGGCAGTTACCAAGGTCATGGGCAACACTAGAAAGGCCAGGCTCATAGGAGCGTTCTTGGCAGGATGGGCCGGAATAACCGTCGCTGGAATAATGGCCGGGCTGGAGATAGGCCTCAGCCCCAGCTTCCCCTATGGAGTGGCGACAACCGTTCCGGTAATGGGAGGGTGGCATGCCCTCTTGGGAATAATCGAGGGAATAATAACCGCTTTAGTCATTGACTATCTTTACGAGAGGAACTCTCCCCTAGTAGTTCACCTGAGGTGAGAGCCATGAGCGTGGCGGAGATGTACTCCAAGTACAAGAAGGCATTAATAACCATAGCAGTACTCCTAGTAGTAAGTCCTATCTTCGGCGTCATACTAGCAAACGCCGTGGGCTACCACGAGCCGCTGGACGTAGCTGCCAGCATGCTTCACTTACACGAGGTGAACTTGGGAGACTGGACGCCCTTCGCCGACTACACCGTTCCCGGACTCCCCGAGGCCATAGGCTACATAGTGGCTGGAGCCATCGGAGTCGCCATCATCCTAGGACTGGGAGTTCTGCTATCGAGGATGGTAGGAAATGAGAGCGCTTAAGGAGGTCTTCGAGCTGATAGCGGAGACCTCGGAGGCTCTGGCGAGCGAAGGAATATTCAAGAACGCCAATCCCAAGGTAACGTTCTTTTCTTTATTGATAGCAATAGGCGTCGTCTCCACATCCCCGAGTCTGATTCCAGCTCTCGTTGCCTTGCTCGCTTCTTCCGTCTTAGCGCTTCTCCTCTACCTCCATGGGGACAAAGCGTTCATCAAGCCTCTGGCCGTAGTAGCTGGGATGAGCTTAGTAATCTCCTTACCCTTGCTCTTTACTGCAAGGGAGAGCGCTTTTGCGTTTATAATAAGAACCTTAGCATCAACGGCCCTCTCCGTGGTGACCATAAGAAGCGTGGGATGGAGGAGAATGGCGAAGGCACTGGAGGTTCTCTTTCCCGAAGGGTTCTCGGAGGTTCTAGGCCTCTTGCTCATTCATGCGTCTTCCTTCGCTAGATCGCTGATCTCGATGGTCTTAGCGAGGGAGGCTAGGAGGCTAAGGGAGATGGGGCTAAAGGAGGAGTGGAGGGGCCTAGCTAGCTCCGTGGGGGAGTTGCTTAACAAGGCCAATAACAAGGCTGAGAGAGTTAGCATGGCGGTGAAGGCAAGAACCTTCGGGGAAGTGGAGGTTAAGGAAAGTCGCTCTTGGACCTCTCTCCTACCTGTGATGCCTTCTCTAATCGTAATAGCGACGGGGGTGTTAACAATTGCTAAGGTTTGAGGACATATGGTTCAAATATGGTAAGGATTGGATCTTGAAGGGGGTCTCCGGGGAAGCGTTGCCTTCCAGAGCCTTGGCCTTGGTAGGCCCAACGGGATGCGGAAAAAGCACCTTACTCTTCATCCTGGCGAACTTACTAAAGCCGAACAAGGGGAAGGTAACCTTCAAGGGAAGAAGCGTCAGAAGGGAAGAGGTTGGCTTGCTCTTCCAGGATCCAGACGAGCAGCTCTTCAACCCCACGGTCTTCGACGAAATAGCCTATGCTCTAAGGACGTTAGGCTTGGGCGAGAAGGAAGTAAGGGAGAGGGTACTCTCCATTAGCGATAGGCTCGGGATAAAGGAGTTCTTACACAAGAGTCCCCACAAGCTTAGCGTTGGTCAGAAGAGGTTAGTTGCTTTAGCATCTGTCATAGTTTACGAGCCCGAGGTCCTTCTCCTTGACGAGCCCTCAGCCAACTTAGACCGAAGGTCCTTGAACGCTATCAAGGAAGTCATGGAGGAGTACAAGAAAAATAGGAAGATCTTGATCTTCAGCACTCACGATCCAAACATGATACTCGAGCACGCCGACGATGTCTGCTATTTCGAGGACGGAAAGACGAGATGCACGAACGTGGAGGATTTCATCGAGGATATCGAAAATACATCCCTCCCCATACCTAGGACATTGGAGATGTTACTAAGAAGCATGGACAAGAGGGAGCTCCTAGAGAGGGCTCGCTCACGTTAGCACCGCTCATCGATCGCCACACACCACCGCGCTCACAGCCTTTAGGAGGTGAGCCCAAAACTCCCTTTAACTACCGAGCCCATCTAGTCCAATGGGTCACAAAATTGTCCAAGGTAACCTTTAAGGTTGCTAGGTACGATCCCGTGAGAGGCTCTTGGTGGCAGACTTACGAAATAGAGGTGGACAAGTACACCTCCGTGGCAGTAGCGCTACAGAGGATTAGGGAGGAAATAGATCCTACCTTAGCCTACAGGCCCCTCTGTAAGATGGGCGTCTGCGGGAACTGTGCCGTTAAGATAAACGGAAAGCCGAGGTTGGGATGCATGACCAACGCCTTGGAGGCCGCTGAAGAAGGAAATGGTACTATAGTGGTCGAACCCTTGGATAACATGCCAGTGATCAAGGACTTAATTGTAGAGAGGAGTGACTTCGAAAGAAGAATGAAGAAGGTGAGACCTTACCTGATTCCGAAGGAGGAGGCTTTAGCAAGCGACAAGTGGACGCCCATGAGCCCCAAGACTCAGCAAGTCCTCTGGAGCGCCGCACAGTGCATTTGGTGCGGAATATGCTACTCCCTCTGCCCAGTTACCTTCGTGGATAGCGAGTACGCCGCTCCTCAAGGACTGGTGAAGATTTTCCGCTTCGCCTTCGACCCGAGAGATTCCTTGGGCCAGAAGAGGATATATCTCTATGAGGAGGACATATGGAAGTGCGTGCACTGCGGTCAATGCGGAGGTAACTGTCCTAAGAGCTTGAAGCACGGAGAGAGGTACGTGGCCATGAGATCCGTAGACGTGAAGTCTCCTAGGAGCGACTTCGCGAGAAGGGCGGTAGCTCACGTAAAAGCGGTGATAGAGAGCATAGCCGAGACGGGGAGGGCGGACGAAGTAAAGGTATTCATGTCCACGGGGAAGGTTGAGGCTGCTCTGGAGGCCCTGCCCAAGGTAGTAGGAGGAGGCTGGAAGAGGCCTCCCTACAGGCCGAAGAAAGGGGAGACTGACAGCAGAATAATCAATGCCTTCCGCACCGCCGTCTCCGAGCTCCTCGACTAATCATTTATTGTACCGTCAGAGGTATCATAGTCTCCCAAGTGCTCCCATCTTGGAACTGTACTCTTACTTGTACACTGTTCATTACATTAGGGTTCACTTGAGGACACCATATCACTAAGCTCCAATCATCTTGGCCTACCTTCGCCAAATCGAAGGCTGGAACGTAGTAGAACGGCGAGTTCGTGTCATCGCTGAGGTAGTCGCCGGTCCACCTGTCGAACCTTATGTTAGCGTTAGTGCTGTTGAAGTAGGTCTCCACCTTCTGGTTGCTGACGTACTGCACGTTCCATACTTGGGCCACTATGGTGGCGAAGGGTATTCCTCTGCTGAAGTAAGCGTTGCTGGAATCTCCAACTTTGTAGAATGCATAACCGTCTTGATTGAAGGTTGTTGGGTTATCGGCCTCCGTCCTCGTGTTAACCGCTATCCCACCTGGTGAGTAGGTATCGTTGCCGTCAAGCGCCCCTATGTTCTCCCCTACATACCCACCGAAGTCCACTCCCTTCACCGGAGTTCTGCTAAATCCCGTCGAAGCTCCAGTATGCTGTACGTCCCAAGCGCTTAGGGCGAAGGCGGAGTAGTGGCAGATCACCCTACCAGCGTAGATCACGTCGACGTTGTCCAGGGTTATTAGGTTCATTCCAGCGCCCTGTCCTCCTACAGCAGCGGGAGGAGCCTTGAAGCTGATTACAAGCACTGGTCTGTCGGAGGTGAACACGGTTACGTTTGATATACCGGTTTGATTGTTACCCAAGGCCCAAGTAGCCTGGATTATGGTTAGGGTCTTGCCAGTCACCTTACTGCCGGCCACGTTGGCGCTGAGGCTGCTCACCCAAGTGTAGAGGAGGACTGCGGCTGCTACGGCGATGAGGATCAATAATAGCGTAGCTATTATAGGATGGACTCCCTTTCTGAGCAAGTTACTCAAAGCTTACACCGTAATTCTCTACCTGGATCCTTCGGATAAGTTTAGAGGGTTGACGCTACTATTTCAAGAGAGGTGGCCCAATGGAGGCCGAAGACGTGGTCTTAGCTATTCTGTACTTGAACGAGAGGAAGGGTAGATTCCTTAACGAGAAGGGAATAGCCAAGATAGCCTCCGAGGTAGGGGTGAAGGACTTAGAAGGAGTACTCGAGAGCTTAATGGAAAAGAAGCTCGTAGCTCCAAACCTCAGGCTCACCGATGAGGGAAAGGTAGAAGCGGCGAAGGCCTTGAAGAGATTAGAGAACGAGGTGAAGAAGGGACTATTTGGCGTTTTCAAATGGATGAGCTTCAAGAACAAGCTGGCTCCCGAGAAGATTAAGGGTTCTTGTCTAGGTTCTCCTTCGTAACCACCTTCTTACCACGCTCTTATTGGTCAACGTTTCTATTTACTTTTTCCGCACAATTAATCAAACTAATACCTTTTATACAAACTAGTAAATGTATACGCATGACTTTTAAAGAGAAGTTTCGGCCACCTTACTGGGTTCGATCTGTTGGAGAGCAAGGATCTAATTCTGACTATTATCTATATGAACACCAAGAGAGGGAGACATCTTAACGAAAAGGGAATAGCAGAGATTGCGGAGACCTTCGGGGTGAAGCTAGAGCCCAACGCTATCAGAGACCTCATAGAGATAGGCTTGCTCAACGAGAAGTACGAGCTTACTCCAGAAGGGGAGGAGCTAGCTAAAAGAGCCGTGGAGAGAATCGAAAGAGAGATAAAGAAGGGGCCCTTAGGAGCGCTCAAGTGGCTCACGCTGAGAATGAAGTTCGTGCCGGAAGGAGTGAAGCCAGAGTGGCTTTACTCAGAGGATTGAGACCTAACCTTCCTCAAGAAGTCTATCGTCACTAAGGCCAGAGCGACTATGATGCTCAACGCCCCTAGGCTTTCCAAGAAGTCCAGTTTCTCGCCTAGCGTTATGGTAGCTATCACCAGAGTAAAGAGTGGAAGAGCGTTTATGTAAACTCCGGCCCTCGAGGCTCCTACCAGCTTAACGGAGTAGAGCCAGAGGAAGTAGGCCAAGAATCCGGGAACTAAGGCTACGTAGAGCAAGCCCAAGAGTACCGGGAGCTTATGCAAGGGAGCTAGGGTCAGGAAGGGCAACGCTATTATCCAGTTTACGGGCTGAGCCATTAATGCTATGCTCACCAATAGCTCCATCGGAGAAAGCTCAAGCATTATCTTTTTCGACCAAACCGTGTAAACGGCCCAGTCTATCGAAGCGGATATTCCAAACAGCACCCCTAGCCAAGACAAGCCTTGAAGCCCTCCGGCGCTTAGCAGCAACCCTCCAGCTGTTCCGAAGAGTATTGAGAGTTTCAACAGGAACGATATTTCCTCTTTCAGCACTATGCTGGCTAATATGGCAGTGGCTATGGGAATGAACGCCATAGTTAATCCTACTATGGATGCCTTTGAGAACATGAGTCCTAGGTATATCAAGGCGCTGAACCCCGTTATCCCGGTTAAGGCTGGCACCACCAGCTCCTTGCCGAAGGCGAGTCTCAGTCCTCTTAGCCTGGCGTACAAGTAGAGGAGGAAGCCAGCTATGGTCCACCTTAAGGCGGTCAAGAGCAATGGATGCAGCCCGTTGCTCACCACTACCTTCGATACCACGAAGTTGGTGGCCCATAGCATCTGTGGTATCAGCGGGATCAGCGCCTCGTACAAGCTAGCACCCGGATGGAGAAGTGGAAGGGATTATTCCTCTTCCTCCTCCTCTATTACCCCTTCCTCCACCGGGTAGGAGTGAACGGCCTTAACCGGTAAGTAAACTGTTATCTCAGATCCCGGAGGAGGTACCTCTTGTTCTGGAATGTAGAAGGTGAGCTCCTTCTTGTACCCTAACGGAACCATCCTTACCTCCACGAAGGCCCCCATGTACATGGGGACGGTTACCCTCCCCCTTATCGCAGTCCTTCCCTGCTTGGGGGTTAGCTTGCACATATCCGCCTTGAAGACCACGATCGCCTCCTCTCCTTTGTTAACTCCATGAGCGACGCTCTCTACCAAGTTCTCTCCCACTCTAACCTTCGCCTTATCTCCGTCAACCTCCTCAACCACTCCCTTAGCGTAGCTGGTCTTTCCGATGAATATCGCAGTAAACAGTTTCTTGGGATTCTGGTATATCTCCTCGGGAGTTCCGCTCTCCTCTATCCTCCCGTTCCTGAGCAGAGCTAGCCTGTCCGCTATCGCCAAGGCCTCCTCTTGATCATGAGTGACGTAGATAGCAGTAATTCCCAGTTCCTTCTGGAGCTTCCTTATCTCTCCCCTCAGCTTTAGCCTTAACCTGGCGTCTAAGTTGCTCAAGGGCTCGTCCAGAAGCAACACCTTAGGTTCAACCACCAAGGCTCTGGCCAAGGCAACTCTTTGTTGCTGTCCTCCGGAGAGCTGATGGGGATATCTATTTTCCATTCCTTCTAAGCCTAGGAGCTCGAGGGCCCACCTCACCTTCTTATCTATCTCTTCTTTTGGAAGTTTCTTTATTTTTAGACCATAGGCCACGTTCTCGTAAACGGTCATGTGTGGCCAGAGGGCCCAGTTCTGGAATACCATGGCAACGCCTCTCTCGTCGGGCCTCAGGTAGGTGACGTCCTTGTCGTCGAAGAGTATCTGGCCGGAGTCGGGGACCTCGAAGCCCGCTATCAGCCGGAGAAGGGTGGTCTTGCCGGAGCCGGAGGGACCTAGGATAGCGAAGAACTCACCGGACCTTATTTCTAAGTTTATACCTTTCAAAATCTCGTTTTTCCCTAGCTTTTTCCTCAAGTCCCTTATTATCACTTGAGTCAAAGCGTGGTCTCCGGGAGGCTACACGGAGACCAGCATTTGACCTCTTCTGGCCAGTCTGGACGTCGCCACGAAGAGCACCAAGGCCTCCAAGGCCATTAATATGGCTGCCATTGCAGCTGCTACTGCTTGAGGCTGAGCTCCTCCAGAGATGCTCGGAGCTTGGATCAGCCTCATTATCACATACGTTATAGGACCAGCGTGGTTAGGGTCTACTATATCTCCTCCTAGAGCTCCTATGGTGACGCTCACGCTCACCTCGCTGAGGACGTAGATTGAGCTCAAGAGCAAGCCAGCAATGATGCTTCTCCACACTAGGGGCAGCACTATAGATCTCAGCACCTTACCCTTGGTTGCTCCCAAGCTCTCGGCGGCTTCCTCCATGGCCCTAGGAGTTTGAAGGAGACCGGTGTAGACGGATCTAACGGTGAACGGCATCTTCCTAGCAGCGTAGGCTAACACCAAGACTACCGCTGGAGAGACCAAGGGGTCGAGGGGAGTTCCTTGGGCTATCGCGTGGAAGAAGATGAAGTAGCCGAAGGCCACCACCAGCCCGGGAACCGCCAGAGGGGCCGTGGAGAGCAGGTCGAGAAGTCCTATCCCCTTGACCCTTATCCTCGCTACGACGTAAGCGGCGGCGAAGCCCAATATAGCTATCATGGGTAACGCGAAGGCCAAGTACGTCACGCTGTTCACTATTCCCCTGAACACTCCAGGCTTTGAGAATATGAAGTAGAAGTTCCTCAAGGTGAAGCCTTGAGGTAGGGCCCCTACCCACCTCTCCGAGAAGGCCAGCACTATGATGCCTATCTGAGGTGCCGCCGCTGCTATCAAGACCGGGAGGACGAGCAAGTAGGCAACTATCAAGCCCTTCTTCCCTAGCTTCAATCTCTTGAAAGGTCTGGGAGCGCCTCTGCTTAGCCTGGCGTAATATTTCAAACTCAAGTACTTCCTTATTATAGCCATTGGAATTAAGGCGAGTAAGAGCATTATTAGACAGAGGGCGGCCGAGGCCCCTACCCCTCCTATGGAGGTGAACTCTTGGAAGAACTCGTAGACTTGGTAGGAAATGACGTTCTTGTAATTAAACACTATAGGAGCTCCCACGTCCTCTAGGCTCAAGATGTAGACGAGCGTTGCTCCGGCCAGTATTCCAGGAACTATCATGGGGAGGATTATCGTTCTGATCAGCTTGAATCCTCTGGAGCCCAAGTTCAAAGCTTGCTCTATCAAAGACGCGTCTATCGCTCCCAAAGCAGCTAAGACGTTTATGTATACTATCGGATAGAATGCCAAGATCTGGGCCAAGGTAATGCCTCCGAGCTGAGTAAAGCCTATGGTGACCTTGAGTCCCAAGTGCTGGAGCAAGTAGCTTAGCGTGTTCCCTTGAAGGTTGAAGCCATAAAGTAGCTTTACTACATAGGTGTTGACGAAGGGAGCTACGAGCAAGGGCAGGGCAGCTAGCACCGCGAAGAGTCTCCTCCCTGGAAAGTCATACAATCCTATCAATAGGGCAGCAGCCGTTCCTATTACAGCACTGACCAGTGTCACTATTATCGAGTTTATCAAGCTGTTTAGTATGACTCCCATGTTAACTCCTTTGATCACGATGAACAGTCTGGGACCGAAGCTCCTTATTTCGATTGGAGATCCTATGGGCTTCAAGTTTATGTAAAAGGGAGTGTTGAGGAGGTGCCAGTCGAATCCCAGAAGGCCTCCTAGGACGCTGGCGACCGGGGCGACGAAGAAGGAGAGCAAGTAAAGTGTAGGGAGTAGAAAGAGTATTAGCGTGACCTTCTCCACTCGCTTTAGCTTGCTTACCTTAACCGCCAAGGGCCCTCAGCACCCCTAGGTACTTCGCACGCGCCGCTTCCCTCCAAGCGTTCATAAGCTTGTCCATCATAGCGGGATCCTTGAGTATCACCTTGTCAGCCTTGATAGCGTACTTCACGGTGAACTTAGTGTACTTTCCAGTTATCGGGTCCTTGAAGGTCGGTAGGGAGGTGAGCTGATCCTTCAGCTTCTCGAAGGTGGCCTTGTCTATCTTGTGGTCGAGGTAGTAGGCGCTCAGCAGGGTGGTCCAAGCCTGCTGGAGGAGGTCGTGGAGGTCAACTATGGTAGCCTTGAAGTATAGCCTCATAGCATCCTCGTACATTAGGGCTAAGGTATCGTTGAACTTCATTGACTTGGCGTGGAGTATCTGCTGGAAGGCTTCGTACAGGTCTTTCCTCTCCTTCCCTATCGGAGTGTTGAAGACGTTGGGGTTGGAGGGCAGTCTGTTGATGTTGGGGTCGAGCCATATGGTCTGACCGTCGGTCAGCGCCCAAGCAACGAAGGCCTCTGCCGCCTCGGGGTGCTTAGTGCTCACGGTAACCGCTATCGGGTCACCGTTTACTATGGTCTGACCTTGGGGTACTACGTAGATACAAGCGGGGTTCTGCTTGTGGGCGGTGTAGCCGTAGAAGTCTATGGTAATTCCTACCATTATTTCTCCGTTTATCACAGCATCCCTAACGAGTCCACTTCCGGAATATATCTTGGAGTTGGCTCCTAGGAGGGTTAGGGTCCTCCATCCGTCATCCCACCCGTAGGCCTGGAGGATGATCTCATACATTCTGGTGTTGCTGGTGCTCACGGTCGGATCGGCTATTCCCACCACGGGAACTCCCACTTGAAGCATGAGGAGGCCTAGCTGATCAGAGGCTAGATCCTTCCAAGTCTTGAGCTTGTGCCAGTCGTAGCCTAGTTGTGCAGCTACGTCTCTGTTTATGGTGAAGCCGAAGCTGGCAATGGCATCGGCGACCCAGTATATCTTTCCGTTAACTATTCTCTTCATTGGAGCTCCGGCTAAGGTATCGGGAATCTGAGCGGCGGCGTCAAGGGCCATCTTGGTCTGGAGGGGTCTGAGTAAGTGGAACTTAAAGAGGAGGTCGTACTGGGTAGGTCCTCCTCCCCACGCTATGTCGACAGGGTGAGCCTTGATGTAATCAATCCACCATCCTGGAGGGAGTTGGATGAAGCGTACGTCCTTTATGCAGTATTCCTTAGCATATTGAGTCTTCAGGAACATGTCCCTTGCCTTTTCCAGAACGTCGGTTGGATGCCTTGATATTATCGTCAAGGTTATTGGTTTGTTACAATGCTGAGCGTAGGAGGCGTGGAGGACGGAGGCGAAGGCGGGAGCGACAATGAGAAACAGAAGGGGGAGGACCTTCAAGGAAGCCTCGGTTTTGGACATAACGTGGTCCCGTGTGTTGACCCACCAGGAAGGTATTAATATCGATACTGCTTTCCATGTGAGTATAGATGGAGAGGTTCGAGTTTAGTCCCTATTAGATGCTTAGTTCTTATTGCTTGTAATAATAGAGTTGCACGTACATTTGTATTCCTTGATATCGTTATACTGACAAATGTAATTCCTTCTACTTATTGTCTTAAGGTGATCATAACTTCAATAACGAATGATTTTCTGTTTAATACTGTAACTTCTCATACAACATACCCTTGGTATATTCTAACGGGAACAACGATAGCCTTTCTATTCACTATTGTAACTCTTCCATGAAGGTTGACTTGATCGATGGCATAGAGGCAGAAGCAGCTTTCTATTCACTATTGTAACTCTTCTGGAAGGAAAGTAAATGCCAACGAAACGATGGGGCCGGGCAACTTTCTATTCACTATTGTAACTCTTCTGGACTTGACCTCGATGGCCAGGAGCCTCCCGGATCGGCTTTCTATTCACTATTGTAACTCTTCGTAACTCTTCTCTTTGATGCCGGCTGAGAACGTGTTGAAGCTTTGGTACTTTCTATTCACTATTGTAACTCTTCAGTAAATGCTCTGTGTCCTTCCCATCTCATTTTATGCCCCACTTTCTATTCACTATTGTAACTCTTCCTCGGAAGGGAACTCAATCTTCATGATTATCCCGGTGACTTTCTATTCACTATTGTAACTCTTCGGGGACAAGGTATTCGTAGAGGGGCTTCCGCCTCTTGTTGTATCTCTTTCTATTCACTATTGTAACTCTTCCCTTGGAGTGACCTCTGACTACACGCTACCTGGGAAAAGGGCTTTCTATTCACTATTGTAACTCTTCATAAAGTATCATGCGTACCGACTACCACCATTGGCTTTGGACTTTCTATTCACTATTGTAACTCTTCACGCCACCGACGAACCGATGACTGCCGCACTAAGCATTCCTGACTTTCTATTCACTATTGTAACTCTTCCACCAACCATGACAAGACCGACTTGGGGGACTCCTACCTAGCTTTCTATTCACTATTGTAACTCTTCCCATCGGGTAACTCGCAGAACATACACATAGCTACCACCGAACTTTCTATTCACTATTGTAACTCTTCCCCGAACGAATACGATCCTTGAAGCCGATGGGGATAGCCCCCCTTTCTATTCACTATTGTAACTCTTCCGTGACTCTCCTATTTAACCAATCCTTCCATTAGCTAATAAGCCATTCCTTTCCCATTGCCCTATTGAGAGGCCTTTATTAACTCTGAATACTTAAGCTTTCATGAGAACAGTTTTGCTCTACTTTCATCAATTAGAATTACCTAACTGAAACTAATAGTCAAACAAAAGAGTTCATTATCATCGGCGTTCTCATGTATGTGATAGTGGAAAGAATTGCTTGATCATTAAGCTAATTGAAGAATTCATATTCAAAGGCGAATAGCGCTCAAGGTAAAGGGAAGAAAGGAGACCATAAATGTTCTGATATGTTCCCATGGAAAATAGGAAATGAAGAAGGAAGAAAGGAGCGATAGGAATCTATGGAAGCGGTTGACTTAGAAGAGGAAAGTATTTCTCTATGTAGTCCTTCAAAATCGAAGGTTTTAGACAAATCGAAGGGAGAAAGCGATGTTAGAATAGTATTGAAAAATGATATCTTGGATGGACATCAGAAGAAGTCTCAATAGGGAATGACAAGAGGAATGGGACTAATACGTTCACCTAATTGGACAGAAACTTTCAAGGGAAGCTGAAGAAGTATCTCAACGCTTGCTAAGCAAATGTAATCAAACAAGTAAGAAAGATTAGGACAGAAAGTCTCTAATTCTCTCAAACTTCCATTTTAACCATATTGCTTGATACATACGCCCGTGTCAAAGGATCATCTTTTAAAATATCAAAAACCTTGTCAATATATAATATAACCAACTCGTCGCTTGAATTGTTCCGCATCCCCTCGCTTTAATGATTTAAGCTGCCTCTCCTTAGCTATTTATTTTCCCCTCGCTCCCCCAGATGGGGACCTAGGACTTGGAGGGAGAATATCACAAGCTGATAAGGTTGGGACCTCCTAAGGTCACTAAGTTCGAGAGAGCTGTAATAATAGGGGTGAGAGCACTCCAGCTCTC
Organism: Ignicoccus pacificus DSM 13166; assembly: GCA_025340205.1. Classification (GTDB taxonomy): domain Archaea; phylum Thermoproteota; class Thermoprotei_A; order Sulfolobales; family Ignicoccaceae; genus Ignicoccus; species Ignicoccus pacificus. The sequence continues at coordinate 1,079,408 of CP006868.1, read as the reverse complement.
GATAGGGGCCCCTCCTCTCATCGACGTCAGCAAGCTCCCAAAGAAGGACCCAATAGAGATAGCCACCAAAGAGCTAGAGGCCGGAGCTCTCCCGATAACGATTAGAAGAAGAACCGCCGGCGGTAAGGAACAGTTGATCCCCCTTGAGTGGCTCCTCAGAGCAGAGAAAGAGGTTTTCGGAGACGTGCCTCAGCTCATGTGAGCCCCTGGCGTACGGAGAGGAAAGCCTGATAGTTACCAGGGACAAGACTGAGAAGTGCGAGAAGGCCTGTGGACCTCTTGTAGGGGAGAAGAGGGGGGCCTTCATAGAGCTAAGGCCGCTAAGTGAGCTCCCCTCCTTCAGCCTTGAAACAGCCGTTCTAACCCTCTTCCTTTTTGGAATAATGGCTTATTCTTTTGCTTACAGCTTCAGCAAGGGAACTAATTACACGGTCCTCCAGGCCCTCTACATGTTCCTAGCGGGATCCTTGATACCCCTAGCGATCCAAGCGATCTCAGCACTAGTCATAGGTATGAGCTTGGGCGTGTTCTTCGATCTCTACTTGTTCCCCGCTCCATCCATACTTCCCGGAATATTGCCTTCCTTCGTCCCTACTAGAGCTTTCAAGAGCATGAAGGAGCACTCCTACGCTTACTCCATCCCCCTCCTCATCGGAGTTCTATCTGCAATAGCCTTAGCCTACTGGTCCCAAAGCGCCTTCCAAGTGGTTATAACGAGGCCTTCCGGCAATACGATGAAGCTCATTCCAGAAGGCTTCTCCTTGCTGCAAGGAGCTGCTAACCCGCTAACCTTGGGAGCCTTAGCGTACATGCTTTCAGCCTTCTTCCAGTGCTCCTTCTACACCTTCTCCCCCTCATGGGGAGCCTTGGGGATTAGGAAGAGGCTCTGGTGGCTTCCGGTGGCCCTCTGGCTAGTAGTCTTCAGCTATGACAGCTTGCTAGGTGTGCTGACCTTAGGATATGCCTTAACGGCCGTCCTCCTCTCCCTCTACTTCCTCCCCACTCCCTTCGTAAGGGATCCCACCGAGGGGCCCTCCCCCGTAGCCCTAGTGGTCCTTTTGATTGCCTTCGCGCTCTCAGCTCCGGTGAAGATACCGTGAGCGACAAGGCGAAGAAGGAGGCGTGGGAATGGATAAAGGCCATAGTTGAGGCAATAATAATTCTGACGGTCTTGAAATTCGCCTTAAGAACCGAGATACCCATAGCCGCAGTCGCCTCCGGATCGATGCTCCCGACCCTGGAGAGGGGAGATTTAGTGTTCGTTATGGGGACGTCTCCCAAGGACGTTCACGTGGGAGACATCATCGTTTACCACTCTTGTCAAGGACCTTTTATCATTCACAGGGTAATCGCTATCAAGTACGTTAATGGAACCTATTACTTCGTGACTAAGGGGGACGACAACCCGGGCACGGACTACTGGCTCGGTCAGTTCGTGAACTGCAAGACCGGGCAGCCCTTGCCCGGAGTGCCCCAGTGGAGGGTCGCGGGGAAGGTGGTAACGGTAGGAGGGTACGTGATCAAGATACCCTACTTGGGATACGTGGCGCTACTCGCCTTCCCCTTCCTCTGGTGGCTTCCTAGATAAGAAATCCTTCAGCCTTCCTATGAAGCCTTTCTTGGTAGTCCTCTCTTCTTCCAAGGCATCCAGCGCCTCCTCTATCTCCTTCAGCGATCCCTCGTCTATCATCCTCTCCAACTCTTTCACCTTCTCCTTCATGCTGTCCATCCTCTTGCTTATCCAACTCGCCCATATCTCGATGAGCCTTATGAGCTCCCTCTTCGCCTCACAATAGCTCTTGTCCCCTCTCGAGCACCTCCTCTCGAACTCTATCCTCAAGTCCTCCAACACCTTGGAGACTATCCTAGTCGATTCCTCGAACTCATTCATGGTATTGACTACTCTTTTGTACGCCATCTTGACGTCGTTGAGAAGTTCCTTTAAATAGAATATTATGCTCTTCTTTATGGTAGGAACCCTGGTGCCCCCGGCGAGGAAGGCCGCTTCCGAGGTCTCGAAGACCAGCCTCTTATGATTGAGGGCCACTCTCCTCAAGTGGACCAAGAGGAGGGCCAGCTCCGGGATATCATCCAACTCTTGGTAAAGCCTTTCAGCTATCGAGTAAGCTTCGTCGAGCTCCAAGAGCTCGTCCAAAAACTTCGCACCCCCAAGTCTGGTCACAACCTTCTTTAATGTATTAAAGGGCCATCTGGAGGAGCTTCTCATGTATCTTGGTGTTTGAGGTGAGCTCAGGATGGAAGGAAGTTATCATCAAGCTCCCTTGCTTCGCCATAACTCCAACTCCCTTGAATGTTGCTAGGATCTCTACGGAGTTGCTCAGGGGCCTTATGGCAGGAGCTCTTATGAAGATTCCCCTGAACTCGCCTATTCCGCTTATCTCCAAGTCGGCCTCAAAGCTCTCCCTCTGCCTCCCGAAGTAGTTCCTTATCACCTCGACGTCCATCACTCCCAAGAGAGGGGTGTACTCCTTGTTACTCTGAGCGTCTATGACCTTCTTGGCCACTAGGGCTGCTCCGGCACAAGTGCCCAGAGCCGGAACTCCCTCGAGGAGCAAGTCCTTGAGGGGCTCAGCTATTCCTAGCCTCTTGCCTAACCTGTACATAGCGGTGCTCTCCCCTCCGGGGAGGACTATCGCCCTAAGGCCGTCCAAGTGCTCCTTCTTCCTGACCTCCACTACTTCTACGTCTATTCCTAACTTCTTGGCAGCTTCCTTCAACATGTGAACGTGCTCTACGACGCCTCCTTGAAGTGCTAGGACACCTACCTTCAAGTCGAACTACCCCCTTGAGGAGTTGTGGAAGGAGTTCAAGTGTTTTGAGCGAGGTTAATGCTTCCTGGTTGAGAATCCTCTATTAGATCACCTTACTTGCAGTTCATAAGATCCTTTATATAGAAGGACACAGGATAGTGAGAAGCAGAGAAGGGGGTTTCGGCCTTTGGGGCTGGAGTGCTGGTGCGAGGAAGATACTGTTTGTTGTAAGTACAAGGTTCATTATCACAACCCTCCCCTCAACAATATCAAAGTTGGCGACGTTGATCGTTATAAATACAAGCTTAGGGCACTAAAACGTTTAGTGAGTAAGGTTTCCCAAATTTTATCGAGCTTATCACAATTCGTCAAGGGTTCTAATGACCGCTTCATTCCTTCCGAACTCCTAAATCATTCCATGAAAGTAATGTATCTTGAAAGTGAAGAGGAGACTGTAGTTCTACCTAAACCCTTTTCAAATATGATTGTTGAAGAAAGAGGAAAGAAAGCGCGATTATCCATACCCAATGAGAATTACCTTGGGGGAAATTCATTCTACTTGTTTGATGGTTCGAATGCTTGTGATGTACTCAGAAGAGTAAGAATGAGAGAAGGCGAAGGTGTAAAAACCGTTCAGAGTCTTCAAAGACTTGCGCTTTGCCTTTTTTGGACCTACAAGACTGGAAATAGTGTCAACGAACTAGCCTTCTCAGAGGACGGCCACTTGGGAGTTGCCGCGGGTTCCTGTGCCTACATCTTGGATCAAAACGGTAACTTGGTGAGTAAGTACTGTGAAATCGGTGCAATGAGCGACGTCTCCTACTGCTGCGACAAGTTCGGATTTATTAATTGGAATGGTAATGCTTACATCTATGACCTCATCAACGGGACTTGGGGGAGGATTTACGTCGGAGATGGTTATGATCATGCAATCACAATGCTCAAGGACGGATTTTTAGCTGGTGATTACAATCTCGCTTACTTCAAATTCGACGGAAGCAAGAAGTGGGACATGAGTATGAATTACATCACGAATTACCTTGGTAATGGTCCGGCAGTTTACAAGGAATACGTTTACGTTCCAAGGTACGGTTGGTTTCATTGGGGTGAAGGGGCCCTAACCATTCTCAAGCTCTCGAATGGAAGCGAAGTTAAGAGCATATTGTTCAATGAAAACGTTTGGGACGCTCAAGTCTGTGGGAAGTACTTAGCTCTCGGAACTGCCCACCACGTTATCCTTTACGACATAAGCGATCCAACGAATCCAAGGCTGCTTTGGGGCTTTGGCGGGATGGCAACCCGATGCAACGGAGTAGGTTGTGGAGGAGCTCGAAACGTGGCGTTCTCTCCGGATCGTAGGTACTTGATAAGTACTAATGTTGAAGATAAAAAGATCCATATATTTAATATTCAAGCTGGAAAGCAAGTGCTGGAGAGATTGTTTGAGGATTGGGTTATCTCAGTCAGTTGGTGGAGGGATAGGATAGCTGTTGGGTTAAGGAATGGTATTGTTTACGTTTTCAAATTCATTAAACCCTAAATAATATCCAAAGAGAATTCATCTCAAATGTTGATTTAAAAGATTTCTAATTAACTAATTAATAAAACCTTGAGGAGACGGAAATGCCTAAGGAACTCAAATCTAAGTTACCGTTCTTTGAGGACTACGCCTTCGTCCTCTCGAGCTACTCGGTTAGGGGAGGCTTCCTAACGGTAGTCAACGCTCCGGCAATAGTGGGTCACAAAGGAACTTGAGGGTCAGGAGGGGCGGAAACTCTTCACCCTTCTGAATTGGAGTCACACTTCATCCCCTGACTCCGGCTAGGACCATTAGGGCACGTAAATAACCCTTGTTCGAACGCTTGGAATTTTCGCTATAGAGCCTCAGGCTTATTATCGAGGTCTCCACACGCGAGCTCGTAGGGATTTGGAATGACCGAAGAAGAAGAAATAAAAATAAATCTAAGTAAGATAAACTTCAGAATAAGGTTAATAGCATTCATATTGCCTCTCATCCTCATAATAGGATATTGGAGCGGTTGGTTCGTCCTTCCCCTTAGCGGCCTCGTCCTCTGGATCTCCGCAAATCCCGGTTCGTTCGTAATAGCGTTAGTTGCTTTCATAATAGCCATGTTGTTGATCTTCAAGTCGATAGATGCTGAGAGCGGAGGGCTGTTCACGCTAGCTATGATCGTCCTCATCTCCCCACTCTTCATAATACCATTCGTGGACATTCTCGCCAAGTCCGCTGTGGCACAAAGCCTCCAAGTAGTTTACCTCAACAAGATGCCCGAGCTCTACGGAATCTACAGACTCATTCCCTTGCCGACCGCCTATGCCTACGCCTCCGACAGGATACAGATACCTACCCACACCATATACTTCGACGAGAGCTATCTGTATTACATCGGAAAGAGACCCGTCTACAACTGGCTCATAGAGCCGGAGGGCTTCCTGAACGAGATCACTAGGACTCCCGTAGGAGCCGTCTTCATCTACGGAGATGTGTATCCTCCAGAAGTGAAGATAGTGAAGCAGAGGATAGAGTGGGGATTACACAACATAAAGCTAACCCCGCTCTTAGCGGATACCTTGGCTTTCGAGCTCACCATTAGGGGAGCCTTCGGGAAGGAGGTGCTCTGGCAAGACGTGGCAGATGTTCTCCATAATGGAAAGGTCCTCCAAGTGGTCCCCGTGGTTAGGTACGAGATGAGGTTCCCCGGTGCTCTACCGGTTATCGAGAAGTACTTCATTGTCTATCCAAACGGGACCATAAAGTCGGTGAGTCCTCAAGAGGTGGCGAGGCTTCACGTCCCGGTGCTCCCGGAGGAGGTAGCTAGGAAGTGGGTGGAGTGCCTTAGGTTGAAGAACTGGGTCCAAGCGGTCTTCTACCACAACACCTTTGTCATAAGAGACGTCGGAGATAACCCCCAGCCTTATTTGCTCCTTGATAAGAACGGTCATCCTTGGTGGACTTTCGTAGCGGAGCCTCCTGGAAACACCTACTCCGCTTACATGCTCATACTGGTTGATGCTATGTCCACGGCCCCCAAGATCTACATCTACAAGTTCAAGAGACCTGAAATAGGAATATCTAAAGTACAGAGCTACGTGATGAAGGCTCATCCCAACTGGGCTTGGGATCAGCTGCTAATTCAAGAACCTATGCCCTCCTACTTCAACCACACCCTAATGTGGAAAGTAACCATAACTACTGCAGACTCGAGAGGCTTGGTCAGCGTCGACTTCCTCAACGCGACATCTGGAACGGTGAAGAGTTTCCCAGTAAAGGGTAAGGTAACTGCTGAGAGCTTGCTCTTCGAACTGAAGTCTGGAATACCCACCAAGAACGTCACGAAGGGAGAAGTTACCTTGCAGCAAGTACTTCAGAAGATTGAGAAGTTAAAGAAGGAGCTCAATGAGTTAGAGAAGTTGGTAAAGGAGCTAGTAAAGACCAAGAAGTGACTTTATTTTTCGTTCCTTTAAGGCTGGATGCGGTAAGAGGGAGTGAAGAAAGAGGCAGCTGCCGCCTTTCTGATGGCATCTGGCATGTCAATGATATCAATCGCCTTGCCCTACATTCTCCTTGCCTTCAAAGGCCTCTTAGTTCCCGGGAAGACCCTCCCGGCCCAGAGGGTGGTAGTTGACCTAGGCTTGCTTGGAACCTCCTTCATGTTGGCCAGAACCTTTTCCTCGTGGTTCTCATATAAGGTAAAGCCTTCTCTAGGAGCGTCCTTGTTAGCAGTCAGCGCCCTAGGAATGTACCTAGCCCCTAACTACCCTACCTTGCTCGCCTTCAGAGTCCTCCAAGGCTTAGGCTCCGGGACGATATGGCCCCACTTGGAGAGCTCCGTAATAAAGAAAGGTGGCGGAGCAAGGGGCATGACTCTCCTCAACATCTCCTCTAACTTGGGCTTCTCGCTAGGAAACCTAATGGGAGGCTTCGCCATAGTTAGTATGACCTCTTCTGGAGTGAGGAATCCGATTCTAATCTCCGCGGTGCTATTTTCTACCATTCCATTCCTAGTTCCGGCAAAGACCACTTCCGGAGGCCCAAGGGTGCCATCGAAGGCGATGAAGTTCATTTACTTCAGCGCGTTTCTGAATGGTTTATCCTTAGGAATGAGAGTTCCTATCATCCCTACCTATATAATTCAGTACATAACGGCCTCCCCCAAGGCCTTCTCAACAGCTATGGCTGTTCCCGGACTGATCGTGCTAGTTTTCTCCTACTTCATAGCGTCGAAGGCCGATCTTCGAGGGACTGAGGGAAAGCTCAAGATGAGTGCACAGCTGAAGGCCCTCCAAGCCTTCTTCATAGCCGTGATAGGTTTCATAAGGGATTATTACCTCCTAGTGCTATTTCTCACGTTGAACAGACTAACAGCAGTTACCTCGGTGTCCATATCCAAAGCCGCACAAGGAGAGATGGGGGCCAACGCTAAGCACTTTGGAATGAGGCAGACCTTGTTCGGTATAGGAAACGCCGTAGGACCAATAATAGGATCGAGCTTGTACAAAGCGTTCGAGGCCATGGGAATGGGAGGAGGATGGACGTTCGTGGTAGCAGCTGGAATAAGCTTGCTCTCCTCCTATTCCTTAATGCTAAGCAAGAGATCCCTTTGAGTATATACGGTATTATCATGCATAAACCTTAAAGGTAAACTGACCCTACGTCTGCGGGGGTACCCTTATGGCTGAAGATAAGGCCAGCAAGATAATCTTGTGGTTTGAAGAGATAGGAAAGGACGACATTCCCTTGGCCGGAGGAAAGGGAGCTAACCTAGGAGAGATGGTAAGGGCCGGGATCCCCGTACCTCCCGGCTTCGTCGTCTCCTCCACCGCTTACAGGAAGTTCGTAACTGAGACCGGCATTTTGGACAAGATCAACGAGATGTTGAAGGGCATAGACGTAAGCAACGTGGATCTTTTGGAGAAGAAGGCTGAGGAGATAAAGAAGCTTATCCTCGAAACTCCCATGCCAGAGTACATAGAGAAGGCGATAAGGGAGGCTTACAGAGAGTTAGCCAAGAGGGTCGGGGTAGAGCCCGACAAGCTTCACGTGGCGGTAAGGTCCTCCGCGACCGCTGAGGACCTCCCCGACGCCTCCTTCGCCGGCCAGCAAGACACCTACCTCAACGTGGTGGGCGAGGACTCCGTAGTGGAGCACGTCAAGAAGTGCTGGGCCTCCCTCTTCAATGCCAGAGCTATCGCCTACAGGGTCAGCAAGGGCATACCTCACGAGAACGTAGCAATGGCTACCGTAGTGCAGAAGATGGTGAACGCCGACAAGGCCGGAGTGATGTTCACCCTTGATGTAAGGAACGGCGACAGCGACAAGATCACCATAGAGGCCTCCTGGGGCCTCGGAGAGGCCGTAGTGGGAGGAAAGGTGACCCCCGACACCTACATAGTTGACAAGAACGTGGTCAAGGAGTTGATGGACAAGGATCCCACTGAGGTGAGCGAGGAGGACCTCAAGAGGATGATCTTGGAGAAGCACATAGCTGAGAAGAAGATAGCTATACTCTACGACCCTGAGAAGGGAGGAACCGTAGAGGTGGAGCTTCCCGAGGAGAAGGCCAAGGCTCCGGCTCTAAGCGACCGCGAGGTATTCGCTGTCGCCAAGATGGGAGTTAGGGTAGAGGACCACTACGGAAGGCCTATGGACATAGAGTGGGCGATAGACAAGGACATAGAGTTCCCCAAGAACGTGTTCATGCTACAAGCAAGGCCCGAGACCGTGTGGAGTGCAAGGAAAGAAGTAAAAGTGAGGCCGGAGGAGGAAGAAGAGGTTGAGCACGTGGAGGCGGAGGTCCTAGTTAGGGGTCTCCCTGCTTCTCCCGGAATAGGGGTTGGCGTCGCTAAGGTCCTGTTCGACCCCAAGAAAGATGCGGACAAGTTCAACGAAGGAGACGTGCTGGTAACCAAGATGACCGACCCCGACTGGGTACCCTTGATGAGAAAGGCCTCTGCGATCGTCACTGACGAGGGAGGAATGACCTCCCACGCTGCAATAGTCTCCAGAGAGTTGGGAATTCCGGCAGTGGTCGGAACTAAGGAGGCCACTAAGAAGATCCAGAGCGGAATGGTGGTAACCGTAGACGGATACAGAGGAGTTGTGTACAAGGGCAAGGTAAGGCTCGGAGGAGAGAAGGAGGAGAAGAAGGAGGCTGCTGGAGGAGGAATTGGATTGCCAGCGGAAGAGCTGAGGTTCCTCTTCCCCGCTACTGGAACCAAGATCTACATGAACTTGGGAGAGCCCAACGCCATCGACCGCTACAAGGACTTGCCCTTCGACGGAATAGGACTAATGAGGATAGAGTTCATAATTACCGACTGGATCGGCTACCACCCGCTCTACCTAATCAAGCAGGGTAAGGAGACCTACTTCATCAACAAGCTGGCAGATGGAATAGCCAAGGTCGCTTCTGCTATCTATCCAAGGCCCGTAGTGGTAAGGTTCAGCGACTTCAAGAGCAACGAGTACAGGGGACTCAAGGGAGGAGAGGAGTTCGAGCCCGAAGAGAGGAACCCGATGCTCGGATGGAGGGGAGTGTCTAGGTACATCAGTCCCAAGTACGAGCCGGCGTTCAGGCTGGAGCTAAGGGCTATCAAGAAGGTGAGAGAGGAGTTCGGTCTGAAGAACGTGTGGGTAATGCTACCCTTCGTGAGGACCACTTGGGAGGTAGAGAAGGTACTGAACATAATGAAGGATGAGGGCTTGGAGAGGAACAGGGACTTCAAGGTATGGATAATGGCCGAGGTGCCCAGCGTGGTCCTCCTAGCTGATCAGTTCTCCCAGCTGGTGGACGGATTTAGCATAGGAAGCAACGACTTGACCCAGCTCGTGCTAGGAGCTGACAGAGACAGCGACTTGCTCGCCAGGATGGGCTACTTCGACGAGAGGGATCCTGCAGTTCTAAAGGCCATAGAGATGCTCATCAAGACCGCCCACAAGTACGGAAGGACCGTCAGCATCTGCGGACAAGGACCTAGCGTCTATCCAGAGCTGGTGGAGTTCTTGGTGAAGGCAGGAATAGACAGCATAAGCGTCAACCCTGACGCTGTAATAAGGACTAGGTACATGGTGGCCGGAGTCGAGAGGAAGGTAATGCTGAGGAGGCTAGCGGAGCTCGAGGAGAAGCTAGGAAAGTAAAAACCTTATTTCTTTATAATTTCTAATTTCTTCAATATCTCCTCTACCAATTTCTCCTCGTTTTCTCCAAATGCGAAGAGACCGTTGGGAGCTACCAGAACTCCCTCGCAGTTCTCAATAATTGGAAACTTCCCATAGGGTACTATCTTTGCGTAAAGGCTCTTACCGTGTGAGATGGCTACGATGAACCAATCGCTTCCTTTCTTCAAGTAACAGATGTAGCAGTCTCCCGTGAACTCACAGATTACCTTTCCCTCCTTTATTCTACTTTTTAGAAGTTCCGCTGCTTCTCTCATAACTCCTTCCACCGTGGGCCTAATGGGGGCGGGATATTGGAGTTTGTGAGCATCCCTTTCCCGGAGCTGGGCTTCAGCGTGCCCTACGTTCCCACTCCAAGACACGTCGCAAAGGCGATGCTTGAATTAGCCAAGGTAGGTCCAGAGGACGTGGTCTACGACTTAGGCTCTGGGGACGGGAGGATCCCGATAATTGCTGTAGAGGAGTTCGGAGCCAAGAAAGCGGTTGGAATAGAGATACGCTCCGACTTGGTACAGATAGCTAAAGAGGAAGTAAAGAAGAAGGGCTTAGAGGGGAGAGTGGAAATCATCAAAGGAGACGTCCTTGAAATTCCCGTTTCCGAGGCAACCGTAGTTACCATGTTCTTGCTCCCAGATCTAATGGAGATGTTGCGACCCAAGCTGGAGAGAGAGTTAAAGGAAGGAGTCAGGGTAGTGAGCCACGAATATCCTATGGCTCACTGGAAGCCGGTGAAGGTAGTTAGGTTGGAGGACGAGCACATGTATCACACCTTATTCTTGTACGTGAAGGGAAGGTCGTGGTAGCCGGGCGGGGATTCGAACCCCGGTCACGGGGGCCAAAGCCCCGCATCCTTGGCCGCTAGACGACCCGGCTCCGTGGTGAGGGGAAGAAAAGAGGCTAAAAGCTTTTCTCAATTCTATTTCATGGAACCTCCTTGAGGCTCCTTGCAGCACTTGATTAAGATCTCTGTGACGCTTTCCGGAAGCGCTTTCGTTCCGGATGCCCTTATCAGAGCTAGCACGGTCTCGAGAGCTAAGGCGGCCTTTTCCAAGTCGACCTCCTTTCCTTCCTCGTAATCCTTTAGAGCCTCTATGGCTATCAAGGCATTCTGTAGCGCTGAGAGAGTTATGAGGCTTGCCACGTTCTCGTATTTGCAAGGGAACTGCTCTTTCTCCAGTCTCTTCTTGGCCATCTCTATCTCTTCCTTTAGAGCATTTATGAGTGCTCTGGGCGAGTCCTCCTCATCGAGCAAGAACTCTAGCAAGAACTCCTTTGACGGTAAGAGCGGAACGTCCTCTGGGGAGAGGTTCCTCAAGTTAACTCATACCTCGCACCGAAGGAGCATTCAAGGCTTATTAGAGTGGAGGAAACCTCCCACTCTTAGTGGAGAGCCATGAGAAAGGTGAAGGAGTTCGAGATAGGGAAGTGCAAGGTAGTAGTCGCTGAAGGAGACATAACCGAGTTCGACGGAGACGCCATAGTAAACGCGGCCAACAGCTTGATGATCATGGGAGGAGGGGTCGCTGGAGCCATAAAGAGAAAGGGAGGGGAGGAGATAGAGAGGGAGGCTAGGACCAAAGCTCCCGTTCCGGTGGGGAAGGCAATAGCCACCACTGGAGGAAGACTTAAGGTCAAGTACGTTATTCACGCTCCCACAATGGAGAGGCCGGCTATGAGGATAGGTAGGAGGAACGCCTACCTAGCGGCTAAGGCTGCCTTGGAGCTCGCCAAGGAGATGGGGCTGAAGAGAATAGCTCTTCCCGCCTTAGGAGCTGGGGTAGGGGGCCTTAGCGTTAGGGAGGCCACGGAGGAGATAATGAGGGCACTGAAGGAAGTCTGCGAGGGTATGGAGGTATGGCTAATAGCTTATGGAGAAAGGGCGTTAAAGGAGATGCTCGAGGCTGTTGAATAAGGTGAGTTTTATTCCTCCTCGCCCCACACCCACGGGAGGTTCAAGTGGTAAGGGCTCTCGTAGTGGCCTTCGGAGGGCAGTACAACCACTTGATCAAGAGGAGCATTGAGAGGCTGGGTCATGAGGCCGACTTGAGAATGTATACCATGCCTTTACCCGATCCCTTCGATTATGACTGCATAGTATTTGGCGGAGGACCCTTAACCATGCCCAAGGACTTCGAAAAGGTAAAGCATCTCGAGGCCTACCTCAAGCTAGGGAAGCCCATACTTGGGATATGCTTGGGTCACCAAGTGCTGGCACTGCTAAACGGGGGCGAGGTAGGGCCTTCCCCCAAGCCTGAGTACGGGGACGTGGTAATCTACGTTGATGACGAGGATGACATCCTCAAGGGGCTGGCTCCCTCCTTTAAGGCGTGGGAGAGCCACAACGAAGAGGTAATCAAGGAACCTCCTAACAGCAAGGTAATAGCTCACAGCGACTTCACCAGGGTCCAAGCCTTGAAGTATCAAAACGGTCCGTTCTATAGCGTTCAATTCCACCCGGAGGTTCAGCACACGGAAAAGGGTCCTCTGGTATTTGAGAACTTCTTGAGGATTTGTAAAAAGTAACTATTGGGTGAGGAGATAGCCGTACAGAGCTACCCAAGCGCCGCCTAGGTCTGTTATCGAGCTCAAGCTGTTCAAGTCCACAGCCACTACCCCTATCGTGTATACGTCGTCTTTCACCTTGCATATGTTAGATGCAGTTATGAAGTATGTTCCCTCAGCTGCCATTTTAGAAGCCAAGACCTCACCGTCCGTTGGCCTCAGAACGTAGACCTTCTGCAAACTCGTTACGAGCAAGTACCTACAGTCGTGACTGAGATCTAAGGTAGTTATGTGCCAAGACCTCGTCCTGTTAAGTATTACCTTGGGGTGCTCGATATCGCTCAAGTTGAGGACTATTAAGCTGTCACCGAGCTCTCCCTTTAATGAGAGGGCTTGGAGGCTTCCGCAAGCTGCCGTGTGGGTCACCTCTCTTCCAAAGCTCACGTATGATATCATGGATCCGGTATCGGGATCCAAGTAAACTATTCCCTTCTCCAGAGGTATCGCCACTGCGTTCCTGACGTACTCCAGGTCAGCGTCTCCCAGTCCGGATCCTTGAAGAGTCGCCCTCCAGAGGACCGTTCCGTTGTCCAAGTACCTGACGCAAGTGGTATCCTTACAGACCACGAATCCGTCGGACACCGCCACTATCTTATCGAAGTCCTCATCCAAGCTCACCTTACCGAGAGGTATGGGATCGTCGTTAACGCTAGTCGCCTTGAATATTCTCACCTCGTCGTCATCCAATTGATATATTTTGCCGCAGCAGTAGGAGGCATCGTCATAGTTCATGTAGGTTACGCCTATGGTGTAGGTCTTGCAGTCGCTGTCCACCTTCCATATGGGCCAACCGAATGTGATCTTGGAGTAAATAAGCTCGAGCTGAGCTGCTTGGAGGGCCACGAGGACCAAGAGCAAGAGAGCTATTCCCCTTCTCATCACCATCACTCGGCGAGGGTGGAGATCATGGAATCAAAAGCTTCTATTTTACGTGAACAATAAAGCGCTAAGGGGTCCTAGGTGGAGATTTCGTTGGTACGGGGAAGAAGAACAGTACTATCATCATGAATGCCAAGAGGACAGCTATTAAGATCGCTATCCATCCGAGCTTTCCTCCACCTATTACAATGGGGAAGGGTCCGATGAAGATCACCGCTCCCCCTCCCCATTCTACCTTTCCTCCGGCAGCTGAAACGATCATTAGAACTACTCCTATGATCATCATGATTACTCCTAATATCACTAAGCTCCATCCGATAGTCGTTAGGGGCTCCACGTCGCTCCCCAGCTGAAGCAACGTGGAGGATATTAGAGGCCGGAGGTTAGAGGTGTTAGTTCCTCAAATCCTCCCATGTCCTCTATTACGTCGCTCAAGGAGGTCAGTCTAACCTTCCCCTTCTCAACTCTATAGAACTTCACTTGAGGGGTTTCGCACTTAAGGTCTTCAATCTCCTTCGGCTGGAGGTTACAGAACCTCATCGCGTCCTCCACTGTAGCCTTCAGCGCGCTCAGGTACGCGAGGGTGAGGACTATCGCCGAGCTTTGGGTGGCTATGACCAGCTTCGCCCCTCTTCTCTTTAGATAGCAAGCTATTGAGTAGAGCAAGGAAGCTAACCTCACTTGCCTCCTCTTACCCATCTCCTCCTCGGGTTCCTCGATGAAGATAAGAGAAGAGGCATTTCCGTATCTGCAGAGCTGGGTCCTCATGGCCATTAAGGATTGAGCTAATGCCGAGGCCTTGAGGAACTCCTCGTTACCGGGTAATGAGAAGGCTTCAAAGAGCTTACCCAGAGTGCTGTCGTTAATAGCCTCGTAGGACTCTAGGGCTGTAACTAACGGTAGCGAGAGGCTCAAGGGCCTTTTCAGAGGCTCGAAGTCCTCAAAGGATATGATCTTCCTCACGCACTCTTCAACGTCCATCTTTCTTAAGCTCTTACACTCCTCCAAACTGTAGAGCATTTGGACAAGGGCCCCTCTTCCATAATGGGAATAAGTTATCCTCTCTACGCCTATTTCTCCCTTAGCTTTCCTCGACGCCTCCTCGAGGAGATCCCTCACCTTTTCCTTCGTCACCTTTACTGTAGCCTTGAGCACATCCATTAGTTTGCTCGGGTCCTCGACCCCTTCAGCCTCCACCCTTATCATTCTCTCCTTCCCCTCTATGATTACCCTCCATCCCTCCCCCTCGATCTGTTCCTTGAAGTCGAGCTCTAGCTCACTTAACAAGTCCTCGAGGGTCTTTGAGAACTCCAGCTCTCCTCCTATAACCCACTTCTTTATCCAATTGTCCTTTATTCTCAATATTTCATCAATGACATCAGCCATAACCAAAGCATCCCTTGCCCTAAGCCCTCCCTTGAGACTCCTAGCTATTTGTAACGATATAGAGCACGATATAACTTCCTTAAATACGTCGTTAAGGATGAGGTACTCTCCGAATATTCTCTTCATTAACAGACTCTTCCCCTCGCCAGCCGGTCCATAAAGTACGGTCAGATCTCCGAGCTCTATCTCAGAGTCCTTAAGGGGCCCTAGTGACCTTACCACCACTCTCATGTTCGCTCTTCCGGCACATGGTAAGCTTTAGTTCTTTACTCTCTTTCTCTCTGTTATTAGAATCATAGAATGCTCAATCTCTCAATTTTACCTTATATAGAAACACTTATTAGACTTCATTCTCTAATTTCTACCGGCGGGGAAAGATGAGGTACGGAGTAATCGCTCTCGCTCTGCTACTCCCCCTCGCTCTGGCCCTCCCCGGAGTGAACAGCGTAGCTACAGTAACGGTCTCTCTAAACGCCCCCAGCAGCTATGTGAACACCATAACCTTACTAGACACCGTCAACGGCTACCTAACCGTCAAGCAGCAAGTATGCGAGCCGGCCCTAATAATCATGGGAACCCACACCGCCGGAAGACTAGTTACCATTACCGAGGGGCAGAACGTCGTAGGACTTACTGTCGACCCTGCCAGCGAGCTAATAGTCACCATGCCTAAGGACGCTCTGCCTACCAGCACAGTAGTAACGATAGGAATCTACTGCCACGATCCAAGGTTCACCATCTACACGCTGAAGGAGGTTACCGTGACTTATAACGAGAGCACCGTTACCGTCATACCGGTAACTGTACCGAAGGTGGTGACCGCAACTTACCAAGTGCTGGCGACCCAAACCGCTATCGACGGGTCCACCTACGTGGCTCCAGTACTCACTACCAGCATCTTCACTACCCCCTACGTAACCAAGGTGACCTCCGTAGTAACCGCTGGGGCCACTAGGATTTACAAGGTACCCGTACTGATGAACACAACCAGCTACCCAGGATGGGCTGCAATAAGAATAGTGACCGCCTACGTCACTCTGCCAGCCAGCGGAGTGGCGACTGTGAGCTTCCCAATGCTTGACAAGAGCCATTGGGGAGAGCTGTTAGTCAACGTGGTAGGCGTTCCGGCCCCCGCTCTGCTAGCGGCCATAGCTGCCGCGCTAAGGAAGGCAAGGGGTGAGGAGGCTTGAGGAGGAGGCAAGTGAAGGTGAGAGAGGTAATAGGCAAGAAGGTAGTGAAAGACAAGGAGTACAAGTACGTCTACTATACGCTGCCGCTGAACATCTACGTGCCGAAGAGCGTGGTAGAGAAGTTCGGCAAGGAGTACGTGCTGGAGATGGATGAGGAGACCGGGGAGATAAGGATTAGGCCAGCCAAGAAGGAGGAATAACCTCCCTCATCTTTCTTTTTTTGATGATCCTTGAAGGTATTGAAATCCTTGGAGGAAGTGCTCCCCTTTCTTTCAAAGAAGGGGATTAAGCTAGCGGTAAAGGAGCTCTGGAAAGGAGAGGAGCGCTGGGAGTTCCTCTGGGAACCCAAAAGGGTCCTCGAAGCCCCCTTTGAGATAGCGATCGCTAATGAAGGTACCTTTGAGGAGAGCCATTACCACGAGAGGAGCTGGGAGATCTACTTGTTCTTGAAAGGAGGTAAGGTGCTTCGCCCTGTAGAGCTGGAAATTGGGGAAGGCGGTATCGTCATCTTTGAGCCCGGGGAATGTCATTTGGTGAAGCATTACGGTCCTACCTACGTCTTCAAGTTTCCTTCAGGAAACGATAAGGTTAGGTGTTAGCCTCACTCTATCCAGTCTCCGGTCTGGATCTTCTGAGGTATGTAGACCTCGGAGAGGAACTTGAGACCCTTTACCGCTAAGGCCTCTATCTCCAGCTTACTCTTCTTCTTGAGGAACAAGTTTATCTCGTGCTTCCACTTCCTGCTCTGGAACCACTGGTACCTCATCATTTCCTTAGCCCTCTTGATGTCCGTGTCTTTTGCCTTAATTATTACGTTCTTCCTCTCCTTGGGGCTAAGCCAGTTCTTCTCGAATATGTCACTCATGCTCACTCCTAAGAACTTAGCTGAAGGGGTTGCCAGCCTTTCGCTCTCGTAGCTCAAGGTAATGCTTCCGGAACGGAAGACGCTGTAGATGTACCATCCGTAGGGGTCGGCGTCCGTCAATACGTAGACCGGTAGACCCAGCTCCTCATTTAGCCTTCTAACGAACCTTCTAGTGGCCCTGTCGGGCTGTCCGGAGGAAGTGACTAGCAAGCACTTGTACCTGTCCCAGAACTTTATCCTGTGCAACTGCTGGAAGACTGCGTCCTTCTCTATTACTAGCACGTACTCGGCGTCTACGTCTATGAACTCTATGAGATCCGGAGTTGGTTCTATAGCGTAAGCTCCATGGCCCATCTTGCTTAGGTCTATTACGTCTCCTCCGGACCTAATCCTCATGTTTCCTACTACCTTACCCTTTTCCTTGCTCAATATTAGCATCTCCTCCCTCAATAGTCCAGTATAGACCTCTACGTCGGTAATCACGGCGTCGCTCTCCTTCTGCTCGTCCCAAGTGTTCTCCTCCCTCCTCCTCCCCTTGTGATCTCTGTAGACTATGGTGTGCTTCCCTCTGTAGTAGAGGTCTCTTATGGTCGGGTACTCGTCGTTTAGGAGGGCCTCGTATATTATCGAAGCCATTAGCACTGTCTTCATAAACTTCTTTGCCTCAGATGCATCTAAGAACTTTCTGGTTAAGGTCCCCTCTCCCAGCCTCAATATCCTCTGTTCAGCGTCCCAAACGGTATTAGCCAACGTTCTCTTAGGTAGAACCAGCTCTGGCTCCTCCCCCCTCCTTATCTTCTTTATCAATTTCATGAATGCTTCGTGCATTATCTTAGCAGCTCTTTTCCTCGCTTTAACGTCAACCTCGCTGAACTGCATGAATCGTACCCTTACACAGGGTATTTAAAGGAAGGATTTAAGTGGTGGTACATTATCTCACATTATCCAATTAGAATACTCTACAAGATTATATATTTGTTATTGTTTACTACATCAAATGAAATTCTCAGCTCTTAAGATGCTAGGAAAGGTTTTCGGAGTTCGCTAAGTATCTCTCACGGAGGCTCACCCAATGAAGTTCCTTTATCTGATATTGATACTTACTGTAATGACATTCTCGTTAAAGTTGGTTCCTCAATGGAATTTCAAGACTAACGGTTGGGTTAACGGCCTCGTCTTCTCCCATGATGGAAAGCTCGGGATAGCTGCCTCGTCCTCTTGTGCCTACGTAGTTAAAGAGGGATCCGTAATCTCAAGAATGTGCACCGGGACGAATATAATGGATGTATCTTATTGCTGTAACACGTTTGGCTTCATCGATAATGAAGGAAAGGTCTTGTTGTTTAACAATGAGTGGAGGACGTTAAAGCTAAGCGACGACTTCAACGGAGGGATTTTGCTCCTTCCAAGTGCCTTTGTGGCCGCCGGAAACTATCTACAATTGACCCTCTACAATGGTACTTCACTTTGGAGGCTCAAAGTCGGATTAGTGAGGCACGGCTTGGCAGTCATTGGTAATCGACTTTACTCTGCAGACATAGGCCTCAGGAGGTTACTTGTAGTAGATGTGACGAGAGGAAATATAATTAAGATGTTAAATTACCCGAGCTTTAAGCAGGAGGGAATATACGACGTTAAGAGCTGTGACAGATATTTGGCGGTAACGACATCCTCCCGAGTATATCTCTTTGAGGTAACACCCAACGGCTCCTTAGCTAAGCTTTGGGTTAAGCCTGGATTTAAGTTCGCGTTTACAATATCCTTTAGCAGTGACTGTAAGTACCTAGCAGTAGTCGACCAAAACGACTTTTCTATATCAATCCTTAACTCCTCGGGATCTATAGTCTACAAACTTAATGTTCGAAACTTACCCACAGCCATCTCTTGGAGCATGACTTCTATAGCAGTCGGATTCTTAGACGGTAGCGTCAAGACGTTCGAAGTTGTGAGTTACAGACCCTTTGGCTTAAGCATAAAGTCGCTCATGTCACTTGACGATTACCAATATGAAATTTTTAAATGGTGTTATGATCTGGTTGGATCGCCTGAGGAGTGCTATAGCATAGCTAAGGAGAGCAAGCTCATCTTACCACAAGGAATTCAGCCTCTACTACCGAGAGCTCTAGAGCTTATCTCAAGGGAATACAGGCATGTGAACCCTATAGCTTTGAGAACCTCTCTCTCTTTACTTTCTGGATTAGCGCGATAAGAGTATATCACTTTACTTCATCGAGAGTCGGGGGACGAGTATTGGACTTATACTCGCTCTTGGGCGGCGCCCTACTAGTACTTGCGCTCATCTGGCTATTGCCTCCTCTAGGAGGCTTACTCATACCTCCTTACTTAAAGACAACCTTAACAACTACTATAAATACGATTACTACCACAGTAACTTCTATCATTACCTACGTTACTAGGTTCACCACAACTATAATAACGACAACCTATGAACATACTTTGACCACGATAACTTACCTTAGTACACTAACTACCTATACCATAGGCACATTGACCTCAACGACTACAACTACTCTCTACCTGACAAAAACTACTACCATCACTCACAGAGTAACCTTGATTCCTTCAAACGTACTTTCATTCTTGAGCACTGTTCCTGGAGGCTACTTCATCGGGCTGTTTCCCACAAAGGTGATTACGTTTGACGTGAACTCATTCATCTCAGAACTAGCACCGGGTAAACTTCTAGCCGCGCTCACTGACGACGGAATCTACCTTGTTACCACTGAAGGTAGGATTGTTAAGCACGTAAGGGGTTCGTTCTTTTCCCTCTGTTCTTCCAGAACTGAGATCCTAGCGAACACTCTGTCCGGAAAGGTCGTATCAGTGAGCGCTAACGGCGTTACACCTTTGTTCCAGCTAAAGCAGAGGTTCAATGGCGCCATAGCTTGTAGTCCGTCCTTGGTAGTTGCCGGGGCATCTTCTCTCGGTGCCTTCGATCCAACAGGCAATCTTCTTTGGGAAAAGGACATCAAGTGGATAGCTTCTGTGACGATCAACAAAGGACTGATAGCGGCAAGCACATTGTCCTTCGGAGGTCAAGGAAGTGACGCTTTATGGTTGTTTAGGGTCGATGGAACTACCCTGAAAAGGATCCCTGGAAGGTACTACGGGGTCGACGTATGCCAAGATTTGGTAGCGGCCACCGGACCGAGCGGTACCCTAATTCTCAAGAATTCGTTGATCACTTATGATAATCCTAACCTAAAGGGTTACGAGGTTAGCTTCTCTCAAGAATGCAAGTACTTAGCCGTATTGAACAAGGCCGAAGGTGTAGTTACTATCATAGGAACTGACGGGCACCTTGAAGCACTCATGAAGGTACCTGGGGCGACCGCTTTAGTGTGGCATAGTAAAAGGCTCTACATAGGCTTCTCAGATGGAGAGATAATTGGAATTGAGCTTTCACCGTTTATATTAAGCAAACCTGTGATCGTGAACTCAGCTAAGCTAACGACTATATACAAGTACGTTATCCACAAGGTAAATGTAACTACCACACAGACCTTCACTCGGTTAAAGTATGTAACAGAAACTAGCACTATAACCTCGACATACACTTCATGGCTTACGAAGTATCTTACAGAGGTTTCAACACTCATAACAACGTCCACTCTAACAGAATGGGCTTTTGTAACGTCAACTACAACCCTAACCGTACCGGTAATAACGCCCTCGCGTCCGATGCCAGAAGAGTTGGCCGTGATAATCAACCCCTACCTAAGGATAGAGAGGTTATACGAAGAGGTATCTACAAGTCCTCAGTTTAAAGCGAGCTTTCTGAAAAAGCCTTTCCTCAACGCCTTGCAGTATTTGACAAAGCTAAGCTCCGTGAAAAGCCTAACAGTCAAGCTCTACAAGCTACTTTCCGATTTTGAGATGACTGCGCAGAGACTAGATGAACTATTAGCTATGGAGCCTACGTATAAGAACGTCTATACGGCGGTTAACCTAGCACAAAGACTGAAGCTAGATTACGAGATGATTGTTGGTTTGGTGAATGAGCTCCAGTCGAAGATCGGCATGCTAAGGCTTTCACAGCCTCAGGCCTCTTGTCCTAAGAACGCTACAAGATACATAGAAGAGCTAATTAAGGCTCCTAACTTGAAGAGCTTCGTCGAGTTAAGGATGAAAATAGAGAAGCTAGGCGGTCTTAGCAAGCTAGTGAAGTGCAGTATAGGTCAAGCAATTAGAGAGACCATCCAATTCTACAACTATTACACTAAACCTTGGTTAAGTAAGGAATTAAAGATTCTTAAACAGAAGCTCGACCGCTACAGCGAGCTTGTTAATGAGCTCCTTGTAGGAAGCTAACGTTTGTTCAAGAGCTCCTCTAGGGCCCTCCTGACCACTTCAACCTTCCTAGGCCTCATGGTTAGCTTATGGAGAAGTCTATCGAAGAAGGAGTAGGGAACTGAGGCTCCAGCAGCCGCTGGATGTCCCCCTCCTCCCAGCTTCCTAGCTAGCTCGCTTAGGTCAACCTTTTCGCTTCCCCTTCTCATGTGAAGGCTTCCTACGTCGCTCTCGAAGATTATTACGTCATAGCTATCCCTCTGCCTTAAGAACTCAGCTAAGAAGGACACCCAAGCTATCTCCTTCCTAGTTATGGGAACTACAATTACACTCACTCCCTTAACCTCGAACTTAATTGCCTTAGTTAGCACCCTATCTAAGAACTCCTTCATTTCATCTATTACTTCTTGGTATGCATCCTCCCAGTCCTTGTCCCAACTCACGCACCTCCAGAGCTTCTCTATTAGGTAGGACCTCCACTTCCTGTTACCTAAAGCAATGCTCATCTTCTCGCTTCTCGGATCACTTCTAATCCACAAGTCTATATCACAGCTCAGATTTACCAGCTCCTCGCAGCAAGAACATAGATCTGCCCCTTTCTCCTTAGCATACCTAGCGGCCAGCCCAGCTCCGCACGTGCTTCTGTCGTAAACGACCTCGTCCGCCAACTCCTTGACCGTCTCCAATACCTTCTCGCTCCACTTGTGATGGTCCATCCACACCAACTTGAAGTTCTTCTCCTTTAAGATCTCCCTTATTTCATCCAACTCGCTCTCATTAGGACCTATGTCAACTATGTAGAGCAACTCCGGTTCTTCCTTCACTACCTTCTTAAAGCTCTCAAGGAACTTCCTTCTGGAGCTCGGAATCGTCTTATACCTATCGGCCGAGTGCAAGCGATATAGGGCTATGGCGCCCATTATTCCGTCGAAGTCGTTGTGATGTAGGGTAACTACCTTTGGTCTTTCTACCGGCCTCTTGGGCTTGCAGAGCTCACAAAAGGCCTTCCAGAACTTGCTCACCTTCATCCTCGTTCTCTCCCTCCTCCGCTCGTCTGGGCGAGAATTAAGGCAGTAGAGCGCTCCTCTTAATGACCAGAAGAACATAATCCATCTTCTGCATACATGGTAATCACGAGGGTTACAGAGAAGTTCTTCAGAACCTTTACCACCTCGTTCATCATCTTGCTAGTTAGTTCGTCAAGGTTTGTCTCATTGAAAGTAAGAGCGGTTGTGCTGAGGTAGGGTGGTATGAAGGCTCGTTCCTTGAAGATCGTCGTCCTCGTTAAGTTGCCGCTGTACGAATTATCTTTGCCGAGCGCTTCGAAGATAAGCAGTATAGGCATAGCAACCTCGTCTCCGAGAGACACCCCAATCATCTTGATAACGATGATAGTTCTCGAAGAAGTCCTTACGAGGGTGAGCGACGGGGTGCTGTAGCTATCTACGTAGATCTTCGTGAAATCTAAGGCAAAAGGGAGAAGTGGGAGTGTTATCGTTACCGCCTTCATCGCTCGTCGTTGGTCTCTTGATACTTGCTTAATAGTTTCTTCCTTAACATGGAAAGTAAAGGTTTTCCGTCGCTCCCTCCTTTCCTTTTAAAATGAATCAAAGGAGAATCGCGTAGGGTTTAGGGAAGATGTACGACGTAGTGGTAGTAGGTGCCGGGACCACTGGACTGGTAGCTGCCAAGTTCTTAGCTGAGAAAGGCTACAAGGTATTGGTCACTGAGCTCAAAAGCGAGGAGGAGCTAGGAAACAAGGTATGCGGAGATGCCATAAGTAAGGAGTACTTCGAGAAGATACCCATAGGTTACCCTCCTAAAGAGGCTACCGAAGGAGAGATAGTGGGAGCCAAGCTCTACTCTCCTGACGAAAAGACCATCTGGACGGTCCCAGGAGAGGGATACATGCTTAACAGAAGAAACTTCGGGAGGTGGCTTTACTCCCTAGCCAAGGACGCCGGAGTCGAGTTCTCCTTCGAGACAAGGGTCTTGGGTCCCATAGTCAAGGAGGGGAAGGTGAGAGGCGTAACCGTAAGGAGGAAGGGTAAGGTCGAGACCATAGAAGCTAGATTGGTGATAGATGCCTCTGGAGTAGTTTCCATAGTAAGGAGGGCCCTTCCTAAGACTTGGTCCGTTTCCGAGCCCTTGGACCTCAAGGACACGGCTGTGGCTTATAGAGAGATAAGGGAGGTGAAGGAGCAGGTTCCCGATGAGCATTACATAAGGATCTACGTGAGTCAAGAGAAGGCTCCCGGAGGGTACTGGTGGCTCTTCCCCTACCCCGGCACCAAGAAGATAAACGTGGGCCTCGGAGTTCAGGGCGGAGTCGGCCACAAGGATCCAATGTGGTACTTCCACAAGTACTTGGCTCCTAGACCGGAGTTCCAAGGTAGTAAGGTCCTCCACGCCGGTGGAGGGGTCGTTCCTACGAGAAGACCCTTAGACAGCATGGTAGCCAACGGATTCGCCGCCGCCGGAGATGCCGCTTACCAAGTCAACCCCATCCACGGTGGAGGAATAGGCTCCGGAATGCTCGGTGCATACCTCTTAGCCAAGACCGCCATAAAGGCCCTGGAGGAGGAGCCCACAGAGGAGAACTTGTGGCACTATAACATAGACTTCATGAATGCTTACGGAGCTAAGCAAGCTGCCTTAGATGTCTTTAGGCTCTTCCTCCAATCGTTAAGCGACGATGAGATAAACTACGGAATGAAGAACAAGATAATAAAGGAAGAGGACTTACTTGAAGCTTCCCTGAAGGGTAAGCTGGAGATAAAGACGGCGGATAAGATAATGAGAGTGATAAAGGCTCTAGGGAAGCCCTCCTTGCTCGCAAAGCTGAAGGTAGTGGCTGACTACATGGGGGAGATCAGAGAGCTGTACAAGAACTACCCTCAGAGCCCTCAAGAGTTCCCTCAGTGGAGGGAGAAGGTCAAGAGGGTATTCGAGGAGTACAAGAAGGAGCTCAAGAAGTGAGGGAGCGAAGCAAGGCCCTTACCGGCCTCTCTTTAGGAGCGTTTCCCTCAACCGCTTTCTTGAGCATTCCCATATACCCCTTTCCGAACACCTTCTCAAGCTCACGGAAGTCCAACAGCTCTACCGGGTCTTGGACCTGCTCGTACCTCCTTCCAAATGAGGGGTCCGCTAACGCCAAGAGCTCTGGAGGCATAAAGACTAGGGAGGCGAAGTCCTTCATTTCAGTTTCCTCAACGTATATCATGAGGTTATAGGGTAGTATTCCAGGGACCTTGTAGAAGGATGAGGGATCCTCTAGCAAGGCAGAGCTGTCGAAGTCCACAAGCGCCACCTCGCCTCTATTGATCATAACGTTCCTCGGATGTATGTCGCCGTGCAGGACTCCGGAGCTCTCCACCTCCGCCGCCACCCCTACGACCTCTACGAACACTTCCCTCAAGCTCATGGGATCAGCGTTCTCAGCGTACTCTACCAAAGTCATTCCTGGAAACAGATCACTCATGAATAATGTCAAGCTTCTGTTAGCTATTAACTCGAAGATTAACATCTCCATGTCCTCCTCGCTAAGCTCTCCTTCTACAGTAAGGGTAGGCGATATCATGCAAGCTCCTATTACTGGATAGGCTCCTCCTACTCCCCTCAACCTCCTCGCTATTTCCTTTCCATAATTCACAAACCAATCGTACTCGAAGCCACTGGGAATTATCTTCACGAATACGTCCTCATGACTGAGGTATTCCGGAATGTCCAGCGTTTGGTTATCCTCAATTTCCATTACTTTCTTTATTATATCTCTATGACTATCCATGAACCACTTACAAGTTCTCTCCACTTGATCCCTTCGATACGCCGAGTCCAGCTCGATCTCCAACGCTCCCACGAGCTTACGTATCGAGAAATTAGCTATAAGGCTCTAGGAAGAGCTGGGGATCCCCCTTGAACGTCCACCTGGTAACCGTCGGCACATCTATATTGAGAAATGCCTTGAATCCCCAAATTTAACGTTGACGAGAGGATGAGGGAAAAGGTATCGGACATACTCAATGAAAGGAGAGTAGAGGGGCTCTGCGAGGTAGTTGAGCGCCTAGCCTCCTTGGTTTCCGAGGATCTTGAGGCTTGGTCTGCGGAACTCAACGCCTTGAATAAGTTCTATTCCAATTTCAAAAATGTGGATGAGGTAACGCTCCTCTGTACGGATACTCTCGCGGGTCAAGTCGCTTACGCTACTGTATTCAAGGCATTAGGGAGAGGAGTCAAGACTCCTCTAGGAGAATTGAAGCCTTCTGTTAAAGCCTACGTGGTCAAGGAGCTAGGCAAGAACTCACCTCACTCCTTCTACGTTGGTCTTCTAAGCTTAACTTGCTGCTTGAACAAGGAGATAGCTGGTAAGAACAAGTACTACTTGAACCTTACTGGAGGCTTCAAGCCCGAGTCGGCTTACGCCACAGCTATTGCCCTTACCAAGGTTCCATCGGTAGAAGCGATATACTACGTACACGAGACCTTCAGAGACTTGGTCCTTCTTCCGTTGATTCCCTTGAGCACCGGAGGACTGCCTCTCATGAACTTATTGAAGGAACCCTACAAGGACTACTTCACGAATATCTTAGGAAGCGAAGAAGAGGTTAAGGGCTTTGTAGATAAGCTCGAAAAGTGTTTGAAGGGTAGCTTCGTTGAGTGCAAAAAGCCTCTTGAGATAATGTGTTAGTTGGAGAGGGGGGTTCCCTCCTCTACCCTGCTCCCGTTCTTCAGCATGTGCTTCAAGTCCTCCTCCGGATCTCCTATCAACCTCAGATCGAACCTCTTCACGAGCTGGTTGAGCACGTTCGGGGTGAAGAACTGAGGTGCCACGGGACCGATGTAGATTCCCCTTATTCCTAAGTAGAGGAGCGTGTAGAGTATTCCGACCGCCTTCTGCTCCATCCAGCTGAGCACTATGCTCACTGGAAGCTCGTTTAGGTCCTTGTTCAACCTCTTGGCAAGCTCGGCAGCTAGCACTATTATCGAGTATACGTTATTACATTGACCGAAGTCCAAGAACCTTGGAATACCCTCGATGTCGCCGTAGTCCCTCATGTTATAGCGGAACTTGGCACAAGCAGCGCTGAGTATTATAGAGTCCTTGGGGACTATCTCTGTCAACTTATCGTAGTAACTCATCTTGGGATTGGGCACATCACAACCTCCTATGACGAAGACGTGTCTTATCTTGCCCTCGTGTATTAAGTCTATTATCTTATCCATTAACGGTAGCACGTTGGTATGGTGGAAGCCGGTGACTATCTTCGGACCCTCCTTCTTCTCCAGCTTAGGAGTCTTCAAGGCGTGCTCGATTAGTTCCTTATAGTTCCATCCCTCAATATGCTTCCCCTTTTCCAGACCGGCCACGCTTACGGTGTACATTCTATCTTCATAGCTCGGAAGAGGTTCTTGCACACAGTTGCTCGTTCCCAGTATGGGACCGGGGAACTGGGAGAACTCCTTCCTCTGGTATACCCAGCTACCTCCCCAGTTACAGCACAAGTTACTGAACTCCTTGAACTTGGGGTAGGAGTGCGCGGGGAGCATCTCAGAATGAGTGTAGACCTTTATCTGATCCTCGAGACCCATTTCCCTTATCTGCTTGAGGAGCTCGTAGAGCGCCTTGTAGGAGTGACCGGTTACCAGAATTCCATGACCTTCCTCAGTTCCCGTACTCACCTCAACCGGCTGAGGCTTCCCGTAGGTCTCCACGTACGCCTTGTCGAGCAATTCCATAGCTTTTAGGTGAATTCTGCCGTTTTCTAATATAGCATTAATGAAGTGTTCCTTGTTGAAATTCACGTTAGTAAGAGTCATGTAAAGAGCCTTGGCCATGAATTCATCTATTTCTGGGTCCTTATATCCATGTTCTAGGGCGTGGTAGTAGTAGGCAGCTGTACCCTTCAAGCCGTAAATGAGGGCCTCTTGGAGTGAGTTGAGGTCAGGATCCTTTCCACAGACACCTCTTACGGTACACCCGCCAGTTAAGCTCATGGAGCATTGATCGCATCTCATCAAGAGATTCTCGCTCATGATTTCTGCCTCGGTAAGCGAAGAACATCTGTACTCTTTTCGGCCTTGACTTCGAAGGGTGTAATCGGTTGAGGCTGCCTATACATTCTATATCGAATTTCTTTCCGGTCAGATTAGCATTGCCTAAACCAATATACCTCCTCCAAGTCCTTGAAGATGGGTAAGGAACGTGAAGGTCGCAATAGTATGCGAGTGTTTGAAGGGTCAGTGCAAGGTGGCCCATCACTTCGGCCTAGCTCCCTTAGTGTGCATATTCGAGGACGGGAAGGAAGCGGAGAGGACGTTGAATCCGGCGATAAAGATGGAGAGAAGGAGAGGCAGAACCTTAGCCGAGTTCTTGGCGAGCAAGGGGGTGGAAGTGGTAGTCGGACCTCCCCTGCAAGGACACGGGGGAAGGGACTGGGTCACCGAGCTAGGGATGAGGTATATAGAGAAGGAACCGGGAACTCCTGTCGAGGAAGTTTTAAAGGAGCTGTTTTCTTAGTCCTATTAGGAGAGAAATTGAGAATCATCGACTCAGTTTCTTTTGGAGAAGTGATAGTTAAGGGTAAGTCTTATCATCATGACGTTGTGATCTACTGGGATGGAACGACGAGAAAGAGGGATAAGGAACCCTCGAAGAAGTACAAGAGCCTTTACGGCCACACTCCTCTATCAAGGGAAGAGATTGAGAAGTACTTGAAGGAGGGAGTCGAAGTGGTAGTAATAGGGACCGGAATTTACGGCGCCCTTCCGATAATGGAAGGTGCTAAAAAGCTTCTAGAAGAGAAGGGAATAAGCTACGTCACCCTACCTTCACCCAAAGCGATAGAGAGGTTCAACGAGTTGGTAGAGGAGGGTAAGAAGGTCTTGGGAATAATCCACATCACTTGCTAGTAGCCCTTAAAGGGCGCTCATAAGCTGCGCCTCCCATGTAACCGTAAACCTTCCTCTCACCCTTATTAAACAGCGTAAACAAGAAGTAGTCCAGCACGTTCCTCAGCGATATCAGTGACTGGTCTGGTACCATGCGCAAGGCCACTGGAAGGTAATCCCTTATCGAATGTGCGTAGAGATGCCTTGTAAGGCCGAGAATCAGCGCTGAGACTAAGCCTAGCGGGAGAGAGCTCCTAACCGCTTCCGTTTCATCTATTTCGTCGAATAACCTCAAGAACATAGCCTTCGGTACTTTGTTAACTACAATGCCGTGGATGTTTCTTATAAATTTCGGTATTGGAGTTGAGGTACAGTAGTTCATCTCACCTATGACGTATATTGAAGTGTAGTTCACGTCAGTCGAATCGAGAATCCTTAGAAAATGAATCCCTATTGGATCCAGTGGCATGAAGATTACCAAGCCTACCCCTTCTTCACCTTCGGCAACTCTAACGAAGTTGATGAAGTTCTGAACCACCTCCGCATCGTTCAAGGTCTTAAAGAGTTCCTCCGGTTCGACGTAGCAAGTTCCCAGCAAGCGAGATACCAGAACTCCGTCGAGATCTGGATGGGGCATTCTGGCGAAGACGTTTGAGATTCCTCTGTCCCCTACCAAGTAGTCGTAGAAGCAGTTCCTCGATATATTGAAGGAAGAGAGCTGTTCGGAGCTGAGATCAAGTAAGTAAACCTTGCGAAGCAAGGAGGAGGTCTTTAACATCGAAGCGAATTCGAACGAGAGGAATCGAGCCCCCATTCCTCTACAAGGAGTTAACACGAGCAGCAACGTCTTACCGCTGTACTAAGCAACAAGAGGTGTTTGAGTTCGCTAGCTCTAAAGAGATGGCCTTTCCTCCTTTTCGATTAGTTCTTCGTTTAAGTACTGCTCTTGAGTATTGATATTCGAAGCACAGTACTTTCACCTAACTCTCTTCACACAAATACTACCTCAAAGCATTAAGGACGGGGCTCAACTTTGGCCTTCCTGGTCGATAAGACTTTAGAGATTGCCTATGATTTTGCAAGAGAGAAGTTCGGAGAGTTGATAAACAAGATCCAAAGCGGAAAGCCTTTGACTAGCGAAGAAGCGAACTTCCTATTGCTCTTCATGGTTCTAAATGAAGTGAGGCTTAGGTACGATGAGCTTTCAAGGCAGATTCAATTGAACAGAGAAATGATAAAGGAGACTGAACAGAAGCTTAGAATTGAAATCAAGGCAACAGAGGAAAGACTCGACAAGAAGATAGATAATTGTGAGAAGAGGCTTAGGGATGATATCAAAGCAACTGAGGAAAGGCTGGACAAGAAGATAGAGCTAGTTAGGGACGAGCTGAATAAAAGGATAGACGATCTAAGAGAGGACTTCAATAAGAGGTTCGAGAGCTTGGAGCACAGGGTATATGAGCTCGAAAAAGATGTTGAAGAGCTTAAGGTAGCGGTTGCCAGATTGGATAGAGACGTGCAAGAGGTAAAGGAGGACGTAAAGGAGATAAAGAGCATGATGAACTTATTGTTAATGCATTTAGCGGGAATAAAGGTGGAGAAGGAGAAGTAACTCTCCTCATTACTTCTTGTCTTAGCAATCATAACGCAATCTGGACCTTTTGATAAAACAATACCTTTTAAAATGCAAGATTTCGGAACGCGGGTTTCCGTTTTTTAAGCCCTTTCCTTATGGCTTTGCGGTAGATGCAGTATGCCAAAGTATAAGCACGTAGAGGACATCTTACGAATAATGAGGAACATAGAGCAAGTGAGGAACATCGGAATCATCGCCCACGTGGACCACGGTAAGACCACCACCAGCGACGCGCTGCTGGCGCACGCTGGAATATTGAGCCCTAAGTTGGCCGGTGAGGCCAGGGCTCTGGACTACTTGGATGTGGAGCAGCAGAGAGGAATTACCGTTAAGGCCGCCAACGTAAGCCTGTACCACGAGTACAAGGGCAAACCTTACGTGATCAACCTCATCGACACCCCCGGTCACGTGGACTTCAGCGGTAAGGTGACTAGAAGCCTGAGAGTGCTTGATGGAGCAATCCTAGTAGTAGACGCAGTAGAAGGCGTAATGACCCAGACCGAGACGGTGCTAAGGCAAGCCCTAGAGGAGTACGTGAGGCCCCTACTCTTCATAAACAAGGTAGACAGGTTGATTAAGGAGCTGAAGCTCAGCCCTCAAGAGGTACAGCAGAGGATAGTCCAGATAATCAAGGAGGTAAACGAGAGGATCTTGACCTTTGCCCCTGACAAGGAGTTCGCCAAGAAGTGGCTTCTAGACCCCGCCAAGGGTCACGTTGCCCTAGGAAGCGCCAAGGACAAGTGGGGTATAACCATACCCATGGCTGAGGAGAAAGGAATAAAGTTCAGCTACTTCGTGGAGGCTTACGCTAAGGGAGACAAGGCTGCCATAGAGGAGCTCTTCAAGAAGGCTCCTCTCCACGAGACCTTGCTGGACATGGTGGTTAGATGGGTCCCCAACCCCAGAGAGGCTCAGAAGTACAGGGTTCCCAGGCTATGGAAGGGTGACATAAACAGCGAGCTGGGTAAGGCTATGGTAAACGCCGATCCAGATGGTCCCCTCGTGGTCTTCATCAACGACATGAGGTTGGACCCTCACACCAAGAGGTTGGTAGCTACTGGAAGGGTCTGGGCCGGAACCGCTACCGCCGGAAAGGAGGTATGGCTAGTTAACGCTCAGAAGCCCAACAAGATACTACAAGTCTCCATCTACATGGGACCCGACAGAGAGATAGTTGACTACGTGACCGCCGGTAACATAGTGGCCATGCTAGGTCTGGACGACGCCAGAGCCGGAGAGACCGTCGTAGACATAAAGTACAAGGACCAGGCCGCTCCCTTCGAGCAGCTCCACTACGTGAGCGAGCCCGTAGTGACCGTAGCAATCGAGCCCAAGAACCCCAGAGACTTGCCCAAGCTGATTGAGGCCCTAAGGACCTTGAGTATCGAGGACCCCAACTTGAAGGTGACCATCAACCAAGAGACCGGTGAGTACTTGCTGAGCGGCATGGGAATGTTGCACATCGAGATCGCCCTAACCCAGCTAAAGGAGGTATACGGCCTAGAGGTCAAGGTCAGCCCACCGGTAATCACCTACAGAGAGACCGTGAGGAGCCCCGGAGAGAAGGTGGAGGGCAAGAGCCCCAACAAGCACAACAAGCTGTACATAACCGTAGAGCCTCTAGAGAAGGAGGTCATAGAGCTCATCCAGAAGGGAGAGATCAGCGAGGACCAAGACCCCAAGCAGAGGGCCAAGATACTCAGAGAGAAGGCCGGCTGGGACGCGGAGACTGCCAGGAGGATATGGGCTATCGACGAAAACTACAACATATTCATCGACAAGACCGTGGGTGTACAGCACCTGAGGGAGGTCAAGGACACCATCCTCGGAGGATGGAGAATCGCCATGAAGGAGGGACCGTTGGCAAAGGAGCCGGTAAGGGGCGTAAAGGTCATCCTGTGGGATGCGGTGATACACGAGGACCCCGCCCACAGAGGACCCGCTCAGATCTATCCTGCGGTGAGGAACGCCGTCTACGCCAGCATGCTCACCGACAGACCCACCTTGCTAGAGCCTCTGCAGAAGCTCGACATTAGGGTGCCCAGCGAGTACATCGGAGCAGTAATGGGTGTGATCAATAAGCACAGAGGAAAGATCCTGGAGGTCAACGACATGGGAGGACAAGCCAGAATCATAGCCGTCATCCCGGTAGCGGAGAGCTTCGACCTACCAATGGAGCTGAGGAGCGTCACCGCTGGAAGGGCCTTCTGGGGTACTGAGTTCTACGGATGGGCTCCGGTTCCGGACCAGCTACTACCAGAGTTGATAGCCAAGATAAGGCAGAGGAAGGGTCTACCTCCGAACCCGCCTAAGGCTGAGGACTTCCTCAGCCTCTAACGTTTTTCAAAAATCAAATCTTCGAGAGTATCCCTCCGAATATCTGCTCGAACGCCTTGGGTTCGAATAAGTAGAGGTAAATGGCCTCTAGGATGAAGCCTAAAATGATGAGGGCTATAACTATACCAATTATCTCTAACTGGCCCTTCTTCAAGGGTCTCACAGCGCGTAGACAAGCGCGTCCGTCCCCTATGAGTGTTAGAGGTTATACTCCGTCCCGCTCAGCCTCCTCGGGCTCTGATGCTTGAGGGCTGTGCTAGACATCGGAGGTACCAAGACCGCTATAGGGATCTATCATGGAGAGCTCGAGCTCTTGAAAGTAATTCCAACGCCTAAGGATCCGAAGGATCTAATTTCCGTGTTAATAAAAGAACTGAAAAAGATGAACGCGAATGAGATCTCCATAGCTACCATGGGTCCTCTCAAGATCTCTGAAGGCATGATAGTTAACAATCCTCACTTGAATGAGAAGAACTTCGAGCTAGCTAGGCCCTTGATGATGGAGCTAGGAGTTCCCGTTTACATGGTCAACGACTGTGTGGCCGGAGCTTGGGCCGAGGCGAAAGCTAGGAAGAGCGAGAACTTAGTCTACATAGGCTTTGGGACGGGGATAGGAATAGGCGCCGTGGTGGATGGGGTACTCTTAATGGGTAAGGAAGGAAACGCCCATGAGTTCGGCCACGTAACCTTATCTTGGAACATGGAAATCCCTTGCGGATGCGGAGGAGGGGGCCACGTAGAAAGCTTCTTGGGAGGGAGCAATTTACCTAAGTTCGCCAAGGCGTTAGGGTATGAGGTCTCTTCTGCCAAGGAGTTCTTCGAGCTCATGAAGAAAGAGAAAGCTTTGAGAGATGCCTTCGAAAGAGCATTACTCTCCTTCATCTCCTCTGTTTCTAACGCCTACGATCCCGAGGTAATAGCGCTGAGTGGAGGAGTTTACTACAAGAACAAGGAATTGTTCGATGAAATACTCGAGAAGCTCCCAGAGTGGAAAGGCCTCGTGGTGGAGGCCCCTAGGGTAGAGGAGGCCAAGTACAACGACTTGGCTCCCCTTTATGGGGCTGCCTTCCTGGCTGAAGATAAGCCCCCCAACTGGTTCAGGAAGCTCAAGTACCTAGTTGACTGGAAGTGATTCCTCCTTCATTACCTTTCTCGGTATTACTAAGCTATGGGATTAATAGTGCCCTTGGTCTACGTATGCTCATCATGCGGAAGACCTTTGGAAATATTCGTAGGAAACGGATCTAGAGGTCCACCCTCCTTTCAAGAGGTAGTCAGCAAGCACGGCTACAGATGTCCTTACTGTGGAGCTGAGCTCGTGTTGGATCCTATGAAGACCAAGATAAGGATAGCCCCGGTAAAGGACGTGAGAAAGAAGATAGGCACCGGAAGGTATGACAAAAGGTTGGAAGCGGTGCTCAAGGAAGCTTTGGCCGAGCTGGATAGGTATATACAGAGTAAGAGAATAAGGAGAAAGATAAAGAAATGAGGTTACTCGGGGGTTATCTCTACTTCTCCTTCCTTTTTCTTTTTCTCCTTCTTCTCAACAACAACCTCGAGCACGCCGTTGTTGAAGTTGGCCTTAGCGGTCTCCGGCTTCACCTTAGCTGGCAGCTTGACCCTCTTGTAGTACTTCTTTCCGTTGCTGGCCCTTATCTCGACGTAGTCTTCTCCCACCTTAACCTTGACCTTTTCCTTCTTGACGCCGGGTAGTTCTGCTACCACGGTTACGGTGTCGTCATCCTCCATGACGTCGACCAACGGCTCGAACTCTTCCTCAACCTTGGTCCCGGTTAGTCCCCTCTTTATATTACCGAACTCCCTGATTACGGGTCTTCCGTCGGGACCTATGGTTATGGAGAAGCCGTAAACGTAAGGACCATAGCGCTCGACCCTCACCTCTCCGCTCTTGGCAGCTTCCTCCATTATCCTCTCGAACTCCTCCTCGAAGAGCTGTAGCTCCCTCTCTATGTCTCTGAGCAAATAATCGAACAAGTCGAAGGGGGATCTCCTTCTCCAGAACATAGCACTCTACCGGGTTCAAGCACAATGAAAAGATTTATAAGTTAGTGAGGATGGTCATTTCAAGAACAGAGACCTAGTGGCTTGAGTAAGTTCAGGGCCAAGGTCGTCAATATGTCCTCAGAGGTCTGACCTCTAATTATGTTGCATATGAGCATACCGTGGAGACCTCTCATAGCTGCCATCTCCAACTCTCCGGGCTCTTTACAGAAGAGCTTCTCCGCGAGCTTGGCTAGACCCTCCTCACAGAACTCGTCGTAGAGCTTCTTGTATTCTTCATCAGTGATGGACATGTCTATTAAATGAAGGGCGAGCTTCTTGTTAACCTCATCGGAGAGCAAGTTTATGTAGTTCCTAATTACGCACCTCAAGAGTTCCTCTCCCTTCAGATCCTTATCCAAACACTCCATGATTATCCTCTTAGGAAGTATCTCCTTAACCACCTCTTGGATGAGTTCCCTCTTGTTCTTGAAGTACCAGAAGACTAGGCTCTTGGATACGTTTGCCTCTCTAGCTATTATTTCAACGGAGGCCTTACTAAACCCCATGTCTGCGAAGACCTTCTTAGCAGCGTTCAAGATGTTCTCCCTAGTGGCCTTCCCCTCTGGCAAGCCTGAACCCAAAGGAGTAGGTATATACTTAGTGTTAAAAGCACCCTTGACCGGTCAAAGCTCTCGGACAGTAAACCCTCGAAAGGGCAGTGCATGTAATACATTTATACCTTTGTGGCTATCGAAATAGGTGACCGCTCTCGAGCGGTGGGAGACGTGATAGAAGAGGTTAGAAACGTACTGACGAGAGCAAAGGATATGCTCGATGCCGACATGATTACATATCAAGCAAAAGATAACGAGATTACCTTAGATATATACTGGTTAAGCGAAGGGAGGGGTAAGAACGTCGTGAAGGAGCTGAAATCCTTGAAGTTCTTCGGCTCCCCCTTAGGGGAATTGGGGCCCTTACTCGCTAATTTGGTTAGCTCTGAGATAGAAGGGGCCACGTGGGTGGAGGTAGATGTTGAAGGTCTGAACTGTGGTAAGGAAGGGTGTAGGGCTCACGTCAGGATAAACTTCGGGAAGTACTTACCGTTATTCTAGATTTAGTTTACATGACTAGATCCTCAGCTCCTCCCTCATGTCTCTTAACTCATGACAGGATATTGAGATCTTGAAGGGTGTTCTAACTCCCATATTCGTTTTCGAAATAATTAAAGAGAAGATTTTATACTTACTCTCCTCTAACTTGTAGTAGCTCTTCTGGCTTCAGCTGCCTTATATCAATTCCCATCATGCTCTTCCTCTCGCTTATCATCTTCTGTGCCTCTAGAACCGCCTCGGGATCCATCCAGAGGGACGTCGCTAGAACTATCGCCTCGGCCCTCTGCCTCGGATCTTGACTCTTGAATATTCCGGATCCTACGAACACTCCGTCCGCTCCAAGCCACATCATCAGGGCCGCGTCCGCTGGGGTAGCTATTCCTCCAGCGGCGAAGTTCACCACCGGGAGCCTCTGAAGTCTCACCGTTAATTCGACCAACTCGTAGCTCACTCCCATCTCCCTAGCCTTTAGTACCCTGTCCTCCTCGGGCATCGTTATTAGTTGCCTTAGCTCACCCATTACCGTCTTCATGTGCCTAACAGCTTCAGCTACGTTTCCAGTTCCCGCCTCTCCCTTGGTCCTTATCATGGAGGCTCCCTCGCTTATCCTCCTCAAGGCCTCTCCTAGGTTCCTGGCTCCGTTCACGAAGGGCACCTTGAACTGCCACTTGTTTATGTGATGCTTCTCATCGGCTGGGGTTAGCACCTCGCTCTCGTCTATCATGTCGACTCCTAGGGCCTCTAGCACCCTAGCCTCCATGAAGTGACCTATCCTCACCTTCGCCATAACTGGAAGGGAGATGGAGTCCATTACCTCCTTTATTACGTTCACGTCCGCCATCCTGGCCACTCCGCCGGCCTTCCTTATGTCATAAGGTAGCTTGTCGAGCACCATGACCGCTACCGCTCCGGCGTCCTCGGCCGTTTGGGCTTGTTCCACGTTGGTCACGTCCATGATTACTCCGCCTTTCTGATAGACAGGAAAGCCTAGCTTCACCCTAACTGTTCCAGTAGCAACCTTTTCCCTAAGCTCAGAGGGGTCTGGGAGATAAGTCCAGAGTCCCTCTTCCTTAAGCTTGTCACTTATCTCGGCTAGCTTGTAGAAGAAGGTTGCTATTGCGTCAAATCCAACTTCCACGAGTTTGTCCCTATTCGAGAGGAGCACGATCGGTCCCCGGCTGATATCACGAAAGGAGGTTTAAGTTCAAGGGTTTTCACGAGGTGAAACTTTTTCAACTATCTTCAAATCTACAATTAAATGTTCCCAATACCTAAACTAGATAAAGGAGGTTGCGGCGTATCTTAAATATGTTATTTTTATCATAATTGAATAAATAAGAACTTATAGCATACTTTTGCAGAGATATAACTTGAGAGTGGATCTGGTGAGTAGAAAAACCATAGGGATTAGCTTGCTAGTGCTAGTATTTGGTGGTATAGGCATAACTCACGCGTACACAATATATACTACCTATACCAATACCTTGACAAGCACCGCTTACAGCACTGTTATGTCGATGACCAGTAAATTCTTTATAAAGGTATTTGAGAAGCTTTACATCTATCCGCTACCCGAAGTTGCCATCTCTAGCTTCAATTACACCCAATATAACTTAACCAATGTCCAACTGGTCGGCATGGGTATAGCATTCGATAAGACCATACCTAACACCTCTAAGGATTACGGTGAGTTCTTCGTTACCGGAACCGTCGTTCCAGTCTTTTATAACCCGACCAGCAATTCCACCTACATCCTCTACAAATCCTTGAATGTGTTCTCAAACAAGCTCTATGCCATTATGTCCTACAGTTACACCGCCAATACTCAGTACCCTCCTGGAATATACATAAACAAGAAGGTATACGTCCCTACCTCCTCTGTCCTCAGCGCTACTAGCATCAACTATTACAACTACTGGGTCTACGTCGCACCCTACGGTACTCCGATAAACCAAACTCTCTTAGCGCTGCCAGACGGCAAGGTCGTGATGTGTGGTAGCATCTGTACCTTAGTGAACGACACCAGCGGAGCTAGGCTTTGGAACGTCACCTTCCAGAACGTAACGGTGCGACCGTTCTACTTCAACACGACCCAAGGAAGGGTCATCGGCATATACGACTCCGTTAGCGGGAACCTAACGCTCCTCAACGAGTCAACGGGAGCCGTTATAATGAGCGAGAAGTTCCCAGCACAAATATCCATAATGAAGGCATGCAACCAGAACGGAACAAACTATTTGATAGTGGTCACTCCAAACGATATAGAATCATGGAGCTTCTCTAACCTAACCAACCCTATCCTGAACAGCACCTTTAGCTATTCTAACGTCAAGCTAATGGGAGTTACAGACGATTGTAACATAATAGCGATTGTGAATAACGCAATGGATGACATAATAGGCTTCTACACGCCTACTGGCAAGGAAGTAGCAGATCTACACGCCAACGGCCCCATTGAGGCCCTTGCAATTAGGGGTAAAGCCGACTCTTCCTACTTAGCGTTCTCGTTTACAAACAGTACTGGCTACTATTACCTAGACATTTACTACATGAGCTTCGGCATAGCTCCCAAGGTCTTACCTTATCTAACCTCAATGACGAGTATGTACACCAGCGCGTACAATTCCATATCTTCCAGCGGAATTCCCTCTCCCGCCCTGCTAGCGCTAGCCATACCCCTCCTAGCCTTACTGAGGAGGAGGAAGTGAGTTTTTGGAAGGACGTCTGAAGCGGAGCTCAGATGAGGCCGAGGACGTCCAACATTGAAGACCCCTTCCTAGATTAGCCTAAAGGGGAAGAACTATGGCTCTAGACTTGATAACCTTAGGAATTATATTGATAGTTACGTTCTTTGTGGCCTTTGAGATTTCAAAGGTAGTTTACCACAGCGTAGCTGACTTAGCCTCGGTGATTACAGCAGCCCTAGCTACCTACGTGGTGTACACCCTGCTCGTCTAAGGATCTTTGGCGATGAGGAACCGTGTTTCAGTTGAGCGATGAAAGCACAAGCCGTGCTCCGAGCCCTTAAGCTACCGCCTTAGCCGCCCCCAAGCTGAGCAACGTAACTATTATCGTAGCACCCAAGTTGCCCAGCGCCAATGCCAGCAGCACATCCCTTTTCTTGAGTCCCAGTAAATATCCGGCCATGGCCCCCGTCCAGACGCCGGTTCCAGGGGCTGGTATAGCGACGAACAAGGCCAGTCCTAGGGTTCCATACTTTTCCACCTTGGGGCCGGCACCCTTCTCCGCCCTTTCCACAATCTTATCCAATATCTTGAGGCCTCCCTTCCAGTATTTATGAAGGATGTTCCTTGCGATCCTCAGTATCTCCTCTAAGAAGAGGTAGACCAAGAAGCCCGTAAGGGTGCCCACGACGTAGCATATTACAATGAAGTACAGCGGACAGCCGTTAGCTATTAGGTACGGTATAGCTCCCCTTATTTCCACGACTGGCAACGCCGAGATCAAGGCGGAGTAAAGACAGTTCATACCTTTCTCCCTCTCACTGACCTTTCCTTTGGCTATTAACGAGCTGGGCTCTCGATCTATTATACCAACTCATGACCATCCCCTTGGGACTGAACATGCCTTGTCCTAAGGAGTTCGAACACTTGCCTCATACCGCCGACGTCATCGTGGTAGGATATGGGGAGACCCTAGAGGAAGCGTTTGCGAACGCCGCCAAGGGAGTGTTTGCTGTAATAACCGACGTAAAGAAGGTCGAACCGAAGGAGTGTAGAGAGGTAGAGGACGAAGCTGATGATTTGGAACAAGCCCTCTATAAATGGATTGATGATTTGCTCCTATACTTCGACTCCGAAGGATTGGTCTTCTCCAAGTTTGAAGTTAAGTTGGAGAAGAAAGAGGGCAAGTACTTGATAAAGGGAAGAGCTTGCGGAGAGCTCTTCGATCCCGAGAAACACGAATATGGTACCATCGTAAAGGCGATGACTTACGCCGAGATGAAGATAGAAAAGGTTGGGGATTGCTGGAGGGTTCAGTTCGTCGTGGATATCTGAATTTCCTCTTTTCCAACCACATTTACTAATCTAACCTTAAAGTTCAATGATTCTTTGAACTCCTCCGAGAATTCAGAGTCCACTAGCTCTATTTTGCCTCCTTTGAGCCTTATTATCCCAAAGGCGTCAAGCTCCCTCAGCGTCCTAATGATCTCTTCCTCGGAAGGTATCGTTACCATGCCCCTCGATGCGAGTTCATCATGTAGCTTGAGTATATCGTTTACCTCCTTAGCTCCCCTTACTATCGCTATCAACACGACGTCTCTAGGAGTGAGCTTCGGCAGCCCCAACCAGTACCCTTCAGCCTCGCTAGCCCCCGGAAGCTTTTCAAACATGGAACACCCCCATGGAGAAGAGAGATCCAAGAAATTTCAATGGAGAGAGCGCGACGAAAGTATCTATATGCCTCGTGAAGATTTGAGCCCCTGGTAAGGGGACGTGAGGACTGCCTTAGCCCTCTTGCTAATTGCGTTAATTGCCTTCGGTGCACCCATGAGGTTCAGGCACGAGTGGAGATGGGGATGGGGCGCCGGAACCATAGCGCTGGCGTCAATAATCATCGTGACGGCTTACTTCGTAGTACCTACCTTGCTCCTACCAATAGCTGTGCTAACCCTTCTGGCCACTGTCTTAGCGCTATGGTACTTATATGGTCGCAACTCTTAGACAAGGTAAGACCTTGTTTTTTATTACTTTCTTGTATTTCCTCCTTATGTGAATATCATAGCTTATCATGGTCAAGTCCTTCTCATTATCATTAACCTTCTGAGGATAGAGAGCCGTTGAGGTAAGAGCGAGAACCTCCATCGCTCCCTCGAGGCTCGCTTTAGCGTTCATCAAAGCATTTTCAATTGACTCAAGGAAGATCTCATGCGCTTTACCGCTCAAGGGGACATCATCTATTATCTCCCTAGCGTCTTGAACTAGGGCATCAAACCAATATCTGTGGTACTCCATTAGATACTCGTTCAGCAACGAGAGAGTTACCCCAGCGTTTCCGCATCCGTGGAACAGAGCTAGCTCCGAAGGTACCTCTGATGGCGGGGAAGGCGAGAAAACCGAGTATGGAATGGAAGATATCTCTCCCAACCTCATGCTCTCGACGCTTGAATAGGAGACGGTACTAATCCGAGTTACGGGTATATATTAACTTACATGTAAGGCATATACCCTGTAGACCTTAAACACTGACAATCACTTAATGGTGACTTATAGAATATTTTTCAGCGAACAAAGCTCGGTGTGCTTGTTGCAACAAGCCGAGTTTAACTCGGAGGAGAGAACAGAATTAACGTCCGAGCTCCTGAGCTCGGACTTTATGATAGTTCCTGCATCCCTAGTCACCAAGTTAAACGATGAATTTTTTAAGATAGTTGGGAACGCCTCTAAGATAATAGTACGTAA
Organism: Ignicoccus pacificus DSM 13166; assembly: GCA_025340205.1. Classification (GTDB taxonomy): domain Archaea; phylum Thermoproteota; class Thermoprotei_A; order Sulfolobales; family Ignicoccaceae; genus Ignicoccus; species Ignicoccus pacificus. Next base: position 1,038,843 of record CP006868.1, on the reverse strand, counting down.
TGTGGGCAAGAGTCTGGGAGCAGCGACCGCAGAGATAATACTTGAGAGATGGAACACAAAAGAAATGAGTCTTGAAGACTTAGTTAACACAATCTCAGCAACTTTGAACACCATAGGATTCGGTAAAGTGAGTTTTAATGTAAATGGAAAGAAGATAAAGGTTGACATAGAGGAAGCTCCTTCAATGGGCTCCGAGGTGGAATGCATCTTTGAGGAGGGAGTGATAAAGGGTCTTCTTGAGACCATACTGAAGTGCAAGGTCAGGGGGAAGAGCTCGAAGGGAGTAAACAAGTGCTCAATCGAGGTCGAAGTACCTTAGCCTGTCCTTCCAAGACGGAAATTCCCTAGCCTTCAATACCACCTCCGGATCCAACTCCCCCACCAGCGCACCTACTCCTTCTCCTAGCTCATATCCCTCCCCTGAGGGATCAATCAATGCCGAATAGCCCCCAAAGGGGCCGTACTTCCCCTTCCCCCACCTGTTTACGGCAAGCACATAGGCCAAGTTCTCTATAGCCCTGGCCCTAATCAGGGCCCTCCACGCCTCTACTCTGGAGGCAGGCCAAGCTGCTGGTACCAAGAAGGCATGAACTCCTTGTCTTGCCAGCTTCCAGAAGAGCTCGGGGAAACGGAGCTCGTAACAGATGACCACGGCGAATTTCATTCCATGTAGCTGGAAGGGTTCGGGGAACTCGCCCTCTGAAAATAGTTCTCTTTCGTTCATCAAGTCGAACAACAACTTCTTCCTTCTGGCGTGAATTAGTTTGCCGTCTTCGAAGATTAGGTAGGAGTTGTAGAGCTTGCCTCCCTCGTAAAGGGGTCCACCCATCCCGAGTACTGTTCCCTCACTTATCTCCTTAATTATTCCCCATATTCCATCGATCTTGAACGTTTCCAGATCATCTACTTGAAACCCTGATAGCGCCATCTCCGGAGTGAAGTAGGCATCCGCCACAACGCTGTTCATGACTAGCCTTATCATCTCGAGGTTCCTCTCAATATCACCCTCCTTTACGGAAACTTGTAAGAGGGCTACCTTCATTTTCTTCACCTCTTTCCGCAGACGTCAGCTAAGGGGCAGCTTGAACAATCTCCTTCCATCTCAGCTTGGTATATCGGACACTTTTCATAATCTCCGAAGCACGGATAGAGCTTGGGATTCACCGCCATCTGCGCTAGAGTACAATGAACCTTACCGACGCTTGAGGGTATCGCGTGCGGACACATCTGGACCACCACAGTTAAGCTTACCTAAAAGCATAGGTGGGTATATATCCTATTATACTCCTTTACACTGCAGAACATAGCCCTTCCTAAAAAGTAGCCTTTCCTAACCCCACACGGGGAGACAGAGGGAGAGACCTGACCTTACACGGCGTGAAGTAAGCACAAAGGGTAAATTCCAACAGTGAACATATCGCATAGGTAGCCTACGTTAACGGTCTTCGTTTTAATTACTCATTTTCAGTCACGTATTGGTGGAACTTATGCGAAAGCTTCTTGAGGTCAAGGTCAAGCTAGGAGCAAACGAGTACAAGCTAAACCCCCTCAGCCTGTACATACTCAAGTCTCTGGCTGAGAAACCCAAGAACGGTTATGATATCTTGAAGGAGATAAGGAAGCTGACTGACGGAAGGTGGGTGCCGCCAAAGAGCACCATCTACCCAACCTTGAAGAAAATGGTTCAGCAAGGTCTCCTCAATGTAGATGAGCACGGCTTATATACGATAACCGAGGAGGGCAGGAAGCTCCTCAATAAGATAATTGAGAGCAAGGAGGAGCTTGAAATACTGAAAGAGAACGTTAGGTTGATAGAGAAGCTAATCGAGAGCGTGGCCAGTGAGGGAGACGGTTCCTCCACCTAACGGAACTTTATTTTAAAGCTACCGACTATCCTCAACACGGGGTGAAAAGAAGTTGGCCAGCCGTTACGACAACGAGGCTAAGCTCAGGCAAGCACTAACCATGCTGATGAAGATCATCAACGACCCCTCCGTCCCCAGAAACATCAGAAGGGTATGCATAGAGGCCGTGAGGCACTTGGAGGACGAGAAGCTGAGCCCCGGAGTTAGGGCCGCCAACGCAATAAGTGCTCTAGACGAGATAGCCCAAGACCCCAACATGCCCATTCACACAAGGATCACTATTTGGAACGTCGTGACCTTGTTGGAGACCGTCAAGGACTGAGGAGTAAGCTATGGTAAGGGTGAGGGTAAGGGGGATATACGCAACTGCCATAGCCAGCCTTTTACTCGAAAAGGGCTTCGAACTCTCTGATGTAAGCAAGAAGCTCAGCGAGAGGCTCGGGGGAGTGGAAGGCTCCCCCCTCCCTCCACACGTAACGGTCAAGCACTCTGACAGGAACGTGCACGAGGTCCTAGTCAACGGCTTCTACAAAGAGGGAACACAAGTTTACGAGACTCTAAAGGAACTGTTCCCCCTCGCTCCCCGTTATGTGGCGAAGCCTAACCTACACTCGGCCTACAAGATTGTCGTGGACGAGAACTGCAAAACGACGATTGAGGGAATAGAGGCAGAGGTTAGGAGTAGAGAATGCTATCCAGGAAAGGAGATGATAGCTGAGGTTATCAGAAGCAAGGTTTACCCTAAGGACAAGGTAGTGCTGGAGGAAGGGCTTAGGCTAGAAGGCTTCTACGTAGAAGTGATATTGGGGAGGGGACAAGGGGTTAGCTTCTCCAAACACATAACTAACTTGGAAAGGAAGGCGTTACTCATCAACTTAGCTAGCGACATAGTATCGATGGGAATAAAGGTTCACTGGAGGTCCTCAGCTAGGAGTGCGGAGCTTGAGGCATTAAGGGAAGAACTGGAAAGACTCGTTCAGGAGGCCCAGAAGATATGGGTAAGGGCCAGAGACCTTCCTCCTGGCACCAAGGTCTATGAGGGCGAGTTTCTTGGCATCTTCAAGACCACCTTAGAGGATAAAAAGAGAGCGGACGAGCAGAGGAGGAAGGTTCTAAGTACCATGCCCTTCCACCATACCCTTAAGGCGGGCGGGGACAAGTTCTCTACAGCTGCCGAGCTAGGGGACAAGGTCGTTCCCTTCGATTGGAACCTTGAAGGAAAGGTGAAGGAGTTCTTGCTAGAAAAGTGTTCCGATTGTAAGAACTTCGAGATAAGGCATGAGAAGTTGGACGGGAGTTGCATTACTCTGGGACCGGGAAGGGTCATCGGGACTACGGAAAAATACTTGGTAATGAAAAGGATTGTGCGAGAATACGGCATCTACGATGGCATAAATGTCAAAAAGGAGCCTGGAGACTTCATAATAACCTTGATAGAGCCGTTCTCACCCTTTGTAATCCACGGCTACTTCTCTGAAATGGGGGATTTGAAGGGAGTCTACGTAAATATAAACAGCGACGTCGAAATAGGAGAGTGCTTTGCTCGCTATGTAGACATGGAGGTGGACGTGGTCTACGACGGAATGGTTAGGGTAATAGACAAGGAGGAATTAGAGAAGTACTCGGGACACCTGTCCCCGGAAGCACTAAGGAAGGTCGAGAAAGCGGTAAAGATAGCTAAAGAGAGGCTAGAGAGCGGTGAGTGGCAAAGGGAGCTCAAGGGATTGGCCGCTTGAAGGTCATTACTTGATCTACGGGGAAGCGGGGGTAGGGAAGAGCGCCCTAGCCTCTTGGCTTGCCAGCTCTCGATGTACTGAAAGTTCCCTCTACATCTCAACGGAGGATGAGCTCTCCTTCTTCCACATATCTTGTCCTAAGACCAAGACCTCGGTAATCATGGATTACCGCACTTTACTCTTGGTTCTTTTGGAAAACTTAGACGTCGACGTCCTGGTAATAGATAGCCTTTCCTCCATAACCAGGTACTTGCCTCCGGAGATAGGAAGCAAGGTCTCAGCCCTCGTCTCTTGGCTCATGCACAGAAGGGGCGAGAAAGGGAAGCTAAGCGTTACCGTGGCCCAAGTTAGTGCCAAGAGCGGTAGGACCCCTTATCACGAGTTTATAGAGCCTTGGGCGGACTACGTGGTACGAGTGAAAAGACTGAGAGAAGGCAAGAGGATGGCGATTATGGAATGTCCCCGAGAGGAGATTAGGTGCTTCACGATAGGAAGAGGTGAGATCAGTTGGGTGAGCTGTTGAGCGAGCTCATTAAGCTCTTAATGATATACTTACCAGCTATGGTCGCCAACGCTTCACCCGTGTTCTTGAAAAAGGGAACACCCGTGGATTTCGGGAAGCTCTTCATAGATGGCAGAAGGATCCTAGGAGATGGAAAGACTTGGGAGGGCTTGCTCCTAGGCTTATGGTTTGGAGGCACAGTAGCTCTCAGCCTCTGGCTCCTGACCTCAGATCTCGACTACTTCGTTTACGGCTTGGTGGGCTCCTTGGGAGCTCTTCTGGGCGACATGCTCTTCTCATTTATTAAGAGAAGGTTGGGTCTCGAGAGGGGGGCACCTCTTCCGTTAGCGGATCAGCTCGACTTCTTCCTAGGAGCCACGGCGTTGATGATGGCTCTAGGGTGGAGACCTAAGATGGAATACTGGATTATAGCCGGAGTGATCATAGTGGGGCTTCACGTAACCGCGAACAGGATAGCTTACATGCTAAAGCTCAAAGACGTCCCTTGGTGATCGCTAATAAGGGACGGATGCGCTTGTCCTTACTGCGCGGTGTCGAAGTTGAGGAAACTGTTAGCTCTCGCGATACTCTTGCTTCCCGCCTTGACCTTCGCGGCCCAAGACTACGTCACTTGGGGAGGTCTTGTTAAGTTCCTAGCCGTCACGGCTGCGCTTCAAGCTTTCCTGAGCGGTTTACTCAGCCTGAACATAGTGGCCGCCGTGGTCGGCGCCCTCATCTCCGGAGTCGTTACTTACTTCCTAGCTTCCTTCATAGCTAACTTGGTGAAGTGAACGCATCCAATCTTTTTTAAGTCAAGTTTTCAATCCCGAATACCCTAACCTAAAAGGAATGATGTTAACACTGTTAACGGGTGTAGGTTATGGTAAAGCCCTTCGGAGAGCTAGTTTACTCCCCAGAGAACGCCCCAGAGGAGGTAAAGGGCAAGGCTGAGACCCATGCTCCTAAGATAGAGGCCCCCGAGAAGGTGAAGGCTGGAGAGGCCTTCAAGGTAACCGTAAAGGTAGGGCCTCATCCGAGCACTCCTGAGCACTCCATAAGGTGGGTGGAGCTATACTATTACGAGGAGGGAAGGGCCTTCAACCCCGTCTTCGTAGGAAGGGCCTTCTTTGCCCCTGGCTACATGGAGCCTGAGGTAACCTTTACCATGAAGGTTCAGAAGCCCGGAGTGCTCTACGCTCTAGCATACTGCAACCTCCACGGTCTCTGGGAGTCTAGAAAGGAGATAAAGGTAGAATAACTTTTTAGTAGAACCTTCTGTTCTCGCACTTAGAGTCTAAAGGGGATGCATATACCCCTATGCCTTCATATAAATTCCCCTAGGTGACTAGGTTTACGGGTTTGAAGTGTGCCTGCGCTCCGGGCAGACCTTCACATGCACTCAACACATAGCGATGGTTTAGATCCTGTGGAAAAAATGATTATGAGCGCTATAGACAAAGGCCTTCAAGCCATCTCTATTACTGATCACGACACCTTCGAGGGTTCCAAGGCCGCAGCGGAGTTCATAAAGAACAAGGGTCTTGACATAATACTCATCTACGGTAACGAGGTGAGGGCTAGGTACTATGGGAAGTACATGGATATCCTCATCCTATGTCCTTCCCTACCTCCCTCCCCTCCCCCAAAGGACGCCTTGAGGCTTTACGATTGGGCGGAGAAGTGGGGATGCCTCTACATACCAGCCCATCCCTACGACGAAAGGAGATACGGATGCGGAGAGAGTATCTATGACTTAGAGATGCACGCCATAGAGGCGTGGAACGCTAGGGCTCCCAAGAAGATTAACGAAAGGGCAGTGGAGGTCGCCAAGATATTGAGGAAACCTATGCTTGCTAACAGCGACGCCCACGATGCAGAAATGGTTGCCTCTGCGCACAGCATCATAGAAGCCGAGCCCATCCCAGAGGAGATACTGGACGCTATAGTGAAGGGGAGGGTAAAGATGGTTAGGGGTCATATCTCTCCTAAGAGCTATGCTAAGTACGTAGGAAGAAAGCTCGCTCGGAGAAGCGTCAAGCATTTGTTTTTGAAGGAATGAAAAATCCTTACGGAGGGTTACAACCCTCATAGAGGGTCTCGACTATATCCTTAATGCTTATTACACCTAATACGTTCCCTTCCGAATCAACGACTGGTATGTGCCTAAGTCCGTTGTTTAGCATCTTTCTGACTACAGACTCCAAGCTTTCGTCAGCCTTCGCCGTTATGGGAGAAGGGTTCATGTACTTGGATATGGGTTCTTCGAGCTTGGCACCCTCATCTAACGCCTTCACCAGGTCCCTTTCCGTAAATATGCCCAGGAGCTTTCCTCCGTCCACTATCATTACGCTGCCTACGTTATTGTTCCTCATTATCTTGATTACTTCTTTCAGCGAAGTAGAGGGGAAGCAAGAGATAGGGGGCCTCTTTATTAAATCTGCCGCCCTCAAGTCCGGATACCCATAAGGACTAGGGAAAGGATCACGTATAGGTATAGGGGAAAAATCAGTACACGTAAGCCAACACTATTCCTCCTACCCTCTTCTCTATGGCCTCCTTGTGGGTCATGAGGCCTTGAGGGGTGCTCAGTATGAGCACTCCCACGTCCTTGGAGGGTAGGAACCTCCTCACCCACTCGGGGAGCCTTAGGAGCTCTCTGTAGCTTAGGGATTGCCTAGGCTTAATCGCTCCACACTTGTTTATCCTTCCCAGCAACTGAACCCTTATCTTGCCCCACCTTCCGTCGTCGATGTACTCGAACTCTCCGATGTAGCCCTCTCTCTGCATCACCCTTAGCACGTTAGCTATCAGCTTTGAGGCGGGCATTATTATGGCTTCCTTGTTGCCTCTAACCTCATTGGCATAAATGGTGTTCAAAGCGTTGGCCAAGGGATCCAACATTACCATTGCTCTCACCCCTTACCTGTACTTCTTGAAGCCCATGCTGGGAGCTACCTCTCTGAAGCACTGCCTACAGAGGTAGAGCCCGTACTTGGTTATGATGGCGTCTTGGCTTCCGCACCTTTGACACCTCCTGGCTCCCCTGCCGAACTTCCTATACTTTGGTGGCCTGAACTTCGCCATGACTTCACACCCCCACTTCCGCTTTCACGGGAGCATATAATCATATGATCTTAGCTCCGAACTCCTTGGCTAGGAATACCATTCCCTCCTCCTTGGTCACTCTGTGCCTCCTCGGTATCTTAGCCTTAGCCCTCCTCCTTCTGGCGACCCTGTAGCCGGGCCTCTCGATAGTTAGTATGACGTCCATTCCGAATATTCCTACTCTAGGATCATACCTAGTTCCGGGTATCTGGATGTGCTCCTTTATTCCGAATCCCACGTTCCCGAACTCGTCGAAGCTGGAAGCCTTAATCTTCCAGTTGACCGCCTCTAGAGCCTTCTTCAGGAACTCCTTAGCCCTCTCTCCCCTGAGGGTCACCATGACCGCTATGTTCTCTCCTCTTCTGATTCCGAACTGCCTTATGGTTTTCTTAGCAGCCCTCTTCACGGGCTTCTGACCGGTCAGCTCTTGGAGCAAGTTGTAGGCCTTCTCCAGCCTCTCTCCGCTCTCTCCTAGGGCTATGTTGACGGTTACCTTGGCTAGCCTCGGCTTGAGCATCGGCTGCTTCTCCCACCTCTCCAGTATCTCCTTCACCTTCTCTTGGGGTATGGGTACCTCTAGGGACTTGACCTCTACCTCCGCGCTCACTTCCAACCACCCTCGGGCAACTTAATTATGGGTTCCTCCTTACCTATGGGGAACACATAGCTAGCCACGGTGTAGAAAACTTCTCCGTTTACATCTCTCATCTTCACTAAGGTCTTCTTCCTTCCGAGCCTCTCGGATATCTCCTCTATCCTTCCAATCCTACCCACGTTCCTACCGGAGCTCACTATGGCGATTACTCCGGGCTCGAAGGGCACGTACTCCTTGATCTCTTGCTCTGGAACGGTTATGAGCAAGGTTCCTAGGGTCTTGTACTGCTCGGCCTCCACGGGGCTCCTGGGATCGCTCACCTTGATTAGTATGTTCCTACCGTCGTGCAAGTTCAGCTGTATATGACCTCCCTTTACGGTGGTCTTGTTCTCTATCCTAACCGGCTTGTACTTGGCCTCCTCGGCGTCTATCCTCAAGGGTATTAGGTACTTGGTAGGATAGGGTACCATTCTGTAGTACTCGTCCGCTCCCACTATCTCGATGACGTCCATTAAGCCCACGGGGAACTTATAGTCCTTCCTAACTCTTCCGTCTACCTTGATCCTTCCCTCAGCGATTAGCTTCCTCGCCTCCCTGGAGGTCTCGGCGTACTTGAGGACGTCCCTCACTACCACTAGGAGGGGTAGGCTCTCCTCTTGTGGGTGGGGGCCAGCCCTAGGCTTTACCGCCCATACTGCCTCCTTCTTGTGAATGGGCCAGAAGAACGGGGCAGCTAGCCTCTTCAGGTGCCTCTTTCCTCCTCCTACTCTTGCCATTACTCACTCACCTCCTTCTTCCTCCTGTTAATTATCTTCTCCCTGATCTTATCCACGTTACCAAGCTTCACAATAACAACCTTGGATGGATGAATGGGGTAGAAAACGGGCTCGCCTCTGCTGTTCTCGATGGTGGCTCCGTCCACGTATATCCTGGCCTTCTTCAGATCTACCTTAGCAACGGTTCCCTCGTGTCCCCTGAACCTTCCCCTGAGTATCCTCACAGTGTCTCCCTTCCTCACTGGGAGCCTCTTCACGCCGTACTTCTTCTGGAGGTCCTCGCTCAGCGGCGCGTTCATGAACTTGTGCCTTAGGTGCAGAGGGGCGTTGAAGTAGAACTTCCTCTGCTTGGAAGGCTTCTTAGACCTAACCATGGGCATTCCTATCACCTCACACCACTATGCTGGCCACGTTGCTTACTCTGGGCCACCTCTCCACGACTTCTCTGGCCACGGGACCTCTGATCTCCGAGGCCTTTGGGGATCCATCCTCGTTGACGATGATTACAGCGTTATCCTCGAAGGCGACCCAAGTTCCGTCGGGCCTCTTGAAGGGCTTCCTCTGCCTCACCACTATCGCTCTTACCACTTGGTGCCTCATCTCGGGGGTTCCCTTCTTGACGGTGACGACCACCATGTCGCCCACTCCGGCTGGAGGTATCCTCCTCAGCCTTCCGTGGTAGCCGGGAACGCCTATGATCATCGCAAGCTTGGCTCCGCTGTTGTCGGTTACCTTAACGTAGCTTCCCACTTGAAGTCCGGTTACTATCTTTCTCCTAGATTTGGTCGCCGTCGCTTTGACCATTACTTCTCACCTCCGGTTACCTTCTTACCTAGGACAACAAAGCTTATGCTCTTAGCTAAAGGTCTGGTCTCTCCGATCACCACCATGTCGCCCTCCTTGATCTCATTAGCTAGACAAGGAGGGAGCCTCGCGTGGATGTTCTTCTTCCTCTTCTCGTACCTCTGATACTTACGGTTGTAGTACAAGTACTCGTGCCTCACTACCACTGCCTTCTGCATCCTCTTCCTTACGACGACCCCCTCGAGGATAGTGCCCCTCACCTTCAAGTGACCGTGCCAGGGGCACTCGGGGTCATCGCAAGCTATCTTAGGGGGCTCGACCCCCCTCACTCCCACGTGTCTGTAGCTAGCCGACAAGGCCTCTTACCCCCGACCGTCGCTACGGAGGAGTTTTAAGAAGTTCTCGTGGTAACACAACACAGCTTCTTTGGGAAATCACTATAGTTCATCCACCCTTCCAAAGTGCTGTTAGTAGCAAAATTAAGATCATCAAGAATATACCAACCCCAATAACTAAGAGAGCTCTCTGTTGCCATAACTTCTCTCTTGTCGTCATATAGTGGAACGCTCCCAGCACTACTAAAGAGGATGCAACTATAGTTAAGGACGACTGCAAGAGGACGTTTACGTTAGGATTTTCCGCAATTGAAGTTAAGGTCGTGATTATTATAGCTATGAGGGCGGTGAAGAGTGCTAGCAACTCAATGTTTCTTTGTCTTTCTTGTTGCATCATTTCCTTTAGCTCGACACTAATGTTATCGGCCATCTTTCGTAACTGCCGATTGAACCTTTCTAGTGTTATATCCATGGATCTATAAAGCTCAAGCTCTATTAAGAACTTCTGGTATAACATCATCCTAATACTATAATCCTTCTTATCGGGATTCTCTAGATCTATAGCCATTGTAATTTCTTCTATTCCGTCTTCATAGTGACCTAGAAATCCTAGAAGCCTTCCATATGTTGCATGATATGTAGGATAATCATAAACTATTAACCTCTCAGCCACCTTAAGGGCATTCCTTACCAGTTCATCATTCCTCTCCAACAGTCCCAACTCTACTGCATCCGCTATTGTCGAGGCGAAGTTGTGAGCTATTCCGGCATGTTCGGGAAGTTTCTCCATTAACATCTTGCTCATCTTAATAGCTTTTATTATATTATCTTTCTTCCTAGTAAATTTTAACCACATTACCTTCATGTGTATATAGATGGGGTCTCCATCAAACCTCTTGTGTTTCTCTAGGACTTCCTTCATCTTAGTGATGTTTAGCATTCTTCTATGATAAGTAAATATCATATAAAGCAACGAAAGGTATGCCTTCTTATCTTTTACGTCCTCAAGAATGCTATCTATCTTCTCCACAAGCTTTGGGTTCTCCTCTAAACATCGTTCGACAATTTTAGTTAGAGCTATCTCATAAGAGGTCTCATAGAGCTCCCCTAATCTTTGGAAAAGTGATCTAAGCCCTTCCTCATCGTCTAGCGCGCTTTCGAGATCGATACATTCCTTCATGTTTCTTGACCACGTTCATATATTCTCTAAACCGCTCATATCAGCTCATATTGCTCTAACCCTAAGCGATTAGATGGGAAGAGCCATGAGCGTAGAGAAGCTTGGTCCGGGCAAGGACGCCCCGGAGGTAGTTAACGTAGTTATCGAGATACCCATGGGTGGTTACGTTAAGTATGAGATGGACAAGGACACTGGTCTGATTAAGGTTGACAGAGTGCTCTACACTGCCATGTATTATCCCTTCAACTACGGATTCATACCCGCTACCCTGGAGGAGGACGGAGATCCCGTCGACGTCCTTGTGCTAAGCCACGAGCCGTTCTTCCCCGGCACTTACCTCAAGGCTAGACCCATCGGAGTTCTGGTTATGGAGGACGAGGAGGGACCCGACAGCAAGATAATAGCTGTACCCGTCGAGAAGGTGGATCCCAGATTTAAGGATTACAAGGATGTTGACGACATACCTGACATAATCAAGGACAAGATAAAGCACTTCTTCGAGCACTACAAGGAGCTCGAGCCCGGCAAGTGGGTTAAGATAAGGGAGTGGCTCCCTAAGGAGGAAGCCTACAAGAGGATAAGGGCCGCTATCGAGAGGTATCAACAGAAGAGTTCTTGAGTCCTCTTTTTCCTATCCTCCCGGTAGTAATTATGAGAAGACTGGCGGTTCTGCTAGCGCTAGCTTCCTTAGCGTTGGCGCTTCCACCAGTTTCCTTAGAGTATTACGTACTAGTCTTGGATCCTAGTGGAACCGCTTTAGGATATGGCATTTACACCGTCCGCTTCAACGGCATAGACTTCATGTCATCCTTTAACTGGATACAGAACCCCACTTACTACTGCTCTCCTCAAGCTTGCGCAGCACTTCAAGCGCTCCTCAACCCTCCAGCGAAGTTCCTAGCATTTACTCCCACGGGGAAGTACGTAGGTCCCGGTGCCCTAGGGTTCCCCAATGGGATCATACCTTGTGACAAGTATTTGGTTCAGCAAGACGGAATAGAATATACCGTCTGTGCTTACAAGAACGTGATAGTCTATGAGGAGTATTTCAAGGATGTAGCTGAGCAAGTATCGCTCAAGCCAACTCCTCAAGCACTTCAGTTAGTACCATTCATAGTGGATCCCGCCCCTCCGGCCGTCAGGGCCTTCCTGACTGCTGTAATGATAACTGTGTCAGTAACAGCTGTGTATGTATTCATGAAGAGGGATGAGATTAGAGTTCTCTGAGGTGTAACGCTGTGGTCTTCGGCGTAACCCCGCTAGAGCTGCTGGTCCTAATATTGAGCGACAGCGGATATACGGTAAAGGAAATAGCTAAGTTGCTAGACGTAGACGTAGACATGATGAACGACATAGTGGAGGACTTAGTCGATAAAGGGTACGTTAACGTTAAGAGGAGGTGGAAGCTCTTCGGAAGCGATTTGTACTTGGAGCTAACCCCTCAAGGAAAGAAGGCGCTAAGAGATGTGGCCAGAGTGCTGAGGGACGTCGTAAACACCGTAAAGGGTATGGTTGATAAGGGGAACATAGATGGAGCTAGGGCTTTCCTCTCGAGATATGTGGAATACTTACCCTACGCTCCATTGCTTGGAGTAGCCGAGAAGGACTTCATAGATACCGTAATGCAGAAGTTGGGAATAGTTCCCACCTATGCCCCTCCGGACTCAGTCTACAACGAGCTGTTGAAGGGTTCCGAGGAGTGGTGGGAAGAGGAGCTATGACTTTTCTTACTCCCTTACGTCGTTATCCTTAGGTATGCGCATTGAAGGTAGCGATGGTATATGACTACAGCAGGAAGAAATGCGGTATAAAGATGTACGGAGACGTCTTAGTGGGCTGGCTGAGGAAGTTCGGAGTCAATGTAAGCATCTGTGATTTAAAGAACCAGAGGTACGAGGACTCGGTAGAGGCCGCCTTATGCGCTAGAAGGGGGGATATAGTCCACACCCAACACGAGTTCGGCCTCTTCAAGGGTCACTTCGGATGGACGCAGCTGCTCTATTATACCATCCTCAAGACCCTAAGGAAGTTCCACATAACTACCTTACACACCGTGCTCACGCCCTCCCAAGCTCTTACGAACTATATCCAATTCGGCCTTCCCTATAGCAAGGAGAAACCTTGGGAAGCCATAAGAGGTCTCATCATAAGTGCTCTCTCACCTTTCATGCCAGTCTTATTCTCGGACAAGCTGATAGTGCATACCGTCAGAGGATACGAGCTGTTGCCGGACTGGGCTAAGGCGAAGACAGAGTTCATACCCCACTTATCTCCAACCCCAAGTGAGGCCGTCCTGGAGAAGGCGAGACAGTGCGGGAAGAAGAGGGAAGTTCCTAAGACCATTAGGGTGATAACGCCGGGCTTCTTGAGACCTACCAAAAGGTATGATTGGGCCATTCATGCCTTGGTTATGTTAAAAAAGGAGGGCTTTGAGCATCCGGTGGAGTACACCATAATAGGCACTTATCAAAACGAGGATGGAAAGATATGGTTCGAGTACATCAAAGAGTTTGCGGAGCAAGTAAACGAATACACAGAAAAGTTAGGACTAAGGATCAACGTAATTGAACAATTCATGGATAAGAGGGAACTCATAGAGAGAGCTTGCTCCTCCGACGTGGTCCTCTTACCTTATTCCGATCCAACTCAAGAGGCTTCCGGGATACTTCACGACTCCTTGGTCTGCGGAAAACACATCGTGGTTCCCGAGATAGGAGACGTGAAGAACTTCCCGAAGGCGTTCTATCCGTTCAAATTCGAGAATCCCCTAGAAACGATGAAGGAAGCGTTGAGAAGGGCTTTCGAAGAGCTGCTGAAAGGGAACAGATGTAACCCTTGGGCGCTAGCTTACGCCTACTACACCTCGGCGGACAAGGTGGCTAAGAAGCACGTCGAGCTCTACTCCAAAGTCCGCTCTCAAATAGCTCAATGAGTTCCTTGTAGGCCTCATCCTTGGAAACCATGCCGGCTTCCACTAGCTTGTATATTCTCTCGCCCAGCTTCTCTCCATATATCTCCTTGAGGGCCTCCAAGATTCCGACGCCCTTCGGAACGCTCTTCTTCGGCTCATCTACTTTCTTTTTCTTCGTTATTACATTTATTCTCAATATTAATGGATCTCTCTTCTCCTTGACTTTCCTAACAATAGCCTCGAGGAATGGCTTGGCTTCCTCACTTACTTCCAAGTGGATGACCGAACGAGGGGGTATCTGAGCTATCTGCTTGTCAACCTCGCTTAAGGCCTTTAACCCGCTACCCCTCACGAAAACTATGAACTGTGGCCTCACCTTGATCCTTATCTTCTGGAAGCTGAAGTCGTCGCTAGCGTCTACAAGAACTGGTCCTTTGTTATTTATATCAACTATCTCGTCTTTTGAGACTACCTCCAAGGATCCTGGATAAACCAGAGGAGAACCGGAATAGTACTTGTGATAGCTCTTGTGAACGTGTCCCATTGCGTAATACCCAAAGCCCTTAGGTAATTCCTCCATTTCTATACATGAGAAGGGCAGAATATCACAAATCCCTACATGCATCACCAATACCGATTTCTTGTCCGCTTTCTTTGCCAATATCTTCATTAGCTTCTTAACTTGTTCCCTTTCGCTGCTCCTGTACGGATTGAAGGCCGGGATTCCGTAGAACTTGACCCCCTTTACTTCTATTCCCCTTATCGCGTCTTCTCCAACCAAAACCTTCGCTCCACCGAACTCCCTTACGAAAAGTATGGAGGGCTTTCCAACCTTCTTCGGAGCATCGTGGTCGCCCGGTATCACTATTACCTCTATTCCCGCTTCCTTGAGTTTCCGAAAGCCTCTCAGCGCTACCTCTATGGGTTCCATTCCGTGATAAGGAACTGGAGTGTCAAAGAGATCCCCTGAAACGACGAAGGCGTCAACCTTTTCTCTTAAAGCTATTTCCACGCTTTCGTTGAAGGCATTATAGAAGTCCTTCTCCCTTTCATAGGAGCCGTACTGCCTCTTCCCTAGATGCACGTCAGCTAGATGGAGGAACTGCAACTCTTTGCCCTCTCCCCCTCTAGGTCAAGAACTTCCAAATTAGTTTTTGCTGAGTTTACAAGAGTGTTGACAGATACTTGTGCATTCTTAAATTGGAGACAAGTTAGAAGAGAGGATGGAGCATGTCCAGCGAAGCTCATCTCTTCGGAATGATCGAGAGAGGGGTCTTAGAGGCCCTCTTAGACAAGCTCTCGATGATCATCGGCGACGTTTCGGCAAAGCAACTACTGTTCAAGACATTCAAAGAGGTCGGTAGGGATTACGCAAAAGAGATGGAGGAGGGGGACTTCTGCGATATCGCCAAGAAACTCTATGGAGATCATCTTGTGAGTTGTGAGAAGGACTACAAGGAAATTAAGATAAAGCTGAAATCTTGTCCATTAGCAAACATTAAATCTCTAACTCCAAACAAGTGCGTCCTTCCGATAGCGCTATGCGCAGGGTTGGTAGAGGGTCTCAGCGGAAAGAAGGTTAAGGTAATAGCTCCCTCTGGAAGGTACGGCGTCCTTGGCGCCACCCTCACTATGAAGGTAGAAAGTTGCGGAAGGTATGGAAACGACTGCTTGATCAAGATAACGGACTCGGACGGTTGATCCGTCATCACGGTTCAGTCCTAAAGCTCTTCCTCACAGTCCAAGAGCTTTCCTCCCTCCATCTTACAAACCCTGCCCCCAACCCTTTCCACTACGTCCTTCAAGTGGGTGACCCATACTACACCCCTGTCTCTTGTGTGTTCCTTGATAACGTCGACTATCTCACCTCTAGACGCTGGATCTACAGCTCCCAGAGGCTCGTCGAGCAGAATTATCTTCTTGTTGCTAACTAAGGCCATAGCTATGGCTAGCCTTCTCTTCTGTCCACCGGAGAGCTTTCCGGCCTTAACGTCTAGTTCCCTTAATCCCAGCACTCTCGCCATTTCTACTAACTCGCTCTCGTCCCTCTCCTTTCCAGCAATCCTCAGGTTCTCGAGTACGGTCTTATGGGGGAAGACCCCGCTTCCCTGAGGGACGTAAGCAGCGCATCTCTTCTCTATAGGTATGAAGATCTTCTCGTCTTGCACCACTAAGTCACACATCACTATCCTCCCCTCTCCCTTCCTGGCTCCTATTAGGACCTTGAGTAAGGTGCTCTTCCCCGCTCCATTAGGACCCACTATCACCAATCTCTCTCCTTTAGCCAGCTTGAAACTAATTCCCTTTAATACCTCCTTGTTCTTATAGCTATATCTTAAGTCACTCACTTTCAGCAGCACCGAGCTCACCTCCTATTCTCAAGACTGTTATTGAAACTATTATCGAGATCACGATCAATGATATGAGCTTTGGTATATCACCTGAACTCAAGTTAAGGTAAATTGCTATGGGTAACGTCTCTGTCTTAAATCTTATTGCCCCAGCGAGGGTCACGGAGGCACCGAACTCTCCCAAGGCTCTTGCAAAGGCCAATATGGAACCCTCCTTTAGCCCTGGCTTTGCCGCCGGTAAGAGGACCTCCTTGAACATGCACACTCCAGTGCATCCGTAGACCCTTGATATTATTTCCAAATCCTCGTCCAACATCTTGAACGATGACTTCAATGTTCTTAGAACGAAGGGGAAGGCTACGGAGGCTTGGGCCACCACTAAGCCGGGTACGTTGAACACTATGTTGAATAATTGATTAAGCATCCCCCCAATAGGATTGTTCGTAAAGAAGAGCAACAGCGTGGCGCCTACTGCCACCGGAGGAATCGAGGCTGGGAGGGTCAACAGAGGCTCAACCCACTTTCCCAAGTCCTCGTTCTTAGCTAAGGAATAAGCTGTAGGAATGGCTATCAGTGAGGCCAATATGGTTGCTAAGGTCGCAGTAACAACGCTCAAGTAGAGAGCGAATAATACCTCCTTAGAGAAGAATGACTCTATTACTAAGACAGGGTTGGTTATCATGAAAAGCGATGAGAGTATTAGCAAAACAAATATTGAGAGAATTATAGGAACTGACTTCATCAACCTAGAGCACCCGGCCTCAGGTAGTGGTACTTCTGGAATATGATGTACTTGGCATAGGTGCTGTTCAAGAATTCAATGAACTTCTGCGCTATGTCCCTGTGCTTTGAGAACTTTGATATAGCTATGGTCATACAAGGCTTGTAGGGCATAGGTCCCTTCAGTATAGTAGCATCTATCTTGTTCGGATACCAGTACTTAGCTATGTTCCATCCTAGCGCTGCGTCTACCTCTCCCATGTACAATAAGCTCACTAACTTGGCGAAGTTCTCGGTGTAAACTACCACCTTCTTCTTTATCTTGTCCCAAAGTCCCTCCTTCTCTAGCATTTGCTTTATGAACTTCCCTACGGCACAGTTCTCGGTGTTACACATAGCTATCTTCACGTTCTTGGTCAGCAGATCTTGAAGGGTGTAGTGCTTGCCCTTAGGATAGAGTATCGCCGGTGCCAAGCAAGCAACTACCCTTACAGTGCTTGGATCTACGACCCCTTCCTTGATAGCTTTTTCCATGTACGGAGGAGTGGCCGGCGAGTATATGTCGCCTCTCTTCGCCATGACCATTTGGCTTAGGAGTCCTCCAGAGCTACCGTAGATGGCCCTTACCTTCACGTGGTATTCCTTCTCGAATTGCTGAACTATCGGCTGCCACGCCTTCTTCATGGCAGCTCCGAGGTAGAACGTGGGTTCGTCGGATGAACTCAAGCTGAGGGCTCCTAAAGCCAGAACCAAGACTACGGTCACTCCCGTAAGGATGATCAAGGTCCTCTGCTGCCTCATCAACCCACCGGTTTGACATATACCATTGACTATACTTAAGCTTTACCAATAGAGTCAATCAAATTTAGTTGACGCAAGTGCTCGAGGGTTTGGGGTCCTATTACTTCTATCTTCCCATCTTCCATAATGCAAATAGCAAACTCATTATCCTTTATGTCTCCCAATCTAACCTTTATGAAGCCTAATATTTCATCGAGAGTACCTACTATCTTTACGTTTAACTTATCTCCGAGTTCTAGGACCTTCTTTATCGCCTCACGTAGGTCCTCTCCCTTCTTTACTATTAGACAATCCTTTGCGAACGCCCAGTGAAGCAATTCATATGCAAACTTACATTCGTCGAACTGCTTTCTGGCCCTCTTTTCTATGGAGTGTACGTTTTGCTTAGTTACCCCTAAGATCTTTCCAATTTCAGAGTAACTGTAGCCTTTCTTTCGTAACGTCAACACTTGTAGTTTCCTCGTTAAGTCCCTCATTGTACTTCTCCGATGCGGAGGTGGTTTCCTAAAGTTATTATATTCACTCAATCATCTTTTTAATTCCCTCAGAGCCATGGCACAGTTACTTCATCAAGCCTCCATCTCTGGTAAACTCTAGCTTGAAGAGGTGTGATGCTTATTCCATACTTAAATAATTTCAATCCAGTCCAAGCTATCATAGCTCCATTATCTCTAGCATATTCATAAGGTATTGGCTTGTACCTAGCTCCATGTTCTTGAGCCATTAAATGCACCTTCTCTTGGAGCTTCTTGGATCCCGCCACGCCCCCTACTAATACTATTTCTTTTAATTTAGAATGAGCAAGCGCCCTTTCTCCTACCTCAACTACCATATCATAAGCGATCTCCCATAGGCCGTAACAGACCTCCTTCTTCTTGCCCTTCTTCCACTCCTTCAAGGCAGCTGTTAACAACCCTGAAAAGGAGAGGTCCACTCCTTGCACGGTATAAGGTAAGAGTAGAGGCTCCTTAGCGCCCTCAGAACACAGTTCAACTACGTGAACCCCTTTCTTAACGAAGGGGGGACCTATTCCCACCTCTCTAGCAAACGTATCAAGCAAGTTACCCAAACCTATGTCAAGGGTCTCCCCGTACACTCTGTACCTCTTTATCGCTGGCGCAGAGATCATCGTGCTTCCGCCTGATACGTAAATAGCCAAAGGCCTCTTGAAGCCAGTAAAGAGACGGGCTATCTCTATGTGAGCTAGGCTGTGATTGACGGGTACCAATGGCTTTCCGTACTTGGCTCCCAGCGCTCTAGCTATTACGGCGCCAGTTCTCAGACACGGTCCTAAGCCCGGACCCGCGCTGTAGGCTATAGCGTCCACATCTCTAATTGAGATTTTAGCTTTCTCCAAGGCCTCTCTTAAGAGCTTGGGTCCCCAGAGGGCATGATGTCTAGCTGCCTCCCTTGGGTGAATCCCTCCGGATTCAGGAACGTAAGTATGGAACACGTTGGCGAGGATGTAGGGTTCCTTATCGATGGCTATACCTATACCTATAGTATGGGCTGTGCTCTCAATACCTAAAACTATCAAGTATTGCACCCCAACCTATCGGGGGACGGAGGAACAAAGATCACTTCTTGACAAATATTGTGTAGCCGCACTTGCCGCAGTGCCACCTCTCGATGGGCTTGAGGTGGTGGGCCATCCAGCTACCACACCTAGGGCATCTCTTGTTCTTCGGCTTTATGGTTCCGGTGTTGTAATCCCACTCGTATAACTTATGGGGCTTTACTTGCGCGTGCTTCGGCATCTCTATCACCCACACTTCTCGTTTAGCTTGATCACCTTTTGAGGCTCTAGGTATTGGAGCCTCTCCTTGTCCTTGTAGACGTGAACCCTCACCCTGGTCCTACCTATGCCGTACTCACTTAGCATCTTGGTGACCACTACTAGATCCTTGTCCACGTTTAGCGCCTTAGCTACCGCCTCCCTCACCTCGCACCTGGTAGGAGTGGGCTTGGCGACGTGGGTTATTATGATGGTGAACTCCTTCCTTAGGGCCAGAGGGTTCCACTTCTCCTCAGCTATCTCAATTCCATATTCTCCAATAGTGATCTGAGTGGTCATGGCTCTCACCTCTCCTCAAGCTCTATGCTCTGCCTCCTCTGCTCCACCTTCTTTAAGTGAGTTATGTAACCGGCTATCTGGTTCCTAAGCTTCTTGGAGTCTACCTCAACTAACTCGTTAACTACCTTCTTGTTGTGCTCGAAATCCCTAGTGAAGAGATCGGGATACATAGCTAGTAGCTTCCTAGCGGTTCTCTTAACCACGTTTATCCTAACCTTCCCCAATCTTCGAACCCCCTAGCGGGGAGCGTGGGAGCTTTTAATAGGAATTCGCAAGACCCATCCCCTACTTTTGCTACCTCTACTGAACGCTGAGAAGGGTAATAGTGTCTTGAAGGTGAAGCTGAGGGAATACCAGAAGAGGGCTCTTGAAATAGCTTTGACTAAGAAGAGAGCAGTAATAGTGATGCCTACCGGTTCAGGAAAGACCATAGTTGCCGGCGCTTGGCTAGAGGAGCTGAAGAGGAGAGGCGAGCTAGGGAAGGCACTGGTCCTCGAGCCGACGAGAATCTTAGTCGATCAGAACTCGCTGGTGCTTTCAGAGAAATTCGAGGTAGAGGCAAAGCCTCTTCATGGAGGAAAGAGCGAGACCGAGAAGAGGTCTGCTCTGAAAGCGGAGGTAGTAGTGGCGACGCCCGAAGAGGCGGTGAACTTCCCAGACCTCTTGAAAGAGGTTAACGTATTGGTGGTCGACGAATGTCACCACACCACTGGGAAAGACGCTTACGTAAAGGTGGTGGAGCTAGTTAAGGCGGAGTGGAGGCTTGGACTAAGCGCCTTCATACCACCTAACAGAAAGGAGATGATCGAGAAATACATAGGAGAGATAATAGTTTGGACTTATGAAAATGAAGAGATCTTAAGATACATGCCCAAGTGGATAGGCGAAGTATACGAGTCCCCTCTTTGCAAGGAGTGTATGGAATATTATCAGAAGCTCAAGGAGATGTGGGCGAGCAGCGCGGGGAGGATAAGGGGCCTCTACGCTCTAGCCATGAGGTTCCTTGCTAGGGATGGGGCCCTAGCTCTGGCGGAATCCGCCAAGAAAGGAACCCTTCTATCCCATCTTCTGAGAGAAATAGAAGGTTTGGAAAAGTGTACGAGGTCTTGTCCCGTTCACAAGCTCCCTCACTTAGAAAGAGTCTTGAACGATCATCCCTTTGAAAAAGCTATAGTGTTCATAGACAGGGTGGTGGTAGCTAGGTTCGTAGCAGAAAAACTTGGAGCTGCGCTGGTAGTCGGCAAGAGGAGCGGAAAGGTGAAGCTGGAAGAGGTCAAGAAGGCTTCGATTATAGTTTCCACGAGCGCTGGGGAGGAGGGAATAGACCTACCTGAGGCCGACCTATTGGTAATATGGAGCAATACCTCTTCTACGCTAAGATTGATACAGAGAATAGGGAGGCTCTTGAGGCCTAAGCAAGGCAAAATGAAGTTCCTAGTCTTCATAGCTACTCCTGAAACCGTAGACATGGATCTCCTTATCGAAGGCCTAGAGATGGCGAAGAGGGTTGGCGTTGACGCTCACGTGGACGTCAAGGTGCTGAGAAGGCTTCTAAGAAAGTCGACTGCCGGAAGCGTCATGGAGGCCTTAAAGGGGAGGCCCCTCTACGAGGAGTTTATTGCTGAACTAGCCGCGATCCCTCTGACGAGACTCAAGAGAATTTTGAACAGGTTAGGCAAAGAGGGAATAGCTGCCTACCTGTACGGCCCCGCTGGGAAGCTGTGGTTCTTACAAGAGGACGCGCACTTAGTCTGGAGCGAACTCGAGGATTACCTAACCCCTTGTCCCGGAGCATGGGTTCACGTCAAGGAGACCGGGAACAAGGGTCTCCCTGGAAGGGTCGCTGAGGAACTAGGGAAGAGGGTTCCCGTGGGTCCATTGACCGTGAAGGTGAGGGCTAGGCTCGAGGGTATGGAGATATTCGATGTGAGGAAGTACAACTTCTTGATATCGGAACCTGAGGTCGCTAAGCTAGTGGTATTTAACGCGTCCTCAAGAGGTCTCTTGGGATGTTAGCTTCTCCCACAGTCTCTTCATCATTAGAGCGTCTTCCTCCAAGTTCGGAGACTCGCTGATGAGAACTCCCCTTACGTTGAATTCCTTCAAGACCTTTAGCAACTCCTCCCATCTCATATCAGACTCCTTTAAATTCAAATGGGTTCCGTGCTTATCTAACTTTATCCCAGAGACGTGAATGTGCATGTTGTCCAAGGCTCTTCTTCCTAGCTCTTTCTCCAGCTTCTCTAGAATAGATCTGAAATGTTCCTCGCTGTTCCAGTTCTCCCTATACCTTAGGTGAGCGAAGTCAATGCAAGGAAGCACCTTCTCAAATTCCAATGAAAGCTTTATAACCTCGTCAAGACTACCGAACTTCGTTTTCATCTCCATGGTCTCCGGCCTTATCCATACATCAACTCCCTCGCTTTCAAGAATTTCAATGACTTCCTTCAGAGCGTCTCTAATTATCTGATACACTAAGGTTGGAGCCCTCTTCATGTACCAGCCCGGGTGGAAGACCACGCTCCACCCTCCGGCGGCGTGAAGCACCCTAGCGGAAGTCACGATGTGGTTTATGCTCCTCTTTCTCTTCTCCTCCTCTTTAGCAGCTAAGTTGACGTAGTAGGGAGCATGAGCTGTCAGCACTACATCTAGCTCCTTGGCTACCTTTCCGACTTCCCTAGCTTTCTCGAGGCTTAGCTTCACTCCCCTTACGAACTCGAGCTCCATGGCATCGAGGCCGAGTTCCGCTACCTTCTTCACGCCCTCGATCACGCTCCTCTTCTTAGCAGCGTGAGGTATCCCGGCAGGTCCGAACCTCAGCCGATCCACTTCGTAAGGCACCTTCATGTCCCATCGCTAGGGTAGACGGGCGCTAGCTTAATACAATGGTATTTCGGGAGGGGTAAGGGGTCGATGGGTTTGGTGTGTGAGGAGAAGATAAAGAGCTGGGAGTCCGTGGAAGCAAAGGAGGTTCCAAGCGACAAGGCAACTAAAACTACCATAAGGTGGATCTTCGGTCCCAACGAGGTTCCGAACTTCTACATGAGGGTCTTCGAAGTGGAGCCGGGAGGAGAGATATTCGAACACTCCCACCCTTGGGAGCACGAGATATTCGTGCTGAAGGGAGAGGCTCTAATAAGGATTAACGGAAAGGAGTACAAGGTTAAGGAGGGCGATGCTATCTACATACCTCCTTGCAGCAAGCATTACTACAAGAACATAGGAAACGAAACCCTACGCTTCCTCTGCCTTATACCCAAGGAGGGCAAGTGAGAGGGACCTATCCAGTATTATTGCTATTAGTCCTACGAACATTGCTATTTTCATTACCCTCCTAGGTACCTTTGCCGCGCTAACTGGGTCCTTTCCTTTCATCGCCTTAGCGATGGATATCACTGAGGCTATACCGGCGCTCACGGTAAGCGCCAAGAACAAGTATGACAATGGGGTCGTGAAGAAGCTTATGATAGCCATTATAATAGATACTATTGTTAATATCAATGCCGTCTTTAACGCCTTATGGGGACCCCAGACCACCGCCAGCGTTCTGACGTTGTTTGCCTTATCTCCATAGTAATCCTCGACACCCTTCACTATCTCCCTCGCTAGTCCTAAGAAGAACGTCATTAGAACTACCGGCATTATTAATGCTAAAACCTTCCACTCCTTAATCCACTCCACTTGAGCTAGAGCTCCGTAAAACAAGGTAGCAGCCGTTGAGAACGCCACAACTAAGTTCCCAATTAGTCCCATTCTCTTTAGGCTCCTAGAGTAGAAATACATAAGCACGCTGTTGATTGCCGCAAAGAGGGCCGTGAATATCCCTACTATGAGAGCTATCAGAGGGGCTAAGAAGAAGAGGGGATAAGATAGTAGCAACGCTTCTCTTGGGGAGATTCTGCCGGAAGGTATAGGTCTCTCTGGCTTATTTATTTTATCTATTTCTATATCAAAGTAATCGTTTATAGCGTATCCAGCAGCCGCTATCATGACGGCAGTTATTATAGCTATGAGTGCCGGAACTAGGAGGGGCTTCACCACGAGCATCGAGCCAGCGATGACTCCTAAGGCGGTCGCCAACAAGTTATGTGCCCTCACCAGCTCCAGATAAGCTTTGAGCTTCTCCACCTCCTCTGTCCCCTGAAGAGGAAAGCAGGGGGTATAATGAGGAGAAATAGTTTCGGTTTACACTACATGGATTTTAAGTTGGGCTGAAAGTAGGGGGGAGGTTGCTGGAGTTCGTGGAATCTGGTTATAGGTTCACATTACTCGAGGACTTACTCATAGTTTCTGTTGTCACGGAGGACGACGTTTACCAAATCTATATAGGAGAATGGAGGGATCTAGAGCCCCCTCCCAGCTGGATCAAGGCCTTCTGGAGAGGGTTAGGGAAAATAAGGCGCCAGAGGAGGATCGTTGGGTTTAACCTTGAGAGACGTACTCTCACAGATAGTAAATATAACGAGAACGCACGACGAGTGGAGGCACAAGACAATAAACTTGATTGCCAGCGAGAACGTCATGAGTCCCCTAGCGGAGAGCTTGTATTTAAACGACATGATGCATAGATATGCTGAGGGGAAGCCCAAGAAGAGGTACTACCAAGGGACGAAGTACATAGACGAAATAGAGTTGTTAGCCACTGATCTCATGAAAAAGCTATTCGAGGTAGAATATGCTGAGGTAAGGCCTATAAGCGGCACGACTGCCAACGGAACGATCTTCTACGTCCTAGGAGGATGCGGCAAGAAGGCTCTCATCCCTCCCGTTCAGGCGGGGTCCCACGTCTCCCATACTAAGTTCGGAATATTGGGAGCCTTAGGGATAGAGCAAATAGAGATGCCTTATGATAAGGAGAACTTGAATATAGACGTAGATAAAGCGATAAAAATGATAGAGGAGATCAAGCCTGCCTTCGTGGTACTCGGAGGAAGCATGTATCCCTTCCCTCACCCTGTGAAGGAGATCGCCGAGGCGGCTCACTCCGTCGGCGCCAAGGTAGTTTACGACGCCGCCCACGTCCTAGGCCTAATAGCAGGAAAGGCATTGGAGCACCCGATCAAGGAGGGAGCTGACGTCATAACCGCTTCTACTCACAAGACCTTCCCCGGTCCTCAAGGCGGTGTAATACTAACTAATGAGAAAGACTTATACAAGAAGGCTTCTAGGGTGGTCTTCCCCGTCTTCGTGAGCAATCATCATGCTCACCGCTTGGCTCCCTTAGCAGTGACCGCTGCTGAAATGATGGAGTTCGGAGAGGCATATGCTTCTCAGATACTCAAGAACGCCAAGGCCTTAGCAGAGGAGCTCCACGCCCAGGGCGTAAAGGTTCTTGGAGAGCACTTGGGCTTCACTAGAACGCACCAAGTGGTTATAGACCTCTCCGACAGAGGCGGAGCCGCTGAGCCGGTCAAGAGGATGGAGGATGCCTACATAATCGCCAACAAGAACCTATTGCCTTGGGATCCTCCGGACGCGATAGCCAATCCTAGCGGGATAAGGTTAGGAGTTCAAGAGATGACCAGATGGGGTATGAAGGAGGACGAAATGAGGGAGATAGCTAGGCTAATAGTAAGGGTACTCAACGGCGAGGAGCCAGAGAAGGTTAGGAAGGACGTAATAGAGCTCAGGAAGAACTTCCTGGAGGTACATTACGGATACAAACTTGAGGACGTACCAGAGGCGAAGGAGAGATTCAAGGAGTACTTGAACTTAGTTGGGATAAGGTTGGAGTAACCCTATCCCTTTATTGCCAAGACTCCTAGGGCCTTTTCGTACCTCTTAACCTCGAAACCCACCTCCCTCAACCTCTCCATGACTCCCCTAGCTAGGTCGATTCCCCTTCTCCTTCCAGTATTACCCGTATAATGGAAGAGCTTGCCGCCAACCTTTAGCACACGGTACAGCTCTTCGTAAAATTCCTTGGAATACAAGTGTCCGGCCATGGTTATTACTGGGGGGTCATGAATTATCTTGTCGAAGCTCTCATCTTCCATGTCCTTGATCAGCTCAGCTACGTCCCCCTTCAGTACCTCTACCTCCTCGAGTTCCCTCGACCAAGGGTTCCACTGAGCCAACCAGAGAACCTCATCGCTCTTCTCGACTGTTATTACCTTGGCACCCCTCTTGAGCGAGGCTATTGCTGTATACCCCAATCCCATACATGTATCTAACACTCTATCACCTTTCCTTATGTTCAAGGGTCTCACTTTACTCAAAGTGTCGCTCCAAGGATCGACCTTACTTACTCTATGCATGTGGATTCCGTTTATCTCTATCGTAGGCGGACCTACCTTCTCCAAGCCTCTGAGCCTGTAGAAGTGCTCTCCCCTTATCTCCAAGGGAACGAGACCCTTCTCCGTCACAGCATACATCTCGGTACCCATAAATTCCATCGCTTTTCTTAATTCGGAAAGGCTTGTGACGAGGGGGCCTAGCTTAACCTCTCTATCCATAATCTCGATAGTTAAAATTATTCCGTTCTCATTTATTGATTTCTTCCCTTTGAGGAGTTGCTCTAACCAAGGTCTGTTTATTACAGGGAATCCTCTGAACTTGTAGTTGACGTTCATCCTCAATCCATAGCGAGCCTTCTGGCCCTATTTAGTAACATTTCGTCCTCCGCGATGGTTCCTCTGACGGCTTCCGTTACCATCTCCACATCTGGATCTTCCACTCCTCTGACGGCCACGCAGCTATGTCTAGCCCTCACGAGCACGTAGACTCCCCTGGCTCCGGCACTCATTATCTTATCAGCCACTTGAGCTGTAAACCTTTCTTGGAGAAGGGGTCTCTTGGCTAACCACTTGACTATTCTGGGTATTTTGCTTAAGCCTATTACCTCATTTCTCTTAGGATGATAGACTACCGTTACTCTTCCCATTATCGGGAGCAAGTGATGTTCGCAAAGGGAACTAAAGGATATGTTCTTCACCACTATTAGGTCCTTGTCACCGAGCTCATACTCCGAGTGAAAGGTCTTCAGTTCCGGTTCCGGTTCTTGGAGTCCTCTGAGCAGCTCCTTGAACGCGTTGACGTATCTTCTCGGCGTCTCCTTTAATCCCGGCCTCTCCGGGTCCTCCCCCATCTCTTTCAGTATCTCCTTCACCAGCCTCTCGAGATCTTCCGTATCCCCTCACCATGGGAAGCGATCTACGGGGGATTTTTCACGTGCCCCTCGGTGTCACCCTCTGAGCTCATCACGTCGCTCCAGCTCACCCACTCCTCATCGGAAATCTCATGAGCTTCAAGCCGCTTCTCATTTAAGCCCTCTTGAATCTTGGTGCCCGAGGCGGTATAGCATGATAAGCGCTAGGTCTGCTGAGAAGCAAGCCAAGAAGGGTCTCACCTCCGTCTTTGGTGAGAACATACTGAAGAACGTAGAAGTACAAGTGGAGGAGGGAGAGGGATCCCTAAGCATGATCATAAAGTTCGAAGTAGGTGAGGGCGAGATAAGCGCTGGGGGAGAAAAGAGAAAGGTGAAGCCCGGAACCTACGAGATGAAGGTAGAGGTTACCTTCGGTAAGAGAGGAAAGGGCATGATAGAGGCCAGGTTCGCTGGAAGGTGCGGTGAGTCTCAGCTTAGCGATCTCTACGTGGTCGAGGAGAAGAAGGCAGATTACATTAGGTCTTGGCTCGCTGATAAGATAGGCGCCTTAGCGATCCAGTGTGCTACTGAAGCAGAGGAGAGCGCCGACATAGGCGGACTGCTGGGATGGTAATTTTTAATTTGTTCAACGAAGGGGTACATGCGAACCCCGGTCCCGCGCTTTAGTTGCCCCGTGTCGTCGGGGTCCGATGAGCGCGGGGCGGGTCACTCCCGGCCACCCCTTCTCCCTCTTCTGCAGAAGAGCTCCAATACCCTCTCTATGATCTTTGACGAAGAGCACACTCCATTTTCAATACACTTCTTCCCTTTCATCCTGATTACCTTAACGTTCAGACCCCTTTCTCTGAGAGCCCTCTCCAACTCCTCCTCGTCCCAGTTCTGGTCGGGTCCTAAGAAGACGTAGTCAGGCTTGAGCTTAGCTACCGTTTCTATGGGGTCTTTCCCTCCAATTATCGCTTCCTTAACGTACTTTATTGAAGAGACCATGTATCTCCTCTGTTCTTGAGGGAGTACCGGATCCCTTCCGCGAAGTCTCTTGACCGTCTCGTCCCTAGCCACTATCGCTATAACGTCTCCGTACTTAGAGGCTTCCTTAAATAGTTCCACGTGACCTGGGTGGAGTAAGTCGAAGGTGCCTCCTACAACTACCCTCTTCTGCTCCCTCTTGGGCCATGAGAACCTAGCTAAGCCGAGCATCCTGAGGGCGTCCAACAATCCCTCAGCATAAGAGGCGGTTACCAAGGCGGTTTCGCAATCTCCTTTGTTAATGTAATATATTGTGTCCTCAACGTATAGTCTCGCCAGTTCCACGACCTTCCTCGCCTTTTCATCGTACTCTATCTCATCCAGAACCTCCTTTAGACCCCTAAGGTACCTTTCGGCCCTCTCACACAACTTCACTGACCTTTGGGAAAGAGAGGCGTGGAGAATTTAGTGGCTAGGTATTGACGTTATTGTGACCTCCTTAACTCCTTCAAGCTCGCTCAATACCTTTTCGAGATCCTCTTTGTTTATATTCTCCGGCACCTCTATCACGAAGATACACTCCGCTTCTCCACCCTTCTTTATGGTCCTACAGCTAGTGGAAATCTGGTCCACTCCTAGCTCTGCTAACTTCTCGCTAATCTCAGCTAACTTACCCTTTACGTCCTGGAAGACCACTCTCACGTCCAGAAGCCTCCCACTACCTCCTCCAGTCGGCGTCAGCACTATCTCGTTCTTGTTTAAGTCGGCTATCATTATTACATACCCTCCCTCCACTATGTTCAATGCATCACGGACGGTCCTAGGGATGGTGACCCTACCTTTACTGTCTACCCTCAAAAGCTCCACAATCCTCATCTCTTCCACTCCCGTGGGAGGGGAATCCCTCAGGATATGAAAACGTATTGGTTGAAAAAAGGTTACTTGCAGTTAACGAACTCCACTGGGAAGTCTAGAGCTATCTTTCTGGCATCTTGCTTGCTTTCTCCTTCGAACCAGTAGTAAACGGTGCCACTCACTATCTTCTTCCCTGGCTCCACTGCGATTATCCTTATCCTTAAGGTTGCTACATCGCCGGGATCTACGACCAAGCTTGTAGTTACTAGGCCAGAGCCGCCTTTGACGCCTTGGCCAGCGTAGACGGTAACTCCGGGAGGAGCCATTATCACAAGCTGTACGTAAGCCTTGGGATTCTGCAATGGGTTGACTATGCTTAGCTCGAATATGCCCTCGTTACCAACGCAGACCTTAGTCTTTATCGGCCTGAGCTGGACGGTGAGTCCCTTGTAGGCCTTTGCCTTCTGCACTGGACTCATCTGGTGAGGCATGAAGAAGAAGTAGTAAGCGGCGGCGAGGAGGAGGAAGAGGCCCAGTGCAGCTATGGCGTAGAGCTCTATTGTTCCTTTTCTAGCGCTCCTCAAGAGCGTTCCCGGGTAAGTAAGAGTAGAGTTAGCTTTAAACTTATTCTCAACACTACAAGAAAAGCTTGAGGATTTCATCTCCGGAGAGGAGGGGGATGCCCAATGTGGACGCTATTTCCTTGGCCTTTTCAAGCGACATAGATCTCCCATAGTCCAACATCTCGGCGAACACTGCTGTTGGCGGAAGGCCTAACCTTTCCATTAACCTAACGCTCAACTCCGTGTGACCCCTTCTCTCTTCTATTCTCTTTGCCAATAATATTGGAACGTGACCTGGCGCTTGGAACTCGTCTAGGAACGTTCCCCTAGCCTCTTCCTCGTTTTTCATCGCAAGTAAAACGACCTCATAAAGCGCCTTTATGGTTCTTGCCCTATCCTCATCGCTTATCCCCGTCTTCACGGACTTGTGATTAACCCATATAGAGAAAGCTGGGTAGTCGCCATAAGAGGGCTTCTTGACGAGTTCTCCTAGACCGATTTCTCGGAAGTATTCATATGCCAACTTCAAGCCTAACTTGTTTCCGATTTCCAAGCTTGTAGCGAAACAGATCAAACCTCCAGCCATAGTCCTCAAGGTATATATCGAGGACTTGGTTATTGCACCTGCGTAGAACACAAGGTCTACCTCCCCCTCTCTGGAAGGTGAGTCGAATATCATTATCGGCTTGCCGCTGACTAAGTGATCGCGGAGAGACAGCTTCATCCCCCTCGGGGGAAGGGAAGAGGGATTATTGGTTAACGCTCACCAACCTCTAAAGACGTAAAGGTACAGTACTATTATCGCTAGCACTGCTTCGAAGGCATTGATGAGTAATACTACCTCTTTTTCCGTAGCACATCCCTTAACCTTCTTTAGTATCTTCATAGCCACGTGAGTTACGCTATAGCATTTGTCATAGGGAGGTTCCAAGCATCCTCCTCTTGGAACCCCCCAAGATTCCTTCTCGACTCCGTTTAGCTTACCCCTGATATATAGCATCAACTCAATGAAGTATGGAATGAAGAGCATTAAGGCTGGACCTTCCATGTTCCCTAAGATAGCTATCGTGGCTATCAAAGCTCCACTAGTATAGGTGAACACGTCGCCCGGAAAGACCTTCGCCGGGTACTTGTTCCATATCCAGAATCCGAGCGTTGCCCCGAGGACGGACATGGCTACAGCGAAGGATATCCACGCCTTGTGGGTGAGAGCTATCACCGCTAAGGTGCCGTTTATTATGAGTGACATCGACGCTTCAAGGCCGTTGAGGCCAGCTATCATGTTGAAGGCGTTAGCTGCGCCCACCACGCCTACTGGGACGACCACTAGGGGATAGGCTATTCCAAGATCGATAGAGCCTATGAAGGGTATCTTCATCCTTGAGACTCCGGCCTTAACCGCCATTAACGGTACCGCTATAGGTAAGGTAGATATCACCTTTGCCCTATGAGACAAGCCCTTCTTCCATCCCAAGACGTCGTCAACAAAGCCAACGAAGGCAGCCATTAGTGCAACAGACAAGGAGGCGAGTAAGTAAACTATACTGCTCATGTTATCGTAGACGAATGCATTTACGGCTACCATAAATAACAATCCCATGGCCAAGCCCATTATGAAACCTATTCCTCCCGCTTCCGCTACTTTGATGTCGCCCTCCTTGTTCATGTCCTTTCCTACTAGCCCTCTTCGTCGAGCTATTTCTATCCACTTTTTCGTAACTAGGTAG
Organism: Ignicoccus pacificus DSM 13166; assembly: GCA_025340205.1. GTDB lineage: Archaea > Thermoproteota > Thermoprotei_A > Sulfolobales > Ignicoccaceae > Ignicoccus > Ignicoccus pacificus. The sequence goes on along the minus strand of CP006868.1, from coordinate 1,007,869 downwards.
GAGGTCATTAACGCTATCGCGAAGCTTAGCAAGGGCATCGGCGATGGAGCAGTCATCTGAAGTCCCACTCAGGGGATTGGAGCGCTTGTTCATACCGTTTCTGGTTTCCCTACCAATAGGCTTTGGTGTAGGAACGTACTTCTTGATAGCTTATTGGGGGACACCCTATGCTTGGAGAGGGTTCTTTGGAGCGGTATTTTCCAGGGCTTTTTATTACACTATAATGGGAGCGCTCGGATCCTTTTTGATGAAAGAAGCGGGTACAATCAAAGCATACGTTTTATTAGGCCTAGTTTTAGTGGCGATCAATTTTATGTACAGATTCTATATATCTGTCTTCTATGACATAGCTTTCGTAGCTTCGATGATAATGATCCTTAGCGCTGCGATTGAAGAAAGTAAATGATCTTGTTTTTCAGAGGCATAGCTATGTGTTTTGGAGCCTCCACCCAGACGTTGCTCCCATCGTATTTCACCACGACCCTTCTCTTTTCGTATGCGTTCCATACGATGACTATAAGGCGTAGCTCGCTCCTATGCACCTTGAGCTTCTCTAACTTGTAGTTACCTATCCTGCTCCTCAAGCTCCTAAGGGCCTTGTCAGTAGCTTGAACCAAGGCATCCATTTCCCTTCTGGACCACATGTTTTCTCACCTCAAGGGGTCGGGTCCGGGTTCGCGATCATCTGTTCTCCCCTTCCGAGCGTCCTCATACCCTTACCATCGTTCCAAAGGACGTAGTCTTAAGCTCTCATCTCAATAACTACGCCTCAAGACTTACGAGGGTGAGCGCTTGAAGGCCGTTATCTTAGTTGGTCCAATGGTTGATGAATACGAGGTAATAGTTCCTTACTCCTTATTCAAGGCGCACGATTTTGAAGTAGACATAGCCTCCTTCGAAAAGGAACCAGTAGTTGGAAAAAGAGGGGTGAAGTTAGAGCTCGTTCCCAATAAGAAGTTCTCCGAGCTCAGCTCCGATGATTACGATGCGGTGATAATCGCCGGAGGCTACGCTCCAGATAAGGTCAGGAGAGATCCTAACGTGAAGAGGTTCGTAAAGGAAATGGTTGAGAAGGGCAAGCTTGTCTTAAGTATCTGCCATGGAGGTTGGGTACTCATCAGCGCTGGGGTAGCGAAAGGGAGGAGGATCACGGGATCTCAGGGAATATGGGACGACTTGAGAAACGCCGGAGCGGAGGTAGTCGATGAGCCGGTAGTTATTGACGGAAACGTAGTAAGCGTGAAGACTTGGAGGGAGTTCCCAGACCTAATAAAGAGGATGCCAGAGATACTGAAGATAGCGAAGGGATGAGGACCGCTAGGCCGGGCGAAAGGGTGAGCGGACCTCACCTGCAACCGACCTCGGATAGGGGGGCCAAAGGTTTAGTTCATCCCTCACGACCCGGGCCATCTCCTCATCGGTTTAATTTCATCCGAGCTCCCTAGAGGCCTCGTGGGGTGGAGGGGTATGAAGCAGATACCTTGGAATAAGCTGACCCCTGAAGAGAAGATTGTAGTAAAGTACTTCTTAACATACAAGTCCGTAGGGGACTTGATAATATTAAGAGACTTGAGGATGAAGGGGATAGAGAGGCCTACAAGGGTCCTCGAAAGCCTCATCCAAAAGGGTATATTGGTAAAGGGAGAGGGGTGCTATTCTTTAAGTAAGGAATATAGGTGAAGCGATTTGGTTAACGCCTTTAACTAAACAGTCAATTAATTCTATCCTCTGTTCAGTCATATTTGACGTCGAATACCTTGACGGAATCAACGATCTTTGAATGTACTTGACTTTGTCCTACATACCTTATTTTCTCCTAAAATTCAGGGGAACTTTCTGCTACAAAGTCAAGGCCTTTATTATATATCCCTTTCGAGTATTAGAACCAAAGAGGCTGGTAATGTGCCAAAGAATATCCTATTGATAGAGCTAGGGACTCCCAAGAATCTCGATGAGCTCCTCAAGATAGCGGACGGTTGTTCCGAGGGTGTGTTCCCCATTCCGATGTCCAGAAGCTCTTTGATTAGGTCGCTAAGAGGTTTGATTAAGAGCGGTCTCATTCATGAGATTTCTCCTAATAAGTACTCGCTTTCTCAAAAAGGTGAAATGGAAAGGAGGAAGCTGTTCGCTACGCTCATATCCTCGTTCGAACCGATACTCAAGGCGTTGGCCAAGAGGTTTGATCTCTCAAAGCCGTTCGACGAATCCTTACTTCCTCTTTACGATGAGTTGTTCAAAACCATAAAGGAAAGCGTGGTAACTCACAAAATATGTTACAAATCGTTAGTTAATGCATTAAGCGAAGTCTATCCGGAAGTTGCAATAAAGTCCCTCTTCGCGTTAGCGCTAGCTGCTGTAGCCAAGAGAAACAAGGATCTCGATCTCCTAAAGGATCTCATAGTTACTGTCTCCTTGACCTTCTAAAAGCCATCCGGCCCCGTGATAGCGGGGACCAGACCATTGGACTTCAACCCTAAGATAGAACTGAAGAGGTGGGACTTCAAGATAGAGGATGAGGTAAGGAGCTGGTGGGAGAAGGAGGACTGGTGGAGGTTCAACGTAGACTCTCCAAAGCCTAAGTTCGTAATAGATACCCCTCCGCCATACCCAGCTCCTCTATGGCACATAGGAGCCGCGGTGAGCTATTCCTTGCACGACATGATAGCAAGAGCGATGAGAATGTTGGGCTATGAAGTTCTTTATCCCATAGGCTTCGATAGAAACGGACTTCCCATAGAGCTTTACGTGGAGAAGTACCTGGGTTTGACTCCTTGGAAGACCGATAGGGAGAAGTTCTTGGAAGCCTGCAGAAAGGCGCTAGACGAGTTCGTAGAGAACATGAAGAAGGTTCTCAAAAGGCTACTCATAGCTGCAGACATAGATCATCCTTACCTTACCGATTCCCCGGAGTACAGGGCCTTCACCCAAGCTACCTTTATAGAGGCTTGGAAGAAGGGATTAGTCTATGAGGCGGAAAGGCCCAACAACTGGTGTCCCAAGTGTAGGACCACAATAGCAGATGCTGAGGTCGAGTACAAGGAAAGGCCTGGCATCCTAGCCTACATTAAGTTCAAGGTGAAGGAAACCGGGGAGGACTTAATAATAGCAACGACGAGGCCGGAACTACTCTGCGCTTGTCAAGCCGTGATAGTCCATCCAGAAGACGAAAGATATAAACACCTCCATGGAAAACATGCTATAATACCTCTCTACAATAGGGAGGTTCCGATAATCCCTCACAAGCTCGCGGATCCCAACTTCGGTACCGGAGCCATGATGGTCTGTTCCTTCGGAGACTGGAGGGACGTGCAACTCTTCAGAGAGCTGAGGCTCAAGCCGATTAAGGCAATAGACGAAAACGGGAGGATGACGGAATGTGCCGGACCGATAGCTGGATTAAAGGTGAAGGAAGCCAAGAAGAAGATAATAGAAATATTAAAGGAACAAGGTCTTGTTGTCAAAGTTGAAAATATCGTTCACAAGGTCCCCGTACACGAGAGATGCGAAACTGAGATAGAAATAATTCCAATGAAAGAGTATTACTTAAAGCAACTTGAGTTCAAGGACGTGCTTAGGAAGTACGCGAACGAGATGAAGTGGCAACCGGAGAGGTACAAGGTAAATCTACTGCAATGGATAGACTCGGTCTCTATGGACTGGCCCATCTCCAGAAGAAGATTCTATGCTACTGAAATACCCGTATGGACGTGCAAGAAGTGCGGTTACAAGTACGTACCTCCTCCCGGCAAGTACTACAGGCCGTGGAAGGAGAACCCTCCCATCGACAAGTGTCCCAAGTGTGGCGCCAACGAATGGGAAGGAGAAACCAGAGTGTTCGATACTTGGATGGACTCATCGGTAACAGTGCTCTACATAACGAGGTACATGAGGGATCAGAGGTTCTGGGAAGAGACCTTCCTCAAGGGAACCAAGCTAAGGCCTCAAGGATACGACATCATAAGGACTTGGCTATACTACTCCTTGCTGAGGGTTCACCAGCTAACCGAAAAGAGGGCATTCGACTGGGTGTTCATCAATGGAATGGGCCTTGACGAAAAAGGAAGGAAGATGAGTAAGAGATACGGCAACGTGATAAAGCCCGAGGAGATATTGGACAAGTACGGGGCGGATGCAACGAGGTTCTGGATAGCCCTAGAGGTAAAGCCGGGAGAGAACTACAGGGTTATAGAGAACAAGATAAGAGGTGCTCACAAGTTCTTAACAAAGCTGCTGAACGTCGCTAGATACATAAGTGCCTTCCCGATCGTTGAGGAAGCCGATCTCAGCGATTCCGACAAGTGGATCTTGGCCGAGCTCAATGAGACCATAGAGAAGGTAAGAAAAGCCTATGAGGAAATGGATTTCCATCAAGCCGCCGAGGAGATATACCACTTCGTCTGGGACAAGTTAGCCTCTCACTACATCGAGCTCAGCAAGAAGAGGGCGAGACTAATGGATGAGAGGTTCAATGAGGAGGAGGCCAAGGGCGCTTGGTACGCCTTACACCAATCGCTGAAGAACGTGCTCTTAATGCTAGCGCCGATAGCCCCAGCGATAACTGATTACATATGGAGACAGCTGTACTCGAAAGAGAGTATACACGCACAAGAGTTGCCAAAGCCTAAGGAGGAGTGGAAGTTCGAGAAGGAATTGGAGATGGGGAGAAAGATAATGGAACTGAACTCGGCTGTATGGAAGGTGAAGAAGGAGGTACTAAAGAGAAAGCTAAGGGAGCCGATAACTCTCCAAGAGCTCAAGGAGAACGGCGTAGAGCTCCCGGACCTCGGAGGGTTCCAGAAGGACTTCTACGCATTACACAACATCCAATGAACCCTTGCGTCCCCTCAACATTAAGTCCGCTTTTCTAAATTAACAGCATGGGTTAACGCATTGAGAAGCTGGCCGTGGAACCCTATCCTAATAGACCTAGACGAAGGTAACTGGGAAAAGCTAGACATTAGTGCGAAGGGTATAATTGAGGCAGGAGTTAAGCTCCACAAGAAGTATGAAACCTTCAAGGGAGAGCCTCTCGAGAACAACCTCCTAGTCATAGGACTCGGGCCCTTCGCTCGATCCCCCTTCTACGGAACCAACAGAATGACTGCCGTCTTCAGAAGCCCCATGACCTACGGACTCCACGTTTCGGCTGCTGGAGGGGTTGGCTTCGACTTCGTTCGCTCTGGAACCTCATTAATAGCCCTAAAGGGTAAGGGAAAGCCTTCCGTTATAGTCATCGAAGGAGATACTGAAGGCGTTCACGACGTCAAGATAGTTAACGTCGATCCTTCCGAGGTGTTCAATTATTCTATGCTTTGGGGAACCTACGCTATAAGCAGGTACTTATACGATACATATGGTCCTGGTAGGGGAATAGCGGTAGGTCCCTTCGCTCTGAGATCTCCTACCGCCTCGTTAGTGAGCTTGGGTCTAGCCCACGGACACCCCACCCCTTGGTCAGTAGACCTCTTCGGGAGAGGGGGGCCCGGAAGCGTCATGGCTCAAGCACACGGCGTATTAGCGATCTACGGCATAGGCAATTACGAGCCTCCGGAAATTTCTCCCGAGCTGCCGGAGAGGTTAGCAAACGAACTCTTGAACAAGCCCTACGTGAGGGCCGTACTAGAGGCCACAACTAAGTACAGATATGATCCCAAGTTAGGGACTGGAGGGACCTTTGGAGTAAACTACGTTCACTATAGGGACCTCATCCCTATGTTAGCGTTCAACACTATGTACTATCCCGAAGATGTAAGGATAACCCTTTCCAACATGGCTTTGAAGTACTTCTGGAAACCCTTCCAAGAGGAGACTATAGCTAGAAGGCAATGGGGCACTTGTGGCGAGCCTTGTCCGGCAGCTTGCAAGAAGGTTTGGAGAGGCACAAAGATAGATTACGAGCCCGCCAACGCCTTGGGCACCTTGCTCGGGATATTCGACCTCGAATTCGCAAGAGAGCTAATAGAGGTAGTCGATAGGGCTGGAATGGATGCCATAGAGGTCGGTCACGAAATATCTTGGGTCTTCGAGCTCTTGAGGAGAGGACTGCTTAAGCCAGAAGAGATAAACGTGAATGATATCCCGAACTTAGACCCTACCAAGTTCAATCCCTTGGAAGACAGCGAGAAGAACTATGAAATAGCGAAGTCCATACTGGAACAGCTGATTAAAGGAGGAAGTGAGATAATAGACGCTATTGCAAATAAAGGTATAAGGTTGGCTGCAAAGGAGTTCGATAAGAGGTACGAGAAGAGGGTTAAGAGCGCTGGTTTAAAGTTTGAGGACTTAGCGATTTACGTTGCCTTTGGTGAGAAGGGATACATTACCCCCAACCTCTACTGGGCCCCTGGCATGGTTGCCCCACTCTACGTCTTGGGAAGGTACTGGACCAACTACACTCCCACCTTTGCAGATCCCAAGAGCTTCGCCGAAAGCTCATTTAGAAGGGCGATAAAGGAGCTGTTAATCGATAATTCGGGTATATGCAGATTCCACAGGAGATGGGCTGAGAAGCTCCTCCCCAAGATGTACGAGGAGGTCTACGAAAGTCCGGTGGACGAGGAATACGCTAGATCGATATACAAGGAAATAGCGATCTACAACAAGAAGGCTGGAGCTGAACCTGTACCTTGGGAGACCAAAAAGACCTATGACTTAGTAGCAACTATGGCAGAAAACATGGGAAGTGAGTGGGCAGAAAAGTTCAGGAGAGGAGAGGGTATAGCTTGGTGGAAGGAGTTCAAACAAAGAGTGGACGAACTGATAGGCCTCTGAGGTTCCATCCTCCTCATCAGTCGGCGATTGCACCCATCTTCATTGGCGCCTTCTTCTCCTCTTTTTGGTCTCCTCTAGACCGCTCTGTAACTGTTCCTTCAGTTCCTTGAACTCCTCCAAACTGATCTTACCCTCTACCAACTCCTCCCAAAGCTCGGAGAGCTCAAGCGTGACCTTAATCGCTTGAACTTGGAGCGCCGAGCTGCCCGAGCTACTGCTCCTCTGAGTCGTCTCCTCCACCTCCTCGAGAGATAGGACCTCGTCCTCACTCATGATAGATCGAGCGGCGAGAGTTCGGGTTGTGTTTTAAACGTTCTCCGTTAGGTTCCCAAGGCCGCTTGAATCCTGTCCTTCTGCCTCTTTAGCTCGAACCTTACCCTTCCTAGCAACGCGTCCTTCTCGGTAATCAGTACAACAATGGCATCCTCTATGTCAGCTAGCAGCACCTTACCCTTCTCATACTCTGCAGTCACCAGCTCAACCTTTCCTAGGTTGAACTCCTCTCCGAACCTCTTCACGGCTCCATGAATCGTTACTAACATCGCTGCGATGCTCTCGGGATCTATCTCAGCTCCTCCGGAGACCACGAAGTCTATGGCGAAGCCGTCCTTTGATATGACCAGAGCTGCGTTTACGCCCTCTACTCTTACCATTTCATTGAGAATCCTCCGAAGTGGAGATTCGACGCTCACGCTATCCTACCCAGCTATTTGTAAGCCTTTGAGGGAATTTAAACGAAGAGGTGAAGTCTGTGAACATACACTCCCGAAGCTTCACTTCATTGACCCTTGGGGTCACCGCCGGTGGAGGCTCTTCACCTCTCTGAGACGTGCGACTTGCTCATCCCCAAAGTTTAGGATAGGGATGGCGCCGGGGGGAGGACTCGAACCTCCGGCCACCGGGTTAACAGCCCGGCGCTCTACCAGCTGAGCTACCCCGGCACCATGGATGGGCTCTACAGTTACCTAATAAATTTTACACCACGTTTAGGCCCCTCAACGTTCCGCAGTTTCGTTCACTTTCAAAAATACTCTATAAATATATCGTTCCCAGTCGTCTCTTATCTTACTCAAAGAATTTAATGTCTCTCTGAGAGAACACAAAAGGGGTCGGAAGTGTCCGGGAGCGTCGATGAATCTATTCCCTCGTCCTTCAACACCCCTCTCGTCGCCTCCTCTTGCGAGGACTGCATCTACTTCTCTCAGATAGCCGGCAAGTGCTTGCTAGAGAGCTTGAGTAAAGGTAAGGTGAGGAGCTGCTCTGAGGCCGCTTGGGTCATGTGCAAGACTCCGGAATGCAACGAGATAGAGCTATGTTTGGAAAGCAGCGAGGACGTACACGAACTACTAGATTACTTGAAGAACTCGGGAGGTATAACCGACCGTAGAGACGCTATAAGGAGGAAGTTGAATGAGATGGGTTACAAATTGGTGGACCGCAAGGTGAACAATGACTCTTGTAAGGCGCTGTTCCTCGGGAGGTGCTCTTACAAGACTGTGATCTACTGCGATGAGGAGGAGTGTTTTATCGGAATAATCGATTAGAGGAACTTATCCTTAAATTCCTCAACGTACTTAACGCTGTCCTTCACGTCCACGAACTTCTTCTCCGCCTCCTCCACATCCTTAGCCTCCACCTCCTCTCTTCCCTCCCTCTCAGCTATGACCTTAGCGGGCTGCATTAGGTGTATTGCATACCTCAAGCTCCTCTGCTCTCCTATCTCTCCTAGCTTCTTCACGGCCTCCTCTGTTAGCTTTACACCTTCTTCCTTAGCCCTTATCTTTACTATCTCCTCTATTTCATCTCTGGTATACGGTCTTGTCTTTATTATTAGCAATCTGTCTAACATGTCGAGAGGTATTCCGTGGGGTGCCTCCTCGTCGGTACCCCTTATCTTCGCCTTTCCTCTGTTGGTGGCTAGCACTATTATCGGAGCGAACTCCTTCTCCATAGCTCTGGAGAGGAAGCTGAAGGCCTCTAGGTCCAACAGATGGGCGTCGTCGATGAAGAGGACTCCCGGGACGAGCTCTGCCTTTCCTTCCTTCAGCCACTCGCTGACGGTCTTGTCAACTTGCTTCCTAGCCTCGTCGGTGACGCTCTCCGGACCGAAGCCGGCTAGCAGGCTTAGAGGTGCTTGCTGGGCAGCGTAGTAGGTATCTAGGTCGTGGAGCGTTAGGGTGTGGACCACTTCCTTCTCCTTAAGGACTGGTCCCTCCGGAAGGTTTATCTCTTTGATTAGCGTTATTCCACCCTTCTTCTCCTTCTTCACCCTCCCTATCCTGTACACCCTTCCGGTGTCTGCGTCTATCGCTATTACGTCTCCCTTCCTCACTCCAAGTTGTAACAGCTGGTAAGCTATGTCCTCGTCGACGGTTAAGGTTTGCTCATCTTCAGCGGTCTCTAGGGTTATTATGGCCTCTCTGGGCACCTTTACATAGGGATTGTAAGGATGTCTCACCATCCTGAACCTTAACTCCTTAACAGCTCCCTCATATACCCTCCTCTTCTCCTTTATCCTCACTCCTATTGCTCTCCTCATCGCTTGCATCAGCACCTCGCTCTTCCTAGGACTGCCCATGATCTCAGAACCGCCTACGGCAACGAAGGGAGTGTCTTCGCCAAGCTCCTTAGCTAAAGCTATGGCCAGAGCAGTCTTGCCCGTTCCGGGAGGACCTACTATTAGGAGTCCCCTCCCCGCCATCCTTCCCTCCTTGATCATGTTTGCAACTATGCCGAGCGCCTCTCTCGCCTCCTCCTGGCCCACTAATCCGTCAGCCACCTTCTTCGCCTTACCCTTCTCATCTAAGCCCAAACCCTTGATGTGGGTGTGAAATCCTACTCTGGTCTCCCTCTGTACCTTGGGAAGTTCCTCTATCTTCGCCACTATGCTCACCGTGAGGTCTCATCAATGCTTATATAAAAGCTTTTCTGATAAGGTGTGCACTTAATTAGATTGCTGTCATTCGCCCTTGCTTTGGGCAAAAGTAATGATAGTTCCATGCGACAGCGAAGGACTGCTGAAGGAGCTGGGGTACAGCTTTGAGAGCTATAGGGAGCCCGCTTCCTCCCCCGAGTTTTCCAATAAGAGGTTCGACGACGTTCTCATGGGAGCTATAGAGAAGCTGAGAGGAGTTAGGATGTACAAGCATCAAGAGGAAGCCTTCGAGGCTCTCAGCTCCGGAAAGAACGTGATCTTAGTTTCTGGGACGGGGTCCGGAAAGACGGAAGCATGGGTCATTCCAGTTATAGCCAACGCAATGAAAGCCCTAGCGGTTTACCCAACCTTAGCCTTAGCGAGCGATCAGCTAAGGAGGATCAAGGAGTACTTCGAGGAGCTGGGTCTTCCAGGTAAGGTAATAGCCGTTGATTCAAGGAACGCGAAGAAGGTCACCGATGCCTCCGTGGTTGCAACCAACCCGGCCTTCTTAATGCAGGATTTAAAGAGAATAGCCGAGGGAAGGGGGTACTTAGGCTCCTTTCTGAGCGACGTAAATCTGCTCGTCTTCGACGAGCTCGACTTCTACGGATCCCATGGAGCGAGCGCCGTATTGTCAATGGTTGAGATAATATCGAACTTCATAAAGTACGGAGATTTAGGCCCCCAAGTGGTCCTCCTGACCGCCACTCTGGGAGATCCGGAAGCGGTCGCTCATACCTTGAGCGAGATAACCGGAAGGGAGACAGTAATCATTAGAGGCAAGCCCTTCAGGGTGGAGAATAGAGGCTACTTGGTCCTCACCAAGGACATAGAGAAGCTCTGGAAGTGGGCGAAGAGCAACAAGTCAAGGATAGTCAGGGCCGTCCCGGATTTTGCGAGTGTCATAGATGACTTCAAAGAGTTCAAGGAGAATCTCTATCTCTTGGTAGAAGTGCTGAGATCTAAGGGGATATGGATGCCTTCTGCCTCAATAGACTACTCCGAGGTCATAGCTAGATATGTCACTTGCGAGAAGGAAGGCCTCACTTTAGTATTCGTAAACAGCATAAGAATGGCAGAAAAGCTCTTGAGGGAGGTCCAAGAAAAGCTTCCTCCTCAGTTCAAGGACGCCGTGGCATCCCATCACCACATGGTGTCTAAAAAGAAGAGAGAGGAGATAGAGAGGCTGGCCAGGGAGGGCAAGATAAAGGTTATCATAACACCTAGGACCTTAGCGCAAGGAATAGATCTAGGTAACATAGTTAGGGTAGTCCACATAGGCTTACCTGACACGGTAAGGGAGTTCAAGCAAAGGGAAGGGAGAAAGGGGAGGAGGGGAGACATAGCCTTCACGGAGACGATAATTTTCCCCTACAGACAATGGGATAAGAAGTTGCTAAAATATGGAAGTTCAATGCTCTTAGAGTGGACTAAGTTACCCTTGGAGAAGCTTGAGATAAGCGTAGATAACGATTGGAGCAAGCTCTTCGTAGGCTTATGGAAGGTCATTCGAGGAGAGATATTACTTGAAGAAGAGAAAGAGCTCCTTGAGAGTTTGGGATTGCTAAAGGAGGGAAGACTTACTCCCGAGGGAAGAAGGGTATGGAACAATTTAGGCTTCTATGAATATGGACCTCCCTACGGTATTCCTAGAGTCGTGATCAAGAAGGGGAGGAAGGAGAAGCTCCCCGAGGTCGGAAGGAGAGACTTCGTAGAAAGGCTCCAGCCCGGTTGCTTTGACTACACCAGCGATGCCATAGTTGTAGAAGTCGGGAAGGACGGGATATTGGAGATGGATCTTCCGGAGGCGATGAGGGAAAAGCAATGGGTATTCGAGGCTCTTCAGCAGTATCACAAGGCTAAGCAGAAGTGGGGAGAATACAACGCGGATCCTATGAAGGACTACCGCTTTGGTAAGTTATCCTCAAAGGTTAGGGTGCTCGTCAAGCCTCCGAGGAAGGGCTTCGGCAAGCTCCTCGAGACCCCTCTTCAGAGCCTCTGGGTCGTGGAGTCGAGGAAGGCTGACGTTAAGAAGGTGGGGAACAAGTTAATACCCGTGTACAGCAGAGAGGAAATAGCAATAGACGCCGAGACCTATGGGGAATACGAGGACTACACCTACGGCTTCTCCTATCCCTTGGACGCTCGTTGGGAGGAGGTAGAGGTGCTGGCCTCGTTGGCTTATGCCCTTTCGGTTCTGAGAGTTAAGGAGGCGTTCGACGTAACGGAGCTAAGGTATTCCTTCAAGAACGGGGTAGCGAAGGAGGTGGTAGTGTGGGAGACGGAGGCCTCTGGACTGCTCAGAAGGATTAACTGGAAGGAGTTAGCTAAGCTGGTCAAGAAGCACAAACATGATAAGATGACGGAGCTCGTAGCACTAATGATAGATCCAGTCAGCGTCGAGGAGGTTCTGAAGAAGAGGGGGAGTTGGCTTAAACTGAAGGACTTAGCCGTTGAGTTACTAGAGGAGATTGGGTCCAAGGAGCCAAACTTGAAGGTTCTGTTGGATGCTAAAGAGGTGGAGGAGATACCCAAAGCCTTCCTCTTTGATCCAGAAGTGGAGGAGTTGTGGATATATGATAAAGGAGATATAAAGAGGATAAAGGTGAACAAACCTAGAGACCTACTCCCATTGGTCGACTTGTTAAAGAGCGGGACCACCGTTACCTTCATGTCGGAGAAGGCACTTGAGGCTTTGATTAGAAGGTATCCTTTACTCTATCGATTCTACATAGAAGCAGTGACGAGAAACAGAATGATCAACCTATACAGATCCCTAAGGAGGGACCTCAAGCTGAAGAGCTTGAGTTTTCAATCCTTAGCGAAGGCGCTAGGAATAGAGCTCAAGGCTCCAAAGGATTACCTGGAGACGCTGATAATTGCTTACAAGAAGTGGAGAGGGCTACAAGAGGAGCTTAAGGCCGACGGACGCTAGGAACAACGAGAATATTCTCCTCAATAACTTGGGAGACCCCTTCTTCATGAGCTTGCTCCCTATCATTGTTCCCACAGCTGCTCCGGGCGCAAACCATAGGGCCACTTGATAGACCACCAGTCCGCTCAGCGCCTTGGGGATCAAGGAGCTCAACGCTATTATCGGCGTTGATGCCGCCGTGGCTCCTATTGCTTCCTTTGTTCTCACCTTGAACATCATCACCAATAGGGGGACGGCCAAGGAACCCCCTCCCTTCCCTATGACTCCGGAATAGATCCCTGCCAAGAATCCCACGATAACCAACTTCTCCAAGCTTAACTCCTCTTGACCTTCCTCGTTTATCCACATTAGCACAGCCAGGAACAGGAATACCCCTCCTAGGACCTTCTCGAGCATGTATCCCTTTGCTAGCTCGAAGAAGATGGCGTTACCCACAATCGTGCCTAGGACTCCGCTAAGCCCCATAATTACCCCTACCTTCCTGAGCGTACCCTGTCTTAGATGAAAGAATAACGAGAAGAGTGCCGTGGCCTCCACTACTAGCAAGTTGGTGGCAATGGCCTTAGGAGCGGGAAGCTTGAATATGAATAAGAGAATGGGTATTGTTATCGCTCCTCCCCCCACGCCCAACGAGCCCGCTAGGGTTCCCGCTAGCAGTCCTCCTAAGAGAGCCTCTAGCACTCCTTCACTCCGAGCTCGTTGAGGTAGGCGGGTTTAAGGGGGTCGGGCGGGTAAGTCGTCCTCACCTCTCGGTCCGGGAGTAAGTCTTCATCCCTCTACCCACAATCGTCGGGGAGATAATATTCACGGACAAATCCTCAAAAAGCACACGGGAATGTAGATCAACGGTAAAACAATATGACATCGAAAATTCTGAGGGTGGCTGAGACCAAGATCAACGGCGTGGCGGAGATAGTGACCTCGCTAAAGGTGGAAGAGGTTAGCGGCAACGTGAGGGAGAGCGTCGAAGTTCCCCTGAGCTTCAAGCTACCTGAAGGGGCCGTGCTTAAGGAGGCTTACTTAGATTTAACCGTGTCCGGCGTTAGTCAGAAGTGGAGGGTGTACATAGGTGACTTCTCCTTAACCAAGGAGTTCAAGCCCGTCCTTCAAAAAGAGAACGGTTCCGAAATCCTCTCCAAATTCGTGTTCAACGTGACTCCCACAAAGCACGTCCTCTTGGAAGAGCCCGTGTTAAGGGTCGTAAATACCAGCTCTTCTGCGATAAAGCTCCTCCAAAGTAGTCTAATCATATTCTATGAGTATGAAGGATTGGGTGAGGCCGAGTACTTCTACGGAATTTCTCTAGATCCCCAAAAGACTATGGTTGGGAGCTTGGATGCCCAAAGGTCCGGAATGCTTTATGGTGTGTTTAAGACCTCGGCACCTAATAAGACCAAGGTCAAGATAGGGGATTGCTTTAAGGAGACTGTCTTAGGTGAGGTGGACGAGCTCGTCTTGGAGTGTGATAAAGGTGGGGGCTACAGCATAGAACCAGAGAAGCCCGTCATTCCCCTGACCTTCATAGCCGGCTCCTACCAACTTAACACTCCCAAAATAGAGATAAGCAAGGGCAAATACGAGAACGGAAAGCTGGAGATCGTAGTAAGGAATAAGGGAAGCAAAGCGGACAACGTAGTGTTGGTAATATACTCTTCCGGAAGGATTCTCGGAAGAGCTGAACTAGGGGAAATGGACAGAGGGGAGGAGAAGAGCGCCGCTTTCGAGATTACGGCTGATAGGAATATGTTAGGAGTGAACGTCAGGGCAATATGGGTAAAGGCGAAGCTCAGGGACTTCACGGAGAAGTTCATCCCATTATGATCTGTGCGCTCTCAGATGCCTCACCTTATCCTCTTCAGTTATTCTTATCGGATATTTGCCGGTAAAACAAGCCAGACAGAGCTCCTCCGTTCCTATAGCCTTAACCAATCCTTCGACGCTTAGGTACCCCACGCTGTCCGCTCCCCAGAGCTCCGCTAGTTCCTCTTCAGTCTTCATCGATGCAATTAATTCCTTCGGGTCGGGGAAGTCTATCCCCATATAACAAGGAGCTCTAACCTTGGGGGAGGCCGATCTTACGTGAACCTCCTTGGCTCCCTTATCCCTTAATAGCTTTACGATCCTCTTCATCGTAGTTCCTCTAATTATGCTATCGTCGACTACCACGACCCTCTTTCCTTCAACCACTTCCTTTACCACTCCATATTTCTTAATTGCTATCTTCTCCCTCATGCCGGGAGGCATGATAAAGCTCCTTCCCACGTACCTGTTCTTCACGAGTGCCTCATCCAGGGGGATTCCGGAGGCTCTAGAGAATCCTATGGCGGCGCTCCTTCCCGAATCCGGAACAGGTATAACGACGTCCGCGTCCGCCGGTTTCTCTTTAGCTAGTATCATTCCCATTCTCTTCCTAGATTCATGGACGTTTATTCCGTTAAAGTAGCTCTCCGGACGCTCGAAGTACACGTACTCAAAAGCGCAGTACGCCCTCTTACCATCATACTCGCTTATCCTCTCCTTCCTTACTATCTCTCCCTCTTCAATCAGAAGCAATTCGTTAGCTTCAACCTCCTTCCATCCCTTGCCTAAGTCCTCCAAGGCAGCGGTCTCAGAGGCTACGTAGGCTCCCTCGAAGGCTAGAGGTCGAAATCCCTTGGGATCTCTGGCAACTATCACTTGACCCTTTGAGGTAAGCATAAGCAAGCTATAGCTCCCTCTCACCCTCCTCAGCACTTCTTTTACAGAACTTACTACGTCTTTTCCCTTGGTTATTTCGTTTATTATAGCCATTAACAGTGCTTCGGCGTCCCAATCGGTGTTCCACAGCTCGTAGAAGTTCACTATATTTCCATTAAATGCCAAAGCATAGTGTTTGTTATGGACCGGCTGTATTCTGCTGTAGCCTCCGGAGGTGGAGTAACGGACATGACCTATCGCTGGACCTTTATCAGTAACTTCCTTTATCGCTTCCTTAACCAAGCCCAAACCTCCAACGAACTTTATTTCGTCGCCCTCGACCCAAGCTATGCCGGCGCTCTCTTGACCTCGGTGCTGTAGGCTCTCCAGGAGTAAGTAGACCTCGTCGGCTCCGCGAGCTGCGGCTATTCCGCACACCAGTCGTTTCCCGTGCCTCGTAAGGCGAGGGCGCTAAATATTATCAGTACTTTCACTATGAAGAGCTTTATTTTCATCCCGCCCTAGGAGCTTTAAGGAAGATGTTCATAATGTGGTGAAGGATTTGGCTTGCGAGGACCTCGTCGAAAGGTTGGAGGCTATAGAAAGACTTCTCAGAGCCCTCATGGAAAAGTGTGCGGAGTTGGAGGGTTCCCTTGGAGAGCTGGGATTGGCGTTAGAAATGATCACTGAAGAGTTACGAGCTTCTTCCCCATAACCTCCACGAGCGCCCTTACCTTCTTCATTAGATCCTTAAACTGCTCGAAGGTGAGTTGCTGGGCGGCGTCGCTGAGGGCCTTGTCCGGATTTGGATGGACCTCCACGATAAGGCCATCAGCTCCAGCGGCTATTCCAGCTAGCGCTAAGGGCTCGACCAAGTCCCTCTTACCAGCTGGGTGGGAGGGATCTACTATGACCGGTAGGTGAACCTTCTTCTTAGCCACGGGAACAGCGGCTATATCTAAGGTAAACCTAGTAGCAGTCTCGAACGTCCTAATACCTCTCTCGCAGAGGATTACCCCTCCGTTTCCTCCAAGGAGTATGTACTCGGACGCTTGAAACCACTCCTCCGTAGTGTTACCCAGTCCCCTCTTCAGGATAACTGGCTTATCCACCTTGCTTACTTCCTTAAGCAATGGGAAGTTCTGCATGTTCCTCGCGCCTATTTGAAGGGCGTCAGCCACTTCAGCTACCTTCTTAACGTCTCTAGTGTCCATCACTTCGGTCACTATAGGGAGTCCCGTAGCCTCCCTAGCCTTTGCCAGTAGCTCCAACCCTTTCTCTCCCAAGCCTTGGAAGGAGTAAGGATTGGTCCTAGGCTTGTAGGCTCCGCCTCTCAGCGCGGCTCCTCCTTCTCTTTTCACAACCTCCGCTGCGGCGAGTATTTGCTCCTCACTCTCGACAGAACAAGGTCCGGCTATGACTGAGAAGTACCCTCCTCCTAGCCTTGCCTTTCCTCCTATCTCCACTACCGTATCGTCTTGCTTAAACTCCCTAGAGGCTAAGGGATACTTTACCTTGGGGTTTAGCACCAGCTCCACTCCAGGAAGGTCCTTGACTTCCTCTAGGTAGGTTCCCGGAGGAGTCACTATGAGAGGTCTCCCGTAAAGGGTGACCTCCCAGAACTTCAATCCCTTCTCTTGAAGAAGGTTCTTGACCTCGGTACCCCTTTCTCTCTCCTTTAAGACTATTATCATGTTTCCCACACCTCTCCCTCGAAACGCTCGCTCGTTAAAGACCTCTTCATCGGATGCTGAGTAGGGTCTTCAGCGTTGCTGGAGGAGCTTTTGAAGAACGCGTATGCTAAGGAGCTGGATAAGTGCGTTGTTGGAATAATAAACAGGCAGGGAAAGAACATTAGGGTGCTCATAAGGCCATTGGCTTGCTACGCCCTTTATGGAGGCTCCTTGGTGGATCCTTGGGACACGCAGATACCTTTACATAGAATTCATTGTCTTCGATGTGAAAAGATAAGATATGAGGTGTGCCCTACCTCTGAAGTTCCGAAATGTGAAAGGATTAAGGGGGAGTGGGGCGAGGCAATAGTTTGCGAGTGCGGGGGAGGGAAGGTCGTGAGGGGATCCAGAGGATATGACCCGGTTTACGCGTTGAGGGGTCCTCCCTATCCGCTGGTCTACTCAGGCCAGATAGTGGACTGTCTCCCTCAAGGGGAGTGCGAGGGGTTCTTGGAGAGGAGGGGAGTTTGGTACTGGTACTATTAACATCTCAGACCAAAGAGTTCCCTCGTGCTCGTTCCGCTGGGTTTCCCGAGGCCTAGCTTTCTCATAGCCTTCTTCATCTCCTCTATTGCTTTATCCAAGTCCTCCCCATTGAGCTCTATTTCCAAGACCCACTTACCGTTTATCTTTTCCAGAGCAACCATTAGCTCTCCATCGCTCATTAGGTATCCTATATCCTTCTTTATCTCGCCACACTTCTCGAACTCCATGTCTTCCAACAGTTTCAGACAACTTTCAAGAGTACCTTCATACAGTTTCACCTTACCCTCCGGGTATATGCTCCTCTTCACCTTTATTCCATCTCTCTCGAAAACTTCTATATGATCGAACAGCACCTCACAGAACTCACCCCAATCCCTGGCCCTTAAGGACTTGTTTCCCCTCCATCCCCCTCTAGGTCTGAAGAAGTGATCCGTGAATCTGTACTCCTTGGTTACCTTGAATCCCATTTTCTCTAACTTGTCCTTAAAATCATTGGATACTATGAACCTCGCCTCTACCTCGTAGGGTTTAACCACTTTCACCTACCACCTCCACCAAGAAGTGGCAACAATTGAGCTCATCGACACCGCTCTTTATCACCTTGACCTTGAGCGTGGGCCTAGGATGACCTAACCTTCCCCAAGGAGACTCTATCATGACCCGATGACCGCTTAACGCCTCCACGAAGCCAGCTATTATGGCGAACATAGTTATACATGCACTGTGCTCGGCTTTGTCCTTATACTTCTGTATAAGGGTACACTTCCTTATTTTAAGCTCACCTTTATTCCCATCTATATTACAGCTGGCTAGCTCTATATCAAAGATTGAATATATGAAGCGAAACCAGTTGCAAGGGTTCTCGCTAATAACCTCTCTTATTAGATCATGTACTTTTAGTGTCATCCTCTTTGCGGCGTCTTTCATTATCTTGTAAATTAATTGACGAGCGGCTACATCGCCAAAGAGCTCCGAGGTTGAAGCATACAGATATTCGAAAATCACGCTTTCATAAAATTCTTTCTTGAGTTCTTCCTTCATACTTACTACATTTTCCATGCTCAACTCCTCACTCCGATTACCTAACTCTAACTTAAGGGTATAAAAGGAGCTCGAAAAACAAATTGCTTTAACGTTGGTGCCTTTATTTCTATCAAATCTTTACCGATGAGTCGGAGCACTCTTAATCTCTTGCTCGATATTCTGCTTGTCCCACCACTCTCTGCCCTTCTCCAAGTACCACTTCACGGTCTTCCTCATACCCTCCTCAAAGGGAGTCTTGGGCTTCCAACCCAAGGACCTTATCTTGTCACCTTTCATGGCATATCTCCTATCTTGATAAGGCCTATCCGGCAAGAACTCTATCCAATCCTCCGGCTTTCCCATTATCCTTAGTATGGTCTTGACCACCTCCAGAACGCTCCTTTCGTTCCCCGCCGGCATGTTATATATCTCCCCTTTGACTCCCTTCTCAGCTACCGTAACTATGCCCTCACAGAAGTCCTTCACGTAGAGCCAATCCCTTAGCTGCTCTCCGGTACCGTGGATCTGAGGGGGTAAGTTGTTGAGTATCCTGAATATTGTCCTCGGAATGAGCTTCTCCGGGTACTGACGAGGTCCGTAGTTGTTAGAGGGTCTAACTACCTTGACGTTTATGCCATAACTCTTAAAGTAGGCGTTTATGAACATGTCTGCAGTAGCCTTGGAGGCGGAGTAAGGGTTTGTGGGATCGAGCTTACACTCCTCATCACAAGGTGGTTTCCCCCATCTGTCACCGTAAACCTCATCGGTGCTGGTAACTATTAGTTCGAAATCAAACTTCCTAGCAGCTTCTAGCATGTTTATGGTGCCTTGGACGTTTGTCCTCACGAAGACTTCAGGATACTTGTAGCTCCTATCCACGTGAGTCTCCGCCGCTAGGTGGAACACTCTTTCTGGTTTGACTTCATCGAAAGCTTTCATCAAAGCCTCCTTATCAGCTATGTCGACTTTCCTTATGCTTATCTTATCCAAGACCTCTTTTAGATTGTTTATATTTGCAGCATAAGTAAACTTATCAAATACCACTACTTCGTGACCTTGGTTTACCAAGTACTCCACGAGGTTTGAACCCATGAATCCTGCTCCGCCCGTGACTACTATCCTCAAGTTTCTTCCCCGTGACCGAGAGGTCCCGGAACTAATAGATGCCTAAAGGCTCAGGGAAGCGCGGCGGTCTCTCATCACCGATCATGGCCCGCGGGGCTGACTTCATCGCCGGTCGTTCAAAAGGAGAAGGGGGTTTGAGATCTTTGAGGCCTATAGTTCACGACACTGGCTCGCTGCTGGCCGGCATGCCAGCTTTGATGCCGGGAGAGAACTACACCACGCCAGATAACTTAGAGGAAGTTAAGGACTCAAACTCAAAGAGCGCCCTCGAGAGGTACATTTACAAGCTCAAGGTAGTATCTCCCGATCAAAGGTACGTGAAAATCGTAATGGAAAAGGCACGAGAACTTGGGGAAGACCTTTCTGAGACGGACGTTAAGGTCGTGGCCCTTGCTCTTCAGCTGAACGCTCTGCTACTCAGCGACGATTACGGGGTTCTCAACGTAGCACAAGCCTTAGGAATAGAATGGAAGAGCGTCCGTACTAAGGGAATAGACGGAAACATCAAGTGGGAGAAGTTCTGTCCGGCTTGCAAGAGAAGCTACCCTCCTGAGTACAAGGTGTGTCCGGTCTGTGGAACAGTTCTGAAGAGGAGGGTGAGGGGTAAGAGGAAGAGACGTAGAGATGGGTGATGAGGTTCGGGAAGCTCGGCTCTAGGAGCGTTCTCGGTTGGGCTTGCTATGGCCATAGTAGCCTTTCTGAGCACGTCCGATCCCATTTCCTTCATCTACTTCTTCGTAGTAGGAATCCTGGCGGGAGCGATAGCGTTCTTTTTGGAGCACTTGCCCTACTTCTCTTAGCATATCCATCTTTCTCCCTAACTGCCACTATCACTATAATAAATTCCAAGGTAACTCCGACTAGCTACACAAGCTACGATCCTCTTCAATCGTGCACCTTTACCACGGTAATGTATCCAGTGGACGTGGTGCTAAACGACAGAACGCTGAACGGCGGAATAGAGTTCGTCCAAGCCCATTGCCCCTTCTTACCCTCAATACTCATCAGCTTACCTTGTGGCGAGCTCCAGTTAGCGCCAGGAGAGGCTTTGAGGAGGACTTGCATCTGCTCGAATGTTACGTACGTAGAAGTAGCGAGCAGGGGGCTTCCCGCCCCTTCTCTCTTAGCATCTCTCGGGGGTCTCTTCAAAACTCTCCGCAAGGGCACGGAGAGAGGGCAGACAAATGAAGAAGTTCTTGACAGAGCTGGAAGAGGATTTGGAAAACGCTATGGAAGGAAGACACAGAAGACTCGTGGTGATTTCCGGAGACGACCCCGAGAAGGTGGGCGAGGCCGCTAAGGAGGTGTTGCTTACCTACGATAGGCTTAGGAGGATAAGGGGTCTAGAAGATGGGAGGGTCCTATACGTCTTTCATGACGAGTTCCCAGAGGCTAGGAAGATAAAGGATATTGTAAAAGAGGCTGTTAAGGAAAAGGCAGAGACCTTCAAACTTGATATAAACGTGTACGAGGCTTCCAACCGTCTTCTAGGAACCACCTACCAAGGGTTAGTATTGGACCTAACTAAGGACCTCAAGCCAAACGACGTGGGCAGACTTGTGGAGGTAGTTGAGGGAGGCTCCCCCGTAATCTTGCTCGTACCGAAGTGGGAGAACTGGGATACGCTGAAGACCTTGTTCAAGATGAACTTGTGCGTTCCTCAGTATCCCGAACCCAGGCACGTCTTCATCACTTGGTTCAAGAGGAAGATAATGGAGCATCCAAGCCACGTCTGGCATGCCGATGAGGAAAGGATAATAAAACAGGAGAAGTTTGAGAGTCCCAAGTACGTTCCCAAAAAGCCCGAGCCTCCTGAAAAGGGTCAGTTCCCGAGGAAGCTTTACTCCTTAGCCCTTACCCAAGACCAAGTGAACGTAATAAAGAGCTTAGAGTGGATGTTGGGGAGGAAGAAGAGACACAGAGTGCTCATAGTGACCGCTGACAGGGGAAGGGGTAAGAGCGGGGCGGTCGGAATAGGACTGGCTGGTTTCGTCTACATATTCCCTAAGTCAAAAAATGCCTTTACCAAGGTAATAGTCACCAGCGCAGAGCCTTTGGGCGTTCAAACGCTCTTCAACTTGCTCATAAAAGCAGCACAAACGTTAGGCATGAAGACTAAGAAAATAGAGAGGAAGGGTCTGATCTACGAAGTTCACGGAGAGGGCTGGAGCGTAGAGTACTGGCCTCCCCTGGAGGCTGCTGAGAGAAACGCCGACATGGTAGTCGTTGATGAAGCTGCAGGAATTCCCGTTCCCGTCCTCCACAAGATATGGAGGAACCACAAGAGGAGCGTATTCGCAACTACCATTCACGGTTACGAGGGGGCGGGAAGGGGCTTCAACGTAAGGTTCTTACCCGTACTCAAAAAGGATAAGGAAACGGAGCTGAAGCATGTCACCATGGATGAACCTATAAGATACGCTAAGGGGGACCCCGTCGAGAGGTGGCTTTACGACGTTCTCCTCTTGGACGCCGAACCCGCAAAGCTCGATGAAGAGGACTTGAAGGCTATAGAAGAGGGAAGGCTCAAGTACCTCAAGCTTGATCCTCATTGGCTCTTCTCTAAGGAGGGGGAGGAGACTCTAAGGCAGCTCTTCGGGATATACGTTCTGGCACACTACAGAAATGAACCGGACGACTTAGGAATGATCGCTGACGCCCCTCATCATACGGTGAGGGCTGTAGCCACGGAGACCGGGAAGGTCGTAGGAGCCCTTCAGCTAGCGGAGGAAGGACCCATTCCCGACGACATGGTAGTGGACTTGCTCAGAGGAGGTAAGATCCCGGGCAACATCATCCCCGACAGGTTCCTGAAGCATCTGAGGGTCTTGGACTTTGCGAAGACTAAAGGGTGGAGGGTTGTCAGAATAGCCACTCATCCGGACGTGCAAGGAAAGGGCATCGGTACCTTTGGATTGCAGAGAATGAGCGAGGAGGCCAAGAAGAGGGGCTACGACTGGGTGGCCTCCGGCTTCGGAGTTACCGCACAGCTCTTGAGGTTCTGGATCCGGTCGGGTTTCTTGCCAGTCCACATGAGCCCTGATAGAAATCCCACCAGCGGAGAGTTTACCATACTGGTAGCGAAGCCTTTGAGTCCCAAGCTAAACGACATGATATTGGAGGCCAATAGATTGTTCAGGAGAAAGGTGTTGCTCTCCCTACACCTCAACTACAGAGGCCTTGAGTGGGACGCTGCCAAGCTGATACTGGAGACCGATCCCATACCGATAGAGCCGAAGCTCAAGGTCCCTGACCTCCATCCAGTGGATATAGATAGGCTATGGGTCTACTCCTACGGGCCGATGACCTTCGAGGCGGCTAGCGACTTGATTTACAGATTGGCCTTGATCTACTGGTCCCAGCCGAGGGCGTGGAGGCCGGAGCTGGACGAGGACACCAAGATCGTAATGATAACAAAAGTGCTACAAGGAAGGGACTGGGAAGAGGTGTTCGAAGAAACTAGAATAGGCTTCAAGAAGCAAGTAGCCGTGCTCAAGGAGTTCGGTAGAAGAACGCTAAGACACTATTGGGGAATAGAGAAGGAGGGCGGCACTGGAGTAAGCAACTCCAGCGTGGAGATGTTCTTAGCCATGAAAGGTAAAAAGCTGTTTGACTTCGAATAACCTTACTCGGCCTTTATTGCAATTACCACTTGAATAGCGCTTATCGCTATCAAAGCCAGCGCGTCTAACGTTATCAGCACAGCACTGTTACTTAAATGAGCTACTGCCGTAATCACGGCGAACAAGGCGAAGGCTATGCTGAGGAGCGCTCCTAGCGCGTCGCCGATCTCTCCAAAGAGCTTTACGGCGCTGTAGAGTGCCATCAAGGCAGCAACTACTCCGTAAGCTAGGTAGGTCACCCAAGCTATCGTTGAAAGTTGGTTGACGTAGTCACCGGCCACGCTGAGGACAGCTAAGTCTTAGATTTACCAAGTCTTTCTGCTTTATAGAGGGCCCTGAGCGTTATGGGAAGCAAGCAGGTCGGGTCGAGTAACCTAGGCTCTTTTGCAACTGTCTTCTCCTTCCAGCACTCGATTGCACCTATCAACCTCATGAAAAGGTGTAAGGGCATTGAAGGCAATGGGGCGGTAGCTATAGTCTCTATAAAGTAGATCAGAGAGTAGAGGAAGGTAAAGGGATCGCTAGGAGGGTACCTCTTAGCGTGGACACACCCGTCCGCTCTGTGTAGAGCTAAGGAGAACCTCAAGTCCCTTCTTCTCTTCTTTCCTACCATGCTCGTTCCTTGATAGTGCACCCCGACTACCACGGGCACTTCAACTATCCTCTTACCGCACCTCCAAAGTCTAATCCCCAGCTCAGTGTCCTCAGCGTAAATGAAGTGAGGCTTGAGGAAGAGGCCTCCACACTCTTCCAAGTCCTTTACCTTATAGATCGAAAAACATCCGCACAAGTATGTAGGATACAAGGGTATTCCTTTCCTCGCCTTCCATTGGTAAGGTTGACGAGAACGGTCGTGACAGAGGTAGCTTCCGTAAACTTGGATGGTAAAATCTGGGTTCAGCACTATTCCGGAGATGCCGCTGTAATCGGTTCTTTCTAACATCTCCTTCAACTCACCTATTACTTCCTCACGCACTAAGAAGTCGTCGTTGATTAGAACCACGTACTTAGCTCCCAGAGACTTGGCGAGCTCGTAACCCAAGTTGTTACCGTTCCCGAAGCCCAAGTTTTTTGAGCTTTCAATTATGTAGATGTCCTTGTCTACTCCCCTTTTTAGCTCTTCATTTATTATATTCAGCAAAAACTCCTTGGAATCGTCGGGAGGGTTGTTTAAGACGAAGATAGCAGCATCAACACCCTTAGCTCTTAGAATTGATCTTAGCGTGAGATCGTAGATGTCTCTTCTATGGGAAGTCTTATACAATATGGTTATAGAAGCGCTCTCTATCTCCTCCCTCTCCATCTTTATTACCTCTAGCTTAGCCATCGTCACACCTCATTTCCTTCTAAGTTCTTCAATGTACCTCTTGAGCTCCTCCAGCTCCTCCCTGTAAGCTTCCTCCACTTCCTCGGGAGAGGGAGGTAAAGTGGTCCTCGTTATCTCAAGGAGTTTTATGCCTGCGAAAAGCAAGAACAATCCAATGATGAATACGGTAAGCTTGACAATAACTTGTAGCGCTACTCCTCCTAGTATCGAGCTCAAGAGGTAAATCAAACCGTAGAGGATCAACACGATCGAGAAAACGCCGGTAACCATTTTCACTTTGTCGTTTCTCAAGATTCCCCAAAGGATCTTAATCACTGAGGGACTAAAAGCTCTCAAGACGGTGTAACTTCTACCTAGCCTATAACCCCCTAGTCTATTCCTCGCGGGGATGGAACTGTGGCGCTTGAAGTTGTCAACGTCTATGAACATCCTCATTACCCGAACGTATACATCATAGAGCTCGAGGACGGAAGCGTAAGGTTGGCTACCAAGAACATGGTGCCAGGGAAGAGAGTCTATGGAGAGAAGCTCTACCAGTGGGAGGGGGAGGAATACAGAGAGTGGAACATCTATAGATCCAAGTTGGCCGCCGCTTTGGTAAAGGGTATAGAGGAGCTCCCCATAAAGCCTGGAGACAGCCTTCTCTACTTGGGAGCTGCTACCGGAACCACTCCCAGTCACATATCCGACATCATAGGACCCGAGGGAAGGCTCTACGGAGTGGAGTTCGCCCCTAGGGTAATGAGAGAGTTCGTAACCTTAGCGGAGGAGAGGAAGAACATCTTCCCCATACTAGGAGATGCCAGGAAGCCTAGGGAGTACCGTCACCTAGCGGAGGCCACCGATGGACTGTACGCGGACGTGGCTCAGCCGAACCAAGCGGAAATAGTTGCTGATAACGCCGACTTCTTCTTGAAAGATGGAGGATACATGTTAATGGCGATAAAGGCTAGGAGCGTTGACGTCACTAAGAGCCCGGAGGAAGTCTTCAGGAGGGAGATAGAGATACTGAAGAACAGAGGATTTGAGATATTGGATATCGTTCACCTAGATCCCTTCGATAAGGACCACGCCATGATTTACGCCAGGTTCCACAGGAGGTCTAAGCAATGACCAGCTGGTACTTGAAGTGCGAGAGATGCGGTCAGATGTGGCTTTTCTTGGGAAGCTATGACTTGGAGAGCATAGGTAGGATTTATCACTACTGTAGGGTCTGCGGAAGGAACACGTTTCACACTGTCGTCAAGAAGGCCGAGCTCTGAGTTTGATCGATTAACCGACTTTCCTTTATATCTCGTCCACCTCATAGAGCCTTCGGTAGCGAGTATGTTCGACGAGGCCTCCATCACTAAAGCTATTATTGAGAGAAGCTCGAAGGAGCTAATGGAGATAGCGAGGGGCGTTGATGTAATAATAGTGGGAGCCGGGCCCGCTGGACTTACCGCCGCTCACTACCTAGCGAAGGGAGGATTGAGGACCGTAATCTTTGAGAGAAGGGTCAGCATGGGAGGAGGGATCGCAGGAGGAGGGAGCTTGTTTCACAAAGTGGTAGTCGAGGACGCCGACTTAGAGGGTTACAACCCTAAGGAGATAGCTGAAGAGCTCGGAGTCCCCCTCGAGAAGTACGACGAAGAGTTCTACATAACTGACGCCGCCGCACTGGTAGCCAAGCTCAGCAACGCGGCTGTAGATGCTGGAGCGAAAATCATAATGGGCGTTCACGTCGAGGACTTGATCTACAGGGTAGAGGATGGTGTAACTAAGGTTAGGGGCGTGGTTGCCCTCTGGTCTCCCATTTACATATCTGGTCTCCACGTTGATCCCATATTCTTCATGTCAAAGGCCGTGGTAGACGCCACAGGTCACGACGCCGAAGTGCTAAAGGTTGCCTCTGAGAAGCTTCCTAACGTCAACTTCAAGGTCTCTAGGGAATACGGTGCTTGGGCGAGTGAGGGGGAGAGGATGGTGGTCAAGTACACCGGAAAGATACTAGATGGACTCTATGCTGCTGGAATGTCCGTGGCGAGCTTCTACAGACTACCCAGAATGGGGCCCATATTCGGAGGCATGCTAGCTTCCGGAAAGAAGCTCGCGGAGACCTTGCTCTCCGAACTAAAATGAGGTGCTCCTAGAACCATGTCGTCATTAATATTTAATAAATTCTGGAAGGCAGCTATAGTAGTAATAGGAAACGAGATATTGATAGGACGCGTTCTCGATACCAATTCCTACAAGATAGCGAAGATGCTAACGATGATAGGATATGACGTAACTGAGATAAGGAAGGTTAGAGACGATGTGGAGGTAATAGCTAAGACCATAAAGGAACTCATGCTAGATAACGGAGTCATAATAACTACTGGGGGCCTTGGCCCCACGTACGACGACTTGACTGCAGAGGCCTTGGCATATGCCGTCGGAAGTCCGCTGTGCTTGAAGGATGACGCATTGGAGATGGTGAGGGAGAGGCTCGAAAAGATGGGACTTAAATTGGACGATACCAGGAAGAAGATGGCTATAATACCATGCATATCGGTTCCCATACCCAATCCCGTAGGCGTGGCGCCCGGGATAGCCCTCTTCACGCCCAGAACTAAGATATTCAGCCTTCCAGGAGTTCCCAAGGAGATGGAAGCTATGATGGAGAAGTACGTGCTGCCGATACTTGAGAAGGAGAACTTAATGGTAAGGGCAGAGGCTTGTGAGAGGTTGGAAGGAGTAAGGGAAGCCGATATAGCCCCCATGATAGCCGAGTTTGCGAAGGAACACCCTGAGATATACGTCAAGACCCATCCTGGAATTGAGAACGGGAAGAGCTTCGTGAAGTTATGCATAATGGCATCGGCTGAGAGTAAGGAAGAGGCGGAGAGGAGGGCCAAGTCCTTGCTTAAGAACCTTCTTAACAGAATAGCACAGTCGGGAGCTCTATGATACTCAAAAAGATAATAGAAAGAACTGAGGAGAGGGTGAAAGAAGAGAGGAGGTCCCTTCTCCTCCCAAAGAGGGAGAAGGGAATAGTGGACTTTAGGGCATCGTTGGAAAGGGGTGCCTTCTCCATAATAGCCGAGTTCAAGCCCTCTTCTCCTAGTGGAGTAAGAGCCCGATGGAAGCTAGAGGAGTACATCCCAAGAGTTTCCCCTTGTGCTTCGGCGATTTCAGTACTAACAGAACCCTATTGGTTCAAAGGAAGTTATTTAAACTTAAAGAAGATAAGTCTCCTTACCGATAGGCCCTTACTATTCAAAGATTTCGTGATAGATGAGATCCAAGTAGAGGCGGCCTACTCTTTTGGGGCCGACGCGGTACTCCTCATGTACGACGTCCTAGGAGAGGACGAGCTCAGATACCTTGCCAAGCTGGTGAAAGCAAAAGGTCTTCAAACTCTGGTAGAGGTCTCTTCTCCTGAAGACGCCCTCTCCTTCGACGGTGCCGCTTACGTCGACGTGTTAGGGATAAACTCAAGAGATTTCAAGACGCTTAAGGTAGATATAAACAGAATAGCGAGGGGAGGTAGAGTTATAGAAAAAAGCTTCCCCTTGGCAGAATCCGGTTTGAAGACCTCGAGGGACGCGTTCAAGGTTGGTGCTTGGGGATTCAGAGGAGCGCTTGTGGGAACCTCTCTTATGGAAAGCCCGGATCCTAGGACCAAGTGTTTACATCTTAAAGCATCTGGTACTGAGGGACTCTTTTGGTTACCTTAAATTCTAGGCCTAACTCTTTCAAGGCCTCCATTACATCCCTCGTAACCTCGTCCCTATCGACCACGACGACCTCTTTCGCCCTGGGATAGACGTAGACCGTCGCCAAGTAGCTCTTACAGTCCTTGTCCATTACAAGCAACCAATCGGCATGTCTAGCCACGTAGTACTTTCTTCTCAAGACCCTAGCAATTGCGGCTGGAGGGTACTCCAAGCTTACCTCCAGATGACCTTATCACTCCGTCCTTGATAAGGTTCAACGGGCCGAAGGGCTTTGTGGAAAGCTAAGGTGATCTTCTGGATACTCGTCTACTTCCTCCCAGCTCTGATAGGCTATTACCTCGACTCTCTTCTCGGTATAAATAGAATACCTTGGACATGGCCTTTCGGTTTAATTCTCTTGATCTCCGCTCTTCTTGTGTCCAGCGCTGCTGGAAGGGCTCTGCGGTTGTGCGGCCATTCAAGGGAAGCGAAGAGGTTCACGCCTCCCGACAAGCTGGTTACCGCAGGAATATACTCTTGTATGAGACATCCTAACCAGTTCGGCTCCTCACTAATGCCCTTAGCGATTGCGTTGATCCTCGGAACCCCTTGCGGGATAGCCCTATCCGGGTGGGGCGTGGCCTTTGGATTGGCGTTCATACTATATGTTGAAGAGAAGTTGGTTCATCAGAGCTTCTGTCCAGAATATTGCGAATACGCGAAGAGGGTCCCGGCTGTATCCCTGAACCCCAAGTGTCTACTCGAGGCGATTAAGGTATTCTTAGGGAAAATAAACTGTTAAATCTTTATACTTAAGTTCAAGAAGTTCATCAATATCTTTTTTCCTAGTGGTAGACTCCCTACGCTTTCTGGGTGGAACTGAACCCCGTACAAGTTCTCCCCTTCAATCGCCATTATCTCTCCATCGGAAAGCGAGAGTGCAGTTACCTTAAGTCCCCTCCCGAGCTCATCTATTACTAACGAGTGATACCTGGTTCCCTCGAACCTCTCCGGGACTCCGAAGAATATCGGCGAATCCTTAGTCTTCATTACCTCATCAACTATACCATGGTATATCCTCTTGGCCCTTCTCAGCGTACCTCCCATAGCAACGTTTATTATCTGTAAACCCAAGCATATCCCCAAGATCGGTATCTTCTTATGGAATCTCTTTACGATCTCGATACTAATCCTGAATCTATCCCTTTGGGTATAGGGGTTCCCAGGGCCAGGGGAGAGCACTATAGCGCTCGGTCTCATTCTATCCACAGCCCTCAAGCTTATCTCATTGCTCCTTAGGGTAACTACCGGAGCGCCGAGCTCTTGGAGTATCTGTTCTACGTTATGGACGAAACTGTCCCTATGGTCTATTAACAGCACCGGACGGAGCAATCTCGGAACCCCAAACGATAGGGGAGAGAGAACTTTTTGCAAGTAATGGGAGATGAGGAGTACTTATGGGCACCGAGAGGTGAGGAGTCGGTTCTCGGCCGATCCCAGTCCTCGGAGAAGGACCGCACTCTTCATCTAGAAATCAGAGAGTAGGGGCATCCTCACGGGACCATCATCCCTCTGAGAGCCATGAGCTTCCTCTTTATTAAGTAGTACTCTATACCTTCCACCAATGCCTTTAAGCTAGCTTCAATTATGTTTCTTGAGACCGCAGTGGTTGTCCAGAACTCCTTGCCGTCGCTAAAGGTTATCTCCACCCTTACGTCGCTCTCCGTGTGCTTTGATGCCTTAGGCAGATGCACCCTGTAGTCTATTAGCTTTACGCTTGAGGCCTCAGGAGCTACCTTGGTTAGGGCCTTCCTCAGCGCCTTATCTATCGCCTCCACCGGTCCTATTCCCTCTCCCGCCTCCAAGTACTCCTCGCCGTTACCCAACTTGACCACGCTCCAGCTCTTAGCCCCACTCAAGTCCTTACCCTCGCTTATGACCCTCCAATCCTTAACCTCGAACGTCTTTCCTCTCAACCCCATCTCTTCAAGGAGTATTAGTAAGGCTGAGGCAGTAGCGTTGTCGAAGCTGTAGCCCTTGTTCTCCAACTCCTTTATCCTCCTCAAGGCCCTCCTGACCGCCGGCTCCCTCTTATCCACCATTATTCCGAGCTCCTTCCTAGCCCAGCTGACCAAGTTGGCCGCTCCGCTGAGCTCGGATACCGCCACCTTCCTAGCGTTACCCACGCTCTCTGGAGGAACGTGCTCGTAGGCTACTGGGTTCTTGAGGACTGCGTCTACATGTACTCCAGCCTTGTGCGCGAAGGCGTTATCACCAACATAAGGTTGGTAAGGGTTAGGAGGAATTCCCGCTAGTTCATAGACTAAGCTGGAGAGGGACTTCAGCATCTTAAGGCCTTCTCTGTTCTTCAATGCTTCTATTCCCATCTTCAACTCTAAATTGGGCACTACGACGCAGAGGTCTGCGTTACCGGTCCTCTCTCCAATTCCGTTGACCGTTACGTGCACGTGAGAGGCCCCAGCTAGCACGCCCATCAAGGTATTCGCCACCGCGCAACCGCTATCGTTGTGCATGTGCAGACCAAGAGGTTTCTTTACGTGTTGCTTCACTTCCATAACAACGTTGTATACCTCATGAGGCAAGCTTCCTCCGTTCGTGTCAGCAAGCACTATTCTGTCAGCTCCCGCCTCCTCAGCGGTCTTCAATACTTTCAAAGCATACTCCTTGTTCCTCTTGAAACCGTCAAAGAAGTGTTCAGCATCGAAGATCACGTTTCTTCCGTTTTCCTTAAGGTACTTTATTGTATCATATATCATGTTCAAGTTTTCTTCGAGCGTGGTCTTGAGAACGTCAGTTACGTGAAGGTCCCAGCTCTTACCGAATACCGTTATCCACTTGGTGTCTGCATCCAACACCTTTTGGAGTATAGGATCTTGAGATGCCTTCATATTCTTCCTTCTTGTGGAGGTAAAGGCTACGAGCTCTGAGTTCCTGAGATCGTACTTCCTTATCTCCTTGAAGTACTCCTCATCCTTCGGATTGCTCCCAGGCCAACCCGCCTCTATGAAGTGTACCCCTATTTCATCGAGTGCTAAGGTTATCCTTATCTTAGCTTGGAGATCGAAGGATACTCCCTTAGCTTGAGCTCCGTCACGGAGAGTTGTATCTAAAACCTCCACCTTTTGAGGTTTCTCGTCAGCTATGAATTTGGTAACCACCCTTCACCCTCATGCACCGGTCGGTGCGGGTAAGGAAACCTTTTATACATATCCGGTACTCCTTTCACACCATTCCGTTCGATGAATTCGATCAGGAGAGGGTGTATTTCGAAATATCGTTAACGGTGTTAACATATAGGAGTGAGGGTTTGTATTCGGAAAAGCTAACGTCCTTCTTATAATTGAAGTTACCGTGCCCCGCAATAGGTGCACGAGCTTATGCTTCATTGGACGGGCTATCCGCCTCTGATAGCTGCCGCCCTCTACGTGGCAACGTTATATTACTCTGTGAAAGGTGATAGCAAGAGAGCTAAGAAGTTCCTAACGTACGCTAGCATAGCGCTACTCGTATCTTGGCTGCTTTACTTGATACCCTTCGTCACGCTAGACTTCAGCCTTCATGAGGTCTATTGGAACTCAAGCGAAGGAATGCCTTTGTGGATGAGAATAGCTACTTCTTGGTCAGGCGGAGGAGGCAGCTTATTCCTCTTCACGATGTTGGCTGGCATGACGCTCTTCTTCCTAAGAGATGGGGGGATAAGGCTTTACTTGGCAGCGATACCGGTAATTCTAGTAGGTCTCTTCGCGGCCTACATGAACGACGCCTTTACCCTAATACCGGGTCACCCCATAACGGGAGCCGGGCTTAACCCCCTGCTGAAGAGTCCTTGGCTTTACCCACACCCTCTAAGCACCTTCGGAGGTTACGGAATACTGGCGATATCAGCCATAGCGCTGGCCTTAGGCTATAGGAGGGGAAGGGCTACCTATAACGTCGGTTGGGCTCTGCTCACCATAGGAATAATGCTCGGTGCCCTTTGGAGCTATGAGACGTTCGGATGGGGAGGATACTGGGCGTGGGATCCCGTCGAGACAAGCGAGCTCATGGTATGGCTCGCCGCGACGCTCTACCCTCACCTAGTTCCTATATTACCGAACTTAGCTAGGGCCTTCGCAGCTCTCGTCCCTTCCTCGGTCTTCCTAGCGATGTTCGTGACAAGAACTGGACTGAGTCCTCTGCACAGCTTCGCCGGAGCAAACGCCGGAAGTCTCTCACTCCTCATAATGGCAATAGTTTACTTGCTCTGGTGGCTAAGGGAGTTAGCCGAAGCAGAGAACCCGCTAAAGCCATTGAAGAGTGCGTTCAAGAACCCTCAACCCTACTATGTCGGAACCTTACTAGCAGCCATAGCTCTTGGAATCGCCGCGTTCTTCGTTTACGGAACTCTGTTCGTGCCATCGCTAATGGTGGCGATGGGTCATGAGGCCTCAGTGCCTCAGATGAGCGATGGTATTAAGTACTTCCACCCAGTACTCTATCCGCTCCTAATACTTATGCTCGTAGCATTACCAATGGTCCTTCTTAACGATTGGGGCTGGAAGGCCATTATAGCCGCTGAGGTCACCGTACTGTTGACGTCCGCTGTAGCGACGATAGCTGCACTGATGGGTTACTTGAAGCTCGCCCACCTTTCACCGAACACTACTAATGCTATGATGGCATTTGGCATACCTCTTACTGGATTCGTAATGGCTTCCGCTGTGTACTACATAATAAAGAGATACAAGAACCTTAAGGACATCGATGTAGGTTTGCTTCACTTCGGAATGGCGCTTACTGCGCTAGGCGTACTCATGTCTGGTACCTACGCTTTCAACAGCAACTACTTCTACCACTTCAACCTACCTCCGGGAACCGTAGAGAGCTTGCCCAACGGGATGAAGCTGAGCTTGTCGAGTTTCCACTACAAGCTTGGAAACTCTTTCGTGGACATATATGACAGATACGTACAGAAGTCGAGCGTTTACTTCTACGCGTGGTTAGCGTTAAAGGCGATAGCTCACGACGTCTCTCCCTATCTGCAGTTCATGAATAACGTAAGTAAGACCATAAAATCTAACCCGCTCCTACAGTTCATAGTCGACAAGGTTCTGCATGGCCAACCTATCTACCAGAGTGACAACGTAATGGTATACAACTTAACCAACTATACGTTGAAGAACGTCCACTATAAGTACTTCTACATAAAAGACTTAATGAAGAATAAACAGAAACTCATCAACTCAACCGGAGTTCTCAACTCTACGGGAGGAACCGTAGTCCTCTATCTATGGAGGACCAGGAGCGGGGACTTGGGCTATTCGTTCTCAATAGATGTAAAGAATTTGATAATAGACAGATACCTTAACTTAACGCCACATGACGTCCTAGAGTTCAAGCTGGAAAAACCAATTGTAATAAAGTATGGAGACATAGTCGTCAGATCCGACAACATAACGGTTTATCCAGCGGCCACACCAATAGCAATTCACATGAGAACTATGATCCCTGAGGCCTTTACCGTGCTTCATGGCGTCGTGATCTTCAAGAACGGAACCTATCCGAGCACCGGAACCGTAAGCAGCGGAATAATGATATATCTCAAAGGTCTTCAAGATCCTCTCATCAAGAGCTTAATGCACTCCGAGTTAGGCAAGTTCTTGGAGAACCCTGAGAACGTCAAGAAGCTGATAACTCCTCCCCCAGGCACCAAATGTATCCATCAGGACTGTGCCGGTTATGTGAGAGCACCCAGATACATACCCGAAACAGCAATGCTAACGCTGAACTTCAAGGTAATAGTAGGTAATAGCACTCACGACTTCCATGCCAAGATAAGGTACGAGGCATACGGAGAGATACAAGGTATCCACGGCCTAGTGCCCAAGGTAATACACCCAAGCTATGGAATAAGCGACCTCTACGTTGTCCTCAACCCACCGGTAGCTCAGTCCCACGTCTTAATGGGCGCTTCATATCACGATCTACTGCTCTGGTACCTCCACGAGCTATTCAATAGCAAGAACTACACGCTGGGCCAGAAGCTCGCGCTAGCTGCACTGTTCGCGGCTGGCTACAACATAAACGTAGTAAACCAGATAAGACAAGATCAATTGCCTACGTACTTAGAGCTGGCGACGCTGGAGCTATACTTAATGGCGAAGAACTACACTAGTCTAATAAAGACCGAAGGACTCTACGTACAGGCAAAGGTGATACCGGGTGCTATATTCGTGTGGACAGGGCCGATAATAATGGCAATAGCTGCGCTGATAGGCGCCTTCGTCTACAGGACTCCGAGAACGGTAAGCTCAACATCCCGCCCAACGTCAACTACTAAGGGTACCAGAGGTTGAGGGTTCTACTGATCCACGCTGACAAGTTCAGTTACGAAGCAGTTAAGAAGGCCATCAAAAGTGCCGAAAGTCTAGATGAGGTCCCCAAGAAGGGGGAAGCTGAAAACGCCTTGGTGCTTTTTGTAACAGTAGAGCCCGGAGATAAGGAAGTGGTAGCTGATGCGGTAAAGGAGATTTCAGAACATGCTAAGAGGATAGGCGTTAAGAGGATAGTTGTTTATCCTTACGCCCACCTCTCCTCGAACTTAGCCAAGCCTTGGGAGGCGCTAGAGGTCCTAAGGACTATGGCAAAGATGTTCTCAGATATGGGGTTTGAGGTACTTAGAGCTCCCTTCGGATGGTACAAACGCTTCGAGCTCTCTTGCAAAGGTCATCCGTTAGCGGAGCTCTCGAAGAGCTTCAGGCCTAAGAGAAAGGAAACTCCCTTCAAGAAGATACTTTGGATTACCCCGGACGGAACGATAAGTGAAGATCTAGACCAGCTAAAAGATGATGAGTTAAGGAAACTGAGGGATTATCTCGAGGGCAACGTTTCTAAATGCGAGGACTTGGTATCTCAGTTCTGTGAGAAGTTTGGGGTAGTAATGAAGAAGACGGGCAAGGCGTGTACCCATAGGTACAAACCCTTGGCCTACTTTATGTACAACACCATACTCCTTTACGCCAACTATCTAGGCGAATCCCTCGAGATACCCGTGTTCTTAATAAGGGGATCTATAATCGACACGAACTGTGACGCTAATTCCCTAAGGTGTGAAGACTTCTGTTTAAGGGATTCCGAGCTGGCCCAAGTAGAAGAGCTCATCGAAGAGGAGCTAGATGTTTTGCCCGTAGGGATTTACGAGATAGCGCACTTGTATCGCAACGAGAACGATCAAGTGATCTGCAAGAGGTGCTCTTCCTTCACCGTTCCCACGATAACTACCTACTTCAACAATTTGTCGGACGTTCTTAATCACGTGTTGATGATACATGACTTGATTCATGCAGAAGCGGAGAAGATAGGCCAGAAATACGTAGTACTCTACAACGTTAATGAAAAGTTCTTCGAAGATGTAAAAGATGTAATTGTAAAGATGATAAAGAGAGACAACAGATGCGCCCTCGTAAGGCTCTTCGACGATCCTGAAAAACTGATCGACACCGAGTATTTCATAATAAACAACTGCGGCGTGCCGGTGGAAATAGGAAGCTGGACGCTCAGCAAGAAGAGGGACGATCTATATATCGTGAAGAGCGCTCCCATAGGTTCCATTGAAAGGTTCCTCTACATGATACTTGACAAGGCTGCCAAAGAGTTCAGGGAAAACAAGACCCCCTCCCTTCCGGTGTGGTTAGCGCCGATACAAGCTAGAGTAATACCAGTAAATAGAGAATTGCTTACCTACGCCATGAGCGTTGCTGACGAGCTCAAGAGCTATGGAATAAGAGTCGATGTAGATGATAGGAACCTATCCCTTGGAAGGAAGATTAGAGATGCTGGCAAGGAGTGGATACCCTATGTGGTAATAGTGGGGAAGAGGGAGAAGGAGACCGGATCCATAGTCGTGAACATAAGAGGGTCCAACGATAGGGTTGAAATGACTATCGAGGAGCTGGCCAAGAAGATAAAGGAGGCGGTTGGCAGCTATCCCCAGATGCCTCAGTCACTTCCCTTGCTGTACTCGAAGAGGCCCAAGTTCGCTAAGCCCTCTTCCTAGAACCTATTTTCCCCTTCGTCTAACTTCCATGGGGTCGCGAAATTGGAGCCTATGGAGTTCTTGTTTGTGTACGGTACCCTCATGAGAGGATGCCCTACACACGACGTCTTGCTTGAAGCTGGCGGAACCTTTCTAGCAGAGGCGGTTACCGTAGACAGGCACACTCTATATGATATCCTAGTTAACAGCGAACGTTATCCCGGGCTCCTCCTCTATGGAGGCGAACACTTCGTTGAGGGTGAGCTCTACTTAATTCCAGAGGAGGGATTAGAGAAACTGGACGTTTACGAAGGAGTAACCGAGGGAGAATATAAGAGAGTTAAGATAAAGGTAAAGAGAAAGGATACCGGATCGGTACTGGAGGCTTACGTCTACGCGATTGATCCGGAGGAGTTGGAGAAGTTGATAAGAGAAGGGAAGGCTAAACCCTTGGTCAGCTTGAGCGGGGACGTGGTCAGGTGGAGATGCCCGTAAAAGCCCTTCCTAGCGTGACCCTAGGGATCTGAGGTATGGACTCTCTGCTATGGGTAGCCATAGGAGGAGCCGTGGGAGCTATAGTGAGATACTACTTCTACAAGTTTTTGCCAAAGCCTATGAGCTTCCCTCTGGCCACGTTTACTGTTAACATGATAGCGAGCTTCTTGTTGGGATTAATATTGGGAATGTTCGAGTATCAGAGAGGTCTCCCGGGCCAGCTGAAGCTAGCCATAGCTACCGGCTTCTGTGGAGCCCTAAGCACCTTCAGCACCTTCGTCGCCGATGATTACTTCCTACTTCAGGACGGTAAGTCCTTAATGGCCCTGTTTTACACAGTAGTCAGCGTTATCCTAGGCATATACATGGTAAAGGCGGGAGACCTCACCGCCCTTTACATCTTCGGAAGGAAATGAGGTCCAGAATATAACCTCTTTTTGTCATCTCTGCCGGGGCCGTTAATGGAGCTCTTCGAGAAGATCTATGACATCATAGGAGACGATTCCTTCAACGCGTTCATAACCTTGAGACCGAAGGAAGAGGTGTTAAAGGAGGCCAAGGAGTTACTCGAAAGGGGGATAGAACCTAAACCGATAACGGTTAAGGATAACATAGCGACCAAGGGGATAAGGACCACAGCCGGTTCCAAGATCCTCCAAGCTTACGTCCCCGTTTTTGACGCCACTACCGTGAGGAAGCTCAAAGAAAAGGGTTACGTGATAATAGGAAAGACCAACATGGATGAATTCGGGATGGGTACGACGGGCGAGAACAGCGCCTATGGACCGGCTAAGAACCCACTCGACACGAGCAAGGTCACCGGGGGCTCCTCTTCGGGAGCTGGAGCGGCAGCTAGGGGGTACTGCCTTCCGGGGATAGGGAGCGATACGGGAGGCTCGATAAGGGCCCCTGCCGCCTGGTGCTCAGTCTTCTCCTTAAAGCCGACATATGGAGCTGTCTCGAGATATGGTTTGATCCCCTATGCTGACTCCTTGGAGCAGATATCCCCAATTGCCCCCTCGGTCTCCCAACTTGTAGAGATATTCGAAATCATATCCGGGAAGGATCCGAGAGACCACACCACTGTAAAGAAGCCGGATCTGAAGGAGTTCGACGTGGAAAAGCTGAGGTTCGTGGTTCCCGAAAACGCGTTAGAGCTCGTAGACCCGGAGGTGAGGAATGCCTTCAACTCTTTTATTAGGAAATTGAAAAACGTAGAGTACAAAAAGGTTAAGGCCTTGGAGAAGGCCCTCCCAGCATATTACGTAATAGCTCTAGCGGAGGCTTCGAGCAACTTGGCTAGGTACGATGGGATAAGGTATGGGCTTCCGGAGGAGCTTCTTCCCGAGGTGACGGAGAACTTCTACGACTTCATCGCCGAGGTCAGAGGGAAGTACTTCGGTTGGGAGGTAAAGAGGAGAATCGCTATGGGCGCTACCGTGCTCTCAGCCGGCTACAGCGAGGAGCTTTACTTGAGGGCTCTTAAGGCCAGGAAGGCGGTATATGAGGAGTTGAACGAGATAGTGAGAGAAAGCGTATTGATAATGCCCACGATGCCCGTAACGCCTCCCTCATTTGGAGCTAAGAGCTCTCCTAAGGAGCTCTTCGCCATGGACGTCCTCACCGTTCCGGTCAACTTGGCCGGATTACCAGCCGGCAACGCTCCAATAGCAGACGGCATAGGAATTCAAGTTGTAGCGGAAAGGTGGGGGGAAGGAAAGATCGTTTCCTTCTTAAGGTTCGCCGAGGAATACTATAGGGTCAGCTGTCAGAAACTAGAGGCACGAACATGACCGGGAGAAGCTTTTCTATTCTAATTTTCCCATCTGGAGACTTGTGTACCCTATAGAGCACTTGGAACCCCGGGGCCTCTTCCACGGGAATAACCATAATCCCTCCCGGCTTCAGCTGTCTTAGCAGTTCCTCCGGTATCTCCTTGGCCGCTGCCGTGACGATTATCTTATCGAAAGGCGCCTCCTCCGGTATTCCCTTGCTCCCGTCCCCGACATAGACCGTTACTCTATCACCATAACCCAACCGCTCGAGCCTCTCCTTAGCCCTCTCGGCGAGCTCGGGAATCCTCTCAATCGTGAAAACGTGACCCTCCGGCCCGACGACTTCTGCCATTACGGCTGCATGATAGCCGGAGCCCGTCCCCACCTCCAGTACTTTGTCTCCCCTCTTTATTCCAGCAGCCTCAATCATGTAGGCTACCATATGAGGAGCGCTTATGGTTTGCCCTTCTCCTATAGGTAAAGGTCTATCCTCGTATGCATAAGGCCTCAGCTCCTCCGGTACGAACTCCTCCCTAGGAACCTTTAACATGGCCTCCGCCACTTCCTTCCGCGCTATGTACCCCTCTCTTATGAGCTTGGCTATCAGCTCCTCCTTGTTCATGCTCTTACCCTGAAGAGACTAGGAACACAGAGAAGATAAGTGGAGGCGCGTACCTACTTGGGGCGACAAGGGTGGCGTTTGATGTAGAGACCGCTCCTCCCCTCGTACCGGGCGCCACTCCCCCCGTACATCCCACGGGAAACGTGGAGTCCGGGCCGCTTCTAGACCTCGTGAAGACTCTGAGTGAGGTTTTGTTCAAGTTCAATGATAAGATAAAGATGTTACAAGCCGAGGTGAATCACTTGAAGCAGAGCGTAAACATGATAAATACAACCATAGTTGAACCGATCAAGACCATGGAAAAGATGATTCTCAATATGAATAAAGCCATGCTGAATATGAGTGAGACGATGGTCCACATGACCGAAAGTATGAATAAAATGATGGAGACTATAGTAAACGTCCAAAATACCCTCAACAACATGATGCTAATGATGGAAGGTCTAATGGTTATAATGATCATAATGTTATTAGTACTGCTGTATAAGCTCTTCTGGGCGTAGCAGTGAAGTTCCCATATGAACCAATAAGGGGGTTCAGAGATCTTTTTGGAGAAGAGTCTTGCAAGCTGGCTGAGGTCTTCTCCCGCTCAGAAGAATTGGCGAGGAGGTGGGGCTTCGAGAGGACGTTCTTGCCTACGGTTGAGAGGTTCGCGCTATTCGCTGCTAAGAGCGGCGAGGAGATAAGGAGGACCATGTTCGTGTTCAAGGATAAGGCCGGAAGGGAGGTGGCTCTGAGGCCTGAGGCTACCGCGTCCGTGGTCAGGGCCTACCTTCATTCGCTAAGAGGGAGGTCAAAACCCATAAAACTGTTCACCTTAGTGAACGTCTTTAGATACGATGAGCCTCAGTTCGCTAGGTATAGGGAGTTCTACCAAGCGGACTTCGAGGTGTTAGGCTCCTCATCCGTGCTCGCCGACGCCGAATTAGTGACTATGCTCGATGAGTTTTACGAGGAGTTGGGGATAGATCACGTAATAGTGGTTGGGAGCGTTAAGGCGCTAAGAGGCGTTCTCGAAGTTGAGGGGATAAGGGGAGAGGAACAAGATAGGGTGCTCCACTTCATAGACAAGGGAGAGCTGGAAAAGGCGTTGGAGCTGGTCAGATCGAAGGCGAAGGATCCGGAGAGGGCGTCTAGAGTAATAGAGGAGCTAGCCACGACCGAAGGAGGACCGGAGATCTTGGAAAAGGGTAAGGAGCTCCTTGGCGAGGAGTACTCTGCTCCCGACCTTCTATCTGATCTAGAGAAGCTGATCTACTTCTTGCCGGACGACGTACTAAAGAGATGCAAGTTCAAGTTGGGCTTCGCCAGAGGCCTTGCTTATTACACTGGATTAATATATGAGGTGAAGGTTCCCGGATTCCCCGTATCGGTCGCCGGTGGTGGGAGGTATGACCTCTTGACCCAAGTCTATGGTGGTGAGCCTCTTCCAGCCACTGGCTTCGCTATAGGCCTCGACAGGACGGCCTTAGCTTGGAAGAGACAATGCAAGTCAAAGCTTGAGGTCATAGTAATTCCAATAGGCGAGGAGGCGGGTAAAGAAGCGCTGTTGGTGCAGAGGAAGCTGAGCGAGCTGGGCTTTAGCAGTACCTTATTGGATGAGTTTAAGAGCGTGAAGAAGGCGTTCTCTTATGCCGCTAGCACCGGAGCCAAGTGGGCGGTGGTAATAGGGAGAAGGGAACTTCAAGAGGGAAGTGTCGTAGTAAAGAACCTAGAAAGGGGAGTTCAAGTTAAGTGTCCTTCATCGGAGCTACTCGATTGCTTGCTTAAGACCCTCTGAAGGGTCTTCCACTTTCTTCTGACAATGGGCTTATCATAGTTGTTTACTAACCACTCCCTCGTCCTCTTGTCAGAGGGATATCCTGAACCGAAGTCTCCGTACTTTGCCTTGAGTTTTCTAACGTGTTCTTCCCTAGCCTCCTTAGCTACGACGCTAGCTGCCGAGACCACCAAGTACTCCGAGTCCGCCTTCGGCAACACCTTGACGTTAGGATGGAGCTTACCAAGGATCTCCGCTTGCTTCTTCCCTTTTCCCACGACGTCAGCTATCACTACGTCCGCTCGTACCCTCTTCAAGACGCTTTCCAAGGCCTTCCTCATGGCCTCTATTGTGAGATCACTCACGCTCCTCTCGTTCATCTCCTCAGGCTTCACTTCTACTATTTCTATCGCTAATGCCTTTTCCTTTATGACTTCCTTTAAAAGAGCCCTCTTCTTTGGAGTTAGCTTCTTGCTATCGGTTAGGCCTAACCTCCTCAGCTTCTCCAAGTCCTCATCCTTGAGAGCCACAGCGGCCACGAACATGCTCCCTACTACCGGCCCTCTTCCGGCCTCGTCAACGCCTACCCAGATCAAGCTCTCTCCTTTTCAAACACTCGACGCTAGCTCATTTAACGGGACCAATAGTTGCCATGTCCTTGGTATAGAGATGGAGCTTGTAATAGCCCTAGGCTCCCTAAGCCGAGCACCGCGATCGTAACGAAGAGGTGTACGAGCGAAAGCAAGGACTATGAGATATGTAAATGGTACGTACCTCCCGAGACCGTCGAGGAGAAAAAGGAGGGGTTGTTGAAGTTCTCGCCTACCTCCGAGGAAACCAAAGTCGATGAGACGTTCGAGCAAAAGTATAAGCCCTACAAGCTCATTCACGCGCTCCTCACAGAGCCGGGAAAGGGATGTCCGTACTTGAAGACGTTTAGAGGCTCGGACGGCAAGTGGTATGCCCTTTGTAGAGTTCTAAACAGACTGCTTACCTTCACGGAGGTGAAGCTCTGCGAACACCATTGGAAGACTTGTCCGCTGTACAAGAACGCTCCCAAGCTGGTGAGCGAGGCGTGAAGCTAGTAATTCAAGTGGTGGGATTTAGGAAGAGAGGGAAGTCCACGCTCATTGAATACCTCTTGGAAGAGCTGAAAAAATACGGATTGAAAGCGAAGGTAGTAAAGGAGACGAAACACGGTTTACTAGACGTGGATTCAGGGGACACCAAGAGGTTCACTTCCAGGGGTGCTGAGGAGGTATACTTGCTCTGTAAGGATGGCATAAGGTTCCAGAAGATGGGAAGGCCTTCTTTGGAAGAGCTCGTTGATTCACTCGATGGTTTGATCATAGTTGAGGGGGGTAAATCAATAAAGAGAAGGGACTGGTACGCTGTGTTAGCAGTTAGGGAAGGGTGGGAGGAGAAGGTCTTGTGGAAACCACTGGTTTTAGACGTCATGAGGAGAGAGGATTCAGCGAGAGTTAAGGCGATAGAGCTGGCTAAGAGGATAAGTGTGTTATACAAAGCGCTCAGCTGTCCCGTAGCCTCTTTCACCCATCAACACTCGGCAAACTCTTCATCGCCAGACGCTTGAGCCTAGAGGGTGGCTTAATAGGTAGAACTTGAAAGCTATCAACAACCCCGAGAAGAGGAGAAAGGCGAGGTTTGCTAGGGGGGAGGAGCTCCTCAGCTTGGCTACTCTAAAGTACCTCTCAGATAGGGGATAGAGGAGCGCTACTCCCCTGACCGTTACGATGTCGCTGAGCAAATGAGAGGCATAGCCTAAGATGGCCCCTAGATAGACTTGAGGTCCAAATAGGAGGGCTGGGAGGGTCAACAGAAGCATCGCGAACACGTTATGGAAGAGCTTTCTGTGCTTATACTTAATGTCGTAATCGGGAACGATCGAATATAATACAGCCATCATTATACATGTAACGCAAGTGGGGAAGAATATCAGAAAGGATAAGGCGAAAGCAAAGGCCACGTGGGTATCTCCTCTCAATAGACCTTCGCCCCCTCGTTATCGGGAGGGGTTATCATAACCTTGAATCCATCGATCTCTAACTGCCGTGCTATCTTTCGAGCTTTCTTCTTAGGAATTACAGAATATACCAAGTGACCCATACTACTAAGGCCGGCGTTCCCGGTTACCTTCCTCACCTCCTCCATTACCTCTTTCACGTACTCTGGCTGTATCTCGAGTTCTAT
The DNA here is from genome assembly GCA_025340205.1 of Ignicoccus pacificus DSM 13166. Classification (GTDB taxonomy): domain Archaea; phylum Thermoproteota; class Thermoprotei_A; order Sulfolobales; family Ignicoccaceae; genus Ignicoccus; species Ignicoccus pacificus. The sequence goes on along the minus strand of CP006868.1, from coordinate 964,676 downwards.
TTTCTTGAACCCAACCTTTTGAATTTCATTTATGCCCCTCACGAACCTCTCATAGTTCCTCTCGACTATTCCCCCTAATATTAACATGTAGGCTATCCTACACGTCCTGGAGCTCTCCTCTGGCGGTATTGGTGTTCTCTCCTCAAACTCCCTCACCTCCCTCCTCTCATCGTAAAGTCCTCTCTCCTCTTTGTATACTAAGAGGAACCACCAGTCTTCGGGAAACTCCAGCCTCAGGGAAGGAGGAGGGGACGCTAGGGACGCCCCTGAGGGCTTTGGACTTCCCTTTATGGTAATATCATGCCCAAAGTCGTAGACGAAGCCGCCTTCCTCGAATATCCTAACGCCTATTCCGCTCGTTCCTCCCCTACCCATGAGAACGGCTAACTCCGACGAATTCATGTCTATACCATTCAAGGAGGCTAAGGCTTTGGCAGAGCTGAGGAGGAGTTGCGTAGTTGAGCCGAAGCCCATGTGAGGGGGAGGGGTTTGAAGTATCGTTACCTTACCCTTTAGACCTAGCTTCGAGAGCTTTGATCTAACCTCGTCTGCCCTAGGGCCCTCTACGAGGAGCTCTCCCCACGGCTCCGCTTTCACCACCGTCCGGGGCAGCTTTATCGCGACGCCCATTCCGCCGTCAACGTAACCCAGATCGCCGCTCAAGTCTAGCAAGGAGAAGTGCAACCTCGAGGGAGCTGAGACCCTTATCGTCAATCCCGGCCAGCCGAGAGGGAGAAAAAGAGGCTCCTTTTCATCACTTCGGTGGAACGAAGACCATCTCGTTCAAGAAGTTTTGACCATTCTTCATGAATATTTCCCTTCCAGTACCACTGAGAACCAGCTGGAAGAACTTGAGCGCTTGAGCAGGGTGGGGGGCACAAGTGGGTATGGTGACGCCGTAGACTATCGGTTTTAACTTTATTACCTTTTCCTTAGGCGTTCCCGCCATCAGCACTATCTTTACCCTCCCATAGAAGTTAGCTTCCTTAGGATCACCTAAGTTGCAGTAAGAGGGAGGGACGTAGTAAAGCAGCTTGTGCTGAATTGCAACGCTCCTGTACTCAAAGGCTATGTCCACTAACCCGCTCTTGACCATAGGTATTAGGTCAACGCTCTTATCCCTTATTATGACGCCGTTACCCGACCTTATGTTAGGATATACGTAAACTGTCACGTTTCCGTTTTTCATTTCGACCTTAACTCCGTTTATCCTTTCCAATATCTTTAAGGCCCTGGGATCCTTGAGGGCCGCTAAGGCGAGGACTCCGAGGGTCCTATAACCTGCTGGATCCATATTGGGATTGGAGAAGGCGAAGGTATGGGTCATTAGCGTGCCTATCCAGTCCTTTCTCAACTGATTAGTTAACGAGGGGTTGACGTATGTCAAAGTCATGACGTTGCTAGCAAACCCCACCACCCATTGGGAGGGCATCATAGTTGGTATCAAGCTGTAGTCTGCCACGAAGAGGAGGTCGGGGCATCTTCCAAGCTCCACTATCTTCCTCACAGCTTGGACGGAGCCGCTGAACTCGATGTAGACCTTATCGTGGTACTTGCTTTGGTAAACCGAGGCCACTTCTCTTAATGGGATTGATAGCGAGCCAGCTGAGAAAATGGTCAGGGCACTAGCGGAGAGGACTAGGGCTAGCGTAACTAGCACGATTTTCTTCAACGCTTCACCCGTCGCTGGATGGTTACCCTTCTTTTTCCGGCTTGTCTTCGAAACAGCAGCTATTCTTTTATTAACCTCTGATATCGCCCCTCAAGACGGAGGGCCCGTAGCTCAGCCAGGCAGAGCGGCGGGCTTTTAACCCGTTGGTCCCGGGTTCAAATCCCGGCGGGCCCGCCACGACCCAATGGGCTCCTATATCCTCTCAACGCTCTCCACGAGCTCGGCCGAGTGGAGGGCCACGTCGACCCCCATCTCCTTCCCCGTCTCCGCCAAGAGCTTCCTGAGCTCCCCAATGCTGATATCACAGCTACTTAGATCAACAACCATTATCATTGCAAACATTCCTCTAAGGACAGTTTGAGAAATATCGATTATGTTTACCTTATGCTCAGCTAACACCGAGGATACTTTGGCAACAATTCCTACCCTATCCTTACCAACCACGGTAATTACGGCGTGCTTGGGCATACTCATCTCCGTTAGAGGAGGGGCTAGGAGGATAAAACCTCACTCCCACGGAAACTTCCCGTGAGCCTTGTAGTAGTTGTATATTCCTCCTTCCTTCATTATTTCCATTAGCATCTTCGGGTAGGGCTTGAACTTAACTTCCCAGCCCTTAGTCAAGTTCCTTATTACACCCTTCTCAAGGTCTATCTCGAGTTCATCGCCTTCATCCGTCTTGTCGACTGCCTCCGGGGCCTCTATTACGGGAAGTCCTATGTTTATGGCATTTCTAAAGAATATCCTCGCGAAGCTCTTAGCTATCACTGCGCTCACGCCGGAGTACTTTATGGCGATGGGGGCCTGCTCTCTAGAGCTTCCCATACCGAAGTTCTTTCCGGCGACGACTATATCTCCCGGCTTTATCTTCTTAGAGAGCTCTGGATCTAAGTCTTCGAAGACGTGCTTAGCCAGCTCATAATAATCGGTGGTCTTGGCCTTATACCTGAAAGGTATTATCATGTCGGTGTCTATGTTATCACCGAGCTTGGCAACTACTCTACCCTTGATCATCTGAGCATCCCAGAGAGGAGAGAGGAGGGGTTTATTTGAAGATCCCGCACCTCAGAGCGCCTTTGGAAGCATAACACACTAAGTCATTATCAACACTTGCAGATATGGCGCCCTCCCTTATCCTCTTTATCTCGTTCAAGTCATTATCTAATAGATAGACGTAATCGCTAGTGGCGATAGCTATGGTCTCATTATCGCTATGAAGGTCGTAGGCAGTACCTTCTAAACTAACCTTTCTCTTCAGTTCTATGTTATTACCTAAGGTATAATCGTATACATGAGAAACGTCTATGAAATAAGGATCGCGGACCAAGAGCTTCATCTCGTTCTCGCTTAGCACCACGCCTCTCCCTTTCTCTAGCGTTATCTCGAATAAGAGCTCCCCCTCCGAATATATCCTCGTAGCGTTTGCGCCGACCAACACTAAGTATCGGTCGTTGTAATCTATTGACCTAATGACATCTTTTATCTCTATAATCACTTCATTCTTTTCCAAGTCGTATACCTTAGATGAGCCTCCATAGTATACCGAGGCATACTTACCCTTGCGCACGTATAAGGCCGTTCCACCAACCCTTAGTGTCCTCTTTCCATCGTTAATGATTATCACTTTTCCTAACCCTCCGAAGCTTACCTTATTAGAGATATCAGTGGATAAGAGTGGTATGTCAACGCTTATCTCCTCGACTATCCTTCCTTCCCTAAGGACGTAACCTCTTCCTAGGCTGCTGGCTACCGCTACCAAACCAGAAGATGCCCTGACAGCCCTCACCAAATGCTCTCTTCCTAGTACCTCCACTCTCTCTATCATCCTCAATCGCTAAGAGTTGATGTGAGGTTCCTTATAGGTAATTAGGTAAGATAGACCCACTTGTCGGGTTTGGCCCACCACTGTCTGTCCAAGAAGTTCGGTGCCCAAATCCCACCCTTTTCATTAGCAAAGGGCATGCCTCTCCTACTGAACACGCTAACTCCCCTACCCATGTGAAAGAACTTAACCCCATCTATTGGGGTATTTGCTCTTACAAGGAACTTTGTCTTCGTGAACCTCAAGAGAGCGTTAGTGACCCCAGGTCCCCAGAGATATCCTCTCCCTCTAGGACTTGGTGCCCAACAAGTTTCTGGAGGGTCGTCCCAAGAGCATATCTCCCCGGGCTCGTTCCACAATATCTCTTCTACTACCAAATGCCTTATCTTATCGTCGAACAAACAGCTAGTGCCCTCACACCCCCTCCTGACCAGAACGGTGGGTGGTCCACCATGAAAGGCGACGACGGAGCCTTCAACGTAAAGTACCAGCGGCATGTTCTCAAATACTTGTTTCGCTACAGAATATAGTTTCTCACCCTTCCCTCTAAACCTCCTAGCTAAGTAATGGGGAAAATCATGAGGGAGAGGTTCTAGTCCCCTAACGGGCTCGTGGTTCCCTCTTAGCACTATTACCTCTGAGGGTCTCCTAGCCTTCAGAGCCAGAGGGAGGAGCAAAGCTTCAAGCTGCTTAGGTCCTCTGTCCACGTAGTCTCCGAGGAAGACCAGTTTGTATTCATTCAGTATCCTTTGTGTTCCTATTTTCTCCCATAACTCGAACACGGTGACTATATCTCCGTGCAGATCCCCATGAAAGGCATAGGGGGAATCGGGAGCGGTGTAGGCTATGGGGAATATTCCCCCTTCGGGGAGCCTCTTCAGGAGCTCGGCTCCCTCTAACAACAGTTCGTAGACCTCATCCCAGGAGAGGTTCGCCACCGCTTCCGCGAACTCCCCGACGTCGCTTACTGGGAGATCCTTGAGCTTCAAGGTATTTCACCTCTTGGGGGTCCCATCGCGGTAATTTCTTCATAGCTGGAAGCTCCAGGGGGGCAAGTCGTGGTCATCCCCTTTACCTTTAGCGTCCTTCGAGCGCTTAACTCTCACTACCTTATTAGGTTATAGTACAAGTCCTTATTCGAAGCAAGATGACTGAGTTGGTGCGCTTCGGCATATCGATACCGAAAGACTTGTTGGAAGAGCTGGAAAGAGGAGCCAGCGCGTTAGGCGTGAGCAGGTCCAAGCTCATAGAGATAGCTATAAGGTCGTTCATAGGCTACTTATCGCTCATCGAAGGAGGTTCCTCGAAAGGCTTGATGGTTTTGGTAATTGTGCATAGCGGCTCTTCGTTACAACAACTCATAGAATTGGTCTCGTCGCTAACCTCCTCTTTCTGTATATCAAAAGAGGGTAAGTCGTACATAATTACTGCAATGCTAAAGGGTGAAATAGAAAAGGTTAAGGACGTTGTTGAAAAGGTGAGAAAGGTCAAGGGAACAGCTATCTATCCGCTTCTCCTAGGCGTGAGTAGGGACTGAAGAGCCCTTGAGTCTTCGAACAAAGTTTACGATATTCATTAGCACGAGGTCCTCCGCCGGTCAGTTCCTTCACGTTTTGGAAATGGCTAAGGGACTGAAAGAGGTAGGCCACGAAATTTTCTTCATCGTTGAGGATTCCCCCTTCGGTTACGCGAGCGAGACGAACAGACGAAGACTAAAGGAACTCAAGAAGATCAGTGAAGACGCGTTGATTGTGAGTGCTCCTAAAGTAACCAACTCCGTCCAAAAGATATCCTTGGGTCTAACTTCACTTCAGTTGATGATTAAGGGAGCATTGTTTATCAAAAAGAACAAACTTAACGAAGGCGTATTCATCCTAGCACGCCATGCCTATTCTTTGAGAAAGATGTTCTCAAAACAAAAGGCGAAACTGAAACTAAGCATAATATATGATTTGGTACCGTTAGAGCTGAGCCGCATGAAGTTGTTTGATTCCTCAAGAGTTGAAGGAATACTAAAGGTGTTGAAGAGTTCTATAGAGGCTTCCGATGCCCTCATAGTTTCAACTAAACATACTTACGAGCAGTTGAGAAAGGCACTAAACGTAAACAAACCCTACTTGCTCTTTCCTCCTCCACTAAGGGACTTACCTAGGCTTGACGTACAGACCATGAAGAGAATTCTGAGGACCTATGGTATAAGCGGAAGGAGCACGCTCAGCTACTTAGGATCGTTGGAACCAAAGAGGCTTTACCCGCTTATTAGAATGCTCGATGGTCTATCTCTTATTGATAATAACTTTGAGTTCGTACTAATGGGATGTTTTAGGGAGGATGAGCTCGAGTTGGTAAAAGCCTCCGTGCCGAGCAACGTCGATCTAAAAGTGATAAGGTGTCCACCGGACGCGGTCTCAGTTTCTGTGATAAGCGTCTCTAGGGCGTTTGTATTTCCCACCTTAGCAGAGGGCTTTGGGATTCCGCCGCTAGAAGCTCTGAGCTTGAGGACAAAGGTTGTCCTCCCGAGGATACCTCCCTTTACCGAAATCTATCCTGAAGATTGCATCTTCTTCGTTAAGGACCCTATGTCACCGAGGTGCTGGAAGGAGGCAATAAACAACGCATTAGAGGCAGACGTTCCCGAATATTGCTTCAAATTTCCCGAGAGGTTCAAGAGGAGGAAACTGGCAGAGAACTTCACTAAAGACTTGGAGAGACTTATGAATGAAATCCAACCTTTATCATCTCCATAACCTACTCACCCAGGGAAGCTTGGATGCACGGCATCATCTTAGCTGCTGGAGAGGGTAAGAGGTTAAGGCCTATAACCTTCTCCTTGCCAAAGCCCCTAATCCCCCTCCTAGGCAAGCCCCTTCTCGCATATGGAATAGAGCAGCTCAAGAGGCTTGGAATAAACGAGGTGAGCCTAGTAGTCGGATGGCTGGGCTTCGCCTTCAAGGAGAGACTAGGAAACGAGTTCCTAGGAGTTAAGATAGATTACGTAACTCAAGAGGAGAGATTGGGCATAGCTCATGCAATATCCTTGGTAATCAAGGAAAGAGACCTCAAGGAGGACTTCATCGTATACTTGGGAGACAATATAATAGATGAGGAATGGGTGCCTAAGTTCAAGAAGCTAATTGAAAAAGAGGACTATGATTCCGTTATCTTCCTAGCCAAAGTACCCGATCCTAGGAGGTTTGGTGTAGCGATAATCAAAGATGGAAAGATAGTGGGATTCGTAGAGAAGCCGAAGGAGCCTCCTTCTCAGTACGCCCTCATCGGTCTCTATTACTTTAGAGATCCAGAGGAGTACATGAAGTGTTTCTCTACATTGAAACCGAGCGCTAGAGGAGAGTATGAAATAACCGATATCATTAACTGCTACATAAAGAATAACAAGAAGATAGGCTTTGTTACAATAGAGAGGTGGTGGAAGGATGCCGGAAAGCCGAAGGATCTCATTGAAGCAATGATAATACTAATGGATATGTACTTGAAGGAGCCAAAGATACTCGGAGAGGTCAAGGGGGAGGTAATAGGAAATGTTTACGTAGAGAAGGGAGCGATAATAGAGGGTAAGGTTTACGGCCCTGCCTACATAGGAGAGGGCGTCGTAGTAGGTCCGGATTCCGTAATAGAGCATTACGTGGACTTGGAGAGAGGTTCTAGGGTTCAAGGAGGATCCATATCCAGGTCGTTGATATTGGATGAGGCCTCGTTGAATTTAGGAGTCTCGAGGATGATAGATAGTATTATCGGAATGAAGTCCCAAGTGTACGTAGATCCGAGTTTAAGGACAATAATAAAGATGATGGCCGCTCAAGAGAGCTCATTGGAGCTCAAGTAAGTTTCCTTAAGCTCCTTCGATATTTCTTTGATCACTTCCCTTGGCGACGGTATCTCCACCCCTAGTTTCTCCTTTAGTTTTTCGGTGAGTAGACAATTCCTCTTGGGTCTCCTAGCCTTTTGCTTTATCTCACATGAGCACGAGGGTTTTACTAAGTTCTCGCTGTAACCCATAGCCCTCGCGACCGCCTTAGCGAATTCATACCTACTCATGCATTCCTTTCCGACGGCGTGAAGGAGCTTCGGCCCCTCCAACCTTAGAGCTTCTATCGAAACTTGAGCCAACGCCTTCGCCCAAGTAGGGTTGTTCCATTGATCCACGAACGCCGGAACCTCCTTCCCCTCGGCCAGTCTCCTAATAACCCATCCTAGGAACTTGCTCCTAGGGTCGGAGTCGTACACAACTGCTGTTCTCAGCACTATCGCTCCTTCTAGCAAGGCTCTCTGCTCCCCTACCAGCTTGCTAACAGCGTATTGAGAGAGAGGTCTGGGAACGTCCCCCTCTGCATAAGGGGGATTTTCACCGTCGAAGACGAAGTCTGTGCTCACCCACACGTACTTAATGCCTTTCTTTGAACATTCCCTCGCCCACAACCCGGGAGACATGGCATTCGTTCTCCAACAGTCCTCCCTACCAACGTCCTCACAATCATCCACCTTATTGTAAGCATGCATATCTATTACAGCTTCAGGTTTTAATTCGTTCAGAAGTTTTCTAATAGTATCTATCTCATCGACATCGGCTTTGAGCCAGTTGGCGTCTCTCAAGCTCTTCGGAGGAGGGGTATGTCGATAAGTGGCATAAACTTCCATTCCTTTATTCAGGGCTATCTCGACCACTCGCTTCCCTGTGACGCCCGCCCCGCCGAGGACCAGAAGCTTCATCTTCAAAACACCTCATATAGGGTAGGTGAAGTTATTGGGAGCCTCCCTAAGAGGAGGGCACTTGGAATCCTTCTGACTCAAGATGGCCTTATCCGGGTATGGCCATTCGATCCCTATTTCTGGGTCATCCCACCTCATGCAAGCGTCCCTCTCTGGGTCGTACTCCTTCGTGACTAGGTACAAAACTATTGTATCGTCCTCTAAGGCTTGGAAGCCGTGGGCGAAGCCTGGAGGGATCCACAGTAGCTTGTGGTTGTCCTCGCTGAGCTCCACACCTACCCATTTCCCATAGTAAGGGGATCCCTTCCTTATATCGACCGCTACGTCGAATATTCTTCCTTTTAGCACGGTTACTAACTTACCCATCTCGGAAGGCTTGAGCTGATAGTGGAGCCCCCTAAGGATGTATTTCTTGCTCATACTGACGTTTGCTTGAACGAAGTCGTAAGGTATCCCCTCCGCTAGGAAGGGGGTCCTCTTCCATATCTCCTTGAAATAGCCCCTCTGATCTGGGAAGACCTTGGGAGTTACGAGTATTACGTCAGGGATGTCGAGCCTCTTGAACTCGAGGAACGGCATGCTTCCAATCCATATGGAGCTTTTAGCGATTGACTAAAAGCGCTCTCTTTGGTCTTCTTCATGGAGAAATGAAGAGAATCCATGAGGTCCATGTCTAAAAATCCTTTTTGACTAAAGTAAGGTAGGGATGTCATTTGGACTCCGTCTGCCAATTCTTCTCAGACGCGCTGGAGCGATTACTTTTCAAGTACATGCCGACCGAACTCGAGAAGCACATAGGGTCGGGAGCGACAACTGCTATGATATTCAGGATAGTAAAGGAGGCAACCAAGAACAGCGCCGGAGACTTAATGGTCGACTTAATGAATATAAAAGATATCAAAGACGCCTTGCTAGCTTGCTACTTACCCTATCAAAAGATAGGTAAGCCCTTCGAATACGAGATAGTGAGCGAGAATCCCTTGACTGTCAGAGTGAAGAAGTGTCCGCACTACGACTTTACCGAGAAGAAGCCTCTGGCATGCACCGCTTGTGGAGCCATAAAGGCTGGCATAATAGAGAGGCTGACTGGTAAGAAGGTTCGTTTAGAGTTAGAGAATGGAAGAAAGTTGGGGGCTCCTGACGCTGAGGTTATAATAAAGAGAACTGCACATATGCCTTCCGGTGACGAGTACTGTGAGTTCGTGATCCAGCAGTGAGGACTTTGGAGGGACTTGAAGTCTTCAAAAAGCCCTCGCGTCGGGTGGAGAAGGGGGAGAACTCTTGGGAGCACGAAAGAAAGAGGCGCCTCGTCGAGGTTCAGCGGGGCTTAGGCCGAGGAAGAGAGCCGCTGACATAGTACCTAGGGTTAGGAGCTGGCCCAAGGTAGACGTGGCGAAACCCTTAGCGTTCTTGGGCTATAAAGTGGGAATGACCCACGTGCTCATGGTGGACGACAGAGAGCACGTGGACACCGCTGGACAAGAGATATTCGTACCCGTCACCGTGGTCGAGACCCCTCCTATGGTGGTACTGGGAGCTAGGGTATACGGCTACGATCCCAATAGAGGACACTTCGTGATGGGGGAGGTCTGGAGGAACCCCACTGATGTAATTAAGGAGAAGCTAGGAGAGGATGTAGCCAGAAAGTACCTCCTAGGACTAAGCAAGAGACTTCCTCACATGGTCGAGTCTCTCGGAAGTGGTAAGGGATTCGAGTTCAAGGTCCCCGAGAAGGAGTTCGACGTGGACTTAGACAAGGTAAGGAAGGTGGCCTTGATAATGACCTCTATACCCTTCCTAGCCGGAGGGGTAAGCAAGAAGGCTGTCGACATCCTTGAGGTCAAGGTAGGAGGAGGAGTGGAGGATGCCTTCAACTTCGCAAAGGAGAAGCTAGGTAACCTAGTGGACGTGGAGGAGGTAATAGAGGCCGGTAAGTTCGTAGATGTAATAGGAGTTACCAAGGGTAAGGGCTTCCAGGGCGTGATCAAGAGGTTCGGAGTCAAGGAGTTGCCTAAGTGGCACAAGCACAGGAAGGGTTCAAGGAGGATAGGAGCTAGGTCCTCCGGAAAGGGTACCTCCAGCTATGTGCCCCAGCCCGGCCAGATGGGCTACCACAGGAGGACCGATTACAACAAGAGGGTACTCATGATAAGTGACGACCCCAGCAAGATCAACGTAAAGGGTGGATGGCTACACTACGGCCTAGTAAAGAGCAAGTACGTAGTGCTGGCGGGAAGCGTGTTCGGTCCGCCTAAGAGACCGATAGTGTTAAGGCTTCCCGTAAGGCCTCCGAGCTGGGAGCCAGCTGGACCGCCCCCGATCAACTACATCAGCTTGAGCTCTAAGCAAGGTAACTGAGGTGATGGTACGTGAACGCGTTATGGTTCCATAGTAGAGTGTTGGGAATGGAGGACTTGAAGAGGCCCTTAATAGACCTCGAGGGTAAGGAGGTAGGAGAGGTAGAACTACCGGCCGTATTCTCCGTACCAGTAAGGGCTGACTTAATTAGGAGGGCCTTCCTCAGCGCCTTCACTGCTAGACTACAGCCCAAGGGAAGGGATCCTATGGCTGGTAAGAGGACCACCGCTGAGAGCCTAGGTATAGGTTACGGAATAGCTAGAGTTCCAAGAATAAAGGGAAGCAACAGGGCTGCTTTCATCAACTCCGCTGTCGGAGGCCACCTAGCCTTCCCTCCAAGGCCTGACAAGAAGATCCACGAAGAGATAAACAAGAAAGAGAGAAGAATGGCCATAATGAGTGCCCTAGCTGCTACTGCTAGGAAGGAGTTCGTAGAGGCTAGAGGTCATATAATTACCAATGTCAAGAGCTTCCCGGTAATAGTAGTAGACGACCTCGAGAACGTGAGTAAGAGCAAGGAGCTAAAGGAGATATTCAAGAAGATTGGTGTGTGGGAGGACGTGGAAAGGGCCTCCCAGTGGAGGCAGAGAAGCACTAAGGGTAAGATGAGGGGGAGGAGATACAAGAAGAGGGTTGGGCCTCTATTGGTCATAGCCGATGAGAACGCTCCCGTGAGGAAGGCGGTAGGAGCCTTCCCCGGAACTGAAGCCGTAGCAGTAAGGGTCCTCAGCGTCAAGCACTTGGCTCCAGGAGGAGTTCCCGGAAGGCTAACTATCATTAGCAAAAAGGCTCTCGAGGAGATAGGGAGGAGGTTCACACCATGAGGAGCCCGGAAGAGATCATAATAAGGCCTGTACACACCGAAAAGGCGATAGCGTTAATAGAGAGCAACAACACGTTGACATTCATAGTTAGAAGGGATGCTACCAAGCCAGAGATAAAGAAGGCTGTTGAGGAGATGTATGAAGTTAAGGTAGAGAAAGTAAATACCATGATCACCCCAGAGGGAGAGAAGAAGGCTTACGTAAAGCTGAGCAAGGAGTACAAGGCCGCGGACGTAGCAAGCAGGATAGGATTGATATGACCTATTTGTATTCAGAAAAATTACTCCTCTGAGAGTTTAGATATTTTATCTAAAACGAACCTCAATAACTTCTCGGTGCTCTCCTCCACGCTCTCGTTAACGGTATCGATCACTAAGTCGGGATTTTCGGGAGGCTCGTAGGGATCACTTATTCCAGTAAAGTGCTTTATCTCTCCCCTCAAGGCCTTCTTATACAGACCCTTAGGATCCCTCTTGATGCACTCCTCCACCGGACACTTCACGTAGATCTCGTAGAAGGGTACCTCTTCCTCCACTATCTCCCTTATCTGTCTCCTTACCTCTCTATAGGGAGATACGAAGGAGCACAAGGTGATGACTCCGTTCCTAGCTAACAACCTAGCTATCCAAGCGACCCTCCTCAAATGTCTAGCCCTCTCCTCCTTGGTGTACCCCGCGTCGGGGTTGATCGTCTTCCTTACCCAATCTCCATCGAGCACCTCCACCTTGTAGCCCATTTCCTTTAGCTTCTTGGCTACGTTCTTAGCTAAGGTACTCTTTCCGCTGCCCGGCAAGCCCGTCAACCAGATTACCGGAGCCTTCTCCAAGCACTTCACTTCGATCACACCGACATCGGAGGCTCTGTGGACTTCATGTGCTTTCTCGGTTTGTGTCTCACACCTTCGGAGGTCGATAAAAGCTAATCCTAGGAGGGGCTTGTGAGGAAGAATGCTGACGTGGCTAGCGATTGGCTTCGTGGCGGGCTTATTGGATTACACATTAGCGTTAGGGTACGGCCTCACCGCCTCGCTAATCCTTGTACCTATATTAGGAATGGACCCTAAGCAAGCGGTAAGCGTTATCGTCTTCTCTCAATTACTTACCCTCATCCCCGCCTTCATCGCCCATTTAAGAGAGGGCAACGTATCGTTAAGCATACCTTGGCCCGTATTGGTATTCATAGCGATGACCTCGGTCCTCTCGTTCATATTACCGTTCTTTATTCTATCAATGTCTATAATAGAAAGAAGAGTTCTGTATTCCTTGACTTTACTAGCCGCTTTAGCCGTGCTTGAAATAAGGAAGAGGGTGTGGATAAGGAGCAGATACGTGCTCTCGTTTTTCGCCCTAATAGCAGCTCTAGATAAGAGCACCGTCGGTGGAGGTCTTTCGATAATATTTGTTACTATTCAGACAATATTCAACGTTGACTTGAAAAATGCCATAGCGATGACACCCTTGCTGAAGCTTATACCTACCCTAACCACAGCCTTGGGTTACCTGAGTGCTATGAAGGGTATTGACTTCGGAGCGGTCTTGCTCATGAGTGCTGGTTCACTCCTTTCGCTCACAATCGCGCCTAAGCTTTTGAAGAGGGTCAAGAGCGATGAGAGGATGATAGAAGGTCTGCTCCTATTGGCTTCTATACTCAACTTACTGAGGATATTCCTCTGAGGTCCTAGAGTATTATTTCCCTTCTGCGAAGGCTTCAGCGGTGCAGATCCCTTGGATGAACTAAAGTACTTGAGTCAAGAAAACGTCAAGAGGGTAAAGGTAGTAGAAAAGCCTTGGGGTAGGGAGATCTGGATAGCTGATGAACCCGAGTATGGCGGTAAGATAATAGAAATAAAGAAAGGCTACAGCACCAGCGTCCATTACCATAGACAGAAGAAGGAGACCATATACGTCGATAAGGGTACCTTAAAGGTACGAAGTGGTCCCAACGAGTTCTTGGTTCAGGAGGGTGAGGAAATAACCATAGAACCATACACAGTACATCAACTCATAGCATTGGAGGACGTCAGGTTGATTGAGGTCTCCACGCAGCCCCTCAACGAGAGGGTGAGGATAGAAGATCCCTATGCCTCTCTCCGCTCTCCGGAGGATAAGGGGTGAATCGTTTTCTCTAATTCTCTTAAAAGTCTTCTAAGTCTCTTCCATGGAGGGAAGAGCCTACACACGAAGCAAGCTGGAATCACGCTAAGGGAAAGCGAAGAAATCATTTCGATCACATTTGGTTCCAACAAGACACTCTTTCTTCTCCTAAACGGCGCTGGTCTGAAAAGAGCGAAAAGTGAACCCTCCATGAAAGATTTATTTAATCGTACTAATTCTTTGATATTCTTGAACAAACCTACTTTGCTCAGTGCGATTACCATCGTTATCGAAAAATTTCTCAAAAGGAGTTCTAAGAAGAATAAAGACTTAGGGACATTGATAAGCGACATGGAGAGGCTCGAGGAGCAAAATCCGCCCCACCACATTATCTTACGATGAAGTTCTGTGGAGGAGGTCCTCGTGAGGCCCCTATGATGAGTGCCCACAACTATAGGCACGAATAGAAGTTTCCCATTCTCTGAAGTCAATCTCGTTCCGAGCTCGTAATCGTCTCCGTACATGAAACAATAAGGCTCGAAGAGCTTTCCTTTAAGACACTCCTCATTATATATCGATAAAGCACCGTCGAGATACGAGGTAAAACTTGGAAAGAGGGCCAATGCTGGAAGATACTCAGCTGATCCTACAGTTCCTCCGTATGCGAGCAATGGAGAGAAATAGAGGGAGGCACTGTCTAGCTTTCCGGTAGGATGGAGCAATATTCCCTGAACACCACAGACGTCCGTGTCCTCCAATATCCTATATAATTCTTTAAACTTCTTCTCATCAACAACCACATCATCGTTTATCAATGCAACGTATTTCATCTGCTTTGATAGACCTTTTGCCAACTTATACCCTATTTCATTTGCTCTGGCAAATCCCAAGTTCTTGGGCAACCTTACTATTAATACACACTTCTCGGATCCGCTTCTCAAAACCTCATCCATCAGCACTTCTATAGTGGAATCGATGGAACCATTATCCACTAAGACTAAGGCATGGTTTTCTATCTCAATATCAATAAAACTTCTCAATGCTCTTATAGTTAATTCCTTCCTCTTCTCACTTCTGGCGGCGTTGAAGTAAACGCTGATTGATACGAGTTCCGCGCTCTTACACTTCTCAAAGTTGAGAGCCCTTATCTCTACATCGTCTTCCTTGACGACCTTTACGTTCAATTGCTCTCCCTCGCGGATATATCTTACCTTCCCTTAACCTTCGCGGGAGAGAGGCGTTGAATAAGAAGGTCATTGTACCAGCGTTCATGTTAATATCGGCTGCGCTACTAATAATCTCTACCTTCATACTCTACATTATTACAAATTCGAAAATACTCTTAGACATTCTCCTTTTGGAGCTAGCGGTTCCGATTGCTGGAATTATGCTCGCTGGAGGGATCGAGTTGCTGAAGAGCTCTCCACCAGCGTCGCCGGAGGAGCTTGCTAGGGAGCACGAGGAGGTATTGAAGAAGGTCCTTAAGGCATCAAGTAAACTAGAGGAAGAATCATAATCTCTTGGCTATCTCCTCCGCCGTTTCGTAGAATATCCTCATCTCCTCCGGGCTGCCTATACTAACTCTGAACCACTCGTCTCCCAGCGGAACCCTTCTGACCATAACTCCTCTCTCCTTAAACATCTTTACTATGTCTTTTACAGCCTTCACTAACACGAAGTTCGTGTAGCTCTGGAAGGGTTTCCATCCAAGCTCCTCCATCTTCCCGTAAAGCTTGCGTTTCTCATTGTTCACATAGTTGATATAGTCTTTTACATAGTCAAGATAGCTAAACGCTGCTATTGCGGCCTCTATAGTCATTGATGGAATGTCGTAAGGCATTAGCAACTTTGAAACGTTATCCACGTACTCTGGATTTGAGATGAAGAACCCCATCCGGAAGCCCGCTAGAGCAAACGCTTTACTCATGGTTCTGGTTACCACTAAGTTCTTGAACTCCTCGACCTTCCTCACGAGGTCGTATGGAGCGAATTCCCCGTAAGCCTCATCTAAGAGGACTACAGGAAAGGCGTTAACCACCCTTTCCAAAGTTTCTTCGTTGACAAGTAAGGAACCGGTAGGATTGTTGGGAGAATCTATTACAGCAGCTGAAGACTTCTTATCTATGAAATCCTCTATATCCAATACGAACTTATTTCCGTCTATCTTCAAATTAGAGTATATCATCTTGGTACCGGCCACTGACGCCAAGTGAGGATATGCTTGGAAGCTGGGAAAGGGAAAGGTAGCGTCAGAGGCTAAGGTGCATACCTCGAAGAACAGCTTAAGAGCGGTATCGCTGCCGAGGGTGGGCAAAACCCACTCGGGTCCTGGAAGACCGTAGTACTTCGCCGCTAG
Source organism: Ignicoccus pacificus DSM 13166 (assembly GCA_025340205.1). Lineage (GTDB taxonomy): Archaea > Thermoproteota > Thermoprotei_A > Sulfolobales > Ignicoccaceae > Ignicoccus > Ignicoccus pacificus. Next base: position 948,823 of record CP006868.1, on the reverse strand, counting down.
TTCCCTTAACTTCCAGTACCTCTCTGGATCAGGGTACAAGTTACCTTGCTGAGCGGCCTTGTAAGCAGCTTCAACGACCGGCGGCGGAGGAGGGAACGGGTTTTCGTTCATGTGGAGTCTAGCTAGTATCTTAGGAGGCTTTGATGGGAGCTTGTATGACTTTATCTCGTTGAGCCAAGGCCTTTTGTTGCACTCCATATCGTCACCGCTGGTGGGTCGAGGGTGGGCTTTATATCATTCTCCTAAGCTCTCCCTGACCACCTTGGCTAGTTCAACTGCCTTCTCTGGCTCCTTCTCTATCAAAGTTCCGATGATTATACCATCTGCTCCGGCCTTCAGTATTGAAAGTGCCGTCTCGGCATTCTTTATCCCTCCACCAATCATCAAGAACACTTCATTACCAAGCAACTTCTTTATCATAGCGACCGTTTGTGGAGGCACGTGAGTCCTAGCCCCTGAGCCCGCTTCCACGTATATCGCCCTGAAACCCAAGTACTTAGCGGCTAGGGCGTACATGGCTAGCAGTTCCGGTTTCTCTAAGGGGATTGTCTTGGCGTCGCCTACCCAACCCGCTGTACCTCCTTCGCCCACTATCAGATAAGCGGTTGGAATTGCTTCGAGACCGTAGCGCCAAACTAGGAGTGCTCCCTCTAATTGGTCCTCGATTAAGAACTTCCTGCTGCGGGAGTTCAGCAAGCTCATGAATAGTATGGCATCGGCAGAGGGAGCGACGTGCGCAGGACTTCCGGGGAATATCACGACAGGTTTATCACATACCGCTTTTATCATTCTGATCGTGCGTTCTTCCTCTAATTGGGAAAACCCGGTACTACCTCCGACGAAGAAGGCCGTGGCATATGGGCATAACTCCTCAACTATCTCCTTATACCTCTCCTCTTCCCTAACTACCTTATCGGGGTCTAGGAGAAAGAATAGGGCCCTACCACTCCTCTTCCTCAGGTAGTCCTCCACCTTCCTCTCCTTCTTCACTTTCTTCCACCTCCTTTTCTTCCTCTTCCGCTTCCTCTACCTTGATCTCGCCAGCATAATACAAGTCAATGAACTTTCCGTAAACCCAAGCCTTATCAGCTATAGGGTTATCCGTTAGGTCCATCTCATAGTGAAGGCCGCAAGATCCGCACCTTATCTGAGCTATTCTCTTTTTAGATCTCCTATCAGTCCTTATGTCTATCAGCAACGCTTGAGCTCCGCAGTGAGGACACTGAAACATCGTCGGTAGTCTCGGTACTCTCCTTATCACCTTCCTCCTCCTTCTCCTCCTTCCCACGTCTCCTCTCCCTCTCACGAGCTTCCAGTATTCTTAAAAGGTTGCTATGGGCGTAAAGAAGCACCGAGAGGAGTATGTCATAGGCTTCCTCGGAACTTATTTCAATTCTTTTTATGGGCCTCCTATGGGAACACATGTGTTTACAAGGCCTTACGATACCTTTACCCAAGTTGAGCATGAAGGACTTACATGTACAGAAGTCATCCCAGACCAAGTAATCCCCATGAGGACTCTTGTATATATGGAAGGAGTACTCGCCCAACTTGAGCTCCGTTACCGAAAGGTATTCGTTCCTCTCACACCTCCACTCAACCTCTTCGTAGCACCTTCCTTCCACCGATTATCACCTCATCGACGAGCGAAGGAGGGAACACTCCCACCGAGGCCACTCCATTTAATCCCTTCACCTCCTCGATCTTACTGAACGCGTCCTCGCATTCCAAGTCTAGTATGAAGTTGCCGTTGTCCGTTATTACCGGACCTAGCTTACCCTTCGCTTCCCTAAGCTTCCACCTTATCTCCATCTCATTTAACTTCTTTATTACAGAGTTATAGGCAGCTGGGACCACTTCTATTGGTATCGGGAACTTCCTTCCACAGGGCTTTTCAACTACCTTGCTCTCGTCAACTATGTATATCCTATATCTTGAAAGCTCTGCTAGAACTTTCTCTCTTAATAATGCAGCTCCTCCACCTTTGATTAAGTATAAATCCTTGCTTACTTCATCTGCACCGTCGACACTGACGTCTACCTTCTCAACGGTTTCGATCTCGATTACTTTGAAGCCTTTAGATGCCAACAACAACGACGTGTCGTAGCTTGTAGAAACCGTCAGACCCTTGAACCCTATCTTGCTCAATTCCTCTATGAACAACCTTACAGTAGTTCCCGAACCAACGCCCAGGATCTCCGGTTGAAGCTCTTGAATTCTCTTAACGGCCATCTTGGCGGCCTCACGCTTGCCCAAGGTCTCAGTCCGCGAGCACTATGTTGTCAGCTACTATTAAGGACTCTGAAGGCTTCACTAACTAAGGGATGTGGACCTATGGAGGAAGAGATTAATATTAAAACCTCTTGGATATTCACGCCAGAAAGGGGGACGTATTCCCTAGCTCTGAGAGATAGCCGAACTGTAGCCTTAGCGGTCTCCAGCTCCTCAGCGCATCCCCTTGCTTCAAGTGAGGAGGAGTTCGGCGGCTTCGCCTACTTATTGACCCGTGTCGACGGTAGGATCACTTCGTGGAGATATGATTCGCCCCAAGGCTTCAACTGCGCTGCCTTTGACCCCGTAGATGAAAGGGTCATCTTTGGGAATGACGACGGGAACGTCTACATATTCGATCTTGATGGTACCTTGATAACTACAATAAAATTCGGCACCCCCGTTTACTCTTGCGCATTCTCCCCTCATGGAAACAGGGTAGCTATAGCTACCGAAGGTGAAGGAGGAGGGAAGGTAAGCATACTCGACAAGAACTTTGAACATTTGTGGGAGTTCTTGACCGACGACAACGTGTGGGGCCTTTCTTGGCATGTAGACGAGGAGATGTTGGCCGTCGCTAGTCACGATGGTAATGTCTACATATTGAAGAAGCCTACTGCTATATGGAAGGAAGAGGTAGCGGAGGCTGTAAACAAGGTTAAGTGGTGCGGGAACAAGCTAGCTGTAGCGACCTTCAAGCCTGGAAAGGTTCTGCTATACGATACCAAGGATCCCAGAAATCCTACTCTATTATGGGAAATTGAGGAGGGTCTGAACAACGTGTGGGGCTTGAGCTTTAACGATGATTGTACCCTCTTAGCTTATGGAGATGCCTCTAACGGTAAGTTTGGACTCATAGGGATAGATGGGAACGAGATAATCTCCCAAAAATACAAAGAGGGAATACAATCCTTAGACTGGAAGGGAGCTAAGATCGCTTTAGCAACCGAGAGATTGAAGGTTCTCTCAGTCCTCAAGTGCGGACCCATATCTAGCTACATAACTAAGCTCGAGTTAGTAACAACTCTTTCTGAGAAGTGGGACAGAGATGAAGTCGAGCTCTCCAGCTTGCTTCACACCATACTTGGCAGACCGGAGTGGCTCTACGTCAACGGAAAGCTTCTCAAGGTTAGCGTTGTGGAGGGCAACCATCTCTACGTTAAATCTCCCATGGAAGGGGAAGTGGAGCTAAAGACCCCGAGGGGGATATGATGTTCAAGTTAAACGAAGAGCAAGCAAAGAGAATAGCTGAACAACTGAACTATCGGTGGCCCGACGACACCGTCGTCGCCGTTGTTCAAGAAAAATACAGCGGAAAAGTGCTAATGGTAGCATCAATGAACAAGGAGGCAGTGCTGAGGACTCTGACCACCGGCATAGCCCATTATTGGAGCAAATCGAGAAAAGAACTTTGGGTTAAGGGAGCAACGAGTGGTCACATCCAAGTGGTGGAAGGGTTCTACATAGACTGCGATAGGGATACCGTCTTGCTTGTGGTAAGACAAGCATCACTAATCGCTTGCCATGAAGGATACCACTCTTGTTTTCATTATAGGGTTAGTGAGGATGGGAAGGTAGAAGTAGAAAAAGAAGGTCCTAAATTCGAATGATTTTACTCGGAAAGTCCTAGGTCCTTCCTCAGCTGCGCTACTGCCCTCTTTACCTCCTCCACGGAGGCCTCGTCCTCTAGGGTGCTGAGGTCTCCAAGCTCCTTGCCGCTTATCACTGCCCTCAGCACTCTTCTCATGATCTTTCCGCTCCTGGTCTTCGGTAGCTTGGTGACGAAGTGTATCTCGTCTGGAGTGGCCACCGGACCTATGGTCTCCCTTATCCACTTCCTAAGCTCCTCCCTAAGCTCGTCGCTGGGCTGCTGACCCTCCTTGAGGACTATGAAGGCCACTATGGACTCTCCCTTGACTGGGTGAGGCTTTCCTACCACGGCCGCTTCAGCCACCGCGGGGTGGGCGACGAAGGCGCTCTCTATCTCCATGGTTCCTAGCCTGTGTCCAGCTACCTTGATCACGTCGTCGGCTCTTCCTAGTATCCAGAAGTATCCATCCTCGTCCTTCATGGCATAGTCTCCGGTGAAGTACCATCCTGGGAACTTGCTCCAGTAAGTCCTCTTGTATCTCTCCGGGTCTCCCCAAACTCCGTGTAGCATGCCGGGCCATGGCTTCTTGATTACCAAGTACCCTCTGGTGTTGGGAGGTACAGGGTTTCCGTTGTCATCTACCACGTCGGCGTCGACGCCGGGTAGCGGGAAGGTAGCACTTCCAGGCTTCAGAGGCACTAGCTCTATTCCGGGAGCGGGGCTTATCATTATGTGACCGGTCTCGGTCTGCCACCAAGTGTCCACTATAGGACACTTCTCCTTCCCTATGTGCTTGAAGTACCACCACCATGCTTCGGGGTTTATGGGCTCACCGACGCTTCCGAGGATCCTTAAGCTGCTAAGGTCGTGCCTCTCGACCCACTTCTCTCCGTACCTCATGAACATTCTTATCGCGGTTGGAGCGGTGCAGAATATGCTGACTCCGTACTTCTCAATGATGCTCCACCAGCGGTCGGGCTTGGGGTAGTCGGGGGCTCCCTCGTACATTAGTGTGGTGGCTCCGTGGAGCAGAGGTCCATAAACGACATAGGAGTGACCGGTGATCCATCCGACGTCGGCGGTACACCAATGAATGTCTTCATCCTTAATGTCGAAGACCCACTTCATAGTAGCGTAAACTCCTACCATGTAACCAGCGGTGTCGTGAATTATTCCCTTAGGCTTGCCAGTGGTTCCGGAAGTGTATAGAATGAAGGAGGGGTGCTCGCTCTCTACCCATTCGGGCTCGGCATAAGTCTCAGCTCCCTCCATTAGGTCATTCCACCAGTAATCCCTTCCCTCCTCCATGTTGATGTCGAGGCCTAGCCTGTTGTAAACCACCACGCTCTCAACTGAGGGAGTCTCTTGAAGCGCCTTGTCTACTATCTCCTTCAAGTTGAGCTTCTTTCCTCTCCTGTACATTCCGTCAGCGGTGATTACGACCTTAGCTTGGGCATCGTTGATCCTCTCAGCTAGTCCCTTAGCAGAGAATCCGGAGAACACGACGCTGTGGATTGCTCCTATTCTAACAGTGGCCAGCATCGCTATAGCAGCTTCGGGTACCATCGGCATGTAGATGGTTACCCTGTCTCCCTTCTTGACTCCCAGATCCCTTAGCACGTTGGCAAACTTGTTTACTTCCTTCCAAAGCTGATAGTAAGTGAGTACCCTGGTCTCTCCAGGCTCACCTTCCCATATTATAGCGGCCTTGTTCTTCCTCCAAGTCTTAACATGCCTATCCAAGGCATTGTAGGCTAGGTTGGTCTTACCTCCTACGAACCACTTGAAGTAGGGAGGCTCTCCTTCAACTACCTTATCCCAACCCTTCTTCCAATACAGTTCAGAAGCTATTTCGGACCAGAAGCCTTCGGGGTCCTCTAGGGCCCTCTTCCTCATTTCGTGTAGCTTTCCAGTAGGAACAACCCCCTTAGCAAGGGGTAATACGGTTTTCGTCTCCTCGGCCAAGACCAGTACCTCGTATATGACTACTTAGCGATGCTTATACACCTTTTGTATTTCTAATAATAGATTTAGACTTACCAAAGGATATAGCTTCCTACTATAGCTCCTCTTGGGACGGATTATGGAAGCCAAGCTCTTAAGGTTTTACGCTCCCAGAGGCATCAAGATAGTCAAGGCTTACATGCAGTACGTGTGGGATGAGAGCTGGAACAAGTATTTGGATTATTACAACGGATATGGTGTAGGCTTCCTCGGTCATAGGAATCCTCGAGTGGTTGCGAAGCTCGTTGAGCAGTTAGGTAGTCTAATGATTAACTCTCCCTCCTTTGACGATCCTGCCAAGGAGGAGCTTCTCAAGAAGCTTCCGAAGATACTTCCTCAAAGCTTACTTAACGTCTACTTCCAGAACAGCGGCACCGAGGCAGCTGAGCTCGCCTTGAAGCTAGCTCTTAATTACACGAAGAAAGAGAAGGTTGTCGCCTTCAAGAAGGCCTTCCATGGAAGGACCTTGGGTAGCCTAAGCTTAACGTGGGGGAGGGAGTACAGAACTCCGGCCGAACAAGCTCTTTACAAGAACGTACACTTCGCGACGTTCAATAATGTAGAGGAGGTGGACAAGGTCATAGATGAGAACACTGCCGCCGTCTTCCTAGAGCCCGTTCAAGGAGAAGGCGGAATCAATCCTGCCTCCCCTGAGTTCATCCAAACTGTGGCGAGAAGAGCTAGGGAGGTAGGGGCGGTCCTAGTTTACGACGAGATTCAGTGTGGTTTCGGGAGGACGGGAGCGATATGGGCGTTCCAGAAGCTAGGTGCGCCCGAGCCGGACATCCTACTAAGCGCCAAGGCCATAGGCAATGGTTTCCCCGTTTCCATGGTAGCCGTCAGCGATAAGATTGCTGAGAGCATAGTTACTGGAATGCACGGCTCCACTTACGGAGCCAATCCTATGGCTTTGGCAGCGATGAGCGGGGCAATAGACGTGCTTCTGGAAGACGACGTACCTAAGCAAGCAGAAGAGAAGGGCCAGCTGTTCCAGAAGATGCTTGAAGAAGAGGTAGCTCCCCTCAGAATAGTGAGAGAGGTCAGAGCCTTCGGTCTAATGATAGGAACCGAGCTAAGGGTAAAGCCCGGAAAGTACATCGAGGAGCTTCAGAAGAGGAAGATCTTGGCGTTAAAGGCTGGCTTAACTGTAATAAGGTTCCTACCACCCTACGTGGTCACGGAGGATAACATAAGGCACTCCGTTGAGGTCTTGAGAGAAGTTCTTCAAGGCTGAGGTGCAATAGATGCAAATTAAATCCAAGTTCTACTCTTTTCTTAGAAAAATCGGCAGATCAATCTACCAGTCAAAATACTTTGATATCATCGTATATCTTAGAGTAACTCACATGAATTACGTTGCCTTCTTGCTCACAGCGATAAATGCAATAGTACTCCTCCAAGGAGTCGTGCTTCCAGCAATAGGGATCCAAGGAGCCATGAAGATATACGTAACACTAGCCGTTATAATTATCTTAGTGGTATTATCCGTAATGTTGGGATGGATTGATCTTAACGCAGGAACGCAGAGAAAGATAATTGAGAAGAATGTCTATTGGTATAAACCTCCATGGAAAGTAGTGAGAGAATTAACCTTCACTTCTATAGATTTACCCTTTATAGTAGCAATGGCTGAAGGCACAGAAGGAGAGCTAAAGGAGTGTTACAAAGAGGCCGCTCAAGCAGTTGTAGATTGGCTCTATGAAAGTTCCTTCGATGTAGTAGTAAGGGGCCCTAAACCCTCTGACGATTGCATAAAGAAACTTCTTGTACATATAGGCTTCGATGAGAGACAAGTGGAGGAGTATTTAAAGTTCGTTAAAGAAAGATCTGAGTATAGATAGAGGTGGGACCTCGTGCCTAACGCGAAGATGATAATAAGGAAATTGCTAAGGATCTATGTCTATATGAGATTTGGTATGACTAACTATTTTACCTTCTTAATATCACTATTTAATACTGCCTCGCTTGTTTGGTATTTTACTTCCTTAAGAAAGTATTTGAGTTTTCCCGAATTCCTAGGTCTCTTCTTCCTGATTTACACACCTCTAGCGGTTCTCTTAGGATACTACGATACTAAGAAGCTCGTGTCGAAAAGCACATATGAAACTAATCCTTACTGGAGAAGACCTACTTTTATTGAGAGGAAGAGGTTTGTGGGAGCCATAATGACTCCGGTGGCACTTCTTCATAGAAAGCTAGAGTGCAGCGAGGAATGCAAGAAGTGCAGCGAAGAGTCACTGAGAGAACACATGAAATATGTGCTCTCTGACGGCAAGTACAATCCAAGATCTCACTGCTTTTGTGATCTAGCTTACAAATTGGGTCTACTTGACGAAGAACATTATAGGAAGTGTATAAAAGTGGCCACATCAGAGCCTTACCTTAGCGACCTCGGAAAACTAAGATAAATGCTCTGATAGCTAACCAAAGCGCAAGGGAGCCGAGAGTGACGGAAAAGCCCATCATGATAAATGGATTTCCTAGGTCGGGGACTACGTATCTCTCCAGATACTTGGAGTGGCTCTATGGGAGAGTGGTGTACGAGCCGTTAGCTACTCCTAAAGGCACTATTAAGAGAATACCGGAGCTCGCGAAGTGGTTTAGCTACTATCATCCATATCTCACGGATCCTTCTGTGAATACTACCCTTTGGTTCTTCCATAATGAGGAAACTCTAAGGAAATTCATGGAGGGGTTGAGAGGCTATCCGATCAAGGAGACTACCTTGCATCGATTCTTGGGAAAGGACTGGATTAAGGAACATTGGGACGTCTATCACATAATTAGAGACCCCGTCTCAGTTTACCATTCGTTCAAGAATCTGTTCCACAGCGGAACGACCTATGGAAAGTACCTGAGGATAGGAGAGAAGCTAGGTATTATAGCTAAGTTGCTTCAGCCCTTAGATCCTTTGGCGAAGATGGCCAAGGTTTATTCAGTAATAAGGAATATACCAAGACCTTCAAGCCTTCAAGGATGGTTCTTGATGGTATGGACCTTCTCAAACATAGAAGCTATAGAGGCCGTAGGTGAAGACAAATTGATCATTTACAATAAAGAAGAAAGTTTCTACAAACTTCCTCGATTTACAGAGTTCATCAAAAACAATCCCTTGAGGATTAGAGTCTATGACGATACAAAACTGGAAAATCTTTTCCTAAAGATAGCGAGGGAACATGGATTTGAACGAGAGTATTCCAGATTACTTGACTTGTTTGAATAAATTCACTTCGCTTTAACTGGCTCCTACCTATCCCAGACCGAAGGGAGAGTGCTTTGGAGAGCGTACAAGTGCTTATTCCAAAATCGCTCTACACTAGGGTCGAGAAGCTGTGTAAGGAGATCTCTTGCGAAGACGTAAACGAGCTCTTGGTAAGGTTACTTAGAGAGAGGGTCAGCGAGGTCGAAGAAGAGATCTTCAGCGCTGGAGTTTCTGAAGAGGAGAGGGAGGAGATAGTGAAGAGGTTAAAGGAGAAGGGGTACTTGTGAGGTGTGGGCTCCATGGTATCCAAGCCTCACGGAGGTAAGCTTATCGATAGAACTGTTAGCGAGAAGTCAAAGGAAAGGCTAATGAAAGAGGCTATGGAGATGGAAAGGGTTGACCTCACGGAGGGCTTAGCTGCTGACATCGCCAACATAGCCCACGGCGTCTACTCTCCTTTGGAGGGCTTCCTAACTAGGGACGACTATCAGAGCGTCTTAGATCAAATGAGGCTCACCAACGACCTACCTTGGACCATTCCAATAATATTGGACGTAGACGAAGAATTCAAGAATAGGATAAAGGAAGGGGATGAAATAGCTCTCTTCTATAAGGACAAGCCCATAGCGATAATGAGAGTTGAGGAGATCTACCCCTGGGACAAGAGGGAATACTCCAGAAAGGTCTTCAAGACGGATGATATAAACCACCCCGGAGTCAAGAAGACCTTCCAGAGGAAGGATTACCTAATAGGAGGGGACGTCCTTCAGATAGAGGACTTGCCGGAGCCGTACGAGAGGTATCGCTTGTGGCCCAAGGAGACGAGGGTGCTCTTCCTCGAGAGGGGCTGGAAGAGGATAGCTGCGTTCCAAACCAGGAACGTGCCTCACAGGGGCCACGAGTACATCCAGAAGGCTGCCCTTACCTTCACCGACGGCTTGTTCATTAACCCCTTAGTCGGGTGGAAGAAACCGGGAGACTTCAAGGATGAAGTAATAATCAAGGCCTATGAGGCGCTCATAGAGAACTATTATCCAAAGGGAGTAGTAGCCTTCTCGATCCTTAGGATGGAGATGAGGTACGCCGGGCCCAGGGAAGCGGTTCACCACGCCATAGTCAGGAAGAACTTCGGAGCGACCCACTTCATAGTGGGAAGGGACCACGCCGGGGTAGGTAATTACTACGGTCCCTATGAGGCTTGGGACATCTTCAAGAACTTCCCGGATCTAGGGATAACGCCCCTCTTCGTGAGGGAGGCCTTCTACTGCAAGAAGTGCGGAGGTATGGTGAACGAGAAGATATGTCCTCACCCAGAAGAATATAGGATAAGGATAAGCGGAACTAAGCTAAGGAAGATGATAATGGAGGGAAGGATGCCTCCGGAGTACATGATGAGGCCGGAGGTAGCTAAGGTAGTGTTATCGTTCAAGGATCCCTTTGTTCACTAACCCTCTATCAATTAACCTTTCCGCTCCCCATTCCCGAGCTGGAGCTCTAAGATGAAGAGGAAGTGGCAAAGAGAGCTGGAGGTCTTCTGGTGCCCAGAGCTCAACGTGCCAGTGTTCAGGAGGGAGGACTGTGAAGGAGCACTCAGACTCAGCTTATTTGAGCCTAGAGACTTGAGGATCGCTTGGGAAGGAGATTACGAATACCTCTCCAATGCCTTTGATGAGGAGGTAGGGAAGGGTTCGTGGGAAAAGCTAACTGAAGGGAGAATGGTCTTTCTTAATAGAACATCCTACGTCGATCACGCTTACCAGATAATTGTAGATGGAGACATCTTGGCTAGAGCGCTATACGACCCATTGGCTGGCAAGTGGAGAATAAGATTAGGGTACTTAGGTGCTCTAAGGGCTTTAGAGCGCGGCTACATCAATTCCATAAAGGTGGATAATCCAAGGCCTGGAGATGTCGTGGGGAAGGGGAACAAGCAAGTCGCTTTAGTGGATTCTGAAGGCAAGGTCGTCGGAATAGCCATTCCGAAAAGAGGGAAGTTGAGAGTCGACAAGGTCTGGAAACATCCCAGAAGAGGGGCGCTCAGCACGAGGAAGCAAGATTTAAAGGATATCCTAAAGGCGAATGAGCGTTTCATCGAGGAACTCAGAGAGTGGAGCTTCGAGGTACTGAAGAGGGCTCCTAAAGGAACTCCCATACTTTCGCTGTCTGGGGGGAAGGACTCCGCTCTGGTGGCTCAACTTCTCAAGGAATACGATATGGATGCTATCTTACTGTTCAATGATACTGGAATAGAACTTCCGGAGACAATAAAAACTGTAGAGGAGGAAGCGCGATTTTTCAATATGAAGCTTGAGATAGCTTCAGCAGAGGACAGGTTCTGGAGAGCTGTAGACCTTTTCTCTCCACCCGCTAGAGATTTTCGATGGTGCTGTAAGGTACTCAAGTTAGGTCCCATAGCTAGGTTCATGAAGAGGTATGAGAACGTCACAAACTTCGTGGGCAATAGATGGTGGGAGAGCTTAGAGAGATCTAGGACACCGCCGATAATGAAGATGAAGTACTTCCCAACGGTAACCACTGTCAGTCCTATACTACCTTGGCCTCAGCTGCTGGAGTTAGCGTACTTGATTGACAGGAACGTTCCTCTCAACGAGCTCTACTTCAAGGGTTTCGATCGCGTCGGCTGTTTCATGTGTCCTGGAGCTACCCAATGGGAGTACGAGCTCGTAAAGAGACTTCATCCAGAGCTCTGGGAGAGATGGGAGAATGTTTTAGAAAAATGGAGGAAGAGGCTCGGATACGGTAAATGGTGGATTAGAGGGGGCTGGAGGTGGTTGGCCCCCGAGCATCCTAAAGAGGTTTTGGCCTCAAAGGCCGGTGAAACCATAGATTGGAAGGAGGAGTACAAGAAGAGACAATCTAAGGTAAAGCTCTTAGATTATAAAGTGATAAGGGAAAAGAAGAGAGTAAAGAAAATTATCTTAAAATTAAAGTACGATAAAGTAAAGGCCCTTGAGCTAGCCAAATTGCTGGGAACGGAGAGGAGGGGCCAGATAATAGAGGGACCAAGGGGGAGATATGAGTTCTACAAAGATAGAGTAATAGTTTCCCCTAAGGTGAAAGGAATAGAAGAGGCGTTTGAAGCCCTAAGGGTAGTACATAGCTCCAACGCTTGTGCCGGCTGCAGAATCTGCGAAACTTGGTGCCCCACTGGCGCGATTAAGGTAATAGAAGAAAAAGGTGAAACCAGGCCGGTCTTAGCTGATCCGAACGCTTGTGAGGGGTGTAGGCTCTGCATGTACCTATGTCCTTCAGCAGATATAGTAGCGGACAGACTCTTCGCTACGCTGCTTTACAACAACCCTAAGGCTTGGAAGAGATCTCAGAGACCACATAAAGAAGTGGTACAGAGACTAGCTGAAGGAGCTTGGAGGAATAGGAAGGGTAGGTCGTCTTAATAATAAAAAATTAGGTGTTTTACTTGGCTAGGGCTTGTAGCTGAGTCTGTAGCATCTTGACCTCCTTGGCCATCTGGTAGTATCCTAGCATCCTGTTGAGGGCCTCCATGACAGTGTCGACTATACCGAACCAGTGGGCGAAGTCGGGTCCCATCATGAAGGCTCCGTTCCTCCACCTCCTGCCCTGGTGGTGCCAGATGTAGTACCACTCGACCTCCATTACTTCGTCTAGCTTGTTGTGAGGATCTTGGATGCCCTCCTTCCAAGCCTTCTTCAGTAGGTCGAAGGCATAGTGGGCCACGATGTCATAGTCTATCATGTTCTGGTCAGCGGTCCTGAAGAAGTTCTTAGTCCACTGGGTGCTGTGGCATAGGGTACAGACCTTCTCCATAGCAGCTCTCTTCTGGGCTAGGGCACCGTAGTACTTGATGGTAGCTAGCCTCGGGAAGGCTAGCTCTCCGGCCTTGGGTCCGGGTATCACCTTGAACCCTCCGCTGACGGCCTTCTGTATGTTAGCACCAGTTAGCACACTTACGCCCTTGATCACAGCTAGTTGCACGTTGTCTGGGTAGTCGGCCTTCGGGTAGGTGAAGAAGTGCATCTGGTCCCACACTAGCCTGGCCCTTAGGTCGTGGGTACCCTTCACTAGTATCTGGCTTCCGTCGGGGCTAGCGATGGTGCTCATGTGGCAGGTAGCACAAGTGGGTGCGTTGAAGTCAGTGCCGACCTTCCAAGGTATGGCCTCCATGTTCCACTTCTCCTTGTTGGCGTCATAGATGTTTCCGTGCTTGCTCTCCTCATAGATCTCAATGTGCGGGTGGTCATATCCTAGGTGGCACTGACCACAAGTCCAAGGCTCCCTAGCCTGAGCCACGCTGAAGCTGTGCCTGGGGTGGCAAGCAGTACAAGTGCCTAGGCTTCCGTCGGGGTCAATCCTTCCAGCTCCGTTGCTGGGCCAGCCCCAGTAGTCCATCCTAGTGACGGGGAAGCCCTTGATCATCTTGGTCTCAGTCTTGTAGGGCACCACTAGGGTACCGTGGCACTCGTAGCAGGCGTGGTAGGCATAGGCGTTCTTGAACATCGGGTGGCTCATGGGGTTGCTAATCTGCTCATAGTAGTTCCACTTACCAACAGCACAGACGGCACCTATGGTGGGTTTGTAACCTACCTTGGCAGCTACAGTGGTGTTTAGTCCACCGCTAGCAGGGTATAGCGGGCTGACGATGTTCTTGAAGTCGTAGTCATAAGGAGTACCGAAGAGCTTGATGTACTTCATCCACTTGGCGCTCACAGGCTTGCCGTTTAGGTAGTCGTATAGAGCCTTAGCGTAGTCCTTGTACCACTGCCAAGTGATCAGTCCCTTGTGGGTTAGCTTGAACACCGGAGGTAGCATGTCCATCTCGTTGTGGTCCTTAGCATACTTGACTATCTTCTTGTACCAAGGATTCAGGTTGGTGTTCAGGGCGGCAAAGGCGTGCCAAGTCCAGCTGATCTCCTTGGCCTCCTTGGGGTGGCACTGGCTACAGTCCTGTAGGGTGACTATGGTCACTATCTTGAAGCCGAAGTGGTTTACAGCGTCGACCCTGTCCTTGACCTTGTACATTCCGTGACACTCATAGCATCCAACCACATACTTGTAGTTCTGGAACTTCTTGGCTATGGGCTGAGGTCCGGCACCGATGGCCTCATAGAGCTTCTCGACGTTAGCAGGAGGATTGAGGGCGTGCTTGCTGTTCAGCCAGTCCATCACTATGCCGGGGGTGACCCTCATGTGGCACGCTAGACACGCTTGGGTCTGAGGGCTGACCTTGCCCTCGGCCTCTAGCTTCTGCAGCAGAGCGGGGGTCGCTAGTCCCTTGGCGGCGAGTAGGGTGGTGCCAATGAATAGGATAGCCAGAAGGAATGCCAGCTTCTTCACACTATCCACCCTTCGTGTTATCTTCATGAAATGGAGAGGATTTATACTTCCCGTTTCTATTAACTGGGTTTATATTCGTAAGAGAAACTATAGTTCTATTGTCTTCATCGGCTGGAGAGGAGTAAAGTCATACTCACTACTAGCAGTGAATAGACATTCTTCGTCGCCATGAAATAAAAATACTTCGCTAGCTTCACTCTTACTAATGAATTGAAAGAGTTCTTGTCGTGACGCATGTCTCGAAATCTGTAGATGCAGTGAGGGGGGTCCTAACTTAACTTGGTTTCCTAAAGGATCCTCTACAACGACACTTTGACCTTCTAGGAGTCTCGATGCCGGTTCAAAGACGTGGCCTAGTAAGACATACGGTATATTATGAGAAGCCCACCAGACACTCATTCCTCCACTTAGAGAACCAGAGGGAGCCACAATTACCGTGCCCGGCGTTAACATGTTCTTTCTCTCACCTATGGTTTTTGGAATCTCTATAAAGTCCATTAACATTCTACGGCTGCCGTTAAGCCATGAGCTGATCTCCGTGTCCTTAAGGTAATTTACCATATCGTCGTAGATTTTAGTAGCATCTACACCCATGCCCTCCACGACTACCCTTTCAAGTGGTAGATTGTTACTGTAGTTCATCAGAAACTTCACTACCTCTTGGACTTTGCCGACGGCATTAGCAGCTATCAAAACGGGAGAGTTTGGAAGGGTAGATTTTAGGAACGTGAACAGCTTTGACCACTCGGTCTTTTGTGATGGTCTATCTTTGCATAAGTAGCTGGATTCGATTATTAGGTAGTCGCCTCGGGGAACGTCGTTTATCCAATAATTTAATAGGAAGCTGCTACTTCCTAGATCCCCAGTATAGATGATGCTCTTTCCTTTACATTCTATTTCAAAGACTACGCTGCCTAAGACGTGCCCAGCTTCATGAGTTCTAATGATAAAGGGACCTACCTTGAACTCTTCATGTAAATTAATCCAATGTGCATTGTTTAAGGTAAGCTGGACATCTCTCACCTCCCATGGTATTTCCGGATCTAATTTCTTAGAATCTATCCAGAGCAATCTGGCCAAAGCTAAGGTAGGTAAGGTAGCATGAATTCTCTTCCCTACAGCCATCTTACTGTGATCTAGATGAGCGTGGGACAAGAGGACGTCTTCGGTACTAACCTCGGTCCCCGCATCCAAGGATATCTTGTATCCCGAGCACTCGAGCTCTATGGCGACTGCTCCGAAGTCCACCGATCTAGGCGTTATCCTGATCTTACCTTCACTCATTTACCTCCCCTACAGTCCGCTACGAGCGGTGAAACGCGTGGAGTACGTGGATTTTCAAACCTTTTCAAAGATTGATTTGAGAGTGGGAAAGATCATAGAAGCCGAAGACGTGCCTAACTCCAGGAAACTCATTAAGGTAATAGTTGACTTAGGACCTTTGGGCAAAAGACAAATACTTAGCGGAATAAAGAAATGGTACCGACCCGAGGAGTTAGTGGGAAAGACCGTAGTAGTCGTCGCAAATTTAAAGCCTAAGAAGATGGCGAACCTAGAGTCGCAAGGAATGATCCTAATGGCTGAAGAGAAGGAAGGTGAGAAACCCGTCTTCATCGCTCCGATCGAACCGGTAGCGCCAGGCTCGAAGATCTACTAATCATTTTCTCTATAGCTGTTATGGCAGTTGCAATTATGATCCAAGCCAATGCTCCCCATAGCCCCGAAGGTGGCCTAAGCCAATCGGGAAGCTGAGAAAGTGCCAAATATTCCATACCTAGAACACCATTCGTGACGCCGTGCAATACTGCTGTACTATACACGCCTTCTCGTTCCCTAAAGAACAACATTACATAAGTCATCGGGATTAACGTTAGCGCAAATATCGGGATTCCTAGAGCCTTCGACTGGGGGAAATTCAAATAACCCAAAACTATTAAGGGCCAATGCCAAAGAGCCCAAACTGTTCCTATTACTATTGATTTGGTCAGCCTGTTACCCCTAAGCACTTTAAACATGAATCCCCTCCATCCTATTTCCTCTCCCAGCGCAACGACGGCGTTAACTGTATAACCAGCTACCAGACCTTCTACCAAGAGTTTCGTGGTTGATACATTAATGCCCTTGAGTAAGAACAATACTAAGGACGGGTCAATCCATTGAGATGACAAGATTAGCCTTACGAGAGCTAGGTGGATTAAGGGAACTAGACCGGCTATCAAATACCACTTTAACCTAAACTCTCCTAAGACATCCAATATCGCCTTGCCGCTCCTCAGAACTATCACGGTAGCTAGTGTAGGAGTCCACATGTAAATTATTGATAATATTTTTATTGAAGCTCCAGACATCTTAAAGGAAGTCAAAGCTGCATACATTGCTACGCTAAAGATGGCTAGGAGTGCTAAATAGAGAAAGAGAGGTCGCATCTGGATCCCATACCTCGGATACCGAGGTATTTCTTTAAAGTTGGAGTGTTCCAAGCGAACTACAACTAAAACTTATATAGAAGCGTTGAGCACCGCTTCATGGTGGGTGAGCACGATGGCGGTAAGGCCTATCGAAAGCATGGGTGTTCCGGTAGTGATTCTGAAGGAGGGTTCCAGCAGGACTTACGGAAGGGAGGCTCTAAGGAGCAACATGATGGCAGTCAGAGCTGTGGCTGAGGTATTGAGAACCACATTCGGCCCCAAGGGAATGGACAAGATGTTGGTCGACAGCTTGGGTGACATAACCATCACCAACGACGGCGCTACTATCCTCGACAAGATGGACCTACAGCACCCCGCCGCCAAGCTACTGGTACAGATATCCAAGGGCCAAGATGAGGAGGTAGGAGATGGAACTAAGAGAGCGGTGATCTTCGCTGGCGAGTTAATCAAGCAAGCCGAGGACTTGTTGAGCAAGGACGTCCACCCCACCATAATCATTCAAGGTTACAAGAAGGCCCTAGAGAGGGCCCTAGACAAGATCAATGAGATCGCCGAGCCTATAGACCCCGAGGACAAGGAGAAGCTGAAGAAGATCGCTCTGACCAGCTTGGCTAGCAAGGGAGTGCAAGAGGCCAGGGAGCACTTCGCCGAGATAGCCGTAGAGGCCGTCGATACCGTCAAGGAGAAGAGAGGTGACAAGTGGTACGTCGACCTAGATTACGTACAGATAGTAAAGAAGCACGGCGGTAGCTTGAAGGACACCAAGCTAATCAAGGGCGTAATACTCGACAAGGAGGTAGTTCACCCCGGCATGCCCAAGAGGGTTGAGAACGCCAAGATAGCCGTCCTAGACTGCCCACTCGAACTAGAGAAGCCTGAGCTAGACGCTGAAATAAGGATCACCAGTCCCGAGCAACTAAAGATCCTACTAGAGGAGAAAGAGGAAATACTGAGGAAGAAGGTCGAGAAGCTAAAGGAGGTAGGAGCCAACGTCGTCATAACTCAGAAGGGCATCGATGAGGTCGCTCAATACTACTTAGCTAAGAACGGCATAATGGCGATAAGGAGGGTGAAGAGGAGCGACCTAGAGAAGCTAGCTAAGGCCACCGGTGCTAAGATCATAAGCAACATTGAGGACATCACTCCCAACGACCTAGGAGAGGCTCAGCTAGTCGAGGAGAGAAAGGTTGGCGATGACAAGATGGTCTTCATCGAGGGCGCTAAGAACCCCAAGGCTGTGGCCATATTGGTAAGGGGAGGCTTCGAGAGGATAGTAGATGAGGCTGAGAGGAGCCTAAGGGACGCCCTAAGCGCTGTTGCTGACGCAGTGAAGGCCGGCAAGATAGTAGGAGCTGGAGGAGCCCCTGAGGTAGAGCTGGCCCTAGACCTAAGGGACTATGCAAGGAAGGTCGGTGGAAAGGAGCAGCTAGCTATCGAAGCTTTCGCCAAGGCCCTCGAGGGCATCGTGATGGCACTAGTAGAGAACGCCGGCTACGACCCCGTCGAGAAGCTGATGCAACTGAGGGCCAAGCACACCGAGGGATGTAAGCACTGCGGCGTTGACGTTTACACCGGTGAGATAACCAACATGATCGAGAGAGGTGCCTTTGAAGCCGTAGCCGTACCGGCCAACGCCATCAAGAGCGGAACCGAGGCCGCTACCCTAATACTGAGGATCGACGACATCGTGGCCGCCGGCAAGAAGGAGGAAAGCAAGGAGAAGTAACTTTTTGAGATTTTAGCCCCTAACATTTTCTCCCCTCATTCCTCCCCTCCATGGGTTCGAAACATGAAAGAGATATTCTACAATGTAACGTCAGGAACCCTCAAGATAAGAGAAGTGGATACTCGCCCCAAGTTGGTTTACAAGGAATGTAACAATGAGATAACGTTAAATGTAATAGTACCTGAAGAAAAAGCCGAGGACGTGCTGGAAGCGATAAAGGGTAGCTTGCCGGACGACGTGCTCGCGGCGCTCGGGGTTCCCGCTACTGGTGAGGACCTTACAGAGATATGCGAGGAGCTCAAGTCGCAAGGATATGATTGTAAGGTGAATATAGAGGAAGGAGAGGACTACTGTGAAACGCTTGAAGTCGACTTACAAAAAGGCTCCGTGAAGGAACAGAGAAAGCTGATCAAGGTTGTCCTTGAAGGGCAGAGCATAAGATCAAAACCGGCTAGATCAGAGAGTAAATACTTACTTTATGAAAGGGAGGGGGATAACTGGAGGGCTGAGGCGGTCATTGAGTATGAGGACTTGGAAAAGATATTCAACGTCGAAGACAGGCTTACTGCGTTGGTGGACCTACTTCTGCCCGGATTGGGAACTAGTCTCGAGGAACCCGTGAAGATATTGGAATACTTAGAGAAAAGGTTCAAATCTTATGCATTCCAAGTGACGAGGGATGAGGACTATTATTACTTATACATAGAAATATAGTGCTTTAATAGACGAGCTCGTGAGCTGGTACGATGAAGGTTTCGCCTTCAGGCGTCTTTACCTCAACCAGTCCCTCCCAAGGCCCTGGGGAGAGGAGTACCTCCTCGAGCTCATCAGAGGTGGCTAGTTCTTTCCTCAGGTACACCTTTTTCGTACAAGGATCTAACCAAGCTCTGGAACCTATCACGGGTAGCACCCGCATGTGTTGGATACTACATATACTGTATTAAGTATTTACCTTGAGATATTTACACTTCAAACGGTGGGAAGTTAGACCCACAAAAGAATTCCTCGAGCGCTACCATTTATACCTACCATTAACTTGAGAAGTGCGGGAAGTCCATTTTGGACTACGAAAGCTTGGGACTCAAAGTTGGCCTCGAATTGCATCAGCAACTGAAGACCGAGAGAAAGTTGTTCTGTCACTGTAAGCCAGAGCTAGTCGAAGAAGACGAGGAAGACGTCTTCCAAAGGAGACTAAGACCCGTTAGAAGCGAGCTCGGAGAGGTAGACATAGCCGCTCTCTTTGAATGGAAGAAAGGAAGGACCTACGTTTACCATGCTCCAAGGTCTGTAAGCTGCTTAGTAGAGGCCGACGAGGAACCTCCTCATGAGGCTGATAGGGATAGTATTGTAATCGCCTTAGCTATGGCAAAGGCATTTAATTCGAAAATAATCGACGAGATACATGTAATGAGAAAGATGGTAATCGATGGTTCAAATACGTCTGGCTTTCAAAGGACGATGCTTGTGGCTTTGGGAGGAGAACTGGAACTCGGAGATAAGAAGATAGGCATAGAAACCATATGCGTAGAGGAGGACGCTGCCAGAAAGCTAGAAGAGAAGGGCAAGTTTGTCCATTACAAACTTGATAGATTAGGGATTCCACTTATAGAGATTGCCACCGCCCCAGACATCCACTCTCCCGAGGAGGCGAAGAGGGTAGCATTGAGGATAGGGCAGATGTTAAGACTTACCGGAAGAGTTAGGAGAGGTCTCGGAACGATCAGACAAGATCTAAATGTCTCGATAAAGGGCGGAGCCAAGACCGAAATAAAAGGGGTCCAAAGGCTGGACATAATAGACAAAGTAGTAGAATATGAGGTTCAGAGACAACTGAAACTTCTAGAAATAAGAGATATTTTAAGAGAAAGAGGAGTTACTAAAGAGGACGTACTGAAGCAAGAGTTCGTGGACGTAACGGCTCTTTTAGAGCATAGCGATAGCAAGATAGTGAAGAGGGCGCTGAAGCGCGGAGCCGGCGCTTGGGCACTGAAGCTCCCCAAGTTCGCTGGTCTTCTAGGCATGGAAGTGCAACCTGGGAGGAGATTTGGGACTGAGCTCTCCGATTATGCCAAGTTCTGGTCCACAGTGGGAGGAATAATCCATAGCGATGAGCTTCCCGGATATGGGATAAGCGAAGAGGAAGTGAAGGCATTGAGAAAGGAACTCGAGTGTGAGGAGATGGATGCTTTCGTACTGGTCTTGGCGCCTAGCGATCAAGCCAAGTTAGCTTTAGAGGCCGTTAGGGATAGAGCAGCAAAGGCAATTGAGGGTGTACCAGAGGAAACCAGAGCGGCAAACCCCGACGGAACCACGCGCTTCCTCAGACCCCGTCCTGGCTCTGCTAGGATGTATCCAGAGACAGACGTACCTCCTGTAATCGTTACCGAGGACATGTTGAAGAAAGCAGAAAAGCTTAAGCCGAAGAACCCTATAGAACTAATAAGAGAGCTCATGACCACCTACAAACTCCCCAAGGACATGGCAGAGAAGATGATTTCTAGTGTTAGATTCGATCTAGCATATAGGCTGGTCAAGAAATATCATGGAAAGCTTCCTTCAACGGTAGTCGTGAGGACCGTGGTAGATACATTGAAAGAACTAGAGAGGGAAGGTGTTGAAATTGAGAGGATACACGACGAACAAATAGAAGAAGTGTTGGATCAAGTAAGTGAAGGAAAGGTAGCAAAAGAAGCGATACCCGATGTCCTCAAGAAGGTGGCAGAAGGCAAGAGCGTAAGCGAGGCGATAAAGGAACTAGGGTTAGGAGAAAAGGTAGACATTGATAAAATAGTAAGAGATGTAATAGAGAAATACAAGAAAATGATAATGGAGAAAGGACCAGAAAGGAGCTTCGGACTAGTGATGGGTAAGGTTATGGCAGAAGTAAGGGGGAAGGTCGATGGAAAAGTGGTAGCAGAGGCGGTAAGGAAAGCTCTGGAGGAACTGAAGAATGGTTGATCCTCTAAGGGTCACCGTAGCAGCTATAATAATGTTAATGGCTATCGGGGTACTCATCCAAACAGCCACTTTTGTTATTTCGGTTATGGGCCTTAATTCCTACGCTAAGTGGATTCTCATCCTCTCAGCAATCTTAACTGCTCTAACCTTATCCTTCTGGGTATACTACGTGTATTGAGTAAACTTTCAGTGCGCTCGGCGAGCGATATCTTTTCCATATTAGTAAAGGGATGGGACATGAGAAGAGCTGTTTTACTGTTAATGCTAGCTATCTTACTTCATGCTGAACTGTTTACATCTAGCTTCCTACAAAGTGCCTTACAGGGGGCAGTGGACTATCTATATTCGCAACAACAGACATGTGGTGGTTTCTTCGATTGTACGCCTAGCATAAATAGAATAGATATGCTCTATGCGTTCTTTATATACGATCAGTACCCGCTCTCTTACAACGCTTCTAAGACCTTCGACGAATACGTCTTCACCCAAGTTTATCCGCTTCCAACTATCATGGATCCAAATGGAACGACTTACTATACTCAAGCACCATTCTACAACGCGTTAGCAGCGTTAAGCCTCAACGACACAAGTGTGAGCTTCTTACCAACACTAGAGCTTATCGTCAATAAACAATTCGATAGTACTGGAATGCATATCGGAACGTACTATCAAGAACTCTTAGGAGAAAGCAATTACGACTACCTAGCTACCCTATGGGCACTTGTCTTGGCAATGAAAAGCCAACGCGTTGATGGTGCTCTTAACTTAACTGATCTCTTGAATAGATTAGATCTTGCATTTTGGACTTCGCTCTATAATTATCTCCAAAATCCCCAAGGTATAATCGCAGAACCGGGCTCAAAGGGTCACATACCTCTTATGATAATGATGGTGTTGGCGCTAAACATATCTAGAAGTGATTATTGTAAACTACTTAACGAGACGTATCTGGCACCAGTCTATAGGAACTACACTCAAGGAACCCTACTAAAGATAGAGGACGACGCATTCTACGAGCTCTTGGGCACAGCTGCTATAGTATGTGCTAAGCTGGGATACCTAAACTACACTTACGCCAAGATCGTGGCCCAATGGATACTTAACTCATTAATTGCGCTCAACGGTAAAGTTCCTAACGACGTTAACTCGATTAACCTCTATGAATCCTTGCTGGATGAAGCACCTCCTGATTACCGACTATTCTTCGTTCAACCATGGCCTAAGGATAACACATCAAGCACTATTGATTCCGTGAACAACGTGACAATTGTAACGAGGACGATGTATGAGAAGGAAACAGTAACCACGACAACTAGCATATTCACACTATATTCGACGTCGGAGGTACAAAAGCTAACAATGAAGGTACCGGCTCCAGCGTTACTCGGTCCTCTACTTTGGAGTCTAAGGAGGCGAAGGAGGAGAAATAATTAAAGGGAGTCTTACAAAACATTTTAGTCCATGTTGTGTCCTCTCGGGTGCCCCCGTAGCTCAGCCAGGAAGAGCGCGGGCCTCCGGAGCCCGTGGTCCCGGGTTCAAATCCCGGCGGGGGCGCCATGTGCACAGCCCCTCGCTATCTCTAACCCACTTACATGGAAATTCCCTTACTACCCCTAGACTTTTCTTAACTCCGCCAACGTTCTATTTAACTCAACTATATGATCGATTAGGAAAGTATAATCTCCTAAGAGCATCATTGTTCTAATGGTAAATTCGAAGTGGTTCTTTCAAGTAGATCGCCCCTTTTACTTGAACAGGTGATGATGATGAATAAGAGAATTCCTCTAGTAGTTTCCTTACTGATTCTGATAGTTATAGCAACAAGCGCTCGAATGCTAGATCTCAAGGTTCTTAAGTTTAGTGAAGAGGAGGAATACAAGAAAACCAAGATAAAAATTGTCGACCACACCAAGGAATTCGCCAAAGAGGGCATAAAGAGCTATGAGGGAGCTAAAACTTGCTACAAGTGCCATGAAGAAGCCACAGTGGACTTCTTTCACTCGTATCATTACCAAATGCTAGCTAAACAGTATGATGCCTACAACGTTCCGTGGGTTAAGTACGGTGGCAAAAGGGCTATGAACGACTTCTGTGGTGCGATATTCTTCCAAGGAAAACCGATAAACTTCATAGGCTTCGCCAAGCTCGTAAACGTTCCCACTGGATATGAAGACATGAAAGGTAAACCCGTGGCCTATGGATGTGCTGCGTGTCATTCAATTGGAATGGGGGCTATTCCTTCTAGTAAGCTTACAGAGGAGCAGCTGAAGAACATGGACTGCTTAGCATGTCACATGAATCCCGACGTCTACGTTTCTGGGGTTCTAGGTTTCAAGAAGGGCGTTAGAAGCATTTACAAAGGAGCGGATGGAAAGTGGCACTACAAGGTCAACTTAGACATAAATACAATCGCTAAGAATATAATAGACAAGCCAACTAACGCTAACTGCCTAGCATGTCATGCCTACTCCGGAGGAGGTCCTGGCTTCAAGAGGCCCAACATAACTCCTGATATGTATCACAAGAACAAGAACTTCGATTACCACATAGGTGAAGGGATGAATTGCGTAGATTGTCATACTGGAAAGTATCATCTGTTTCCCGACAAGGTTGCCGACGGCTGGGCTAGAGAGCCGGGAAACGTCAAAACTTGTATTGATTGTCATGGACCTCAGCCACATGATAATGATGAAAGAGAGGGTAGGGAGCTCAACAAGCACAGCGAATACATAGCGTGTCAGACTTGTCACATACCCTATATTGCTCATGGCCAATACCCGACAGAGCTCTCCAGAGACTGGAGCGGTTCTCACTTCTCGCCGAAGCTGGGCTATTGGGAGCCTAAGGCCAAGTACGGAAGATACGTAAGGCCTACTTACATGTGGTACAACGGAAGCAGAACGATTTACGTCTATCCCAACAAAGTTAATGGTACCGAAGTAGTCCTAGTTAAACCTCTAGGTAGTAAGGGTAACGGTAAGATCTATCCCTTCAAGGTACATACCTCAAGAGTTCCGCTAAGCGATGAAGGGATACCCATACCGATCAAGGTAGGACTCTTCATGGCAACGGGTAACAGCACAGCAGCTATACTAGCTGGGGCGAAAGAAACAAGTCTTCATTGGAGTGGTAAGTGGGTAACCTATATCAGATATATGCAAGTGGATCACGGAGTAGTCCCAGACGATCGAGCGTTAGGGTGTAAGGATTGCCACAGTCCTAACACCTTCTTCCCGTGGAAGGAGTTAGGCTACAAGAAGATACCCCAAATTAACGATTACGAGGAGGAAAGGTAGGATTTTCATAGTCCATTAAACTTCCCCATTCCTTTTTCCTTTGGAGATTGAAGCTTTGAAGGTATGCGTTGTTCATGAATACTTCGATGAATTAGGAGGGGCCGAGCTCGTAGCTATCTCCATGCTGAAAGTGATCAAAGAGTTAGGTCATGAAGCAATGTTATTTAGCGCTTCCGAAGTTAATGCAATAGAGATAAAGAGAAAATACGGTTTTTCTTTAGATGATATAATCGTTAGATCTAACTTAAAGACTAGATACTTGACTTTTTCTGAGAAAGTCCTAGGGCTTGTAGGTCTAGGTAAGGCAGCCAGGATGAGAAGGCTCTTAGCAGTAAATCATTTAATATTAGAGGCGATGAGAAACGGTTGTAACGTAATTATTGAGACTCATTCCAACGTACCCACAAGGGCTGACATTTCCTACATTCACTATCCAGCAACGAGGTCTGTTAGTGAGAGCACCAATACTGTAGACAAGGTTTACAATACGATAGTAAAGGTTATAGCTAAAATGGTTTCCAAAAGATCCGCCTTCGTTCTCGCGAACTCTACGTGGACTGCCAACAAAATTTACGAAGACTTCTCCATTATACCGCTGGTACTGTATCCTCCTGCAAGAGTTGAAGAATTCCTAGAGCTTTCTAATAAAAAGAAAGAGAACATAATAATAACGGTGAGTAGATTCTCACCAGAAAAGAGGTTAGAGGAGGTAATAAGGATAGCCAAAGATTTGAAAGAGTTCACCTTTTATATCGTGGGATCGGCAAGTGAGGATTCAAAATATTTAAGAAAGTTAAGGAATTTAAAAGAATCAATGGAAGTGAATAACCTCGAGCTTAAACCGAACTTATCTTTTGACGAACTGAAGGAATTGATTGGAAGAGCTAAGTATTACCTTCATCCTCCTTTGGTAGAGCACTTCGGGATAGCGATAGTCGAAGCCATGGCTGCCGGTGCTATTCCTTTCGTCCTTAAAGACGGCGGTGCATGGTTCGATATAGTAGCCCCTATATCACGAGAGCTTGGATATAGCGATATACACGAGGTAATAGATAAGGTAAGATTCCTAGAAAGAGACCATGAAAGGTATTCTAAACTAAAGGAATCGTGTGTTACGCACTCTAAGAAGTTTTCCTTCGACGCATTCAAATCCAGTTTCTCAAAGACGCTAAACCACATAATGAGAGTAAAATTCTTAAAAAGCATTATGCAAGTGGAGAACTCGTAGTGGTAAACCTCTTCAGTTTTAGTTCTCTAATATTAGTTACCTCTACCTTTAGCTTTCCGTTGCTGAGTCTTAAGATGAGTAAGTTTCCGTTTCCAAAACCAGCGACTGCTACCGCTCTCAAGTTACTCTTATATAATTCACCGCCTTTCCATACATATAGCTCACCGTTCCATATAACGAAGAAGTAGTTAGAATACCCACTCAAATATATCTGAGGACTGTATGCGGTACCTAGGTCGTAGCGCTTAATTATCTTGCCATTTGAAAATATTATTAATTTACCGCTCATCCCCATGACTAATGCCGCTTCAAAATTGTCGTTAGACGAGAGGATCGCAGGACCTTCGGTCGAGATTGTGGATGAATGGTAAACTATGGAATAAGTATTGTTACAAATAAGAGAGTAATAGTCATTAGAAGTACTGAAGACTGCACATCCCTCATAAAGAGGTTTCAAATCCTTGCTCAGCAGCTCTCCCCATCTTACAACGTTATTAGAGTCAGTATAGCTCACACCTACTGCCAAGTACTTATTACAAGCAGATACTGGCAAACCTAAGATTCTTCTAAACGTTTCCCCGTTAAAGGATAAGAGAGATCCGCTTGTTCCAACTACTATGGTATTGTTTATTTCACCGACACAAGTGGGAATGCAGTAAAGACTGCCACAATAGGGTAGATAATAGTACCTCTTGTAATGGAAGGACGTCAAGTTCAAGGTATATAGGTAGGGTCCCGCTGCGAAGTATGCTACATCCCCCTTTATGTAAATGGTGCTTATTATAAGATAAGGGATAGTTATAGGGTCCACTGAAGTTCACCGGCCTCACTCTTCTCACTCGTCCGATCGGTTAAAATCTAGGCCGGATCAACACTAATAACCTTGACCCCTTATGAGTTGAACGATGGGAGTGATGGAGAGGATCATATTCGAGCTACTGATCTCCATTCCAATAGCCATATGGACCTTATTCGTCATGAAGGTATTAACCAAGAAACTCTATCATGTACTACGAGACAGAGGCGTCGAGCATAACGTAGCAGTGTACTACAACCGCAAACTCATCCATATAACGGCAGGTGGATTGGTCCTATTAGTTCCATTTCTATATACAGAACCACTTGTTCCGATATCCCTATCGCTTATCTTAACTGCGATAGTAGCAAAGGCCAGAATGGAAAAGAAGAAGCTAATGTACTGGTTCCAAACACATGAAAACGATTACGAGGTTCACTTCACGTTGATGACAGCCGTTATGCTTGCCTTAGGTTACTTGCTGGGCAACCCTTGGTATGGAGTTCTCCCGGCTGCGTTCATGGCAATAGGCGACGGCGTTACAGGATTGATAAGGAATGCTCTATTCAAAAGGAGAACCAAGTCATGGTACGGAAACATTGGTATGCTGATAGTAAACGTACTCATAGGAAGTCTGGTCGGTTTACCGGGAATCATAGCTGGCATAGTAGCCGCTATTGTGGAGAGGTTTGAGTTCTTGGGAGGGAAAATAGACGATAACATCACCGTACCGCTGTGTTCATTTATAGTTTTGGTTCTGCTTTCTAGGATATTCAATATCTAAAAATGAGAACCAGATTAGTAGTTCCTCATGCTCCTCTTGTAAACCCATATAACGCCATCTACATCGACGGGTCTAGGATTCGTTGCCAATAACCTCTTCTGCTTCATAGTCTCTTCTGCCATCTCAATGATATCTTCCTCTGTGACTCCAACTACTTCCAAGCCTGGCGTGAACTTGATGTCCTTCTGGAGAGCCCTTATTACGTTAGCCGCCCACTCGGCACACTTCTGGGGATCCTTCTCCGGGCACTCGGTTCCGCTTAGCAGCTCACCCACCTTCTTGGCCTTCTCGTAGTTAGCTGGAGCGTTGTACTCGAGTACTGCCGGGAGCAATATTCCCACGGCCTCTCCATGAGTTACCTTGAACCTTCCGCCTAGCGGGTAGGAGGCAGCGTGGGCTAACCCTACTCCAGAGTTTCCGAAGGCGAGACCGGCCAAGTAGCTGGCCAAGAGCATTCCGCTTCTTGCCTCTAGGTCGGTCTTACCCCAGTAGACAGCCCTCCTCAAGTACTTTCCGACGAGCTCTATGGCTTTCTCAGCCAGGCTCTCAGTAACAGAGTAAGATCCTACGTAGACCGGTCTCTTTAGTGGATCTTCGGGCTTCTCCCTGGCCCAGTAAGGCTTCGCTATGTAGGCTTCTACAGCATGTGTTAAGGCATCCATACCGGTGTCGGCGGTTACCTTGGGGGGAACGGTCAAGGTTAGTTCCGGATCGAGCAGAGCTAGGCTGGGTCTCAAGTAATCGGAGCTTATTCCAACTTTTACATTCTCCGCCTTGAGGGTCACGACTGCTACGCTAGTTACCTCGCTTCCAGTACCAGCAGTAGTGGGGACCGCTATCATCGGCTTTACGGGACCGGGAACGGGCTTTCCTTGACCATAGGGAGGAGCTATGTAATCCCTAACGCTTCCACCATAGGTCGCGAGTAGGTTGGCTATCTTAGCGGTATCCAGGGCGGAACCGCCACCTATTGCTATAAGGCAATCGGCGTTGCTCTCCTTAAAGGCCTTGGCGGCTTCCTCCACGCTCTCCGCAGATGGCTCCGGCTCCACGCCATCCCAATAAGGAACCTCAGTGCCTAGTATCTCCTTCAGCCTATCGATGATTCCCCTTCTTACCCATCCCCTGGTGGTTATCACGAAAGGCTTCTCACACCTCATCCTCTTCATTTCAGCTCCTAGTTCGTTGAAACTTCCTGGTCCGAACTTGCTTCTGGGAGACCTGAACTCCCATATGGTGTCTCCTACCATTGAGGAATCCCGTTGAGTGATGCTTAGGGAAGTATATACATCTTGTCTTCAAAAAAGTTAGAGCTTGCCCATCTCTTTCAGCTTCTGTTCTACCAAGTCGGGGACTTGAGAGGGAATGTCAGCTACGGGGACTCCCGCTTCTCTGAAGGCCTTCACCTTACTCTCGGCAGTACCGGCTCCCATGCTTATGATCGCTCCAGCGTGACCCATTCTCTTTCCTGGAGGAGCCGTCCTTCCGGCAACGTAAGCAACTACCGGTTTGGTTATCTCACCTCTCTTTATCGCAGCCGCCAGCCTCTCCTCAGCGTCTCCTCCGATCTCTCCAATTACAACGATTAGATCGGTATCAGGGTCCTTATCCATAAGCTTAACCGCTTCGACGGTATCCAAGCCTATTATTGGGTCTCCTCCTATTCCTATCGCCGTGCTTTGTCCTATTCCCCTCTTCGTGAGCTGATACGCTATCTCATAAGTCAGAGTACCAGATCTAGACACTATTCCTACTCTACCCGGAGTGAAGTACTGATGTGGCATTATTCCCACCTTGGCCTTTCCAGGGCTTATTACGCCGGGACAGTTAGGACCTACGACTACTGCTCCTTTACTCCTAGCATATCTCACCGCCCTTAGAGTATCATGAACCGGTATTCCTTCGGTGATGACCACAATTAGCTTTAGACCAGCGTCGGCTGCCTCAATTATCGCATCTGCTGCGCCGCTGGAGGGTACGAATATTATGGAGGTGTTTAGCTCTGGAAATTGTTCCTTCGCCTCTTTTACGGTGTCGAAGATGGGCCTTCCTAAGACCTCTTGGCCGCCTTTACCGGGTGTTACGCCGGCCAATATCTTCGTTCCATACTTCATCATTTGCTCGCTGTGGAACTTTCCGTAGCGTCCAGTCATTCCTTGAACGACTACTCGAGTGTTTTCATCGACCAGTACTACCATCTCCTCTCACCTCCTTCAAGCTACTTCCTTAGCCAACCTTACCGCCTCTTTGGCGGCTTCATCCATGCTCTCAAAAAGCGGGATCCCGGCCTCTTGTAGGATCTTCCTTCCCTCTTCCTCAGCCGTTCCCACGACTCTGGCCACTATTGGCTTCTTCACTGGCGATTCTTGCAAGGCTGCTACTATCCCTAAGGCGACTTCGCTAGCCAAGGTAATTCCACCGAATATATTGACGAATATAACCTTAACCCTAGGGTTCTCTAGGAGTACCTTTACTGCTTCCTTCACTCTCTCCCTTCTAGCTCCTCCGCCGATATCTAGGAAGTTAGCGGGTCTACCTCCATAGTAATTCACGACATCCATTGTAGCCATGGTAAGTCCAGCACCATTACCGATAATTCCTATGTCGCCATCTAGTTCTACATAGAAGAATCCTCTCTTTGCAGCTATCTTCTCCGCGCCTCTTAGCTCCCTCTCTCTAGCAGCCTCGAACTCTGGGTGACGGAATATAGCGTTGTCATCAATTATCATTCTGAAGTCTAAGGCCATCATACCTTGATCAGTTATAGCTAGGGGGTTACTTTCGACCAGATCAGCATCGTAATCCATGAATATCTTATACATAGACTTCGCTATTTGCTCGAAGGACCTAAGGCAGTTACCACTAAGCCCTATCTTCTTACCTACCTCTCTGACTTCATGAGCCTTAAGTCCTATTTCGGGCTCTATAGGGAGTTTGATTATGGCCTCGGGTTTCTCCTTAGCTAACTCTTCTATCTCCATTCCTCCTTCTCCAGAAGCGAGCATTACGACCCTTCTGTTGGCTCTGTCCAGAGTGAAGGATAGGTACAGTTCTCTTTGTATGTTAGCGGCCTTCTCCACGAGTATCGAGTAGACGGGATAACCCTTGATCTCCTTCTCGAATAGCTCCTCAGCTATTTCATAGGCCTCATCTGGATCTCTAGCGAGCTTCACTCCTCCCGCCTTTCCCCTTCCCGCTACCGGGACTTGTGCCTTCAGGACTACGGGTAAGCCCAGCTCGTCTATCGCTTGCTGTACTTGTCCCGGCTCTTCTATCAGAACACCCGGTGGGACCGGAATATGATACTTCTTCGCTATCTCCTTAGCCTCATATTCGAGCAAGTTCAAGGGTGGTACCCCAGTGGGAGTTGGGACTAGGCAGTTTAAACAAGTTTGTGCAATATATATTGATACGAAAAGTACATGAAAAGGGGAGTTTTACTTCTTGGAGATTGGCTTTCCATCCTCCAGACTATAGATCGCTAACTGCCCAGTGCTCAAGTTGCTCTCGTAGTGGGTCCTCATCCTAAACTCCTTCTGCCTGAACGGGTTCCAGTTGCTCACCGGCCTGTAGTAGCCTATGATTCTGCTCCATATCTCTGTCTTGGCGCCACACCTCGGGCATCTGGTGTAAAGTCCTACCGTCTTGTGGCCGTTCTCACATACTGAGAGAGCTGGGGTGTAGCTCCAGTACACCACTCCGGCATCCATGATCTTCTGGGTTAGCCTCGCTAAGGCCTCTGGATCGGGCTGCTCTCCTAGGAAGATGTGCATCATCACTCCTCCAGTGAACCTCTGCTGAACCCTTCCCTCCCACCTTATCCTCTGCCATAGAGTGATTCCGTGGTCGTAATAGGGAACCACGCTGGTGGAGTACATATCTACTCCTTCGGGCACGAACTTCCTGACCTCCGGGTAATGCCTTAGATCGTTCATGAAGAGCTTGGCCGCAGCGGTCTCTCCGGGTACCTCCTCCACGTTGAAGGGCTCTCCCCACTCGACAGTTAGCCTTGAGGCTACATCTGCCATCCTCTTTATCATCTTATCCATGAGCTCTACTGCTTTCTCCTTGGCTCCTATGTCCTCGCTCGTCCAGACCTCCGGATCATCCATTAGGATGGCTGCAGCCTCGGGCATGCCTATAGCTCCGATGGTGTTGAAGTGGGTCTTGGTCCACTCTGGAGAGTACTCCCAGACCATGGAATAGAAGTCCTTGTAGCTCCTCATCAGCCTTAGGTAGTGGGCCCTCCACCAGCTGAGCCACTTAGCCACTAGCTCGGTCCTCTCCTCGAGTATCTGGAAGAAGGTCTCCACATCTCCTCTGGCGTCCAGAGCGACCCTAGGTAGGTTGACGGTGACTACACCAATGCTTCCGGTGATGTCCGGTATGGCCCAAGTGCCTCCAAGCCTTCCCTTAGCCAGCCTCTCTAGCTCTTCCTTCCTCTGCTCCTCCAAGCTCTTGAGCCTTAGACCTCCCCTAAGCGCCTTGTTGACATCATCCTTCTTAACTACGTATCTACAGCACATAGCGAAGGCGGAATCGGGATCGATGACCTTGGAGTTGAGCCAGTAATAGCTTCCCATCTTTGCTGCAGTTCCGAAGATAGCATCGAAGAGCTCTGGGTCATTGTAGAAGTCCTTGGCGGTGGGCATGAGGGTCGGAATTGGGAAGGTGAAGGGCTGCCTTAGGGCATCTCCTCTTTGAAGGACTTTTCCTAACTGAATTAACCATCTCCTGGCTTCATCGAGGAAATCGCCTAGGAGGTCTCCGGTAGAAGCACCTCCTATGATAGCTGGCTGATCTAAGATGTACTTACTCTCAGTATAAGTTACCGTTATGTTGGTGAAGGGAGTCTGCATTCCGGGCCTCCATGGCAAGTTGAGCTCATAGTAAAGGGTCTGGATTCCTTGCTTGATATCATCGTCACTCAAGTGTTCCTTGGCGATGAAAGGAGCTACCCATAGCTCTAGGCTTCCATAAGCTTGAGCGCCAGTCCAATACTGTTGCATCATAGCTAGGAAGTTGGCAGCATGAGCCATAGCAACTTGATATCTTCTGGCCGGTCCGGCAACTATGGTTGGAGTCCTAAGACCCTTCTTCAGCACTCTACTGTAATCGTTACCGTTACAATAAGGTAGGAATACGGATTGAGGTAACTTATGTACGTATACCACGCCTTCCCTGTGAGCGCTCATCATATCCTTAGGCATGACCTCCTCGACAACATGCTCCCAGAAGTACCTCTCCGCGGCTTCGAGTAGGAGCTTGTTAGGTCCTTGATATTCATTACTATTGACGGATCTGCCCATCATGTCTTCAAGCGGGTTCTTAGCGTTCTTTACTGTTGTAAACCCTATTTGAGTCAGATGTTCTGTCCTCCTCTTCGGAACACTCATGCGCATATCTCTCATACCCGATTAGGTATAGTGCTCAGAGATCCTATTTAGAGGGAGGTGGTGTTATCAAATTAATTCGTGGAACTATTGGAGTATTACTAGCTCTTACCCTCATTAACGGGGTTCAAGAATTAAATGCACGAGATTCACTTTCGATTTACTCTCTCAAGGTCTTCTCGAACTCCTTGTTGTGTTTTAATTGTTCCAGCACTATTTCTTGAGGTACATCTATCCTCCCCTTGAGGATCATCTTCAAGAGTTCTTCCAGTAGTTCCCTCTCGTCGTGTATACCTACCATGTTATAGAACCTTTTTAACAATTCGAAGTCTTCTCCTTCACCCTTTTCGATGTCCTTTAATTCTTCCCTAAGTTCACCTAATCTCTTGAGTATTTCTATGACTCTATTTGCTGTTAGCTCATCTGCTGGAGAATCTTCAAGAGCTTTGATGATTTCTTGCAATTCTTCTATTAACTCCAACTGCTCCTCTGAGGCCTTCAGATAGTCGTCGAACTTCATGGTCCCAGCCTTGATAGGGTCGAACGAAAGTTTTTAAGTTGAGCTAGATGACTCTACTCCCTTGAAGGGAGGGTATAATAATATTCGCCGCTTAGTTTCTGCATCCTATCCAGCTTGCTGCCCTCCTTGTTCACCCTGGGTCTACCAGTATCGGCATCCCTCCTGAACGTTATTCCTAGATCTTTCAAGAATAAGTTCATTCCTTCCCTCAAGCTCATAGGCCTGTGGGCATGACCTCTCTTACCCGGTTCGCCTCTAAACACCATTACTCTGTCTGCTATTAGATCCATCATCACTAAATCGTGATCGACAACGAAGGCGGTTACTCCTTGACTCTCTACTATATGCCTTATAGCGTTTCCTACTGCGAGTCTCTCTTCTACATCCAGGAACGCCGAAGGTTCGTCGAAGAGGTATAGATCTGCTTCCATGCCCAAGGCCACAGCAACCGCTAACTTCTGGAGTTCTCCGCCCGAAAGTC
Organism: Ignicoccus pacificus DSM 13166; assembly: GCA_025340205.1. Classification (GTDB taxonomy): domain Archaea; phylum Thermoproteota; class Thermoprotei_A; order Sulfolobales; family Ignicoccaceae; genus Ignicoccus; species Ignicoccus pacificus. The sequence continues at coordinate 914,810 of CP006868.1, read as the reverse complement.
CCTTTACCTCCTTATCTAGCATCTTGTTCAGCCCTAACCTCTTGATTACTTCAACATAATACCAACTAGAGGTATCTAAGAAGTCTCTTCTTACCTTTCTTAAGACATCTCTAACAGTTCTGAAGTTCTTGAACATCTCCGGCACTACGTACTGGGGTTTGTAAGCGAGCTTGAGCTGGGGTGTATAAAGCTCTCCTTTATCAGGCTTTATGATACCTGCCAACATCTTAATGAACGTCGTCTTTCCTATGCCATTAGGACCTAAAATTCCTACGATCTCTCCTCTATGCGCCTCCCCGCTTTCAACGGTTAACTCGAAGGATCCTAATTTCTTGTACAGCTCGGGCCACTCGAGATACTTCTCCGTGCTGATTACCCTTTCCCTCGCCTCTGGCGCTTTGAATACTATTGGCCTATCCCTAATCCTCATGTTTTCAGCTGGGAGGAATCCTCTTATGTAGTGGTTTATGCCAACTCTAACACCATATGGATGAGATACTATTCCATAAACTCCAGGAACACCGTAGATTATGTGAACGAGGTCTGAGACGTAGTCCAGCACTGCTAGATCGTGTTCGATGACCAAGGTATACCTACTCTTGGGTATCAAGTTCCTTATAGCTCTGGCCGCGTTCATCCTCTCCTTAACGTCTAAGTATGCAGTGGGTTCATCGAAAGCATAGACGTCCGCGTCCTTGACTATTACCGCTGCTATCAAGAACCTCTGGAGCTCTCCTCCGGAGAGCTTCCGGACGTCCCTGTCTAACAAGTGTTCCAAGTTCAGTTCTTTAACTACGTCTTTAAACAAACCTCTTTCATCAGCTTTCTTAAGCAGTTGTCCTACTTCGCCTTTCAATACCTTGGTTACTTGGGCTACATACTGGGGTTTGTAAGCTGCCTTTATCTTTCCGTCCTTAAGCTTCTTTAAATAGTTGAACAGCTCGGTACCCTTGAACTTAGCTAATATCTCATCCCATGTGGCTTCCTCTTTACCTAAGTTTGGTTTCAAGAGTCCGACCAATATCTTCATGGAAGTGCTCTTTCCCGCGCCGTTCCTTCCTATGATACCAGTCACTTCGCCTTGCTTCGGTATAGGTAGACCATAAAGGGCGAAGCCGTTCTCTCCATATCTATGAACTAGCTTCTCCTCCACCTCCTCGGGTAAGTTCTCAATGTGGATAGCGCCGAAGGGACATTTCTTTATACAAATACCACAGCCCGTGCAGACGTCCTCATATATTATCGGTTTTCCATCCTCTCCTAGCTCTATGGCCTTAGCTCTTCCACTCTTGTTAATGGGGCAGAACCTTATGCACTCATAGTTGCACTTGTCAGGCTTGCAAAGGTCCTTGTCCACTACTGCTATCCTTACCATTACTACAACCCGTCGGGAGGGTAGTAGGGAGTACTAAAGTCAAATACCCCATTTCTTTGCAAGTAGTTCTAAGGCCTTCAAGTGGTATCTCATCCCCTCCATCTTAGCTATTTCTATTGCTATCCTAAGCAATTCCTTTGATTCTTCATAAGCCTTAGCGGAGGTGCTCCAACGATAGAAGTCTATGGGGCTTAACGGCCCTCTTGCCTTCGCCCAGCCGCCGGTGGGGAGGACATGGTTCGGTCCAGCTCCGTAATCGATGAAAGGACTTGGACTCCATAGGCTTAAGGCTCCAGCGATTGGAATGTCGAACGTCTCCGCATAAACGCTCACGTGTTCCGGAGCTAACTTGCTGACCAAGTTTACCGCTTCCTTCAAATCATCTACGACGACATAGTATAGGTCTCCTTGAATATTGTTCTCTTTATCTGAGACTATGGCGTCTACTTGTGTTGCCAAGTCCTCGCTATCGGTAAACAGGATAGCGAAACTCATAGGGCCGTGTTCAGCTTGTGCTAGCATATCATACGCTATTTCCTCTGGATCGGCGTTCCCATCTGCTATAACCGCTAACTCCGTGGGTCCCGCGATCATATCTATAGGAACGTAAGCGCTCACCAAGACCTTAGCCGCTTGAACGTACGGTCCTCCTGGACCAACTATCTTGTGTACCTTAGCTAGAAATGCCAAGGCAGCTATCCCGTGAGCTCCTCCGGCGGCTATAACTTTGTCTACTCCCGAAGCGTAGAGCGCTGCCACTACGGCCTCGTTCTCTAACGCCCTAGGAGGGGTTGCCACCACTACTTCCTTAACGCCGAGCCTCTTCGCCAATCCAGCGGTCATCAACACCGTTGAAGGATAGGGATAGAGTCCTCCGGGAACGTAGGCTCCAAGTAGCTCTATAGGTTCCCAGACCTCCCAACCTTCAACACCGTTTTTCCTAACGTAGCTTCCCTTAGGTAAGAAAGTCTTGTTGAACTCCTCCAAGTGGTCGAGAACCTTTTCGAACTTCTTGACTAGTAATGGATCGCTCTTATGTCCTAGGTCTTCTTGGGATAACTCCAAACAACCTTCATAATTATCGAACTTCTTGACGTACTCTTTAAGGGCTTCGAGACCTCTATCCTTAACGTCTTTCACTATAGGCATTACCCTTTCGACATAGGTCCAGAGGTCCAGTTCCTTCCGCACGCTTTCGATCTCAGAGGGGGTTAAGCGCTTCAACACTTACCTCCAGAGCTAAAGTAGAGGTAGTGGACTTCAACCTTTGCTGAGGAATCTTGAAGGTCAAGGTTAGGTTTTACGCGATCTACCGCGATAAATTAGGTAAAGAGAAAATTTATGACTTACCGGAAGGTGCTAAGGTAAGGGATCTCCTAGAAATACTAAAAGATGAGCTTGGTGAGCTTTATGAGGTCGCTGAACCTGTGATAATCATCAAGGGGAGGTTTGCTGAACCCGAGGAGGAATTAACTGAGGTCGTGGACGTCGTTCCGCCGGCGGCTGGAGGTAAGCCTAAGGTAATCGTAACAAAAGATGACTATAGTGTCGACGATGTAGTGAACTCCATACTGAGTGAGGACGTAGGAGCTGTAGTTACCTTCGTTGGGTTCGTAAAGTCAAAAGGGGGAAAGGTAAAAGAGTTGGTCTATGAGGCTCATGAGGATCTAGAGAAATTTATCGAAAAGCACATAGATGATGTCATTAAGAAGTATAACTTGAAGGATGCTATGGTGGTTCAATTCATCGGTCCTAGAAAAGTTGGGGAGAAGACTCTGATAGTGGCAACCGCTGCTGAGGGAAGGGAGGAGGCCTTCAAGGGCGCCAGAGAACTGTTGGAAAGGCTAAAGCACGAGGTTCCTATATGGAAGTTAGAGCGAAGGGTTGACGGGGAGTACTGGCTAATAGGTGAAAAGGAAGAGGTAAAGAGGCTCTGATCCCGTGACCCGCTTCCCTCATCGATCGGTGCCGGCCAAGTTTCTTCACTGCCTACAAATGCTTGGCGACAATGAACGAGGTCGTGGTTCTCTTTACGCCGGGTAGCTTCAATACTTTTTCTCTCAGCACCCTAGCTAGTTCCGTGTAGTTCTCCCCCTCCATCTTTATAACGAAGTCATATGTACCAGTGACCTCATATATTTCCTTCACACCCTCAATCTTCTTGAGCTTTTCTGGAATTTCAGTTACAGCAGCTGGTTCAACGGTCATGAAGACCAAAGCTTCTACGGGCATTCAATCCCACCGTTCTCCCAGAGAGTTGGGAGATTTTATGAGTCTCTGGGGTTTGGATGTACTGAAGCATGCGGGTAACCCACATAAAAAAGAGCGCTCCGTCCCCAGCTTCTGAGAACCATGGAACTGTCTCCTACGGACGCTGTAGAAGTGTTACTTAGGTTCATGAGAAGTTACGATCAGACTAAGGAGACGCCCGGAGTGCTCCTATTGGGAGCTCCGGGAATAGGGAAGACTGAAGCGGTGATAAAGAGCGCAAAACTGAGGGCTGAAGAGTTAGGCTTGAAGTTCTGGATATATGAAAGTAAAAGGGAACTTCCCGACTCCCCTGACAATCTCTTCACTTTGGTATTGCTAAGGCTAGACATGATCAAACCTGAGGATCTAACAGGAATACCGGACCTGAGATCTGATAGCGATACCTTCGACTACAAGCTCCCACGTTGGGTGAAGGTCTTAAGGGATTCAGCTGGGGGATTGCTATTCTTAGACGAGTTCACCAACGTCGCAGACGATACACTAATGAGCGCTGCCTTCGAGATAATACTTAACAAAAGCGTCAACATGTACAGATTCGACAAGATGGTGGTAGCCGCCGGAAATCCTCCTGAGTACAACGCTCTCGCCAGACCCCTACCCGCTCCATTGCTCAGCGGAAGGTTAGCAGTCTTCGAGATAAGAACTCCGAAGCTCTCCGAGTGGCTCGATTACATGCACGAGAAGTACGGCGAGAACTGGGCTCCGGAGGTCTACGCGTTCCTAAGCCAACATCCCGACTTCTTCATCATGCCTCCAGAGGACCCAGAGGGTCTCGAGCCGTTTCCTACTCCTAGAGCTTGGTCGAAGCTAGCTGTAGAACTTCAGACCGCTTGGAGGGAGGAGATGGACAAGGTTAGGGAGGACGCACCGGTGAGCTCAAGCTCACAAGCTCGCGTGAGAAGGGTAGGAGTAGTTGGAAGGTTGATCTCAGTAACCAGCGCCTTTGTAGGGAGCGAGGCTGGAACTAGGTTTGTGGCATGGTTGAGAGTAAAACCACCATCGATAGACGAGATCATAAAGACTCCTGAACTAATAAGAGAAATAAACGAGGAGCAGAAGTACATGTTGGCTACCCAACTCGCTACGATGACGTCAAAACCTAAGTGGAAGGATAAGGCGTTAGCTGCCATGCAAGCTTTCGTTAAGTCAAACGAGGCAAGGTTGGCCATAATGGCTCTCAGGATGATGCCTAAGAAGAAGAGGGACGAGCTATTAAGCTACATGAAGAGTAAAGACAAAAAACTTTGGAATAAGTTAGCCGTTGAGCTTAAGCTTGCTCAGATCTGGCGGCGCTAACCTCTACCGCTCTCTCCTTTTCCTCCCTGAACACCCTAAGGAACTCCTTCAGGAGGAAGAAGTTGAATATTAGTTCTATTATCGTTATTGCCTCGACTGCTACTAGGGTACCCTCTCCCTTCTTCGCTATAGTGACTGGAGCTACATAGGCTACGTAGATGAGTAGCGCTAAGGTTACGGTCACCCACAGGAACAGCGCTGGTGCCAAGACGGTGGTCTGATATCTCTTAGGAGCTCTTAGCTCCTTGATCACCCAAGCAGCGACGGTCATCATTGCGATTGAGGCTAGCATCTGGTTTACACCGCTGAAGGCCGGCCATAGCACTAGGTAGGCTCCGCTCCAAGCTAGGGCGAAGCCTAAGATAGATGCTATGGCAGAGGCCACCCAGGCGTTGTTTATAGGAGTCTTGTGTAGGTTGATGTACTCCATGATCTCGCTCCACGTAAACCTGGCTAGCCTCACCGTTGTGTCTAAGGTGGTTAATGCGAAGGAGGTTATCCACAATCCGGCGAATATTATCAGCGCTCTTACGGGTAAGTGCAGAGCGGTACCGACCGCTGCGCCGAAGGTCTTAGCGAAGATTCCTGCCGGTCCTCCGAAGTCCTTCATTATCTTGGCATAGTTGTTTCCGAAGGCTATAGGATCGCTCAATATCTTCTGTATCTCCGCTTGAGTCATACCGAGCTTTAGACCATAAGCGGCGGGGTTGAGTAACATTATGGGCAACATCGCTGCAATGGAAGCTACCACGAGGGTGGATAGCAGTCCCTCAGCAAACATGGATCCATAGCCGACGAGTAGTCCGCTCAGCTCGCTGTCAAGCTGCTTAGAGGTGGTACCGCTGGCGACCAAGCTGTGGAAGCCGCTTAGCGCTCCGCAAGCGATCACCAGTGGTACCATGGGCCAGAAGGGCGAGGGTACTCCTAATACGGGCGCGGTAAAGCTAGTGTACGCTGGAATTCCTAGATTTCCGAAAAGCACCACGAGTCCTACTACGCCTATGAACAGACCGAAGTACAGCAGCAAGGAGTTCATGAAGTCTCTTGGTTGTAGTAGTACCCATACGGGAAGGCTAGCAGCTATGATAGTGTAAATCAGAAGTACAATTACCCAGCTCTGATAGCTCAAGTGGATCGGTAGTGCTTCTCCTACTAGAACGCTTATCACGATGAATAGGGCTCCTAGGGCGGCGGAGGGTATGGGCTTTAAGGTCTTTTGATACATTATGTATCCTAATACGACCGCTAACGCTATTTGGGTCAGAGAGGCGGTGGCTACAATTGGTATCTTCACGAATAGCTTACCTATTACTGCGCCAAATGCAGCTATTACCAACAGCAAAGCGAAGTATATGAACACTGAGAATGCCTTACTCATTCTAGGACTGATTAGCTTACCGGATATCCACTGAATACTCCTTCCGTCGTACCTGACAGAAGCCATTAGGGATAGATAGTCGTGGACCGCTCCTATGAAGACGTTGCCGAACCATATCCACAATATCGGCATCAACCAGCCCCAACCCATGGCCATCGCCGGCCCTACGATGGGGCCCGCTCCGGCTATGGAGGCGAAGTGGTGACCCATCAAGACGTACTTGTTCGTTGGTACGTAGTCCACGTTGTCAAAGTACTTATGAGCCGGCGTCTTCCTTTCAGCGCTAGCCTTAACGACCTTCCTCTCTAGGACCCTTCTACCGTAGGCATAGTAGGTGACGACGTATATTATTAGCGCAATGATGACCAGTATGCTGGTGGTGATCATTCGCTTATCACCCCACTTGACACCCACATACATAAGTTTTATACATTTCTATGATGATACTTATTTACGAGTTTGCACGCGATCACTGCTGAGTGCGCGGTGAGAGGGGCAGTGAAGTTCTTAGACTTCATTTCAATGACCATCAAAGGATTCTTGAAAGGAGCTGCGACGGAATACATAGAAATGGAGCTGGAAGAAATGGAACACTTGTTTGCGTTGCTAGTAATGGGGTTCTTAGTGGGTTATCCCATCGTCCCTCCTTCCCTAACCCTTAAGCTACTCCCTTATCTAGAACGTGAAGGTCTACTCATGTTCCAAAGAGCTGAGATGTTGGATGACCAGCTCGGAATAATAGGATTTGATATAGACTGAGGTGATAATATTGATAATGTTCAACTTCATTGGTAAAGGCGGTGTTGGTAAGACAACTAGTGCAGCGTTAAGTGCTATTTCTTTGTCGAATAAAGGTAAGACGTTGGTCGTCTCCTTGGATCCGGCTCATAACTTAGGCGATGTTTTGGGCGTAGAGTTAAGTGAGGAGCCCAAGAGAATAGCTCCTGGTCTCTGGGCATCCGAGCCTGACGTCGATAAGATAATCAGAGAGTACGCGAAGAACATTTCAGAGGAGTTCAAACAACACTATAAGTACCTAAGGGTGTTAAACCTCGACAAGGTCTTTGATGTACTCGAACATACGCCGGGTGTAGAAGAACAAGCGCTTCTGCAAAAGCTCATGGAACTTAAGAACACGGATTTTGACTACGTGGTGGTCGACAATGCACCGACCGGAATAGCTTTGAGAGTTTTGTTATTGCCCCAAATAATGTTAACTTGGATGAACTACTTACTAAAATTAAGAAAAGACATAGTTAAGAGGAGGGAGATAGTTGAGGAGAAGAAAGTACATGATCCGGTGCTCGAATTACTCGAAAAAGAGATACAAGAGCTCGAGGAATTCGATAAGTACTTAAAGAGTAAACATCACAAAGTCATCCTAGTCCTTAACGCAGAGGAGATGCCGGTCCTAGAAGCTATTAGAATAAAGGATACCTTAAATAAGTTCTCAATGAAGCCTTGTGCTGTTATAGTAAACAAGCTCATCATTCAAGATACTTCTGACCCCACGTTGGTTTCGATGAAGGAAAGTCAACAAAAATGGTTGAAGAAAATACACGAGGAGTTCAAGGACATGCAAATAGTTAAACTACCCTATCTCCCCGTACCTCCCAAGGGCGTCGAGAGATTGCGCGAGCTTGCCAAGGAATACTTGGGTGAAGGAATTTGCAAGGTTTGATCCTACTAGGAATATTTATCTTAGCTGGGGCCACGACATATCAATTCTTCAAAGGTAGAAGGAAAAACCTCGAGCTCATGAGACTTTATGTTAAAGAGCTGGAAAGAGGGCTAAAACCCCTTGATAAGAATTACACGATATTAGGAATATATTCCGGCTTCAAGGCCGACTTCAAGATATCCGAGAGAGGGGTCGAAAGGGTGGAGGCTTCGATAGGATTAATGCCTAGAGAAAGCTTGCTCTACTATCCCATCTCGATGCTGACTCTCAAACATGATAGGTTCTATTTAGTCCTTAGGCTGAGCAAGAGACCTAAAAGCAAGTGCCAAATAGTCAAAGAAAAGGTATTGAAGTACTCTCGAGCTGATCTCAATAAAGACACTACAAAGGAAGTTTCACTTCATGGAGAGAAGTACTTAGTTGACTGTCCTTTAGAGATATTCGAAAAACTAAAGGAGTTGGTAGTGGATAAAGATGTGTTGCACGTGGCATTAACTCCCGAAACAAAAGTACTCTACGTATTCGCTAAACCAAAGCCCGGCTTGGTGGAGAAGGTGTCGAGGAAGGCATTAGAGGTGGCTAGAGCTCTCTCAGCTTCTTAATCACCATTTCCCATAAGGGATCTCCAGGTCCCATGAATGCGTGGGACATCGGTGGAAGCCAGCCCGGAATTATCAATCGGAGTTCCTCTAGCTTTACCGGCCTCTTGTACTTCTTAGGTTCCAGTACCTCGATCGCCATTGCCTTTCTAGCTCTGGCTATGTACAAGTAATCCTCATCACCTACACCGGTTCTCTCTTCGCCTCCCTCTTCGATTAATCGTCCCCAAACGTATTCAGGTCTACCCTTGTACACTTTTCCAACTCTAAATTCACCTACTATTGACTTTACGTTACCCGAAACGTACATAACTACCAGCATCCCCGGATAGAAGTCCAGTCCTATCCATGTTCTTAGTTCGAACTTCTTGTAACCGCTTAGTATTCTCTGGGCATACTTTGGTTTTATGGAAAGTAGCATCACCGGCGTTTCCACGTCCTCTAGCGGCTCGACGCTCAAGCTGAATCCCTGCTAGCGAAATCCCAACAAGTTTAAAGTAAAGTTGCCTATCTTGTAGAAGATGTCCGAGGAAAGGAAACTGTTCGACAAGCTCTTACTTCCGGTATCGAAAACTGCTTGTGCTACAGACTCTATCGTTGGCGGCGGAGGAGCGTTCAAAAGGGCCATGAGGGCCATACCCAGACTCACGCTTATCCATCCTATTAATATAGAAGTACTCGGAGATAGTGAGAAATATCCACCAATTGTTTGAAACGTACAGTCAATTATTGCTCCTAAGAGCATAGCAATAAATGCTACGGGTATTGCCATACTCATGAACGTTATTGTTGTACTTAGAGGATATACCGTACCTAAGGCAGCGGAAACCAAGAGCCAGAGGATACCGGCTGCGACGCCATAACCTATAGACATGACGAGACAGTACTCCAAAGCTCTAGGCCCTACATGGGAACGGAAGACTCCTTTTCACGCTTTTCGAACCTTGTAAAACACTTAAAAAGGGAGAGTGAAGGGGCCTCGTGGGGCCGCCGTAGTATAGCCCGGCCAAGTATGCGGGCCTTTCAAGCCCGTGACCCGGGTTCAAATCCCGGCGGCGGCACTACACCCCTAACCCTCCTCCACCTACCATACCATCAAAAGAAAGGCTGATCAAAATTCACCTACTCTTCCTCCAAACCCTCCTCAAAGCTGGAACTAACGAGAACGCCAGTAAGGCTGGGGCGGGGATACCAGAAGAGGTAGTAGTAGTCGTTGTAGCTGCTATGCCCGTATCATATGCTATTATCGTACCATTCTCTAACGAAATAGCAAGCACCGATCCCTTCCAATCTATTCCGTAGACGCCTTGCGAGAACTTTAGGCTGTTCTCAACATAACCTTGAATGTCATAGATCACTAACGTGTAATTCCGCGTATCGGCTACCGCTATGTAGTTACAGTCTGGGGAAAAGGTGACTTGTAGTTCGCCTACGTTATATCCTCCTCCGAAGGTTCCGACGCTCCAGAGCAACTTGGGTGAAGCAGGAGAGGAGATATCGTACAAGTAAAGCTTGCTGGAAGTAGTCACAGCCAAATAATGTCCACAGATTGAAGTATCGTGTGCAGAATCCGTGTAGTTTATGGTACTTACAACGCTTCCACTGGGGGCATAAACTACGAGAAGTCTGTCATAATTAATATCTGCAGCATAGATATAATCACCATACACGGAGGGTGAGTTATCGATTTCGCCTACGAGTATAGTCCATTTGACGTTGCCATTGAAATCATAAAGCGCTAATTCGCTACCACCTAGAACTATACCTCCATCAAATGCCTTTATGGACTCATCATGATCGTCACTAATCGAAAAGGTTCCTTCAGGATTACCCTTCGTATCAAATATGTATACTTCATTATCAAAGTTGACAGCGTAGAACTTACCATCATAATAAGAAACGTCGTCCATGTCCGTCGTAGCACAACTCTGCGTGAGCAAGTTGCCGGTCGTATCGAAGAAGTATATACAATTATCATCAGAGGCCACCGCCACGGTCCCGTCATCTGATATAGCTATACCTTCTGAGAGATCTGTTGGTGTATCCGATGTCCATAAAATGTTGAGTGGAAGGGCTTGAACCATTCCTCCTAGTATGAGGAGGCTCAAGATTCCCGCTAGGTATCTATTCAACGCGGACACCGGTCGCGTAGACAGACGCGTCCTTCTGTTTAAAGTGACAGCCTTCTCAAAAGGTCAAGAAGGCCATACCTCACTAACAACTACATCCAATCGATCGAATACTTTTTCAACAAGTTTTATTATTTCTTTAGAATTTTTCTTACCAACATCGATCTCACCTATTGTAGATTCAAGGATTTCTTCCATGAATTCGAAGAGTTGAGAATTATTGGTATACAGATCTTCGAAGAGACCAGAATAACCTCTAAATCCTTCCCAAAGCGTCAGCGTAAACGTGAGTTCGAACCACAAATCGCTTAGTCCCTTTCTCTTTATACTCCTTCCGCGCAACCTTTCTATCATAGATCTTAGATACGTCTCGAGAGCTAGACTAGCGTGAAGGGCAGCCATTTCATACATTCCTTCTTCTAGCTCCTTCTTTGCTAAGTTCAACATGTACTCGGAGAGTTCCCTCTTCCTTCTCCAACTCAGCTCGTACACCCCTCCTCATAAGAGCTGGAATCTTATCTACTTGCATAATTTCCCCTCTTATGCCGATGAGGAGGGTCCGGTCTGCTCCGAGAAGTGAGGAGCGCCAGACCCCACCTGAGGCGAAAACTTTTTAACTGGAGTGAGATGTGTCGACACGGGTCCCGCCGTAGCTCAGCGGTAGAGCGCCCGGCTGTAGGGTCCGTAGTGGCCCACCCCCAGATACCGGGCCGCGGGAGCCCGGGATGAAGGGGTGGCAGCGCAGATACCGGGTGGCCCGGGGTTCGAGTCCCCGCGGCGGGACCACTTGGGCCACCCATCCTTCCACCCTAATTATCACCCAGATCCTGGGAGGCGATGAAACTTGAATGCATCGGACCTGGAGATAGTAGAAGAATACTCCGTATTAGGTCAAAGAAGATATGTCGTTAGGATCAAAGGGACCAACATATCCTTCAATGTAGAAGCCTCAAATGCTAAAGAGGCGATCGAAAAGGTACTTTCTCTATTTAGTTCTGGCTGATTTCATTTCCTTAAATATACTATAGATGACGTATATCACTGGTAGTATCTCTACTTTTCCTACTATCATCGCAAAACACAATATCAGCTTGATGTCCGGGGTGGCGACCGGCGTTAAACCGGATGTTAGACCTGTTCCTGACATAGCTGAGGATATCTCAAACATCACGTCTATTGGTGTCACCGGCAAGTGATACCTATTCACTAGTTCTATAACCACTAACGATAGCGACAGAAATACAAACATGTAGAGAGTTATGTACATCATCATCACAGCTAAGTCTTCGTAGCTGATCTCCCTACCTAATATCACCACCTTCTTAACTAGTCCTTGAGGTTTTCCTATGCTCTTTATCTCCTTCATTAGAAACTTACTCAAAACATAGACTCTGTAAAGCTTTATTCCTCCTCCGGTTGAGAAGGCCGAAGCTCCAATTAACATTGCAATTATCAATACGAACTTTGATGCTTGATTAAACTTGCTTACGTCAACTATGGAAAAACCAGAAGTAGTCACAGCACTTGCTGAGTGGAAGACGGCGCTCCATAAGGTGAAGGGTGTGAGCTTACCCCAGAGCATTAAGAGCAAGGCAGCGTAGAACAGTATAGACCCTATGAGCATCCTCAGCTCTGGATGAGAAAGCGCCTTCCTTATCTTACCGTATCGCAAGTTCAAGTATATCGAGAAGTTCAGTGCACCTATAACGCAAGTTAACATGACTGCCATCTGCTGCCAGAATGTCAGATCTCCCGCTCCCATGTTTGTCGGAGCAAAGCCTCCCGTGGCTAAGGCGGCGAAGGTGTAAACTATAGCATTGTAGAGACTCATCCCAGTTAAGTACATGTAGGTAATTGGTATTATGGTAAGAGCAATGTATATCATTACTAAATCCTTCAAAGTCTGAAACATGCTGGGCCTTACCCTTTCTCCTTTCCCAAGTGCCGAAACTATTCCCGTAGGTGAGACGTGGTAAACTAGAGCTAGTATCAAGGTGAGGAATAGCGCCCCTACCTCTCCGCTCCACTGGCTGGCCGCTCTGAAGGCATTTACAAAGGGGGTTTCCTTTGAGGGATTAAGAATCGTTAATCCCGTACCGCTCAATCCACTTACCATCTCGAAGTAAGCGTCAACGAAGCTCACATGGGCGAATATCGAAAAGAAGAACGTCAACAATAATGGCGAGAAGAACCAGAAGAACACTAACGCCTTTATTATTGCTTCCGCATTTACCTTCGGAGCTCTTTCCACTAATTTCTTTACTATTAGCACTATCAATATCGAAGCTATGATTGAGCTAACACTATAGAGATCGGCATAAGGATAGGTCAAGGCTACTATCGACGCCACGAAAAGTGTCAGAGAAGCCACTGATAAAGAAAGTATTAAGCCCCATATCAGCGATCTCCATCTAAGCCGACCTGCGTAGTCTCTGTATGTACGTGACGGCATTCAAGAGTACCGCAGGGAGGGCCTTCTTGGGAACGTAAAAGTATCGCGGCATAAGGTTTCTAAAGAGTGGATCGCTGGGCGTGACTACCTTCACTTCGTAATACTCATCGTCGTTCAACGTACTCAAGAACTTCTCGGGATTCTCGATGAGATCTATCGGTTTGAAGTATTTCATCGTATACTCGTCCTTGGGAGACGTTCTCAAGTAGACCACGAAGTTCTCGTGTACGTCTCTAGGCTTAAAGGAGTCTGCGTATTCCTCTTTCTGCATCACTTTATCCAAGTCCTCCAGAAGGGTCCATCTGGTTTCACCGAATTCCGTGTCTATAAATGATATTACTCTTATCTTCGAGCTGGGTTTCCTCATTTCCTTTAACTTGTTCTCTATTGTGGTAGGACTTAGCTCTAACATCATAGATAGCTCTTCTACGGTGAACGCTTCCTCCTTTAGCATATTAGCTATCCTCGCCTCTACTATCTTGAGCCACGGCCTGAGAGCGGGTAATGATACTATATGACTTGCCAGCGGTGATAGGGTTCTAGTTCTGAGCTTCCTTACCTTAATAGATCCGCTCTTGAGACCCTCGATTATCCTCTTAGCTTCTTCCACGTTGAAGTACCTTTGTAGAGCTTGCTTCTTAGCTTCCTCATAGACTAAACCGTCATCTGGTGTTACCTTCCCGAGCTTTCCAAAGCTTAGCTGGATTTCCTTAGCTACTTGTACTAGGTATGGCGACCTCTCCAAGGCTTTGTCGAGCATCTCCTCTACGTCATCCACTTGTTTCAATAGATCTAAGAGATTAGGAACGCTATCACCGCTGTCGACGCTTAAACCTAAGCCAGTCATGGAGGCTCTGACTTGCACCGCTGCTGTGTACTCTGAAGATACCATATACATCAAGATATGAGCTAGCGTTTCAGCGGCCTTTTGATCCATGAAGCCACTCAAGACGTAGCCCTTATCGGTCTTCTCTAAGTAGAAGAGGTCGCCGCCGGGTATATCGAGCTTTCTCCTATTATACCATTCAAGCACCTTCTTTAAGTTCTTTTTCGCCGCATCGGTTATCTCCAGGCTCTGAGGAGGCTTACTCTTAAGCGCCTCCTTGGCGTATCTCGGAACCAAGGGACTTCTGAGGGCTTCCTCGCTTCTCCAAAGAGGGACCTCACCTCCTTGCTCATTTGAGGGTTCTACAATAACTTTCATCGTTTCTTCGTCTATGTTTATTATTCTCCAAGTCCTGCCAGCCAACCTTATCTTCATGTCTGGTCTCAAGTACTTGTAGACGTAGAAGGCGTCTAGATCACCTATAGTCTTGTTACCCCACTTCACCACGAAAGTATCTCTCTCAGTTATTACTGAGAAGAACTCTCCGAAGGACCTACTCCACCATTTCTTCCCTGAGCAGTCAAAGCACCAGAGCTTGTAGAACATGTATCCTATCTTTATCTTGTCACCTTCCCTATTCAGCAATCTATTCTTAATTAAGGTATTTATTAGTTCATCGAACTTCTCTTTACTTAAGTTCCTATACGGATAGGCACCTTTTACTATCTGAAACGCCTTCTCCGGATCTAGCAACTTTTCTTGGAGGACCATACCTATTATTTCTCTGGCCAGAACATCTAGAGGGGCGTCTAACACTTGTGGTGGTTCTACTATGCCTTTCAGAGCAAGTATTGATTCCGTATAAGCGTCAGCTGTGTCTATCTGGTCAGTGGTTATGATCACGCCCCTCGATACTCCACCGAGCTTATGCCCAGCTCTCCCAACCCTTTGCAAGAGCGCTGCGACGCTTCCGGGCGGTTTGAATAGTATTACCTTCTTTAGTTCACTTATGTCTATTCCCAACTCCAATGTCTTAGTAGCAATAACTATGTCCAGCTTACCCTCTCTCAGTAGTCTTTCACTCTCCACCCTAACTTCCTTCGATACTGAAGAGTGGTGCACTTCTACCTTTAGATCGCTCATCTTTGAGAGCTCTTCGTGAAGTCTTTCGGCCGAGAACCTCGTGTTGACGAATACTAGGGTGGGTGGTTCCACGTGTTCCAATATCTTCTTAGCTGCGTACTCCCAGAAGTTCCCCTCCTTTATCTCTCCAATGCTATCAATAGTTAACTCAATCTTCCTCTTCTTACTAACCTTGATTATTCTTGAGGGCCTTTGTGAAGAGCCGAAGAGAAGCTTAGCAGCAAGCTCCGGTTCCCCTATTGTAGCGCTTAGAGCAATTCTCTGTACGTCTCTACCAGTATAGGCCTTCAACCTCTCTAACAACACGCTTAACTGAACTCCTCTCTTACTGTTTACCAGCTCGTGAGCCTCATCGATGACAACCCATCTGACGTTCTTGTAGTACTTTCTGAACTGAGTGGCCCAATCCAAGTCTATTTCGAGACCCTCGGGCGTTGTCAATAGGATGTGGGGCACTTTCTTCAATCTGGCACTTCTCTCAGAAGCAGAAACATCGCCGTGTTTTCTAGCCACGATAAAACCTAGCTTCGAGGCCCACCACTCTATCCTTAACTTCAAATCGTTGATCAAAGATTTCAATGGCGTTATATAGACAACTGCCAAGGGTTCAGGTTTCTCCTCAACCATTCTTGCTAGTATAGGCAACATCGCAGCCTCTGTCTTGCCATGCCCAGTAGGAGCCATTATCAAGGTGTTCATACCTTCGTAGACCGGTTTGTATGCTAACTTCTGGACATCGGTAAGGTCCTTCCAACCCTTCTCCTTTATCAACTCTGCTATCGCGGGCGGTAAGCTCTCGGTAACGGTGGTGGCCATCTCTAACACCTCTTTCCTCCAGAGCGTGTAATTGCTACACGTAGCGCCAGAACATGGCTATATAAATGCTAGGTCGCGGTTAGTCAAGGGTATTTAAATTGGCAAAGAGAGAAAAGATGAAGTGTATGTATTGTGGAAGGACGTTCTTCAAGGGTCAAGGCGTTATAATAAAGATCTCAGATGAGACGTTCTATTTTCATAGCAAGAAGTGCGCTCTAGAGTTCTTCAAAAGATTAATGGAAAGAATACCACCAGAGGTTAGTCTACCTGCAGCGAAGTCCTTGCAGAGGGAACTGGAAGAAGTTATAAAGAAGAAGGAAGAAGCATCTAAAAAGAAGTTTTAGCGTTACTCCTCGACCGGCTCTATGTGTATTATTTGAACCGGGCAAGCCTGGGCGGCTTGCTCAGCACAGTCCTTTAGATCCTCAGGAATGATACCAACAGTGGGGTTTCCGTTCTCTCTGTATTGCTCAACTATGACAGCTTTGTACTCCTCATTCATCTCGAAAACGTCAGGGCATAGGTGCGCGCAGACGGCGTCGGATATACACTTCTCATTCTCGATGGTGACCCTATACTTGGCCACGAGAGCTCACCCACCCTCCACTCACTAGTAGTCTTATTATGGATTTTGCTTCACTTTTCTGTGCCGATGATGAGTGTGGCGGACCATGAGGAGCTACCGGTGAAGACTAGGAGCCCTCAGAGGCGTCGCAGTTCCTTTATATTCATGGAATAGGGAAGGTATGTAACGTTCTTTCTTAACCTTAATAAAAATGTCAAACGAGCTTTATTTTGGTCTCGAACTCGCTCACTGGAGCGGGCTCATCTTCAGGAGCGTTTGGAGACAGTTCACCTCTCTCTACGAGAATCTGTCTGGTGAGTAGCCAGTATAGCAGCGCCAGACTCTTCCTACCCTTGTTGTTACCCGGTATTATCAAGTCTATGTTCTCGGTCCTGCTGTCGGTATCACAGAACGCTACCACTGGTATTCCGACTTCGGAGGCCTCCACTATCGCTTGCTGATCTATCCTAGGATCGGTTACGAGGATCACATCGGGCTCGTAGTAAACTTCCAGCGCCGGGTTGGTTAACGTACCTGGCACGAACCTTCCTATGACAGGCTTAGCGCCGACGAACTTAGAGAACATTAGCACAGGCTTGTGGCCATATTGCCTCACAGATACTGCCATTATCTTCTCCGGCTCGAATCTGGATAGGAACTTTGCAGCTACCCTTATTCTCTGATCTATCTTTCTCACATCCAAAACTGCCAAGCCATCAACGTTCCTCCTCTTGTAGACGAAGTTATTCATGTACTTGGTTACCATCTTAGTACCTATGTGCACTCCATGCTGCAAATACTTCTCCAACGATATTAACAGTTCTACTAGATTTTCCTTGCTCTCCGCACTCATGTTCTTACCACCTGTGCACACGTGTGCTGAACTTTATTATTTCCTTCGAGACATCTATCGATGCAAGCATGGTCCTTCTGCAACAATAACGCTTGAGGCCCAAATCGTCGAGGACCTTTTCGGGGTCCTCACCAGATTCTACTCTCTTCTTGAACTCCTCGTAGTATTGTATAAGAGGCTTTCCACAAGTGTAACAGCGAACAGGGATCATCATAAAAAGGTCACCTGTAGCTCTTCTGCCTCCTTCTTCTAGCAGAATATCTCATCCACTTCTCAGGCTCGGTGCGCCTAGGATCTCCAGAGAGCATGTGCCTATCGTGCTCCTCATATAGTGTCTTTAACTCTTCGCTTCCAGTGTACTTGATCAACCCTCTTGCTATGGCCATTCTAGCCGCCTCAGCTTGAGCCATGAAGCCTCCTCCCTTCACCCATACCTTGATGTCTACGTTCTTCATTACCTTTTCTCCAGCCAGTAGTAGAGGCTCTAGTATTCTCCACCTCTTTATCTCGGGCTTCACGATCTCGACGGGAACTCCATTAATCCACACCCTGCCCTTACCGGGATACACTATCGCCTTGGCTATGGCCCTCTTCCTTTTTCCACTCGCCAGCACTATCCTAACTCCACCCTTACCCTCTTGCTCCTTAGCCCACTTAACCTCAACCATCATGCCTCACCCTTCCAACCCATGCGCTTAGCGACCTCACCCACAGTTATGTATTTTCCAGATAGCCTCCTAGCGTCGGCATCCAAGAACCTTATCACTTCTCCCTTTACCTTCAGTTCGGGAGTACCTATGTAGGCTTTAACTCTCTTGAAAGCCTCCCTTCCTCTAGTGTTATGCTTGGGTAACATCCCCTTGATCGCGTCCTTAACCAAAGCTACCGGGGTTCTGGGTCTCTTTATCTTGGTTCTGTAGGGATTCTTATGGGTCTTAACATCTAGTAGGAGTTGATAGGCGTTTACCACCATCTCAGGCTTTCCGGAGAGGACGACCTTTTCTGCATTGATTATGTGCACCTCATATCCTTCTAGGGCCATCTTGGCGACGTGACTGGCCATGCGCCCTAATATTTGATTGGCCCCATCTACTATTACTACCCTCTTCATGTTCTCCACCCCTTATATTATTATTTTTAATCCCTTACCCTTTGGGTTTTCCTTTACTAGTTCAGAAATATGCATTACCTTTCCTCCGGCTTGAGTTATCTTCTCCACAGCGGTATAGGAGAAGGAGAAGGCAGCGACCGTCACCTTCTTCTCTATGTCACCAGCTCCTAGGACCTTTCCGGGTACCACAACGACATCGCCATCGTTGGCATAACGATTTATCTTGCTCACGTTTACTACTACCCTCTCCCTGGCAGGCCTCGAGAGGAGTTCGTATACCCTCTTCCAGAATGGTGACTTAGTCTTCCTTAACTCATCTAGCGTCTTTCTTAACACAATATTCGTAAACTTCCTACGTGCCGCCACTACTCATCACCCCGCTTGCTCGCGCAGTTGGGTCTTTAACGCCTCGATCTTCTGGGAGACCGCCTTAGCGGCCTCTATTAGTGTTCTTCTAGCGCTGAGCGATCCGTCGCTTTCAACCTCAAAGATGAAGCTGTCCTCTTCGAAGATCGGTTTTAGTCCTCTACCCTCACAGATGTACTCGATACAATGCATTAACATCGATATCGTTGTACCTTCCTTTAGCTTTAACTTACCATCCTTCATTTCGAAGGCATGAGGACACAACTCAACACATTCTTCTTGGCACTTACTATCACAAACGGCCTCGCTTACCTCAACGCCCCTCAGTATAGGTTTTACTACTGCCACGACGGCCGGCATCCACTTGGCGTGCTCCTTCCCCCTTCCTAGTCTGGCATAAGCGGTTAACTTTACCTTCTGTCCCTCAAGAAGGCTTAATAGAGGTATGTTGTCATACACCGGCTTTACGTCTGGATCCTCTGACACCAAATCCTTCGTGTAAACTATTGTTCCTCCCTTCTTTCCTTCGACCTCGAGTATTAGTCTAGCGTAGCAAGGCTTTCCATCACTAGAGACACACTTACCCGCAGCCGCTTCTTCTGGAGTACAGTCCTTACATTCTTCTGGCGAAGCGTACCTTTCTAACGCTTCCTCGCTCTTTAATGGAACCATGGCTAGCCTGTGGGCTAGTATTTCGTTAAACATAACGCTGTCGTTTCTGTCAACACCAATGAAATCAACTGCCATCTTAGGAGCTTCTTCCATGGTAGCCCTTCTGATGCTGTTAAGGACTTCGAGGGGATAGCCTCGTACAAGTAATTTGATGTAAGTGGGAGACTCTTCCAAAACTTCGATAGGCATAGGTGTTAGACCCTCCTTCCTCTCCTGCCTCCAGGTCTCCTGATGCTGTCATGAGGCAATGGCGTTACGTCTTCTATCCTTCCAACGATGAATCCTGATCTGGCTAACGCCCTTATCGCCGCTTGTGCTCCAGGACCGGGGGTCTTAGGACCATAGCCTCCGGGAGCCCTTACCTTAATGTGGATGGCAGTAATCCCCCTCTCCATGGCCTCTTGAGCGGCCTTGGCAGCGGCCAACATCGCTGCGTAGGGCGATGGCTTCTCTCTATCAGCCTTCACTACCATTCCTCCGGTGATCCTGGAGGCAGTCTCCGCACCGGTTAGGTCGGTTATGTGTACGAACGTGTTGTTGGGAGAGCTGAAGATGTGAGCGACTCCCCATCTGATCTCCCTTGGCATGTCTCAGACCACCTCACTCGCCTTCTTGCCTCCTCTTAAAGTAAGGGCTGGTGGGAGCATAATCTATCAGCTCCTCCTCTTCCCTTCTGACTATGTAGCTGGGTGAGGTCACCCTCCTCCCGTTTATCGCTATGTGTCCGTGAGTGATCATCTGCCTAGCTTGATGAATCGTTCTTGCTAGACCCTTCTTCCATACTATGGTCTGAAGCCTCCTCTCTAATAGGTCCTTAGTGGTTAGCGACAGTACATCGTCCAAAGTGGCATTCTCATCGACCAGTCCTATATCGTACAGCCTGGATAGCAGAGCTTTCTCTTCCCTCTCTCTGACCTCTGGGGGTAGTGCCAGCAGACTCCTTGCACGATGCCTAAACTTCCTGAGTATGGCTGCCGCAATCCATATTTCCTTCTTGTTCCTGAGTCCATACTCTCCCATGAGCTTCATTTCTTCTATAAGTCTCTCCTTTATCCAAGGGTGTCCAGGAGGGGTCCACTTCTTTCTAGGCTTTCTCGGATCTCCCATGATTCACCACCCCTTACTTCTTCTTGGAGACGCCTATAGTCATACCTATCCTTCCAGTAGTAGCGGTCCTCTGACCCCTTACCTTTAGTCCTAGGGCATGCCTTACTCCTCTCCAGCTCCTTATCCTCTTCTCCCTCTCTATGTCCTGTCTAGCGTAGAAGACGAGCTCGGCTCCTATCAAGTGCAAGTCCTTACCCGTAGCGTAGTCCTTCCTCCTGTTGTAAAGCCAGGAGGGGAAGCCTAGCTTAGTTATGTCCTTAACAACCTCATCTAGCTCCTTTATCTTTGCATCACTAAAGTATCCGAGTCTCATGAGGGGATCCATGTTTAGCTTTCTCAAAATGGCTAAAGCAGTGGTATAACCTATTCCCTTTATCTTGGCCAATCCGTAGACGGCTGGCAAAGAGCCGTCTATATCCGTGTCACCAATACGAACTATATATTTGAACTCCTCTGCCAGTCTCAACCACCCGGTGCCACACCCTTTTGAGGCCTTAAATTCTGCACTCACTAGGAGGATGATCTAAACTACCGACGCCGAAAGATGAGGACAGGGCTACCAGGGTGACTCCATTTATAAGTGAGTACACGATACCCCTCCTTGGCGGCTGCCCGGTGAGGGGGCCTTATGGGGCCCGGCCATGAACCGGGGTCACTCTGTATCCCCGAATACTTCAAGATACTTCTCAATCAAGCCTCTGAAGGCTCTAGCCCTATGGGATATGGAGTTCTTCTCTGAAGGATCCATTTCAGCAAACGTCTTGTTAAAACCCCTAGGTACGAATATCGGATCGAAACCAAAACCTTTCTTTCCTCTGGCCTCAAGGGCTATGGTGCCTTCAACCTTTCCGACGTTTACTATTATTCGTTCGTCTGGACATACACAAGCCGCTGCACACCTAAACTCCGCCTTTCTATCATCTATACCTTCCATTAACTTGAGCACTCCTCTTACCCCTATTGTATCGTAAACGTATCTACTAAATGGACCGGGAAAACCACCCAAGGCTCTGATGAACAAACCACTGTCTTCCAAGAAGAGTGGTCTTTTGAGGGTATGTTCCTTGGCTTTTAGGGCAGCATATCTAATTATCTCGTCCAACTCAAGTTCTTGAATTTCTACCTTAATACCTTTTACCATCTCTACTTCTACGTTGTAATCGTTCAAAATCTCTCGGATCTCGTTAACTTTATGTTCATTTGATGTTAGCAAGAATATCTTTACCATACCGTCTTCCTCCTCTCCTTTACATACCTACCCATCATTTCTATTTTTCTGACCATCTCCTTCATGAGCTCAACGTTGCCATAGGATGCATAGCCTTCCCAGAAGGCATCAACTAAGTTCTCGGCTTCCGGGTGTGCGCTTAATAACGATCTGATCATTAGGTGTATATCTATAGCCTTGTCCAGATCGCTCTCCGTATATCTCGAAAGACCAAAATCTATAACGTAGATTTTGCCTTCATTCACCAATATGTTCGCCGTAGTATAATCCCAGTGTGCTATATTGGCAGTGTGCATTAAGGCAAGCGCTTCGCCAGCTTTTTTCAAATTATATTCATTGAGGTCTTCACGGAGCGGTTTTCCTTCAATGTATTCCATTAAAATCCAGTACTCCCTCAAGCTGAAGTCATAGAGCATTGGTACGTTAACGCCCGCCTTATATGCTCTGAGCATATTAAGTGCTTCGTTTCTCGTCCTCTCAAGCCTGATATTACTATCGACCTTAGGATGTCTATACATTTTCTTTATTCTTACTTTCAGAATTGCTCTACACCCCCAGTATTCGGTCAAGTAGATCTCTGCCTCAGCTCCTTTCTGATATAGAGTTTTACTGAGTTGTCGGTAACTAGGCGTCATGTTATATTCCCCAGAGCTATAGTAAGGGATGGCGTGAAAATATGAACTCCGTTAACGTAGTTGTAGGACCTCCGGGTTCAGGAAAGAGCGCCTTAGTACGCTCAAAGTTCGTTAGCCGGTGGTACGCGGTCTGCTACTTCTCCTATAAAGTGCTTGAACTCCTTGAAGAACAATTAAGTGATATACTCAAAGAGAGGCATCGTCACATATTCATGGTTTCCTTTAGACGACTAAAGAAGGATACCTACTTACTAAGACTTGATTATCTCGAACAAGAAATAATGACATTCTTAAATTATGCCATAAGATCTGCCCTCTCGAAGTTACTAGGCGATGCCTATCCTGTTCCAGAAAATGTTCTTCCTCCGGTATCGGCGAAGGTAGTTCATGAAATAATGAGGATGTCTGCCAGGGAATGCTTAAAGAACAATATTATTGAAATCGATAGCATATATGCCAAGGTAAAGCTGGATAACTTCGAGTCCTTTATGGAAGAAGGAAGGAAATGCTTAGAGAAGACCCTACTTAACATCCTCATGACACTTAAAGCTTCTGCACTCGTCTCTTCTCTCCAATATTATCCATATGGTTATGAACTCTGTTTAAACTACGATATAAGAGGTCTCCCCTTGGAAGCTCTATGTAGATGCACATGGAAATCCCCTAGGATCGACGTCGGCGTGAATAGAGCATTTGGTCATTTGCTTTTTGCTGACATCGAAATAGTTAACAACAAGACCGTATATCTGAGAAAGGGAAGCGAATTAATCAGCGTCAAAGCGCTCTCGGACACTGAAAAGAAGTTCATATGGCTAGCGCTTTCGCTAAGCACTTGCAGAGGATGTAGTATAATAATGGAGAAACCCAGTTCTGGTCTTCACCCTCTGTACAAGTTCTTGCTAGGTGTCGCTTTAGGCTCACTAACTACTTTCAACTATGATTTCTGGATAGAAACAGAGAGTCCAGAGTTTCTGCTAGGCATCGCTGCGTCTTGCTCCCCTCAGGTTAGCAGGGGGGAACTAGAAAGCGCTATCATGAACTCCTACGCTTGGATGGGATTCCACTTGACAGACTATCAAAGGGATCGCATCCGCTCGGCTCTATTAAAGGGAAGTTGTGCATTGAACATCTATTGGGTGGATAAACAAACAACACTGGCTAAGGCTCTGAACTCAATGGCCCCAGAAGGCGGATTCGTAAGTAAAATTTACACGTGGTTACCGTCGCTCGAAGAGGAGCTGAGGTCCCATGGTTAAGGTTTATCCAAGCATCGATATCTCTAATGGTAGAGCGGTCAAGAGAGTTAGGGGCGTCAGGGGTACCGGTCTAGATCTTGGAGATCCTCTAAGGTGGCTCGATTTCTGGGCCGATGAGGGGGCAGAAGGAATTCACGTAGTGGATCTAGATGCAGCTGAACGAGGTAGACCGGTGAATGAGGACACTATACTGAAATTGATTGAAATGGCCAAGGACCGTGGACTCTGGATCCAAGTCGCCGGGGGTATCAGATCCATTGAACATGCCAAGCTTTACCAAGATGCAGATGCCGTGGTAGTCGGCAGCAAAGCCCACAAAGACCCAAACTTCGTTGATTCTCTATCTAAAGAACTTGGTCCGGAGAAGGTGATAATTGCAATAGACTTGAAAGGTGGAAGAGTAACTGTAGAGGGATGGAATGAAAAGTTACCCGTGGGCTTAGATGAGGCCCTAAAGAAGTTTGAAGGCAAGTCCTTCAGAGGAATAATGTACACCTACGTAGACACTGAAGGTACGATGAGGGGGCCGGACATTGAAGGGGTAAAGTATATCAGATCTAGGTATCCATCGATACTCTTGGAATACGCGGGTGGTGTCGGATCCAAGGAGGATGTACTATCGCTGAGCGAGGCCGGCGTTGACGTGGTGATAATAGGAATGGCGCTCTACTCGGGAAAGTTGAAGCTGAAGGATTTGCTGGGTTGAACCATGTGGCTAGATAAAAGAGATGTGAGCGCATATTTCCTTTTAAAAGAGAAGTTCAAAGGAAGGAGGTTTAACGTAGGGGAAGCTATCGAAGTCCTAGCCCCATACTTTGGACGTAAGGTCTCTATTTCACTGATAAAGAGACTCAGTAGAGTAGGGTTACTGACCAAGGTGTCTACCAATGAGTACGTGTTGAATGACTTAATGGAATGGCTTGAGGAGAGAAGTCACGAGTATTTGGTTGGTCGCTTAAGACGTCGTCAAGGTGGGACGTCCGGATTTCCTTCCTCTTCCTCATCCTCGTAAAGTTCAATGATTATTCTCGCTTTTACTTTATCTTTGCTAAATGGAGGTAGTTTGTCGCCTAGGTCTATCGCAAAGGAGACTGGCATCCCTAGGTGATCACTGAACTTTACCTCAGCGAAGTAGTGGGGTTTTACGTTACCTTCAAAGGCATTAGCCAAGTTCTCGAGGATTTTATTTAGTGCCATCTGTAACGAGAGGGGGCTGGAGAGGTCCTCTGGGCTTAGAGATAGGTTAAGGGGTGCTATGTTGAGCTTTCCTATCTTTGCGCTTCCCTCAATTACGATTTGACGCTTACTCAATTTTACGCTCCCAGAGGAAATCAGCAGTGGAAAATACTAAAAATCAGCTACTTTATTACTTGTTTACCTTCTCGATTACTATGTCGATAGTACTGATCCTGCTCTGCCTGCCCTCAGCGCTGGTGACGGTCTGGCTGCCGATCCTTACCTCGGCCACCCTTATCTGGCCGGGCAGGAACCTGTTCCTCACTATCTCGACGGTGTCCACGGCCTTGCTGATGGCCTTACCCCTGGCCTTTATCTCTACCCTGTCCACACCCTGGTTTAGTAGGGTCAAAGTAGCTAGCACATAGTTCATGACGGGCTTCTTTCCAACCCTAACCTCATTGCTCTGGGGTGCCTGCACACTCACACCGGTTCACCGTGTTGGGGTGCATTGAGGCGTTTATAAATTCTCCTATTAACGTTCTCCCAATTTATGATCCTTATTCATAGTAACTGTTATAATCACTTTGATAATCCTTCAAGAGGACGTGAGAAGTGAAGCTCTGTGCCGTTTACTGTAAAGATGCCGAACTTGAACTGTATGTTTCTAGACTTGAAGAAATGCTCGGCGATTCAGATTTCGAATTCGTAAGACTTTCAAAAGATCTTCCAAGTTTCGAAGGTTTGTTACTCCCTCTGGAGGTTATGTGCCAAAGTCGCATAAGGACGAAGGATTGTGAAAGGATACTTAGGTTTGTGAGAAGAGCAGAATCGTTGTCCCTCAGATCGCCCAAAATATACATCGGAGACGAACTCAAATTACCATCTCCTCTAAAGAGGATAATCAACGCGCTTACTCCCTTCAAGGAACTACTCAACGTTAAGGAGCTAGGTGTACCAACAGTTAAAACTACAAACAGAGGAGATGCCGTTCTTATCACGGCCTATGAAGCGACATCTGAGGGTGAAGTTAGGGACTTAGCGAAGCTTATTATAAATCTCATAAAGGAAGAGAACGAGCTGTGGTTAATCTCACCTTATCGCCTATCCGATGAATTCAAGATGTCCATCAAATCTCTTGTCTTCAAATCGATAGGTAGTACGAGTAAACTGAAGATAGCCGATAGTATAAAGGACATAAAGCCTTATTTGAGAAGAGCTAGCAAGTGTTTCTATCCCTACTTGAAGGCTCGACCAGCACTCTTCTTACATGACTGCATAAGTTCTGGAATAGAAACTATAGGACCGGTAGGCTCTTCTATGGAAAGGTTCTTTAACAGAACGTATACTATAAGGGAGTCTTTACGTCTATCCCAATTTAGAGAGCTCTCCGTTTCCTACCTTTACGACGTTGACAAGATTGTCACAAACCTCGAGACGTTCTTAAGAATTGGATAGGCCAATCCAGCTCCCGCCTTCATTCCCCGCTAGCGCGGCGTAAGGCGGGCGTGCCGTGTAGACACTCGCTCTAACTCACTTATACCTATCGCACCCACGCTGAAGTGGTGAGAGCAGTGTCGAAGACCTACGCCACCTTGGGTGAGCTTAAGCCCGGAAACTTCATAATGATAGACGGCGAGCCTTGCAAGATAGTCTCAATGAGTAAGGCGAAGACCGGAAAGCATGGAAGCGCTAAGGCCAACGTGGTAGCTATAAGCTTGATCAGCGGTTCCAAGAAGACTTTCGTTGCTCCCGTCGATACCAGGGTAGAGGTACCAATAATCGAGAAGAGGGTAGGACAAGTCCTAGCGATCACTGGTGACAGCGTTCAACTAATGGACATGGAGAGCTTCGATACCTTTGAGGTTCCCCTACCTGAAGAGGAAGACATAAAGTCGAAGCTCGAACCCGGAGTAGAGGTAGAGTATTGGGTCATGCCTCCTGGCGTTTACAAAATAATGAGGATAAGGGGCAAGGGCAAGTAATTTTTACAAATACTCCCTCAGCTTCTCTATAGCTTCTCTAAGCACACTGACTTCCCAGATGGGTCTCATTTCAGAGTACGCCTTCAATATTTCCTGATCGTATGGCACCTTTACGTACTTATATCCCTTAGATTTAAGTTCTTTCTCAAGTTCCCCGGTCAGTCCTATTCCATACTTATTGATGACTACAATTATTTCTTTCCCCAGCTTCTTCACCATATTTACCGACTCCCAAAAATCCCGTATACCATGAGGAGTCGGTTCGACTACTTCTATTACTAGGTCCGCGTACAGCAAAGGTATAAACGTAATTATTGAAGTTCCAGGAGGTGTATCGATAACTTCGTCACCTTTTAGGAACTTCATTAGCCTCAGGCTGACCGCTGAGGCCTTCTTCATCCACGGTTCATTTTCCCCTTGAAGGAATCTTATACCATAACCTTCTCCCTCGAATATTTTACCAACACTCATTTCACCTTCTTCGATAGCGTTGTCTATTTTCCTACATAGATAGTAACACGTTTTACATCCTGTACATAGTTCTCTAAGTAGAACAGGATAATGTAAGGGTCTCCAGAGCAAGGCGTTTTCTGGACAAGCTGAGGCACAAGCACCACACTTACTACATCTGTCCACGTTTATCCTAGGGATGAATATTCTCACATCTTCAACCTTTCTCCTTTCCGCTTTTAGTAGTACATGAACATTGGGTCCAACCACATCCGCATCGATTAATCTTTTATTCAAGAGTTTGGCTAAACTGACGGCGATAGTAGTTTTACCCGATCCTCCTTTACCTCCGGTGACCGCTATCTTTACCAAAGTCCAGTCACCTCACCGAGCTTATCATATATTCTCTTAATAGCAAGAGATGATGCTGATTTGGGAGAGTAGTCAACAATTGGTACCATGTGGGACACCGCTTCTAGAACTAGAGGATCGTAAGGTACTCTTCCCAAGAGCTCTATTCCTTCTTTATCGAAAACATTTACAATTTCATCTTCTACGCCTTTGTTTATCCCAGCTTTATTGATTACACCAAAGCTCTTTATCTTAAAATGCTTCAATAGATCGATCACCCTATTAATTTCGTAAAGAGAAGTTGGAGTGGGTTCTGCCACGATAACTGCATAGGAAGCTCCGGTGATACTGGAGATTGTAGAACAACCGGTTCCGGCTGCAGCGTCCACTAAAATTGCCGATGCGCCTTCATCGAATGCTAATCTCCTACCAATGTTCCGAACGCTCTCAACCAAGCTACCGCTTCCTCTCTCACCCAGCGCCAATTTTGCCATGACGAGCTTGCCGTACTTGGTACTTCCAACTATTATCTTGCCGCTATAGGTTATCTTGAACTTTATCGCTCCCTCTGGACATGCAAAGGCACAAGCTGGACATCCATCGCAAAGCTCTGGAATTATCCTTAGGTCTCTGGTTATGGCACCGTTTTGACAAGCCTCCAAGCACTTCATACACCTAGTACATCTGTCAAACTCAATGAAGGCCTTCTTAGATTCGTAGAGCTCTTCCTCGCTCTGAATTTCCATAAAGTCTCCTAGAAGTAGATACAGATTAGGGGCATCGACGTCAGCGTCAACTCCGACCAATGAACCTCTGGAGAGGGCCATTAACGATGCGCTTAGTGTACTCTTTCCTGTACACCCTTACCGCTTACTATCGCTATTTCCTTCATATCACTCTCCTCAATGCGCTTTCTATTGACTCACCGGGCTGGGCGGGGACATATCTTATTCCAAGCTGTTGGAGCGCTGTTATCGCGCTGGGGCCGGGTTGTGGCCCCACTACAGCGTCGACGCCTAACTGAGCCAACAAATTGATCACCCCTGGTCCAGCTGCTCTCCCAACAACGAAGGGGTTCTGCCTCGCTTCGATTAATCTAACCCTACCGTTCACTTCATATATGAGAATATAGGGTGCTCTAGCGAACCTATGGGAGACTGGTCCATTGGGGGATTCGGCCATTACTGCTACCTTCATGTTCCGTCCCAGTTAGGAAAGGCTAACCGAACTAAATAAGGTGAAGCGACAAAAAGTTAACCGAATAACGCGCCTAGGCCGGCGCTTAGGTCCTCCTCGGATACCTCTTTCTTCTCCTCTTCTTCCTCCTCTTCCTCTTCCTTCTTCTCCTCGGCTCCGGCGCTCGGAGCAGCGGCTGGAGCAGCGCTTACCTCTATTCCGAGTTCCTTGGCGGTGTCGCCCAAGGCTGCCGCTAGAGCCATGGCTTGGGCCTGCGCCTTCGCTATCAGATACGGCGCCGTCTCCTTGCTCAGCCATCCAGCCTCTATCGCTACCTTTAGAGCGTCCTGGAACGCCTTCGCTAAGCTGAGCTCCAGTACCTCCGGTACTGGGTATGCTATGCTTACTCCTAGTGCCAAAGCGTTCTGATAGGCCTCTGCGATCTCTTGCTTATACTTCTCTAAGTCTAATACCAACTCGTCAGCCGGTATCCACTTGTTCAAACTCTTTACGTAAGCTCCCTTTACCTTCATTCTAAGTTCCATGGGGGTTATCCCTAGCTTTTGCAACAAGCTCGCTAGCTCCGGCGAGATCACGTCGCCAGGCTTAGCAACTACGGTATCCTTGACTATGTGTATAGTTCCTCCTTTTACCATGGTCTTTATCCTTAGCTTACCGAAGGTTGAGAGTATGGGACCGGGAGTTAGTCCGGTATCGCCGGCTGGAACAACTATCTCGGTTTGAGCAACATCGCCGGGCTTAGCAGGGGCGGGCATGGAGAACTTGGATATCTGGAGAGCTACCTCGAAGGGGTTATCATTGGTGAAGATGAACATGTTAGCGTCTACCAGAGCTTTGTCCATTTCTTCAGGCATCTCTATGTTACTTTGCTCAAATGCCTTCCTGACGAGGTTATTCTTAATAACTTCCATATCACTCCACTTTTTCCTGTACTTCTTCCTGAACTTGTGGACCAAGTTTGCTGGCGTCTTCTTTAGGTCGATAACCACTATTACGTCTTTCTCTTTCAGCTTATTCTTTACCTCGTTTACTATCTTTACTTTCTTCTCTGGGAACTTCTCTCTGTGGTAGGTACTGATGTGTGCCGTTATTGCGCTCATCGTTTATCACCCCTCAGTAACCAGTACTGGAGGACCCATCGTGGTCTTAACTATAACTTTGGCTATCTGGTTCTGAGGGTTCGGTAACTTCCTCTCCAGTGCGCTTATGACTGCTTGTGCGTTTTCAGCCAACTGCTTAACGTCCATATCCTCAGTGCCTATTCTGCACATAACTTGGGGTTGTTTCCTAACCCTCAAATTGACGGATTTCTGATACTTCCTCACGATAGCCTCAAGAGGAGCGTTAGGAGGTACTGGGACTGGTGCCTTACCTCTAGGTCCTAGGGCTGGACCTAGGATCCTACCGACAAGACCCATGAGGTCCACCTTAACGAGGACCCAGTCGCATTCCTTAGCTATCTTCTTAGCCTTCTTCTTGTCTATTTGTTGAAGTTCATCCTTAGTTATTACCCTTAGACCCATCCTCTGGGCCTTTAATGCCATGTCTCCGTCAGCTACCACACATATCTTCACTTCCTTGTTCGGAGGATGGGGCAGCTCTACGACCTCCCTTATTCTGCCCTCTGGTCCCTTCAAGTTTATATCCTTGAGCACGACTGTTATATCCACGGATTCCTTGAAGTTCCTCTTCTTCGATAGCTTCAGCGCGTCCGCGATCGCTCGCTCCAGCGCCTCTTGGCTGACGATCATAATTGATCCCCTAGGCCACCTACACCGGGGCTTTAACTAACTGTCTCCCACTCTTCCTCGTATTTGCTCAAGACCTCGTCGTATACACCAGCCTCGACTTCCTTAGTTACCTCCTTGGGGTCCTTCTTGTCAACCGTCAAGCCTATTGCCCTAGCCGTGCCCAAGACTGTTTTGACAGCTCCCTTCAAGGTCTTAGCGGTTAACTCTGGAGCCTTCATTAGGGCAGCTTCCACTACCTTCTCAAAAGGTAGGTTACCGACCTTCTTGTGTATAGGATCTCCGGAGGGAGCCTTAGCGCCCGCCAGCTTGAGGAGCAACTCGGTGATGTTAGGTGGCTCTATCTCTATTTCATACTCCTTAGTGTCCGGATCAACAATGACCTTGACGGTTATAGTAAAACCTTTATACCTCTTCGTCATCTCGTTTATCTTCTCAACAACCTCCTCTACTGGTAGACCCACACCCTCGAGTGCGGGCTTTATCGGCGGAGCGGGCTTAGCAGCACCTCCCTCGATGCTAAACGTTAGCACCTTCTTGGGCATAACACTCACCTCCTCACCGGTTTCACATAATCTGCTGGCACTGTGATCTGCAGGGGATAGGCAGCTTCTAAAATGTTAAGTATAACTTCGTTCTTCTCCACGTCCTTGCCTTCAACTTTTGCCTTCATACCTTTGAAGGGGCCGGCGACTAGTTCGACGATATCGCCTACGTTTATCAACTCTATTATCGGAATGGGTTTCACTAACTTCAATACTTCTTCTTTTTTCATCTTCTTTCCTGGACCCCCCTTAACGTGCTTTATTCCCCTAGTTACCTCAAGTACAATGAAATGTGCCGGTGCCTCAACTATAACGAACCCCTTGATCCTGGGAGGTACTACAACCGATCTCACATCGAGACCCATAGCTTTTGCTCTAGTCTCTATCAACAATGCTACCTCTAACTCTTTTCCGCTTACCGTCCTAACCGGGAAAAATGCCATCTCTATCACCGTTAACTAAATAGGAAGAGTACAGCCAATAGTCTTATTACATATGCCAGCACTCCTATTATTATCGTGGCCAACCCCACTACCTTCATTATTGCACTTAACTCTTCTGGAGAGGGTTTACTCGCTTTGTTTAGTATCGATCTCCATTCGTATATCATTTCAACAAGCTTGTTCCAGTACTTGTCAATCATCTCACTCACCCAGCAACCTTTCCACGAACCACGAGGGGTCGAACCTTATCAAATCCTCGTAACCTTGGCCTATGCCCAAATACAGTATGGGCTTCTTTATCGTTGCCGCCACGCTCAGCACCGCACCGCCTTTTGCGTCTGCGTCCACTTTGGTGAGTATCACCCCATCGACCCCTACCGCTTCATCAAAGAACCTAGCTTGTTCAACAGCATCATTTCCAGTAAGAGCGTCTAAAACTAAGATCTTATAGTCGGGCTCTATCACCCTAGCGACCTTTCTGAGTTCATTCATCAAATCTACATCTACATGCATCCTACCAGCCGTATCCACTAGAACGACGCTGAACCCTCTCGCTTTAGCGAATTCTATGGCATCATAGGCTACAGCAGCTGGGTCACTCCCATAGGGCTTTGTTACTATAGGCACGCCTATTCTCTCTGCGTGTTGTTTTAGTTGCTCGACAGCGCCTGCCCTAAAGGTATCAGCAGCTGCTAAGACTGGCGTTATCCCAGCCTTCTTCAACATATAAGCTACCTTAGCTATGGTGGTTGTCTTACCTACGCCGTTAACTCCCATAAACATTATTTTCAATATCCTACCTTCAGCCTTAGCCTTCTTTGCCTCTTCCACCAGATCTGGGCCTGGTATATTTATGAGGTCGTAGATTGCTTCCCTGAGTGCATCTTCTATTATCTTTTTCTCGTCCTCACCTCTTCTTATCTTCTTACCCTTCAATCTTTCCTTGAACTTCTCTATTAACTCTTCAGCCACCTCATAAGCAACATCTGCTTCAGTAAGCAGTAGAACGTATTCTTCCAAAATCGGTTCGAGTTTCTTTAGGTCGAGTTCCTTGTAAACTAAGGTTTCTTTTACTTTAGCGAAAAATCCCTTCTTTACCTTTTCCTTTTTCTCTTCTGTTATCTTGGTTAATTTCTCACTTTTTTGATCTACCTTCTTTACTTCCTTCTTCTCCTCAATTTTAGGAACTTCTTTCTCAATTACTTCTTCTTTCTCAACTACAGCCTTGTTACTGATCTCACTTACTAGATTCTTTAGCGCCTTCTTCAGCCTTCCCAGCACTCTGAGCTCCCCTTTGTAGATCCACCAGCTTCCCTTCAATAGCGCTAAGCGCCGCTAGGAGCTCGTTCAAGTTTTTCTCCGTATTCTTTACATTTTCCTCATATATCTTCTTTAACTCTTTCACCTTCTCAATAGCGTCTTTGGCCTTCATACTAACATAGTAGTTAGCTCCTATAGGCACCAACACTTCGTCTGATATCTCAGCCTTACTGAGGACGACTCCTAGAGGGACTAATCCTTCCTTCTTGCCCTCTAGTTTCTCTAATTCCTTTAAGGTTACGTTTATGTCCTCTAGAGTTAACTTCTGCTTTTCGAGTTCGTTTGCAAGTGCGGTAACTAAGCCCTTAAGTTGCTCATACTGAGCTAAGAGTTGTAAGGCTTCTTGTGAAATTTCTTTATTACTCATTAGAAATCACCTTTTTCTTATACTTCCTCCACACCTTATCAGCATCGTAGGCTTCCCACGCCTCCAGGTGTGCTAACTGGAGGTAGTGGATGTCTTCTATTTCCTCCTCCTTAACCTCAGTCACGTTCTCTATTTTAATATGATATCTTCTTAGCTTATGTCTGCTGCCGAGCTCGGAGTACACCCTCTCCATTACATCCTCCGGCTTCGTTCCCCTTCTAATGATCTCAAACTTCTGCCATCTGGGGTTTTTATCATGAGATATCAGCATATAGCCGCTAATCTTGTAGAACTTCACGTCGCTCATCGTTCCTATCCCCCACTCACCTGAGAGGATACGTGTAATAAAGAATCCATCTAATTAAGCCAACCGTGACTCAGACCGTGGTGATGTTAACTAATTGATCACAAGGAGGTTCGTGATAAAGTGCTCGAGTAGCGACGTTTGTGTAGAGTTACTGAATAAAATAATGGAAGAAATTAGCGCCAGGTGGATGAAGACTCAAGTAAAGGGGAATACATTAATTATTGAGGCTATAGGAATGCCCTACGAATTAAAATCATTGAGATATGAGATAGAAAACATCAAGAGGGGTATGGAAGTAGAAAGGATGAAAGGAGGACGTTACTCCGTTGAGGACCTAGTGAAGGGAGCAAAGACTACAGTACCACTAGATGCGTTGTTATTAGCGCTCACCTTGAAAGGGTTCAAAGCGAAGAGGGAGGGAGAGTACATAATTACCAATGCCCCTGGTGATACAATAATTGACGTCATGAGAGGTATGAGTGAGGTTCTCGAAAACGATGAGGTTAGGTTCAAGCTACCAAGTAGCGCTAAGAAAATAGTAATGGTCTTACATACCGTATACGACATAGATCCCGAAAGGATCATTGAAATCATGAAAAACTATTCAATAATTGAAGAAGCTGACTTCGGTTATAGACTGAAGGAAGAGTGGCGTTCGGCTTTGAGAAGACTAGTAAAACTCCTCACGAGCGATGAATGGGGGTTGGGCAGAAATGAGCGCGATATTGAAGAAGCCGGAAATAGTAGTGAGGACCGATAAGGAGTTAAGGATCAAGATAGAGGGGGAGAGCCATACCTTAGGTAATCTCATATCCAAGTTAGCCGCCAAGAAGGAGCATGTGACAATGTCAGTCTATTATGTGGAGCACCCCCTCAAACACGTACTCTGGCTCACAATAAGGACCGACGGTCAAGTGGATCCCTTAAAGGTCCTCCTGGAAGTACTCGACGAGGCTCAACAATACCTTGAAAGGTTCCAGAAGGAGCTCGAAGAAGGAAAGTAGAATAGCGATATGCTGTGGTAATAATCCAATAGTTGTGATAAGTACCAGAGGTGGTGCTATAGCTCATGTATTCATAATTAATAATTCAAAAGAACTAGAAGACGATAAAAGGTTCGAAGAGGTAAAGTTCATGGACCTTTCATGTAAAGGAATTCTAGATCTGCCTCTGGAACACTCTGAAGTGAGGTGGAGAGAACTTGCGTGTTTAATACACTTATTACTAACCCTCAGTAAGGGAAACGTTCCTCATCCTTCAGTATACCGTCGTTACCTCATCGGGGGATGAAGACTAAAGGGGTGCTGAGAGGTGATGCGACCTGTCTCAGCTGACCTCAAATTAACCTCTTCAACAACTTCATCTCTTCAACTATTTCAATACCGGTACTAGTCCCTATAACGGACGTGCCAAGCGCTATCATTGATATCGCTTGAACGGGTTCTCTTATGCCTCCAGAAGCCTTCACCTCTAGTGAAGGTGCAGCCATCTTAACAAGGTAAATATCCCTCATCTTAGTCTTCGCTAATACTCCCGTCGATGTCTTTAAGAAGTCCGCCTTTACTTCTTCGATTATCTTTGCTACTCTGATGAGTTCCTCATCGCTCAGCAAAGGTGCTTCTACAATCACCTTAACTACATCAAACCCAATTTCTCTAGCCAGTCCTACCATCCCCCTTATATATTCTCTGTATTCATCGATATCTTTCTTAAAGAGGTAGGGTGATGCTACGACGTCTACCTCTACCGCTCCCTGCTCCCATGCCTCTCTCATCTCCTTCTCGACGGCATCGAGCGGAGATAGACCATAGGGGAAGTTGGTCACCGCTGTGAGTCTGCCTTTCCAGTACTTTTTGAAATAAGAAAGCATCTGAGGGAATCCCACTAAAGACCTAAATGGGTATTTGCTCGATAGCTTGGCAAATTCTATAGCTTTATCTGGAGAAGATATTAGTAACGTCTGGTCTATTCTGCTCGCTAGCTCTTCGGGAGTGTAACTCCTAATCAGTGATATCAAATCCAACAAGTCCTACCCACTGCAAGAACCACGAGATAGGTTATGAGATTTTACCTCTCCCTTAACACATAATCAACCGAAGTAACCCTCTTTTCCGTATTACCACAACGCTTACATTTGAGATTACCATCTTTTCTGAGGTAAAGAGGTGCACCACAGTTGCTGCAGTGCGCCAAGATAACGCCTAATCTATTACCCTTTGCAGAGAGGACGTAAGGAGGACCGCTAAGGACTTTTAGTTTGACTATGTCGCCAGGTCTATAACCATCATATAGCGTGTTGAGATATCCTCTGGGAGAAGCTTGGGATATGTGTAATGCTCCAGTAAATACCATACCTTTCAAGACTCCGTGTACGCTCTTTACAATCTTTATAGCGGCCACTTCATCCCTCATCCCCAAGACATAGCCTATTACTATGTCCTTACCACTAGGAAGCTCTTGGTCTGCGCTCTTTCCTTTAACCTCCACGACATAATTCATTAAGTCTAGTCTCACCACACCGGGTATGGCAGCCCTAACTATACCGTTCTCGTCCTCATAGGTTCCCTTTCCTGGTGTCAATTCTTCTATTACACAAAGCTTCTGGCCAGGTATCACTCGCTCGCCGTTCCTTACGAATGGCAATGACTTGACCCCCGTTCCCAGCGACTAGGGAGCGTAATAGCTTGTTACCAGTACCTCTTAGTTCTTATGAAGGTCTTCTCTGCCTTTATTATTTCTGTAAGTAGGTCTGAGCCCGTACGGGATGCTGCCAACACTCGTTTCGCCGTTTGTGCGCCCACGCCTCTGGCAGCTAGGGCAAGCAATGCGTCTCTTCCGTAAACCATTAGCAAGTTTGCTCTTTCCCTAACCTCCTTGGCAGTTCTCTTCTCTTCTCCTTTGATTTTCTCATTTCTTGCTATCTTTAGGGCTACCTTCTCCAACATTTCTTCGTTAAAAGAGGGAGCTACGAAACCGGCTTGACATTTGGGACACTTCAGGCCTACGTCCCTAACCTTCCCGCTCCATTGATATCCACACATCATACAAATCATCTTGACTTCTCTATTCTCTAGCCTCCTTCTCACTACGTTAAGTATGGTAGAGGAGGGACTCACGCTTACTTCCTTTACTTTGCTCTCATTTTCCAATGCCCAAAGACTTTGATTACTGAACTTAGCGCGCGATATTACCTCCATGGATTCGATTCCTTCGATTAATTTAAGTAGTCCGTCGATATCCACTTTATCATGCAATATCTCTCGAAGAGTTTCGTTACCTACGACACTATCTCTGTATACTCTTAGTAACCCCTTCTCAATTTTGCGCAGTTCATCTACAGTTAACCTCTTCCTATTTATTATTCCCATCCTAACCATTACCTTTATCATTCTCCATTTAAATAACCTAGACTTTTTCACTTCCTCCATTACCAGACGTTTTAGGTTAAAGTTCTTTAAACTCAGTAATATATCTTTAGCTTCATCAGCGGTTATCACTTTTGGCAGGATTAAAATCACGTGATAAGGTGTAGTATTAAAGGAGGAAGACCCATATCTTAGCCTGGCTATATAACTTAGGGCGTAGCCTAAAGCGTTGTTTATGTTACTCCCACCATGGATGTTATAGACGATCGTATTACCTTCAACCTCTATTACTATTCTCTTATCCGTCGCCCTTGGCTCCCCCGACTCCTTGATTATATCAAGAACCTTCCTCTTATTCCTATCATCTAGAGGATAGTTATCGATCATCTTCTCTACCATTCTCTTGAGAGCTCCAACCTCTCTGGCCACCTTGAAATCGACGGGGATCAAGTCTCCCTCCCACGCGGGAGGTGGACCTATGCCTTCATCTTTCTCTACTATTACCACATCCTCATCAAGACCTACCACTTTCCAGATGCGTCCTCCTAGTATGAAACGATCGCTGGGGTTCAACTCCACGACAAACTCTTCGTCCAACGTTCCGATGACTTCACCTCCGTATACCTTAACTGGTACTCTCTTGCTCTCGACTATCATCCCCGTCGTCCTGTAGTATATCTCGCCTTTCCTCGTAGCTCTACACCTTCCCTCTTTACACTCTATCAATCTTATCGATGATAGAAGATTCATTATTTCCTCAAACTCCTCTAAGCTCAAGTTCCAGAAAGGGTACGCCCTCTGAACTACTCTATAACACTCCTTTGGATCCCTTTCCTCCTCCATAAACATCCCTACGAGTTGATGTGCTAAGACGTCCAAGGGGTTGGAATATGGTCTTAATTCCTCGAGATCGCCCTTTATCGCTCTCCTTGCTATTACCACGGCTTCCAAAACCTCGTAAGGTTTCAATCCACTTATTACCGTCCCTTTAGGCCTTTGGCGTGGATCGTGCTTCGCCCTACCAATTCTTTGAACCAGTCTAGTTACTCTTCTTGGAGAAGCAAATTGTATTACATGAGTAATGCTCCCCACATCTATTCCTAGCTCTAAGCTAGAGGTGGCTACTACAGCCTTGGTCTTTCCAGATCTTATTAATTTCTCCACTTTCTCCCTTTCTGACTTAGAAAGGGATCCATGGTGCACAAATACCTTATCCCCTAACTTTTCCTTCAACGCCTTCCCAATCTGTTCGGCCGTATCCCTAGTATTAGTGAATATCAACAACGCTCCGTCAATATTTACTATCATCTCCTCTACTTTCTTCAACATATTTTCGAAGCCTTCCTCAATTACCACGTCTATCTCCGGTGCTTTCCTAGATTTATCCAACACTTCCACAACATATCTGGGTCCACCAAGGAACCTCTTCGCTACTTCGACGTTAGAGATAGTGGCGCTTATCCCTATTCTCTGAAATCTTGCTATGAGAGAGAGCCTTTCCAGCGCTACCGTTAGCTCGGCACCTCTCTTACTTTCCATGAGTTCATGTAACTCGTCGATTATTACATACTTCACTGAGCGTAGATGTTTCCTCATTTTTCTGTTTACCAACAGTATGTTCAAGCTCTCTGGGGTGGTGACTAAGACCTCCGGAGGCTGTTCCATTATTCTCTTCCTTCTAGACTGAGGTGTGTCACCGTGCCACACGTCGACGTTCATGCCTATTTCCCTAAATAGGGAAAGGGCTCTTATTCCGATATCGCGGTTGAGCGCCCTAAGAGGGGTGATGTAAAGGACGGTAAGTTTACCGAACACACCTTCATCTAGCATCTTAGAGGCTACAGGGAGAAGCGCCGCTTCGGTCTTACCACTACCAGTGGGTGCCATTATAAGAGTATGGAAACCCCTGAGAATTGTAGGTATGGAGATCTGCTGTATCGGCGTAAGCTCCTTTATCCCTCTTCGCTTTAACACCTCTCTGAGTCGTTCGTTTAGCGTTCTCACGGCGTCCCTTCTACCCACCACGCCGACGCGCGAAGAAAATTTTAGTAGTACCCGCCTAAACTTGAATATACAGATATATACCTAATCAGAGTTCCCCTTACACCTAGGGGCTAAAGACTTGAGAGTGCCGAAACTTATGGCGACACAACACCCTGACAGCACAATAGTATTCACACCCCAAGATGAGGTCAAAGAGGCAATCGAAGACGTAATCCCCTTGGAAAGAGGAGGTAGGGGTTGCGATGAGAAGATGGTAGATTATGAAGGAAAAGCCACTCCTTATAGTCAAATAAGAGCAATCATAGAGGAAGCGAGATATCACGACATAGTTCCAGGAGAGGACTTCTTGATAACACCCAGAGTTCCTAATCCAAGGCTCGAGGACAAGGATAAGCACTTACTAGCTATCACCGCTGCAGTCACAGCTAACATGTATTCACAGATGTACTTCAATACTAATGCTGTCCAGTTCATAGTATTACCGATGTCAGCTAGCACAATAGAGCTGGCGGAAGTTCAAAGAAGGATACTAAAAGTGGAAAGACTCGTAGCAGAGGAGTTCTCGCTTAGAAGAGAGGAATGGATAAGACTCATACCTCTCTTCGAGACCTCAGAATCCCACATGCACATAGATGAGATAATAGAAGGATTAAGAATTGCCTTCATCAAGGAGATTGGTCTATTCGAGAAAGAGTTCAGAGTTTTCGTAGGGAAGAGTGACTCCGCAATTCACGGAGGTCATATAACTAGTTCAATAGGAATAAAGATGGCAATATTAAAGATGTGGCGCTGGCAACAAAACACTATGTTCAAGAGTTACCCAATAGTCGGCATGGGTAAGCCTCCCATGAGAGGCCACATGGCGGAGTGGGTGAGAAACGAGTGGGTAGAGGCATGGAAGGGTTACTTCACAGCGACCGTTCAATCCGCACTCAGGTTCAACACCGATAGGAAAGACTACGTCGCCACAGTCATGACTATTGCCAACAATGCCGGGAAGGTCCCCGACTTGAGCTTGCTAGACGAAGAACAAAGGCTGATATCCATGGCATGGAAAGCTTCAGAGGTCTATGTACAGAGATTAGATAGATTAGTCGATGCAATTCAGTTCATGTCAAAGCTAGTCTTAGGGACTAGGGCCAGGCTAGACACCTATAAGAGAAAGGCTAAGACTGGTAAGGAGATGCCCAGAGCCATCAAGTTCTGTGCCTCAATGTATTCAATGGGATTAGGTCCCTCGCTAGTAGGCGCATCGGTGATAGAAGACTTCGCTAAAGGCGACGCCTATAACCTAGAAGTGTTAATGAAATTCTTGACCTTACTCAAGAAGGACTGG
This sequence comes from Ignicoccus pacificus DSM 13166, assembly GCA_025340205.1. Taxonomy (GTDB): domain Archaea; phylum Thermoproteota; class Thermoprotei_A; order Sulfolobales; family Ignicoccaceae; genus Ignicoccus; species Ignicoccus pacificus. The sequence continues at coordinate 874,457 of CP006868.1, read as the reverse complement.
GGATTCGACTTGGCCTATAGCAACTTAGACGTATTCAAGAAGTATGTAGACGAAAAGACTTTCGAAATGATAAAGAAGGATATTGATACGATAAAGGAATACTTCGGTGACTTACCTTCTCCCAAGACTCCCGATGAAAAGTATATGAATAAGCTGAAGGAACTCAGGGAGAAGATAGAGGCTGCCGAAATAAGCAGGGCAAAGGCCTTAGTAGTTGAACTAGCGGAGATGAGAGGATTTTTGGGTTAAAGCAACTCCAGAGATATTTACTATCTTCACACCTTCCTCCCGGGAGTCGATCATGAGCGAGAAGCCTCTCGTGGTTATCATCATGGGCTCGAAATCTGACGAGGAGTTAGCTAAGAAAGCAGAAGAAGTGCTTAAAGAGCATTGTGTTCCTTACGAGGTACGCGTCCTCTCCGCTCACAGGACGCCCAAAGAGCTCGACAAGTACCTAGAGGAGAGTAAAGAGTATATAAAGGTATACATAGCTATAGCTGGTCTCGCAGCTCATCTACCAGGAGTCATAGCTTCTAGGGTTGAACAACCGGTAATAGGCGTTCCCAGAGACGTGAAGCTCATGGGTCTTGATGCCCTCTTCAGTATTGTTCAAATGCCTCCTGGGGTTCCCGTGGCCGCAGTTGGCATTGACAATGCCAAAAACGCTGCTCACTTGGCTATAAGGATCTTGAAGGTAGCCGGGTTCAAGCCATGCAAATGATATGGGAACCTATCGAGAGGGATGGCGCGGCCCGCTTGGGCCTATTGAAAATCCATTCCTTTAGAATAACAACACCAACCCTCCTCGTAGTGGTCGATCCAGACCCGAGAAAACAAATAGTCCCAATAAGTTATTTGAAGAAAATAGGTATAGACATAATAATGACGAGCTCATTTATAGCAAAAAGGAAGGTCGGAAAGAAGAATCTGAAAGAAGTGCTAGGATGGGAGGGAGTGCTTTACACCGATTCGGGTACCTACCAAGCATATAGCAGAGGCGTGAAGGTAGATCCGGTCGAGTCCATAACCTATCAAGATAGCGTAGGAGTAGACATAGCGACTCCGGTAGATCTCTTCAGCTTGCCTACAGACTCAAAGGAGGAGGCCTTAAGGAAAGCAAAGATCTCGATAGAGCGTTGGAAAGAAGCGAGAGCTCTAACGAACAAAATAGTTACATCACCGGTCCAAGGCGGTCTTTATCCGGAGATCAGAGGCTATGCCACGAGAGTTTACATAAGTGAAGGAGCCGATCTGCTAGCTGTCGGGGGAATCGTTCCTTTAATGGTATCCTATAAGTTCAAAGAATTAGTTGATGTTATAGCACCTGTGATGCTTTCTCGTAATGCCGGAACCCCTGTCCATGCCTTTGGCGCCGGCCATCCACTGATCTTTCCCTTATTGGTAGCAATGGGCGTGGACATGTTCGACTCAGCTATGTACATCTTAGCGGCGAAAGACGGTAGATACTTAACTCCTTGGGGTACTCTCAAAGTAGAGGAACTTGTCAAACTGAGGGACTTCCCTTGCGATTGCGATGTTTGTTCAAAATACACGCCAAGAGACCTAACCGGTATGAGTAAGACCGAATTGATAAGATTCTTAGCAATGCATAATCTAAACATAGCATGGAAGATGGTGCTCGAAATTAGGGAAAGAATAGCTTACGGAACCTTCTACAAGTGGGCTATCTCGTTCTCTCACGTCCATCCTAGGTTATACGAAGGGATGTATCACCTTCACCATAAGTGGAGAAAGCTTCTGGAGAGGGGCGAGAGCGCTTTTCCTAAGAGTACGGTGCCTAGGGACTGTGCGCTCTGCGACAAAGCCTTACACACCGATTTCGGTGAAGTTCGCTATATCGATTTCTATAAGAAAAGCTTCATATATGCATACGGGAAGAATCCTTCTAAAATAGGGGACGCTCTTCTCACCCCTACTAGGGCTATTCCATGTCCTTCTACACTCCTCAAGGAAGGACTAGTAGTCACCGTTAACGATGTTACTTCATCATCCTTTAAGAAAGGGGATCTCTTAGAGTTCCCCAAAATTAATTTTAAGGCAGGCTCTTTGTTCTTACTTCATGATGGTTCTCAATGGGCGCTGGGAAGGAGCGAGGTTTCCTATATAGAGCTCCTAATAGCGAAAGACGAGGATGTGGTGTTTACTCGCTCTTCAGCGCCTTCACGGGATCCAAGCGAGATGCCTTGTAAGCCGGATACAATCCTGAGATCGCCGCTGTGGCCACGGAGAATAATAGGGCTTCCAGAACCAAAGTATGAGTAACCTTAGCGGAAGGTATTTTCATGTTGAAATACTTGGTTACATATTGTTCTATCCCCGCTCCTATAACTGTCATATACCTACTTACAATGTTAGCTAGCCCATACCCTATTACCGATCCTATTATCCCTCCGATTAGACCATAGCTTATAGCTAATAGGAGGTAGTACATCATTATTTGTCTTGAAGTGAAGCCCACCGCCTTCATAACACCTATTTCTTTAGTTCTTTCTATTACCGTTATCATCATTGTATTAGCTATGCTAAATCCACTAGCGACAAATGCCATCATCGACATAGCTAGAAGGAATCGCTCAGCAAAGCTCACTGCTGACATATAGACCTTTATGACGCTAAGAGGGGCAAAGACTTGAAACTTCTTGCCCTTCAAGTAGTTACTGACTTCTTGATATACCTTATCCACGTTCTTTGGACTATCAACTATTATATACACCAAGTTCATTTTCCTTACATTTAAGAACGATTTAACGTCGTTTATGTTTACAAATACTGCCTTGTCGGGTTCGAAGCCTACGGCGAGTGGGCTCACGCCTAGCGGAGCTAGCACAGCTGAGACTCTAACGTAGAATATTTTTCTTCCGAACTTTATTGGTAGGAGACTGTTCAGCCCTATTTTAGTCTCTTTATATACTTGGAAACCTATTGAAGCTAAGTCTGGAGCGTTCAGTTCGATACTACCATACTTAGGTACGGCTGAGGGAAATATTGTGTAGAACGTTTTGGCATCCATTCCCACTAACTTGAAATCGAGGTATTTCCCTTTAGCTGGGATCTTCACGTCTGCAAATAAAGCAGCTCTAACATCTACGACGTGCCTGAACGATTTCAGCACTATAACGTCTTGATAGGTTAAGGAAGGAATTGGTGACATTCCTATTATGACATTCGCCGAAAGTCCTCTGAACTGCGTCTCTACGTTATATCTCATGCCCTCTGCTTGTGCCACAAAGGCAATGAGAGAAGCAGCGCCAACCGCAACACTTAATAGAACGAGTAACGATCTTATTCCACCGCTTTTAACATCTTTAAGCGTTAGCTTGAAGAGATCGTTCAATATCATCGTGCTCACTCCTCTGTAATCACTTCACCGCTCTTCCTTCTCCTCTTGATAAGTACCACAATTACGATTAACGCTAGAGCTGCTCCTCCTATAGCAGCGTAGAGCTTATATCTCTCGAACATGCTCACGTACTGCGAGCTTGGAGACGTAACTATTATTGTGACAGGAGTTTCTACACTATACCTAGCTCCGTTGAAGTTGTAACTGGCCACAATCTTAGCTACGTAGGTTCCTGGTGCTGTTCCTTCCTTTGGCTTTAAGACGAAGGCTACGGGAACGCTGTTCTGCTGTCTAATATTACCCAAGAACACCCTTGTAGGTCCGATCGCGGTCAGTTGAACGGGAAGCTGTACACTCACGTGAACGTTGTAGGCAGGGGCGTCGCCACTGTTCACTAGGACCACAGAAACGCTTAGCGCCTTACCAGCGATCACTTTCTGAGGGGTCACCGTTACGTCTGTTATCTCCATTTGAGGTCCCATTATTACCTTCATAGGAAAACTGAAAGTATTTACTTCACTTTGTCCATTGCTTAAATAGTTTACAGTAACACTCAGTTGCACACTGTTTATCAAAGAGGAAGTTGGAATGCTGTAAACTAAACGCCACGTTATCGCTTGACCGGGCATTAAGGTTCCTATTCTAAGGGTGGGATCCTTTATCACTACACCGCTTGCGTATGCGGTCAAGGTTATATTCTTTGCAATACTGTTACCGACGTTCCTTACCCTAACCAGAAGGACTCTGTTATCTCCTTTTATCAACGTGTTTGATAGAACGTGCACTACTACATCTGCTCTTTTCATAGGTAGTATTGTAAATGTGAGAGATCCTCTGTTATTGTAAGTCTTCCCCCAAGGATCGCCATACCTTAAGCTGTAGCTTAACGAAGCTGCCGTTCTCTTGTTAACCGGTTGTACGTTTACTTGTAGTTTCACGGTAACCGAATCCTTAGGCTTGATATTATTGAGAACAAACGTGGTCTCTCCTACTACTCCTATGATCTTGGAGGATCCTATGGTAAGCTCGGGAGCTATGGCCACGTCGTTACCAACATTCGTTATCTTGAGCGTTATTTCAGTAACGTTGCCTGACCTTAAAGTCAACTTAGACGAGGTTATCTGTAATGTTGGAGGAACGTACGGCTCCACTGGGATATTGACTTGTGTTTCGAAACGCTTTGGCTCGCAAGGTCCGACTGCTGTACCACTGCAATAATCAATACTGATCTTACACTTCTCCTTGTTTATGTCAGGGGGTACTGTAAACTGTAACTGTATCATCTTAGCCTTCCCAGGTCCTATGTCTCCTAAAGGAACCTTAGAGGTAGGATATACTAAGTCCGGTGAACTAACCGAAACGACGACGTTTCTTGCCCATCCCTTCCCCTCATTCTTTACGATCAGGGTAGTATAGCTGCTTCCGGGTTTCAAACTCATGGGGTTTATCGTTACCTTAAGCACCGCTACGTTTGGATTCTGCATCATAGGAATGTCTAAGAGGTACTTCTTAGTATACCCTTCACTGTTTAAGATAACGTAAATCTTGTACGTTCTCATACCCCAAGGGACTGAGGCTATAACATCGACACATTTCTTACTCTTAGGAGGAATATTCCCTAAGTAAGAGCTAATTACCGGTTGGGTAGCGTTGGTCTCCAAGGTAACGCTCTTCAAGGATCTGGTCCAGTTATTTACCACACAGAGCTTGAGCTTTGTGTTACTTCCCTCAAGAAGAGTCTTAGGAGAATACTCCAAGTTTATTGGTGGTTCTTGTTTAATTAGAACGAAAGGTATCTTTATCTCGTTCCCTAAGACGTTGACATGTAGATAAGCTCCTTCAATCTTCTTAGTTGGTATAGACCAAGAGATCCATACGGTAGAATTGGAATTAACTACCAAGGACGAGACGTTGAGCGATCCCACGCTTGGCTCCATCTTCATTATAGCCTTTTTGAAGCTGTAATCAGAACCTATCCTTAGTCTAATTAGGTTCTTGGAACCTATCGCCAGAGTCGTTACGTTGGTGGTTATACTTAGGGGGAGTGCCTTGATATCCCTCTTTACAATATAGGTAAAGCTTCCTATGTTCAACGTAGCTATTATTCGCAATGGCGTAGAGGGCGAGATCAACGTATATGGTACCTTTACACAACCTCTACGGAGACTTACATTAGAGACGGCTGGTGCTATCAACGCGTTCTGAGCGCTTAGAGTTAACGTCCCATTCACGCTAGTCTTGCCACTGTAACATATTGTTATGACGTTTCCTATCTCTATATTTACTTGAGGCTTTCTAATTTGGATTGTTATTTTAGAAGTCCAGTTGCTGATTCCATCAGTTAATGTCGCTCTTATCAAACAACTCTTTATGCCTTCGGGAGCCCTCAAGATTAGGTTCACTACCTTGGCGGAACCGGGTTTTATTGTCCCGATATTAGTCACGGCAGGTCTCACTTGGCAGTTATCCGAAGACGCGTAAAGAGTTATGTTTGAGGCGACCATGTTACCGACGTTCTTAATTGATAGCTCTAACTTTCCGCTAAGTAAATCGACACTTTTCACAGAAGCCAACAACTTGGGCGATTTCACAAACCACTCGAAGAAGTAATCTCCCTTCATCGAAACGCTCTTCGTTCCTATATTTGTATTAACCATAGCCAATATTTTCAGCTTCAGGTTACTTGAGATTGGAATTACATTCAAGGTCATTTCCTTGCAAGCCCCTCTTCCTAGGAAGCCTAGGCTGTAAGTTGTACCACCTTCTATAATTCCCCCTCGAACCTCATATTGAAGGGCAACACCTAAGAAGTTCATAACCCCTACGTTACAAACCTTAATTCTCATTGGTACGCGTTCACCATAGACTAGGGGTTTCTGTGCTTGAACCTCGATGTTCAGCGTGGTTATTGGTTGAGCTAGTACAATGCCGAGAAGCACCATTAGTATTATCCATCTTTTCATTCATTGAGCCCCAATCTGTCCTTTACTTGAGATTAATATCACCTAGGCTGGATATCTCTTAAACCGTTTATCTTAACCTAACCTTGGAGCGCCCTGCTTAGGAGAACCCCGGTGAGGCCGGTGTACCGGACGGTGAACCGGGGGGTCAGGGGCAGGGCACATTCCCTCCCTTGAGGTGAGAGTATGGAATTCGAATTAATTGACTGGAAAAAGGTACACAAATTCACCTTAGACTTATCTAAGAAAGTTAAAGATGAAGATTTCGATATTATTGTAGGTGTCTTAAGAGGGGGTATAGTTCCGGCTATCTTACTCTCAGACATTCTGTCCAAAGACGTTGTGGCCGTTAGGGTGAAATCATATCAAGGAACTCATAAACTGGGCCAGCCTAGAATACTTACTCCCTTGTGCGATCTCCTTGAGAAGAAAGTACTAATAGTTGATGATGTTTGTGATACCGGCGAAACTATTACCATTTTAGAAAGCTATTTGAAAATGCTAGGAGCTAAGGAAGTAAAGAAAGCTGTTATCGTCAAAAAGTCTAAATGTAGGGCGAAGATAGACCATTGGGTTATTGAGAGCGACGCTTGGATCTTATTTCCGTGGGAAGTAGTAGAACTCATCAAGAAAGGGGAAGAAAGCGTTAAGGAGTTACTTCCAAGGCTGCTGGGTGAAGACGTTTCAAACGCTCTTCTGGGGAAAGGCTAGGGTACCAGAGAGGCCCAGACACGCATATGGTACCGATCCCATAAGGCTCAGAATATCCGCTATCTTTGCTTATGAAGATATGTTAAAAGGATCCATGATTTCCAAGGCATTTCCTATAGAGGTGTTATTATACTATTACGGCACTCATCAAATTAGCGAAGCTCTCGAGCGCTCAAGAAGAGAGCTGAACAAGGTAACTGAAGCCTATTTCGCTGATATAGAGATCCCGCCTTCCCCCTTATGGATTGGCGTTCTGGAACCGAGAGCTTGTTTATTCAAGCTCGCCCCTAGGGATTGGTTCTCAAGGGTCATGGAGCTAAGATATTATAAGAGAAAAAGGTGGAAGATATGATGTTCAGAACCGAGGAAATCGCCGAAGTAACCGAGATGCTCCACTACTTAAACCTAGATATAAGAGCAGTTACCCTCTCATTAGAGGTTCCTTCAGATAAGGACTACCCAGAGGTAGCAGCGTCGTTAGTAGAGAAATGGGGAGAGGAGCTAGTAAGAGCTGTTAGAGAGGTGGTAGAGGAACACGGCGTACCTATAGTTACTTCAAGGATAGCTCTTTCTCCTTTGAACGTCATCACTAGCGATGGTGACATAGACAGAATGATCGAATATGCTAAGGAAGTAGACGAGGCCGCGAGGAGGGTCGGAGTAGACGCCGTTGGAGGATTTGGAACCTTTGCTAACACCGGTTTAGACGAGGTTACGAAAGGTTTTCTCGAAGCCTTGCCAAAGGCGCTCAGCACCACTGAGAGGGTGTTCGGATTCATCAATGTGGGTGGCACTTGGGATGGACTTAACATAGAGGCCATTTATTCTATAAGTGGGAAACTTATCGAGTTGGCCAAGCTCACTAATGCTACCGGAAACGCTAAGTTTCTGGTCTCGGTAAACTTACCTGGCGACGTTCCCTTCATGCCAGGAGCTCACCACGGCTTAGGAAGACCTAGTGCGGAGATCAACGTGGCCGTCTCCGGCCCCGGTGTAGTTGAAGCTGCGATAAGGAGATCTAATGCAAGGACGTTTAGGGATCTACACGAAGAAATAAAGAAGGTTAGCTTCAAGATCTCGAGGCTAGGAGAGTTCGCAGGAAAGAAAGTCGCCCAGAAAATGGGTATCGAGATGGGCTCTGTCGATCTCAGCTTAGCGCCTACTCCTAAGATGGGGGATAGTGTAGCCAAGGTAGTTGAAGCCATGGGTGTCCCCAGCTTTGGCGCTCCTGGAACGCTCACCGCACTCGCGCTAGTGATCGATGCCTTGAAAAAGGGTGGAGCCATGGCTGTCTCTAGATTTGGAGGATTCTCTGGTCTATTCATACCTCTCAGCGAGGATGCCGGAATGTTAGAAGCTGCCGAAAGGGGAACCGTGGATATATACAAGTTAGTAGCGTACACGGCTATATGTTCCGCCGGCCTTGATATGGTTCCAATACCCATGGTAAGTAAAGAGACCTTAGCGTCACTTACTGCAGACCAGCTGACAATAGGCATCGTTCACAACAAACCCATGGGCGTAAGGTTACTTCCAGTACCCAATTCCAAGCCGGGAGACGTGATAGACCTAGGTGGACTGTTAGGCAAAGGAGTGGTTCTTCCTCTAGAGGACCTCTCCCCGAATTCATTCATAACTAGAGAAGGGCACATGCCACCTCCTGTCTTGAGACTACAACTAGGATGAAAAGATCACAAGTACTTTCTGGGATCGGCTATCTTCCCTTCTACTGCTGAGGCTGCAACTGTAGCTGGACTCGCTAAGTACACCTTGCTGGTGGGGTGTCCCATTCTTCCTCTGAAGTTCCTATTACTTGAGGATATCGCGACCTCCTCGGGTCCCAGAACTCCTAAGTGACCGCCTAGACAAGGTCCACAAGTGCTATGGGCTACGAAGCACCCAGCCTCCGCTAAGATGTCGATTATTCCATCCTTTAGGAGTTTCATATATTGCTTTATCGAGGCCGGTATGGCTATGCACCTAACGCCCTCAGCTACCTTTCTACCCTTCAATATCTTAGCCGCTTCGACGAAGTCCTCATATCTGCCATTGGTACAGCTTCCTATGAAGGCTTGGTCTATTGGAGTTCCTTCAAGTTCGCTCACTGGGTGCACGTTATCTACACTATAGGGAGCAGCCACTTGAGGTTCCAGCTTACTTACCTCAAAGTTCCATTCATCCTCATAGTGAGCTCCCGGATCAGGTCCGAAGGGCTTCACTTCAACGCCTCTTTCCCTTAAGTATTGAACAGTAACCTCGTCTGCGGGAACCATTCCCGCCTTAGCTCCCATCTCAACTGACATGTTACTCAAGGTCATTCTATCTGGAATAGTCATGTTCCTTATAGTATCTCCATGGAATTCAACAGCTTTGTATGTGGCTCCATCTACGGTAACCTTCCCTATTATATGAAGTATTACATCTTTAGCATAAACTCCCTTGGGAAGCTTTCCGATAACGTTCACCTTAATACTTTCGGGAACCATGAACCAGAGCTTTCCGGTGAGCCAAACCATGGCCATGTCACTGGCCCCTATTCCAGTTGCGAATGCACCCACTGCACCGGAGGTCACTGTATGGGAATCGGCACCCACTATGAGCATTCCAGGCCTAGCGTATCCCTCTTCTACGAGCACTTGATGACATATACCCCCTCTACCAACATCATGGAACTTCTTAATACCTAGTTTCCTGGCTACCCTCCTCATTATGACTTGGAGCTCAGCTGCTCTGATCTTGTCGGCAGGAACATGGTGATCAAATATTATTGCAACCTTCTCGGGGTCCCAAACCTTTACCTCTCCCGCTATCTCTTCTACAACCTCGACTACGTGAGGTCCCGTTAGGTCGTGTACCATCGCTAGATCTATATTGGCTTCGACGATCTCTCCTGGACTCACGTCCTTACCACTAGCCCTTCCCAGTATCTTTTCAGCCATAGTCTTAGTCAAGCTCGCGCACCCTCCTAGCACGGAGGATGCTTCCTTATAGTGCTTTGTTCGAAACCCCTCTCAGCTCATCAAGGTCTATTAACATAACATAAGCGTCTTCCCCGTCCATGTAGTAATGAGCTAACCTCTTCACCTTCTTGAATCCATGTTTTTCATAAAGCTTTTGGGCCCTTTCATTACTCACCCTTACTTCTAAGTAAATGTAACGTATCCCTTCTTTCAATGCCTCCTCAATTAACTTCTTGACCAGCTGGCTTCCTATCCCTTTACCTTGATACTTCTTTAGCACGGCTATCGAGAGCAAGTGTATCGTAGGTTCTTCCTTTGTTATCTCGGGAATTGGATTGAGAAGTATTCTTCCACGTCCCTCCTTTTGCGCCATTAGATAGCCGACTATCTTACCGTTAATCTCAGCAACGTAGAAGAACTTGGGATTGGTGAATAATATGTACTCGAAGAAGCTGTAAGGATAATTCTCTGGTAGTTCCTTTCGATTAATGAGAACTACTTGGGGCAAGTCTCTCTCAGTAGCGTAACGTATTGTTACATGGGCAAAGGTATTTTCTTCCAACGTTGTAGCACCCTTCAGTAGTGAAAGCCGTGCACCCAGTTGAAGAGATTGTCGGTAGCAAGTGGAGGTCTCTAATGGGCAAGTGCATACTACTGGGCGTTAGTTACAGCGTCTCGCTTTACAAATCGGTAGACCTAGCGCGAGAACTGATAAAGAGAGGTGCCAAAGTAAAGGTAATGATGACCAAGAAGGCATCAGAAATAGTTTCTCCCGAACTCTTCCATTGGGCCACTGGGAACAAGCCCATAGTCGATCTAACTGGTGAAACGGAACACGTAAGTCTAGCTAAGGAATGTGACTTGATGTTGATATCCCCGGCCACACTCAACGTGTCAACTAAACTAGCGTGGGGTATAGCCGATGAAAACATCCCACTAACTGCAATCAACTTCCTAGGGTATCAGAAAAAGGTTATCGTCACGCCAGTAATGCACAAGCAAATGACCTTGACTCCTCAGTATAGGGAGACCATTTCTAGATTAAGGGAAATGGGAGTGAGGGTTCTAGAACCTGTGGAAGAAGATGGTAGATTGAAGATACCTGATGTGGAGTTCATAGCTAACGTCGCTGAGACCTTGACCCTGAGAGACGAGGATTTCAAGGGCAAGAAAGTTCTCGTAACATCCGGACCTACTAGGGAATATATAGACCGCATACGATTCATATCAAATCCAAGTAGCGGTAAGATGGGGGCCGCCTTAGCTTGGGAGTTGTTCGCCAGAGGTGCGGACGTCGTAGTCGTTCACGGTCCTTCAATAGCGAAGTATCCGCCATGGGTGAAGAAAATAGCTGTCGAGACTACTGAGGAAATGGCCGAAGTTGTAAAGGAGTTAGGTGAGTTCGATATGGCGTTCTTCGCGGCAGCACCAGCGGATTATAGGCCAAAGAACTTCTTCGATGGAAAGTTGGATTCTAAAAACGAAGTAACACTAGAGCTCGTACCTACTCCAAAGGTAGCGTTAAACGTAAATGCTAAGAGAAAGGTAGGATTCACCGCAGTGGTGGGCGAGGACGTAATAGATACCGCTTTACAGAAGCTTCAATCGTATAATTTTGATATGATAGTTGCTAATAGAGTTGATAGAAAGGATATAGGTTTTACATCAGATATGAATGAAGTATTCATAATAACCAAGGATGGAAAGGTTAGACATGTTCCTAAAATGCCCAAGCTTCTGGTGGCGAGGAGTGTTGTCGATGAAGCGAAAGGGCTGCTTTGAGATACCTCTTCACGTTAGCGGTATATGGAAGCCCATCCTAACCCGCTCCCCCCTCTCGACTGGCTCTCTTGGCGCTGGCTTGTTGCTAAAACCTGGCGTAATATGTTGCCCTTCCTCTAGACCTTGGCCACCCTTACCACATCAAAGGATCATAGGCTCGTATGTCGAGTGTAGGTTGCCGGTTGGTATAGGAAAGGGCTTTGCTACTTCCGCGGCGATATCTTTAGCCTCTGCACTATCTAAGTATTCTAACTACCACTCGGCCATCGCAAAAGCTCACAACGCCGAAGTTGTATTGAAAACTGGGCTAGGGGATGTTATGGCGATAGCCTATGGGAAGGGCATAGCCCTCAGAGTTAAAGGTGGAGGTCCCGGATGGGGGAAAGTATATTCAATTATAGAAAGTGATAAGTTCAAGAAAGTATCGGTTATCGCCTTAGAGTTCAAAGGCTCTTGGAAGGATACACCTTCCATGCTTAGTTCCATAAAGTCCTACTTCCCCTTTCCACCACTTTGGCGAAGACTCCTCACGAATCCGTCTCTGGAGACTTTCCTCAACGTAGCGAACGCGTTTTCGAAAACGTTAGGGATGTATCCTGAAGAATTCTCTTTTATAGAATCGCTTAAAGGTGTTCTCGGGACATACGCTAAGAAATCCGTCTATTTGACTGTAGTAAAGAACATTCACATACGAGCTGTACTCGATAAATTAAGGAAAGAGGGGTTAGACCCCCAGATATTCACTATATCGGAAAATGGCATCGGAGGTCTTTGAAGAGGCTTAATATTCCTCCCAAGTGGCTGTGCGGGGGACGCAAGTATGGGAAAGAGGCTTCGTCAGCAGCGCCATGGTAGAGGAACTCCTCAATGGAGGAACAGGGCGCATCTGAGAGTTGCTCCAGCAAAGTATCCAAACATCAAGCTTAGTGAGACTTACGAGGGCTACATAATAGAGATGAAGCACGACCCCGGTAGATGGGTGCCTCTCGCCCACGTGGTAATTCCCAACGTCGCTGACTTCTGGATTCCTGCTGGCGAGGGTATGTACGTGGGTCAGAAGCTCCAGATAGGTCCTAATGCCGCTCCCGCTAACGGAAACATCTTACCGCTAAATGCCATCCCAGAGGGTACCCAAGTGTTTAACATAGAGCTCAGGCCCGGCGATGGAGGCAAGCTGGTCAGAGCTGGAGGGACCTACGCTATAGTAGTTGGTAAGAGCGGTAGAAACGTAATAATTCAGCTTCCCAGTGGTAAGGTAAAGCAAGTGGATGGTAGGTGTAGGGCTACTATAGGCATAGTAGCGGGCGCCGGTAGAGATGAGAAACCCTTACTAAAGGCTGGTAACTCCTACTACAAGTGGAGGGCTAAGGCCAAGAAGTGGCCTATAGTAAGAGGCGTCGCCATGAACGTGGTCAATCACCCCCACGGAGGAGGAAGTCATCAGAGCCCCAGCTTCCCGACTACCCGTGCGAGGGAGTCTCCACCCGGACAGAAGGTCGGTCACATCGCCGCCAGGTGTACCGGAAGGGGATGCAGACAAGCGAAGGCCCGTATGGGACTCAAGTAACCTTTTTCCTTATCACCACATACCCTCTCTATTCCGCGTTGCCCCGCTGTGACTCTACAAGAGCTCGCTTCTCTCTGTGTATTCCCATGGAAGGGTCAGAGTGAGACTAGGCTCATCACTCTTCAGGGGCTGCCCACGTCCTCATTCCCGTACACGGGAGGTAAGACTCATTAGGATTTAAAGATATCATTCACCGACACCTCCTCGGCTCGACTACGCCGCCGAAGGCGGTGAATGGGTCGGGCTTGCGCGCCGGTTTTCACACTCCCTCTTGATCGTCTCTTTGGGTGTCATCTCTAGTTGAAGCGCGTCCCATTGTTCCTCTCACTAGAAGGTCGTAAGGTAGTAGTGTTCGGAGGAGGACACGTAGGAACAAGAAGAGCGAAGAAGTTCAAAGAGGCCGGCGCTAAGGTTACCGTAGTAGCCAAGGACTTCAGTGAAGAGCTAAAGTCACTAGATGGTGTTGAATTGGTTAAAGCTGATTTAAGGGATGAAAAGACCATTGAGGAATTAATCAACGGAGCTTTCCTTGTGGTCATCGCTACCTCTGTTCCCGAAATTAACGATAAGATATTCTCGGTTGCAAAGAAGATGGGTATACTGGTTAACGACGCCACTAATGCCAACAGAAGTGATGTTCACGTACCATTTGAAAGCGAAGTGGAGGGAATAAGGATAGCTATAAGTAGCGAGGGGGCTTCCGGAGTCTCAGCACACATAGCTCAATATCTTATAGAAGAATGTCTCAAAAGAAACACGTTCTGGAAGAACATAAATCGCTTTGCTAAGCTTTTCAAGAAGGAGCTAAAGAATAGAATAAAAGATGCCAAGGACAGATATCATCTCTACTGGTACGTGATGCTTAACGATGATGTAATTAGGTTTATCAAAGAAGGGAGAATCGAAGATGCTTTATATAAGGCAATCGAGATAGCTACCAAAGAAGCCGGTATAAGAGGCTATGAACCGAGCAAGGCTATGCCTTTGTTCTTAAGTAAGTGGGGAGACGAACTGCTACTTTCTTGCTGCTCACCATTTGAGGATCGAAGTAGATGAGCTTCGTTCCATTTTCTGTTTGTAGATATAATGACAAGGTGTGAGGGCTCCACCAACTCCACCTCACACCTCTTATGGGTTTCCCGATGACGATACTTTCAGTTAAATCAGAGTATATGCTACACGAGTTTCGAGTACAGAAGGCGAGGTAGTCGCCGTAAGGACTCCAACTCATCGTTTGAACTTCATCAACTTGAACTTCTATTATTGGCTCGGCTTTCTCCACATCCAGTATCACTAATTTCTTCGGGTAAGCAACTGCCAGTTTATCTCCAAATGGTGATATTTTGGCCATGAGTGGTTTTCCGAGTTCTATGCTGGTATAATCACCATCAATCGTTATTATACTATACTTCCCCACCAAGTCGACACCCAATGATATCTTACCTGCGAAGAGACACCACTCAAGAGACTTGGGCATCACTACAGGGAAGCGTCCACGAACCTTCCACTCTCCTCCCTTGTAGTAGTGAAGCGAAACCTCTCCTCTGGTGGCAGCTGCGATTAGTCTAGCATAGGGGAATATTGCGCACCTTCTTACGTTCTCATTGAACTCGACGACGCGCTCGCGGCTACTTCCCAATTGCATGAAGTAGACCTTATTTCTATGACCTAAAACGAGCGATCTGCTAGGGTAGATAGAAACGTCTGAACAGCTGGCTTTTACCGACTTCAAAACAATGCTATAATTTCGCATATCACGAACGTCTACTAGGTTCTTCTTGCTTGTAAGCACTATCCCAGACCTTTCCCTAAGTGTTTCGCCCTTTAGATCTACTAATTCAAAAGACCTAGTCAAACCTTTCACTATGTCGACATCGAAAAGAAGAGGATAGAGCATCTTACCGGTATAGACCCATAAGGAGAGGATCATCGCGAGGGGATCCTTACTATCAGTTTGAATCTCTATGACCGACCTCTCAACGTTCAATCTAATTTTCTTTAAGTTCCTCGATCTCCTCAAAATTATCATATCATATTGTCTTTCATCACTTAAGACATCGCTAACCATGCGAGGAAGGACATATTCGTACTTGGTATTACCCTTACAAGTTATGTAAATGTAAAAGGTGACGCCCTCGACTTCCGGCTCACTATGCGCGACGAAACCGTTACAGCTCACTCCCCTCGCTCCCTCAAATACCGTTACTTACAATTGACTTAATAACGTGATTTATTGTTTAAACCTCAAGTTCTATCTCACGTCTAATTATTTCACCTTTGTAGTATGCCACAATGCTAACTCCTATTACTGGTACCTCGA
Organism: Ignicoccus pacificus DSM 13166; assembly: GCA_025340205.1. GTDB lineage: Archaea > Thermoproteota > Thermoprotei_A > Sulfolobales > Ignicoccaceae > Ignicoccus > Ignicoccus pacificus. The sequence goes on along the minus strand of CP006868.1, from coordinate 858,796 downwards.
GATTCGCTTCTATTCCCTCTCCCGGTTTTAGCTCCTTATGATCGGCTATCTTCTCAGAGCCCTTCATCCGAATTATCTTATGGTCTGGAGTAACCGCCTTGTAGAAATAGTAGGCTGTGGCCTCAATTATCGTAACTGGTTCTTCTGAGATATTCTTTATCTCCACCTTTCCCTCGTTAATTGTTATCATGAAGGGCTCGAAAGTATAAGTATGGGGCATGCTCAACCTTCTTCCCATATTTCAATGGTCTGGTAGAAATAATAGTTTAGAGCTTGCTCATTATTGTGTGTTCGCGCCTAATCTCAATTTGCCCGTTTATCTCCTTAACAACGTCCTTTAACTTGCTATACAAGATCTCTATTATCCTGTTTGAAGCTTCATAATTGCTAAGTCCGTAAATTACTTCATATTCCACGAAGTTTGTACCAACAGACCTGATCTTCACATGAGGTGAGGTGACGCAGAACCTCTTTGTAAACGCTATGACCTCATCTAATTTCTCTCTGAGTTCCTTTTCATTTATTTCAGCTTGTCCATGAATCCTTATTAATAGAGTAAAGGGTAATGCCTTGCTAGGTACCCTAACGGGCTCAGAAGCCGCTAAAATATTGGGTATTCTGATTATCTCACCATGCTCACCATGAAGTTCTACGTAGAATGGCGTTAGCTTCTTCACCCACCCTCTGATACCTCTTGCCATTATTACGAAATCTCCTTGTGTAATCATTTTCGTTAGAACTATCATGTAATATAAGAATATGGACTTTATCACATCATGAGATGTTATTGCTATTACTGCCAACGCAGTTAAGATCAAGTATATCAAAGCCCTTATATCAACTAGGGCAATGAAAACTCCAATGACCAACAATACTATATATGCTGTCTCCATAACCATTTTCAGCTCCTTGCCACCCGCCGTTGTTATGATCTGCTTCTTTACCATCGTTTCTATATACCTGTTCTTTATTATTATATAGAACAACGTTAAGAATGTTGCATATGCTACCGCTATCACTACGTTTTCGTTAATCATAGACCTCACCTCAAGACATTTTCTACGATGTTCTCCTTCCCAGCGGGTATAAGCATTATCAACAAATATCCCTGTTCAATAACTATATCATCATCAGGCTCAAGAAATTCCTCACCATTAAACACGGCTAGTATCATTACATCCTCTGGTAGTTCCTTCTTTAGTTCTCCCAACTTCGCTCCGACGGCTTTGTCGCCGGAAGATATAGCAATAACATATATGTTGTACTCTCCAGCGATCGATTGAACTATTGGTACTAAACTGTATCTACCCTCAATATAGCTTTCTACTATTTTCGCCGAGATAACCGGAGAGGGAAGCGTGAGTTCCGAAAGTCCTAACGTGTTGATCAACTTAGCGGCTTTCTCGGACCTAGTTACAACTATTACCCTGTTTATTCCATATTCCCTTGCCACAGCTGCTACGAACAAGTTAACTTCGTCCCTATCTGTCGTCGCTATCACTACATCGAAACTCTCTAATTCCAACTCGTCATAGAGACTTGGGTCTGTGGCATCTCTGTTTAACACCATGACATCGGACTCTGTACTTAAGATGTTGCATTTTTTACTATCTTTATCTATTGCTACGATGTCATGTCCCTTAGAGCTTAGGTCTATAGCGATATGTCGCCCTAACTCACCTATTCCTACGATAAGTATCTTCATCCTACCACACTCTTCAAGTACATTATTATCATTAGAGTCGAACCTAACAAGTAAGGATATGGAGACATCAACGCCTCATATCCATCTTCCTTAGCCATCATGGCAACCATGAAGTGAGCGAAGACCACTGGTAACAACCATTGTACGTTTGAATACGTATAAACGTAAACTGGTAGGAGGGCTCCAGTTGCATATACAAAACTGAAGAGCTTGGGTTTCTTCAGCTTATCTTTCAATACTTCGAAGATCACTGGTGCTAATGCGTAGAAGTATAGCGCCTCTGCGACCGCTAGAGCCCTCCAATCTGCCATCTTTTCTAGATCCCACCAAGCGCCCTAATCCATACCTTTATGTTTTCAGATGGTTAACTGCAGAGCCATTTTGACTATGGTCACGTTTCCTCTAGCGGGTAAAGCAACGTTATATATCGTTAACGTAGATGTGTGAACATAACTAACTCTTCCTCTATGTACATGTCCATGAATGGCTACATGAACTCCTTCCTCTTTTAGGACTTTTTCTATCCTAGGATCACCTAAATATGGCCATATATGTCTACTTTCACCTACCAAGGTTTTCCATGTAGGAGCATAATGGCTTAGGTATACTACATTCGGGCATTCCTTTTTTACCTCTTTGATTAACTGTCTTATTACCTCGGGTTTACGTTTATACTCCTCAGCTATGCCAGGCAAGTTCTTTCTTTGCCAACTGGTGGGTCTTAATAGTGAGCCTCTGCTGCCAACTACACCTAAGCATCCTTTGTTTAACTTCAAAACAAGATACTCATCATTTAACCATCTAACTTCTGGATAGCTTTCCTTGAACTCCTCTTCTTTCTCTCTATACTCTTCATTACCAAAGACGGCAACGATGTACTTGTACTTTATATTGCTTTTTAATACCTCCAATAATTTAGAGAATTCCTCAACGTTAGACCTATCAACCAAATCACCTGCCATCATTACAACATCAAAGTTCTTCTCCTTTAGATCTTGAATGCTCTTTATTAACAATGGCAAGTACCTTGGCGTATGTACGTCCGAAAACGCTAGTATTTCCACTTCTACCCCCTCGATAGATTCACTCAACATGGTTATTCGATTATATGGCCAAGGTACTAACCTCAGAGGGGTTGAGATAAGTTGGTAATGATAATGCTTATGAGACACGCAGAGGCGATACCGAAAAGCTCTGAAATGCGCGACGAGGATAGACCTCTAAGCGACCACGGGAAAAAGCAAGTTGAAGCGATCTGCAAATGTATAGAGAGGCCTGCTCTAATTTATACCTCCCCATTGGTAAGGAGCTTAGAAACGGCGGAATTGTTGAATAAATGTCTGGGAGGTAACATCAAAGTCGAAACGGTGGAGTGGCTCAGACCCGGTAGACTAAGCGCTAAGGTCCTACTCAACAATATAAGGCCAGGAGCTCTCTACATTTCTCATAACCCACAACTTGAAGAGACGCTAGAAGAGTTAGGTATATCCGTTGATCTAGGTACAGGAGACGTAGTAGCGCTCGACGTTTTTAGGAGAAGGATTATATGGCATCTAAAACCGTCTCTATGTATGAAGTGTTTGAGAATGCCCTAACTTTTCAGCATTCCTTCGACCAATGTAGAAAGGTGTTACCAAGTGGCCAAGAGAAAGAGAAGTACCAAGAAGAGCTCAAAGAGTACAAGAACTAAGAGGAGGAAAAGTGGGGTTCGTAGGAGGACGTGGGATCCCGTCCACGTTGCAGAGAAGCTAGCACCCTCTGTCTATAGCATGCTGGGCTTGGACGTCTTGGGCTTAAGCGATGATCAAGTCATAGAATTACTCCGTGACTTATTGGTACAGCTGATGGGAGATAGGGTAACGAAGCCTAAGGCTGAGACCTTGGTAAATAACATATTACGTAATCAAAAGAGAATATTCGCCGTGTTGGCGGCGAAGCTTCTGGAAATAGTACCTGAGGGGGAGTTAACTCCCGAACAATTAGAGTTCGTAGTAAGTTACATAGGTGAACTCTCAATTCCCTTCGTACCTAGACTTTATAGAGAAATGAAAAGATTGGGCATAGATTTGAGCGGACCACTTCAAGCGTCTTGGGAGGAGGCCTGGAGATTTCGCGGGGAACCGGGACCTGTCGGTTACTGTCCAAGGTGTGGATTTCGAGCGGTGGACCCCACGGGCACATGCATGGTTTGTGGGTATATGCTAAACGAAAAAGAACTGAGGAAAGCGGTAGACTTCGAGGATAAGTTCAAGGAATTCCTCTCGACGGCCACTTGCGAAGATCTTAGGAAGGCTTTAAGTGAAGGAAGGCTTTTCGTTGATCACAGCAGCGCTTCGCTCTCCCCTAACACAAAGTGGGCCATAGAAATTTTCTTAAACTCTAAAGATAGGAACATGTTAAAGAGTATTATAGAGGAGAAATGCAACAAACCGAAGAAAAAGCTCGAGGATGTATTAGACGAGATCTTGGAAAAGATCTCGTGAGCTCCCAAGCCTATATAGGGGATTACTTTGAGGCCTCGTGAGGGTAGAACGATTTGGAGAAGTGGCTGGTACAACACGCCGTTGGAGCTTTCTTAGTAAATGAAAATAACGAAGTAGAGCGCTTCGAGCCGAATCCGAAAGACATTGACCAAGCTGTCCAAGAGGCTATGGTCATCGAAGGATGGACTAGGGGAATCAAGGAAGGTACCGAGAAGGTAGGAGGACTTTCTAGTGCTGCTAAGAGATTGCTTGAGAACTTAAAGGAGGAGGGATTCGAGGGAACCATAGTCTTCGAGACCGAAGGCGAATCCAGAGAGGCTAGTTCAATGGGCTTCGAAGTGAAGGTGGTTCCAGCCAATGACAAGGCAATATACGTTAGAGAGAATGTAGCTGAGTTGAGCGTAAAATATGGAATGATGGAATCTAAGGAGGAATTCTATGATTGGTTACATAAGCTAACCATCGAAGTAGTTAGGAGGAAGCTTAGGAGTGTCGCCCAGAAGAGAGATCTGCTGGCGGTTCACGCCGTCAGAACTATAGATGACATCGACAAAATCATCAACCTATTAATTGCTAGACTTAGAGAATGGTACAGCCTTCATTTCCCTGAACTGGACGACCTCGTGAAAGATCACGACCTCTACGCTAGAATAGTGGCTGAAATAGGAAGCAGAGACGCCATGACTGTCGAGAGACTCAAGGAGCTGGGTCTGAAGGAGGACTTAGCTGAAAAGATAGCCGAAGCTGCTAAGAAGAGTACAGGAGCGGACCTAACTGAAACCGATTTGGAACAACTTCAAAAGCTTGCATCCATCGTAGAAGACTTGTACTCATTGAGGAGAGAGCTAGTTGATTATATAAGCTACATAATGAAGGAAGTGGCACCCAACGTGACGGCGCTAGTGGGTCCCGTGCTCGGAGCGAGACTCATCTCACTAGCTGGAAGCTTGGAGAACTTAGCACGCATGCCGGCTTCTACAATCCAAGTGCTAGGAGCGGAGAAGGCGTTATTCAGAGCCCTTAGGACGGGCGGAAAGCCTCCTAAGCACGGAATAATCTTCCAATACCCTGATATACACAGATCCCCTAAGTGGCAGAGAGGTAAGATAGCTAGAGCGCTAGCTGCTAAGCTGGCGATAGCAGCGAGAACGGACTACTTCACCGGGAGGGACATAGGTGAGAAGCTCAAGGAAGAATTAAGAGCAAGGATCGACGAGATAAAGAGAGTGTATCAGAAGCCTCCCAAGAGGGAGGAAAAGGCAGAGAGAAAAGCACCGCCAGCGAGAAAGAGAGGAGGAAGAAGACCTCCCAGAAGGAAGGGAGGAAAGAGAAGGGGAGGAGGAAGGAGGAGGAAGTAACCGTCTGTATGCGATCTACATCCCTTTATATTTCACTCAACTACCTCTATCGGTAGGTAGCACATGGTAGTTAAGGTATCGATTTTCGGAATGGGTTTAGTGGCCTCACACTACATAGTGGGCCTCTACAGGCTCAAAGAAGGTTCCATGAAACCTTACGGTGTTCCCTTGGCAAAGTACGACTTAGCGGTTGACTTCTTAGAAGAAGAGATAGTAAGCGTTTATGACGTCGACACTAGGAAGGTAGGCAAAAGTGTAAGGGATATCGTAACTGAATCCTTAAAGGACGTAATTCCTTTGCCCTCCAGCTTACCGGAAACCGAAGTACGTAAGGGCCTCCTCATGGGTTCCGCTGCGGGACTTGACAAACTCTTTCCGGTTTCCGGAAGAGATCAAGAAATTGAGCCTATGGAAGCCATAGAAGAAATAGCTAATGAATTGAAAAAAGACTCCATCGACGTTGTCTTTAACTTAATCTCAACAGAGCCTGCCGAACCCTTTAGATCTGAAGAAGAGCTACTAAAGAGGATAAAAGAAGGAAAGGCTAGCGCCGCTCAAGCCTATGCCTACGCTACCTACTTAGCATCTAAGGATACCGGCAAGCAAATTGCATTCATTAACCTCATACCTACCCCTCTAGCTAACGATCCAGTAATGGTAAACTTGTTCGCAGAGACCAACTCCTTACTACTCGGAGACGATGGCGCCACCGGTGCAACTCCCTTAACCGCTGATCTACTTGAACATCTAGCCGAAAGGAATAGATTAATACGATTCATAGTACAATTCAACATAGGCGGAAACACAGACTTCCTAGCGTTGACTATACCTGAGAGGAACTTAATGAAGGAAAAAACGAAATCCAGTATCGTGGAAGATATCTTGGGTTACGATGCCCCTCACTACATTAGGCCCACAGGGTACGTCGAGGCTATAGGTGACAGAAAGTTCGTGGCTATGGACATAGAGTGGATTACGTTCAACGGTCTTGTAGATGAGTTAATAGTGAACATGAGGATTAACGATTCTCCTGCCCTAGCCGGTCTGGCTGTGGACCTAGCAAGACTCTCTAAGGCACTAATGGAGAGAGGAGTTAAGGGTACTTGCTATGAAGTCAACGCATTCTACATGAAGAATCCCGGTCCTAAGAATGCAAAGAACGAAGCTAGGATCAAGGCATACTATGACATGCTCAAGTACCTAAAAGAGCTAAAAATAATCAAAGAGTAATAGAATTTCTCTGATTTTCTTGGAGCGTGTTATATTACCCTACTACCTCTAGCTCACCCATGGCAAGGATGCCCTTGAGATCAAGAATAGTTGACGAACTAACTAGAAAGGTGAGTAAGGCGTATGAGGAATTAAGAGGACTAAGAAGGGGTAAGTTCGTAGAAGGAATTTTCGAACGAGTAGGCTACTTAACAGCTCAACAGATATTCATTTCAAACTATCCGAGAAGACCATTGGTTGCTTTCAATCCTTCAGCCGTTATAGAGGACGATCATCTCCACCTATTTGTAAGATTAGTATTCGATTACTACGACTACGTTTCCTCAATAGCTTATTTCGATCTACCTGTTTCCTCCATAGAAGATCTACCAAACTTAGAGCTTGAAGGTCGAATCGTGGTATACCCAACCACTCAGCATGAAATAAAAAGAGGTGCAGAGGATCCTAGAGCCCATTTGTTTGATGATGAATTTCTGATATTCTATACTGCAGTTGGTCTAAGAGATGGTGGTTTATGGCCTAAACAAGGTTTTACATTATTAGATAAGTCAACACTTGAGACCAAGAAAAAGGGTATACTTTACCTAGGTTCTTCTACAGATCCTACAATCAAGCTTTTGCTCCCTTCATGGAAGAATACCATAGCACTCTGGAGAAAAGGGAAGAAACTACGCATTCTTACCAGACCTTTCATAGAGGGTCATGAGGTCATCTGGAGAGCCACGATAAATGCCGAGGACGAGTGGACCGTACCATATGAACTGATGGATGTAAGCATGGTCCACGAGGACTTTGAAATAAAGGTTGGGGTTTCGACACCTCCTGTGCAGATAAGCGCCAACGAATACTTGTTCGGCTGGCACGGTATAGGAGAGGACTTGATATATAGGAACGGCGTAGCCATCGTGAATTCAGAAGGTGAACTCCTAGGGATTAGCGAGTACTTACTTTGGCCTTCTACGATAGAGGAACTCTATGGCGACAGACCAATGGTGATATACGGCTCTGGACTCGTCAAGAGAGGCGATGAAATATTCTGGTTTGGAGGTGTCGCAGATTATGGAATAGGAATATACCGATCTACGCTTGACAAGCTCCTCGAAACTATAAAGTGGATCAAAGGTTGACGAAAAGGGACTTTGAGTGTCCAGAGGGGTAAGTGTTCTCTCACCTCTTGAGTTCAAAGACACTGACATTTACGATATACTAGAGAAATATCTTGCCGGCGAACTCCTCAGCGTAAGGGATATAGAAAGATTGTTGAAAAGTCATGACTTATGGGCTCTTGGTAAGGTAGCCAAGACAATTAAAGAGAAACATTACGGAAAAATGTGTACCTACATTAAAAATATGATACTGAATTATACGAACGTCTGTGTGGTGAGATGTAAGTTCTGTGCGTTCTATAGAGAACCGGGTCAAGGTTACTTACTTTCACCTCGAGATGCTTATAATATGATCAAAGAAGTGTGGTCTAGATACAAAATAAGACAAGTCCTCATCCAAGGAGGCGTTAATCCAGAGATAACAATTGATTATTTTGAAGAACTCTTCCACTTAATTAAGTCCAACTTACCCGACGTCGCTATCCATGCTCTGAGTCCTATTGAAATCGATTATTTATCAAAGAAACATCATATGAGTTATAGAGAGGTTTTGGAGCGATTGCGTGATGCTGGACTCGACTCCCTTCCCGGGGGAGGTGCGGAGCTCTTAGTCGAAAGGGTTAGAAAGATACTAAGTCCCAGTAAAATTGACGTAGAAACTTGGATTAACATAATCGAAATTGCTCATAGAATGGGCATCCCGACTTCAGTTACTATGATGTTCGGCCACGTAGAAACAACCTACGAAAGAGCTCTCCATCTATATCGCTTGAGAGAGTTACAGAGGAGAGCACCCGGCAGCTTAGCTTTCATTGCTTGGAACTTTGAACCCAACAAAACAAGACTTGCAGAGGAGTACGGAATAAAGTATCCTTGGGGAGGCTACGAACTCCTTCGAATAATAGCGACTGCGAGGATAGTATTTGATGGATTCATTCCACATATTCAAGCTGGATGGCTTACCGTGGGCAAGGACGTTGCCCAACTAGCACTCAACTTTGGAGCAGATGACTGGGGTGGAACGCTCTATAATGAACGAGTAATCCCTTCTACTGGTCTTAAAGTTAAATTCCCAAGAGAGGATGAGATAAAGCTATGGATTCATCAAGCGGGTTGTGAGCCTAGGGAACGAGACAACTGGTATAGGGTGATCTAGATGATACTCGTTGGTCTCGTCTCGGGAGGCATGGATTCGGCTACTGCCTTTGCGAAGGCGCTAAATGAGTTCAAGCCTAAGAAAGCTATAGCATTAACCGTAATATATGGTCAACGCCATAAAAGAGAAATAGAATCGGCTAAGGCTATAGCTAGGTTCTATAAAGCAGAACACATAATTTTGGATCTTTCTAATATATTCAAGATAGCCGATGCATCTGCTCTCCTTAAAGGAGAGTTACCTAAGGCTGAGAGCATAGTACCAGGGCTGGTCCCTCCCACGTACGTTCCTCAAAGAAACCTAGTGCTTCTCTCCTCGGCAGCCGCAGTTTTAGAGAAGCATATGATCGAATTTGATGAGACGAAGGGTGTAATCTCTGTGGGCTTTCACAGAACGGACTACGAGCCCGGCGAGCCGGTTTACCCTGATACGAGGCCTGAATTCGTCGAGGCCGTAGAAAGGGCCATAAACGAAGGATCCTCTATAGTATTCAACGCTAAGAAACAAGGTAAAGAAGCATACATAAAGATCTATGCTCCATTCATACATCGGAGGAAATCAGACATAGTTAAGACTGCTTTAGAGCTCAACGTTCCACTCGAGCTCACTTGGACATGTTATAGAGGAGGAGAAAGACCTTGTGGTAGGTGTCCAGCTTGTTACACAAGGCTTAGAGCTTTCATGGAGGCAAGCGTTCCGGATCCTCTAACAGATAGTTACGAAGATCTCCCCGAGTGGTATAGGGAGTGGTTGAATAAGAGGGGGCGATGACGAAGAACCCGAGTGCTGATGAGATGATTGCTCCTAGTCCACTGGGAGCCCTCTTCTGTTATTTCATTGAACTCTCGGTGGCCCTAGTATTGATTTTCTCTGACAATCCTACCCTACCCCTACTTTTCTCATCCCTCGATTTCACGATAGTGAGGGCTTTCACATTAATGTACTTAGTATTAACACATAAGGTAAACATAACGCTGACTCTTTTGCCCTTGATCTCGTGGAGCTATCACATAATAAAAGAAAAAGGTCTCTGTTACCCGCTACTAGTAGGCTTAAAGTGCTGTCGGAGTGGGGGAAAGCCTTGGATCTACATACTAATAAGAGAAGACTAGCGATGATATTGGTCATTATTAACGTGGTACTAGCTCAATCGTTTCCCCAACAAATTCAAGAGTTCATAAAGAGACTACCATACGAGATAATTAAGTTCAGACAAGAACTAATAAACTTCGTATTAAAGCATCAAATACACTTCTTCGCACTAGGCATAGCTATACCTCTAGGCATTCTACTCTACTTCGACGCAAAACTTTTCTATAGATTACTAAGAGACATAACTTACATTATCTTGAGAAGAAAGGAAATGCTACCTATAGAGAAAAAGTGGTATGCATGGAGAATAGGGATGAAAATTGTCGGAATATTGATATTATCCGCTATAGCTATAATCATGTCGGGATGGGTTGCTTGGGTACTGAACTTCAAGACGCTCAACGACATGCTCGCAGCATTAGACAAACTAAGAAGGGAGCAAAACCCGTTCCAAATAATAGAGACCATGTTAAGGGCATTGAGAAGACGCTAGATGTCTTGAAGGAAGTTTTAGGACCTATCAATGAACGGGAGTTCATCGCCTTCTACGTCCATAAGTTAACAAAAGATCCTCTTGCAACACTTATAGCAACGATTCTCTCTCAAAATACTAATGAAGCTAATGCCTTTAAGGCATGGTTTAATTTACTGAAGAGAGCTGGAAGCGTCGAAAATATCTGTAATTTGGAACTTCAAGAAATTGAAGAAGCCATAAGACCAGCTGGATTGTACAAGTCAAAAGCCAGAGCAATTTTAGAGGCTTGTAAACGTAAGGAAGAGGTTACAAAAGCCATTCTAGAGGGAGATAGGGATTACTTACTTACTATAAAGGGTATAGGTAAGAAAACAGCTGACGTAGTGCTCCTAAACTTCGGTCATCCAACATTTCCCGTTGATACGCACATCTTTAGGATAGCGAAGCGGCTGGGCTTAGCTTCCGGAAGCTACGATAAGGTGAGCAATAAATTATCAGAACTTTTCAAGGGCAAGGAACTAGAAGCTCACATGTACTTAATACTCTTCGGCAGGAGAATCTGCAGGAGTAAGAATCCATTATGTGAAAAGTGCCCATTCAAAGAAACTTGTACCTTTAGGCAGGAGGCTGGGGGACCACGACAGCCTTAACCGGACCCTCCTTTCCAGGGACATAGAGCAACTTTGACTTATAGATCTCTGTCCTTCTTATTGGATATATCTTCCTAGCTCTTTTGGATATCTCCTCACTCAAGTCACCGAATAGCATCGCGTTGATAAGTTCATTTAGAGTCATCTGAGGTACCAACTCCTCTACCACTTCCTTCTGTATCTTCCTTATGGCTTTCTTCTGGCTGGTCTGGCAGCGGTAGGCGGTAAAGGTGTCTATGGTTAACCTAAGTCCATAACCATCCTTAGTCCATACGTCAAATATTCCCTCCACCTTTGAACTCTTCCTTCTAGTCAAGCTTCTTATGTAGTCCCTAGCGAGTTCGTGGCCCTTGAACCTAGTAAACACTTGTAAGTTCTTCTCATCAACATCGATTACTTGTAGATATACGTGTACATGAACATATGTAAAATCACCGGTTATATCATAGAGGGTGGTATCGAGGACCCTTCCTATCAGCTTCCAAGGTTCGTCTGCTGGGGTCTGACCTACGATGACGTTATTGAAGACCTCGGGGGTGACTATATTATACCACTTCTTTATCCTCCATCGATCCTTACCGCCTATTCTCCTTCTAGCGGACACTGTGGATATCCCCGCTGAGCTTCATTGCGTCCCTTTTAATACTTCCTCGACGAGGGATGCTTTTTCCAGAACATCATCTAGCGCATTCCTTAGAGTAAGGATTTGATCGCTTTCAAACTCATATATTAGCATACCTTCTTCGATATAGGACTTGTAATTCAACCCCCTTACTTCTACGTCGTCTGGTTTGAGTGATTCGAATAGTGTTTTGACGTCATCGGTTATTATCTCCAACTTAACCTTAACTTGATAACAATTCCTTGAACTCTCTCCCATCTTCATCTTCTTTCACCAAGCATCCACCGTCAATTTTCCAGCCCTTACTGATACTTCTCCTGATTATACCTATTACATCTAAGGATGCTCTTTTTAGAGAATCTATTGGAACCATAGTCTTCGATGAAGCGTTGAATCCCACAACATGGGCAGCCTCTCTACCTATCCCAAAGTCTCTAACCATACGATATAGCAAAGTTGGAGAGGGAGGTTTTTCGGGCAAGAATAACAATGTACCCCTCCTTCCGGATACGGTGTAGCTTTTCGGAACAGCTAGTGCCGCTGGAAGTTCGCTTGATGCAAACGTTATCGTCTTCAAATACAAGTCTTCGGCCTTATAGTAATATTTACCCAAGGTAATTAAGCTAACTACATGATACAAGGAGATGTCAGATACGCCTAGGAAGATCAAACTTCCTTGCTTGAAACCATGCATCAATATCGATGGGACATCGAAGTTCTTCGTAGCGTCTTCCTTCACTTCAACACCTTCATATAGTATTTCTGTCACTTCTCGCTTCCTTTTACTTACATTATTTAGATATTCGGTTAAGGCTTTTAATGTATTAACTAACTTCTCCTCTTCCGTCATCATATCCAACAATCTTTCAGTTTCCTCAATGTCTATTCCTGATGCCTTCAAGAAGTTTAACACTTTCTCTGGAGACGCTAAGAGACCGTGGAAGTATGGAACCGCTGTATAGGCGACGGAATGTATTAAGGGTAGGCTCTTCCACTTGTATAACGAGAACGTGAAGCTCTTCTCGACTATGCCAGCTATCTCTAGATCTTCAACTATCAATCCATCAAGACCGCTACCAACATCACCACGATCACCAGCGTATGCTGCAATTAGAGAATATATCTTATACTCTTCCTTTACTACAAACATCTCCTCGAGTACTTTTATTATTATAGAACTTATCGAACCATTATTTATCCAAAAGCTAACCCTTCTCTCTTCCATTAAGAGAGGGCCTGGAGAGACTTCTATTGTAGGTGCTCTCCTCTTACCTATTCTAGTTCCGATCACTATAGTAGGCGAGTCCTCTGGAGGATAATTGAAAGGATATATATCAACGAGCGCTTGAATATCGTTATTTTCCATAACTTGTTGAACTTGGGAAGCAGCGATTAGTTCTTCAAAGGTGGGAAGAGTGAATATCCTTACAAAACCATAATCCCTTATCTCGCTTATGAGTGTTTTTATTGCTTCTAGGGCTTGCTGTGCCGTTTGATTTTCAGAGAGAAAAGTGGTGAGGTTAGGCACCGGACTCAAAGAGTGCGGAGTATTGTTGGACAAGTAGTCTCGCCCTCTCCGGATCGTACTCCCAGTCCGGTGGGAGTTTGCCAACCCTCTTGTAATACTTAACTAGCCTCCTTATCTTGGACTCGATGTCGTTAAGTCCTCTAGCGGAGTGTTTGTCCTTGGGATGCTCGGCGAGATGTGCTCTTACCCTTACAGCTCTTCTCATTAAATGGAAGAGGTCTTCGGGTATGGGAGGAGCTATTCCTTGCTCCTCCATTATTTGTACTAGCTTCTTACCCACGACAGGTTTCACTAGGGGTATAGCAAACTGATCCCTTAGTATTATTCCTATCATAGAAGGTCCGTAGCCCTTCTTAGCTAGTTCCACTATCAGAGCCTTGATCTCCTCTTGGTTTAGCTGAATCCACCTTGGAGGGGTGTTCCTTACCGGTCTCTTCGAGTGGGACTTACCTTTTTCCTTCCTCTTGTTCATAACGTACCCCTAGGGGGATCTGTAAGAAGGTATTATAATTCTTTTAGGGTTCACTTGTGCTTATCACTATATTCCTTTACGACTTTTGCTAGCCTCTCTATAGCGCTCTTTATCTCTTCCTCTGAGGGGTAGCTGAAGTTCAATCTCATGGTGTTCCTTCCACTACCGTCGATGTAGAAGGCGCTTCCTGGCACGTAAGCCACGCCAGCGCTGAGAGCTTGAGGTAACATTTCCTTGGTGTCGATATTCTCGTCCAAGTATACGAATATGAATAACCCCCCAACTGGTTTGGTCCACGTAGCCATTCCACTCATATGTTGCTCAAGTGCCTCTAGCATCACGTCCCTCTTTCTCTTGTACGCTTCTTTTACCTTTGGAATGTGCTTGTCCACAACTCCTCTCTTCAGTGCCTCAGTAGCTATGAGTTGATTGAAGGTAGGGGTATGCAAATCAGCGTTTTGTTTCGCCGTTTCTAGCGCGTCTATTATGTCAGGGTGGGCAGCTACCCATCCCAATCGCAGCCCTGGAGCTAGTATCTTACTGAAGGTGCTAGTATATATCACCCTGTACTTATCCTTACTCCTCAACCTTTTGAAATCAACGTCCTCGAACATGAAGTGGCTATAGGGATCATCCTCAATAATTAGAAAGTCATACTCCTCAGCCAGCTCGAGCAACCTTTCTCTTCTCTCATTACTCATGCTTACTCCTGAAGGGTTTTGAGCTGTAGGAACGGTGTACACTATCTTAGCTCTCTTTCCGTCGGCCTTCAGCGCCTTCAATTTCTCCTCTAACTCGTCTACTTTCATACCCTCATTATCTACGGGAACTCCTTCGAACCTTGCCCCCACTGCCTTGAAGACGTTGATGGCAGCTAGGTAGGTTGGTTTTTCAACTATCACTATCTCTCCAGGGTTTACCAATATCTGGGCCAACAAGTTCAAGGCTTGTTGACTACCCGAGGTTACGATTATATTATAAGGTCTCTCGCCCGGGGTACCGGACCTTTCCATGAACTTTACTATTTCGGTTCTAAACTCCCTTAGTCCACGAGTTACGCTATATTGAAGCGCTCTGGAACCATATTCCTTGATTATTTCACTAGCGATCTCGGCCATTTCATCCACAGGGAAGTAGTTCGGATCAGGTAACCCTCCGGCTAGGCTTATTACATTCTTACCTTCTGTTAGTTCGAGTATCTCCCTTATCTCGGATGATTCCATTAAGGAGACCCTATCTGCTATAAAGGACTTTATATCGAGCAATAACTCCCACCCACACTCGTGGGTGGATTTGAATTGCAATACTTAATAAAGATGACGTAACTAGACGGAGGCGGTACTGACAAGCACCTCACGCAACCTCGGGAAGTAATAGACATTATAGGGACTATAAAGGGCCTCAACTTGAGCTCTTCTAAGGGCTTCCTCAAACACCTTCTTGTGCTTCTTAGGGAGCGTATAGATTATTCTCTCGAACTTGGTTGCTATCAGCTCAATCGCCTTCTTTACTAAATTCACATATATCTCGTACTCATCTTCAGTAACCTTCTCTGGTGGATAATCATAATGTGCAGCGGGATAGTAGAGGTCGAAATACCTAGGCACTATAGCTAGCGGTTCGCCCACTATGAACCTCCAAGTATCATTACCATACCTATCAATTATCGCCTCTACCTTTTTATACATGAAGCTGTCTCTATAGGGCTTCACTTTCGAACATGGCGTAAAGAGAGCCGTCTCACCAGGTCCCATAGTATCCAGTAGGTAGCCGAAGAGATATTCATGGTACTCTTGAACTACTGGATGTAGGAAGAGTTCGTCTCCCTCTATAAGAAGAGTTCCAGGAAGAGCATATATCTCATCGAGAGCGTATCCCTTAGTTAGGTAGAAGCCTATTGGTGTGACCACTATCGTGCTTTTATAATAGAAATATTGCGGATCTATTATTAACGCTTCCATTGCTAGACTAAGTTCCTTTCCATTTATCCTAGCTCCATGCATAACGGCGTCAGCTATCACTTCTAGCTTATCTCTCTGCGCGGTCGCTATTTCCTTAGCTCTCTCAAATACTTTAACTCTCTCTTTCTTTTTGTTTAGCATACTCACCAGGTTGGCAAGCTCTGCCATCAGACTCCCTATGTTTTCCTAGTCCTGCCTAGCTTGGAATGACGTAACTTTAGTAATACTATTAATAATACCATCATTGCAGAGGATGCTCCTATTGCAGATATACCATAGATCATTGACAAATAAGCTCCCAAACTCATTAGAGTATTTGAGATAGCGAAAGTATAAGGAACTATTTCCTCTATGCTTTTCTTCAGCATTTTCAAGGAGATTATTACCGGTAATACTAATACTGTCTGCGTAGCAAATAGACCTATGGTATACGCAGTAACAGCTATACCGAACACACTCAAGAATGACAAAATGAAGTATCTTACGTATGTATTCGAGCCCACAGCAAGTATATATTCCTTATCAAACATAGTGCCTACTATATGATCTCTTAAGACTACGGAGATAAGTAGGATACTCATAGCAATTATTAAATAGACTTGTGCCAAGTCTGTTGAAACCACCCATATGCCTCCTGCAATGAAATACATCGCTTGGCTACCAAGCTCTGGAGATAGATACATCGTGCCTACCATGACCAATACTAGTACGATGACACTCCACTCGCTTATCTCTTCGATTATATCCTTCTCTAACCCGTATGCATAGATAATACTTAACACTATAGTAGATATCATTAATGTTATTATACCTTGGATTAAAGTTAGGTTGAAGAATGTCACAAGTAAGTTAATTAAGACGCCCAGCAAGGCAGATGTCATCAATACTCCTATCATGTTGTTACATATGATAGGACATGTAGAAGGTGAAGCTATCATCGAGAGTGCTAATATCACAGAAGCAACGCCCACATCTCCCAAGAAGAGGGGTATTGCCGACGTCACTAATGCTATGACGTACTCTATCATCTTAGTTCCCTCAGCTCCGTACAAAGTTGCTTCAAGTAGATGTCATAACTCTTCCAATTGCCCCACATCACCTTTATTTCTATTACTGGTTTATGGAGACGTCTTGCATATGTTTCCATTATTTTGGTAGCTGGTACATTTTTTGAGACTTCTGATATCACTAAGGCATCGGACTTCTTTAAAGCATCTACAGCTTCCCGGAGTTCGCGACCACTGAGTATAGCTCCTTTTGATTGTACTACTTTTAGGACCTTTATCTCGAAGTTAGCTAGCGCATATTGTTCGACCGGCATCATAACTACAACTTTCTTCTTATAGTATATTGGAACGCATTCCTTCAGTACCTCTCTAACCTTCTCTATTTCAACTTGGAAATTCTTTAAGTAGCTCATACAATGCGCAGGCTCAAGTTGACAAGATTGTATAACTAAAGATCTCATAAGTGATAAAGCGTTGGGAGCGTAAAGCCACCATCCATGTGGATTCAGTTCACCGTTAGGCATTCTCAATATAGCGAATCCTAATGCTGCTATACCGAGGGCAGGATCTTTGAATTCATAAATTGGAGGAACGGTAACTAATCCCTTTTCCTTTCTCATTTGTGCTATTTGGATCTCGTATGGCCAATGTCCTGTCTGCAAGTATACGTCAGCACGGAGGGCCTCTGTGATTTGGGAGGGAGAGGGTTTCCAGAAGAGCGGATTTACACCCGGTGGCATAAGAGAAACGACTTTCCATTGGGGAAGTACAGAAGAGGCTATCATAGCCAAGCTGCTTACGCTAGCTACCAAAGTGTTGGCCACTAAGAACGGCAAAAGCAAGGTTAGGATTAGCATGCTTTTCATATAAAACCACCGTATTTCCTGCGAGTTAGGTTCACCTAAAATGTTGAACCCTCTTCTCTTTTTAGATGTAACAACATACGGAATGCATCTTTGATTATCTGAGCATGATCAAAAGCCAGATCATTCCAAGGAATTTCGCCTATCTTAAACCATCTGGCCTCCTTTGCATCAGTCGATGCCTTAGGCTCTTGTCCTTTCTCTTTAGGGACTGCAATGAACGCTATTGAGACGTAGTGACCTCTGGGGTCTCGACGAGGATCCGAGTACACGGAGAGTAAGGTGACTAATTCAGCATCTATTCCAGTTTCCTCCTTCAGCTCCCTTAAGGCAGCATCCTCAACGCGCTCACCACACTCTACATGGCCTCCGGGAAGGGCCCATTTTCCCTTGAACGGCTCAGCACCTCTTTTCACTAAGAGAACCTTATCACCATCTATTACAACGGTATCTACCGTTAGGACAGGACAACACTTCATACTGTTCTCCAAGGAGGTCCATGGATTATTTTAATTAAAAGTTATCTATTTTTCGCAATTTACTTGGTACTCTCAAACTTTATACCTCCTCCCTTACCTAGCTCTCCAAGTTGTTTTCTCTGCCTCTCTTCTCTCTCTTTTACTGCTTTCTCTGCCATCCTTACTGCTAAGTAGTACAATACGAACATCGGTATACCTATCGCTATCATGCTAACTCCGGTGCCTCCAGGAGTTATCACGGCAGCGATAAACATTATTATTAGGAATGCTATCCTCATGTTTCTTCCTTTGAGTTGTTCGGGCCTTAGAAGTCCTATAAGGACCAAGTAGTATACTATTATAGGCAATAGGAACGAAGCACCAGTAACTATCGCCGTGAAGAGTACGAAGTTGATAACGTCAGAGAGACACCATCTCACCTCAGCTCCAGCTACTTGTCCGAATATCACGACCAGCTTCAATCCAAAGGGCACGACTATGGTGAACGCGAATATTTCTCCTAACAAGAAGAGCCCTACTACAGCTAGAATGCTATTCCTCAACATCTTCTTCTCATGCTCTTCAAGAGCCGGCCAGATGTAACACAGCAGCTGGTAAGCTATGTAGGGTAAGGAGAGGAGTATGGCTCCCCATATTATTATCATTATGTACGCGTTCATCAATCCTTCAGCGTTGCATATTATGGCGGTTACTCCCATACTGTTAATTGCCAGCGTTATCAGCCTAAGCAAAGCAACCATAGCTGGTATGTAGCCCAACCATTTCAGTAAATCTCTAATGTACTCAGCACCCACTACATGACTCAATTCGTTGGATGAGCAATAGATATGGAATAGTGGACATGATATCCAGTTTATAGGGAAGAATATTACTACCATCAATGCAATGAAGAAGGCTACTATAGACCTGCGCAGTCTTACAAGGAGCTCCTCTATATGTACGCTGATCTCCTCACTGTACGCCGTCTCAGTCTCACATTCAAAGAAGCTCTTGATCCATTTCAGAAAGCGGGACTCCCTCTTGCGCTTTTTCTCTTGATCCTTCGCTAAAGACATCGAATTAGCCCCACCACAAAGATGGGTAGGGTTTTATTCCGTTTATTGCTTCTTTTCAGTTAGGCCCTCTTCCTTGGCCTTTTGTAGTATTTCTTGTTCTAGTTGACTCTTACTCTTACCCTCCGGATTTATTCCCATCTTCTTAGCAAGCTCAATCAACTGCTCCTCGGTTAGTCCAGATTGCTGGGAGCTTCCACCAGAGGTGGTAGCTTCCTCAAAGTACTCACCCTCGGCTGCCTTCTTGAACTCTCTGACCGCTTGTCCTAACCCCCTAGCCAACTCGGGGATTTTTGAAGGTCCCAGTATCAGTAACAGAGCGAAAATTAGGAGTATGAGCATCTCATTTGGTCCTATGCTCAGTAATGGTATGGGGACCAATATCACAATACCACACCCATCTTGGAGCCAAACCGGTTACAATTAATAAATCTCGATCTTAATATGTCAGTTATGGTACCATATTATTGTTTATAATCCTTCTGGTAACCCTAGCGGAGGGGATCATCCAATGGAAGAGAGGCCAGTCGCTAAGGTACTAACACCTATCTTGAGGAAGGACGCCGGAAAGAAGCCGAGGTTGAAGGTCGGTAGAGGATTCAGCAAGGCCGAGCTAGAGGAAGTTGGTCTAACATTCAAGCAAGCTCTAAAGATGGGAATCCCCATTGATAAGAGGAGGAAAACCAAGCACGAGTGGAACGTCGAGACTCTGAGAAAGTGGTTGGAAAAGCATAATGAGAAGGCGTAAGCTGTTCATAGCATTAATTTTATTCTGGACAATAGCATTAATAGCATTGCTATACTTGTACTGGTTGGTAATGGTTAAGGTGTTAAGTGGTTGAGGGTGGCGGTAGCTATAACAGGTGCCTCCGGCATACCCCTTGCCCTAAGGACGATAGATGTCCTACTCAATATGAAAATAAATGTCGAAGTAGCTCTTTCTAAAGACGCCATCGAAGTATCAAAAATAGAACCATGTTTTGTGGATCCACCCATATCATGTAACATTGTGGATGAAATAAGGAAAAGGGGATTATCTCCTCAAATTTCAATGACCTCTCATCTAGCCTCTAGTTCGAGAGTGCCGGATGCTGTAGTAGTAGTCCCTTGTTCTATGAAAACGCTCGGAATGATAGCACATGGTATCGGATCCACTTTGCCTTCACGTCTAGCATTGAATGCAATAAGAATGGGTAAGAAGACCGTGTTAGTTCCCCGGGAATCTCCTGTAGGGCCACTAGAATTAGAAAACATGCTTAAACTAAGCAAGATAGGCGTCCATATAGTTCTTCCTACATTAGCTTTCTACATAAAACCCAAGTCTATATCAGATATTATTGACTTCATAGTGGGCAAGATACTTGACGTATTAGGAATAGATCACAATCTATATCAAAGATATTATCCTCATTAAATACCTTTCATTTAGCAGGTGACGAGTGGATGTTAGGCCTAGAAATAGAGACATTAATTACTAAGAATGGTAACTTAGTTACACGAAGCATATGGGAAGAAACGTTAACTAGTGAAGATAGCATAATCAAAGATCCTTGCTCAAGACAACCTGTAGGGTTCAAGAAAGATTTTGGGATAGTAAAGACTGACACGACCTCTGCAATTGTCGAGGTATCGATAGAACCCGGTCCTCTCGAAGCTATACTCAATAGAGCAGAAGACTTCTATTTATGGCTAGAAGGGTTGGGTTATACCAGCTTGGACGTCGCCTATCTCCCGCCTCCAGGAATTAGATGGTATCTGAAGAACGCTACTCCAAGGGGTCACTATCGTTTATTGCAATGGTACGGTTACAATCACCATAAGATTGCAACTATGGCATCAACACAGATATGGATAGACGTCGGGAAGGAGGATTTACCAATGGTACTAAATGCATTGAACGTTGCTTCTCCTTTCTTAATCTCGAAGTATTCTAATTCACCATGTTGTGGATGGAAGGAATATAGAGTGAGGGCTTGGATCGACTTCGCCTCTAACTCTTGGGCAGCCATACCAGATGCTTGGGCGCCTTATTCATATTCATCATGGTATGAAGTCCTTAGCAGATTATTCTCAGGCGTACCTCAAGAAGCCGAGCCTTGCAAGGATCTCTCGCTTCATACCTTTGAAAGTTTGTCTCATGAGCTTTTGGAATTCAATGAAGTAAAAGCAAGAGATGTTTCTATGGGTGTAGTAAAGGCCAACAACATAGAGATACTCGAAGGCATGCAAAGGTGGAACTTCGGTCCGGCGATAGCTAGATGGAAGTCTTCGCTACCGCGCTCCGATTGGTTATTCTCATTCTTAGAGGGTGATATATCTTCATTCATTAATTCATTAGATAAGGTCATGATAGAGGTAAGGCTCTTTCCGAAGCTCTCACTTTCAAGACTTCACGAAGCCATTCTAGACGTCCTAATGATAGCAGAAAACTCTTCTGAGTTAGATATGATGAATCCTAACGTCTTAAAACATCTTTATATTAGAGCTGCTCGCGGAGAGGATCTACCTTCATATTACACAAGGATGGTGGAAAGAGTTCTTAGACGCTAACTACTTCTATCCCCCATTCCTCTAACAAGTTCCTCACATGCTTACGTTGTTCTGATTTCATCGACTTCTTCTCTAAATATGCCCTCTCTATCTTCTCCATACTTTTCTCAACGATCTTCTTCAGCATCTCATCATCAAGATAGGGAACATTATATTTCGCTACTATGTGACCGAAACACGCTTCATCGCTAAAACATCTCTTAGATGCTCTCGAAGAATAATGAGGACCTCCTATCCATATGCTCCTTATGCCACTACATCCAAAATCCTTGTAACGCGCCACCGCTTTTGCCAGCACATAATGGTTCTTGGGGTCACCCCATTGCTTTTCGCTAGACCCTATTTCAATGAATATTATCGCCTTATTTACTGTAGGTCCATGGTGTGTTGCTTCATATGCTACCTCGTAATCTTCACGATCCCTTGCCGCATCTTTAAGAGATCTAAGTAAGGAACAAGCTATTGATGGAAAGGCGATGCTTACCTCTCTTGGTTTTCCGCCTAGCTCATTAGTTGGACCAATGTTGCCTGTATGATGAACGGTGAAACTCTTAATCTCCTTAGAGCTCTTATGCCTGGACAAGACTATTATGACGTCGTCATCGATATCGGAGAAATCATGGAAGGGTGAATCATTGGGTATTGGAGTCACTTTTATTGAATACTCTCTTTCCAATATCTCCGCCGTCCCTTTAGCGGCTATATCTCCCGGATAGTAGACTATAGTAACCATGAGCACTCACCTGGTTCGAAGTACTATGCTCATGGGGACCCTTACACGCTTAATATTTAATAGACGTACTCCCCGCACCCCATGCGGAGGGATAGAGAGTGAGCAAGAAGGAGAAGCCTCACATGAACTTGGTAGTGATAGGCCACGTAGACCACGGTAAGAGCACCCTAGTGGGTCACTTGCTGTACGAGCTAGGATTCGTCGACGAGAAGACCCTAAAGATGCTAGAGGAGGAGGCTAAGAAGAGGGGTAAGGAGAGCTTCAAGTATGCTTGGCTACTAGACAAGCTGAAGGAGGAGAGGGAGAGAGGAGTCACCATAGACCTAACCTTCATGAAGTTCGAGACCCCGAAGTATTACTTCACTATCATCGACGCCCCTGGTCACAGAGACTTCATCAAGAACATGATCACTGGTGCCAGCCAAGCCGATGCTGCTATCCTAGTCGTAAGCGCTAGGCCAGGTGAGTTCGAGAGCGGTATGAGTGCCGAGGGGCAGACCAGGGAGCACATACTGCTGGCCAAGACTATGGGTATCGATCAGATAATCGTTGCCGTGAACAAGATGGATGCCACTGAGCCTCCGTGGAGCGAGAAGAGGTACAAGCAGATAGTCGAGACTCTAAAGAAGTTCATGAAGGGACTAGGCTACAAGGTCGACCAGATACCCTTCATCCCTGTCAGTGCTTGGACCGGCGACAACATCATCAAGAGGAGCGAAAACATGCCTTGGTACAAGGGACCCACCCTCGTGGAGGCCCTAGACCAACTACAGCCTCCGAGCGTTGAGAAGTGGATGAAGCTGCCTCTGAGGATACCCATCCAGGATGTATACAGCATCACCGGAGTTGGTACCGTACCCGTAGGAAGGGTGGAGACTGGTGTACTAAGGGTAGGCGACAAGGTAGTCTTCATGCCTCCGGGCGTCGGCGGAGAAGTGAGATCCATTGAGATGCATCACGAGAAGGTACAAGAGGCTAAGCCCGGTGACAACATCGGATTCAACGTCAGAGGCGTGAGCAAGAACGACATCAAGAGAGGTGACGTCGCCGGTCATCCTGACAAGCCTCCGACCGTGGCCAACACCTTCACTGCCAGAGTGTTCATTATCTGGCACCCTAGCGCTGTGGCTATAGGCTACACTCCCGTAGTTCACGCCCACACCGCCAGCGTCGCTTGTAGGATCATAGAGATCAAGCAGAAGCTAGACCCCAGGACCGGTAAGGTCGTCGAGGAGAACCCCAGCTTCTTGAAGGTCGGTGACGCCGCTATAGTGAAGTTCAAGCCACTAAAGCCCATGGTTATCGAGAAGTTCCAGGACATACCGCCGCTAGGAAGGTTCGCCATGAGAGACATGGGTAAGACTGTCGGCATAGGAATAGTCACCGACGTCGAGCCCATGCAAGTAGAGCTAAAGCTGAAGAAGTAAGCTTTTTTAACACTTCCATAAAAAATCGGAGATCCCTCTTAGAGGGATATTCCCCTCTTCTTCAGTAACATCTCGAGATACGTTTCCTCAACCACTTCAGATGAGGGAGCTATCCTCCTCCTTAAGTCATCAATGATGGATCTCGCTTCACTTGCATCCTCACCGACAACTTCAATCTCCATAAATGTACCGAGTTCTTCAACGTAATCTATAGTTATTGTGGCATTACCTAATTTCCAATATCTTCTCTTTTTCTTGACTTGAGCTACCGGCTTCAAGCACATCTTCTCCAAGATCTTCGTGATTGCATTACAGTCACCCACTTCCACTTCTATCTCTTCTCTAGCTTTTACCTCCTTGGATATCCTAGGTCCCTTGTACGTCAGAATGCACTTACTATCCCTCAATCTAAGTCTGATAGCCTCATCGGTTTCGGCAAAGTTTCTACAACACCCACCATTACAGTCAAAGTTGAAGTACGTGTCTATCTCCACTCTAGTGCCCATAAACTCCCCACCAAGCTTGAGTAGCGTCTCTTCAATCCTTTGTGGATCCTCTATCCTCAGCTTAATTTCAAACTCCAATAGGCTCGACACCGTGAAGCTCGGACAGTACTTATTATTAACCATTCAGCGAAGGAGGCCAGCGGGTGCGGAAGTCGTGAGCTTGAGGGTTGAACAAGAGGAGATGGCGCGACCGCCGATATGCACCAGTTGCAACAGACTTGTGGTACCTAAGGGTAAGGAGGTAGGCGTAAGCTTCAAGTGTCCTAATTGTGGCGAGGTAGTGATATGGAGGTGCCCTAGCTGCAGGAAGCAGACTAAGCCCTATAAATGCCCCAAGTGTGGATTCGAAGGACCATGAGGTGAGTACTATGGTAAAAGTATTGGTCGTTACTAAGGTATACCCTGAAAGCGTCGAGAAGGATCTAAATGAGCTCTTAGAGGACATAAAGAAGGCTCTTCCGGAAGGATACGAGGTTGCCAAGCATGAAAGGATACCTGTGGCTTTCGGTTTGAACTTACTCAAGCTCTACATAACCATGCCTGAGGAAACTGAGGGCGGGACTAGCAAACTAGAGGAGATACTGAAGAACGTTGAAGGAGTTAGTGAAGTAGAGATAGAAACTGTTCACAGATTGTCCTACTAAGTCTTGTTTTTAGAACCTAGGATTCAAACTTCTACGTATAGAGTATCTGCTGCATGTGTCGTTTCCTAGTTTAATTTTGCAAGCATCTATGTATTTCACCGAACCAATTTTCTACTTATCTGTTTTTACTATTACCTCAGAAGAGGGTAGTTACGAATATCTAGTGGGGCCGCGGGGATTTGAACCCCGGACCACGGGGGCCCAAGCCCCGCATCCTACCAAGCTAGACGACGGCCCCATTATGGGGCCTTCTCTTCGCCTTTTTCAGCTTTTTCTTCTTCCTCATCGCCCGTAGGAGCTATCAAAGCTAGTGTCATCATGAATACCATAAATGCCGTGGTTATCCAAGTTAGAATTGTATACGGTATAACATTTAGCCCAAACGTCCATAGTATCACTATTACCACTATCATTATTATCAAAATATCTTGAGATTTCAATGGGATTTTCTTTGGGTCCATACGTCCCACCTCAGCCTTTATTTCCCCGGGGAAAGGGGGTTAGGGCAAAATATTATGTGCTGGCACGTAAGAGAGAGGAGTGTCGTCGCCAACGTAGGCAAGTGTTCCTGGGGACGTTGTGTTATGTGTGGATGGGGGAAGAGGACCGGGAAGGATAGTATAGAAAATCTTATGAGGAAGGTAGAAAAGGCTCTCTCCCCACCTCCAAAGAGGTTGAAGATATATACTTCAGGAAGCATATTTGATGAATCTCAGTTTCCTAGGTATTTTCAACTTTGGTTAGCTGAGAAAATTGATAGAACGTGCACGGTTGAGCTCCAGGTAGAGAGTCTACCAGATTATATTACATATGAGAGGCTTCAGCCATTTCTCAATAGATCCTATGAGTTGATAGTAGCGTTAGGGCTGGAAGTTGCTGACAACGAAGCGTTAAAGGAGTTGGGTAAGTACCCCGCGATGACTGTAGAAAAGTTTATCTCAATTACGCTGATGCTACGTAACCTAGGCGTAAAGGTGAAAACATATGTCCTCGTAAATCCTCCGGTACCCAATTGGAAAAAGTTGTTTCCAAAGACTATGGAAATTGCACTCAAGTACTCCGATGAGGTAGTCATAATAAATACTTATCCTCACTCCGAGAGTCCACTCTTCATAAAATGGATTAGAGGTGAATGGCACCCATTACCTTACAACGAATTCATAGAAGTAATCACACCCTACCTTCGGGACCCAAGAGTACAAATAGAGTTCAATAACTTCGCCTTTAAACCTAAGTTTCCCAAATATCTAAGGAAGAAAATTATTGGAGCTAATGAGGAGACCCTCTTACATCCTTATTACGAAGTCTGGATGGAATACCTCACTAACTTCTATGAGCCTCCGAAAAAGGATGTCTTGCTCTTCGTTCCTTGCTCCTACAGGAAACCATATTATAAGAGCAAAACTTGGAAAGCTATTCTCAATGTTCTAAGAAGGGTCGGTATGAGGAGGAGAACGCACCTAGTTGCCATTAGTTCGCCTGGCGTCATTCCGGAAGAATTCGCTAACGATTATCCATTTAATAGCTATGATTGGCCCGAGTGGGAAGAAACTGAAGAGATAAAGAAACTCTACGTAGACGTAATAAGAGAAAGAGTAAGAAGGTTCTTGAAAGCGCACGCTCATAAGTACAAGATAATTGCCGTATATCTGAAACCTGATAGTGAAAGCTTCAAAGCCGTTATGGAAGCATGTAAGGAACTCGGTCTCTCATGCATACCTTGCATTCCTCCAGAGGAATACGATGAGGAGATGAAATCCCATAAACCTCCAGTCACTCATCCCAAAGCGCTCAAACTCCTATACTCTTGTATGTCTAAACTAAGAGAAGAGCTACAGACTAAAAAGCTTAATGAAACTTTTCAGTACAAACGTCGTTCTAAATAAATGTGCTATTTCATATGGGTTGAGCGATCTCGCGTATTACTTGTGGTTGTTTTCACACATTATTTTTAAATCTCTTTTTTGTAGCACTAAGGGGTAGAAAGGATGGTAAGAAGGAGGCAAGTGAAGGTCAGAGAGGTTCTTGGTAGGAAAATCGTGAACAACAAAGAGTACAAGTATACCTACTACACTTTGCCTCTCAACATCTATATACCAAAACACATCGTAGAGAGGTATGATAGAGATTACATTCTTGAGATAAATCCCGAAACTGGGGAGATAAGGGCCTATCCCAAGAAGCTCGCTGAACAGAAGGAGCAGAAGCAAGAGGAACAACAGTAATCACGTTTCTCATCTCATATATTATTACGTTTTTCTCTTTTCCATATCCTGAGGATGTCCGAAGAATCCGGGCTAGACCTCAATAGGGATGAAAGGAGGCCTGTATGGGGAACGACTATGACTAGGAAGCCTGACTTCTTGAGGCAAATATTCAACGTCATCTTAGCCAAACACCAAGACGAATTAGAACCAAGGAATGTATCAGAACTAAGGAAGATGGTCTGGGTAGCTGAAAATAAATTCAAGTTCAGCTCATTTGAAAATCCAGACCCTACGGAGAACTTGAAGAAGTTCTTTGAAAGTAAAGAGTTCGGGGAAGTTCTACGGTTACTTAAACAACACGAAAGAGTCGTTGAGGACCTTATAGAGGAGATAAAGAAATATTATGGAGAAGAGCTAGCATCGATTATCAAGAGGAGACTTGAAGAAATTAAGAGTATGGAAGAATGAGTACTTTAGAGTTCATCTAAATCTTCAATATCTTCTATATCCTCGAAATCTTCGAACTCCTCGTTTTCTTCTTCGATTTCTTCTATTGCCTCCTCGAACTCATCAGCTGCTTCGACGGCCTCGGGTAAAGCAGCTTCTCTGAAAGCTTCTAGATCCTCGATGTTTGCTGTATATGAACCATCAGGGAGTTCGTATACTCTGCCCTCTTCCATAAGCTTCAACAAAGCCCTTCTCAGCCTATCCTCACCTGCAGTCGCTGAAAATGCCTCTTTCAGTTCCTTAAACTTCATTCTCTTTTCTTTTAAAATATTCAGTATTAGCCTCTCTAGCTCAGCATCGTCAGGAGCTGCCAAGACCACTATCTCATCGTCTTCATAGAGTTTCTCAAGATGCTCGATGACTTCCTCTTGGGTCTCTTCAACCACTTCACGCTTTACTTCCTCGTCCACTTACGCCACCTATTAAATATCTTCATTATGTGCCATTTAAGGCTATGTGCTACTCAAATATTATAGACCCCCTTATTTCCACTGGTTCCCACTTTATTCCTACTCAACTTTGTGATTGCGATGTTAGATGTTTTTCTGAGGCTCTCCTCTCAGATGTATTATTACAATATCATCACTACCTTCTTTCAACTCCAACAAGAAGACCTCTCATCCTTGATGCTGCCTCTTAGATTCTTTCAATTATCTTTATCTTAGTTCCTTAACCCAGATTCCAATGTTGATAATTGTAACTTTCTTTTTGTATTGATTTCTAGAAAACCATCTCTTGAAAAACTAAATTATACAAAACTTCAGAGGGGTATCATAGTCAGAGCCCTTCCAGAGGAAACAAACCTGGTGAGAGTATCAATGTAATACCACTCCAAGCTGAGTTGTAACTAAGGAGGACCCTCCATGTGTGGGAAAGAAGTGGGATACACAGGAAGACACGGGGTCGGTGTTATCAAAGTAGTTCTGGTTCAAGGTGCTCGATCAAGTACTCTGCATCCTTCATAGCGAAATCCAGTTCCAATTTCCTAAGTGTAGAAGGTAGAGGTATACCATGTCTGGGACTCCAACCTCTCCTCTTATAGTATTCTGTTTTGCCCCTCTCTAAATCATCCCAGTCTAAGAAGGCTTTGAGGCCCTTAGCTGGTCCAGAAGGTGATGGTTCCATCCATCTAGGCGGGACGGTATCGTCACCTCTTCTGTATCCAGCTCTGAGTGTCCAAAGTCTCGCTAAGCTCTCCGTCCTCCATGAGAGCATCTTGAGCTCTTCTACGTCGACCTCCCAAGCATACACTATGTTAAGCAATGCCGCGTAATCTCCAAGTGTATAAGGTAGGAATACACAAGTCCCCATATGATCCGTCACACTTGTTTGATCTCTTCCTGCTATTAGCGAGTCGATAGCTTCCACAACAGGTCTATTCGGTGGTCTGTGAGGCGATGGCCAACCTCTCAAGTGGCTAGCACCTACATCCGCAGTAGCGTAGCTTAAGCCGAATCCGAGTAGGCCTCTGGGATCCCAAGCAGGGGCCTCAAGACCTTTGACATGAACCGCCCACTCCTTCCCAAAGTTTAAGATCTCCGAAGCTCTCTTAACGCCCTCCGCCAGTATCGCCCCAATACCTTGTCTCTTAGCTATCATTTCTAGGAGCCTTCTTTGTGCCTCCCCATCACCCCACCTAGGTCCTTCGATCAGACCTTTCTCAACAGACTCCATTAACCATCCAATTACGTTGCCAGCCGAAATGCTATCAATACCTAGTTTGTCAACAAGGTCTATCGCCTTCAAGACGTCATCAAGCTTGTATATTCCATCAGCTGCCCCAAGCATTCCTAAGTGTTCATATTCGCTCTTAATTCCGTTTATTACTTTGGGACACTTCACGGGACACATGTAACCATAGGTAGAAGGGTCAAGGCTATGAATATCAGTGGCCTTCTGAATGATTATATCACCTTTGAGCTCACCTACATCACCGCGATGGGGTAATCTGAAGTTGTAGTGGGGTGCCATACCTAGCATATCAGCCGTTACAAGACCGTTGTTCGTCCCATATTTACGGAACTTAGAGGTCCTACCTAATCTATCGTAAAGTTTCTTCACAAGTTCCCTCCACGCTTCCCTACCTTTAGCGGGTTCTGGTAAGGGTGAATACCCCTTTACCACTATTGCCTTTAAGCCCTTTGAACCCCAAACGGCGCCTACTCCACCCCTTCCTGCAGCTCTATGGTAATCCACTATTATTGAGGCATATCTAACTCTATTTTCAGCTGCGGGACCTATGGCAGCCACACTGGCCTTTCTTCCATGACGTTCCTTAAGGACATCTGTTGTCTCCTTTATATTACGTCCCCATAGTTCGGTTGCATCTAATAACTCATAGTTTTCGTTTTCTATTAACAAATACTTGGGTTCAGATGCCTTACCCTCTATCATTATCGCGTCGAAGCCGGCCATTTTGAGCTTTGGACCCAGTACTTCGCCGGCATAAGAGTCGTGAATAAGGCCCGTTAAGGGTGAGACAGCACCAAAACAAGTCTTTCCCGATCCCGGAGCATAGCCTGCAAGAGCTCCGCTAGCGATAACCGCTACGTTATCCTTGGAGAAGGGATCTATTAGTGGAGAAGAATACTTATAGATCAAGTATGTACAAATACCTTTCCCTCCCATGAAGAGTCTTGAAGTCCTTTCATCAAGCGTTATCTTGTCAAACTTCTCTTTACTCAAATTTATCCTTAGAACTTTAATATTCATGTCAATCCCATATGAAGGATGTAATACGGTGTCAAAAAGGTCAAGCTTCGATAGGGATCTCGGGTTTGTTGGAGCCTAAACTCCAAGCAATCTCAGCTTTCGCAGCCTCGATGTCTGAGGGTAAGATGGGTTCTGGTAGCCTTGAGTTAACCAATGCAGCAAATCTCTCCAAGTTACACCATAGATGAGGGTCGAATAGATCGGCGTTGATGACTCCTATTGCAGCCCTTCCGTTTCTACTCCATATTAACATCTTCCCTTTTTCTGGACAGAACGATACCTTTAGACTATTATAGCATCCTTCGACCTCCTTTATTACGTCATCAAATGTCATCTTCTTGACCTCGCCACCAGAAGTTACCATCCAGAAGTGATCATCATGTTTTGACTGTATTATCACAACAGCCTCTGCCGGGTATAGAGGTCCACACATCTCACAATCCCCAACTCTCTATAGTTGAAGAAGGATGAGTAAGAAGGAAACGATGTAACATTTGGATATTATCAGTAGTCGGGGGAAGGACATCATCTTTCCTTCAGTCGCCCGACATGGTTCATCATCTCATAAACCTTCATCCAAGTCTTCAGAATGGGGGTAATCAAGTGCGCGTGTTGAAGAGGCAACTTTCGAAGAAGGAGAAGAAAAAACTAATCGCAGAACTTAACTTGCCTTGGCTTAACATAAGTGTGAGCGACAAAGTGGAGGAGGCGCGAATAATATTTGATGAGAAGAAAAAGGAATACCTCGTTTATTACGTAAACGATGTACCGCGAGTAGCAATGGTAAAGGGTAAAATGGTACCAATACTCTGTGGACAACAAATAGAGGGACCCGGTGTTGTAGTCGATGAGGGTGCTGTGAAGTTCATAACTAATGGAGCAGATGTCATGAGACCTGGAATAGTTGACTTTAAGGGAGACTTCAAAAAAGGTGATATAGTATTGGTTTACACAGTGAAACTGCCTTTTCCGATAGCGGTAGGGGAAGCACTTTACGACTTACAAGAAATGAGCCAGATGAAGAGAGGGAAGGTAATTAAGAACATACATCATCTAGGAGATGAATTATTCAAACTTTGTCCTCGATCTCGTTAAGCTGTTCCAATACGTATTTCCTTATTTCTTCTATTGAAGGAGGTTCAATTAATAATCTACCATTCTCCATGACTTTTCGAAGCATGGCCTTCGGTTTGGTACCGTCTCTACATTTCGGAGGTTCATCGTTCCAAGGTACTACATAGTCCTCGTTTACATTGCAACGATAGAGTTGCTTGAAGCCAGGCCACTTACCTCTTTTGCTGCGAGGAGTCCATTTACCATTTTCATAGACCTCGACTATGTCGGCGCTTATGTCAACGCTCTTCGGAAAAGCTATTGAGGTTCCTACACCGAAAGCGTCGACTAAGTCCCTTAGCTCCCTTATCTTTTCTTCGTTCAAACCTCCACTCACTATGATTTGTACGTTCTTGAAGCCGTGGAGATCTAGTGTCCAGCGAACCTCTTCCACGATGGCTCTCATGTTACCTCTCCTGGATCCTGGCGTATCTAATCTGACTCCTCTCAGCTTTTCCCTTAGTAGCTTGGCAGCCTTCAATGCCTCCATTCTCTCATCACAAAACGTATCTACGAGGACTATCCGTGGTACCTCCTCTTCAACATATTCGTCGAACGCTTTCCACGCCTCTTCAGGGTCACCGAAGACTAACATTAACGCGTGTGGCATCGTACCTACTGGTTTTATTCCCAGGTATTTCTCACTTAAGTTACCAGCTACGCCATCAACACCACCTATGTAAGCTGCTCTATCAGCCATTG
This sequence comes from Ignicoccus pacificus DSM 13166, assembly GCA_025340205.1. Classification (GTDB taxonomy): domain Archaea; phylum Thermoproteota; class Thermoprotei_A; order Sulfolobales; family Ignicoccaceae; genus Ignicoccus; species Ignicoccus pacificus. The sequence continues at coordinate 826,456 of CP006868.1, read as the reverse complement.
GCTGAATGGCAGGGTGTAACGCCCTTAGACCGAAGAACAAGACGCTCTTGTTTCCCGCAGCCAGCTTTATTCTAGCTGCCTTGGTGGCTATAGAGGTTGAGTGTCTCAGAACACCTAATATAGCAGTTTCCAACTCCCCAAATTCTGTGTAGTCGCCTTCAATTACCATAAGGGGCTGCTTGGGCCTAAAGATGGTCCCCTCTGGCACAGCGTAAACGTCAACGTTCTTCCCTCCCAGTATCGTTAATGCCTCCTCGAGACCGGCGAATACCGCCCAATCGTACGGTAATGAATACGCATGAAATTCCATCCGAACTCTCTTATCCTTATTCGACTTTTTTATTACATCAACTGTCCTTTTAAAGTAGATATCAGTGGCTTCTCCAGAGAGTATCTCATTCTCTCTAGCTATGTACAACCTCATTCTCCAATCACCGTTACGATAACTCTTCTAGAGTACCGGGGACCATCGAGCTCTACTACGAATATGTTTTGCCATGTCCCTCTAACAAGTGTACCATTAACTACCGGAAAGGATCTTGATGGTCCTATTATAGATGCCAAGATATGGGCATCCGCATTATTATCTATCCTATTATGCAACCAATTACCATCAGGGGGAACGAGTTCTTCAAGAGCTCTAAGAATGTCACTCATCAGACCGCTTTCATGCTCATTCGCTATGATAGCTGCTGTAGCGTGTGGCACAAATACTTGACATATTCCGTTTTTGATGCCACTCTCTCTTACGGCAGCCTCCACCTCGTCGGTTATGTCGATTAGTTGCTTTCGACTTGATGACCTTATTCTAATCTCTTTATGGTAAACAGCCATAGTCACTCACCAGAATCGATTAAGAAGCTACCTCTCTAAAGTTAATGAAGGATAAAATTGATAGTTAGGTACCTCGGCAATGATAAATTCGTCATATCTAGCAAGGATCTGCAAATAGCAGTAAATCATCTAGATGGTGAGATAAGCATAGGATTGAAGGACGGCGAGTATACCTTTTGTCCGAAAGGATTGAAATGTAAGAATCCTGTGGAAGGATGGGTTAATTGGAAACATGTTTCTGTGTTAATAGCTCCTAAAGGTTTAGTATTCGTCGACGAGAAAACCTCGATAGGGCTCTGGGAGTTCCCTCCAGCTATACATGTAGACTTCATCATATCTAATGTAAGTAAGAAGGAGATGATGGATAAGCCATACCAAGATATTAGGGCGCTACAAGAGGGCGATATAATAGATCCATTCTTAGCCATCACATATTCCAAGGAACAAGTCCATCAAATGAAATTAGATGATAAGTGGTTTGAATTGATATTGAAAGAGGAAAAGGTGGTTGAAGGAAGACTTTACGATGAAAAGAGAAGGAGGATAAGGGTTGGACACATAATAGAATTTAAGAGCGTAAAGAACAAGAGGAAGATCTATTGTCGTGTAAAGAGATACGTGATTTACAATAACTTCAAAGAAATGTTAGAGAATGAGGGAACAGAGCGCGTCTTGCCCGGATTTAGTGTAGAGGAAGCAGAAAAGGTTTATGAAGGATACTACGGGTTAAACGCCGGACCAGTCGTCGCTCTATCCCTTGAGCTTCTTTAGTATCTCCCTATAGGCCTTGTAGCTCTTTTCAGCGAACGACTCAAAGGGATAGAGTACTAATTCCCATTTCCCTATCTCCTTGAGCATCGGTAACCTAATCTTGTCACCGACCCTCTTCTTATCCCTATATAATAACTCCTTGTACTGTTGGAAATCAAGTTCTGGAATGATGTCGACTACGTCATCGAGTATGGCATAATCCGATATTGTAGATAAGATAACATTAAAACAGTCCTTACATCCTTCATCCTCGCTAATCTTGCTTTCTACAAGCATACCGAAAGCGACCGCTTCACCATGAAGTAACTTGAAGTTTGAAGCGGATTCCAACACATGACCTATGGTATGACCGAAGTTCAAGACTTCTCTAATTCCTTTCCTTTCCCTAGGATCTTGAGATACTACGCTCAACTTTAGCTCAGTAGCTTGTTTGATCAATTCGATCAGCGGTAAGTCATCTCTACGTAAGATGTTATCTCTGTTATGAATCATGAAATCCAAGTAACCTTTGTCTAGCGTGAATCCATATTTCAGGGCCTCTGCTAAACTGCTTCTGAACACCCTATTTGGCAGCGTATCTAGAAACCTCAGATCGTCCACTACCAACCATGGATGATAGAAAGACCCTAAGATATTCTTCACGCCCGAATAGTTCACAGCGGTCTTTCCACCGAGAGCGCTATCTATCATCGCTAACAACGTCGTTGGTATTTGAACAAATGGAATACCTCTCATGTATATCGATGCAGCGAAGGCTGCAGTATCACCTAAACTTCCGCCAGAGGCGACGGCCAGGGCGCTCCACCGGGTAGCGCCAAGCCTCCATAAATCTTCTACGATCTTAAGCGCCGTTTCCAAGTTTTTGCTCTCTTCACCATCTTCAACTATCTTCACTTCCTCAAATACCTTTCTAAGAGAATAGTATAGCCATGGTACGTGTTCATGCACTCCTCTTCCTATTAGGGAAAGCTTGGGTTCAATAGGTGGTGAAATAAATCCGTTTAAGTTTTCGAGCACACCTCTTCCTATTATGACCTTGTAAACATGACTATCGTTTACTGGTACTTCTAGTTCAGACGAGTTCCTCAAAGATCTCCTCCTCCTCGCCTCTTCCTAGGAACGTCGATATGAGGTATGCTCCTGCACCCGCTACGAACACTAGTACTATTAGCAATACCGGGTTACCTAGCAAGATCTCGATAATTGTCGGTGCCGGCTTTAGGTAAATCGTAGGTAATCTCTCTGTTAGAATCACGGTGGAGGAGTATGACTGATAGCCCGGTGCGGTTATGGATATTGTAACTTGTTTTCCTATGTAGTATGTGTTTACCATGATTTTGGCTATTCCCATATAGTTCGTTTGACCTTCACCGATTAACTTTCCATTGTAGTAGATCTTCACGAGCGCTCTTGTCACTGGTTTATTGTTTCTGACATCCACCACTCTGACTTCTACAGGAGTCTTCGACGGTATGAGGTTCACCAATACTGTTCTCTTTAAGGGTACCGCGAATGAAGCCGAGCCAGTAGCAGCCAGTTTTCCATTATACGAGAAGCATTGTAGAGAAACTTGGTATGTACCCTTCGGTAGCTTTACTGAGGCTTCGAGCTTAGGCTTCGTCATTACTGGTAATGGCAGAGGTTTGAGCAATGGACCTCCTTGTATATTGCCCTTACACTTACTGATGAAGTCATATAGTAATTTATCGTTAGTGGTAGCCCTTATTATTATGTTGAATGTCTTGTGAGCTATGGTGAGTTGTATTACTTGAGTGTTCTCGTCTATCTTTATTTCAGTTATTAATGGTTCGAAGCCGGGAGCAGTAACTTTTACTTTATAGAGACCAGGTGGTAACTCCACTACGTTTGATTGCGCTGTTAGTGTGAAGTTAAACCTCACGCCTAAGATCTCATTGTATAATGTTATGTTAAAGTGATCAACCGGTCTTCTCAACTCATCATAGACCATTATTCTGACTTTTATCGTCTTGTAATGTAACGCTATAGTCAATTGAGTATCTTTAGTGAGCGTGTAAACCCTCTTAAACTCGTTATAGTTCTTCGCAATCACTTGTATTAGATACCTTCCGGGTGGTATCTTAGCGTTTATTACATTTGAGGGCGGGTTAGTTATGGTTAACGATGGTGTATTAGGTAATGAGAGTGCTGTTAACTTAACTAAGTTCGGAATTACAGGCTTCTTAGTCACAGCATCTATGACCGTTAAGACTAAGTTTATTAGAACTGGTTCCAAGGCTATCGTTTTCTTTATTGTAGGAGCGCCCGGAGGTACTGTGAGGGTGCCACTGTAAGGTCTATGAAGTGGAGCCGTTACATTTATCGTATAAAGACCAGGTCTGAGTATTGCCTTGGCCACGCCTCTATTATCAGTATGTAGTGTTAGCGTTAGAGGTCCTACGAGCTTTATTGTGGCATTCTTAAGTGGCTCCGGTTTGATCAGGGGAGGAGCACCTTTACTCTTGACAATGAAGTATACGTTTGTACCCTTTATTATCAGCTTTGCAACTAAGTTAAGGTTGGATCTAAGCACTATTCTCTTAACATATGTTTTGTAGAGGTTATGTGTAATCCTTATTGTGTACGTACCTTTTTCTAGCTTTATCTTTATAGTACCATCAGCTGGCGTTATGAGAGGACCTATATTTACGGTCTTGCCTCTAACGGTAGTACCAGTGATGTAAACAAGCGCTCCACCTATTGGTTCATGCGTCTGAGAGTCGATTACTTTTATTGTCACTGTGTATACATATGGAACTATTATTTCCGGCGATATCTCTATGGGTACGAATAGTGGATCGAAATCCCATGAGACTGGTGGTGCTGGAACGAACTCAACTACTCTGCCAACTTCAGTGTTAATAGACAGAATGTAGAGTCCGGCTGGTACTTCTACCTTTACTGACGGTACTCGTGTGCTTAGAGGGAGATGATACTTGTTCTCGCTAGAAAGTGAAGATAGATAGGATGACAGTATGACACCCTTCGTTAAGGTAAGGAACTTTCTAGTTAATGAGATCATGAGTATGGTATGGGGTTGTGAGGGATCTCTAAGAATATAGACGTTGCCCTTTCTATCTGTGCATAACGTTGAATAACAGTCCTTTATATTAGAAGCGCTAAGTAGCACTGAAGAATCTTTAGGTCTTATTGAGACCAGATAATTATTAACCATGAATAGGGAGCCCTTTAAGTTAAGAATGTCTGTAAAGTTTCTGAGGAATCTCAACCTTGTTAGGGTAAACTTCTTGTATTTCGGTAATAGTATATGGAGATTAGGAATACTCGAGTTTAGCGAGATCGCCATCAACGAAGTTTTATTACTTGTGATTATATACATATTATTAATATCCTTGATTACATTAACGGTCTTCAATTTACTGCATTTGTCCATTATTACATTATTTTGATCAATGACAAGCTCTACCAGTGCATACTCGTTTTTGTTAATGTCCTTCAAGAGAACTTTTGTAACGTTGTTATTTATCCTGAAACCCACTATAGTCAGCTTCCCTAGCCCACAAGCCAACGAAACGTTATTTGTATTAACTTTAATTATCTTTAAGTTTCTATTTATCAATGGTATTGTGTTATTACTTATAGACGATAATTGTTTTACATCATTGTTCTTTACTATAAATAGGTCCCCTTGGGAATTTAATAGTATTAATGACCTCCAAGCAGAACCGACTACTTCGATGAGCTTACCAAGGTTGAGCGTTTTCAAACAGTTGGTTAATGCCATATTGTATTCTGAGAATTTCCCATCCTCAAAGAGCATGTAGATCTTGCTGCTAGATTCGTTAATCCATATAGGTGTGGATGGAAGTTTAGTAAATGCAAGAACTACGTAATTAGTGCCTTGGACCACACCTCGATATAACGTCATATCGTTGGTAAGCAGGAACACATCATTCTTACTCTTGAACACCATGTTTACTTTCTCCTTAAACGGTAAGGATAGCTTCTCTGAGCTTAGGAGGGAGCTTATGGGAACTGTGTTTTTAATAGTTGAAATGTTGAGCGTCAATGCTTGGACTACGTATAACGATGTGATAATTAACATAAGTAATGTTGCTAATGCTATCTTTCTCAATGGCACTACTTGTACCCTTATCCGAGGGGATACGGAAAACTTAAAGTCTTCTTTAAAGAAAGGGATTTCTCAATCATTAGTTATGCCTTGATCAAGTATCAAAAAGTCACTTATGTAGGAAGAACGCGTTCGTCTCAGCTAAGTGAGCGAAGAAGAGGGCAGTGTAGGATAACGCTTCTGCGCTTAATTTATCTGTCTTAAGGAGGCTGTTCACATATCCGTAGTAGTTGTATGCGATGAAAGATGGTGTGCCACAGTATGATCTTTCCATAACCATAGGTAGAATCTTCTCGGCTACTGCCGTGGAGTTACCTATGCTCATCAGCGTATCAGCGGCATTCTCATACGTATAGGCAGCTAAACCTATTGCTTTGGCATAATTACCATTAACATATGCTTGATACATCTTATCCACAGCATCGTTTATGGGTGATGTGAATGCTACCTTCAATGGAATCATGCTTAACGCGTATTTGGCTGCAGCTAGGCCTATAGTCACTGCCTCCTTGCTCACCTTCTTTATATTCGAAATAGGGGGAGCACCATCCATGTCGGCCAACTGCTGTACGGCAGAATTCCATAGGGTTATGCTAACGGCTCTTGCCTTCGCTAAAGCTAAGAGAGAAGCTATGTTGGTTATACTGGAATTAGTGAATTGAGGAGTTGATAACCTTTCAAGATATCTAGAGAGTCTGAATTCACGGTTATACACAGCAGCGCAAGCCTCAAGACTCCAATAATTAGCATAGCAATTGCTGGGTTTTATTTGAGTATATTTCTTGATTTTTGTTATTTCATCTTTTATGAATTTCTCAGCTTTGGGCGGTAGCTTTATTGTCTTTATAGGATGCATGCCATGGATTTTGTGAATATTTGTAATATTCGATCCAGTCTTGTTAAGGGGTACGGTTACAGTTACGGTAGACGTGATGTTACTGCCCTTAGTTAAGTTCAACAAGATTTCCTTATAGTACTCTGTGTATGCTTTTATGAGTGCTGTAAAGGCGTAACTGGCTGCCGCGTAGTATCTTCCTTCGGAAGCTACTAACTTGGCATACCTGAGTTGGTTCTGGATGTCGGGGGATACAACCTTAAGTTTAGCTATTACTTCTTCTGTCAAGTTATACAATCTCTCATAATGACTCTTAAAGACTGTGGCAGATTCCTCAAGAGACTTTGGAGTTCCGCAGACCTTGAAGTGGGGAGTTATTCCCATATACCTTATGCTATCGAGGATGGTAGAGATCGGTATTACCTCGAGGCCTTTGACCTTTACCGTTTCGTTTTGAGGTACTAGGAAGAATGATAAACCATAGGCCTTCACCGCTTCAGCTTTGACCTTGACGCCTCCTACAGGTAAGATCTCGCCGCCTAAACCAATCATTCCAGTCATGGCAATGTGTTTGGTGCAAGTTCCGTTGAGAAGTTGGGCTAACGCTAGAGTAGCGGCTAATCCACTTCCGCTGGGTCCGGCGGCGTTTAGAGTGACATTAGCGCCCAAGTCATTAAGGTAGAACAAGAAGTTATGTAATGTCATCGGGACACCAGCAACTATGCTGGACGCCACTGCGGTGCCATCCATTGAGCCTTGGAAGTCATTACCTAGGAGTGGACCTCCAACGTAAACCTTTCCAGTACCTAAGGTAACGGTAGCTGAGAGGTTCGACAGAGCTCCTTCAGTCTTACTAATTACTGCTGGAGCGTAGCCCCAGCATCCGGCGGGAGGTTTGTAGAGCGATACAGCAAGCGTCATGCTTGCTATACTTAGTATTATTAATAGGAAATATGGTGTTACTTTTCTCAGTTTATTCGTATTCAGTTCCATCACCGCGACTCTTTGGGTTAGCTAGGATTTTTATGAAGCAACTTTGATAACCTAGGCCTATGGGAATTGTGTGGGTTCGCTAATATGTTGAACGCGGTCATCATACTGGCAGCGGCGCTGGGATCAGTCATCTTAGCCTTCGCCTACGCTGGTTTACTTGATTTCATTACGATATATTTAGAGAGAAAGGTATGGGGAAGGATAATGCAAAGATATGGACCAGCGCATGTGGGTTACGCTGGATTGCTACAGCTAATATCGGATTTCCTGAAGTATCTATCAAAAGAACTATTCTCACCACGCAGAGTAATGAAGGTATTCTATTATGCGATACCATTGGTAGTAATTGCCATAATAACGGTACCTTTGATACTGCTGCCCTTCGATTACGTAGCAATATCGGGACTAGATGGTATCTTGAAGTTAATAGGAATAAAGGTAGACTTAACGAAGTATAGCATTTCACTGCTTATGGATCACTATGCTCCTGGAATAGGACTTCTAGGATACGTAGCTATAGTAGCTCTCAGTATGCCTTTGATGTACGTCCTAGCTTGGGCGCAATCTAACAAGTATAGCGCTCTTGCTGCTTTTAGAACGGTATTGATGTTGGTCACGTATGAAATTCCATTCCTCATAGCGATAGCTGCTGCCGCCATACTAGGAGGAGTAAGCATCTACGGGATCGTCCAGAAGCAAGCATCAGGATGGTTCATATTCGTTAATCCAGTTCTCGCATTAGTGCTATTTATAGCTCTCCTAGCGGAAAGTGAGAGACCACCTTTTGATCACCCAGAAGCCGAACAAGAGATAGTACATGGATGGAATATAGAATACGGAGCGGGCGAGTTCATACTACTCTACGGTCTGTACTTGTATAGCAAAGCTATATACGCTGCTGGATTGGTGACCCTATTACTATTAGGCGGCTGGCTAGGGCCAGCTATACCTGGTATACCTATAAGCTTGAGTAATGCAATATGGTTCACGATAAAGTTGGTAGCAGTGTTCCTCGTATTCATCTGGGTCAGGGCTAGCGTAGCCAGACCCAGAGTTGACCAAATACTCGAGTTCGGGTGGTTCAAGCTTCTAATACTTAGCATAATAGCCCTTGTAATATCAATAGCGCTTAGAGCAGGAGGTGTTGTAGCATGAGCACCAAGACTGAGAAGTTCGTAGAAGTTAGAGGTAGGTGGCGTCTCAGCAAAGGTGCTAGCGGATTAGTGAGGTCGTTACTGGCGACCGCCGAATACTTCTTCAAGAGTAGACCAACCACACTCTATCCTTATGAAAAGAACAAGCTCCCAGAGGCGTTCAGGGGTGTGCTTACCTATGATATAGAGAAGTGTATCGGATGTGGAGCTTGTATACTAGCGTGCCCTAACAATTGTCTGTACCGTCGTAGTGGTCCAAAGACAGACAAGAATAAACCAGGAGTTTACATAGCGTTCGAGCCAACGCATTGTCTCTTCTGTGGTCTCTGCGTTGATGCATGTCCACCGGTCTCCGGTGCCCTTTCTCATTCATCAGTGATAAGCATCGTTAGTTCAAAGAAAAAGGTGATGTGGGAGCCATGGGAGTGGGCAGCCTTCACTGAATTGATCAAGGAAAAGGGCTGGGAGTATGACGCGGTAGACTATGATAGAGTAGAGCCATTAATAAAGAGAAAGGCTGAAGAAATCAAAAAGAGACTAGAGGAGAAAAGCACGGGGGGTAAGAAATGATAGAGGTCTTCATACTGCTGATGGGAGCAGCCACACTCTTCGCAGCCGCTACACTTTGGGACGAGGACTTGGTGAGAGCTGCAGCTGCTTTGGTAGCGGTCTTCTTGTTAAGTGGGCTGGCCCTCCTTTCAATAGGTGCTTGGTTCATTGGGGCCATGCAAGTTCTTCTCGGTGCTGGAGCGGTGGCCATTCTAGCTATCTACGCAGCAGTGACAGCTAGTCAGAGGAGAGAAGTACTCAAGGCACCGGAGGCCGGTAAGATAGCAGCAGTTACCTTGGCCATATTGGGGTTTAGCATTGGCTTCCTAACTATATCCACCCCTGGAATGATTACGTTCTATTCTTCTACCGCAAAGAGTATTGCTAAGGTGTTGTTCTCTGATTTGGGTTTGATGGCCGCGTTAAGCGTATTGCTATTAGTGGCGCTAATTGCTTCAGCCTATGTTATTAGATACGTATCAATACAGGAGGTGAAGGAACATGAGTGAACTCGGTCCGGCAATATGGGCAACTGTACCTCTATTCGTCATTGGATTGTATGGTCTCGTAGCTAGAAGAAACTTGGTAAGGATAATGATATCCTTAGAAATAGTTGGTGCGGCTACTGTAACCATAATGGGTGCGGCTGCAGTTGCGCTTTGGAAGAGTATGGGTGAGGTTCTCGGTCTGCTCGCGCTTATCGCTATAGGTATTGAAGGCGCCCTCCTAATTGCTACGGCTACTCTCATGACTAGAACCTTAGGAACGTTCGATGTGATTGTGTTTAAGAAAAAAGATGAAGGGGGTGAGGAGAAGTGATCTGGGCTCTGCTTCTAAGCTTCATAGCTATAGCACAAGCTCTGGTCTTCCCGGTAGGGTTGAGCAGATACCTCTCCTCAATACTCCTAGTGGCATCGATATTCTTCGCTCATGGAAAGTTTGGAAGTTTGGTGGGGGATGATTTCACGAGGCTGGGAATGTTAGCGATAGCAATACCAGCAGTTATAACACTCATGTTTCACAAGAAACCACAACGGCATTTCGTCTTGCTAGTGACCATACTCACGCTAAGCGGCTACTTGGTAGCTGCCTCAAGGAACCTAGCTACGTTGGCTATATCACTAGAGGCAATGTCACTTACTGCAGCAGCAGTCGCGTTCTATCCAGGAGCCAAGGAAAAGATCAAGGTTGTGGTCACGTACTTGATCTTCAGCGTGTTTGCTGCTGCCATGCTGTTCTTAGGTTTGGCCTTCTACTTCGCTGGCAGTCACACTACTGACTTGGTGCACTTCACGCAGACCAGTACGGCGATAGTAGGAATAGTATTGATGCTGGCTTCGATTATGGTGAAACTAGCAATTAGTCCTATGCATACTTGGGCTGTCGATGTGTATTCTGAGAGCAGTACTAGCGCTTCGATATACCTATCAAGTGCTGTGAAGGTTGGTGCAATGCTAGCGCTCGCTATACTGAGCGTGGGACCCCTAAGGTTAGCTTATAGCGTGAGCTATTGGCAAATACTGATACCAGCCCTTCTCCTTGCAGCTCTCTCTAACATAGTAGGAGCGGCGGGTATGGTGACTACTAATAAGATGAAGAGGATGCTTTCGTTCTCAAGTATCGCACATGCCGGCTTCGTAGCACTAGCTCTAGCCTATCCAGGCCAACTCTCTGCAGCGGTAATAGCGTACTATGCGCTGGTATACTCAATAGCAAATACCATAGCCTTCAGCTCCGTATTATTGGTAAAGGGCGAGGGGGAGAGCGAGATAATGGATCTAAAGGTACTATACAAAAGACCCTTGACTGCTCTGGCAGTTGCCATAGCTGCACTTAGCTTACTGGGAATCCCGCCGACAGCGGGCTTTAGTGCCAAGCTGATGGCATTGATAAATCTCTTCAACGCAAAAAGTTTACCGCCAGCCTTACTTATAGGAGTAGCCGTGGTCTCGTTGGTGTTTACAGCAGCTTCAGGATATGGGTACATTAAGATAGTTGCGGCAGTCACCAAGAAGCCAGAGAAGGACCAAGTGATCTCGCTACCCTCCCTCGAGATGTTGCTCTGGGTCCTTGCCGCCATGCTTATTATATTATACTTCTATCCTCTGTGGCCGGTGCCCACGCTTGGGTAAAATATTAACATTCTTTTTAAAGAGCTTATATCAATCTAAGAAAGTATCTCGTGTTATAGTAAAGTCCATGAAGGGGATACGTTCCTTAAAATGGTTGCCAGCAAGAATTCTTCTATTTGGAATCTATCCTTACTCCCTAGATCCTTTGGAAAGAACCGCAAGAGAAGTAGTGTTTATGACAGAATATGATAATTCACCAGAGGTAATAGCGTGGGCACCAGGTGTTATAATTAGAGAGTACGTTGAGGGAAAAGCTCTCTCGGAAAAAGACTATAAGGAAGTGGTTAAGATTATAGTTGACTTACATAAAATGTGCTGGTGTCTAGGAGATACGAAATACGATAATTTCATCGTGGATAAAAGCGGTAGAATAATCATTATCGATGCCGAACAAGCAATACGAAGCTGTGAAAGCAAACATAGAGTGGCTGATCTCATTGTTGCAATGACTTTCTTTATTTTAGCTAATTGGCCCAATTGTGAAGTATCTAAACGCTTCTTCTACGAGTATATTAGACAAGGTGACAGAGATGTGGTGAGGTATTTGGTACATCCTGGTATATTCATACTGATGCTTCCTTGTCCGCTTCTACTTAGAGATATAGTTTATGAAGTAGTAAAAGTATATAGAACAAAACTAACCATATCGTTGCTATTTTAAAAGAATGCTTAAAGTTATTCTTTAACATAAAATACAAGTACAGTCCAGTTATTGCAATTAACAATAAGGATAGGCCACCAATGAAAAACGAGGTAAGTACAGAGGCTATAAGTAGAACCGAGGCAGAGATGTACTTGAACGAACCCTTAAATTCACTCACAAGAGTCGGAATCCTCGCTCTCATGTAATCGTCGTAGAAGGACGCGTTAAGTGCCCATATATGAGAGCAAGACCAAAAGGTTATTATCGGTATATAAACTAAGCCTAGGATAGGATCTCCACCCCCAGCTACCCAACCTCCATAGAATGGCATCGCACCCGCTATTCCACCTATTAGAGGACTCAACCAAGTTCTTCTCTTTAGTAGCATAGAATAGAGAACAGCATCGATGAATGCCCCTAAGAAAGCTGCGACCCCCGTTAGCGTATTTATCTCAAATGCGACGAGAATACCAGAAAGGGTCATAATAATACCTATCACTAGTGCTATTGTCGACGAAACTCTTCTAGAAGGTATGGGTCTACTCTGTGTGCGCTTCATTAACGAGTCAATGTCTTTATCTATAACCATATTAAGAATAGTCGTTCCAGCTATGTCTAGGAAGAGGGCGATAGTAAGTAAGAACAAATTCTTACAGTTAGGAGCTATAAAGCATGCTATCGCACCACCCAAGACCAAGCTTGAGGTCTGCGTTATTTTGATTAATCCATCCAATAGATCCAGCATCCTTCCTTCGAGGTTAGTAATAGGGGGAGGAGATAAAACGAGATGGTGTGGACCCCGGGACCTCCCCGGGACCTCGCCCGGTGCCCCGTGAGGGCTCCCCCTCGGGGGTTCTCCGGGAGGTCCCTCACCCCGTTGACCCACGAACGCCCACGGCCGGGGTTAGGCTGCTCCCTTCCGGGCCTGACCTGGTTCCCCCGGTTAAGGCGGTTAACCTCCGCCCTCCGGCGGAGGCTCCGCCACCGTGGGCCCCGTGGGGCGAGGATCATCGGAACCCCCCGGTCCCCCGAGGGGTCTCCGGGCGAAGCCTCCGGGGAGTTACTGGCCCCCGCGTTAGTGCCCCGTTTCGGGCCCCGAGATCCCTCGGGGGGAGGAGGGGCGACCCTCCGGCCCTACCCCGGGTCTGTCCCCGGCTAGCCACAAAGACCTCCTTCGCTTAAAGCTCTAGGGGACAGAACGCCGGCCGGAGTCGTTACGTTGATGTTCCTTACGAAACTAGTGGGGCTGTTAGGATCAAGGAGAGAATAGTAGGTGTTGATAATTGTTTTCAGGACTGTGACCGGTGAGGTGGTAGGGTTATATGTGCATTGAATTCCATGCTCTTGGGCCCACGTTTCTATATCTACCCCCCCGCTGAGTTGTTTGAATCTATTCGCTAACGCGTTAAGATAGATCTGGGCGCTGTTCTGTAGGGATGGTAAGTAGAATTCTATACAGTTGATCGCGTTGTAAAGGTTGTCATACGCGTTATTCAAGTTGTTGGCTACGGAGTTCAAGAAGCTAGCCACTTGGGTGGGGTTCCTCAAGTCTAATTGTTGGATGTTTACCGAAGGCGTTGTTTTAGTCAAACTTAAGCAGCTGTTAACGATATTGGAGGTAGTGCTTCCCTTTAGTATGTTTATTGATGACGTTATGGGAGATAAGAGATCATTAAGCATAGTTGAGATTATACCTTGAAGTAAGTTTTGCGCTTGCTCGAGTCTGACTTCCCACGGCATTACATTGGTTGTATAGTAGTTGTATATAGTGGCGTAGTTGTTGTAGAGGTTCACCATGTATGTGTGAATTTGACCAACGTTTATGGGGCATGAGGCTCCTAGATTAGGTGCGTAATATAGTTTATATAGATTGTAATTTACATTACTATTGAAACCCACATAAATAGGTCCATATGTTGAAGTACCATTAAGGTTTGCGAAACATTCTTTGTAGGTATTGTTAGCGTAGTCTGTACTACAAACGGCGAAACTGAGCCAAGCATTACTCGCGGAAGGGTTTACGGAAAGTATGTCCTTAGATGTAATCAAAGATAGTATGGCTGGCGTTATAGAAGTCTTGTTCAGGACAGCTAAAGTCTCCTTATAGTGAATCAATTGTGTGGCTCGCGTTAAGTCGACCATGAGTTCCCGAGCCTTGTAAGATTGGAGGTAATTCCAGACGTTGTTGTAGATTCCGAGTAGTTGATTGGCGTAGCTACTAATCAATTGGGTTCTGGTAGTTTGGCCGTATACGCCTTGTAAGTAAGCGGAAGCTGCGTTAAGGGATGAAACCAAGCCGCGCAAGTTTATCAAATAAGTCGTTACGTAATTCTTCATACCATTAAAGCCATTTATATAGTTCTGGTTCCATGCCATTATAGTATTATATAAGGCACCTCCTGGCTTTAGGAGCTTGACTAAGTTATCGTAAGATGATTTCGCTTGATCTAGGGCGCTCTTCATGTTCGTTACGGTATAGTAAAAACTTTCCCACCTAACCTTTACGCCACAGTAATTCTGTGCTAGGGCATATAGTACTTGTTGTTGGATGTTCGTCCTTATTATCGTCACTATGGGATTTGTTTGAGCGAACACGAGTCCGACGAGTAAGGCTAACGCTATAGACGTCCTCATCCAATATTTCCCAGCTTTCATGAGATGGGAGGGGAATAAATGATGCCGAGAGCATTTGAGCATCCCAGAGTAACGTTAAGCGTCAGAGAACCATGGCCTCTAATAGGTACTACAGCGTTCGGTATAATAGATAGGGGAACGAACGTACTTCAGGTTAGGGTAACCAGCATCTGTGCTCTTTGTTGTATCTTCTGTAGCGTGGACGCCGGCCCTTGTTCAAGAAAGAGATGGGTTGATTACATTGTCGATGACTTAGAATGGCTTAAGAGGTGGGTAGCGGACGTTGTAAAGTTCAAGGGTGGAGACGTGGAAATATTGCTCGATGGCGTCGGGGATCCCCTAGAACATCCCCACATTACTAATGTCGTAAAGAGTATGAAGGAGATCGATGGTGTTAAAAGCGTGGCATTGGAAACACACGGAGTTAGACTGAACGAGGAGATAGCGTTTGAATTAGCGGAGGCCGGCCTAGATAGAATAAATCTAAGCATAGACACATTAGATCCAGTAAAGGCGAAGTACTTAGCCGGTAGACAAGACTTTGATGTGAAGAAGGTCATCGAGGTTATCGAAAAACTAGTTAAAGAAACTGACGTAGATGTTCATCTAACACCAGTGTTGTTACCTGGAATAAACGAAGAAGATGTGAAGGAGGTAATATTATGGGGCAAAGAGATAGGAGTAGGCAAGAGATGGCCACCGTTCACAGTACAGAAGTATGTTGTACACAAAAGAGGAAGGAAAGTTAAAGGTGTAAAGGAAATGAGCTGGGAGGAATTTTGGAAATGGATAGAGAAAACGGAGAAGGAGCTAGGGGTTCGATTGAAATGGAGTATGGAAGAATGGGGCATGCACCAAGCTCCTAAGATCCCGGAGATCTATAAGAAGGGAGAAAGAGTAAAAGTAGAGATAATAGGAAGGGGGTTGCTCAAAGGAGAGTGGTTGGCAGTACCCCTACCTCGTAAGGACGTAGTCATGACAGTCGTTAAGGTACGTGGGGAGGTTGGTAGGAGAGTTGTGGTAAAGGTAAGAGAAAACAAGGACAATATTTACTTGGCTTCCCCATAATATTCCTTCATCTCCCTCAATATCTCTTCGTGATACCTTGAGGCGACCTCCTTTGCATACTTTGTGGGCGTGATTACGCTTAGGCTGAGATCAAGTGGACCCTTGGCTATCATTAATACTGGCATGTCCTCGAGCATCGAGAGCACATCACCTACAAATGAGGGATTTTCGAGGCCCTTACCAACGACGGATACAGTAGAGATGTTCTTCCGTAGTTCGACCTCCACGTTTATCCCACTTCCCTCTAAGGATGCCTTGATGGCTTTAGCCGCCGCCTCAGCCTTCTCCTCCTTGACTACTATGGAAATTGAAGTCTCCGATATAGGTTGTGAGATCGCGTAAATGTTGGCTCCGATTTTAGCCGCGGCCTCCATGACCTTTGCTGCGGTACCTCTCATCCCAACCATACCAACGCCTTTCACTGTGATTATTGTCATTTCATTTATCATTGCCACTGACTTCAGTTTCGGACCCTTTTTACCATATGATATTAACGTACTATTTCCTTGTGGATCGTAGAGTGAAAGAACTCTCACGTCAACAGGCCTTCTTAGAACGGGCTCAAACGTCCTTGGGTGTAGTTTCTTGGCTCCAAGCCTTGCCATTTCAATAGCTTCGTATACACTGAGTTCACGAATCGTTATGGCGTTTGGGAATTCCTTAGGGTTGGCAGTCTTTATGCCATCAACGTCTGTGTAAAGCCTTACTTCATCCACTCCAAGGGACGCCCCCAAGATAGTTGCTGTTAAATCACTTCCCCCTCTCCCTAATGTAGTGAAAATACCAGCAGTCGTGGTTCCTAAGAAGCCAGTCACCACAGGAATTATTCCCTCTTCTAGAACATTGCTTATTCTCTCTTTAGCTACCTTCTCTATTAGGTCGTAGAGTGGGCTGACTTGAGAGAAGTTATCGTCAGTATAAATTCCCGCTTCAAGAGGATTCATCGGTCTTGCTCTAAGACCTACTTTTTCCAGCGCAGCTGCCATTAGATTCACAGATAATCTTTCACCAAAGGATAATATGTAATCTCTTGTACGTGGCGTGCTCTCCTTGAGTATCTCCAGAGCCCACAGGACTCTTGAAAGTTCATCGAATAAGGCATCTATGACTTTATACCACTTAGGAGAAGCCGATAGCTCTTCAAGCACTCTCAGATGCCTTGCTTTTAATGCCTTCACGTAAGGTCTCCAACCCTTATGAATAGAATTGGCAACGTTAAGTAATGAATCCGTTACGCCTTTCATCGCAGAGACTACGACTACTACCTCGTTGTTATTGTCGATAAGATCTTTAACCACCTCTGCGGAGCGTTTGTAACCTTCTGAATCTCTAAGGACAGAGCCACCGAACTTGGCGACGAGCTTCACTTTTTGCCCGAGGCGCGCCCTTGTGAAGTAGTAAAAAAGATGTTATGCACCTAGAGCAGCTGCCAAGCTCTTGTTTAGAGTATCTAAGGTCACCGAGACCTTGTATACCAAGAAGAGCCAGCCTAAGACAGCAATCAAGCTCAGTATTACCATAATCCATTCAAAGGTAGTTAAGTCGATAGTTAGAGCCTTAGTTAAGATCTTCCTCACTACCCCTCACCCAAGTCTCCCGAAGAGTGAGCTAGTTAATCACTTGTTGGCAAGTTAAGACTCACCGCGCTTGGAGGCTATGAGGAGTGATGAGGAGTGGATGGTGGGCCCGCGGGGATTTGAACCCCGGACTACCGCCGTGTGAGGGCGGCGTCCTTCCGGGCTAGACGACGGGCCCAACTCCATGGAGGTGGGAGAGTAAGAGGTTTAAAAACATTAAAGGTATCATACTGTAAAGCCCTTGAAGCGAAGCGCGTGTGTGGGGAAAGAATTTTGGATCCTCTAGATGTGGTCTATAATATTATTGATGATGCTATTTGGTACTTCAGAGCGAAGGATGCCAAAATTAGAGAAGGTGAAGCATTCGAGATCTGTGAGTTAGAAACGTCAGTAGGTAAGGAGAGCGTCGGAGAGGATGTTGAAGAGAGCCTCAAAAAGTTGATTAAGAAGTCTCGTGAGTTTTGGTCTGATGCGAAATGTAGGGCTGAGAGAACAGTAGTAGGTTACGATATGAGACATATAGTAATTGATAGGGAGAAGATTGAAGAATTGTATAGAAGTGTATCTAGAGAAACATTTAGGTCTGTAATGTATTTGAAGGTGTTGGAAGCCTTCCATTATCATTATATAAATCATAAACTTGACTTCAAACTGGAGAGGTTGATTAGCGATAATTTGAGGAGGAAGGTATCCTTAACTATATTGGCAAGATCTCGTTCATTGACTTTCGTACTTTCCAGCCTACCTGAATTGTTGGATTTCATTTCGTCGCATATATTATGGAGGGCCTCGTTAAGGGCTCTTATGCCTAAGGAGTTACTTATAGATTCTAATCCTAGGAGGGTTAGACGTATTATGTTAAAGTATGTAAATAAACCCATAATCTGTATCGCTAAGAATTTCTGTGTAGAGTACGATTTAGAGCGAGGACTTGAGATGAGGGATGATGAATTGCTGGGAGTCATGGTCTATGCCTTGATCAGTACCAGCCCTTCAAGGGATGAGATAATGAATAGTTTCAAGAACATCATCTAACGAGTTAATGCCTCAGATTAATCTCTGGGAAATAGTTGGATATATTTTGGGATCGAAAAATGAGAGCTCTCTTGGTTCTAATTAACGAAGGCATGATATATAACGATAGACCGCTGTTTAAAGAGATACTTGAAGCTCTTAAGAGAAGCGGCGTAGCGGGTGCTAGTATATTCAAGGGAATATTAGGATTCGGTAGGCATGGAGGATTCATCTCCTTTGATCCGTTTCATGGCCACGGTGACTCACCAATCGCTATTCTGATAATAGACAGAGAGGAAAACATTGAAAAGGCCAAGAGAATAGTGAAGGAAAGATGTGAAGAGGCCTTTATGGTAAGTTGGGAAGTGAAGGAGGAGTGATAGCGTATTAAGTCGTATATTAGGATGAATTGATAGGAAGCTTCGGAGAGTGGGGTTCAATGGACCTTCGCAATCCATTGGTGCAAGCAAAGTTATTAGTCGAGGAGAAACAGCAGGTAGTAAAGCAGCTTCCCAAAATGTCCTATACCGATATGGAAGGTCTAATGAGAGAGCTAGGAGGATACAGCGGCTGTTCTCACGTAATAGTGAACATAGGTCTTTCCGACGGAAGCTGGGAAACTATAGAATCGTTAGTATGTAATGGAAAGATAGTGGCGAGTACGCATGAACTCAAGACATACAAACCCCCCTCAGAAGTTGAAAGGATAATAGCAGAGGTCTACACCTTCGAGGATTCCTTACTAAGTGAATTAGAAGAACTCTCTAAGATAGAGGTCCCAGAGAGTACCATCGAGACAACCATGAAGGCCTATGAGCAGCCTCCTATACTCAAAATAGTAGAAGAAACCACGATGAAGTTGAGATATCCTACTGACCTGCTACCAAGAGTAGAGGGAGATTTAGGTGACTTGAAAGATATATCCCAGGCCGTTCTAGCCGCTCTTGAGGCCGAAGGCATTGAAAAGTATGCCGTCTTAAGCGCAATAGAGGAGAACGTTGGTAAGGTAGCCATAGTCATAATAGGACCAGAATACGCCCCCAAGATCTCAGCCATAGCCACTACATTGGCTTCTATCCTTAGGGATTATGGCGTGAAGGAGATCGCAGTAAGGGCTGGAGTTAAGACTGTGAAGAAAAAAGTTGAGTAATATAGTGGGGGGATGAGGAGCTCGGTTTTAGCCGATAACGCATGAGGAAGGGTTACTCCCCTAACCCTCACATCACATTATCTGGGTCTTGATAGCCAGATGGGGACAAAACTCCATGGAGGGTCTAGAGGTAATTGACCTATGGGTCGAAGTCGAGGGTAAAATGATACTGAAGGGAGTCAACCTCGCTCTACCTAGAGGCGAAATTCACGTACTCATGGGACCAAACGGTGCTGGAAAGAGTACTTTAGCAATGACCATAGCTGGACATCCTAAGTATAAAGTGGTGCGAGGAAAGATCTTGCTGGATGGAGAGGATATAACGAATGATCCGCCAGAGGAGAGGGCAAGGAAAGGCTTAGCCGTCCTTTTCCAAATGCCCCCAGAGCTCGAGGGTGTAACAGTCGCGGAGCTTCTGAATAAGATAAAGGAAAGGAGCGGTTGTAAGGAAGATGTCTACGACCTCCTAAGGGAATCTAACCTCCCCTCGGAGATGGCATATAGATACGTGAACAAAGGGTTCAGCGGAGGTGAGAGGAAAAGATTCGAGCTTTCTAGAATATTAGCAATGAAGCCGAAGATAGTCATCATGGATGAACCCGACTCTGGCGTAGATATTGAGAGCTTGAAGGTGATAGCAGAGGGGGTAAAGAGGCTTCAAAGAGAGCGTGCTGGTGTACTGGTGATCACTCACTATCGTAACATACTCAAGTACATTGTACCCAATAAGGTCCACATAATGATTGATGGTAAGATAGTGAAGAGTGGAGGGGTGGAACTCATCGAGATAGTTGAGAAGAAGGGATTCAAGGAGGTGGTAGCGGCATGAAGAGCCCTTCTCAGATAATCAAGTATTATGCTGAGGAAATAGCTAGGAAATTGAAGGAGCCAGAGTGGGCCTTGAGGAAGAGAATAAGGGCTGCAGAAATATACGAAAAAGCGCCAACGCCACCTTGGATGCCAGAGGACTTCGACCTAGAAGCCTTTGCCAGTAAGGCAGCTGAGGAAGAGCCCCTGAAGCCAGGGGAGGGTGAAATCCCAGAGTGGTACAAGACCATCTTAGAGAGAATAGGAGTACCGGAGATAGAGCAAAGCATGCTTGCCGGAGTCACCGTGATGGTTAATGAGAACGTGGTGTATGAAGCTCAGAAGAAGGAGCTTAAGAGAAAGGGTGTAATACTAGAGTCCCTTGATGAGGCGGTAAGGAGACATGAGAATATAGTGAAGGAATATCTACACCGAGCTCAAGTGCCGGAGGTTCACAAGCTCGCTGCCTTGCACATAGCTCTCAGACGAGGAGGTACATTCGTCTATGTGCCGAAGGGTGTCAGAGTACCATTCCCTGTTCAAGCGTTCTTTGTGATAACTGAGGAGCAGCTTGCCCAAACAGAACACACTCTCATAATAGCCGATGAGAACAGCTACTTACATTTCATCGAAGGATGTATAGTTCCGATACCGGCACCTTACAGCATGCACCTAGGAGGCAGTGAATTCTACTCTCTAAAGGGAGCCAGACTAAGGATCTCAAGCTTGGAAAACTGGATAGGTAAGGTGATCCACGTCCCCGTAAAGGGAGCTGAAGTACATGAGGGAGCTAGGCTAGAGGAACTCAGCGTTGTTATGGGAGGTATTCGTGTAGGGATGAGGCCCAGGATAAGGCTTATCGGAAAAGGAGCTAAGTTGTCGTTCAATAGCGTGGCATTCCTAAGAAATGAAATGAAATCTTGGAGCGGATCAACGGTAGTACACGAAGCACCTAAGACCAATTCCAGCATAGTCAATAGAACAGTAATGAAGGATAGTAGTTCTGACGAATTCCTAGGCGAAATAATAGTAAAGAAAGGAGCCAAAGGTGTTATAGGTCATCAAGCATGTAATACTCTGCTTCTCAACGATGGTGCAATAAACACGACAATTCCGAAGTTGGTTAGCGAGGTTTCTGACGCTGACTTAGCTCACGAGGGAACGGTAGGGAAGATAGGCGAGGATCAAGTGTTCTACTTAAGGAGTATGGGCTTCGCTGAACATGAAGCTATACAGATGCTTACATTAGGCTTCATCGACCCATTAATTCAAGACTTACCAGCAGACTACGTGAGGGCAATAAGAGAGATAGTTAAGATGACGTTGAACGCTGCTTAAAGAACATCGATAGAATCTTTAAGTACAAGGGATAGTACATCCACCATTCTTTACCCTTTGTCAAGTAACTTAACAACAGCGTGTACGCCTCTAGAGGTCTACAAGAACCAGTCAAGGCGGCGTATAAATTCTTTATAAATTGAATGTACTTTGGATTATAATACTTGAAATATGCATATGCCGACTTTAGAAGTTCTGAAATTAAGTAGATATCCGTACTAGGCAAACGCGGTCTTAATCCTAGGTATTGCGATATGGTCCAGAGCGCGAGGCTTTTCGAAAATGAAGAGTTCAAGTACTTCAAGTTGTTAAGTATACAGGGGTCTATGTACCTCGTCGGTAGTACGTTACTTTCCATAGACTTGTAGAGACCCTTTAAGGCAATGAGACAGATCTTCCCTATTTCATTATTGGAATTTTTCTTGACGCAGTCTAGTAAGTATGTTGAGTTGAACCTATAGGGAGAGGTAGAGAGCATTAGAGCATACCATTCTGCCTTTAATACTTGTGAATACTCTAACCCACTTGTATTAGATTTTATGAAAGAATCCAGATCCTTTGAAATCATAGACAATAATCGAAGAGGGGCATGTGGAGACATTAATGACGTAGAGTTATAGCATAATCCTCGGTTGCCTACCAAGAAGCGTAGCTCCCAGAGTGTGAGGTCTGTTGCTAGAATACTTCCGCTTCTATCATTGTACCATATGCAGTTCACCGAATTATTGAGGGAGATTATATGAAACGCTAACATAAGAGTAGTAAGGTTGAGCAATTTCTGGCTACCGGAGAGCCGAATTTTTGAGACCCCCTTTTAAGATGTCTCAAAGGGAGTGAAGGATTGGAGTCAGAACTCGAAGTGTATGTACCCGACTTGAGCACTGTGTTGAGGGGTACGGTCTCCCGCTTGATTAAGCAAGGGTTCCTCAGAGGAAAGATAGTATTACACTCTGCTATATTAAGAGAACTTGAGAAAGAAGCGAGAAGCGGTCTCGCCTCCGGAATTACCGGCCTCGAAGAGGTTGCCACACTTAGAGACTTAGAGAAAGAAGGTTTGATAAAACTTGAGGTGTATGAAGGAAAAGAAAGAGATGTGGATGAAGCGGTAAGAGAGCTAGCTAAGAAGTTGAACGCTATATTGGTCACTGGAGACAGAGTTCAGAGTCTAGTCTCCAGTTCTATGGGAATAAAGGTCTTCTTTGCGGGAGAGTTCAGACCTCTCAAACTGAAGTTCGAGGAATACTTCGATAAGGATACTATGAGTATACACTTGAAGGAAGGTGATGTTCCAAAGGCTAAGAAAGGTAGACCCGGAGAATGGGAAATGGTTCCGGTGAGCGATGAAATACTGACAGCCAAGGACCTAGAGGAAATGGCGCTCGAGATAATAGAAGCTGCTAGGTCTAGGAAGGACGCTTACATCGAAGTCGACAAACCTGGAACCACCGTTGTGCAGTTAGGTAAATATAGAATAGTAATAACGAGACCTCCACTTTCTGATGGATGGGAGATAACGGCCGTAAGACCAGTCGCAAAGTTGAAGCTAGAGGACTATGACCTACCTGAGAAGTTGATAAAGAGATTAGACGAAAGAGCAGAAGGAATATTAATAGCAGGTTCTCCAGGTGCCGGAAAGACCACCTTCGCTCAAGCCCTCGCCGAATACTACGCCGAACGAGGTAGGATAGTAAAGACCATAGAATCTCCAAGAGATATGGCCTTACCCTCCACGATAACTCAGTACTCTAAAGAACATAGTAGTCTTCGTGAGCTCTATGCCATCCTGCTACTCTCGAGACCCGATTATACGATATTCGATGAGATGAGAACCGACGAGGACTTCAAGTTATACTCTGATCTAAGAATGGCTGGGATAGGAATGGTGGGGGTAGTCCACGCCACCACTCCCATTGACGCTGTTCAGAGACTCATAGGAAGAGTCGAGTTAGGAATGATACCTAGCATCGTGGACACGGTGATATTCATCGATAGCGGATCAGTGGCTAAGGTCTACGAATTGCAGATGACGGTTAAGCTTCCCACGGGGCTTCGTGAAGCCGACTTAGCTAGACCGGTAGTTGAGGTTAGGAACTTCCTAACTGGTGAACTCGAATATGAGATTTACACTTGGGGCGAACAAACTATGGTAATACCGGTCAAGAGAGTGATGAGTAGAGGTGCTGAAAAGCTCCAACAGATGATAACGAGAATTCTTCCCGAGGCCACGTCCGTGGAGATAAGGGATAATACGGTGATCGTTACTATACCTAGATGGGCATCGAAAAATGTGCTTAGAAAAGCGAAGAAATTGAAGAAACTGGAAGGAAAGTTAGGCATGAAGCTTAAGTTGAGATACTCGGAGGAATAAAGCGAAGGGCAAAATATAATCCATCAAAGCGCTAGATGAGTGGCAAAGAGTGGTGGGAGTACGATGAACATCTTGAGACTGTTGAAGCTACTATTCATGAGAAAGAAGCCAAAGGCTGTAAAAGTAGAAGAGAGTATGTTACCTGAAAGAGTGAAAGTGCATAACGCAATAGGAAACTCCTCACCAAAAGGAGGTATAGGTAAGACTACTATACAGCTAGAGAGCGGCGTTCAGCTGATAATGAGAGGACGTGAAGTAGTGTTCATAGATTGGGACATAATGTCTCCTAGACTTTCCCTAAGATTGCTGAGAGATTTAGGTACTGGCCCCAGCTTGGTCAAAGTCCTCATTGAGGAAGCCGATATTCTTTCGGCTGTAAGAGAGGCAACGGTAAGCGGAAGGAGAGGCTCTATCACTATCCATATAGTTCCAGCTGTAGCAAATGACGATATACCTCACAATATCAACAGACTTCTCGAAGAAATGAATGACCCTCATAGAGTAGTAAAGATGGTCGATAAGATGAAGAACGCCGTGGAGACCTTAGCGAAGCGATATGATGTAGTCTTCAACGACTACCCCGTCCCTTCATGGGCAGCATACTACACCTATCAAAGGCTCTTGTCCAGGACGAGCTCTTGGCTTAACTTGCTCTCAGATAGTACACCTAATATGATTAAGTTGATAGGACAACTCCATCAGAGGTATACAAAGTCCATTCCGGTACTCGGTACAGTTGTAAACATGGTTAGACCAACGCCAGATGAAATAAACAAAGCTAAGGAATACGTCCAAGACCTATGTCAAGAAGTAGACGGCAGAGTTGCCATGGTTATACCCTTCGACGGAAAGCTCTACGACGTGTTCGCAGGAGGCCTAGCCTCACCGGCCTCCTTGAATTATGCTCCTGAATCAAGTCCGGCACTGCTCCAAATTAAGAGATTCGTGGACTATTTGGAGCAAGCCGTCGAGGGAAGATTAAAGGACATACACTGTGAGACCTTGGTCCCCGTCCTCTAAGGACTTTATTGCCCGGGTTGAGGAGGGAGGTGATCAGGCTAATGATGGCCGAAATGAAGAAGATCCGACCGGGGGTCGCTATAGAGGAAGCCGGTCTTCTGTTCATTAGTATATTATCCTTGGTGTTAGCATTAATTGCAATGTATCTTTTGTTTGTAAAGAGTTAGCTCCAACACAAAAACCTTACCCTTCCATAGACTTATGGGAGTGAAACTTGAAGAAGGCCGTAGTTTGTGTAGATGGATCTGAATATAGCAAGTATGCTCTAGATTACGTATTGGATCTCCTTAATAAAGAAAAGTGGGAAATAGTGGTACTACACGTAATTCCTACGCTCGAGGAATTTGGTATAGAATCAGTCGCACCGCCCTCACTAGTAGCAGAACTCCTCGAGCAACTGAAGGAGAATGCCAAGAAGATAACAGAGGAAGCTAGGAAGAGGGCTGAGGAGGCTGGTTTTAAGACTGAAGTGGTAATCAAGGAGGGTCATGTTGGTAAGACAATAGTTCAAGCGGCGGAGGAATTAGACGCCGACCTAATAGCCCTAGGTACTAGGGGACTAAGTGGAATCAAAGCCCTCATACTTGGAAGCGTGGCCAGGTACGTCTCGAACCACGCTCACTGCCCGGTCCTTGTAGTCAGAAGGAAAGAGAAGAGGTGAGCATAGCCTTTGGGAAAACTCGACTTCTGGCTCGAGAAGAAGTGGGTGAAGGAAGCTGATCCAGACCTAACAAAAGAGCTGGAAAACGGATGGGTTGAATGTGATCTATGTTGGAGGAAGTGTAAACTACCACCTGACACCTACGGCGTCTGCGGAGTAAGGGCCAACATAGGTGGTAAGCTATACACCTTAGTTTATGGACTGTTAACGGCCGCTAATGTAGATCCAATAGAGAAGAAACCGCTAATGCACTTTGAGCCTGGAGCTAAGGTAATGAGCGTCAGTACCGCTGGCTGCAACTTCTTCTGCCGCTTTTGTCAGAACTGGGAACTAAGTCAAGTACGAAGGGAAGAGATATACGGTCACTTCATGGAACCTGAGAGATTAATTGAGCTTACCAAGAGGATGGGTGTAGATGGAATAAGCTTTACCTATAACGAGCCAACGATATTCTTTGAGTATATGTATGATGTAGCCAAGCTTGCCAAGAAGGAAGGTTTATTCACGACTATGGTTACTAACGGTTACATGACTCCCGAGGCGATAAGGAAGCTAGGTAACTACATGGATGCCGTTACAGTAGACTTCAAGGGATCAGCTAACAAGGAGTTTTACCGGAGGTATATGGCCGTTCCAGACCCTTCACCGATATTCGAAAGCTTGAAAGCGATGAAAGATGTTGGATGGTTCATTGAGATAACCGATCTCATAGTACCAAAAGTCGGAGACAAGGAAGAAGACTTGAGGAAACTGGCAGAGTGGATAAGAGATAATTTGGGACCAGAAACACCCTTCCACTTGCTACGTTTTCATCCTGACTATCTAATGAGGGACTTGCCACCGACTCCTGTGGAGACCTTAGAAAGACTAGCGAAGATAGCAAAGGATGAAATAGGACTTCACTACGTCTACTTAGGTAACGTACCCGGTCACCCCATGGAGAACACGTATTGTCCTAAGTGTGGGGAACTCGTAGTAGAGAGATACGGCTTCTATATAGTGGCATGGAAGCTGACCGAAGACTTCAGATGTCCCAAATGTGGCTTCAGATTAAACTTCCGCGGGAGGTTCCACGGAATAACCGCTCCTTGGTGATTAAGTTGGGATTGGTAGATGCCATAATTGTACTGTTAGTGGTTTTCGGAATAGCGTATTTGATATGCAGTCATAATCCGACGGTTTCAAAAATAGTGTGCCCGGTAGCCTTGGCCACGATAGCGGCCTATTTAGCATATCAACTTTGAACTACCCCATCCCCAGAATCTTTCTCAGGCTAATCCAATACGGCGGATAGGCTATTCCCTTCTCCGTAACTATACCAGTTACCAGCTCTGGTGGCGTTACATCGAACGCCGGGTTGTAAACTTCCACTTCGGGTACCGTAATGTAGATTTTCTCCTTAGGATAGGGGCAACACTTGACCTCATCAGGATTCCTTTCTTCGATTATTAACTCGTCTAATGTCCTCTTTGGATCTATCGTGGAAGTAGGCGCTACTGTGTAGAACGGTACTTTATGATAGTGAGCGAGTATGGCTATTTGGTATGTTCCTATTTTATTGGCGAAGTGACCGCTTAGTAGTATTCTGTCCGCGCCCAGAAATACCTTATCTATCTTCTTTTTACTCATTAAATATCCAACCATGGTGTCACTTATCAATCTAGCGGGTATACCCTCCTTGACGAGTTCCCATACGGTAAGTCTCGCTCCTTGAGCTACCGGTCTGGTCTCAGTAGCGATTACTTGAATTTTCTTACCCTCCTCCCAAGCAGCTCTGATTACACCCAAGGCCGTTCCGTAGCCTGCGGTAGCTAGAGCTCCGGTGTTGCAATGGGTTAGTATCACGTCTCCATCTTCTATCAGTTGGGCCCCGATCTTGCCCATTTTCATGTTAGTTTCAATGTCTTCACGCTGGATTGATAGGGCTTCCTCTACCAACCCTTCCTTGACGGCCTCGACATCGCCTTTTTGTGAGAGCTCTAACGCTTTTTCCCACATTCTATCCAAGGCCCAGAACAAGTTCACTGCCGTAGGTCTGGTCTTAGCAAGAACGGACTTAGCTTCCTCTAACTCCTTTAACAAGGTGTCAACGTCCTTAGCTGTTGAGTGGTATGCTGCGAGCGCCATACCAAAGGCAGCGGCTACGCCTATCGCTGGTGCACCTCTGATTTCCATATCCTTAATCGCTTTAGCAACTCTCTTGTAATCGGTGGTCTCCCTCCAGATTTCTTCCCAAGGAATGAATCTAGTGTCTATCCAGACCATCCTGCCTTCCTTCCATTGAATAGGTATTATCTTCAAATTCAGCGTGATCACCAAAGGATAACTAGAATAATGCTTTATTAACAAGACATAAACTAAAGCATTTAAACTACTTGGCCTGAGCCCCTCTTGGAGGCCCCGTCGCCTAGCCAGGATAGGGCGCCGGCCTTCTAAGCGCCCTTCGAAGAAAGCCGGTAGTCCCGGGTTCAAATCCCGGCGGGGCCGCCACCCTTCCTAAACGCCCTAACGCTGATTATAGCGACGATAGCCCCAAAAATCGCACCCGCTATTATCGCTAACCACACGTTCTCTGGTGTCGGAGGGAAAGGGCCTTTGTTCTGGATAATCTCGGGTCCCACCACGTTTCTGCCCCTTCCAGCCCGACTTAAGGAAGCTTAATGAGGGTCGGCTATGGAGCTCTCTTCATCGATCGTGGTCGGACTCCTCCTCATTCCCTTTCCACTATTACCTTCTTGGCCTCTTTTATTACGACCTCTCTATTTAGTACAACAGAACCCCCAACTACTGTAACCGCTAAAGCCCCGGCTACGGCAGCCCTCCTGGCGCTTTCTGCCAAGTCGCGAGTCTCCAAATATGTCACCACAAACGCAGCGGCATAGGTGTCCCCGGCCCCAGTCGGATCGACCACCCTTTCCACCGGGTACACACCCACCCTCAATTTGAAGTCCTTAGTTATTACTAAACTACCTTTATCGCCCATAGTTATTACGAGAGCCTTCTTGGGGAGTGGACGCGGTTCCTCCAGAAGTCCTAGAGCTCTGGCCTCGGGTTCGTTTACGAATAAGAAGTCGAGCTCCCTTACAAGCTTCCTAACTCTTCTAGGTTCATAGAAGCACGAGGGTCCAGGGGAATAGCTTAGGGGAATTTTCCCCAAATACCTTTCAACGAAAGATGACGACTTTGATGCGACGTGCAGGATATCGGCATCCAATTCACCGGGGAGATCTTCGGGTCGAAGTTGATGTGATACCCCTTTCAACGAATACATTACCTTGCCTCTAGGAGTCGAGGCTATGAATATTATTGATTGTTCTCCATCTTTTGGAATAGCATAGAGATTGATGCCTCTTAAGAGAAGAACTTCCTTCACGAGTTCAGAGAATTTGCCATTACCGATGGCAGTCATTAAAGTCACATTAGCTCCGAGACTTCTAGCTGCTATGGAAAAATTAGATCCGGAACCTCCTGGCATTATGGTCCAGTCCTTAGCTTCCCTTACTTCATCAAGTTCGGGTAAATCATCAACGAAAGCTATTAAATCGGCATTAGCGTTCCCGATCACCGCTATCTTAGACATTCACTCACCAAGACTGGAGATAGCGCTTCTGTTCTTCTGTGAGCTGGTCTATCTTGACGCCCATAGCCTCGAGCTTTCTGCGAGCTACCTCTTCGTCAAGCTCGGCGGGAACCTTGTATACCTTGGGCTCTAGCTTACCCTTGTTCTCTAATAGATATTTTACAGAGAGGAACTGATTAGCGAAGCTCATGTCCATGACCTCACTGGGATGACCTTCAGCAGCTACCAGGTTAACTAACCTGCCCTCAGCGAGTAAGTATAGTCTCCTACCGTCGGGCAGTTTGTACTCATCGACATAGGGTCTAATCCTCCTCTTGGAAACTGCCAACTCCTCCAGCGCTTTAACGTCTATTTCGACGTTGAAGTGTCCAGCGTTGGCTAATATGGCACCGTCCTTCATCTTGAGGAGGTGCTCCTTCCTTATTACGTGGAGGTTCCCGGTAGCAGTTACGAATATGTCGCCAACCTTGGCTGCATCGTCCATGCTCATGACGTCGAACCCATCATGGAGCGCCTCTAACGCTCTCAGCGGATTGACCTCTGTTACGATAACTCTGGCACCCATGCCCCTCATTCTCATAGCAATGCCTCTTCCACACCATCCATATCCGGCGACGACCACCTTCTTGCCAGCAATGAGTACGTTAGTGGCTCTCAGTATTCCGTCTATAGTACTCTGACCCGTTCCATATCTATTATCAAACATAAACTTAGTTAGAGCATCGTTGACTGCTATAACAGGATATTTCAATACGCCGTCCTTTTCCATAGCTCTAAGTCTGATGACGCCGGTAGTGGTTTCCTCGGTACCGCCAATGACCTTCTCGGCTATCTCTGGATATTCCTTGTGTATTGTGGCATGAAGGTCCCCTCCATCATCAATTACTATATCGGGTTTACCTTCCTCGATGATCTTTCTTATAGCCCACCAGTACTCCTCCTCGGTCTCACCCTTCCACGCGTAAACCTCTATACCGCTCTGGGCTAGCGCTGCTGCTACATCGTCTTGTGTGCTCAAGGGATTGCTTCCAGCTAACAATACTCTAGCTCCGCACTCCTTCAAGGCTTTGACTAGCACGGCAGTTTCCTTGGTCACGTGGAGAACGGCGGAGATTGTTATACCAGCGAACGGTTTTTCATCAGCACAGCTCTTCATTAACGAGACTACGACGGGCATGTGGGACATTGCCCACTCTATCTTCAAGTTGCCTTGTGCTGCGAGCTCGATGTTCTTGACTTTGTACCCCATGATGGCCTTACCCGAGGATAGGAGGAAAGATGGTGTAAAAAAGAGTGGTCATGTGGGACTCCTCGCCCCTTAAGCGGTCTCCTCTTGCTTAGGAGGTGCCTCGCCTACCTTGGCTCTGAAATAGTGCCCGTTGGGGCACCTGAACAGGCCTATGATGACTCCCTTCCTTCCCTTGGGGGCGAGGAGCCAAGTCTTAATGGGCTGATCTACCTCCGCACCGCACTTGGGACACTTGGGCATTGCCTCTCACCTCTCCTCTGCTTATTCCCAATACATCTTATCGGAATCCTTGTTTATAAATCATTACTTGAGACCTTTAAATCAACATTACATGAGTCCTTAAGAATCCTCAGCGATATAGCTTATGGTAACCTTTGATTACCGAAGCATATTTTCGAGGATTCTTAATCCTTCACTTACCAGCAATACAACAATATTACCATGTGCCCAGAACTGCTGTGTTAGGACTGAGATAGAGCTAGGAGGCTGGAATCTTAGGTTCTATCGTACTCTTCACCCTATTAGCTAATATAGAGTGCTTATGCTACCACACGACGGAAGTTTAAGGACTGGAGACAGAGGTAGGGACTATGGTTAAGTACATTATCAAAGCTAGCGTCGAGGTTGATGGACCTGTTACCGAACACGACATCATAGGTGCCATCTTCGGTCAGACTGAGGGTCTTCTTGGAGATCAATTCGACTTAAGGGAGCTCCAAGACAAAAATAGAATAGGTAGGATTATCGTCAAAATCACGCAGAAGCATCATAATAAGGTAGTAGGAGAGATACTCGTTCCTTCTAATCTCGATAGGGTAGAGACTGCCCTTCTAGCAGCATTGATAGAAAGCGTTGAGAAGGTAGGCCCCTATCCAGCCAAGATAAGAGTTATAGACATAATTGATGTGAGGAGTCAGAAGATAAAGGAGATAATTGAAAGAGCTAAGGAAATATTGAGGAAGTGGGGTAGAGAAAAGACACCCGATGTGAGGGAGATACTTAGAGAGATAAGCGAGCAAGCAAAAACCGCCAGCTTGATCGAGTACGGTCCTGAGAGATTACCTGCTGGACCGGACGTAGAGAAGTCAGACACCGTGATCATCGTCGAAGGAAGAGCTGACGTTATCAATTTGCTGAGGTACGGTTACACTAACGCGATAGCCCTAGGGGGAGCTACTACAAAGATACCAGAGACCATAAAGAAGCTAGCTAGAGAGAAAGTTGCCATAGCATTCGTGGATGGTGACAGAGGAGGTACCATGATATTGAAGGAGCTACTTCATCAAGCTGATATCGATTACGTTGCTCGTGCTCCTCCAGGAAAAGAGGTAGAGGACCTAACCGGAAGAGAGATAGCTAAGGCACTTAGCAACTTGGTGAGGGCGAGCAAGGTCAAAGAGGAACTCTTGAAGATGGAGCAACAACAACAAGCAGAGGTTAAAGAACTCAAGGAGATCCTCGAAAAAGTCGAAAAGAAAGAGAAGGAAGTAGTAAAAGAAGCTAAGAAGGAGAAGGTTGAGAAGAAGGCAGAACAGAAGGAGACAACTAAGGTAGTCAAGGCACCAAAGGTGGAACAGAAAGCAGAAAAGCAAGAGATGAAGGAGGAGGCACAGAAGGCTCCAGAAAAGGTTAGTGAAAAGGTCGTAACCAAGACTGAGATCACGAAACCAAAGGAGGAGGTGAGGGAATACAAGATGTTCGTCCCGGATGAAGCGCTAAACATGTTAAAGGAACTAACAGGTACCTTGGAAGCAGTGTTGTACGATAAGAACTGGAGGCTCATAAAGAGGGTTCCTACAAGAAATGTTGTAGATGAGATATTGACTACTAAAGGAGTTGCTGCGGTGGTAATGGATGGTGTGATAACTCAAAGGCTTTTGGACGCTTTGAGCCAAGATGATAACGAACCCAGATTGGTGATTGCAAAGAGGATGACCAGAATCACCAGAAGGCCGAAGGGTGTCTTTATACTCTTACCTTCCTCTTGATTTCTTCCTAAGGAAAGTCCACAATCCTCCCTCCATGCCTTTCAACGATGTCTCCGTTATTCCAAAGTAGCCGAGAATTCTCATTGCAGCGGGAATTACTTGATGATCTATGTAATAGTTCACGTCAATCTTCGATTTATCGACCATAAACCAGGGCCAAGCTCTTTGGGCAAGCTTTCCACTCCCTCTTACTATTACATAACCGACTTTATCGCCTTTCTTAAATTCATACCCTTTCAATCGAGCCCTTTTCGCTGCCACGACGTGAGGTGGTTCCGTTTTGTATTCAGAGAAGTCTTTTTCCAACGTCTTCCAGATCACCAATTTCTCGATATCTATCTCTCCCTTCCTTAGCTTTTCAATTACATCTTTAACGTATTTTATAGCCTCGTCGGTATTACCTTCTTTTAATATCAATTCAATTACCTTTTCTTGAACTTCTTTAGCGACCTCTGCCCAATCACCCCTTACTGCTTCAAAGCCGACTATGTCTATTCTACCATCCTCCAAAATGCCGGCGTATCTCTTCTTCGCCTCTGTGAAGAAGAGTTTCTTGTATATTTTGTCGATCTTTACTTCAAAACCTAACTTTTCCTGTATTAACTTGATCAGCTTCTCGACCTTCTCCTTGTCGTATCTCACGAACAAGCTATCCGTGTCGCCATAGATTACCTCGAGGCCTAAACTCCTTGCAAGTTCTATTGACTTTAGTATAAGTTCCCTACCCCAAGCGGTGACGGCTTCAGCACATTCTTTACAATACCATCTAGCATGACTCCATCCCATGTAACCGTAGTGAGCGTTTGCTAGAACCTTCACAGCCTTTTGTCTTTCATCCAAGAGCTTGTATTGGGGACTTTCCGGGTCTAAGGACTTTAACTTCTCCTTAATTTCCTTCCTCATTTTCAACAACTGTGTTAAGGATATTTTGAAGAAGGCGTCCGGTTTCTTCTTGAACATATGACCTATAGGTGAAACATATACTTCATCAGGATCATATTTTTCCCCAGGCCTCACTAAGGTATCTGGACCTACGTTATACTTTATCATTATGTTAGGATACATTGATGAGAAGTCCAACACAGCTACGTTTTCATGAACGCCGCGCCTAGGCCTGAGAACTATTGCACCCTTGTAGCTCTGAGCTCTTCTTTCCACACGATTGGGTACAAGCTCATCCACTTTGTAAGCTACTCGTATTAGATACCATTCTACCTTAAAACCTACTGAGGCCGCTCCTACTTGATCCAAGGGTAAGCCAGTGAGATACGAGAGCTGTTCGCCGAAGGGTACAAATAGTTGTGCTAATAAGAATGTTGAGAGTGCGTCGTCTAAGTTGTATTTCTTCAATATTTCTCTCTTAGAAGGATCTTCCCAGTACTTGTAAATTTCGTGACCTGGAATGATTACTCTCTCATCCTTCTTTACAACACCTAAATAATCGGCCACGTTCTCTAAAGTCTTAACCTTCACCTCATAAACATCCTTCGCAAAATCATATACATCTACGTTTAGTCGACCGGGCAAAGATACATGACCGTAAGCCCCGGTGCTGGGAGGAACACCAACCTTCCTTCCGACGTCTATGGATACCCCGTTTAACTTGGCTCTCTCTATTATGAATGGCCAATCAAACTTGTTGCAATTGTACCCATACACTAAGTCCGGATCATAATCAAGAACTCTCTTCCTGAAATAGAGTAGTAGTTCTCGATCATTTTTGTTGTCTGCTATCTTAACTTCTTTGAAGTCTTCTGAGACCAAGGCAATGGAGATTATAGGATCGCGCTCTGCCTTAGGGGCTCCGTCCTTATTATAAACCTCTATGTCGAAAGCCAACTGTCTTAATTTTGGCTTTTCATCCTTACCTTCTACAGCTTTAGGATCACTAAGGACTTCGAAGACCTCTTCAACTCTATATTTAGGATCTCTTCCCTTGCTACGTACCTCAACTTCATGCCATGAATTTAGCTTTATATCTTTGTCAATAATATATCTCATAGCAAATCTTATATCAGCCTCTAAAACGTCCTTTACCTCCTTTAACTTCTTTACCTCTTCTCTATAACTTCTCACTGACTCGGGGAGTACTGTAGTGACCCTTAGAACAGTTATCTCCTTACCTATAAACTTCTTTTTCTGTATATCTATCGATATTATCGGTGACTTGGGTTTACTCAATGTTAATATCTTCCTCTTTAGATCATCAATATCAGCTTCGTTCATCGGAATCACGTAGAAATAAGGTCGAAAACGAGGATCCTTAAGTAGGACTCTCCTCCCTTTCTCATCAATTGACCACATTAGGATAACGGGTTTATGCATTTCCACCTCGTAACTTACATCAAAAATGTAGAACTTCATACTATGCCCCTGTTAGTATCAAAAAAGAGGCTTTCAAGTAGTGGGCAGAGGAGGCCAGGCGTTCGGTATCGGTATTGCTATTTGGTTAGGCATGCTCACTGAAATCGAGAACGGGAGCTTCGGTATGTCTAGGGGTGGTGGTGAAGGTAAGTTCGGTGGAAGAGCGCTGTATTGAGCAGTCAAGTTGAGGTATTCCTTCAGGAGGGCCAAGTATTGTAAATACAATTGTGCATAGAGAGTAGAGGTACGCTCGTACTCCTTAGCAACGGTTACTATCAAGTCCTTATATGCGTTGATCATTGCGGTATACATTAGGTAATATGCAGTAACGGTGGTCAGCAATATTGTCAGTATTAGTCCCCCATAAAGTAACAACGTGGTCGTGTCTACCAAAGTCGTCGTCCCTTACTGACCACTTGAAATCCTTATTTTTGAAACGAGGTTACCTATTGGGAGCCGTTAAGATGGCAGCTGCCATTAGATCGATAAGGTTGGGCATACCCGTCTTTGACGTTAGAGTGGGAAACGTCACTCTGGGCAGCCTCGAGCTACTCGTCGGTGATCCCGACTCCCACGTGCACTTATTCCTATACATTATCGCTAAGTCATGGAGTGAAAGAGGAGAAAGGATAGCTTTTGTTATAGACAAAGGGAACGCAGAATATCATAGACAGATAGCTGAAAGTATGGGTATCGCCGTAAGATCCCTTGAAGAAGGAAACTTGTGGAAGTATGAAGAGGTCGATAACAGCGCCGACGCCTTCGCTAAGATAGCTGAGATGATAACAGCGTATCCTCTGATTCTAGTGGACTCAACTGCTTGGCTTGATGCAGAGGTAGAGTTAATCTATCGTACATTAAACATGCTGTCAGCAAGTAACGTCATACTAGTGATGGCTGTAATTAAGGACAGGGGAATACCAGCGTCAATAGCAACCTTGGAAGCGTTAGCGGAGCTCGTGATAAGGTTCGAGACATACTGGGCGGGACTCAGAGTTGAGAGAATAATAAAGTTAAGTAAATCGAGGACTCCCAGAAATCCATTTGCGGCGTATTACTCAATAACTAAAGATGGAATAAACATAGAGGAGTTGAAGAGATTGTGAGCCTTAATAGCCTCCAGTGGATCGAGTTGCGGGGGATCGAGTATGGTCACCATGGCCAGAATAAGGTTGTGGAGTACTGACGTGAAGGCACTAGACAACGTGGCTAAGCAGATCAAGGAAACAGCTACTAAGCTAGGAGTTAAGGTTAGAGGACCCGTACCGCTTCCCACCAAGCGCCTCGAGATATCTACCCTAAGGCTTCCTCACGGAGAAGGAACTAAGGTTTACGAGCATTGGGAAATGAGGATTCACAAGAGGTTAATCGATGTAGAGTTAAACGAGAGAGTAATGAAGAACATAATGAGGATAAAGGTACCCGGTAATGTCTATATTGAGATACAGCTAAGGAGGCGATGAAGACTCCGACATCGTAGGATTTTGATGACTGCGGGCTCTCGCTTGAGCCATCTATGATGTGAAACCCCGGTACCGACTTGATGAGGTCAACCCCGCATCTCTGAGATTTTTAAAATAACATTAAGATCTTACGATCTCTCCTTCACCTATTACCAATTGTGGCGTGCTTCCAAGAACATAAGGCTCACCGTCCCACGCCACTAGTGATGCTAATTTTCCTACTTTCACCTCACCCGCGTTTATATTGGCTATCTTAGCGGCATTGCTGGTAATTAGCTTTATTGCTTCAGCAAAACTCATTCCATACTTCATGAAGAACCTCAGTTGAAGGTACGAGTTCCTTTGGAGCACGACAGGGTGGTCGCTCATTATTGCGGTGACCTCAGGCATGTTTTCTATTAATAGCTTGACGTTCTTGTAGCTCTCATGCTTTAATTCCACTTTATAGGGATGGGAGTCTATGGGGCCATATATTAGTGGTACACCAAGAGACTTTATCAGTCTGAAGCCCTCTTCAGTATGGACGTCGCAGGCGTGATCAATGGTATACTTGAATCCGAAGCTCTTGGCCAACCTCTTTATAATTGCTATATCATCTTCTTTATGTACGTGAATTCTAAAGGGCAATCTTCCTTCTAGTACCGGTATGAGGGCTTTCGATATGGGATCTAGTTCATCCCAAGTGACCTTACCCTTTCTCATTTTCTCGAGATCTGCTTGCGCCTTAGATAAGGCTTGCCTGAAAAGAGCCACAGCACCCATTCTCGTATAAGGTCTAGTACCTCTCCAAGAGGTAGTCGAGCGAGGGTTGTAACCCATAGCTGCTTTAACACCTACATATTTTACGAAAGCTTCGTCAATATTCCTCTTCCAGTTCCTCAAAAGGGCAGCTCTTCCGCCTATCATGTTGCCTGAACCGGGTAGTACAACTGAATATAGTACGCCCCAATCCACGCTTTCCTCAAAGGCCTTATCGTCCATGTAAACACTCTCCTCAGCGTTAAGGTATGGTAGAATAGAATCCATAGTCTCATTGGCTTCTTCCTCGTACCAAGGTTCTCCTGCCCTATCCATGCCTATGTGGGAATGTGGATCGATAAACGCTGGTGTTACCACTTCAAACTCTCCTAGGTAGGTGCCTCCTGTTTCATCGCCTACATGAACTATTTCAGAACCCTCAAAACCTATGTACACGTTTTCCTTAACGCTCCCGTCGCCTACATACAATTTCTTAGTTTTGAGAACCTTCAATGAAGGCTCCCCATTTGAGGGTTATTTGAGGGAATATAACTAGGTGAGTGTGTAACACGGGATCTCATGTATAAACCCTTTGAACGAGCAGATGACGGTTGAGATGAAATGGCTGATAAAGCATCGAAGGTAGCTGATCTAGCTCAAAGGCGAGGATTCTATTGGCCTGCATGGGAAATATATGGCGGAGTGGCAGGCTTCTACGATCTAGGTCCTTTAGGTAAGGAGTTGAAGAATAAGATTATTGAGTTATGGAAGGAGACATTAATGAAGCCCCTTCAAAGGATAATACTGGAACTTGAGACTCCCATAATAACTCCCTATAGAGTACTTGAAGCTTCTGGTCACGTACAGAACTTCACAGATCCCATCGTCGAATGTACGAAGTGTGGAAGAAAGTACAGGGCTGATCATCTAATAGAGGAAGCTACGGGGCTGAAGGTAGAAGGTCTGAGCCCCGAGGATTTAACAAAAATTATCAAGGAGAATAACATTAGGTGTCCCGTTTGTGGCGGCGAACTAAGCGAAGTGAAGAAGTTCTTACTGCTGTTCCAAACGCAGATAGGACCATATGAGGGTGATAAAGGCTTCATAAGGCCTGAGACTGCCCAGGGCGCTTTCGTTAATTTCAAACGAGTATATCAGTTCATGAGGGAGAAGCTTCCCTTTGGAATAGCTCAGATAGGGAGAGTAGGAAGGAATGAAATCTCCCCAAGACAAGGACTCTTAAGATTAAGAGAGTTCACCATAGCCGAAATAGAGTTCTTCTTTGATCCCTTAAATCCCGGTAAACCTCCTTTGGACTACGAAGCTAAGATACGTCTTCTTCCTTGGGAACTAGCAAAGGAAGGCCAGAAGGAACCCGTCGAAGTTACCATAAAGGAGGCCCTTGATAAAGGATGGATAATAAACGAATGGATGGCATATTGGATGCTGAAGGCTAAGGAACTATTAAATAAGCTAGGTATTAAGGATGAGGACCAGTTCTTTGAAGAGAAAAGTCCAGAAGAGAGAGCACACTATTCATCCCAGACATATGATCAGTTGGTTCGTACTGAAAGGTATGGATGGATGGAAGTCTCTGGACATGCTTACAGGGGTGATTATGACGTATCGAGGCATATAAAGTTCAGCGGGAAAGATCTGTATGCCTTTAGAAAGTACAAGGAGCCCAAGAAGGTGAAAGTAAAGGTAGTTCGATGGAATGCCAGGGAGCTAGGTATAAGGTTTAAGAGTAAAGCGAAGAAGATAATGGAGGCACTAAAGAACGTCGACCCCGAATTGGTCGAAAAAGAACTGTTAGAAAAGGGATACGTTGAGGTTGAGGGAGAGAAGCTTGAGAAGGGAATTGTTTGGGTAGAGGAACGTGAGGAAACGGTAAGTGGTGAGAGATTCGTACCACACGTAGTGGAACCCTCCTTTGGAGTCGAAAGATTACTTTACGTAACGCTAGAACATGCATTAAAGGAAAAGGATGGTAGACTCGTGCTGAGTTTGCCTAGATATCTGGCTCCTATAGAGGCAGTAGTGTTGCCACTAGTTGAGGAGGATGAGATAGTAAAGAAGGCGAAGGAGGTATGGGAGCTCTTGGCTAAGAGTGGATTCAGAGTGGAATATGATGAGAAGGGCTCAATAGGCAGAAGGTACGCCAGATTTGACGAGATCGGAGTTCCGGCCGCTGTGACAATAGATTTCCAGACTTTGCAAGATGATACGGTGACTGTAAGGGATAGAGATAGTTGGGAGCAAGTAAGAGTGAAGATAGAAGACCTACCCAAGGT
Organism: Ignicoccus pacificus DSM 13166; assembly: GCA_025340205.1. Classification (GTDB taxonomy): domain Archaea; phylum Thermoproteota; class Thermoprotei_A; order Sulfolobales; family Ignicoccaceae; genus Ignicoccus; species Ignicoccus pacificus. The sequence goes on along the minus strand of CP006868.1, from coordinate 787,121 downwards.
CCTTAGGAGATTCATAAAAGAAAATAAACCCTTAGAGGAGTGCGTTACCTAATGTCTATTCAAATAGTTGAACACGATTGCCAACACCAGTATGAACCAACCCATTAGTATTATGTATCTCAAAACTTTCTTGAAGCTTTCAAACACTTCCAGAAGCGCGTAGATTACAGTTAACGTTACCATAAGTACTATTAAGTTACCGTACCTAGCAGCTAGTTCGGGGTTCTTCGCGAAGACGTATATCTGTAAGTAGTGAGATACTATACCTTGAATCCAGGAATAGAACTGGGTTGCGTAGTTCAACAAGGTTTGAATTATTTTCGACGTACTCTCGGCTTCTGGCATTGGGGATCCCGGAATATCATTTGCAATTTACTTAAAAATTATGATCTCTTCTTTGTGGGAACGTAAACCAGTATCATTAAATTCTTCACAGCTTCTACGTAGTTCTCTCTTACTGAGTTATTTCCTAGCCTTAATGTTTTGGCAACTTTTTCTTGTGTGGGCTTCTTGCTTGGATCAGTTACGAATATGTGTAGAGTTAGGTAGATGAGGCCGGCCAACAGTGATGACATTTGTTTTCCGGAATTCATGTTTACCTTTATAGCTGCTTTTAGTACATGACGGAGGGTTTCCATGATCCTACTTCTAAGCCTGCCATCTAAACCTAACCTCAATTCGTGGTTTAGCTCACTTAACAAGAAGTTCGCGTAGTTCATGTACTTGCTCATTGGATCTTGTGACCTTTTTATGTTTCTTAGCTTATCCTTAGCTAAATCGTATGCTACCTTTGCCTTCCAGCTTATTACGTTTCTTATCACCTTTTCATCATTGAATAATTTCTTGAGTAAGATCTTAGCTTCTAGACCTATACCGTAGGCCTCTAGTACGGCCAATACTATCGCGTAACCTAGATACTCTCTTTTCTTCCTGCTCAAGCCCTTGAGTTTCTTTTGATTCTTCTCGTTTCTCACGATCTGTTTAATAGTTTCATCTATCTCTCTGCTTATATGTGAAGGTATCTCAAAGAACGTTTCGATTTCTGTTTTTAAGAGATTGGCTGCCTTATGGAGGTCACCTTCCAAGCTATCAATGCTATCTCTAAATCTGGACCTCTCATTAAGTCTCCTAATCTTCTCGAACTCCTTACGCGTTCTCAATCTGCCCTTAACTTCATGAGCGTTAAAGGTGCTGCCTATACCTTCATCATGCACTACGCTTGAAAGAGCGCCGCTGCTACTAACTAGTCCCTCTCCAGTTTTAGAATAGGGAGCACGAGGATCAAACTTATTGAAGTAAGTACCTTCATCAAAGGCATAACCTACATAGGGCGTAAGTACGGCACCACAAGAAGAGCATACTATCTCTCCTTCCTCGTTGTAAGTGAGATGTAGCATGGTACCACAGAAGGGGCAGATGCCCTTAGCAATGGCAGATTCAGGAGAGGTGAACATGGACAATCACCTCCTACCCTTTCTGCTCCTCCTAACCTTGGCCCTTCTCTTCCTAATTGGAGATAGTTCCACTTCACCTTCGATATCTCCTCTTAGGGGTTTAGCTATTATGAAGGGCGAGGACACAGGACCAATCACGTCAAGTATCTTTAAGGTAGCCTCCCCAGCCTTTAGAGAATCGCCTATTCTGGGAATATTTCCATCAATATGCTGGAGGACCAATAACCCAGTTCGTGTCTTTCTATAGAACTTGGCACGCATAGCTTAAGTCCCCTAGAGGCCTAGTAATACCAGTGGATATTTCAAGAAGTGAGCCCACGCTGTCTACCACTCAACTTAGAGTATCTTCTCTTTACCAATTCTTGAGCCACTTTGAGTAGTAGCTGTGTCTTCGTCTCGTTTTCCAATTTTTCGATAGCCACTCCGCCCTCGGAGTACCACCACTCTCTAGGATAGAGCTTCTCTAAGGGTATAACATCACGTCCTAGGCTCTTTGCGATCTCGATTAGTTCCTTCTGTGTGGGATGAGGGACGGATAATTCCTTCGGCACTCTTCGACCCAAGCGCCGCGATAAGGTTGAATCCAGATATTGGGGCCAAATCACAAAATACTTACCTTTGAGTTTCCTAGTAGTCATTTCCTCCTCCTCTGGATCTTGAGCTCAGGAGCCAGTATTGCGTTTATCACACCATGCTGACCTGGGCGAGAAGTAACGATGGCTGGGCCCAGTTCGGTCTCGACGATGGTTCCCTTCACTATAATACCGTGTCTAGCTAACTCCTTGTTAGCGGGAGTCTCTACAACTCTTAATATTCTCACCTTCTTGACCTCGCCAGTTTTCTTATTCACGACGTTCGCGTAGGCGGCATATCTTAGCTTGATCTTGTAGTTTCCTCCCCTTACTCTCTCGAGTCTTCTCTTCTCCTTTTCGGCCAGAGTAGTATTTATGGGGAATCGACCCATCCAGTACTTCCTCTTGACCTTGACATGTCTCCTCTTCTTTCCACCGGTGACCTTCTTCAAGTCCGGACCATGGTAAACTCCCATGCTTCTGACCCCCGCAACCAGTCTAGCGTAGCTTTAAAATAATCTTTCTAGCCTATCCTCTAAACGCTTTTAATAATATTTCACCTAGTACCGCTACAGCATCGCCTATCTCGGCACCAACGGCCTCGGCTAAGGGTTGACATTTAGCGGCGAAGACTAGGAGTGAAGGTTCCGGAGGCATGAAGTCTATGTATGCGTCAGCATTAAGTAATCCTTTAGCTAAAACAATATCGTTGTTTTCCCTCAATTCTTTTGCCTCTTCGCATCTATCGAAGATCGTACAAGATCCCGGCAGCTTTTCAACCCTAATCGAACCATCCTTATCAAGTAGTTGAACTAACTCGACGAGATCAGCGTAAGTAGCGTCGATCTCGTAAGACTCCTCTCTAGCCACCATAGTAACTTCCCATCCGAGGGTCTCGAAGAACTTAGCAGCTAACACGTCGTAGGGTACTTCCGGCAAGTTATCTACAGCGTAAATCATCCTTCCTCCATTCCATAGGACGTCCGTACCGATCGTGATAAGTTTCCCTAACTCCTTAGTTCCCGGTCTATAGGACCCTCCTACAGCAGTATCGTGTAAGTTACCCATCGCGGCCAACCTAAGGGCATCCTCGAGAGTTTGAGGAACGTCTAGTTTCTTTGAGAGAGTTCTCTCTAGAAGCTTCCTTCTCTCAAAAACGTAGATATCTCCTAGGACTTCTTTCAATACCTTCCAGCTATATCTAAATGCCTTACTCTTTGGAAATTGCATTGAACCTACGGTTGAAGATAATATCAATTGCAACTCTTTGTCGGTGGCTCCACCTTTAAAGGCATCGTAAATTCTAGCGTCAAGTAAGCATCTAATACAGTCCTCGCGCCACTTCATCATGATTTGGATTACCGGGTAAGGCTCAGTTCCCAGAAGTTCTTAAAGGTAGACTCCTTACTTACAGTACTTGGATATTATCTCATTAAGGATCTTGGCGGCGTCAGATTTAAACTCGTCGATGGAGCCTACATTAAGTATCACGTAGTTGGCACTGTTCATCACTTCCAATACGCCGAATCCTATTTCTGTTTCATCTCGTTTCTTCAAGTAATCAGCAGCGTCATCTGGTCTTCCTCTGGCAACTATTCTCTTCAATCTGATATCAAACGGGGCATCGATACTTACAATGATTACCTTGGCTATTTTTTCAAGTACTTTGATCTCAGCCATAGACCTAATACCATCGACAAGTATCACACATTCTTTTGATGCAGATATTTTCTTTGCCATTCTTTTGGCAATCGCATCAGAGCCCTCTTTCTTCCTCAAATCAATAGCAACGCTCCGTAAGTTCTCTGGAGTTATGGGCAAGTTTCTTCTCAACGTCTCCTCTCTAACTATGTCGCCCATCACATATACTGGTATATTTAGCTCCTTGGCCACTTCCGCGAACGTGCCCTTTCCGGATCCGGGTAATCCCGTCGTTACAACGATTACCTTAACCATGAGCTGCTATTCCTCCACCATAGTTTCTTGCTTTAATGAATATAAATGTAAACATAGCTCACAGCTTCTAAAGCCGCATGCTTGCGATAGAGCGGGTGAATAACGTGGAGCTGTTAGGGTCGATAAAGCCGAAGACCAGAGGTCAAGCAGCGCTGCTTGAAGCGTTACAAGACGATTCAATAGATATAGTGGGCGCTTTCGGTCCTTCCGGTACCGGAAAAAGTCTCATTACCATAGCTTATGCTATAGACGCGCTTAAGCAAGGAAAGTATGAGAAGTTCATCATCGCTAGACCAGTTATAGACATCGTGACTGGTAAAGAGATAACGGCGGCAGACGTCGGCGTTGAGGATTACTATAAGATGGCTTCCGCTTATCTTCAAGACATACTCTACGGTTACATCTCAAAGGATGAGATAAAGAAGCTATACGAAGAAGGTAAGCTGATGCTAGTAGACACCCACTATCTAAGGGGACGCACCTTCGATAGATCGATAGTAGTACTTGACGATGCACAGAACGCGGACCCAGAGGCGGCGGTCGAGGCTTTGATGAGGGTCGGTGAGAGAAGCAAATTCGTCGTCGTAGGAGACCCTGTCTTCCAGAGCATGACAGAAATGGGTAAGGATGGCGCGTCCCTCTTACGTGAAATATTGCTCAACGAGCCCGGGGCTAGCGTAATAGATCTAGGCCTGAAAGACATTGTAAGACCCGGCGCAAGAAGAGGAATAAGGTTTATGATGGAATTAAGGATGAGGAGGAGACCCCTCAGTGAAAGCGAGAAGGCGGTGATAGAGGCCGGTAGGATCTATGCTCCTGATGCCGATGTCATAACGGTGGTCGAGTTCATTGACGCCAAAAAGAGGTTCGGGCTAGAGGATATAGAACACGTACCGGACGCCCTAGTAGTGTTGAAAGAAGGTCATGCCCCGAGATTCATCGGAAAAGGCGGCGAGAGGATTGCCAGGATTGAGGAAGACAGCGGATTAAGGTTAAGGACTGTTGAGTTAACCAATGACCTAAAGCCCTTCATTACAGCGATACACCCAGTGCCTTGGATACATAAGCACATAGTTGATGTGGACTTCGCGGGACCGCAGCTCATGGTTAAGGTCAATGAGGCAGAGTTCGGTGCATTTGTGGGACAGAAGGGTAACTACGTGAGGTTCCTAAGTGAAGTTATGAAAAGGTTGCTAGGAGTAAGCGTGTGGGCCGTTGAGGCACAACAAAGAAGGCAGAGAAGGAGGAAGTGAGACGTGAGGAGATGAGGAGACCGCCAGTGAGCGAGTTTTTGATGAGCGACGTTGGGTTGACCGATCCTAACATTCATTTAGTAAAGATAATCTCTTCCTAGTGCTTGACAAGAATTTCTCTATATTTATAATGTGAGAGCCATACCAGTAATGTTGGCCACACCTTGGACACCTCCATACCATTCCATGCTTTTCAACGTATCCTAGCTTAGTCAGAGGAGCATTACAGATAGTACATCTAATGGGCTCCTTCGGTAGACATAGCTTCACACCGATGTCCATAGCTAGTTGCATCAGCTGTTCCCCAATATTACTTGACTTAATGAAGAAACAATATCTTCCGGCTCTCTCACATAAGAGTTTATCTCTAGTTAATAAGACACAGTTCTTGCTTCTATAAATATCAAGTATTTTGTTATCTTCTTCTTCAGTGAATATTGTATCATAACCTAGAATTCTGAGATATCTTGCTAATTTACCTAACATAGCATCACAGATAAAACATAGCTTAGTGGAGGAGCTTTGAGGCAACTCTTCCGAGGGGAACGTACTTCACCTTTCCGTCGTCGTCTACTAATATGTAATCGACCTTATGTGGATCTATTTCCTCGAGTATCTCCTTAAGAGTCAAGGACGCTTTGAATAAGTTAAAGTTCTCCGTAGCTACGTCATCAAAGCTCACCTCACCGATACTCTTTCTGCGCTCGTCCCAGATCTTCTTTAGTACGCTTCTAGCATCTAACACCTTATCTTCAACGAGCACTACTGGCACACCCTTCTCTTCCATGACCAGTAATGCCTCTCCAACGCTTCCAACCTTCGGAACTTCCTGTGCTATACTAGATAGTTGCACGCTTGGAGCGCTAGGAGAATACTTACCGATGATCTCCCTGACTGGTAATATGGCTACTACCTTCTCATTAGAGACAACAGGATATTCGTCAATCAACGCGTTTTCATCCAGTAGTTTACTTACGTCTTTGTCGTTCATCTCGTCAGTTATGGGAGGCACACGCTCCTCCAATCTCTTTAAGGGTTCTAGGAAAATCTTGTAGATGGGAGTATTTCTATCCCTCCAGAGCGCTATGAGAGCCGTTACCTTGGGTAGGGTACCCACCCCTAGGTACTTGTCCCCCTCGGCAACTATCACGTTCAACAAGTTTGATTGTAATAGCTCGATCACGACGCTCCTTAGAGGAGCATTGGGGGAATGAAGAACCTCTGGCTCCTTGGTTTCATTGATCCACTTCTGTTCCTTGTGTACCCTGGTCATCTTGTCGGGAGTTCCGTCAGATCTTAGGAAGCGAGGACCCTCAGGTACCCTTGGCCTCATATAATTTTCCCTCCTCTAGGCCTTACTTTGAGGTACTCTATTAATGATGGTGCTATATGAAGTATGTCCGAAGAGGTAATTACGCCAATTAGCTTGTCGTTCTTGAAGACAGCAAGATGTGAAATATTATTTTCGTCCATTATTCGGACGGCTTCTTCCAACGTGGCGTCATATAGCACAAACTGTAAAGGTGTAGACATTATATCCCTAGCCTTGACTTCTGAAGGTTTCAAGTTTTTCGCAACTACCTTCTTAACTATGTCACCCTCAGTTATTATTCCCTTAGGGATGCCATCTACGGTTACTATGATTGAACCAACCTTTTCCTTTATCATCTTGTTGGCTACGTCTACTATGGAAGCTTCAGAATCAATAGTGACGGGGTCCCTCACTATTAAGTCTATGACCCTTAACTTGGAGAGGTCTTGACTCAATGCCATTCCCGTATACATCAATGAATAAAGGAGTTAAGTGTTGGTAGGTGAGAGGATGGATGAACGAACCCGCGTAAGAATAAGTAAGAAGATGACGTTTCTCTTACGTCATAAGAAGGGTTTTGTTGACAAAGAAGGATGGGTAGATATAGAGAGATTGTATGAGGAGTTGAGAAGGTATTTTCCTTGGATACAGCTTAGTGATATACTTTATGTAGTATCTAAAGATGAGAAGGGACGCTTTGAAGTAAAGAATGGAAAAATAAGGGCGCGATATGGTCACACGATTGACGTCGAAGTAAAACTTCCCAAAGCAAGCGAGAAAACGCTGTATCATGGTACTTCGTGTGAGGTCGTTGCTAAGATAATGAAAGAGGGAATAGTTCCTATGAGAAGGAAGAAAGTGCACTTAACTGCGAGCCTCAAAGAAGCTATAGAGAATGCGAAACGCAAAGGAAACTGCATAAAAATACTTGAGGTCGATTGTGAATGTTTAGAAAGACATGGTCATGAGATATTCAAAGCAGGGAGGTATGTTAGAGTAACCGATTATGTGCCCCCAGAGTGTATAAGAAGAGTCTTCGTACCCAAGTCTGAGGGTCGTGAAGGTTGAAGATCGGAATAGTTGTGGCTGAGTTTAACTACGACATAACAATGCTTATGAAAGAGAAGGCGATTTCTCATGCCAAGTTCTTAGGCGTGGAGACAGAGGTAGTCATGGTACCCGGTGCCTTTGAAACACCTCTAGCCGTGAAGAAGCTACTAAAAAGGGACGATATAGACGGCGTCGCAGTTCTCGGTGCAGTGATAAAAGGTGAAACAGATCACGATGAACTCGTAGCTGGCCAAGCGGCTAGAAAGCTAATGGACTTAGCTATAGAGTATGAGAAGCCCGTCGCTCTAGGCATAATAGGACCTAATGCCACAAGAGAGCAAGCCACAGAGAGAATAGAGGAGTACGCCAGAAGAGCTGTAGAAGCAGCGGTCAAGATGGTGAAGAGGTTAAAGGAGATCTAACGTACATGGGAGACCATATGCTGAATCAATGAGTCTACATCGAAGTAGAAGCTACCTTCTTGTGTTCCCTTAAAGCATAAGGGACAAGCATAGAGCTTGGTCTTCTCATCAAACAATACTCTTATCCTTATTCCATGATAGTTAACGGTTACTATCTTCCAGGAGGGCCGCCATACTACACTCATTAATTACACCTCCTCTGGTCTCTTGACGTAGGCTACAACCATCCCTTGGACCTTCTGTAGATACCATAACGTTCTCTCTTGCATACGAGCCCTTTCGGTCTCATCTATGGAAAACCTTCTCCTAGCCCATAGGAGAGAGTCATGCGTTATGGTACCTTTTCCTTTCATTATGGCCATCCTTATGAAGGCGTCCATTTCAGCAGCGCTAAACCATTTAGTTAACCTCACGATGTCCTCCTTAATGTCATCATTCACCTTTATTTTGTACCTACCTAGAGTGTTCTCCACTATTTTCCTCCTAAACTCCTTGTCTGGGTAGCCCATAACTACCAGCAAGTCAACTCTTCCAGGTCTTAATAGAGCTTGGTCTATCACTTCTGGGTAGTTCGCAGTGAGGGCTATGAAAGGTCTTTCCCTCTCTTGGAAAATCTTCAAGAAAGTGCTTATCTCGGAGACGTAGCCTTCATGAGTAACCATGTTCCTACTCATCAAGAACTCAGCGTCGTCAATTAGTATGACCAAGTCGTTTCTTCTTTTCAGATGTTCGAATACACTTCGTAGAATCTTCTCGGTGTGACCATACCACATACTTCTATACGTTGAGGGTTCTATATCTACTACCTTCTTCTTCATTTCCTTTGCCATAGCCTCTACCAGTACGCTCTTCCCCATTCCTGGAGGACCGGCTACTATCATCCCCCTTATACTATAGGGCTTGTTCTCAAGTATTGGTTCTATGACTAAGGTTCTAAGATCTTCTACCAATGATGAGGGAAAGCTTGATAGGTCCCATTCCGGTTCACGAAGCTTCAGAGTCACGTCGATCAAATCGGAACCGTCCTCTACACGTACCTTTATCTCGTCGGAACTGAAGACTCTCGCTATTCTGACGATCAAGGGTGTCCTGACAGTTTTCACTTGGGAATTGAATCCCATAAGGCGCAAGGCTTCGTTCACGTACTTCTTAGTTCTGCTCCTTTCCTTCTTTAAAATCTTTTGGACTTCGTCCTTAGTTAAGTTATCATCCTTTGTGCTGAAGACAATTGTAAGTGTTACGAAGGGATCATTGGGGTTCTTCACCCCTACTACAGTCAGCATTCTCCTCATTCTAGACTTGTGGTTTAAGTAAACCGAAGAGGCTATGTTGATCCCTAGGGAATCCACTAGACTTGGCACTACGTACAAGGCTAGAGGTCTCCCTAGCGCTTTAGTCATTACTGGATTTATCTCGAACGGTACCTTGAGTTTGTAAATCCAAGTCTCGTCGTCAATGAGAGAATCCACGGCTACGTCGAAAACCTTGCTTAACAGTGGCATTATTGCAGCCTCTTCTTCAGCACTTATTGAATTATCAATGCCGAATGCGACTACCTTCACTTTGTTGAGGGGACTTTCTAGAACTACCCCCTCTCGTTTTGCAGTAGCTTTAGTATGCTCCACCAATATTCCTCCATCCGCGGGGGTCGACTATCACGCGCTATATTAGTGACATGCAAGGATTATGTCAAGAGTGGGGAGTGCGATGTTTAAGTATACTCAAGTGGATAGGGGCAGACATCGAGAGGGACAGAAAGGTAGCCTCGAGATTACAACTCTTTGAACGCAAAGAGTTGCCTAATTATAGCTGCGTAGAGGTCATAGGACCCTATGAGCCCATGCCCACCACTTCGTGCCCGAAGATGGTCGTAGACGGAGCCATAAAGATAATTAAAGAAGTGCCTGAGCTCTTGGTTACAGATCTAGATGGTGCTACTGTCGAGGACGTAGTCAGAACGGTGAATTCCGGGGGAACGGTTTTTCTTCATCTTCATGGAGATAACTACTTTGAAGCCCTAGCGAGAATCCCTCTATCGCTCTCCCATCCTAAGATAATCATAACCACACAACACCCCGCTCTCAGACCTCTATGCGTCCCAGCATTTAGTGACGGTAGCAGAGCTATCGTGATAGCCAATATTATAGCTAAGAGGGTATATATCACCGGATTCTCAAATAATGAAATAATTAAAATTCCCCCAAGGAAACTAATACACCCTCTCAAGAGCCGCAAGCTTAGTTATTCGAGGACCTACGAGGTGTTAGCGTGGCAAAGATACTCTGGGCAGTCACAGGAGCAGGTCAATGGATGAGGGAATCTGCCAAGATATTTGAGGAAGTAGCTCAAGAGCACGAAGTTACAGTCATCTTTAGTCGGAGTGGTTATGAGGTTGCTCGACTTTATGGTGTCTTGAAGATATTCGAAAAATATACTGGTGGTTATTACAGAGAGATGGAAGTTGATCCACAACCACTATCTCACGTTTATGGACGTGTGATGTCGAGGAAGTATGACCTCACAATCTTAGCACCCGCTACGGCTAATACGATAGCCAAGATCGCATATGGAATAGCCGATAATTTGATTACAACGACTTTTGCTATGGCTAGGAAATCGAAAACGCCCAGCATAATTCTTCCTACAGACGCTCCTTGGGTGAAGAAGACGACACTTCCTTGTCTGATAAGGAATTGCTTAAAATGTGAGATTTGTCCACCTCAAGAAGTTTGTCCCACCCAAGCCATAGAAAACGTGAAAGGGAACCGAAGAATAATTCTTAGTAAATGTATAGGATGTGAAGCATGTGTGAGCTCGTGCCCTTTTGGGGCTATTTCGTGTTTCGAAGAAGTCGAAATGAATATGGATGAATTAGACGTACTTAATCTAATTAAGGTAATGAGATTGGGTTTCATCGTAGTACACGACCCTAGTGAGTTAAGGAGTAAGATAAGGGAGGTGTTGATGTCTTGATAAAAGTTAAAATGAGTATACCTTTCGAATTGATCCTAAGAGGAGAAAGTGAAGAAGTTAAGCTATACCTTGAGTTCCCACGAAGAAATATGGAAGTTAGATTAGAAGATTCGTGGAAATACTACGATATGAGGGGAGTTTGGTATAATGGTAAGATGATTAAGATATTGCAGCCTATGGAACTAACCTTACTCTACCACCTTCTACAAAACACGTTTAGTAAATGTAAAGGACTGCGCGAATTTTTCTTAGGCGATGGCGAGATGGTAACTTGTAAGGGAATTATCTTATATAAGAGAAAGATAAAGAGATACTATGGACCCATTTTGAACACTCGAGTGGATATCATAGGACCCAGGATGAAGGTCTCTGAAAGATCAGAGTAGCGATAAGTAATAATCGAAGGCCTCCTCCGCAACACTCTTTTCTCCACCGTAAATGTCAACGATCATTCTTATCGCTCTATAGACCACGTTTCTACCATACCATCCCATGGTGCCTATCCTAACGGTTTTCTCCTTGATCTTCCAACCACCAGATCCTATTTCAAGCCCCCACTTCTCTTTGGCCAAGTTCTTAACCATAGCTGGAGTCATTCCTTCGGGTACGTATGGAACCACAATAGTGTTCGAACGCCAATTAGGATGCGGATAGACCTTTCCACCGGATCTTTCTATGGCAAAGTTTAACGCTTCAGCGAACGCTCTATGTCTGTTTATCCAGTTGCTTAAACCTATTTCAAGGATTATGTCCAACGCCTTGTTTAGTGCAAACATAGTGCTCACGGCTGGCGTGGCCGGCGTTTCATGCTTTTCGTCGTAGAACTTCTTATAACTTAAGAAATCCCAGTATACGGAACGTCTCGGAACCTCTTGGAGCCTCTGAGCAGCTCTTTCTCTATAAGCTACAAAGGAGAGTCCTGGAGGCGACATGAGTGCCTTTTGAGTAGCGGAAGCTACGGCATCCAGATCCATACTATCCATATGAAGCTCATGACCTCCTAGGTAGCTAACAGCATCAACGAGAATAATTGCATCGTTAGAGTGGACGACCTTTGCTAGCTCTTCTAAATTCTTATGAGCAACACCAGTACTGGTCTCGTTTGCAACTACGCCTACTGCATCAGGCTTAACCCTCTTCATCACGCTATCTAACTCCTCTGGGGTAATTCCTTCACCTTCTTTCGGCTCGATTAACTCGACTTCCATACCTAGAGTCTTAGCAATCTTAGCCATCCTATCACTAAAGACTCCGGTTTGGACTACTAGGAGTTTTTCGTTGGGTGCTAGGAAGTTAATCAACATGGCTTCTATTGCTCCTGTTCCAGATGCGGTGAGGAGGGCTATGTCACAGTCGCATCCATATATTTTTCTCAACTTTGATATGACTTGTCTCATTAGTTCTCTGAACTCTGTACCTCTGTGATTTATCATGGGAAGTGCTTGGGATAACTGGACGTCAGGATGAAGAGTTACCGGTCCTGGTAAGAGGAGTTGCTTCCACTCCAATGCTCGAAACCCATCGTGATCCCCCGCATTTAGTATATAGTTAATCATGCCCCAAGCTTCCCACTCCGGGAGGTATAGCGTGTTAGGGCTAATCACAGACTACGGTTACAAGGACGTTTACGCTGGTATACTAAGAGTCGTCGCAAAGGATATATGTCAAAAAGCGGACGTAGTCGACATAACACATGGTATCGAGAAATTTAACGTACTTGAAGGTGCAGTAGCAACTTTAGTTACCTTACCTCACCTCCCGGATAATTCCACCCTTGTCGTAGTCGTTGATCCTGGAGTGGGAAGCAGAAGGGAAGCCGTTGCAGCTAAAATAGGAAGGTGGTATGTTGTAGCCCCCAACAACGGAGTGTTGTGGCTAGCTGCTAAAGAGTATGGTCTCAAGGAGATTGTTAAAATAGAGAAAGAAGTGAGTAAGTATAAATCCTTTACATTTCACGGCAGGGATATCTTTGTTCCCGCCGGGGCGCTCCTGGAGTGTGGATACGATATCAATGAACTAGGACCGTCCACAAAGTTAATTGAACTGCCTATAGCTTTAAAGAGAAAGATCGAGAAGAAGCGAATTGAGACCACAGTAGTTTACGTAGATCATTTCGGCAACGTAATGACTTGGGCAAGAGAACTTCCATTTGAGTATGGAGATGAAGTTCTTATAAATAGGAAATGGAAAGCCAAAGTCGTGAAAACGTTTTCAGAAGTTGAGGAAGGAAAACTAGCTGTTTACCTCAATAGCTTTGGGTACGTCGAGATAGCGAAGTATCTGGGTAGCGCTTCTCAAACCCTTGGTCTTCGAGAAGGAATGGAGGTGACAATTGAAAGTGCTTAGGGCAGTGATACCGGGAAGATTCCAACCTTTTCATAAAGGTCATTTACAATTAGTTAAGTGGACCTTAGAGAGAGTAAATGAGGCTATAATAGTGATCGGTAGCGCCCAAGAAAGTCACACCCTACAAAATCCTATGACTGCGGGCGAGAGGATATTGGCTATTAGGAAGGGACTTGAGTGCGAGGGAGTAGACCTCAAGAGAATATACTTAATACCAGTGCCGGACATCCTTATGAATTCAGCGTGGGTAGCTCATGTAAAGACCTATGTGCCACCGTTTCAGTACGTTGTAAGTAGAAATCCCTTGGTTAAGATATTGTTTGAGGAAGCGGGCTACAGTATATTAGAACCGCCGCCCTTTGACAGAGAGAAATATGTAGCGACAAACATAAGACTAATGATGATCAAGGGCGAAGAATGGAAGAATTATATACCCAGATGTACGGCGGAAGTCATCGAGGAATTAAAAATACCTCATAGATTGAAAAAGCTTATGGAAAGGGACTAATCAATGTAACCCATTGCCTTGAGGTATCCCTTTTCATCGCCATACTTTGCCTTGTACTCTTCCACGATATCATAACCATATAACTCCTTGAACTTTTTCCTTCCTTCCTCTGTTATCTTGAAAGGGGTCCAAGGAGGATCAAAGACTAAATCGAGGTCAACGTCCTTCACACCGGGTATCGCCTTTATCCCATTCACTATCTGCCAAAGTATTTGACCGGCGACAGGACATGCTGGTGAGGTTAGAGTCATCTTCAAGTGCACTACACCCTCATCATCAATGTCTAGGTTATAGATGAGACCCAGATCCCATACGCTTATCGGTATCTCCGGATCATGAACCTTCTTGAGCACCTTTTCGATTATTTCTTCCTTTATTTTTTCCTTGCTAGCTTCGTCCAGCTTATTGCCGTTGCTCATCTTTAATCCCTATTCCAAGTCCTCTACCCATCTTTTTGGTTTGAAGTTTCGATAGCCACTGTGACGGTTACAATTAGATTTAGATTTACCGGGTGCTCGAAGATGGACATCCAAAGTTACGTAAACATTATATATGATTGGACCATGAAAGCTATGATCATCGCGTGGGCATTGGTAGGCCTTTCTTGGGTTATTGGATGGGCACTGAGAGGAGCGCCTATACCCATACTCCGAATAAAGAAATTTGGGAACAGCATGATAGAGGATGCTGTTATAGCAGCTTTGTGGTTAGCTCTCGGTAGTACTGTGTTCTTCATCATTGCTACCATAGCTAAATATATTACACCCAACGCAACGATAAACACCACGATACCAATAAAGGTGCGGTGATGTTACCTACGGCGGAACCGAGCTTAGGCTATGAGGATTCAGCTGGGCACTGAGCACATAACGTCAGAGAGTTGAAGACCTAGCGGTAAGGAATGGCGCGAGTATTAAGAATGCTAAAGAACTTGAAAATTGATGAAATAGCAAGGAGAGTCTTTGCCACCAACGGTGTCGACGCGTTACTCTCAGCCATAGGTGTCTTGAGCGGTACTAGCTCGATATCTCATAGTGAGAACCCAAACGTATACCTAGGTGCAGTCTTGGGAGGAGCCCTCTCGCTTGGATTACTTAGTGGATTCCTTGGTGTCATGATCACCGAAAGGAGTGAGAGATTGAAAGAGTTAAAGGAGTTGGAAAAAAGTATGATGAAGAAGTTAGATAATACAATGTATGCTAGGGTCGTAAACTACGCTTCTATATACGTTGCCCTTTGGAGCCTTTTAGGTTCCTTAGGTTTGCCATTGATCGCAATAACACCACTCTTCTTGGCCCTCAGAGGATTACTTGTCACACACCAAGCAGTTCTGTGGAGTTTGGTCATGGCACATATAGAGCTCTTTCTCTTAGGACTTTATATAGGGAAAGATACATCCCCTATCAGAATAGCTCTCCAATACTTGAGTCTCGGTATCGCTGCTCACATAATAGCCAGCATGTTAGGCGCGATAATATCATAAGTGCCAACTCATATACTTCTCTAAGTTATGTTCAGAGTGTGGGATAGTTGGTAGATAAGATATCTGATCTAAAGGAGGGTCGTAGTGTTACGATTAAGGGTAGAGTAATTGAGGTTAGTGAGACTAGAACAGTCCAAACTAAGTATGGTCCCAGGGAGCTAAGCGAAGCAATAGTAGGAGATGAGACGGGAAGGGTGAAAGTGACCTTATGGGGCGATAAGGCTGGAACGTTAAAAGAAGGCGAAGTGGTCGAAATTAGAGACGGTTGGACGACGTCCTTTAAGGGAGAAGTCCAAGTTAACGTGAACAGGAGAACCGAAATAGAGAAATTGCCGGATGAGGAAGCCCCCGAGGTCGAGGAGATACCTGAGACCACTCCTAAAGCAGAAGGAGGATACAGAGGACAGAGGAGGAGCGGTAGGTATCCTAGGAGGAATTACAAGAGGGAACGTTATCACAAGGAATACGAATAGCCTTGAAGCCTTTCTTCCTCCTCACCAAAACTAATATACATCCGTCGGTCTTCTTTAAATAGAACTTCTTGCCGCACCTCTGCAAAATATCGTAGTTAGACAAAAGCTCTTGGCCGCTTTCTGTCAATCGCAGACAATCGTCCTTCTCTACCAATCCTAACCTCCTTGCCACGAAGATCGCCTTCCGAAGGGTAGAAGTAGGGAGGTCGAGTTGCTTAGATATTTCTGACAAACTACAATAATCGTTAACCAACTTCAGGACGGGGATTAGCCAATCTACGTTCATAGCTATCCGTTTGCGAAGGGCTATAGCTTTGTCTAAAGCTTAGACTTGCTGGAAGATATCTCATGAAGGTGGTCGTCTCATGGAAGCCAGGGTCCAACTTAGCTAAGAACTTAACAGATAAGATTATCGAGGAGTTAAAGAGCAGAGGAATAAAATACTGTATCTTTCCGCGGTGTTCTCCGTGTGAAGCTGATGGTTTGATAGTGATCGGCGGTGATGGGACCCTTCTCTACACACTCTCATCAGCCTACTGTGAGACACCTCCAATCCTTACCATAAGAGCTGGTCGAAGGGCATTCTTACTCGATACTGATCCCAGTGAGGTGAAGGAAGCTCTCGATAGGTTTCTCGCAGGTGAGTACTGGGCAGAGAGGCATAGAAGATTGAGGGTGAACGACTACTACGCAGTCAATGAAGTAGCTATATTGACTAAGGGTAGGAGAGTCACCAAGGTAGATATCAAGACAGAGGATACGTGGGTCTATAAGGGCCTTGAAGGAGATGGTGTAATAGTTTCTACCACGCTAGGATCCACAGCCTACGCGCTCTCGGCGGGAGGACCTCTAGTAGATCCAAGGGCAGAGGTAATCCTATTGGTTCCTGTAAACCCCATACACTTGAACGTGAGGAGCGTCGTATTCCCTCCCTCCCTAAAACTCTATGTAAGTGTAGAATATCCTAAAGACGAAGTCTTAGTACTAATTGATGGTGTAAGAGAACTTCATGAGGAGGAAATGGAAATAAGCTTAGATGGACCTAGTGTAATCTTCGCTAGAATGAAACCTCGTAAGTTTTATGAAAAGCTTATAGAATTGAGGTCCCTCCTCCCTCAAGGCACAATGGATTGACAGCCTTTGTGCTAATAGCGCATGGCAGTAAGAACCCTAAGTTTCAAGAAATAGTATTGAAAGTGGCCAAAGAGTTAGAAAACAAAGAAGACGTTAAGAGAGTTTACGTAGGATTCCTCATGGGTAAACCCTCGATAGAGGATGCAATCAAGAAGGCAGCTGCTAATGACGATATCTTGGTAATAGTGCCTTTCTTTATCGCCGAGGGAAGTCACGTGGTGCAAGACATTAGGAGAAAGGTAGAAGAGGTAGTAGGAAACAGGAAGAAGGTCGTTTACGCTAAGGCGCTAGGAGATCATCCTCTCATTGTTGAGACGTTGTACCAGAGATATCTGGAGGCAGTTAGAGAATGATCGTAATCTTCCATGCTCGTTTTCATGCAAACGTTCAAGCAATGCATCCTTCAACGCTTGAAATTACTTGCGAGGAAAGGCTTACTCCTCGAGGAGACTGTATAATACTTGTCGCGTCTTCTCATAATATTGAAGAACTTAACAGGTTATGTGAAACTATTGATCAAGTAGTTATGTGTATAATAGATCATTTCGGATTTCTTTGTCTTGAGGGATTGTGTAATAAAATAGAAGACAAATGTTCATTAGTAGTTAGGAAAAGCGAGAGAAGAGACGAAAGAACCTTCATTATACGAAGTAACAAGGCTGCTATAGATTATTGTAGAAGAAGCATCAAAAACTCGAGGATGCATGGAAGTAAAGCCATTGTGATAGTTATGAATAGACCAAGAGACCATGAAGGATCAGTTGTGCTAAAGCGAGGCCTAAGGTAATAGTAACTACAATAATTCCTATCTTGAACCATTCCATAAATTTGACTTCTCTGTAACCTTCTTTCTCTAAAATTCCTAGTGCTACGATGTTAGCGGTACTTCCGATCATAGTCATGTTGCCACCCATAGTAGCTCCATAAAGCAGAGCCCACCAAAGCATATCACCTCCCGGTAATCCTATTTCAATTAACGTCTTTACGACAGGACTTAACGCTACTACTACGGGCATGTTGTCGAGGAACGCTGAGATTATAGCTGAAATTATGGCTATCATTATTGCTAAGATTATAGTCGCTCCTAAGGTCAGTCCTCCTGTGCTCTGCACTAAGGCGAATGCCAACTTATCGGTTACACCTGTGTAACTAAGGGCAGATGCTATAGCGAATAGGAACATGAAGAACACTAAAGTCCACCATTCCACACCATGCTCGATGAGCTTTCTCGGCTCCTCGTGCTTGAGCATTACTATTGCTGCTATAATTATTGGAGTAAATATTAGCACAGCGTCCGGTGTTATGGTCGCGTGAATGCTATGTACACCTCCTATTGAATAGAGAAGATCTAGGAAAGCGTTGAGCGCTGAAGCTATTAGTGTATGGAAGGCTATTAGTAATATTACAGTTATGAAGAAGATCCAACCCTCAGTGAACTTCTTTAGATATGATGCTATCAACTTCTCCTCTTCTGGAGTGAGGGGAGTTCTTGGATCCTCTATGTTCCCAGCCAACCAGCTTACGAAGAACGGCTTCTTTCTGGCAATATATGCTTTTACTTTGCTAGAATCAACTCCCTCGAATATATTCCACTCATCTAAGCTCTTTGAAGTGTCTATTGAACTAACCTTCTTAAGTGCGTTGAAAAGGCCGTGTTTCCTTAGCCATATAGCACCTATAGGTATCAGTGCTAGCAACGCCAGTAAGCTTCCGGGAGTAGCCCATTCTATAAAGTGTTCGAAGGACTTACCTGATTGCAACGCTATGTATATTCCTATAGGGTTTCCGATCATAGTAGCGGCCGAACCTATGTTTGTTGCCATCACTGAATATATTATCAACGGAATTGGTTCGACTGCTAGTAAACCGGCTATTGATATTACTATCTTAGTTACGAAGACTATACTCGTTACTTCATCTACCAATGCTGCCATGAGCCAACTTAGAAACGCCAAGATAATTACGAAGGGTATTGGTCGGAATTTACTTAGCTTTATGAGTCTTACCGTAATCCATTCAAGTACCCCGTTTTCACTTAGGTACTCCACTATTACCATCATCGAAATTAAGAATAATATTAACCCTAATTCCATATGTTCAATTATCAGCTCATAGGGAGCAACTCCGAAGAATAAGAGTGCAGCAACTCCAAGCATTACATACGATAATCTCTTTCTCCAGAACAGCAGCGTGCCGAGGACCGCGGTGACGAATGCGGTGGTAGCTATAGCTTCCGCCAGCGCTGTAGTTATCGAATTTATGTCTGCCGGACACTTGAGCTCGGCCGCTTTGGTTAGGTTAGATACTATGGATTTACTAACCAACGCGCTAAGTTCGTGTTGATTCTCATGTAGGAACTTAAATGTTTCGCAATGTTTTATTTGAAACCCTAAGATTATCTTTTCGACAACTTTTGCCAACGGGCCTTGAATTTCAGTTATTTTGAAGTTAGCGTAGACGATGAATGATAGAACGAAGGTCGCTATAACCGCCAGCAGTAGTACCTTACCGGCACTAGTCTTGGTGTTCAAGCCCATTACAATCTACCTGTCCGAAGGACCATCCCAGTGCCCTTTAAGGCTTCGGTAAATGAGAACAGAAAGTGAACTTGTATGTGGATGAAAACGTGGGAGTATTACGATATGATTGGCGCAATACCAAACCTCATATACTAGATTATGCATAACATGTGGGGCAAAGAGAGTGAGCATCGAGGAGGTAGCGAGGATTTTCAAGGCCTTGGGACATCCAGCACGTCTTGCCATAGTACTCTATCTAAGTAGGTCACGTAGGGGGGTCGTTTGGGAAGCTTTAGCTAACGCCCTTAGAGACTACTATTTGCCGTCAGAAATTGAAAGAATAAACTTTCATATTACTGAGCTAGTGAAGGCCGGTGTGATAGTAAAAACGAAGACTCCTGACGGACTCTGGGTTTACAAGCTTAACAACGGAATAAAGGAATGGATCAGACTGGAGAAATTGAAGAAAGAACTTCTCATAAACTCAGCTCTCGAAGGAAGGAGGGGATACGGGATTGACGAAGGAGCAACTCGAGGCGAGATTCATTCCAAACGCAGAGGCACTTTCAATACTCGAGAAGAGATGGAAGGAGCTAGGTCCCGAAGTATCGAAGCTAGAATATAGGCTAATTGATAGAGCGGTAAGGTTATTGAGACTAATAACCAAGTGTGATGTAGATAAAGTAAGAGAGTTAGATCAATTCCTTCAAGAGCTAGGGCTAGAAGAGGAAGTTCGTGTAGTTATTGAAAACATATGTCCTACTGAAAAGGGCCTTCTAAGAGTGATGCTTGACATCTCTCCCGATGTGGAGTTAAGTGAAGAAGAAATGGAAGCCATTATTGAAAAAGTTAAGATATTATTAGAAGAGAATACCACTAGCGAATAAGATTACTCTAAGTCTAACAGCTCCTCTTCAGTAAGATCCTCATCGGGCTTTCTTATGCACTCTAACTCCTCTAATTTCTTGTACACCTTCTCCACAGCTCTTTTTACCTCATCTTCCTTCTTGGCTCCAGTAACGACCATCTTTCCGGAGGAGAAGAGCAACAACACAACTCTGGGTTCCTCAAGACGGTAGATGAGGCCAGGAAATTGCTCTGGTTCGTACATACTATTTTCGAGAAGAAACGCCGCCTTCTCCAAATTAACGTCGACGTTTAGATTAGCGGAAGCAACTATGTTTTGGATCTGTATCCTAGGTCTAACCTTACCAACTATGCCATGTTTCTTTAAGATCGCAAATATAGTTTTTACAGCCCTTATGAGTTCCTCGGTACTTTTCGCACCGGTGATTACCATCTTACCAGACTTGAAGATTAGCGCGGTGACCCTAGGTTTCTCTAATCTGAAGATCAAGCCTGGAAACTGCTCGGGCTCATATTCTACGTTAGTTAACTTCCTCTCTACTTCCTCAAGGTCTATCTTTTGGTCTATAGAGACCGTCGCCACTATATTCTCTATCTTAATGGTAGGCTTAGGCGCAGAGGGAGAGGAAGTCACAGCAGACATATATGCTTACCCGCGCTAAGCCTATAAATTGGGGCTTTAAAAGCTATTATAAATTGGACTGAAAACGAATATTAAACTTATCTTTAACTCTCTCTAAATCTACTCAGTGAGACTAAGGGGCATAGAGGATCACCTTCTAATGTTCCCCACCTTTGGAGAGCTCTAGCATAGCATCCCCCAAGGCAAAGTTCTCTAAAAACGCATGATCTACAAGGTCTCGTCGTAGGTACTTCCCTCAATTTCTTTACTAGCTCGTTGTTGTTCACCTCGGTTATAACTTCCTTTAGATTCTTTTCCCTTATATTTCCCAGTTTTATATCAAGAACATCACATAATAGTACAGAGCCATCTGGACCTATGTCTATTCCCTCCGTGAATCTACAGTTGCCAGCGTGAAGCCGCTTGGATTTAAAGAAGTACTTGCTCCAAGGTGTACACCAAGTGTTACCAGAGATCTCATATTCATCCAGCGCTTCAACGAAATCTAATAACGCTTTCATGTACTCACGAGACCTTACCCAAACTTCATTCACGAGAGCGTTTCCAAATGGCATTACTGGTATTATAGCTACGCTGGAAGCTCCTAGCTCCTTGGATAGTCTAACGAAGTCCTTTACCACGTGGTAATTTAAACGAGAGACGGCCATAATGGTAGTAAAAGAGGCGTTATGTGCCTTAAGCTTCTCTATACCTCTGATGACTGCGTCGAAAGTACCGGGTCCTCGATGCTTCTCATGGGTTTCCTTAGTACCATCAATGCTTACGTATACGTGTATGTTGTTCTTTGATATATATGATGCTTTCTCATTATCTATAAACATAGCGTTAGTCACTAGACTACTATCAACACCCTCCTCAGAAAGCCATGCTAAAACTCTCAAAGACCATGGCTTATATAGGAGAAGTTCACCGCCGCTGAAGTTAACCCACTCTAAACCTAGCTCTAATGCTTCCGAGAGGACCCTCCTAACTTCGTCTTCGGAAACCTCTGGTTGCCAGGATAAGAAACGCTTCGCGTAACAGTGGAGGCAGTTTAGGTTACACGCTCCCGTGAGTATCCATATTATGCTCTTGAGCCTATTCTTCATCTCCTCACCTCAGACCAGCCCCGCATGTCCTCACGAATCGGTAGGCTACCACTCCTCATCGGCCTTGATAGTGATTATTAGCCAGTGGGTCGGGCTCTGAAAGGGGTAAGGCTGTGACCTCTTATAAAGTCAAAGTGATTGAGGAAACTTGCATTGGATGTTCGGTCTGTGCCCAGATATGTCCCACCGACGTCTTCAGAATAGTGATGAAGAGGGAAGGAGAGTATGAGAGATTGGTTAGTGTTGTCGAGAGGGAAGAGGCTTGTATAGGTTGTATGGCATGTGTCGAGAACTGTCCCACTAACTCTATAATAGTAGAGAAATCAGAGGTCAAGAACGCCCTTAGTGCTACCTCCACCTCTCCAAGTGCCTAGGCTTTGGCCTAGACAAATAGCGAACGATTTGAATAAGGCTTCTATTTTATGATGATCATTGGTACCACTTAGTATCCTAAGGTGGAGGGTTATCCTCGCTTCTCTGGCAATTGTCTCGAAGAAGTGTGCGACGTTCTCAGTGGCTAAACCGCCTATCTCTTCCCTCTCGAAGCTGAAGTCATAGTGGAAGGATCCTCTGCCAGAGACATCGAGAGAACATAGAGCTAGGCTTTCATCCATGGGAACTACACTCCACGCGAACCTTCTCTTAAGATCTTTTTTGAACAGGGTATTCAAATATCGACCAAGTACAATAGCTACATCTTCAACTACGTGATGATCATCATAGCCTAGAAGATCTTCTGCATTAATGCAGAGAGATAATGAGGAGTGCTTTAGTAACGTTTCAAGCATGTGTGTAAAGAACGGTATAGGCGTGACTACTTGTGTGGTATCGCACTTCTCTACCTCTATCGACGTTTCGCGCGTAACCCTCTTCAAGCTCTATCGCCCTATACCGATACCCCTTGTCGTAAGGGAAGCTATATTGAGCGCGAGCAAGGACACATAACGGCAGAAGACGATGAAAACCCCTTCAAGAAAGATGGATCATCTCAGAATAACATTGCTTCAAGACGTCGAAGCGGGTAGTACATGGTTTGAATACGTCAAGGTAGTGCATAGAGCGGCACCTGAGATAAACATGAAAGACGTAAACACGGAGATAGAGGTTTTCGGGAAGAAGCTCAAAGCTCCTATAATAGTTACCGGGATGACTGGAGGTAATGAGAACGCGGCGAAGATCAATGCTACTATAGCTGAGGTCGTTGAGGAACTAGGTCTAGGTATGGGAGTAGGGAGCCAAAGGGCCGCCATAGAGCACCCGGAGCTTGCTTGGACATTTAAGATTGCTAGAGAAAAAGCCCCAAACGCCCTCCTCATAGCAAACTTAGGAGCCCCTCAGCTCCTCAAGGGCTATGGTATAAAGGAGATAAGGGACGCAATCGAGATGATAGATGCTGATGCAATAGCCATACACTTGAACGCCGCTCAAGAGGCATTCCAGCCTGAAGGAGACTTAGACTTTGAAGGCCTCATTTCGAAGCTAGCAGAATTGATAGATAGTGTAGACAAACCAATAATCATTAAGGAAACGGGAGCTGGCATAGACTATGATACAGCCTTAATGTTTAGAGATATTGGAATAAAAGCCTTCGATGTCTCCGGTTCGGGAGGCACCAGCTGGGTAAAGGTGGAGATGTATCGAGCACTCGAGAAGGGTTTGGAGGAGCTAGCTAAGGCAGCGGAGTGGATGAGCGATTGGGGTATACCCACGGCAGCGGCGATAGCTGAGACGAGAGCGGCAGCGCCGGAGGCGACGATAATAGGATCTGGCGGTGTAAGGACCGGTATGGACGCTATAAAGGCCCTAGCCATGGGTGCAGACATAGCGGGTTTGGCCCTACCAGCTCTCAAGGCAGCCTATAGAGGTAAGGAAGAACTCAAAAAGTATCTAAAGGCAATGATGATCTCAATAAGAGCCGCTCAGTTCTTAACTTCCAGTCCCACACCCAAGGATCTTAAGGGTAAGGCAGTAATCTATGGACCTCTGAAAGAATGGCTAATCGAAAGGAAGGTATATGACCTATGGTTGGGCTCTTGGAGGAGGACAGAAAGGATATAAACCCAACCCCCTAGCCCTCACATGGCCCGGCCCGGCCATAGCGACCGGGCAACACCCGGACCCATCTCGAACCCGGTAGTTAAGCCGGTCGCGCGGGGTCTGGCCGTGGCGTCCGAGAGGCGCCGCAGCCGCCCCGTGCTGGGACCGGGCCTCTACCTCTCCTAATCCTCTTCTACAATCTCACAGAAACAATATTTCAGTGCCCCTCTGAAGGCAAAAGGGGGATAGATGTGAAGAAAATCAGCTTGATATTTCTAATATGTTTGGTCTCTACAGTCTTAGCAATTAATGTGGTGAAGGCTACTAACAGTATCACAGTAGTCGATTCATTAAATAGGACAGTAATAATTTATCATTTCCCGCCGAGGAGGGTTGTAGCCCTCACTCCAGCATTAGCGGAAACGGTGTGTAGCATAAACTGTACTAAGCTGGTGGGAACAGTAAGTCCCGTTAACTGGCCTCCAAAGCTGGTTAAAATGGTTAAGGAAGGAAAAATAGCATTAGTAGGAACGTTCTGGATGCCGGATTTAGAGAAAATAGCTTCCTTAAAGCCAGATGTCATCTTGGCAGATGAAGGTTCAGATTTGAGGATGATTAATGTGCTCAACAACCTTGGTATACCGATAGTTTTCACAAAGGGTGGTCTCTGTGGGACAGTATCTTGTGTAGAACGCGACATACTGCTTGTAGGGAAGGTTTTAGGTAATCAAGAAGCATCGAAGAAGATAGTTAATTACATAGAAGGTAATTTAACAAAGGCTTCAACGGAAGCCATGAATTATACTAAAGTAAAGGTGATAATGCTATTCTATCCGTTTACGTGGGGAATATATGCAGTAGGTAATAATACATTCATCAATGATATCGTTACTAGACTAAATGCTGCCAACATGATAGAAATGAAGGGATGGCCCAGAATCACCAAGGAATATTTGGTTGCCAAAAAACCAGACGTTTATGTGCTATTTGCCGGTGAGAAGGTGAACCCAAAAGTCGCAGTTAAGGATGCGCTGAGCTTAGGTTTGAGGGCTAGGTGGATATGCGTAATATACGGTACGGCATCCGACGTGACACAAAGACCAGGACCGAGGTTGAGCAAAGCTCCCTGGATACTTCTAGACGTTCTTCACAAACACGAAAACTTGGAACTCGGGGTTTACTGCTCCTCTGGTTGATATCGCTCTATCTTTCTCTTAGTTTAGGATCAATAGGCTTTCGTCCTTTTCCAATGGAGCCTAGTTACTTATTGAAACTACGAGTACAGAGAACTGTAGCAGACTTAGCTTTGGGGTTGTTACTAGGTCCTTCAACGTTAGTCTTACAAAAGGCATTTATGAATGACTTAATTGATCCTTATGTAATAGGGGTGCTTCCCGGTGCTTTCGTTGCTCTGTCCCTCGGTGTTCTCTTGTTAGGATTGCTTGCCTTGACACTCAAGATGAGCTTCATCTTGGGATTTTTGGGATCATTAATCGTAGGGACACTCGTCGCAGTAGTTTCATTGAAGTATGGGTTAAGGGGGACGCTAATAATAGGCATAGGGATATCTCTATCCTTACAAGGTATAGCATCGATATTGGCTTACTTGGCTTCAGCTGCCTCTAACAGACCTTTTCTCCCAATGTTACTTGGGACGACCGAATATGTTACGTGGAACGTTCTAATTTATGTCTTAATTATAGGAACGATAAGTACATTATTGATATGGATTTTATCTTGGAAGATATCAGCTCTAGAATATGGTGAAGATTTCACCGAAAGCTTTAGGATAAATTACAAGAGAGTGTTGGGAATCTCTATAATACTATCCTCAGCCTCGGCGGGCGCGGCCGTCGGGTGTTGTGGCATAATACCATTCTTGGGCTTGATATCAGCTAACATAGCTAAGAGGTTGTCCCCTCTAAAACCCTCTGGAGAGATATTGTATTCAATAATAATAGCCTCCATGGTTATGACCATATCTGATACCTTGGCGTCAGTTATAGTAACGCCCTATGGCTCTTTACCAGTAGGAGCATTCCTCAGCTTCATTGGAGGATTAGCATTGGTGATCCTGATACTCTTCGAGGGCGGCATAGTCTAAATCTAAGTGTCTCGAAACTTCGTAGGGTGCAAACATCCTTGAAAGGTATGGTAGACATAACCGAGAAGGATGTAGTTTATAGAGAGGCAATAGCAGAGGGAATAATCAGACTCAGAAGAGAGACGTTGGAGAGAATAAAGAAAGGGATGGTGGAGAAAGGCGATGTATTTGAAATAAGTAAGGCAGTAGCTCTCAGTAGTGCTAAGCTCACCCCAACGTTACTTCCCTTTTGTCACCCGATAAGATTGACAAACGTTAGTATAGATTACCAAATAATCGATGAAAACAGGTTAAAGGTGATTGTGAAGGTAAAAGCTGTAGAGAGGACTGGTGTCGAAATGGAGGCACTGACAGCTGTGTCATTAGCACTCTTAAACATTTGGGATATGGTAAAGAAATATGAGAAGGACGAGAAAGGTCAATATCCCGAGACTTGGATTGAGTACATTAAAGTAATTGAAAAACGTAAGGATAATGCAAATAAGTAAGTTGAAGCACACCACACAACTTTTACACCAGAGACTTGGTGCATATACATGAAGGTGTAATCAATTGAAGAAGGCGATGGTACTATTCCTAACCTTATCGATCCTCGTAATGGCTGCGGTCCCCGGTCCCGTTAGCAATACTGAAGTGATCAAGAGATATACCAGTGAAGCAACTGCCGTACAAGATGTTATCTCGGGAAGGATCGACATGTACTTCTGGGGCGTGCCCTCTTACATGCTAGTGAAATTACAGAACAACCCCAACGTCAAGGTGTATCTAGCCTCCGGGGGTATCGACGACATACTGGTCAACCCATGCCCCACCCAGAAGTACGGTGGGCCCTTCAACCCCTTCAGCATTAGAGAAGTTAGGTTTGCACTGAACTACCTTATCAACAGGGACTACATCGTTAGCAGCGTGTTAAACGGCTATGGATTTCCTATTGTAAGTCCACTGTCTCCAGTAAATCCCGACTACCTAACAGCAATAGGTGTCCTTGCTAAGTATAACTTCAAGTATGACTTCATCAAGGCTAAGAGAATGATAACTGAGGCCCTAACTAAGGCTGGAGCGGTATTCAAGAATGGCAAGTGGTACTACCATGGTAAGCCTATTGTAATCAAGTTCATGATAAGGAGCGATGACCCAGTTAGGAAGCAGATAGGTGATATGCTAGCTAGCGATCTCGAAAAGTTAGGCTTTACCGTCGAGAGGATTTACGGAGACTTCATGAAGGCCTACCAGCTAGTTTACAGCACCGATCCCGGTAAGTACGAGTGGACTTTGTACACCGAGGGTTGGGGAAGTTCTGCAATGAGCAAGTACTCTGACTCTCTATTATACCAGATGTACTCCCCGTTCTTCGGCTACATGCCCGGATGGCAGCAGCCAGGATTCTGTAACTATCAAAACGCTGAGTTGGACAAGCTAGGAAAGGCTCTAGCTACCGGTGACTACAGCAGTAAGCAGCAGAGGGATGAGATATTCAACAAGCTATTGGACCTAGGAATTAGGGAGTCCGTGAGGATATTCGTCGTAGCCCCCATCAGCGGTTTCGTGGCTCAGAAGAACGTCAAGGGTGTGGTCGACGATCTAGCTGCTGGAATAGGTAACAGGTGGACTGAGATGTTGGCTTACAAGCCCGGAAGTACTGAGCTGAAGATAGGTGCTAAGTACGTACACAAGTGGGCTTGGAACCCCGTTGGTGGTTATCAAGACATGTATAGCGTTATAATACACCAAGGAATGATTGACGGATTTATGTGGAACAACCCCTACAATGGAGACAAGATACCGTTACTAGCTAAGTCTTGGAAGGTCATACCTAACGTAAATGTGCCAACCTCTGCCATTATATACAACGCCACCCTTCACAAGTGGGTACACGTAAAGCCCGGCATTCATGCTAGATTCGCTGTAGAGCTAGATCTGAGGAAGAACCTAGGTGTCTTCCATGACGGCCAGAAGGTAAGGGTTACCGACATGCTATACTGGATCTACCTAGTCACTGAGTGGGGTACCAAGAGCGGAAAGAACGATATGAAGTATGATACCTACGTCGCCAGCACTTGGGGTACTTGGATAAGCAAATTCAAGGGAGTTCAAGTGGTAAGTCCAACTAAGATAATACTGTACACTGACATGTATCACTTCGACCCCAACGAGTTAGCTGACATGGTCAGCGGAGTGATGGCCCCCAGCGTGCCTTGGGAGCTCCTCTATGCTATGGAACAAGCGGTGATGCACACTAAGCTAGCGTTCAGTCCCACCGAGGCTCAGGTCAAGGGAGGCGAGTGGCTCGACTCCCTCAACCCCGACCACGTGAAGATAGTACTGAAGTACCTAGAGCAAGATGAGAAGAACGACGTAGTACCGCCTCAAGTAGCCGAACTAGCTAAGCTGCTCAATATAAAGATAGACACTACTCCCAACTACGCTGCAGTTATCAACTTCATAAAGAAGCATGGCCACATGGTGATAGGCAACGGACCTCTCTATCTTGACAGCTATGATCCCAACAGCGACTCAGCTATACTAAAGGCCTTCAGGAACCCAGATTATCCCTTCAGTGCCTCTCAGTTCAAGTACCTAAGCTACGAGAACGTCAAGTTTGCTCAAGTGACCAGTGTCGAGACCAATGCCCCTGTGCTAGTACCAGGACAGCCCATAGAGGTTAAGGTACACGTAATTGATAAGAACAGCAAGAAGCCTCTAGACAACGCCATAGTCTTCGTGGCTATATACAACGGCGATGGACAGCTGGTGTTCAAGGGCTTCGCTAAGGAGAGCGCCCCCGGTACCGGCAATTACGTGATCACCGCTACCAACACCGGCAACTGGGGTCCCGGTACCTATACCGTGAAGGTGATAGCTTACAGCCATGAAGCCTTCTGGCCATCCATAATGACTACCACTTTCATCGTTCTAGGCTAAAAACATTACAACACATGATTTTTATTTTATGTTATTCTTCCCTCTCAGGGCAAAATAAATGGAAAGAGTCCTGATCATAGGAGACGTCTTCTTAAAACATAGACCACCCTTCAAACACCCAGAGAATCCTAATAGAATAGCAGCCATACTTAACCTAATGAAAAACACAAACATACATGATTTAGCTGAAGTAATTTCCCCGGTAATGGCAAAGGAGGAGGATCTAGAACTAATCCATGATAAGGAGTATATCACCTATGTAAAGGAATTGATCGAAAGTGGGGGAGGAATGCTCGATCCGGATACCTATGTTAGCAAGGACAGTTGGGAACCAGCACTTGCCGCTGCAGGATCAGTATCTTATGCTGCTGAGAAAGTCATTGAAGGCAGGTATTACCTAGCAGTTGCAGCAGTGAGACCTCCAGGGCACCATGCTAGGAGAGCTCAAGGTAGAGGGTTTTGTTTGTTTAACAACGTTGCTTTAGCGGCCGAGAAGCTTAGGAGAAAGGGACTGAAAGTAGCCATAGTAGACATCGACGTACATTGGGGAGACGGTACGGCCTATATGTTCTATAACACTGATGAAGTACTTTACATAAGTACACACCAAGACCCTAGAACTCTTTATCCGTTCGAAGGATTTCCTAGCCAGAAAGGTAAGGGGAAGGGAGAAGGTTACACGGTCAACATAGCCTTACCTCCCGGAACGGGGGACAATGAGATACTGAAGGCTTTCGATAAAATTATATTACCAATATTGGAGGCATATAGCCCAAACGTGATACTGGTCTCGGCGGGCTGGGATACACATTGGGAAGATCCCTTAGCAGAGTTTGAACTCACCATAAACGGTCAATGGAGCTTAGTCAATGAGATATATGCTTTTGCTGAGAGTTTGGGCATACCCATCGCAGTGGCCTTGGAAGGAGGTTATGTGGAGTGGGTCGTAGCTAAGAGCACTCTAAACGTCTTGAGTGCAGGAGAAGTTCCATTGTTCAGTGAGAAACCGCGTAAGGAAAGACTCCCAGAAGATGAGATAGATTATTACATTCAAGAAGTAATAAATGAGTTAAGAGAATATTGGCCGCTCTAGTCAACGATGAGAACGGCGTTACCTCCACGCCTCTTTAGAGCTTTTAGTAATTTCAACGCTCTACGCCTCCCTGGCGTAGACTTGTAAGCATCTCGCCTCTGAGTAGCTCTGTCCACCCCTACGAAATCCTTTATAGCAACGATGCTAACTCCTACGCCTATTTCATTTAACCTTCTTCTTATGTATTCTAGATCCTCTTTAAGTTCTGAAGGCTCTACGAGGGGTATTTCTATAATCACTTCCTCTGTGCCTCTTTCCTCGTCTAATCCCCATATCACGTGAGCACTCCACTTGTTGACGAGATCGTGAACCAGGGTAGTTAAAAGCGCTGTAGCGTCATTAGGCCTCCATTCACTCCAGCCTTTCTGTTTAATCATTTCAGAAAAATTATCTAGATCGATTATGATAATAGTTCCCTCTGTTAGCATAGCAAGTGAGACAGTTCCTTTCAGCCTTATTTAACGATGTACCGTTAATTTCATATTAGACAGCAATCTCTTATAGATAAGGATAGAAAACTAACGCGATATCTTAAAAACTCTCTTCCTTCCCATGAGCTTGGGTCTTGGGCCGGTAGCTCAGCTGGAAGAGCGCCGCCCTCGCAAGGCGGAGGTCCCGGGTTCAAATCCCGGCCGGTCCACCAACTTCCCTGGTGTCTTTCAAGACTCTTCCAATAGCTCTAAGACCTTCTCAGCTACCTTCTTACCACCGTGTTCGTATTTAGGCATCGAAGCCCTTGATCGTATAGCTTTCTCTACAGCCTCCTTTAGCTCATTAAGGTTTGCTATAACACAACCGGTCTTCTTAGCAAATGGCTCCATATTACTCATTGGAACAGCTCTATGTCCGTAATGAGGTACTATTACTGTAGGTTTTCGGAACCCTAAGCTAGCTATAGCGGCTGTGGAGCTAGGAAAAGTGGTTATCACGGCCTTGGCTTTGGCTAACCACTTATGGAAATCGTAAGAGAAAGAGAAGACTACCTTGGCCTTATCCTTGTACCTATCTATAGGCATTTTACCTACTTGTAACACGATTTCTTCTTTATCAAATTGTCTCACTACTGCATCGAATAAATCCTTGTAGCCTTTCGTCCCTGCTGTGACTAAGATGTAATCACCTTCTTCCGGCTCATACTTCAGTGGCTCGAAGATGGGTCCACTAACTAAAGCATTAGGATAATGTCTCTTGAGTTCAGGCCATTGGACAAATGTTACGTCTGCGTATCTATGAATTATTTTGGGTGCTCTACTCGGTTCCACAACGGCGTCTATGGTCTCTACGTTTATTATTTTGGAACCCCTCAGCTTTAGTAAGAACGTTGGTGGTAGAGCGAAGACGCTCCCATTGGCTATTACGACTTTGTATTTACCTAATTTCAAGGTATCTATCAATATCTTAGGGATACTCAAAGGAAGGAACTTACCTGTGGTAGGCTCTAAGAACTGCTTCGTAGTCATAATTCTCCTTGCACCGGAGTCAGCATATCTCCTCTCGGTACCCTCGAGCGTCAGTACATCAAATTCTATTCCCTTCTCCCGTAGATACTTAGCTATTCCTAGAGCTTGACCAGTATGACCTCCGTAACCTCCTAGGAGCAGTACCTCACTCATCTGTGTGGACCGAGTAAGGGTAACGTAGAGAAGCTATAGGAATAGTTGTTGAGATAATTGGCGAAATCAGCGTAAGTTTTTCTCCCAATTGCCGTATAACCCCATGGTGAAGTGCGTGAGCGAGGAGAACGTAAAGAATGAAGAGACTCAACAAAAGAAGAAGGTTGATATTAAGGCCTTGGCTGCTCTGGTGCCTCCAGCCAGCGCTCTAAAACAGCGTGCCTCGAGAGCAAGAGAGAAGAGAATAAGATTAAGGTGGAGTGATGTTCCTCCGGAGAAGGCTAAGATAAACACGCAGCTCGCTCAAGAGCTAGGCATAGGAGACAAGCTAGAGATAGCCGTCTCCGGTAAGAAGTTTGTCTTTACTGCTATAAAAGACGAAAAAGTACCGTTGAACGAGGTTCACGTAAACGAAGAATTGATGAAGACTCACGGTATATCCGATAACACTATCGCGGCGGTAAGGGCTCATAGGGGTTAGTTTTCTCACAAATCAAGCTATTTTCGATATATGAAGCTTTTTACTATGTTCTTTAACGCATACTTTAGCAAGTCTGTCTTGCTTACCACACCGACCAACTTTCTCTCCTTGTTTATCACGTATACTCTATCCGTGTTACTTGAGAGCATCAAGGAGAGGAGCTTTTGGATCTCGTCGTCCTCATAGACGAATACTGGATAGATCATCAGGTCCCTCAGTTTGGAATCAGGGGACTCGGTTACCAGAACTTCTAGGGATACCTCACCTACTAGCACATCATCCCTGTTCACCACGGGGTAGTTGTTGTGTAAGTCCTTTTCTATAATAACTAGTGCTTCCTTTACGGTCATCTCATCTAATAGCCTTGTCACCTTTTTGTTGGCAACTTCTACAACCTTCATCTTCAGTTTGTCCTTTAGATCTCTCTTACTCATGAGCTTGTCGATAAGCTCCATTAACGTCCTCTTCTTAGGGTCTTGGACCTCCGGCAGTTGACCCGCGATTAGGCTCACGTTTAGCGTGAGTAAGTATGCAGTTGCCGCGGCTATAGTGGATGAGAAGAACGCTCCGAAACCTAGGAACTCAACTCCAATGAATATGCTCGTCATTAGTGTCTTTTGGCCTCCGCTGAAGACCGCGGAGACGCCGGCCAGCATCAATGGGTAAATGTGGGCTGGTGGTACGTGAAGCAGTAATGCGTAGAAGAGGCCAAGTACTGCACCAATCGAAACTAATGGCATGAAGAGACCTCCAGTAGCTCCCCACGTCAATGATAAGGGTAAGAGTGAAGATCTTCCTAACAATATTATCAGAAGTACTGGTAACGTGAACTCCTCTGGCTTGTTGAAGATCTCTTCAGTAAGCACATCGCCGGATCCCGGAATATGTTCTGATATGTAGAGAGCGCTTACGACCACTAGGGTCGCAAGGATCAGCGGGAAGACGAACCAGTATTTGCTCTTCCCATATTTCTCTGAAATCTCTCCAAAGTAGTGCTTTATAAAGTACATTAGGTAAACCAAGGCGGCGGCAGTTATACCCAGCCCTATCGATGAAGAAATTATATCTGCACTGGGCATGGGAGGCTTGAATGGTTTTATGCGTAAGAGCAATCTTTGGGGACCAGCGATGGCAACTGTAACTATGTATGAGGTAAACGTCGCTATTAGTGCTGGCATGAATACGCCAGTTTCCAGCGACCTCTTATAGGGAACTTCTATGGCGAAAGCCATAGCCGTTAAGGGTGCTCTAAAGACGGATGCGATTCCGGCAGCCGCTCCAACGAGAGTCATTTTTCGGAGCTCTTCACCATGTAAACCACTTTTTCGTGAGATCCAGTAGCCGAAGAAAGCACCTAGCGCTATGCCCGGTCCTTCGGGGCCCACCACGGCGCCGGCGAGAACAGAAGCTAAGGCACCTAACGTGTAAATGATCAGTTCCTTACGACCAACGTAACCGAGCTTCCAATGATACGACTTAACGACGTACGAGGTGGAGGAGCCATGAATTGTTCCTAGGAACCTTCTTAGAGTATATGCCACCAATAGTATTAAACCATATGCCAAGGATACATAGATCCATGGATCACGATGGAGTAGATAATACCTATATCTATCGCTCCAAACAAATAGATCAGTGAAAACGGCGGTCACTATTCCAGCAACGAGGCCTATTATTATTGAGAGAGCCACCGTCTCTAAATCGAATAGGAACGGCGTACCCCGTCGGTCGAGTCTCCTCATTTTTAGTACTAGCCCTCGGTGTGGAAGGAAGAAGCAATATTTAAGTAATCTGAGCTAAAATATAAGATTCTATAAAAATTGACAGTTCAGCTCTTTAGTTGGTCTCTTCGAGGCTTACCTCTTCCTCTATGGGGAACAACTCCTCGGCCACGTCCTCTGGGGGTAGCTGCAATATCAACGGCTTCTTTACCATTACTGCCTTCACTCTATCTCACCGATCACAACTCGGCTGGAGTAGTTAATAAATTAGGTACATATACGTACCATATACTGCATTATGTGTATATGTCTTTATTTATTTTTCGTTATCTTCTCTACCAGATTTCATCGCAGCCTCTATTGCTTCTCTTCTGATCCTCTCCACTTCTTGTTCTATTTCTTTCTTCAGCTGCTCCACGGGAAGAGGCTCTTTGCTTCTTAGTAGAATTAGACCGATCCAACCCACGAAAATAGAGAACAGTATAGTATATATCCAGAGAATGACTCTCACTATCTCGAAGGCTATGCCGTTAGGTGCTATGAAGGAATATGACATGAAGATGAATAATAGTATGGAGAACAGTATTAGTATAGTACCCGTTATCTTTATCCTTATCATGACTTCATTACCAATACTCTAGTGGAGTGGTTCTACTTCAACTTTGCTGGCCAGTCCTCGACCAAGCGCATAACGCGCGCCGTTGACCTCTACTATCAAAGGTCCTCCAAAAGGGGAGTTTCTGATTACCTTGACCTTAGCCCCTTCTACTATACCCAACTCTCTCAACGTTATGGAAGCACCCAGACCGGCGGGTATTGACTTTACCACCACCGTGGTTCCAGCTGGTACGTCTACAAGCTTCATTTCTCGTCACCCGAGGCTCCTCCTCGTGCCGTGCGCTCATCATTCGCATAGGGAGCTATTACGTCATCGCCCTTCTCTATTTTCTCTTGAGCCTTTTCACTTGCTATTTTGCTATAACCTTCGGGGTCCCTTATAATTATTGTAAACTCCCTTTTACCCGATAGCATTTCTTCTAATCGCTTTAATCTCTCCTCACATTCCTTCTTTTCTTTCTCATCTCTAGCGTCCTTACACAAGAAGTTGAGTATATCCTTGAACCTTTGAAGGACACCCTCGACTGTGGTGAGGAAGCCCTGAGAGACGGGCCCCGGTGCTATTTCAGCCTCCAGTTCCGGTATCTCTAGAGATGCCGTAGAGGATCTCAACACTAAGGTATTTAGATCCTCCTCCTTGTCTACTTTGAACACTATCTCTTGTCTCCCTTTACTTTCGACGGTTTTTATGTCCACGAACTTATAACCACAGCTCTCGCACTTGCCAACGACTACTATTACTGGTCCCATCAACGGCATATCATATTGATATATGCTGACCTTCATCTTGTTCTCATGGCAAACAGGACATTTCACGATTTCCTCTTTCAATAACTTGACGCTGGTAGGGTGACTCTGTACGTCCAATCACATCCCCGAGAGGGGTTTGATCATGTAATCTTTAGAGTGTGGGGTACTCGGAACCCTTATTTTACCTTAAGTTGTGAGGGTTTCGGGGGTCAGACGAGATGAAGGTACCCAAGGAGATAAGGAGGTATTGTCCAAGGTGCAAGACTCACACTCCGCACTCCGTCACTGTCTATAAACATGGAAAGAGGAGGGCTCTCGCTCTCGGAGAGAGGAGATATAGGAGGAAGCAAGAGGGATACGGTTCTCAGAGGAAGCCGGAGCAAAAGAGGTTCGCTAAGGTGACTAAAAATCAAGTTGTCAAGCTCAGATGTAAGAACTGCGGTTATACTCTCATGTTCAACTATGGTAGGCTGAAGAAGCTAGAGCTGGTCTAATCTTTTTAGATATATGAACCAATTCCTCCGATAGGGTGGAACTTGCTAATCATTAACAAAGAAGACTTTGAAAAGGAAAAGAAAGAGGGAGTAACCGTAGTAGTTTTCACTGCAGATTGGATAGAGGAGAGCAAGAGATTGTATGAGAAAATGATGGAAGAGTTAGAGGGATTTAACTGTAAAGTTAGGGAAGTGGATGTATCAATAACCCCCTCAATAATGGATGAAGAGAAAGTATACATGATCCCCACCGTGAAGGTCTTTATCAATGGGGAGACCGTGCTAGTACAAGAGGGAACCACGGGGAACTTAACGGTAGACGTAGAACATGTGAGAAGGGCTATGAAGGAATCAATGAAGAAAAGAAATATACCTTTAAGGAGTTGAGGATCCTCCCTTAGGGTCGCGAAGGATGAAGAAGGTCATGGTCTCTTTGTTAGTGTTGGCAGCGTTCGTTCTCGCTGCCAAGAGCTGTGTAAACGTATCCCACAATGCAGTAATTCTAATAGACAGCTTGACTCAGAAGATCTACCCGAAGCTTAAGGTCGGTATGGTACTAAAGAACGACGTTCTTGTCGATAATGTAACTAAGTTACTGCCGGATTATACCGGCTGGTTACCAGCAGCCTTAGTAAAGGTTAATCAAGCACAAGCTGCGAGCTGCAAGAAGGCTGGCCTACCTCTGTATAACTCCTGCAGCGGCTCTACTTATTGTCTGGTTCCGATAAACGGTATAGCGGTGTATATTTATCACGGTAACTTTACCAAAAAGCTATTCGAAGTATTCGGTGGGATGCCTAAGGGTATGGGTAATCCCAAGAGCTCGCTATGGGTTATTGAACTGCTGGATCCCTTCTGTCCCTACTGTGCTAGGTTTTACCTAGAGGGCGGAGGTAGGCTGATAGAGACTTGGGCAAAAGAGGGTAAGATTTACATGATACCAGTGATGATAGCTTTCCACACTTACACTAAGGGTTACAACCAGAGCTTGGCTTTGGCTTACGTACAGCAAGAGCTAGCGAATGGTAACGAAACCCAAAAGTTCTTCGATCTAGAACACAAGATAATAGCTAATTTGGAGGCATTAGTAAACGCTAAAAAGGAGTTAGTTAACATTGTCAACGTAGTGAAGGAATACGGACTTGTAAAGCAAGTGAAAAACGAGACGCAAGCGATTAACGCTCTAAAGGGGTGGTATAACGAACAGATGATGAAGGCTCACCAACTGTTCCCAACAATCGCCACACCAACGACTATCCTCTTGAATCCCAAGACCGGTAAGGCCATAGCTGTGATGGGAGCTCAGAGCTCCGCTGCTCTGGTGCAAGTAGCTAGGATTCTAGGAGTCAACATAAAGTAAGTTCGTGTGAGACGCTAACTAAGTTAAGATATTTTCTTCAAGAAGTATGTGTAGACCTTTGAGGCGGTTAGTGGCCTGCTCTTGTACTCCGGGTGGTACTGTACCCCTATGAACAACTGATCCTTGAGCTCCACGGCTTCCGGAATCACTCTATTTTCATCCCACGCCGATATCTTCAAACCGGCTTTTTCCAGAACGTCCACGTAAGAAGGATTCACATCATAACGATGCCTATGTCTTTCCATGACGCTCTCTGATCCATAGGCTTCCCAGAGCTTTGTGCCCTTCTCTATGAGAACCTTACGAGCACCGACTCTTAGTGTTCCACCCAAGTATTTGACCCATTTCTGCTCATCTAGTATCTTTACGACGGGATGTGGTGTATTGGGATTCACTTCGGTACTATTCGCACCCTCCAAGCCAGCTAAGTTCCTTGCAACTTCTACTACCATCATCTGCATGCCAAAGCAAATACCTAAGAGTGGCTTTCTATTCTCTCTAAAGGCCTCTATCAACTTGATCTTTCCTTCAGCACCTCTGCTTCCAAATCCAGGAAGAACTATTCCAGCATCCGCCTTCTCGGCTATCTCTTTGGGATCTAACTTGCCCTCTTCCACGTCTGTGGCCTCGACCCATATCAACTTAGGTTTCTTTCCCACCACGACGCTAGAGTGCTTTAATGCTTCTATGATGCTCATGTAGCTATCCTTTAGCTTTGTGTATTTCCCTATCATTGCTAGTTTAGGACCCTCGTCTAAGTTCTTCAGTCTATTGACGAAATCCTCCCATTTTCCTAGCTCCGGTTTTCTCCATTCAACCCCTAATAATTCACTTAAGTACTTGTCATAGTCTTGTGAATGAAGAATAAGAGGTACCTCATATATCACTTCTACATCGGGGTCGGAGAATACGGCTTTCTCTGGTATGTTTGAATATAGGGCGATTTTCCTTCTGGCTTCAGATTCCACGGGCCTTTCGGATCTAGCAATGACTATATCCGGCTGTATTCCTATTCTTCGAAGTTCTTGTACCGAATGCTGTACCGGTTTGGTCTTCTGCTCGCCCGTACTCCTTAAGACTGGGAGGAGAGCTACGTGAACAAATATCACGTCGCGCTTATTCTTCTCGATCCACATCTGTCTGGCCGCTTCCAAGAACGGTAGACTCTCTATGTCGCCCACAGTACCTCCTATTTCTACAACGGCTATGTCATAGCCCTCGGCAACTTCCCTTATCATTTCCTTTATTTCATTGGTAACGTGAGGAATTATTTGAACGGTCTGGCCTAAGTATAATCCTTTTCTCTCTTTTTCAATCACCCTCTTGAAGACTTTACCCGTTGTTATATTGTTGTTCTTACTTAAGTTCTGATGCAGAAATCTTTCATAGTGACCCAAGTCGAGGTCAGTTTCTCCCCCATCTTCCGTCACGAAGACTTCTCCGTGGGCAAAGGGGCTCATGGTACTGGCGTCTACGTTGACGTAGGGGTCAATCTTTATTGCAGTAACGCTGTAGCCCATGCTCTTAAAGAGGAGAGACGTGGAGGCCGTTATTATTCCCTTACCTAAGCTGGATAGTACTCCTCCGGTTACGAACACGTATTTCGTCACTCTGAGCCCGAGGATAGGGCGTCGCAAGCAGAAAATAAATAGCAATTATTTGCTAGGGTACCAATCTCTTCATATCTCTTGGGAAGGTTGTGGCTAGCCTGACGTTGGGGATTCCGGCTATGGGCACCATCAGTCTCTGGAGACCCATTCCCCATCCGGCGTGGGGAGGCATGCCATAGTCATACCACTTGAGGTACCACTCGAAGCTCTCCGGATTTAGGCCTCTTAGGCTCATCTCCTTCTCCAGCTCCTCTCTCCTGTGAATTCTCGTGCTACCACTCGAGATTTCCAAGTGCCTCCAGTTCAAGTCGAAACTCTCACTCAAGTCCAGCTCTCTTCCACCAATAATTTCCTTGCCTTTCCTCTTAGTATAAAACGGCCTTACATCTGCTGGCCAGTCGACTATGAAGAAGAAGCCCCCAGAAGTTTTTCCTTCCTTCTCTAATACTTCCGCAAGCTTTCTCAACTCTGGAGTACCAAAGTCCTCTCCCGGCTCTATATCGAAACCCTCCGACTTAATGATTTCCCAAGCCTCCTTGTAACTAATTCTAGGTATTGGTAGAGTTACCTCAGGTGGTTCGTGGTTGAGTATCTTTAGCCATGTAGAACCCTCATTCCTCAC
The DNA here is from genome assembly GCA_025340205.1 of Ignicoccus pacificus DSM 13166. Lineage (GTDB taxonomy): Archaea > Thermoproteota > Thermoprotei_A > Sulfolobales > Ignicoccaceae > Ignicoccus > Ignicoccus pacificus. The sequence goes on along the minus strand of CP006868.1, from coordinate 747,643 downwards.
GTTGTCAGTAACTCTCTTGATTACGTTTTCCAGCACTTTCATGACGTCATTATAGTCAGCGAACGCCATTTCTACATCTACGGAGATGAACTCAGCCAAGTGATACGGTGTATCGCTTTCCTCGTGCCTCCAAGCCGGAGCTATTTCGAATACGTACTCAAGAGAGGAGGTTAAGAGCTCTTTGTAAAGCTGAGGACTTTGAGCTAAGAACGCATCTTTTCCAAAATAGAATACCGGCACGAGCTGAGCGCCGCCTTCTGTACCAGAAGCGATTATCTTTGGTGTAAACACTTCGGTGAAGTTCAGTTCGTAAAGATAACTCCTTATGGCCTTCGCGGCCAAGGACACCAGACGTAAGACGGCTTGACTTTCTGGCCTTCTCAAGTCTATTGGTCTGGCGGCGAGTCTAGTGTCTATATGGGCATCTACCTTACCGGCCACGTCGAGAGGTAAGGGACTCTTAGCTTCACTGAGAACCTCGACGTTTTCCCCAACTATCTCCACTCCCCTGGGAGCCCTAGGGTCCTTCCTAACGACACCTTCTACCATGACAACGCTCTCTGGTGAAAGCGAGGCTACTTTCTTTACTAACTCCTTAAACTTGGCCTTAGTTTCATCATCAGCATCTCTAGGAACCCTGAAAGTTACTTGGATCGTACCAGTAAAATCCCTAAGCACTAGGAACGCGATCTTTCCGACCCTTCTTACTGAATGAACCCATCCTGCAATTCGTACCTTCTTCCCTTCTAACTCTGGCGTTATTTCTATTGCTAGGAATTCTCTATACTTAGTCTTCATGTTCTAGCCCGTTTTGCAACAACTGCCTACTTCTTAATCAAAACTCTGTTTCCCGAAAGGTCGTTTGAAAGAGGTTCTCAAGGATCTGGGATCCCAAGACCGCGCATAAGGCGTCAACTTAAGCTGAAGTGTGAAGATGATAGTAGGTGGTTTTTGTGAGTAGTGAGGAGTTTGCTAACCTAGTAATCAAGAAGATGCTCTTTAAGTACATGATACCAGAACTTTCGAAACTCTTGGGAGATAATGCTTCCGAAACGTTAGTTTACAGAGTGTTACGCGAGGCTACTAAAGACGTGGCCGATGAGGTAAAGCTCTCAGAGAAAATAGAGTTGAAGGATATATGCGACGTTTTCAAGTACGTATATTCAATGTTTGGAAACGAAGAGGTGGAGTGTATAGAAGAGGGCGGGAAGTTAAAGATAATAGTAAGAAGATGTCCCCTCGTAAAGATGGTCGGTAGTGAGCCAAGAGCTTGTCTGGTTGCAGCCTCGCTTAAGGCTGGCATCATAGAAGGCGTCATGAAGAAGACCATACTCCTAGAGACAAAGTCTAGGAGATACGGCTCTCCTAACGCTCCTATAAGAATAACGAAGGTGAAGAGTATAGTTGATGGAGATGAGTATTGTGAGTTCGTGGTTGAGGAGTAAAAATAAAGGTGTTATATGTCGAAGTACTCGTAGTATTCCACTGGGTGCGGATACGCTCCTATCTTTCTGCACTCTTCCCACTTGAGCTCTAGCCAAGTCTCTATCATTTCCTTGCTGAATATTGGGAAGAGCCACTCATAGTCATTCTCAAGCTCCTCTAAGGCCTCACAGAGACTGCTGGGTAGCTGTAGCTTGGTTCCTAGCTGCTTCTTCACGATCTCCTCTAGTTCTCTCCTCTTCTTGGGATCCATTGCATAGATGTTCTCATCTACTGGATCCGGTGGCTCTATCTTCTTCTTGATGCCGTCAAGTCCAGCGGCTACCATGGCAGCGAACGCTAGGTAGGGGTTGGTGCTGGGATCGGGAGACCTGTACTCTATTCTCGCAGCCTTCTCAATGCCCTTCATGTAGCTGGGTACCCTTATGATAGCGGATCTGTTACCCTTGCTCCAAGCGATGTATATCGGCGCCTCGTAGCCAGGGACCAACCTCTTGTAGCTGGAAGTGGTTGGATTGACTATAGCGCTCAACGCCCTGGCATGCTTCAATATTCCTCCTATGTAGTACCTAGCGAGCTGGCTTAGCTCAGCGTACTCGTCGTTGGGGTCATAGAACAAGTTCTTGTCAGTCTTTATATCCCACAAGCTCTGGTGGGTGTGCATACCGTTACCGTTGTCGGCATAGATGGGCTTGGGCATGAACGTGGCAACCATTCCGTACTTAGCAGCTACGTTCTTGACCACGTACTTTAGGGTAATGACCTTGTCGGCAGCTCTGGTGGCGGTGTCGAAGCGGAAGTCTATCTCGCCTTGTCCAGCACCAGCCACCTCGTGGTGGTGAGCCTCAACTTGTAGATCAAAGTAGTCCTCAAGAACGTTGGATATCTCTTGCCTTATCCAGAAGAGCTTGTCGTTGGGGTTAGCAGGGAAGTATCCTTGCTTGAACCTCATGATGGGTAACTCAGTGTTCCAAGGTGCCTCCCTGGAGTTTATCTCAACACTCATCCTGGCCCAAGGCTGAGTTACGTCCACCTTCAAGCTATCGAAGATGGTGAACTCCACTTCGGGGCCGAAGTAGGCCTTGTAACCTTGCTCAGCCAAGTACTGCTCGGCCTTCTCAGCAATGTACCTGGGGTCCTTCTCGAACCTCGGTGCTTCCCCCTTCTTGTAACCACCCCAGAATATCTGGGCAATCATTCTAGCGGTTCTTCCAGCGGCCACGCCCGGAGGTGACTGCCAATCGTCGGGGATCAAGGCAAAGGTCTCCGGAACGGGTCTTAGCAACATGTCACTCTCATTGATCATGGTGAAATCAGTAATGGAGGAACCGTCGAATCCACCAATAGCTATCTGGAAGGCGGACTCGGGATCGTCTAGGAGCTCTCTGGCAGGGAAGGTGACGTGCTGAAGTCTTCCAGGAACGTCGACGAAGTGTATGTCGATCCACCTAACGTTCTCAGATTTCATCTTTTCTACAATTCTGTTCACGAGATCCATATCGACCACTCGCGCTTCACCGTGCTACACTTACTGAACGAGTATTCATCTGTTTCCAATGTTGGTAGTACTAATTGAACTTTAATTTAAAAATCTAATCAAACATTGTTCAGAATATTAAGTTGAAGTATTACCGCTCTCCAAACAGCTTGCGCGCTCTTCTAACGTCCTTGGACCCTATGGTCAAGGGCTGGAAGGAGTCGACGACTACCTCGCCGCCTACTATTACTGTTTCAACTCGCGGATTCGTTGCTAAGAGTACCTCCTCTGGGAGGCCCTTTCCGGCGGTCCAACCCGGAGGCTCAGACACATCAAATATCGCTATGTCTGCGTAGAAGCCTAGCTTGATCTTACCGACACCTTTCAAACCAAGTATTCCGGCTGCGTTCACAGTGAATGACTTGAATACACTAATGGGATCTTGGCCCATGTAATAAAGCGTTCTCATGATGTTAAAGGGGTTAGTTGTCTTGGAGCCTTTTGTGAAACCGTAGGATACAATATCATCCTTAGAGATCTTAATTATGCCCCTTTCTTTGCTCATTCCAGAAACTTCCTCTATCTTGAATCCGTCTAAGGGGGAAATTATGGGTAAGTTATACTTTTTGGCAATTTTTACGGCCTCCTCATTTCCTTCGGTATCGTATATTCCGGCATAAATTCTATTCTCATATCCATGCCATCTATTAAGAAGTATGTCCAGCTGCTTTTTCCAGCCTTCCTTTGAAGAATCAACGAAGATTACGCCTCTAATACCGCTGTTCGCTATGGCTCTAGCTATTGGATCGACTACATCTTCCACCGTACCTATTGCGGTAACTCCGGAGAGTAGTAAGTCTTGAATAGCCATCTGCGCCGCATAGTAAAGCTCTTCGATGCTCTCCGCCTCCTTACCTCCGAATCTAGAGGGATAGGAGCTTATGGAAATTAGTGGGCAGATGAGGCCGGGAGTAACTATCCTGTTCTTACCATCTATTAGATACATAGCATAGGAGTACTCTTCGGGAACCTCTCCCTCTCCTAAAGCGGCGATTATTCCCTTATTCAAGTACAAGTATCCCTTCACGTACTTTCCGGGCTCTAGTACGATGGTTGCATTGCTTATCAGAACGCTATAGCCTTCCTCGCTCAATGTGTTACCCCTAATGGAAATTAGGGAGAGGTATATTGAGATGAGCGCGAGATGACGTTATTACAAGCTCTGAGGAGTATTTCAGGGTAGTAATATGCCATGGTCCCTCTTGGAAGCTCTAAGAAATGAACCTGAGAAACTCATCAGAAGTATGAAGAAGAGATGTTTGGACCCAGCTCCGGTTTACAAGGCCATCGAGATAGACAAGGAGTGGAGGCGAGTATTACAGGAGGTCGAAAGACTCAGATATGAACACAACAAGATAACTAGAGAGATAGCAAAAACTAAAGATCCGGAGCTGAGGAAAGAGTTAATAGCTAAAGCGAAGGAGATAATTAAGAAGAGAGAGGAAATGGAGAAGAAACTTAAGGAATTAGAGAAGAAGAGGGAAGAGATACTTCTCTCGTTACCTAATTTAGTTCACGAAAGCGTTCCAGATGGTTGTGATGAAGAATACAACGTACCCATAAGGTTCTGGGGTACTCCCAAAGTCTGGAAAGGACATCTAGAATCATTTAAGAGACAGACTGAGAGATGGGGCTTCCAAGTACCTCACGAAGTCCTCGAGGAGAAGCCGATAGGACATGCTGATATGTTAGAAAACGTGCTTAAGATGGGAGACACATTCAAGGCAGCACAAGTTGCTACCTCCAGGTTCTATTATCTCTTTAAAGACATCGTATGGCTCGACTATGCATTAATCATGTACGCTCTAGATAATTTGACTAAGAAGGGTTTTATCCCAGTGGAACCCCCCTATATGATTAGGTACAAGTACTTAATGGGAGTAATCGATATCGAGACGTTTAAGGATGCAATCTATAAGATAGAAAATGAAGATTTGTACCTAATAGCTACAGCTGAACACCCCTTGGCGTCTTACAAGGCGGGTGAGATAATAGATGAGAAAGATTTGCCTATAAAGTTCGCTGGAGTGAGTCCTTGCTTCAGAAAGGAGGCCGGAGCAGCCAACAGAGACTTGAAGGGTATATTCAGAGTCCACCAATTCCACAAGGTCGAACAGTTCGTGTATTCGAAGCCAGAGGAGAGCTGGGAGATCCTTGAGGAGCTGATCAAGAACGCCGAAGAGTTAATCAAAGGATTGGAGCTACCTTACCGCGTTGTTAACATCTGTGGGGGTGAGCTGGGGTATCCGGCTGCTAAGAAGTATGACCTCGAAGTTTGGTATCCTGCCCAAGGAAGATATAGGGAGTTAGTGAGCGCCAGCAACTGTACCGATTGGCAGAGCTACAGACTGAAGATAAGGTATAGGATAAAGGGTGGAAAGAAACACGATTACGTCCACTTACTCAACTCGACCGCCCTAGCCACTACTAGAACTATAACGGCCATCTTGGAGAACCACCAATTACCCGATGGTCGTGTGGAAATACCAAAGGTTCTGAGGAAGTACTTAGAACCATTCGAGAGCGCCCCTAAGGAGTATATTGAGCCATTAGAGAAAAAGCCTTAGAACTCGAATTCAATGCTCCTTCCCGGTGCCAGTACCTTAACCTTAGCTAATCCCTTGCCTTCAACCTCCTTCTTGAACTCCTCCGGATCTGCCCTTATGGGAGGGAAGGTGTTGTAGTGCATTGGTATAACTATTTCTGGCTTTAACATCTCGGTCGCCAGTACTGCTTGCTTTATGTCCATGGTATAGTGTCCTCCTATGGGCAGCAACGCTACCTTAGGAGCATAGAGATCTCCTATGAACTTCATCTCGGCGAACAAGCCGGTGTCGCCGGCGTGGTAAAGGCCGGCCACCCCCTCGAAGAACAATATCACACCAGTAGGAGCTCCCTTGTCATAACTTGAGTGAGTAGCTGGAGTCATGGCTATGGAGAGGCCGGGCACTATCTCGTCTAGCTTTGCGGGACCTCCTATGTTAGCTCCGACACCTTGGAAGCCCTTCTTGTTCAATTCTACGAATATTTCATGTATGGCAAAGAACTTAGCTCCAGTTCTCTTCATTATTTCTTCGGCGTCACCAATGTGGTCTTCGTGAGCATGGGTAATTACTACAAGGTCTACCGGGTATTCTTTTACGAACTGATCCAGTGTTATGGGCGAGAGAGGGTTGGTAATCCAAGGGTCTATAACTATTCCCTTATCCTTATATAGTACGTGGAAGGCGGAGTGACCGAAGTACGTCAGTTTGAACTTCATAGTACCACCGCCATTGAATAGCGGAGAGAGCCTTTTCAATAGTTGGCGCAATGAGGAATCGGATTTCGGCTGATAACGAATATGATGAGGAACGGAACTGAGCGCTAGAATATTTAAACCTCTTAATCCAAAGCCCTTCATGGAGCCGGGTCGTCTAGCGGCCAAGGATGCGGGGCTCTGGCCCGCCGCTGCCCGGCTCGTCCCTCCCCGCACCTAACGCTTTCTCCCCGAAACAGCGCATAGCCTTCCCTCAAGCTATCCACGTGAATGATTGTAATCTCCTCGATCGATCCTATTTTACACTTAAAGGCATGTAAGTGTCCTATTAAAGCGTACTTTGGTTTGATCAGTAGCAGTGCGTCTAAAGCAGTAAGCGTCGCCACGTTTCTCCACATCTTACCGAAGAAGTTAGGCAAATATGGTGTTTCATGTAATAGAAGTAAGTCTACACTTCTCTTCGAAAGGAGTTTAGCATAGCTCAAGAATTCCTCTGGCTTCTTACGCGGCACTCCATACTTGTTCGGAGTGCCTTTGGGACTAATTATTCCATTAATGCCTCCAACTCCAATTCCTTCTATCTTGAACACTTCTCCATCTTCTATTAAATTAAAATATTTCCTCAACTTTTCCACGTCGTCATTGTTACCATAAATAGTGTAAACCGATGCTATGTCACTCAGATCCTTGAAGAAATCGTCCCCACAAAATCCCCAATCTCCGCTGGCTACAATAATTCTCTCATTATACAATTCTATGAGTTCTTCTATGAATTTCAGAGCGCTTGGATTCTTGTCACAGTGGACGTCGCTGAGCATCAGTAAGTTGCATCACCAAGAGCTTAGATTGAGGATGAGTGGAAATAGAGTGGTGTACCAGAGCTTGAACGCAGCGGTCTTGGCTGGCGATGGAAAGTGGTCGGAGAGGTTCACCACATACCTTATGGGAAAGAAGGTAATTGAGTATCCGATAGATGTGTTGATGAAGAGAGGCTTTGATGTCGCTGTATTGGCTAGGGATGAGGAGAGGTTTGAGGATTTAGGAATACCAATCCTCAAGCAGAGGAGAAAGGGGTTAGTAGGAGCGTTGCTAGATGTGGTGGATCAGATGGGTACGCCGGTACTAATCGTTTACGGTGATGTAATAGCGGATGAAAACTTCTACCTCTCACCTCTTTCAGCTCCCGCCAAGTGTTCGGTTAGTGCTGTTCCCTTCGTTCCCTCGCCTAGGCACAGCACACTAGATCTAAGTGGTAAAGCCTTAGCGACGGGAGCTACGTCTAGTTACATCTTCGGAGGCGTCATGCTCCTAGATACGCCATGCGTAGAGGAGCTTAGGAAATACAGCGATCTAATCAAGGCTATAAATGACATGATAAGTAAGAATCTAGTTGATGTAATACTCTACGACGGTATGTGGATAGATATCGACGAGCCCAAGGACTTAATAAAAGCGCTTCGAATACTTATTGAGAACAAGGTAAGAGGAGAGTTCATTTCAAGTGACGCGGAGGTACATCCAACAGCCGTAATTAAGGGAAAGGTCTATATTGATAGAAAAGCTAAAATAGGTCCTTATGTAATAATAGAAGGACCAGCTTACATAGGGAAGAACGTCGTAATTGAAGCGTTAAGCTACATTAAGTCGTCATCAGTAGAAGAACACTCCTTAGTTGAAACGTTCACAAGAATAGAAAAAAGCGTGATTCAACCTGGTGCTAAGATAAAGGCATTTGAGAGACTCGAAGAAGAGGTGATATATGAAAAAACTTAAAAAGCCTCTTCCTTGGAGGAAGACACGGAGCCCGAGAGGGCGTGGGCCGGTAGCTCAGCCTGGAAGAGCGCCCGGTTGGCATCCGGGAGGTCCCGGGTTCAAATCCCGGCCGGTCCACCAACTTCCCTGGTGTCTCCGACTCCGCCCTCTCTCCTCCACACCTATGAGGTACGATGGGCGGACTGAACGGAGGATGTTGAAGCCATTGTAGCGCCGAGGTTCCTTGTCTAAATAGATATCAAGAAGAGACCTCGCTTAAAGGAATTGAGCTCATCGATCGCTCTGGGGAGTATCGCTCATCGGCATCCTATACTTAGCAGCAAGCCTCGAGGCTATGACCGCGTCTTCCAGCGGTACTTGGCCAGGGGCCGTTGAGTCCCCGAGGCTACCGTAAATGAACATAGAGCCTAATAGGGGTGTGAGTAAGCGCAACCTTTCCGTTCCCCTCCCCATGGGCATGAACGCTTTTCTCGGATGAAGTATCGAGTCTCTGAGTTTTAGAAGGGAATTTAAGTCTCTGAGCACAGCGGCCACTTTGAACACATACGCTCCTAAGTTTCTAGCCTTTAACGACAGCTCCTTAATTTCTTCGTAATCCCTATCTTTGATCATATCAAAGTAATGAACGGAGAGGATAGTCTTCTTACATGGAAGTGTATTGTAAAGACGTGCTTCTACATCGCATAGGCATCCTAGTTCATTTGCTATCTTTAGTGCCTCTTCCTTCCAAGGGACCTTCCTTCCGCCTTCGGAAGGATCTCTTACGGTTATGAGGACTGATAGGCCATACGTTTTGGCTAACTCCACTAGTGGTTCAAAATCGGGTAGATCACCTTGCCAATAATCGAGCCTGAACTCAACGATGTCCGCACCGAGGGCAGATGCCTTGATTATGGAGCTCTCGACGAAAGAGGGAGATTTGAATGGAATTGCTGCTATGGTGAACACCCCTCCCACCAAGCGGGGATCGCCCGGTCCGTGAATACATCATTCCTTGCGGTCTGCCGCTAAAAGCCGATCATCCCCCGAAGAACTCGTCTGCCGTGAGTAGCTCCTCTTCTTTCTTCTTTTCTTCTTTCTTCTCCTCCTTAGCTTCTTTCTCTTCATGTGTCTGTGGCGTTGAGGTGGGAGGAGTCTCGGTCAGTTCAGGTCCGAAGAACTCATCTGTAGGGGCGAGCTCCGGCGCGGGCTGCGGAGCGGGTTGAGGGGCTTGAGCAGACTCGGGTTTGGTCGTCTCCGCTTTGGTCTCAGTACCTTCAAGAGTGGATAGTAGTTGCTCCTCTGGTAACTTCTCCTCTTCTCCAAGACCGAAGAACTCCTCTTCTTCCGGTAAGGGGGTTGGCTGGACCTCTACCGACCTGCTCTCGCTCCTTAACAACTCCTTAGCTACGTTCACTATCCTTTCAACTAAGTAGGGTTCAGTAAGGTCAAGGACTATTACGTTCTTCATTTGCACGAACATCGATGCTTCAAGGGCACCGGAAGGAAGTATGATTATGTATCTGTCAACGTTAGTATCCAATGCCTTAGGTATCCTAGAGGTAATGGCGACCGAAGGGTCCCTCTCTTCGACGAAGTCTATCGCCAATACCTTTCCGCTGGGAGTTCTGGCAATTATATCGAACGTGTGTTCTATGCCGCTTCTTCCTCTCTCTTTTCCAGGAGCCTCCACAGTCATTCCTAGCTCCTTTAATGCCGATACTATCTCTTCCTTGAACAGCATACCACTGGTGACCATTTTGGTTCCTATCGGCGTTAAGGTGTACTCGTATACAGGCTCGTAGACGGCGCTTAGGTAGTCGAATTGGTGGTTACAGCTTCTACATTGGAAGACTATTAGCGGTTTGTTTGTCTTCCTCTTACAGTTTAGACATTCGAATACTTTACCTATGACTACGTAGTCGAGACCCTCCTTTCTTAGATGCCTCTTACACTTAGGACAAATGAGCTCACCTGTGTTTGGATCCCTAAATCTGGTCTCGGTATCTATGTAACCACACAAGGTGTGTTGAATTATGTACGTGGATTCTATGTTAAAGCTCTTACACCAAGGACATAACAGCTTAGAGGCTACGTGGATGGAACCACATCTAGGACAGTGAATTAGTCTGTCAGTCACCCTCTTCTCCACGAGTTTATACTTTATGAGCTTCTCAATAACTTGTTTCCAGTTTGGAATCTCGTCTAACAAGGGGTACTTCACTCCACTCTCAAGTCCTATCTGGGGGGTTATGGTTCCACTTCGGAAGATAGTGATCAGTATTTTCCTTATTATAGGATCATGAACGATCTCTTCCACTACCTCTTTGGGCAGTGGTACGACAGCGCTGGTGTAGCTCAAACTGTCCCCCGATACTAGATGTAGCATACTTTAAGAGTTTTGGAATGTTAGCAGACCTCTGCGTTTCAGTTCGAGTAGCGCTGCCAATACGTAGGCATCGTCTGGACAATTGTGCTCTCCTCTGTCGATATCTACTGAGCAGTTCTCAAAGTAAACTTTTAAGGATGGATTAACTTCAATGAACCTCTTTTCGCTAATGAGTATTGATTTTGATCTCTCCAACGTATCAGAGCTTATGTCTATATCAAACTCGCTCGCTATAGATTCCAGGTTCAAACTCTCAAGTAGCTTTTCGTACTCCCTCATTTCCTCAGAAACGAGCAAGGCCTTGCTCCACTCTAAGCTCAGATCTAAGTCTCCGCCTCCGTAGTCCAATACCCTATCTCTTATTTTAATCAAGGCTGGGTACTTAATCACTGGTCCTACTACTAATGCCTCTCCGGGCTTTAGGGAAGGTAGGTCCTTGGCTAGGGAAGACCCTAGCTCTTCCGAGGCCTCCAAAACAGCCTGTTGATCTCTAGGATTCACTATCCTCAAGATTATCTGCGATTGACATTGACTAAGGACAGTTGAATCCACCCTGCTGGGTCTCTGCGTAATCACGGTAAGGAATACGCCGAACTTCCTTCCCTCAGAGGCTATTCTCTTTAACATACTAACGGTCCAAGGGGACCCTTCTGAAGGAGGAGGAGCGAAGCGATGGGCCTCTTCTACCACCACTTCAACGGGATAAGGGTACTTTTCCCCTTTGAGGTCTCTCAGGTACCTCACTCTAGCGTTGAAGGTTCTTTTGAGAATGTCATAGACTAGATGTGTTTGGACTTCGGCCCTTATGCCACTTAGATTGAAGACGGTAACCGTCTTCGGTCTTAAGAATGCACCGAGGGGAGTGGGTCTCGTCGTGTATATACCCAATCTGTCCAGCTCATCCACGTACTTTAGCAAGTCATATGCCGGGTCGGCGTTCCTCCTAAGAACGTTCCAAGCCCTTTTCAAAAGATTGTTGTTTACCTTTAACGACTTAGACTTAGCTATAGCCTCGAACTGCTGGTAGGAGCTTGAGACCTCCGAGGCTTCTGCCAGATAGCTTAGAATCCTTCTGAGACCGGCGAGACTCATCCAATCCCTTCTCCCCGTGCTATTGTAGATATCCCATGCAATGCTTCTAGATGTAGATAATAGAGACCTTATGCGGCTAGCATTCTTAGGTATTCCCATAACAAACGCTAATTCGTCGCTGTCAACGTTGGTCACATCTATAGTATAGGAGAGATCTCCTTCTTGTTCGCTATGTGCTTTTAACACTATGGCGTCTGCATCTAGCTCTCTTACTTTTTTCTTAAGCTTCGTATATTCCCCATGAGGATCCAGAACTAAGACCGTTGCTCCCTTTTTCAATAGCTCTTCTATAAGTACTACGGTAGTCCATGTTTTCCCGGAGCCGGTAGCTGCTATTATCGCGAGGTGTCTCGTTAAGGCGTTTATATCCAAGCTCACCTTGACCGAAGGTCTAGAGGAAAGGAATCCTATCTGCAATCTTCTATGTGGAGGGACAGAGTACAAGTGTTCGACATCGACATCGCTGGCCCTATAGACCCAATCGCCGATACTAGGAACATCCCCCTCGAGCACTCTTACTTTGGCTATTGAGACGGAAGTAGATTCATCAATAGGAACCTTGGAGGCAATGCTCCATGGAAGCTCGGAAGGGAGGAGCGGTCTCGAAAGTATGTCTTCTACATACCCTATCACTTTGTTTCCATTGGTAATATGATATACGTAATCGTATTTACGAATCCTCACGCCTGTGTTCAATACCATAGTATACTCATCCAAGCTGTCGATTTCAATTACCCTTCCCGCCACGTCTTCCAAATGTCTCCTCCAAGATCAATCAAGTTAAAACCCATTTACATATACAGAGAGCGTACTGAAAGTAATACCCTAATACTACAAAACATAATTTTATCTTCAGACGAGCGGGTTTGGGAGGCGAGGTTCATGGTACGTAAGAAGAGGCAGAAGGACCCCTTCGTTTGTCCCAAGTGCGGAACTAGAGTGACGGAGCCGGTGAAGACGTGGCAATTGGTATCACCAATGCCGGATTCTAAGGGTAGGGTAACCATAACGGTGATGGGATCTTTCCAATGTCCTAACTGCGGTCATAAGTGGAGAGGCGTCGTCAGTAAGTTAAAGGTAGGTGGTGGAGAGGTTGAGATGGAAGTCGGAAAGAAGAAAAAGAAGATGGAAAGTACGACAGAACCCCAGAAGGAAGAGGGAGAAGTAATCGAATTAGATATCGATGAGATAGACATAAGCGAAGAGGAGATAGAAGAGGCTCTAGGTAGCTCAGACTAATATAGAAGTTTTGAAAAGCTTACCAGAAGGGGCAGTATAATGTATGAGGGAGATCGAGGGAACGCTGAAGGACGCCTACTAAAGGTAGTGATTAATGACATAGCGTTGATAAACCAAGCTATCCCCAAGACGCAAATTACATTGAAGAAGGCCCTCGAAGGTGATCTAATAGTAGAACTTCGTGATGGGAGTACCCATTATATGGATCCAGACGAGGTTCAGAAATTTTATGAAAAGCTACCCAATTGGATGCGTTGGATAGTAAAGGTTCCAATAATAATATCATTCAACCCCGAGAGCGAAACCTTCAGTGTTACCGGTGACGAGTGGCAACAGGAAGCGTTAAGGTACGTTCTAGGAATGGATAAGGATGATAAACTTAAATTCCAGCACCTAGAAAGATTAATAATGGAGTATGGATCCTTGGTGTTTGTAATATTCGCCGTCGACGTGGGCGAAATAATCAAGTAAGGGGAGGTGGGATCCTTGAGAAAGCAGATGTTCACTAACGATGTTTTAGAAATGATAGGTGGAGAAGCAGATGTTGTTCTGAATGGAAGAGCAAGCGACGCTATAGTGAGGACCGAAGGCGGCGTTCTCACGTTACTTATAGAATCAAACGCTTCTAGGTTGAAGCGAGAGAAAGTAGGAATATTGAACATGTTAGCTAAGTGTATCGGAGGAAAACCGCTGATAGTGAGTGAGAGGCTGAGCTCCGAGGAACTGATAGAGGATGTGGTCTATGAGCGCCACGGAACTCCCGTCGTGTCTCCTGAGACTTTGATAAAGATAATTAGAGGAGAAAAGATATTCATAAGAAAGATAAGATCCGGGTTCGTCGTTAAGGTGAACCCCAGAAAACTTAGAGAAGCGAGGCTTAGAAGCGGTATGAGTATAGGGGCTTTGGCTAATTACCTAGGCGTTAGTAAGAAGTCCGTATATGACTATGAGACGAAAGGAAGCAGGGTGAGCGTAGAGATAGCTGCCAAGCTCGTGGAACTTTATGGAGAAGATGTACTGGAGACGGTGGATCTAGGCGAATTTGAAGGCGTGGTCGTAGATGCCGAACCCCATAGTCCTCTAGAAGCAGAGATGCTTGAGAGAAGTAAGGAGAGTATACATGTACCAAGGGGCAACGTACACGTCGGAGGGGAAATAATGAGTGAGCGTTTCGTTGCGGTGCTACCCCATGGCGACGAGGACTTGGAATGGTTTGCCGAGTTAACGAGGATGATTGACAAGAAGGCCGCCGCTATAGGTTTCGAAGACGTTCCAAAGGAGCTCGAGAGCAGTGAAGTGGTGCTAGCAGAGGATTTAGAGACCTTCATGGAGCTCCTCAAGAAGGGTCATGAAGATTGAACATCCATGAAGCACTCAAGGTGCTTACGCCAGACGACATAAGGGTTCTTCAAGCTATTGAGAAATACCTCAAACAATATGAGTTCGTGCCAATAGAGGTTCTAGAAAGGACGACCCGATTACCTCCTCATAGGTTAGAGAGGAGTCTCTATAAACTCAACTCTCTAAAATTAATACGGAGACAATCAGCTGCGACGTTAGGATATAGGTTAACTATTTTGGCATATGACGTCTTAGCCGTTTTGAGTTTGATGAAAAGAGGAGTTATCGAAGCCTTAGGCGATAAACTCGGAGTAGGTAAGGAGAGTGATGTCTACTTAGGTATAGCTCCGGGTGGCAAGAAGCTTGCGGTAAAGTTCCATAGAGTAGGTCGGACGAGCTTTCGACATGTGGTTCGACATAGAACGTATAAGGTAGAAGATTCTTGGCTACTTCAATCAAAAGTCTCAGCTCAAAGGGAATTCGCTGCGCTAAGAGAACTCTATGAGGTAGGAGCTAAGGTCCCGAAACCAATAGATAGGAGTAGACATGTGGTCGTTACGGAACTCATAGAAGGAGCGGTGGAGCTCAGCGAGAAGCCAGCCCTCAACGATCCCCTAAAGGCTTTTGGGGATGTCATTGAGACAATAGCTAAAGCTTACAATGATGTAGGTATAGTCCACGGTGATCTCAGCGAGTACAATATCATTGTAATACCCGAGACCTCCGAGGCCTATGTAATCGATTGGCCACAATATGTGGAAAAAGACCATCCATCTGCAGAGAAACTCTTAAGACGTGACGTGGAATACGTTGTAAGATTTTTTAAGAAAGTTTATGGTGTTCCTGCGGAAACCGAGGAAGTCCTCAGGGCGATAAAAGGTGAAGTGTCCGATAGCGGGAGTTGACCTCGAACCGGGTTCGCCTCCTGGTATTAGGGGAAGATACTCCCTGGTCATTATCGACTGTAACGGAAACTTGATAATATCAAAACAAAACGTTCCTTTCAAAAAGCTTCTCCGGTATCTCTGGGAGTATAAGCCTCAGACGTTGGCTTTGGATAACGTCATGGAACTAGGAAGTGATAAGGAAGAGCTGATCAAGGTATTGAGTCTGTTCCCCCCTGAAACCGAAATAGTCCAAGTTACCAGATTACCAAACAACATCTTTGTTGATATAAAGAAACTAGCATCTACCATAGGAATAGAAGTTCCTCCTCGTAAACTTGGCCCTCTTGATACAGCGTACTTAGCGGCGTTACTGGCGCAGAGGGGCATAGGTTCCAAACTCAAGACCTTTGAGGAGAAAACCAAGATCATCGTGACCAAGGGGAGGACGCCAAGGGCGGGAGGAAGCAGTATGGACAGATTCAAAAGAGCGGTGAGGAATGCTGTTTCAGAAACCATAGCGGAGATAAAGCAATCCTTAGACAAAGCTGGCTTAGACTATGATGTAATAATCGATAAGAGTGATGGTGCAATAGAGAAAGCGATATTCACAGTCTATGCTCCTCGAAGTAAGTTGCAAGGTGTGGTGAAGCCCGTCGAAACCTCAGCAGTTAGGGTCATGATCAGGCCCGTGGTGGCCAGGAAGATAGATTTCCTTGAGGAGGTTGAAGGCTCGAAGTATTTGATAGTGGGGTATGATCCGGGTATAGAAAGCGGACTTGCTATATTGGATTTAGATGGTAATGTGCTACTTCTGACCAGTTCTAAAGAGCTCGATCGCGGTGACGTTATTTCGTTGATAAGTAAGTTCGGAATACCTTTGATAGTGGCAAGTGATACTAATCCCCCTCCTCACAGTGTGAAGAAGCTAGCTGCGCATCATCATGCCATGCTATATGTACCGAGAACAAGCATGAGTATTAAGGAGAAAGAAAGGATAGCTTCCTTAATTGAGAACGAACAAGGAGTAAAGGTAGAAGATTCTCATCAAAGAGATGCTCTCGCTGCAGCGTACAAGGCTTACCAAGCTATTCAAGATCAACTAAGACAGATAGACAGCTATCTTGACAGAATAGATCTAGAAATGAATAGAGAAAGAGTAAAAGCAGAGGTAATAAAGGGAAGACCGTTAGCGGAGGTGATCGAAGAGGAACTGGACAAAATAATTAGTAATCAACAGACAATAGCTCAAAGCATAGTAGATGAAAGTAGGAAAATCAAAGATCAACAACCCTCAATGGAACACCTAGCCGAGAGGATCAGGATAATAGAAGCAGAGAACGCCAGCTTAAGGTTAGAGAATGAAGAACTAAAGGAGAAGATAAAGACTTTGGAGGTAGAAATGAAAATATTGAAATCAGAGGCGAAGTTGCTATACGAGGGTGAAATAGATAACCTTAAGAGAACTCTAAGGAGTGTAACCGAAAAACTCGAGATATGTCGAAACGAACTAGAAGATAGGAATGAGTTGCTCTCGAAAGTAGCTGAGGTGATAATGGGACTCTCGAAAGGCGATTACATACCGGCAGTGGTTATCGATAAGATGACCTTCAATATGGATCTTGAGGAACTAGAGAGTAAGAACCCAGAGAATCATCACGTAATCTACGTCAAATATTTGGAAGACTTGAATGAGAGAATGAAGGAATATTTGTCGGAACAAGAGATAGTTCTAATTGCTAAAGAATATAACGTTAAAATTATCGAGGAATTAAAGAAATATGATATACCAGTATTGACGAAGAAACCAGTACTGGAGCTCGGTTCTGCAGCGGTGTTCGAGCGGGAAATATTAGACGAATGGGAGGAGATGAGAGAGAAGATCAAAGAGGAACGAGAACTTACAGAAGACGATATTGAGAAACTGATAGAGGAGTATAGAATCGGAAGATGGGGATAAACAGAATAGAAAGATGTATAGATAACTTATACACCCCTACGAACATCAACTTTTGGGGATGGTCATGCTTCCCCCGCTTGATACGCAAGAGGCGAGGAGGAAAATAGTAAACTTCATCAAAAAGGAATTTGAGAAGGCTGGGAGGGGAACGGCAGTAATAGGCGTAAGCGGAGGTGTCGACTCCGCCACTACCCTAGCTCTAACAGTTGAAGCTTTAGGTCCGGAGAACGTGAGAGCTCTGATCCTACCCTCTAAGGCGACGCCATCAGAGGATGTAGAAGACGCGAAGATGGTTATAAGGGAGTTTGGAGTTAATAAGTGGGAGCTAATAGTAATAGATCCCGTGCTCGAGGCCTTTGAGAAGTTGCTTGGACCCATGAATAAAGTAGCTAGAGGAAACACCATGGCTAGAATAAGGATGAGTATGTTATATGCCAGAGCATATGATGACGGTCTCGTCGTTGGGACCGGAGATAAGAGTGAGCTATTGTTGGGGTACTTTACAAAATACGGTGATGGAGGCGTAGATCTGCTCCCTATAGGGGATCTCTACAAGACTTGGGTAAGGCAGTTAGCACTCGAAGTGGGAGTACCTGAGAAGATAGCCAAGAAACCATCTTCTCCCCGACTCTGGCCTGGTCAGTTAGCCGAGAGCGAGCTTGGTATAACTTATGAAAAAGCGGATTCGATACTTTACGCCTTAGTAGAAGAGGGACTTAGGCCCAGCGAGATAGTAGAGAAAGGAATTGCTTCGGAAAAAGAGGTAATGAGAGTATTGGAACTTATGAGAACCAATAGGCATAAGTTGCTACCTCCTCCGATGCCCAAGATAACCAAGATGACAGCGTTCGAGTACGCATCCAAGAATCCTTTGTGAACAAAAATTGTGCTCTAAGTTTATTAAATTAGAGGTTGAGAGCTTTCGTGCCGGGGTGCCCGAGCGGCCCAAGGGGGTGGGCTCGAGACCCACTGGGGGATCACCCCGCGCGGGTTCGAATCCCGCCCCCGGCGCCACATCAGCTCAAGGGGTTCTCCCATGATAATAAAATCAGTATCCATAGAGGACTTCTTGTCACATAGGAGAAGCGAAGTTAGTTTTGATGAGGGGATAAATGTAATAGTAGGGCCTAACGGCGCTGGGAAGAGCAGCATAATAGATGCGATAGCGTTTGCGCTTACAGGAGAGGCACTAACAAGGAAGTATGGTAGAGGAACAGATACCACGAAGACGGAGCTGATAAGGAAGGGAGCGAGAAGAGCAAAGGTAACTCTGAGAATTGAGATAGATGGCGTTGAGTATATTGTGGAAAGGACTCTCGACGCGATAAGTAGCAAGACCGCCCGCACCGACGCCGTACTAATACGTATGGATAACGGAAAGGGGAGAATTGAGGCGAAGGGTGCCAGAGCAGTCACAGAGGCGATATTGCAGAAAATGGGACTGAAGAACCCCACCTACCTTTCGAAATTGCTCTTTGTGCCCCAGGGAAACCTAATGACGGTGATAGAGGACACTCCATCTAACAGGAGGCAAATGATAATACAACTCCTTCAATTAGACAAACTTTCCACAGCTCAAGAGAACATAGGTAAGGCATTAAGTAACTTCAAACAAGAACTTCATGAATTAGATAAAGAGAAAGCGCTTCTCGAACATAGGAAGAAGGAAATAGAGCTCTTTGAGAAAAAGCTAGAACAAATGTATACCCAAAGAAAGAGCTATGAGAGAGAGCTCAATAAGCTATTGGAAAGGTTAAAGGAAATAGAACCAAAGGTTCAAGAGCTCGAAAAAAGGAGGAATGAATACATAGAATACAAGACTCGTCTTGAATCCTTAAATAAAATTATAGAGAGGACAAAAGACCAAATAAACAAGAAGAAAAAAGAGGTAGAGCAACTCTTAGGGAATTATACTATGGAGAAACTATTAGAGAAAAGGAAGAGATTGGAGGAGATTTTAGAGAAAAAGGACGATATCCTTAGGAGATATACTATGGCTAAGGACTTAGAAAAGAAATTAGATGAGTTAAAGAAAATAGAAGATGAACTTAAGGAGAATTTGGGCATTGATGAGAAGATTCGAAATATAGAAAGGGATCTTAGAAAATTGCGCGAGTTGGAAAGAGAACTTACGGAGAAGCGTATTAAGTCTAGAGATATAGAAAATGAGCTGAGTAGAGTTCAAAGGGACTTGACAACCCTGAGGAGGCTCACCGGTGGTATAAGTGTTATTGACTTGAACTTTGAGTTAGAGGAATTAAATAAGGAATTGGAAAAGATGGAAAAAAGAAGGGATCAATTGCTTAGACTAAAGGCCATGGATGAACAAAGAATAGAAGAACTCAAAAAAGCGTTATCTCTCTTAAAAGACAAGCCGTATTGTCCTGTCTGCGGTCGGAAGCTAGAGCCAAGGGAAAGAGAAGAACTCAGAATGAGATACGAAACAGAACTCCAAAGAATAGAGAGAAAAATTTCCAAGGAAATGAGGGAGATCAATGTACTGAATAATAAAATAAAGAAATTAAAAGAGAGGATAGACAACTTAACTAAAATAATTAATAGAGCCTTGGGGATTTTAGATAAATACAATGAGAAGTATAATGCTCAAGAGTTCGATATCGATGATCTAGAGATATTAGAATCAGAATTGCAAAAAAAGATGAAAGAAATAGGAAAGAGCATGGAGATCGAGAAATTATTAAAAAAAGTAAGAACGGATATCGAGAAGGCTGAGAGAGAATTAGAAAAATTAAGGTCGGTACAGCAGAGAATAAATTCTCTGAAAGGAATTAAAGAAACCTTAGAGAAGCAGATAGAGGAATTAGAAAAGATCGTGGGTAGTGACATCGAAGAAGTCGAAAGGGAGTACCTTGAAATAATTAGAGCAGAAAAGGAATGGAAAGAAGTGAGCGAAAAAATAGATAGATTGAATATATTATTCTCCTCATTAAATGATCTCTACGAAAGAATTAATGAATATGAAAAAGATAAAGCGGAAATCCTAGAAAGGCTTAAGGAAATCCGATTTAATGAAAAAGAGTACGAACAGTATGTTACAGAATATGAGAGGCTGAAAGAGGAAGTGAGTTCATTGAGAACCAAGCTAGAAGCGCTCAGAGAAAAAATCGAGGAGTACAAGGAGTATGTGAAGGAAAAAGATAAGATAATTAAAAAAATAAATGAATTAGATAAGAAAATAATGCTTATGAGAGAGTATATCGAATTTATAGATAATGATGTTAGGCCGAAACTTCGCAATGATGTGGTTGCACTCGTGTTGAGTAGCTTTAGAGATCAGTGGAGTGAAGCAACCAACGAAATATTAAAGCTATTTGATACATCAGTAATGTCAGTAAGCATTGACGAAGGGTGGAACATTAAGGTGATAACTTCAGCGGGCGAGAGTCCAGTAGGCTTCCTTTCCGGTGGTGAGAGAGTTGCATTGGCATTGGCAATGAGGATAGGAATGGCAAGAGTCCTAATTGAGAGAAACTTGACATTCATGATACTCGATGAGCCCACAATATATCTGGACATGGAGAGGAAGAGGAACTTGAAGGATGTAATCCTAGCGGCGACCAGAGGAGGTCTCCATCAGTTAATCATAGTTACACACGATAAAGAGATAACTGACGTCGCGGATAAGTTAATAATAGTAGAGAAAAGCGGATCAACCTCCGTAGTCTCGGAACAGTAGCTTCTACGCTGTTAGACCTATTCTCTTATAGGTAAGACTGACGAGCTTTCTCAGATGGTGCTCGTTGACTTTGTATATTTTAGCGATGGTCTCCAAGGAGATGTCCAGTCCAAGGCTTCTAGCTGCCATAACTGATGCCAGAGCCAGTTTGACCCTTTCTGTTCTTGAGGCAAGTCTAGCGTCTTGATTGATTATCTTCATCCATCTATCTCGCTCAATTAAGAACTCGGCGCTTTCGAGTTCTTGTATTTTGTATCTAATTCTCTCTATCTTCTTCACTTTAGTCAAACTCCCCACGCTCTTAGAAGTCAGCCCCATCTTATAGGCCACATAGGTACCTCTACGGTCGATAAGCAACCTCTTTTTTAGTGATTTCTGAATCCTTAGAGAGGTAGTTCCGGTACCATCATCGCCTTGGGAGGTGCCAATATAGGGTTTCGGCTCTGAGTTGCCGAGATATGGTCCTTCATCCACGATTATGTCAACCACAACGCCAGTTTCCGAATCCACCACATACCCTTCATCATATCTCCAAATGAGCACTTTCCCACCTTGATCTAAACTGAAAGTCTAATTCTTATGTAAATGAGTACATTCTGTACCCAGTCACTTAGACCGAAAGTGTTAATCTTAGTCAATGCAATTCAAAATATTATAGCTTGAGCTAAGGAATGGATGGGTTCGAGTGTTGTTTAAAGGTAGAGATATGATTAGCCTAATGGATTATGACGTTCATGAGATAAGGAAGATGGTAAAATATTCTATGCAAATGAAAGGAGAGTATGAAAGAGGTAGAAGATACTGGGGTACACATGAAGGAAGATCAATAGGATTATTATTTGAGAAGCCGAGCACGAGGACTAGAGTAGCCTTCGAAGTAGCTGCTTATCAACTTGGTATGAAATCCATCTTCATTTCAAAGAAAGATAGTCAATTGAGTAGAGGTGAACCCTTGAAGGATACCGCTAGGGTCTTGGATAGATACCTTGACGCCCTAGTAGCAAGAGTATTGAAGCATGAGACTCTTATAGAATTGGCCAAGTATTTCTCCGGTCCGGTGATCAACGCTCTTAGTGACAAGTTCCACCCAACTCAAGCCATTGCTGATGCCATGACTATTCTGGAATACTTGGGAAGAACTGAAGGTGTAAAGGTGGTCTTCATAGGAGATGGATCAGATAACGTTGCCCATAGTTTAATCTTAGCCATGACTAGCCTAGGGGCTAATGTAAGGGTTGTGACGGCCCAAGGTTATGAACCTATGGATGAGGTAGTAGCTCAAGCTATCGAGAGGGCAAGGAGGACTGGTGGTAGCTTCGAGATAGTCTACGATCCTTGTAAGGGCGTAAAGGATGCTGACGTAATATACACCGATGTTTGGGTGAGTATGGGCTTCGAAAGGGAAGCCGAAAAGAGGTTGAGGGATCTAATGCCTTACCAAGTAAACGGGGAACTCTTGAAGTGTGTTGGTAAGGATTTCATCTTTATGCATTGTTTGCCGGCTAAGAGAGGTGAGGAGGTCACGGAAGAGGTACTAGAAGCCCCTTACAGCGTAGTATGGGATCAAGCTGAGAATAAACTCCATGCCCAGAGGGCAATACTATCCATGCTTGTCCCATAAACAGCCCCAGGGTCTAGATGAAAAGATGTGTTTTGGTCTTAATCCGCAACACCAGAGAGCCGCTCCTTCGGAAGCGCTGAACTCATCGAGCTCTGAGCCTCTCATATACGGGGAGGGGAAGAGTTCCTTGTAGAAGTCAATCCACCCTTCCATCACATCATTAGGTACGTCGCAGTCGATCAAATCCCTCTTCGATTGTGGCCACTTAAAGGCTAAGCAGAGCTCGACATCAACCCGACCGGGAGAGCATTTGCCGGGAACTCCCCATGTAGAAGCTATCACCTTTGTTATAGCATCATCTTCTATACCTATCAGAGTGGTAAAGCAACCATCATCAATTAGGGTGAAGGTGTGTAACCCCATCCTATGAATTATATAATTTGCTTTAGCCACCTTATCTGGCGTTCCACTGTCCAGCACGTTGAAGGTGAACCAGCGAGGGAGCTCTCCACTGGCACCGCCTGAGGGCAATAATAGGAGTTCCTTCGCAAGTGAGAGCATCCTAACGGTTCGCCGAAGGCCATGTGTCTCCTCTTGAGAAGATCCGAACGCTATCAGCTCCTCGGAATAAATATCGTGATTTGTAACCTCTCTCCATTGATAGCCTCCTGCGACGCAGATCCTCTCTACTCCTAATCCTTTGATCGTTTTGAGAAGAAAATCTATGGAGTGTCTGTCATAGACCTCCTTGTAGATAGTGTTTAAACTTGAACAGTCAATTACGGTTAGTCTTATGCCTCTAGTGCCTATGTCTATGCCCGCGCTTAGGTAGGTGCGCATCAGGGTTTTCCCTCTTGATAGGGACTTGGAGCAAGGACATCACGCTTCTCACATACCTTATGTAATGAGGTTCACCGAAAGAGCCTCGTAACTTAAGATCCCTATATACGGCTCTATAGACGAGTTGCCCTTTATCAAATACAAGTATTTTGCCCTTCACACTCTTCTTAGGATTTCTTTGGGGAGATTTAACCATTTGAACTACCACCAATACGTCGTTATCATCATATTCGACCTCCCTTAACTCCCCCTCTCCTTTAACATAAACTGAGGGGTGATGACCCTTTGGTTTAATGCTTTCCTTAACCTCGCCGGACTTTCTGTCTACTATGAACGCCAAGGAGACGAAGGCATGTTTTCCCGTTCTACTCTTCGATCTCTCGAGCGCTACTAGTTGAGAGTACTCGGGTCGGCTTTTCTTCATCATCCTTCAGCCAACCCTGCGCTCCTCATCGTACCCAATAAATCGAATAGGGAAAAGTATTTAAATGGGAATTATGAGCCGACGAATGGGCCCGTAGCTTAGCCCGGCAGAGCGCCCGGCTGATAACCGGGAGGCCGGGGGTTCGAATCCCCCCGGGCCCACCATCAAGGATCCCTCAGTCCCCCTCCCCCCTTCCTTAAGGAATCTTCATACAACGATATAAGCCTCTCAAGGCTCCCTCAACTGCGGGTCATAATGAAATGCAAAGGATCTGAAGAGGCCGCTTTGGTCCTGGAAGATGGTACCGTATTTAGAGGATGCTATTTCGGGGAACCGAGAGTAAGTATCGGTGAGATAGTTTTCACGACTACTATGAACGGCTATCCTGAGTCCTTGACCGACCCTTCCTATAAAGGCCAGATACTAGTGATGACCCATCCCATGGTAGGTAACTATGGTGTTCCTTCGAAAAATCTGATCCATAAACCAAGCGGACTCCCTCTTCATTATGAATCCGATAGCATTAAGGTAGAAGGATTCGTGATTTCCAGACTCACAAAGCCGAGCCACTGGAGCTCCGTAATGAGCCTCGATGAATGGCTAAAGAGAGAATCAATTCCGGGATTACACTTTGTCGATACGAGGATGATAGTCAAGAAGATTAGAGAAGAAGGAGTGAAGATGGGAGCGATAGTACCGGCGGATGAAATAGAGAGTGCCCTGGGGAAGATATCAAACGTCCCTAGATACGATGAGGTCGATTACATCTCCCAAGTGAAGCCAAAGGTACCAATAGCCCATGGTGAAGGGGAGACGGTGGCTCTTATTGACTGTGGCGTGAAGTATGGTATAGTGAGAGAACTAACCGAACGAGGATTGAGGGTTCTAAGGATACCCTGTGGTGAGAAGATAGAGAAGTTTAGTGACGAGATTAAAGGTGTAATCTTAGCGAATGGTCCCGGAAATCCTAAGATTGCGGCTGAGAGGTACAAGGTAACCGAAGCAGCTAGAGCTGCCGTGGAATACGGTTTTCCAATACTTTCCATATGTCTGGGTCATCAATTACTTAACATAGCTTTTGGAGCACAAGTTTACAAGATGAAGTATGGTCACAGAGGAGTAAACAAGCCTGTTAAGGATACCGATTCTAAATGCTATATAGTAAGCGAAAATCACGGTTACGCCATCAAGCCCGAGACAGTAAATAGGAGGATGTTCAAACATTGGTTCTTCAACCCCGATGACAGAACTTTGGAGGGCGTGGTAAATTACGAGAAGAAGATATTTAGCGTCCAGTTCCACCCAGAGTCCTCACCGGGACCTCATGATACCCGGTGGATCTTCGACATGTTCGCTAAGGCTGTGAAGGAGGTGAAGTGAGTGAAGGACCTCAAGAAGGTAATGGTAATAGGGTCAGGAGCAATAAAGATAGGTGAAGCGGCGGAGTTCGACTACAGCGGAAGTCAAGCTCTAAAAGCTCTAAGAGAGGAAGGAATAAAGTCGATCCTAGTGAATCCCAATGTAGCAACCGTTCAGACCACGTATACCCTTGCTGATAGAATATACTTCACTCCATTAAGGGTTGATGTGTTAGAGAAGATAATCGAGAGGGAGAGGCCCGACGGAATAATGATAGGGTTCGGTGGCCAAACGGCCTTAACTCTAGGAGTCGAACTTTGGGAAAGAGGCGTATTCCAGAAGTACGGAATAGAAGTCTTGGGGACCCCTATAGAAGGTATTGTAAAGGCCACGGACAAAACTCTCTTTAAGAAGGTTATGACAGAGAACGGACTTCCAATGCCTCCGAGCAAGCCCGCTACGACGGTCGAAGAGGCGATAGAGGTCGCTAGAGAGATAGGATATCCTGTAATAGTAAGAATAGCCTTCACCTTGGGCGGTAAGGGAAGTTTCATTGCATGGAATGAGGAAGAGCTCAAGGTCTGGGTAAAAAGGGCACTAGCACAGAGCGCAGTCGGAAGGGTTCTCGTAGAAAAGTATCTACATCATTGGAAAGAAATAGAGTTCGAAGTTGTTAGGGATTATGAGAACAACAGCGCAGCTATTGCTTGTTTGGAAAACCTTGATCCCATGGGCGTTCATACGGGAGATTCTATAGTGATAGCTCCTTGTCAAACCTTAA
Source organism: Ignicoccus pacificus DSM 13166 (assembly GCA_025340205.1). GTDB lineage: Archaea > Thermoproteota > Thermoprotei_A > Sulfolobales > Ignicoccaceae > Ignicoccus > Ignicoccus pacificus. Next base: position 722,085 of record CP006868.1, on the reverse strand, counting down.
CTAATAGAGAGTACCAACTGCTAAGAGACGCATCCATCAGAGTGGCTGAAGTAATAGGCATGGTTGGGGAGGGAAACGTTCAACTTACGTTGGACCCTAAGAGCGAGACCTTCTATGTTATTGAGACTAACCCTAGGATGAGCAGAAGCAGTGCGTTAGCCAGTAAAGCTACCGGATATCCTCTAGCCTATATAGCAGCAAAAATAGCCTTGGGATACAAGATATACGAAATATTGAATAAGGTTACCGGTATAACGTGTGCGTGTTTCGAGCCGAGCCTTGACTACGTTGTAATAAAAGTGCCTAGGTGGGACTTGGATAAGTTTGAAGGATCTATAAGAAACTTGGATAGTGAGATGAAGAGCATAGGAGAGGTAATGGCCATAGGAAGAAACGTCGCTGAAGCCCTTCAGAAGGCAATAAGGATGTTGGATCTCGGTTACGAAGGGATTACAGACTTTAAGGATATAAGGGATATGAGCAAGGATGAGGCTCTAGAGAAGCTTAGGAAGAGGGAACCCTATTGGCCTCTTTACGCTGCTAAGGCCTTATGGGAGGGAGCAAGCATAGACGAAGTCCACGAAGCCTATGGTACTGACAAGTACTTCCTTTATTGGATTCAGGAGATAGTGGACGCTCAAAAGGAGATAAATCAAGGGAAGATAGATTATGAATATTTCAAGTCACTAGGCTTTACGGATAAACAACTTAAGAAGGATATCCGGGAAGGGGCGCTGCCCTATGTGAAAAGAATAGATACGTTAGCCGCGGAGTGGCCTGCGGTAACCAATTACTTGTATCTAACCTACGATGGAATGGAAGACGATCCAGACTTTTCTCCTAAGAGGATGAAGACGATAGTTCTAGGAGCGGGTGTCTTCAGGATAGGCGTGTCAGTCGAGTTCGATTGGGCGGTAGTCAACGTAACTAAGGCATTAAAGAAAATGGGCTCAGAGGAGGTAATAGTGGTAAATTACAACCCCGAGACAGTTTCAACCGATTGGGATGAAAGCGACAAGCTGTACTTCGATGAATTGAGCTTGGAGAGCGTATACAAGATAAGCAAGAAGGAGAAACCATGGGGCGTAATAGCGTTTGCAGGAGGTCAAATAGCCAATCGATTATACAAGAAGCTCCAGAGCTACGGGGTTCCTATATTAGGAACCTCGGGCGAGAGCGTAGATAGAGCCGAAGATAGGAGTAAGTTCAGTGCCCTGTTGGATAAACTCGGAATAAAGCAACCGAGGTGGATCGCTGCTAGAGATCTAAATGAGGTACGGAGGTTCATCGAGGAGGTAGGCTTCCCAGTAATCGTCAGACCGAGTTATGTTCTCAGCGGTTCTGCAATGAGAATTATATGGAGTTGGGAGGAGTTAGTGAAGTTCTTGCAACTGGCAGCCAAGATCAGTCCAGAATACCCCGTAGTCGTCTCTGAGTTCTTCGTGGGTGCCAAGGAAGCTGAACTGGACGGCGTAGGCGATAGTAGGCACACGATAGTGATTCCAGTTAGTCACGTAGAGCCCGCTGGAGTTCACTCTGGCGATTCCACTATGGTTACGCCGGCGAGACTGAGTGATTACACCAAGAATAGGATGAAGGAAATAGCTCTTATGCTCGTTAACGAATTAGAGATAGTAGGTCCATACAACATTCAGTTCGTCATCGTTAACAATGAACCCTATGTAATAGAACTAAATCTTAGAGCGAGTAGAAGTATGCCGTTTACGAGTAAGTCTAGGAGGATTAACTTGATGGAATACGCTGCCAAGGCCGTGCTGAACGGGTCCCTAGGAATAGATGAAGAGCTCTTGGAGCCTCCCACCCCTGTTTGGGGAGTGAAGAGCCCTCAGTTCAGTTGGACGCAGATGAAGGGAGTGTATCCGGACTTAGGGCCTGAGATGAGGAGTACCGGTGAGGTAGCTGTCTTCAGCAAGGTGTATGAAGAAGCGTTAATCCTTTCATGGCTCTCAGCAGTACCAAACGAGCTGCCTCGGGAAGGAAAGAAGATACTGGCATACACCTTAGAGAAGAATGACCCTTCAGATAGTAAGTACCTAACTGAAGCCGTTAAGATATTGGAGCAGAACGACTTCGAAGTACTAACGTTAAAGGAAAGCCCTCTTGAAGGTTTGGAGGAGATAAATGTCAATGAAGCTAAGGATATGATGAATAAAGGTGAGATAACGTGGGTAATAACGAGCGGTAGTAACAAGGAAGTAGATTACGTCGTAAGGAGGACTGCTGTCGACTTAAACGTTCCAATAATATTAAACTCTAGACTAGCTATGGAACTGACGAAGGCGTTAGACGTTACTGGTCTCTTATCAAGCAAGAAAAAGTTGACAGAACTAGATATTAGGGAATATTCGGAGTATTTTGAGGATTAAAATATATTGCTAAAGAGTCCTCAACTACTGAAGTAGCAAAGCTGAGGACTCTACGAAAACCCTTTTAAGTCCCCTTCCGGCTGGACGGGTGGGGAGGAAAGATCATGAAGGTTAAGTGTCCGGTATGTGGAGCTGAGATAGAGCTACCCGAGGACGTCATGGATGGAGAGATAATCGAGTGCGAGAGCTGTGGCGCTCAATTAGAGGTAAAGAAGAGTGGTGATAAAATAGAGCTCAAGGTCGCCGAGGAGGCAGCTGAGGACTGGGGCGAGTGAGGGGGAGGTGAGTTGGTTCCAGTTCGTTGTTAAGGTCTATTATGATATGCCCCGAATAGAGGAGAAGAAACTACTGAAGGCTCTAGAGGACGCGGGACTGAAGGCAGTACCGTTCAACGTTACCAGAGAACCGCTACCACTAAACGGAATAGAGGAACATATACCGTTAATAAGAGCAGTCAGCATGTTCAAGTCTCTCTACACGGCAGCCGCCTTGGAGGCAAACTCCCTAAAGCCAATTAACAGTTCGTTTACAATAATGTACTCTGGCGACAAGATACTGACCTATTCAATCCTTGCCTCCCACAATATACCAATACCGAAGACTATAGTCTCCCTCAACGGAGACTCTACAGTCAAGGCATACCTACAGATGGGATTCCCGCTGGTCGATAAGCCTCCTATAGGAAGCTGGGGAAGGTTAGTCAGCTTGATTAGAGATTGGCACGAGGCCAATATAGTAATTGAGCATAGAAGCATGATGAGCTCACCCCAGATGAAGGCACACATAGTCCAAGAATACGTCAAGATGCCAAGTAACAGAGACATTAGATGCTTCGTAGTGGGAGACGAGTGCCTAGGCTGTATCTACAGAATACCTCAAGAGGGTGAGTGGAGATCAAACGTAGCCCTAGGAGCCAACGTGAAGAAGCTCGAGGACTCGTGTGATGCTTGTGAGCTTGCACTGAAAGCTGCCAAGGCCCTAAAGGGAGAAGTAGTGTCGATAGATCTCTTCGAGTATCAAGACGGGCTTTTGGTTAACGAAGTCAACGGCGTGCCCGAATTCAAAGGCTTTATGAGAGCTACGGGGATGGATGTAGCTAAGAAAGTAGCTGAGTATATTAAGGGTAAAGTTAAGAGATAAACGTAAAGTCTCACGAGTTTTGCACTTTCTATATATTTATAGATGAAAATCTACAAGCCTTGCTTCTCTTGTGAAGACTAATGTTCTTTGACTTATGTTTGTGCTCCTTACTTAGAAGGCTTTTCGAGTGATGGTTTGCTGAAGTGAGGCTTAGGCGCGGTTTGGTGATTACGCTGGGTGTTTTGGAATGTACTGAGTTGAGAAGTGTAATGGAGGAGGGAGGTGTAGGAGCCCATTGGGTCGTGGCGGGCCCGCCGGGATTTGAACCCGGGACTTCCGCGACGGTCAAGCCCCGCCTCTACGGGTTAAGAGCCCGCCGCTCTACCAAGCTGAGCTACGGGCCCACCGGGCCTCCCGCCTCTCCCGGGAGGCCTCCGTTTGGTAGGGTGGAGAGTTGGGTTAATTAATTTTTCGGTTTACATTCTTCCAGCCAAGGTGGCCCCATTTCGAGAGACTTCTCTAACATAAAGCGAACCTTATGTTTCCCGTAAAAACATTCGTTGTTTGCACACATAACGTTAGGCTCTAATGACAAGGCTTTCTCGATACTCTTAATCCAAGCCTCCCCCTCGCTCCCCCACTTTGTGCAAAGCGGACCCAGTAAGTCTCCAGCGAGTAGAACGCCCTCGTAGTAAATGCCTAAGCTACTCGCCGTGTGGCCTGGAAGCAAGAGGAGCTCGGCTCCACATACCAACGCTTCTTCCTTAACTATCCAACCAACTGGCGTAGGCTTGAGCTCTACTCCTATCATGTCTGCTGCCGTGTATTCACGATCACCTCGCTGTATCGCTATAGCGTCTCTTTCTCCAGCTGCTACGGTAACACCAGCTTCATGGAAGAGCCAATCACCTCCAGCCCTATCTACATGGGCATGAGTATTAACCAAAACTTCCAATTCGGAGGGTTGAACACCATAATAGAGTACGTTTTGAAACGCAACCTCGCCAAAGGCTCCAGAATCCACTAAGAACGGACACTCTGCTTTTACTAAGAAGGCTTGTCCTTCATCATTAAGAGGAGGACCGGCTACCAAGTAAATCTCTTCAGAAACCCTAATCCTCTCTCACCTATGTAAATGGGGACGGAAGAAACAGTTTATTTATTGTAAGCGAACGCGGCATGGGGTGCTATCTTGGCGAGTACTATAGCTGAAAAGATACTAGGAGCCAAGGTAGGCAAGGAAGTATCGCCGGGCGACATAATTGCCGTGGAAGTAGATGCAGTGATGGCACAAGATGGAACGGCGCCCTTGGCCATTAAGGTCATGAACGAAAGGTTTGGTGGAGAAAGGGTAGCCGATCCGAAGAAAGTGGTCTTAGTGATCGATCATACCGCCCCGAGTAACAACCCTGGCACCTCTGAGCTCCACATCCTTATGAGGAGGTTCTGCAGGAGGCATGGATGTAAGCTCTTCGATGTGGGGAATGGTATATGTCATCAAGTGATGGTAGAGAACGGATATCCATATCCCGGAAGCGTGGTCGTGGGAGCAGATTCACACACCGTAACTTATGGGGCCGTCGGCTCCTTTGCCACCGGTGTGGGCTCCACTGATGCCGCTATAGCCATGATGACTGGAAAGCTGTGGTTTAAGGTACCAGAAGCGCTTAAGTTTGAATTAAAGGGTAAGTTCCAAAACGCTGTTATGAGTAAGGACTTGATTCTGAAGATAATATCTGATCTAAAGGAGGACGGAGCAACTTATATGAGTACGGAATTTGTGGGTGAAGGTCTAAAGGACATGAGGATGGACTCTAGACTAACGGTAAGCAACATGGTAGTTGAGATGGGCGCTAAGGTAGGTCTTATGCCAGCGGATGAGGAAGTGATGAGGTTCATGGAGGGAAGAGCAAAGGGTACTCCTAAGCCCGAGCTCACGTTCCCCGATCCCGGAGCTCACTACAAGGACGAGTTCACGTACGAGTTAGACAAGATAGAGCCCATGGTGGCCAAACCTTATTCTCCCGCCAACGGAGTTCCCGTAAGCGAGCTAGAGGGTCTAGAGATAGATCAAGTATTCATAGGAAGCTGTACTAACGGAAGGCTAGAAGACCTAGCTGTTGCAGCCAAGATATTGAAGGGTAAGAAGATAGCCAACAATACGAGGTGTATAGTGATAGCTGCTTCGAGGAACGTCTACTTAGAGGCCTTGAAGAAGGGATATGTAGACATTCTTACCGAAGCGGGATGTATGGTGACCTTCGGAACCTGTGGACCTTGTGTGGGAGCTCACTACGGAGTTCTAGGTCCTGACGAGGTCGGCTTGTTCACCACCAACAGAAACTTCAAGGGGAGGAGTGGACATAGAAGCAGCAAGGTGTACCTAGCCAGTCCAGCCACGGCAGCGGCCAGTGCTATAGAGGGCAAGATAACTGATCCAAGGAAGTACTTGAACATGAGGGTAAGGGACCTTGAAATATAATTTTATAACGGGCCTTGGTTGGCGGAAGGTATTAATCACTGGCACTGCTTATGAGCAAGATGTGATCATCACCCCTTCTAGGGTGTTGTGGAGGGACAGGAAACCCTCCAAGCGTTACGCTTGGAAGTTCTTTCACACTCCCTTATCCCTAGAGGAGTTGAAGCAATACGAAGATGTATTAGAAGGGGAATTACTGATCGTCGGTACCGGCTTTGAGGGAAAGATGGTAGTTATGGATGAGGTCAAGTCATATTTGAAGGATAAAGGCATCGAGTTAATCGAGATGAGAACTCCACAAGCAGTGGCCCTCTACGATTACTACTTAATGAAAGGCGTCAAAGCGAGTGTTATACTTCACTTAACTTGCTAGCCCCTCTATTAAATATCTCATTTAAGTATCTGGCCAGGGCAGAGAAGTTTTGATGAAGTTCGTCCTAGATACTAGCGCCCTCACCGATCCGAGGCTCCGGAAGAGGTTCCAAGTAAGCGAGTTATGGGAGGCTGTAGACAAATGCTTAGATCTAATGGCCCTAGGGAGGGTGAGGCTAGGCTTTACCTATTACACCACTCCTTCCGTCCTAAAGGAGATCAAGGGGTTCTTAGAGAGGAGCTCCTCTCCCAGCGAAGTAGTTGCTAGGCTCAACGTTTGGTTGACCCCGGCCACTCCTTCCCTCAACGATCTCAAGATACCGGCGCTGGTCTTCCTCGAGTACGTTGAGGAGGTCAGGAGAAGACTTGACAAGGGGTTGAGGGTTGCCGAAGAGAGCACGAGGAAAGCGTTCAGCGGAGGAGATGTGGGAGAGCACATTAGGAATTTAAGAGAGAAATATAGAGAAAGTACCCGAAAGGGCTTACTTGACTCGGTGGCAGACCTAGAAGCGGTTATGTTAGCTTACCAGATGAGCGCTGTCCTCGTAAGCAATGATGAAGGACTTTGTAAGATGGCTAGGAAGTTGGGCGTTACGTGCATAGATCCGTTAACCTTTGTCCATACGATTGAAGAGTACCTACGACTAAGCAAGCGAGGAGCGGAAGGACAAACTTAACACGCTTGCCTCCTCAATACCATGGGAGAATCCTTTGGCGGTGAAGGTAGCAATAAACGGATTCGGTACTATAGGAAAGAGAGTGGCTGAAGCCATCGTAAAACAAGATGATATGGAACTAATAGGAGTAACTAAGACCAGGCCCGATTACTTGGCTATGGCAGCAAGTAAGAGAGGGTTGCTTTACGTTCCTGAGAACAAGCTTGAGGACTTCAAGAAGGCGGACTTGGAGGTCGCTGGTACGATAGACGAACTCTTCCAAAAGGTCGACGTAGTGGTTGACGCCACTCCTGGAGGAGTAGGAAAGGAGTACAAACCATTATACGAGAAGTATGGTGTTAGAGCGATCTTTCAAGGTGGTGAAAAGCATGAGGTGGCAGGCTTCAGCTTCTCAACTTTATGTAATTACGATGACGCTAAGGATAAGCAGTTCGTAAGAGTAGTTTCGTGTAATACCACCGGCCTCCTCAGGCTTCTATGTACCTTAAACAAGGAGTTCGGTGTAGAAAGGGTCAGGGCCACCATAGTGAGGAGAGGAGCGGATCCTCATGAGACCAAGAAGGGACCCATAGATGCTATAGTCCCCAACCCCGTCACCTTGCCAAGTCATCATGGAATAGACGTGAGGACGGTGCTACCGGTAGACATCGCCACTACCGCCGTAGTAGTACCTACTACCTTGATGCATGTTCACGTAGTTAACGTGATACTAAAGGAAGAGGTGAGCAGAGATCAAGTCATTGAAGCACTTAACAAGGCTCCTAGGATACTCCTCGTTCCAACCAAGATCAGTGGAATAAAGGATACGGCTAAGTTAATTGAGATGGCTAGGGACATGGGAAGAAAAAGGCATGACTTGTATGAGCTAGCGGTGTTTGAAGAGAGCATAAGCGTTAATGGAAAGGAACTATTCTTGATGCAAGCAGTTCACCAAGAGAGCATAGTTACGCCAGAAAACGTAGATGCGATAAGAGCTATGTTCGGCCTAGCTACGAAGGAGGAGAGTATCAGAAAGACAGATGAGAGCTTAGGTTTAGTAAGGACCTTTGATGAAGTGATCAGTAAAATCGCCTCCTTCTAAAACTATTTTATTCAGTTAGGCTTACCTAACTGGGGTCGAGCTTGGAATGTCGTCACAGGATAGTCGTGGCCGGACAGCCTAACGTAGGCAAGTCTACTTTCATAAATTCAGTGTTAGGCTCTTATGTTTCTCATGTAGCTAATTGGCCCGGAGTCACGGTTAGTATAAACGTAATCGAAGCCTTAATCGATAACGAAAAGGTCTGCTTGATAGATCTGCCTGGTACGAACTCGCTCTCAGGAGGGAGTGAGGAGGAGAGAATAGCCGCCAGATTCCTTATAGAGGAGGATTATGACAACGTAGTCATAGTGGTGGACGCAGTCGTTTTAAAAAGATCCATGTACTTGGCCCTTCAAATCCTCGAACTTCGTGGAATAGGGGTAATCGCGATAAACAAGATAGACATGGCCCTTAAAGCCGGTATTCACATTAACAAAAGTCTCCTAGAGAAGAGGCTGCAGAAGCCCGTCGTGTTAATGAGTGCAGCTGACGGAGAGGGTGTCGACGAAGTAATAAGAAAGGCCATGGAAAGACAACACGTCAGATACCTTGACGTAAACTACGGCGATCTAGAGTACTACATAACCATGATTGAGAAGGAGCTCTACGGAAAGGTTAAGGGTAATCCTAGGTGGTATGCCGCAGAGTTCATGTTAGGGAATAAGGTCGTAGAAGAGAAACTTAAGGCACTGGAAGTCTATGAGAAGTTAGTCTCCCTAAGGGAGGAAGCAAAGAAGGAGCTAGGCGACCTAGGCAAGATAGTTATTGAAAGTCGGTGGAAGAAGATAGAGGAGCTTCTCTCTGGAGTTATCGAGAAAGAGCGCGTGGTCACGACGAAGGAGAGTAAGATATTGGAATGGATGGATAAGATAATGTTGCATCCGATCCTAGGTATAATAGCGTCGTTTCTCATTCTATTTACTATAATGAGTATTGCGTTCACTGTAAACACAGGTTTTCCTTTAAACATAATAATGGAAGCGGTAGGGAGAAAAGACATAGCAACTCTTCTAGAGCATTACAGCATTTCCGGTATTCTCGGGGAAGTGTTTAACGCCATCTCAGTAGTGGTGAAGAACGCCTTGCCTCCGCCTGTAGGTTCTCTCATAGGCGACGGAATTATACTAGGAGTTGGTACGGTGTTGTCCTTCTTCCCGCTGGTCTTTACTGTCTACTTACTTCTAGCTCTATTAGAGGACTCTGGGCTAGCTTCCAGAATAGCAGTGGCTATGGATCCGCTCTTCCGTCCAGCGGGACTTAGCGGGAAGGCCGTCTTTCCAATAGTAATTAGCATGGGTTGTAATGTAGCTGGAGTACCTACAGCCAGAGTTATGAGAACCAAGAGTGCTAAGATAGCGACTATAATTCCACTCCCGCTAGTACCTTGTCAAGCAAGGCTGGTGGTACTGTTAGCATTAGCTAGCGTCTTACCAGGAATGCTCAAGGCCCTCTCAATACTTTACGTTTACACCCTAGCTCTAGGTCTATTTCTAATAATAGCTGCAATAATAAAGAAAATTATAGGATCCGACGAGGTAGAGGAATTAATAATGGAAATCCCTCCTTATCACGTACCTAAGCTGCGAGTGATCTCTTGGATCGCGTGGGATAACGCTAAGCATTTCTTAGAGAAGGCGGGCACTGTGATCTTGATCTTCTCTGTAATACTATGGTTCTTGGTCAATACGGGTCCTCAAGGCTTCGTGAATAGCATTGATCAGAGCTGGGGAGCAATAATCGGTAAAGCGTTGGAATATATTCCCATGGCAGTCTTGGGTCTTGGGAAGGAAGCCTCTTGGATAGTGTCCTTATCCATGCTCGTAGGCACCGTTGCTAAAGAAGTGGTCCTAGAGACCCTAGCGATACTTACCGGTACTTCTAACGTCTATCAAATGGTTACCAAACTAGGGTTGAGCGTCCCGCAAGTGTTAGGCTTGATGGTAGCGATAACCCTTTACATACCGTGTGTTGCTACCATAGCTGTAATAAGAAGCGAAACGGGGAGTTGGAAGTGGACGCTCCTCTCGATAGTGATATCCATAACCCTCTCAATGGTGGTTTCTTACATAACTGTCTCTATTTTGAGACTTTGGTAATAGCCAGATAATTCCAAAATGCTACTACCCGACTCTCTCCTTAGTTCTCCAAAGCACTATAGTATGGGCGGGGAGATCAGATGGAGGTACAAGTCAAGGCTCAGTCTGATGAGATGTTCTTTAACATGGTCCTGAACACTCTTGAGGAATGGAAGGAAACCACCCTTGCGGCTGCTAGGGTGTTTGGCGTGGATGAGGCTAAGCTTCAGGAGGCAATCGACTATATCGAGAGCTTGGAAGAGGAAGTGCTCAGACTCTCGTTATTCTTCTAAGCTTTCTTAGCTCAACCCTCAGTTTCTCTCCTTGGTGTTCAGCCCTACATGAAGTCGAGGAAGTTGCTAAGGGACCTAGCCAAGCAAAGGTTTTGGAACCTTTATCATATAGCCTTCGAGGAAGCGGAAAAAGGAAACTTCCAAAGGGCTTCAGAGATAATGAGATCAGCTTTTAAGATCGCTAAGAAGGGAGGCTACAAGGTTCCTAGATATGCAAAGAGAAGCGTGTGTAGAAGGTGCTTCGTACCCTTAATTCCCGGAAGGACCTTAAGGGTACGTATAAGAAACAAAGGGATTCCTACCGTCGTACGCGCGTGCTTAAACTGCGGATACGTGAGGAGGTACCCGGTAGCTAGCGTTGAAGGAACTGAGGGGAAGACTATCTCAGATGAAGCCCACGGTCCACATAGGGAAGAACGGCTTGAGCGAAGCGGTGCTCAACGAGATAAAGAGGCAACTTAGGGACAAGGGCTATGTTAAGGTGAAGATAGAGAAGAGCGTAATTAGAATTCTGGAATATGATAGGAAGGACGTGGCGAGGGAGGTAGCGGAGAGACTCGGAGCCGAGCTCCTCGACGTCAGGGGAAGAACCTTCGTGTTAGTCGACAATAAGAAAGGGATATCACTAGACGCACTAGTCCCGAAGAAGAGGAAGAGAAGATGAAGATCCTTCATATAAGTGACGTTCATTGTAATGATGATGCTTTGAGGAAGGTCCTTAACGAGGAGGAATATGATTTAGTAGTAGTTAGCGGAGATCTCGAGTGCTTGAGCACTGTGAGGGCATTGGAAGAGGCGAGGAGCGAGACACTAGCGGTCACGGGGAACTTGGACGACCCTCAGATCGCCGACGAGTTGGAGCGCTTGGGGTACAGCATTGAGAACAAGGTGGTGGAAGTAGGAGATCTAAGGTTCGCTGGAGTGTCGGCACAATCCATAGAAACCTCAGTAAATATTATAAGAAAGAAGAACTTCGACGTCCTCGTTTCCCATTACCCCCCAAAGGGAATTCTTGACAGAGCTTGGAGCGGTGCTCACATCGGCTTGTATGAGATAAGGGAGCTCCTCGAGGAGAAAAGACCAAAGCTGGCCCTTGTAGGTCACGTGCACGAGTCAAGGGGGTACCAGTTCTTCAGTGAAACGCTAGTCGTAAACCCAGGGCCTCTAAGGGACGGTTATTACGCCATCGTTATTGCTGATCAAGGACGTGTTGTCCTGAAGAGGTTGAGAGCATGGTAGAAGTTTGTCATGAGGGTTGTAAGGATATATGTGAAAAGGGAGAATGTGAGATAACGGTTAAGCTGAACGAAGAAGTAAGCATGAGGACTATGGCCTCTCTCATTATTGAGATGTTGAGCTCAGAGGAGATAAGGGTACTCAACGAGCCCCGAGGAAGATTACTGAAGGCGTTGTTGGAAGTAGCCGAATGGATGGGAATCAAAGTGGAGAGAGCTCCTTCACGACCTTAAACACATCTTCTCTAGGAGCGTTGGTCTTTACGGCGGTGTGATCGTAGTGGGCTAGTACTGCTTTATACCCTATCTCTCTGAGCTTCTCCACTACGAGTCTGGGGCTGGGCATGTGAGTGTGTAATAGGCTAGCCACCTTCTCTATCTTGTAGGAGTAAGGAACTCCAATTTCGTCCTCCATCCTAATCCTCTTTATGAATTCAACGACCTTCGGGAACTCCTCATACTTCAATGCCCTCTCGCTTAGGGGTCCAGTGAGGTTTCCGAGCCACAGGGGGCCTAATACGGTGTAGCCTTTGGGAACCTCTTTTGGTAGAGGAAAACCTTCTAGGACCCTAACGTCGTAATTTCTCTCGTCATATGCAAGGTAACCCAATTGAGCCAAAGTTTGATCAGTTCTCCCCGCCCCTCTGTCCAGCCTCAACTCGACTCTAACATAATAGTCCTTGAAGAAAGCTATTTCTGGCCTCAAGCTCACTTCCCTTACTGAAGCGACCCTTACTACAGCTCCTATTAGTACCCTTATCGCGAGCTCCTTGGAGAAAGGAGTCCTCTTTACAGCACTCCAATACTTTCGTAGGGCCGATTGAGGTTTCGCTCCCGTTAAAGGAGCGGTGTCAGTGGCGGTAAATGCCACGATCCCCCTTCTCCTAGTCGCTCTTATCGCTCCATCCGCAAAGGGCATGGGTGACCCGAAGGGGTCAACATCAACTAGATCGAAATAGCCTCCTCTAAGCTCTCTTGAATGCAAGACAGCGTTGGCGTCGTTGTTTAAAACCTTAATCTTATCATAAACATTATTTATCAATGCATTAAACTCTATCAGTTTTACTGCTAAGGGATCTACGTCAACTGCTAATACCTTCGTCGCATCGCACTCCCTAGCATACCTTACGCTTCTCACTCCGCTCCCCGCTAGGGGTTCGAGGACGTCTAGCCTCCCGAGCTCCTCTCTGAGCGCTTTCCCTATGACTACAGCCACGTCCCTGTTGAACTTGGCTCTGGGATTGTAGAAGACTGGAGCGTGGCTGGGCTCATACACTCCATCGGGTCTGAGGTATTCGCTCATTCTCGGGACGATTACCTTAGTCCTTCCTTCTTCCACGATCTCGATGGGAAATCCTAGCTCTTTCTCGATTTCTTTGAGGTTCATGGCTACCGGGAGGTACGAGGTGTGAGAGGTTTTAGGTAAGTGGTAGCCGGGCGGGGATTCGAACCCCGGTCACGGGGGTTCTCCCCGCCTGCCCGGCTCGCCCTCCCCGTCTGGAGCCCGAAGCCCTGCTGTGGCGGGCCCGCGGGGATTTGAACCCCGGACCACCGGCTTTCTTCCCTTACGGAACCCCGCATGTGGTTAGGAGGCCGGCGCTCTGTCCTAGCTGAGCTACGGGCCCATTCCGCCGTGAGGGGAGAGGTTAGGCTCGTTTATAAATTCTTCCTCTTGTTTCTTCTATGGCCCTTCCTCGGTCTTCTCTCGACCCTCTCCGGAATGCCTATCACCTTGTATAAAGACTCTCCCTTGGGGCAATCAACTTTCTCTATAACGCTCACTATCTTGACCCTCACCCTCCTTCCGAGTCTGTGCTTTCTGCCGGTACAATCTCCCCAGAGAGGACAATTCTTGTTGTCACAGGCTATTGGAGTATACTCGACGGTCGCCCCCTCTATGGCGAGTTTCGAGGGTACTACCAAGGAGACGCCCAGTTCCTCGAGCTCCGCTACCACTACCTTTCCGTGAAGCTTGCAAGGATGTTCAATCCTCCCTATGATTGCCTTAACCTCGTAAATCCACCCCTTCTTCAGTTGACCGCACTTCTCCTTCAGCCAACATGTCTCACAAGTAGGTAAGAGACCCGTGGCGACGAACCTCTCTCCGACCTTGAAGTGTGTCGGTATGGGTGCGATGACCTTGCTCAACTCCTCTATCCCACCTCACTATTTAGTCCAGAAAGTTTTGAGCACTATAGGGATTGTAAGGTGACCAAAGTAATCATGTTGAAGTTGCCAGATGACGTCTACGAAGAACTTGAGAGGAGAGCGAAGGCGGAGGGCTATGCTTTAGTTAGCGACTACGTGAAGGAACTGATCTCGAGAGAGCTGGGAAGGGCTCCAGTCGACTTAAGGGCCATTCAAGAGAGATTGGATAAGCTGGAAAGCGGCTCTCTTCCTCCAAGGCTTTACGATGCTCTATGGAACATCGTCGAAGAGGTGCTAAGTTCCAAGCTGCCCGAGCTTGTAGGTAACTTAGAGGAGGGAGCGGTAGACGCCGAGAGTTTGAGTAAGATTGAAAGGAAAATGGAAAGGAAGATGCAAGATATGATAATACCGTGGACGCAGAAGATAGATGAGCTAGCAAAGAAGATAGCCGACCTCACGGAAGAACTGGAGAAGGTTAAAGAAGAACTAGATGAGCTGAAGGAGGCTAGGAAGGAGAGAAGCGAAGCGGTAGAGCGAAGGGAATTCAGAAGAGAGCACAGAGAGGTTCAGGAAGAAAGGACTGAACACGTCCAAAGAAGGTTTACAGCCATGGATAGGCTTAGACAGCAAGGAGCCGTCTTTGAGGATGAGCTTAGGACCATAAGATCCAAGGACTATTTCTTCAAGAAGTTGGAGCGAAGCGGAGCCATAATAGTTCCCACGCAGAGACATGGAAGGGTGGCAGTGCACCCAGAAGCGTGGGAGGAATTCCTCCAAGCGTTGAGGGAGAGCAAGAGTGGTGATGAGGAGGAAGTATTGGAGAGGTTGGATAAAGAGGCGTTGAAGAAGTTGTTCATGGCGTTAAGGAGTGAGGGAGCGATAATATTCGACAGTGGTTCTAGGGAATGGAAATTAGAGGTAAGTTGATCGATCCCTCGACTCTTATTACCATTTCCCATCTTTGACTCATGGTCCCCCAAGATTGAGGTGCATTGACGCTGTATCCGTGGTTAAAAGCTATACCATTGGCCACAAGAAGATAAAGGCCCTCAAAGGAATCAACCTCAGCGTAGAGTGTGGTGAACTAGTAGCGATAGTGGGTCCATCTGGAGCTGGCAAGAGTACTCTATTGAACGTCCTGAGTACTATTGATAGACCCGATAAAGGAAGGGTTGAACACTTAGGAACGATTGTCAGCGATAAGGGCGAGGACTGGAGAGCCAAGTGGCGCAGGGAACATGTGGGATTGGTCCTTCAGTTCATATTCTTAGTTCCGACCTTAACCGCCTTCGAAAACGTGCTACTCCCTCTCGAGCTTTCGAAGAAGTATAGAGATAGAGCGAAAAGGGCCATGAGGCTATTAGAGAGGGTAGGATTGGCTGAGAAGGCCGATAGGTATCCAAGCGAGCTCTCCGGAGGAGAGCAACAGAGGGTAGCCATAGCCAGAGCCTTAGCAAACGATCCCGAGATAATAATTGCGGACGAACCTCTTTCCAATTTAGATCTCAATAGCAGGAGGTATCTCTCCAAGCTCTTTAGAGAATTGGCTGACGAGGGAAGGGGAATAGTCGTCTCCACTCACGAGGAGGAGCTGCTCAAGGTGGCGGACGTCGTCTGCAGAATGGAAGGAGGTGAGCTGAGTTGTCCACGTTAGTAAAAGCGGCCTTCAGGTCTTCGCTGCGTAACGTCGCCGAGTTCATTGCAATAGTAGCTCTAATAGCCTTCTCGTTGTCCTTGTACATAACTGCGTCCGTTACTTATGCTAGCACCTCTAACCTCTTCAAGAACTACTTGAGAGAAAGCTATGGAGACGTCTTGGTAGTCGGTTATATCCCTAAGGAGATGGATAACTTGGCTTCCCACCTCTCTTGGGTAAAGGATTACGCCGGTTTCGCCGTAGTTCCCGGGTATGGCGTCACTAAAAGTGGTAAGACGTATCCGTTGCTGCTAGGTTACACGGACGCTGCTTATAGAAATAACACGTTACTAGGTGGTTTCAAAGCGAAACCATTAAAGGAAGGTCAAGCCCTACTCCTAAGGCAAGGATCATCTTTCCTGCATCCCGGCATGCACCTCACCATATATTTAGCAATAACGGTTAGCGGGGCGCCGACTCCTTTTAATGAAACCATAGTGGGCTACGCTGAAGGAGGTCTTCCGTTACCAGCCGGTCCGGTGGTATTCCTCTCTCCTCCGGATGGTAGAAGGCTCGTAAACGACTTCGGAGGGTACACAGTTTATTCATTTATACTTAAGAAAGAGTTGCCAGAGAATAAAGTAGTACCATTAGTAGAGAGAATTGTTAAGGAGGTCGGAGGCTACATAGGTTTTGTTTATTATACCAAGAAGGACTTGATATACTATCCAGGTCAGGACGTAATAGCGGAGAGTTCCAACGCTTTGAAGTACGTTTCCTTGGTGTCCTGGCTTGTGGCTACTGTAATAATAGTTATCATTTCGATAATCTACATTGAGAAGAACATAAAGGAACTAGGCACCTTGAGAGTAATAGGTACGACCAAGGGGGATCTAGCCAAGTACCTACTCGTCCTATGGGGCTTGAGGATTTACCTAGGTCTAATAGCGGCGATAGTGGTAGGCTATGTCGTAGCCATATATGCAATTCACAGCGTGCTCTCTCATCCTCGCTTGCAACCTCTTCTGATGTTCTTACACATAGTGGTACCAGCAAAGGCAGTGATCACGCTCTTAGGACTCTCGACAGCGACGTTAATACTCAGCGTCGTAATATCTCTAGCAGTGCTCTCGAGGCTCAGGATTTCAGAGGCCTTAACCTTCTATGGACTAAAGCTCAGAATAAAGGAGGAAAGCTCGTTACCCTTCTCCCTAATGTTAGCGGTATCGGAACTCAGGAGTGTTCTTTGGAGATCCCTTGCGACGGTGCTCATCGTAGCGCTAACAGTATCCCTCTTGGTGTTACCATTTGCTATAGGAGATTCGTTAACATCCATACATGTAGCCAAGGGTTTCGACGTTAAAGTCACGTTCCTGATAATTCCTAGGATAAGTCCACCGCTCCAAACGGCCCTCTCCACCCTCGACTTTCACAAGGCCACGAGCGCCAGCTTGTGGCTCGAAAGTTTGTACGGCTCGGTAGGTATGAGATCCGAAATTGACGTAAACGGAAAGATACACAACGTCTATACCTATTCTTGCTTAATGGCGTTGAAGGGAAGCTGTTGGGAGGCTATGCCACCTCTTCTAAAGGGTCACTGGCCCAGAGGAGATCATGAGATAGCGATAAGCCTGCTCGCGAGTAAATTATTCAACTTGAAGGTAGGCGACGTTATCACTCTATACAGGCATTATAGGAATAAGGACTTCGTGGACAAGGTGAAGGTAGTAGGAATATATGACGAGACCGTGTATCCTCCTTCTATTGTTATACCGAGGAATCTAGCACCTCCTATTAATACGTTGAAGGTATTCGTAATCAGAGTAACCACGCAGCATCCGGATGCCTTGGCCTTAGACTTTCAGAACACCTTAATCTCTGAAGGCTATGCTGCAGTGTCCATGACTTGGAAAGCTTACGCTAAGGAGCTATCTAACTCTCTGAAGTTCATAGCAACCTCAGTTAAGAATACTATATTCAACAGCTTCGTAGTAGTTGCATTAGGTAGCACGGCTTTCGCTCTGAGCGACGTTAGCACGAGGAAGAAATTGTTGGCGCTGTTCAAGGCAATAGGACTTACTACTAAGGATTACTTCGTAACTACCGTAACTAAGTGGTATGTGATAGCAATAGTGGCTATACCTCTGACTACACTGATGCTGATCAGCTTCGCTGATTATGGTTGCTACCTACTCTCGAAGATATACTACATACAACAAGTCAAGATACCCTTATGGTACTTGGCGTTGATAGTGATAATACCAATAGCCATAGGGTTCGTGGTAGCGGGTTATTATAGATTCGCAGAATATAGGGAAGAGCTGAAGACGAACTAAGAAACGTATTCGACCATCTTTGCCTCATATCCTCCTTCGGTCTTCTTGAGTAGCATTATGGCGTCCTCGAGCTTGTAGCCGCAGTTCTTGCACCTATAAAAATAATTAACGCGTAAGCCCTCAGCGGTCGGCGAGGTCTCTATATTCAGAACCATCGGAATTTTACACTTGGGACACAAGATGTTCCCCATGCTCTCTCCCTAAGGGAGCTACCTTGGCACTCCTAATACGTTAAGCACGCGTTCTACGACATGCAACGGCATTATCGCCGAGCACACCTCGGGCTTTCCGCCGACCTCATAGACCTTACCCCTTAACATTTCTATTAGTTTCAAGTGATCGAACAGCTCTCCTCTGCAGTATATCCTTGCCTTATTCTTTCCCTTCATTAAAATAATCAATTCCTTTGCTTTAATCTTCTTGTACAACCTCCTCCATAGAGCGCTTATGAGGATGAGTCTCTTATCATCGCTTTCTATTTCACAGAAAGTTATGCCATCGCTTTCAACACACTTAAGCAAATTCTCCAGTTCGTCCAAGAGCTTCAAAACCTTTTCCCTTCTCCTCCTCAAACTTGGACTCTCCAGTATCCCTTTTAGACCTAAGAGATGAGCTCTCTCGCTTAAGCTCAGAATACAGAAGGTGTCCCCTATTCTGTGACAAGCGTTGACTATAGCGGCAGCTTCCTTGGCTTCTTCAGTCTCGATTCCTAGCTCCTCGCTAAGCCTCTTCCACCCTTCCCACTTCTCCGGTTCAACCAAGTCAGCAGCTATGGAAACGGCATCTCTCCAGTCGTAGGAGTCAAAGAGACTAGAGAGGACGTAGGTGGCTGAAGGAGCCCATCCCCCTTCTACCAAGGGATTACAAGCTATCGCCCCCTCTGGAGCCGGTATTGAGTGATGATCGATGATAACTAACCTTGGTTTTAATTGACCCATTTCATGAGTAGGGATATTATAATCGAAAACCGCTAGCACGTCCTCTAGGTTGACCTCCTCGGGAACTGCTCGTATGGACCACGAGCCTATTTCGGGTATGTAAAGATTGACATACCTATCTTTGAAAAACGTCATGTACTTGTTAGCTACCATAATTCCGTCGGCGTCCCAGTGCGTGAGGACGCCGGTGACCTCTCCTAAGGCCCTCTTCACTTCCTTAGAGCGGCGGCACAGGGGTTTCTGCTCCGCAGACATGGCATCTCAGTATCCACACCTTCCTGTCCAGTCTTATGAGCTCGGTATCGGGACCGCCACAAGTTGGACATATCACGTACTGTTCAACGAACTTATCCAAGAGTTTCTCGAGAATGGCTCTGGAGAACCTTCCGGTTAAGATGAGCTCTCCCTTCTCGTCTATCTGGACGGGTATAGCTAGCTCCTTTGCGAACCACTTACTTACGACCTTTGGTTCCCTATGGATAACGTCACATATTTGCTTGAAGTTCTGAATTATTGTCTTATCACCAACAATTATCACTCTGGGCTTGGGTACTTGGAACCTCTCCTTGTGCTCTACCTTACTTGGTAACATGCTGTACGCTCTCTCCAAGAGCTTCTCGTAAGGCCAATCTCTTATTGGAAAGACTTTCACCCATGAGGATTAGGCGCAAGGAATTAAAGAGTGTCTTCCTTCATTGACTCCAACAGCTTCTTCGCCTCTTCTGGACTCACCCTCTGTTGCTTGGTGTTCTCAATAGTAGGAATGCCCTTTCCTCTGGTCGTCTTCGCCAGTATCACCACGGGGCGTTTGAGTTCCTTGGTCAACTTCTTTGCCTCCAGAATGCTCTCCATAATTCTTTCATGATCGTGACCGTCATCTAGTACCAGTACGTGCCAACCGAAGGCCCTCCACTTTCCTTGGAGATCTCCTTTACTCTTCACCTTCTCGGTCTCTCCATCTAACTGGAATCTGTTCCAATCCACTATCGCTATCAAGTTGTCCAGCCTAAGGGACGCGGCGGTAGAGGCAGCTTCCCATACCTCACCTTCGTCAAGTTCACCGTCGCCTAGGATCACGTACACCCACTTGTCGCTACCCTTCATTTTGAGGCCTTTAGCAACCCCTACTCCGAAGCTGAAGCCTTGAGCCAAGCTTCCGGTGGGAGCATCTACGCAAGAGAGGGTGTCATCTGGGTGACCTTGGAGAGGACTGGAGATATCTCTAATTGTTCTTACCAGCTCCGGCTTAATCAAACCGAACGCAGCTAGTACGCCGTAGAAAGCAGGAACGGCGTGACCCTTACTCAAGATGAGCCAATTATGGTCGAGAGGACCTTCCCTACAAGTCCTGTTCTTCATGTCCATGTACCATATGGTTGTGAGGATGTCTACTACTGAGAGACTGGATCCGGCGTGAACGGTCTTCTCAACGCTAGCCATCTCTATCACGTATCTCCTAGCCAGCTTGGCATACTCTGAGATCTCAGAGACGATCTCCTCTTTTCCTTTTTTAACGGTTTCTTGCACTTGGACTACCAAAGCTTTGCCCTCGGTGGGATTAGAGTGGGAGATTTTTTATCTTAGATGTGGAGCCCTTCGAATTTTTGCCATGTATCTTTCAAGTTAAGGTAGGATAGATTTAAGGGAAGGAATGTATAGGGGTAGTGGACACAAAAAAACGACTGTAATCTGCTGGACTTTAAGCGGTTATGCTGATGCCGCTTACGCTGCCGAAGGGGCTAGCGCTGACGGTGGCAGTGGCGACAGGTAGGCCGCTCACGGGCACGTTAACGCCCAGAGCGCTTAGCACCTTGACGATGAAGCCAATCACACCAACGGCCAAGATTAGAGCGGCAGCCACAGTTACTAGGTCCGCACCGATTCCGCCGAACTTCAACAACTTCTTCCTCATCACTTCCCCACCTCTCTCACTACTGACTACACGGCGTATCTTAATAAAACTTCCTACGCAGTATTACCGTTCCATAAGGAATTGTACTATCGCCTAGGTGCATACCACTCAAGTACTCCTTGAGATATTGTGAGTAGGAAGCAGACTATGCTTCACGTTGAAGTTTATGGTGATGGAGTTAAGGCAATAGAGCGAGGTGAACTAATAATTTATAAGAGATGGGTTGAGAAGAAGCCGATAAAGCTTGGTCAGATGGTGGAGTTGGTATCTGAGGACTACGTCCTGGGGTGCGGTATCTGGGACAGGATAGGAGTTAGGATACTCTCCTTCGAACCATGTCCTTCAAGCATCGATGACCTAATAGAGGAAAATCTAATGAGGGCCAAGAAATTAAGAGAGCGTGTGGGGTACTGGAACGCCTATCGTTTGGTTCACGGCGATGGAGACCTCTTCCCGGGATTGGTAGTAGACATTTACAAGGATATAGCCGTTTTACAATCTTCAAGCGCCGCTATAGACGTACTGGTGGACAAGATAGCCGCAAAGGTGAAGAAGGTAACGGGAGTCGATACGGTAGTTGAGAAGAGCGTCCAAAGGGTTAGGAGTAAGGCCGGACTAAGGCCTAGGGAGAGGACACTCATCGGCTCTAAGAAGGAGACGGTAGTGGAAGTGGACGTAGAGGGAATTAAGTACAAGGTCGACGTCAGAGGAAGGAAGACTGGACTCTACCTCGATCAAAGAGAAAACAGAGTCCTAGCTCAAAGGATTTCCAAGAACTCCTCCTTTTTAGATTTATTCTCCTATACAGGAGGGTTCGGACTTAACGCTCTTCATGGAGGAGCTAAGAAAGTAGTATTTGTCGACACGGACGAACAAGCGCTCAAGTTGTTGAGGGAGAACTTGAAATTGAATAATATCCCGGAAAATAAGGTAGAAATAGTTAAAGAGGACGCGTGGAAGTACTTGAGAAAGACTATGAAGAGAAGAAGGAGCTTTGATGTAGTTAGCGTGGATCCGCCGGCGCTGATGGATGACCTAAGGAATGGGTACGAACTCTATAGGTCAGCTTACGCCGGGGCTAGAGCGGTGGGGAGGAACTTCCTCATACTCTCCTCTTGCTCCAGATCGATGAGCAGATCTCTCTTCCTTAAGGCAATATATGAGAGCTTGGATGAGCCTTACAGGGTTATGGAGGTTAGGGGCTCCGCCCCTGATCACCCCACAAGGGTGGGGATCGAAGATTACCTAAAGACCGCGTTTATTGGAATATAGGGTCTGGAGCGTGGGTTCCCGTTCATTTAATCACTTCTTAAAACCTTCTTCATCCCCATCTTCCTTTCAATTAGTGATATCAACCAAGAGCTTCCGAGGCCCCATAGAGCGGCGACGTCTTCCTCTTTGTACCCCAAGGTAGCTATTAAGGAGATAATTTGGAAGGGATGGCATAACTCATACCTCGATGAAGGAGAACATGTTAAGAGGGTAGGAACCCATTTGTTCAGCAGTAAGTTTACTACTCTCTTCAAATCGTTTAAGCTCTTCCATCTTTCTAGGACTTCGTTTATTCTTATTTCTATTCCCTTCCCCCCTTGAAGCACTAAGAGTACTTCACTTTCATCTAGATATCTCAAGGTCTTTCCACCGAAACTGACGACGTCTACAAAACGATGGCGAGCTGCGGCTCGAAGCGCTTCTCTTTCACTCGGAGAGGCGAAGACTAAGGTCTTCGTTCTCTTTCCCTTCCACGTGTTCACGGTAGTTCTAGGGATGAACCCTTTCGACTTACAACCATCACAGACGACTGCTAGATAATACTTGAGCGAAGCCTCTGCGGCTTCATCTCCTCTGGCAAAGCTCTCCACGAAGTACTTCAAGCTACCACCTCAGCGAGGTATCCTTTCTTCACCGATCTAGCCGTCGCCACTCCTCATCGGCTGGCTCAACGCTTTTCTGCTCCTCCGACTAATACGTTAACGTCCCCCAGGATGGACCGGTCAGAGGCCGCCGACGAGCGGATGATGAAGACCGGGAGCCGGACAGGGGTCGAACACCCCTCTCCGGCCTTCCGAGTATATACAGCATAAACTAGTTTAATCTGCCTAAGTTACTACCTTAGTGGTGAGTCTAGAGTGCCACGTGTCCCCTACAAGGTTGCCGTCGTGGGTACCGGAAGGGTAGGAGCGGCCTTCGCTTATACCATGGCCATAGTTCCGGGAGTCGCTAGAATGACCCTAGTTGACATAGTACCTGGCCTCAGCAAGGGAGTAATGGAGGACATCAAGCATGCTGCTGCTGTGTTTAGGAGAAGTATAAACGTCGAGGCGTATGATCAGATCGAGAAAATAGAGAACGCTGATGCCATAGTCATAACGGCGGGGAAGCCTAGGAAGGCGGGAATGAGCAGAAGGGACCTAGCCAAGGTAAACGCCGATATCATAAGAAGCATAGGAGACAAGCTAAGGGATAGAAATCCTGGAGCCTTCTACCTCGTGATAACTAACCCTGTAGATGCTATGACCATGGTACTCGATGACATTATAGGTAACAAGGGCACCGTTATGGGAACGGGGACAAGCCTAGACACTTTTAGGTTCAGGGCAGCCGTCAGCGAGCTCCTAAACGTGCCAATAGCGGCGGTAGATGGATACGTTGTAGGAGAGCACGGAGAGGAAGCCTTCGTAGCCTGGAGCACCGTTACCATAAAGGGTCAACAAATAGATGAATACATTAAAGAGAAGGGGCTTAACATCAGTCATGAGCAGATAGAGGAGTACGTGAAGGAGGTAGCCGCGAGCATCATAGCTAAACAAGGAGCGACCATATGGGGACCGGCTGCCACATTTCAAGAGATAGTAGTATCCTATTTAGCGAACGAGGCCAAGATAATTCCAGTTTCTGTGAGATACAACATAGAGGGTGTGGGAAGGGTAGCGGTATCCGTTCCGACAGTGATTACCGGAAGGCCTAGGCCTATGCCAGAGATCCTCTCTCCTGAGGAGAGGGCCAGACTGAAGAGGGCAGCCGAGGCAATAAAGAAGGTCTACGAAGAAGCTACCTCAGCATGATGAGAGAGTTTATCAATACCTCAACTACCATGATTACCGTTACTGCTTGTAGTATCATTAAGGGTTTTTCGAGTTTCTTGAATCTCGACCCTATATCTAAGAAGACCTTTCCTCCATCAGTTATGAAGAGAGGTAAGGCATTAATTACCGCTAAGCCTGTGTTAATGCCGTTCATCCAGAACAAAGTCATTACTAATCCCATTACTGTCTCTGGGGGCAAGGATCTGAATAGTCCGCTCGGGGCCCAAGGGGTAACGTAAATGCCCAACCTTCCCTTCTTCTTTACGACTTCCAAGTGAATGAGTTTTCCGTTCCTATCTATTACGAGCTCAAATCTCCCAGCCTTCTCTATAATAGAACCAAGCTGTTTCAAGCTCGTTACCTTTACTCCGTTGATTTCCACTATAACATCACCTGGCTTTATGCCAACCTTCCAAGCCACCGAACCCCTCTCTACCCCAACGACGTAGATACCCGGATGAGTGTTGTATTGAATGAGAAGCAAAGTGAGTAGAGCTAGTGCCATATTGGTAGCTGGACCGGCGCTGTAGACTCTAATTCTATCTATTAATGGTGCTCTCATGAGTTCTTCCTCGTCGGGCTCGACGAAGGCTATGGGAAAGAAGAGGAACCAACCTATGCCACCGCCCTTGACCTTAATCCCCTGCCTCACGGCACTCCAGTAGTGAGCTAACTCGTGTAACGCAATGCTAACCGCTATAATCCACACTAAGGTAACCATCTGATTAAGGGGAATGGTCACTCCCGGTATTATGGGAACGAATACAGGACCCCTCGCTGCTGACTTGGGGAGAAGGGTTGAAACCAGCGCCTCTATAATTATCTTATATCCGAATACCAGTGCAACTGCGAATAGCAATATGAACAAGTTCAGGATGAACATAGTACTCTTACTCGTGGTCCTCCTCGACCTTCCCTCTAGTCCTATTCTCAAGGCTATCATTCCCGGCATTGGAGAGAATATCCTCTTCCCTTCCCTTACTGACGGTATGAAGTAGGCTATGATGGAAATTACTGATGGTATCGCTATCAGTAGTAGCGCTAGATTCAACTCATAAGCACCTGTATACCCCCACTCCCCAGTCCTTTTCAAGGAGAGCTTCACACCCTCACGGACTCCTTAAAAACTGGACTAGGATAGGCACGAGGGGTGTGAAGTAGTGCCGGCAATCGAGGTCGGAAGGATCTGCGTGAAGATAGCTGGTAGGGAAGCCGGTAGGAAGTGCGTGATAGTAGAGTTGGTGGATGATAAGTTCGTCGTAATAACCGGCCCCAAGTCCTTAACTGGAGTGAAGAGGAGGAGGGTAAACATAAAGCACATAGAGCCTCTTGACAAGAAGATAGAAATAGAGAAGGGAGCGAGCGACGAGCAAGTACTCGAGGCCATCAAGCAGGCTGGTCTAGAGGAGTTCATGAAGGAGCCCGTGAAGCTTCAAATACCTACTCCGCCAACCCTAGCCGCCTACCAATGATTCACCCAATAGACGCTTACATAGGACTCAAGCGTTTCTTCACGTCGACCATACCTCCCTGTAGGATCTGGCTCCAACGCCCTGAGGACTTTCATGTAATTGAAATACCCAAGGTGTATGACGTTGATGAGAACTTATACCTACTGTTGAAGCAGAACGTGGATACCTTTAACGCCATTGAGGAAATAGAGAAAGGGTTAGGAGGAAGGTGGGTCTGGTCAGGTCTCAAGGACTCTAACGCGATAACGGTACAGCACGTCTCGTCAAAAGTAGACGTCGGTGAGTGGAGATGGAAAAGGAAGAACAAGTGTCTTTACCTCAAGAAAATAGGAAAAGGCG
Organism: Ignicoccus pacificus DSM 13166; assembly: GCA_025340205.1. Lineage (GTDB taxonomy): Archaea > Thermoproteota > Thermoprotei_A > Sulfolobales > Ignicoccaceae > Ignicoccus > Ignicoccus pacificus. The sequence goes on along the minus strand of CP006868.1, from coordinate 696,539 downwards.
GCGTAAAGAGAGGCGATCTGAAGGCTAACTTGTTTATAATAAGATTGAGATCTAAGTGTGACATAGAGGGTTATGTCAAGGAAACGTTGGATGAAATGAAAGACGTTCCCGGAATATACTCCTACCAGAGGTTCGGAACTAGAAGACCGATCACTCACGTGGTCGGTAAGATGGTGTTGTTAGGAAGGTGGGAGGAGGCGATTAACGTACTCTTAGGTGAGCCAACTCCTTGGGAGTCTGAGAGGGCTCGTGAGGTAAGGAGACTGTATTACGAAATGGGTCCTAAAGCTTACCTAGATGCCCCTCCCTATCTAAATATCGAGAGGAAAGTGGCTAGGGCATTGCTTAAGGGCCTTCCTCCGAGAAAGGCCTTACTCTCCCTCCCTCAGTTCGAGATCTTCTTGGGTGCCTTCCAAGCATATATTTACAATAAGGCGCTAACCGACCTCAAGTGGTATAACAGGACGCCCGGCTATGACACTTATGATCTTTATAAGGAATACTTTAAAGAGGAAGGTATTGAAAAGAGGAGTTTGAAGAAGTTCAAGGTAAGAAGCTTCCGAAGATCTCCAAAGTATAACGCCAAGGTAGTTCTTAGGAAGAGTGCCGAGGGACTTTTCTTGATCTTTACCTTACCTAAAGGATATTACGCGACGACCTTGCTAAGAGAAATAATTAAGGGCGATCCGAAGGAGTTCTCATAAAAGTCACTTCTTCTGTTCTTCCACTACCGGTCCAATTACAGTCTTTCCTACTAGCTTGTTTATGTGCTCTACTTGCTCGTCGATGATCTCTTGTAGCTTCTTGATCTGTTCTTCCGTCATGTGCCTGAACCTGCCTTGCATCTTCACGAACTCCCTCACCGGCTTCCTCTTCAGCACAGGTACGGTGACCTTGTAGTTTCCATGATCATATTCGTACAGCACCCAGTAGCCGGTTAGGACGGCCATCCTCGCTACTTCCACGGTTAGAGAGGGATCGAACCTCCATCCGGTCGGGCACGGGCTGTAGGCGTGGAGGAAGGCGGGTCCCTCGGCCTTCAGAGCCTTCACCATCTTATTGTACATATCTACTGGGTAAGCTGGATTTATGGTGGCGGCGTAGGGTACATGGTGAGCCACCGCTATCTGCATCATGTCCTTCCTAACTCTCCACTCTCCCTTCCATCTCTTCCCTACCGGAGTGGTGGTGGTCCAAGCTCCGTAGGGCGTGGATCCGGACCTCTGTATACCGGTGTTCATGTAGGCCTCGTTGTCGAGCAGTACGTAGACAACCTTGTGCCTTCTCTCGAACATACCCGAGAGGCTCTGGAAACCTATGTCAACGGTACCTCCGTCTCCGGCGAAGACCACCACGTTTATTCTCTCATCCTTAGGGAGGATACCCTTCTTCTGTAAGCTCTTGATGGCAGCCTCCACTCCAGAGGCTACCGAACCGCCGTTCTCGAATGCGACGTGGATCCACGGCACCTTCCAGCTGCTGTAGGGGAAGACGGTGGTCACTACCTCTAGACATCCTGTGGGGTTTACCACTATCGTGTTAGGTCCGGCTGCCTTCAGTAAGTGCCTCACTATTATGAAGTGACCACAACCTTGGCAAGCTGAATGACCGGGAGCTATGAGCTCCTCCCTTGGAATCTGCATGTGGGTCCTAATCGGCTCCATGGGTCCTACTTCCTTTAACGCCATATCAATCACCTCCTAGATTATTTAATATAACTCCTTTAACAAAAATCACTCTCTCAGACCTATACAGATTGTCTTGTTGGGTATCTCCTTACCCTTGGCGAACTCATCGAGTTGTTTGGCGACAGCTACGAGGTCCTCTATCTTTACGTCTCTTTGGCCAATCGCTAGGGCGTAACTAGCTACCTTCGGTGCCTTGCTTGGATCGCTCGCATACATGCTTATGACGTCCTTGACTACCGGGCCCTGCCTAGGAGCTCCCAGAGCCATAGCTCTGTCCAAGACGCCGACTACGCTTACGTTCTCTAAGGCTTTCATTAAGTGCTCAGTGGGGAAGGGCCTCCACAGCCTTAGCTTGATCAGGCCTACCTTGATTCCTTCCTCCCTAGCCTTGTCTACTGCTACCCTAGCGGTTCCAGCGTGAGCGCCATAGGCTATCATAGCCACTTCTGCGTCATCCATCCTGTACTCCTCTATCAGACCATATCCTCTTCCGAACATCTTCTCGAACTCCTTATCAGCTTCCTCGGCGACCTTTACGGCGTTCTCCATGGCAACTTGCTGCTGGTACTTGAACTCGTAGTAGTAATCGGGATCTCCAACGGTACCTATGCTTATCGGCTGCTTAGGATTTAGGGTGTTCCAAGTGACCTTCTTAGGTATGTACTTCAGCACGTCCTCTCTGTCGATTACGTCCACGGGCTCGGTTACGTGACTCATTATGAAGCCATCGTAATCGACTATGGCCGGTAGGTGAACTCTGGGATCTTCAGCAACCTTGAACGCTTGGATTACGCTGTCATAGGCTTCTTGGGCGGAGCTCACGAAGTATATGATTAGACCAGCATCCCTTAGTGGAGCTATATCGTGCATGTCGCCCCAGATGCTCAGGGGAGCGGAGAGAGCTCTGGAGGCAACTCCCAGTACTATCGGGAGCCTCAGACCGGATGCTATGTACAGTACCTCACTCATGTAGATTAGACCTTGACTGGCCGTAACCGTGAAAGCCCTAGCCCCTACTGCAGAGGCCCCTACTAGGGCGGAGGCTGCGGAATGCTCGGACTCCACGTGGACGTACTCTGCATCGAGCTCTCCGTTTGCCACGTACTCGGCTAGCTTCTCAGCAGCCGGAGTAGAGGGCGTAATCGGGTAAGCGGCAATTACGTCGACGTCTGAGTCCTTGGCGGCGTGGGCTACCGCGTAGTTGGTGGTTAGAGCCTTCCTAACCATCTTCACCATGGTTATCACCTCTCCTCAGGTACCCATTCTATAGCATTAACCGGACACTCCTTCCAACAAATACCACATCCCTTACAGTGTTCGTAGTCCACCTCGTACCTCTTGCCAAGAGGGGCGTTGGGGTCGTCGACCTCAATTATGGTACCATCGGGGCAGTAGATCCAACATAGCCTGCACCTAGTGCACTTCTCGTCGATTATTACTGGCTTGAAGACCCTCCACTCGCCGGTGCTTATGGTAACGGTATTTCCTGGCTCCCTAACGACCGCTCCTTCGGGTAGCTCCTTCCAACCGGGTAAGGTCATGCTATCACCACCTCCTCATACGCTCTCCTAACAGCTTCAAGGTTCGCCTCCACAGTTCTTGGAGGCACCTTGGATTTAACAGCCTTCAAAACGTGGTCAAGATCGACCAGACCACTGGCCTTTACGAAGGCACCCAATATTGCGGTGTTTACTATAGGTCTCTTCAAGGTCTCGAGGGCAATCTTAGTAGCGTCCACGATGGCTACCTTTATGTCATCCCTTCCTAGGAGCTTCTTAACTTCCTCAGGGCTCTTGTCAGTGTTGACTACAGCTAGGCCGTTCTCCTTGAGGCCCCTCGCTATCTCAGGGCCTAAGAGAGTTGGGTCTAGTACTACAATTATGTCGGGTTCGTACACCTTGGTCCTTATGTATATCGGCTTATCATCGATTCGAGTGAACGCCTCCACAGGAGCTCCTCTTCTCTCTACACCAAAGGAGGGGAAGGCTTGCGCGTACTTACCTTGGTCTATCGCAGCTATGGCAGTAATCTCCGACGCGGTCACCGCTCCTTGTCCTCCCCTCCCATGCCACCTTATCTCTACTAAAGACATAGGGTGAACCCGTTACAAAACAGCATAGGGGGTTTATACATGTATAAACTACTCCTTTGATATGAAAAATATATACCTAGTTCATCACCCCAGCAGAGCTTGGAAGAAGTTTATTATCACCGGTATTATCGAGGTTATTGTCTTTACCAGTGTCTTAGTAATAGTTGTAGTGTTATTCATTATCAGCTTCACTACCGTACTGGACACCAGCGTGACTGTGGTGGTAGCTGTCTTGGTTAGAGTGGTCGTCACGGTGCTTATTACTGTTGTAGTTACCAAGCTCACAGTAGTGCTTACTATTGATATTACCTTGTAGAGCACAGAGGTAGTCGTGGTAGTTACTAAGACCTCGTTTAACTTAGTAACGGTAGTCGTATGCGTCACCGGTATGAATACCTTCTGGGTGTAGGTGGTTGACAGTGATAGGGTGAAGAAGGTAGTTACAGTGCTTGTTAATACGTTTATTATTGTGTTAAAGACTGTAGTGGTGAGCTTCACTATCATCGGTATTATCGTGGTGTAGGTAGTAGTTAACGTTGAAGTTAGAGTGTGAGTAACGGTCTCCGTTACTACCTTGACTTGCGTCACCGTTTGAGTGTAAGTTGTCGTTATGGTATTGGTTAGTAGTCTGGTTAAGGTAGTGGTTAACGTCACCGGAGGCTGCGTTAAGGTTAACGTGAGAGGCACTATCTTCGTTAAGGTCTTGCTGATCGTTTGAGTTATGTTTACTATCAACGTTAGTGTAGAGCTCTTAACGCTCGTCTTCACCAGAACCTTGGTAACGGTTAATGTCTTAGTCTTTGGCACTAGCATAGGCTCTACTATTATTGAGGTGTACGTCAAGGTAGTGGTTACCCTCTGAGTCAGGGGACTAATGAGAGTTGTAGTGAGGAGTTTGGTATACGTAATCGTCTTGGTTACGTTTATAGTGGAGAAGGTAGTAAGGGTCGTCGTGTAAGTCTGAGTCTTGATCACTGGGACTACTCTTTCGACGTTGTTAGTCGTTGTCACTACAAGCTTTATGACGTTAAGTATAGTCTTCGTTACGGTACTAATTGCAGATACTAACTTCTCTACTGTTGTGGTAAGCGTCTTGAAGAGAATCTTGGTACTTGTTATCATCAACGTCGTAGGTGTGGTAACAGTTACTGTCGTGCTGCTCGTTTCTGTGATTGTCTTGAATATGGGTAGTAATCCGACCTTGGATACCGTCACCTTTACTGTGCTGATCAATGTAGTAACTAACTTCATTGGAACGAGTACGGTTGAGGTTATTGTGCTTACTAAGGTCTTCGTGAGCGTCTCTTGTACCGTCTTTATTATCGTGGTCTTGAACGTTACGGTCGTTGGTACTCTTATCAGCTTAGTTACGGTGGAGGTAACTCTTAGTACCTTTGTGAGTGTGATCTCCTTAGATGTGCTTACCACTAATGGCACAACCTGAGTCACCGTCGAAGTGGTTACGTAAGTTGTCGTCAGAGTCTTGTACAATACTGTAGAGGTCGTTACAGGAATTATCTTCGTGCGATTCTCTATCACGACTTTAGTGTAGGTAGTACTGTAAGTTACCGTCTTAGGAACCATTACTGTGGTCGTTACTGGGACGATTTCTTTACTTACTACAGTCTTTGTGACGGGCATTAATACAGTGCTGGTTACTGTCTTAGTGATTACGCTCTTAATTGGAAGGACCAAGGTGCTGACTATCTTAGATATAGAGGTAAACGTGGTGGTTACGGTACTGGTTAACACCTTAGTAAGTACGTTAGTCACTGTAGTGGTTACTGCAACGGGAGTTACTTCGGTTATGGTACTATAGATCGTCTTGAGCAGTGTCACTAAGGCGCTGACAGTCGAGTAAACGGTGACGGGCTTCTCAACCGTGCTAGTATAGGTAAACTTCAGCACTTTAGTCAAGGTGGTAGTTATGTTCCTCGTCACTATGGATGTGAGCGTTTCCGTAACTGGGACTATCCTCGTTATGGTCAAGTTATTGGTAACTGTTTGGGTTATAGTAGAATAGTAAGTTTTGGTGATCACGCTTGTTATCGTCGTTGGGGTAGTTGTAGTTACCGTCATTAATACAGTTTTTACTGACGTTACGGTTACTGGCTTCACTACAGTGGTACTTGATATCACCTTTACCATGTTAGTTACTGTTGTAGTGTTCACCAGAGTTAAGGTCTTAGTCAGCGTAGACGTAGCTGTCACTATCCTAGTTACTGGGACTAACTTTGTTGTGGTTATGTTGTTAGTTAGCGTTAGAGTCTTAGTTATGTAATACGTTAGCGTCTTTAACTTGGTTATGTATGAAGTTAGTGTTGTGCTGTAGGTTATTGATTTAATTAACGTCTGAGTGGTGGTCTTTACTAATGAGAGTATGTGCGTTATTGTGCTAGTTAGGACGCTTGTTATGACCTTAGTTGTTGTTGTTACTATGGTACTGATACTGGTTAAGGTAGTGCTAAACGTAGTAGTCACTATCGAGGTCAAGGTTTCGGTCAGCGTCTGAGTTACCGTCTTAAGCAGCGTAGTGGTGGTTGTAGCCAATAAGAATTTCAACTGTGTTACGGTGGTCGTTACTGTTTTGGTTAGGACGCTGGTAGTTGTTATTAGTGATGTTATTACAGTAGTTACTGTGTTAACTATGGTCTTAATGAACGTCGAAGTGGTTATTGAGGTTATGGTAGAGTATATAGTAGTCGAGATGAAGAGTGTGACCGTGTTGGTGAGCGTCTTCACGAAATTCCCTACACCTAGCACAACTACATAGATCCTTCCTTTGTTAGTTATAGTTAACGTGGCTATAGTTTCCTTTAAGTTATTGACTATAGGCAAAGGTATCTGGATGTAGGTGGTCGTAGTGAAGTTGTACTTTGGTTCCTTAACGACGACGCTAGTCACTAATGGTAGTGAAATGGCGGTAGCGTTCTTAGGGCTTATCACCTTGTAAGCCAGTCCTTCCGTGTAAGGTACAGTAATTGCAACTGGGAACACTATGAATTTGGTTGTTGTTATAATAGTGGTAAAGCTCTTAGTCACGGGAAGGAGTTCCGTCTTATTGAATGTAATAGTCTTGTACTCTAGGGACGTAGTAGTTAGTGTGATTCTCTTTATTAAAGTAAGCGTCTTGTACTCTGTGGTGGTTAGAAGTACGTATCCTTTAGGTAAGTTGGACATTGTAAGGACCCTTAACTGGACCAGCGCTGGTAGGACGCTAGCTGGAGGGTTGTCAAGCAGTAGGTTTAATCCTACTTGGGCCTCTGGAGCTCCTACGATGGCCAAGGCATCTACTAGCCAGCCGAAGCCCGTTGGTGTGAACACGGCTTCTGGGACGAGTTTGTGAACTTCAGCTAAGGACTTCTGGAAGTTGGTCGACAGGACCGCGTATGCCATTACCATTCTCTTAGCCCATGACCTTAGCTGCGGGTCATGTACCCTCAATAGGAGTAGATGATAGTATATTTCAGCGACCGCGTCGTTGTCAACTCCTATAAGAGACCTCGCCTTAGCGTCGGCCTCCCTTATTATTTGATTGAATAACGTATCACTTACAGTACAGTTGGCTATGCTCATTGCCTCTAAACCGACGAGCTTAGCTAATACGTCGTTGCTCTGAATTACTTGATCGAGGAGCTTCACAAAGGTGGGATTAGTACACTTAGCACCTAGCATCGCCAGCGAGGCCACTCCGTAAGCAGCTTGATCGTAAAGTCCTTGTTCTATTGCCTCTTTGGTGACGAGGACTATCTGAGATGTCAAGTTAGAAGGTAATGTCACGTTCATTAGTTTGAGAGCCTTAATAGCGGCGTATGACGATTTCAATTGAATTGGTTGCAAGGGCACCAAGTTCTGCAACGCCACTGACATTGTTAGGTTGCTGTAGTTGATAGCGAAGGCCAAGGAGGTCAATGTCATTAGTAATATCATTACCCTAAGCTTCATGATGCTGCTACCAGTACTGGGAGTACAGTGAGAGTATTTAGGGTTCTCCCGAACCTCTATGGATTCTTATCGACTTAGATGACCGTTAACATTAGAAAAGATTTAAAAAGGCTACCTTGAAGTCACACCCGCCGGGGTCGCCTAGCCTGGTTAGGGCGCCGGCCTGCTAAGCCGGTGGGGGAAACCCCGCGCGGGTTCAAATCCCGCCCCCGGCGCCAAGCTCCTTTCCTAATTTTCAACTTCAACAACAATAACCTGGCTAGAAGCTCTCATACGAGTAGAAAAATGATAATTAACAAAGCTAAAAGATACGGTGTGCATTAGGTAACCCTAATCTACACTTTTATGTAGGCACAAGTCGAAAGCATGAGCAATGGCTAACTAACTATTCAGATAATTCTATAATTAATGATGTTCCAAAATGAAAAATCTTTATGAGCACAGTAACTAGGTATTCTTGTGAGGAAGGCGAATAGTCATGGCGGACAACGAAGAAACTTGGGCTGATGCAGCAGCCTTAGGCCTGGCCGGCTTCGGTCTGACCACAGTCGTGTTGAACCTATATAACATGGGAGTCATACCTTCGGCCGGCTTCACCGTCGCTTACGGCTTCGCATACGGCGGACTGGCCCAAGTGATCGCGGGTATCATCGAATTTAGGAGAAAGAACATGTTTGGTGGGACCGCTTTCACTTCCTATGGCCTCTTCTGGATAGGCTTTGCCTTGCTCAACACTCTGGGACTGAAGACCAGTCCCGGAGAGCTAGCCGCGTGGATGGCGATGTGGGGCATCTTCACCGCTTACCTAACTATAGCTTCGTGGCTTCGCAAGGCCAGAGCTGTTACTGCGGTACTATTCTTACTAATTATACTGTTCTTCTTGCTCTCGGCGGCTTTTGCCACAGGAAGTAAGGCTATACTGAGGGTAGCCGGTGCCGAAGGCGTGCTAACAGGGCTTTCGGCGATTTACACCTCGGCAGCCTTGCTCATAAACGACGCCGCCGGACGCCAAGTCCTACCCGTCTAATCCGAGAGTCTTTTTATTCAACCTTCATTGACACCAACATCTTCCTATAGTTAGTTCCCCAGAATACCTCTCCCTTAGAGGATACTGCAATAAGACCCATTGAAGGACCGAGCATATCCTTGGACGCTTTCACAATCTCCCTACCCGCTTCCTTGAGACCTCTCCCTTTCCTTACTGCCTCTGCAAGCTTAAGACAAGGCATGAACTTCACTATCTTGGCACCTATACCGGTGGCAGAGCAAGCGATGACTTCATCGCTATAGAACCCTGCCCCGTAGATCGGGGAATCCCCCACTCTCCCCGGCATTTTCAGTCTTATTCCGCCCGTGCTGGTCGCAGCTGCTAACTCCCCGTCGATCAAAGCGACGGCTCCCACGGTGCCAGACCCTTCTTCCTTACCCTTGAAGAAACTCAGCAAGTCTAAGCTAAGTTCTTTGGGAATATAGCCTAGTACCTTTCTAATGTCTTCTTCGTACTTTTTTCTCTTCTCTTCATCCAATGGAGGAAGGGGAGGTAGACCTAGGAGTCTCGCTATCTCATCCGCTTGAGGACCGGAGATCATGTGGGGAGGTAGATCCATAACGTATCTCGCTAGCAGTATAGCGTTCCTAGTGGCGCTAACGTTAGCAACTGCTCCTATTTTTCCTTTAAAGGAGACGCCGGCATCGAGAGACCTATTCCCCAAGAGATCATAGACGGCTCCTTTACCGGCGTTGAAGGCCCCCGAGTCCTCCATACATCTTACGGCCTCGACCACGGCATCGAGGGCACTGTCGAACCCAAACCCCTCCTCAGCACACCTCTCTATTTCAAATACAGCCCTCTCCTTAATCTCTTTCCATCCGGTCCCGCCATGGAGAACCAAGATCCTCAAGGGAAGCATAACACCCAAGAAGTGCGGGAGGGAGAGGGTAAAACCAACTCTTAATCGAAGAGTAGAGATTTGGTTAAGAGGACCAATCCTTCTTCAGGGTTCAACGTCTTGAAGGCCATCCCTTCCAATATCGAATAGGATAGGGCGTAACCCAAGACCTCGTCCGGCGTCAGCTCTTCTAGTCTGACGACCTTTCCTTCGGTTCTAACGCGCTCCAGTTCGTCTAGAATTATAGAGCCTCTAATTCCCATGTACCTCCTTAACTCCTTGGAGTTGATCGTAACCCTCGCCTCCCTTCCATATGGTATTCTCTTCCCAAGGACCCTTATTGGCAAGAACTTCGCCTTCTTGGCGTACTTAGGATCGGTAACGTTCACCACGAAAGCGCCAGCCTCCTCGTTTCTCGAGGGCTTACCGAATGTGTAGACGTAGGTGGTTCTAGTTAACAGCCTAAAGCCGTCATCTCCGAAAAAGTGAAATGCAGCCCACATCATTCTGACCGCCTCTAGTTGTTCTGGCTTCTCCGGGCACTCCTTCAATAGGCCGTACTCGTTCCTTAACATTTTCTTTAACTGGGAAAAGGGCAACTCGGAGTGTGCGTAGGCCAGCGCCCCCGCTGCTACGGTCCCGCTTCTACCGCAACCTCCCTTATCACAGACGCAGACGGTTCCCTCATTGCTTAAGTCCAAGGTTGTAGCTACAGCAGCTACTATGTTCCCGAAGGGTTCTATCGAGAAGTTGATTACCGGGAAGCAGAATACGTTTTCCTCCTTCTTACAGTACTCCTCTTCGAGAACGACGTAATAGTCGCAGTCCTCGTGGAACAGCCTCCTACAGCTACCGAACTTGAGCACTTGCCCCACCTCTTCCCGCTGAGGGAGATGGGTTTTAGAAAGAGCACGGAAGGAACCTTAAGTCTTTGATCAAAGCTATTATTATTTAAATTAGCCCCGAGTTCCAGGGAAGGGTGCAACTCTTGAGAGATAAGAAAAATGAGTTCTTGAAGTCTTTGAAGTTAGAGACCAGAAGAATAGTCGAAAGCAAGATAAAGAAGCTAGAAGAAGAGGGAACGTTTAGGATAGAGTGGTATGGAGATAGAGTCTGCTTAAGCTCAGCATGCTTTAAGGGATGCATAAGCGCCGACGAGGCCCTCCTCATATCCTATATCACTGACTTCGTCACTAGTGGAGGCTGGGTCAGCAATGCCGAAAGGTGTAAGGTAGGCTCTAGGTACATGGAGGTCAGTGACTTCTTCGTTGAACTATGGCCTAAGGTGAGGTTCCATAAGGGCTCTCTATTGGAAGGTCTTGCTAAATTAAGAGAAACATACGTGTTCGGTAACTATGACTTCGCGCTTGGAATAAACCCGAAGAACAAGGTAATAGTTGACATAGGGGCTTGGGTAGGGGAGTTCTCGCTGAGGGCATCTAGGAGAGGAGCCAAGAAAGTCTACTCGTTGGAGCCTAATCCCTATGCCTATCAATGGCTCCAAGAGAATGCTGACTTAAGCGAAGTTTACATCGATACGCTAAACGCGCTCATTGGTAAGAAGGGAGAGGAAAGGTTCTTACTTACGCCCTTCCAAGAGGAAATGGGTAGGAAAGGAGGGACCGTAAAGAGTATACCCTTGGAGGATCTGATGGACTTCTGGGGCATCAAGGAAGGTGATTTGATAAGGATATCGTGTTGTCTGAAGAATATCCTGAAGGGGGATCTGACACCTCTCAAGAACTTCAAGTATATAGTTATCGACTACTCCGGGGAACTCATATGGGACACCTTGGTGCCCGCTCTTAGGAAATGGAAATATTCAATAACGTTCTTCAAACCATACCCCTACTTGGCTCCCCCATTGGAGAAGAGGGGAGTTTTGGTGGCTAGCTCTCTTTAATCTCATAATATTTCTTAAAAGGGAGCTATGGAAGGAGGAATATCGGACTTAATACTACATGGGGGAAAGGTACCACCTCACCTAATGAAGAGGATGATAGGTCTCAGTGAGGTAATAGTGGACCTCATGGTTGAGGAGTTCGGGCCCGAGGAGGTCGTCAGGAGACTTTCCGATCCCTTTTGGTTTCAAGCGTTCAATAACGCTATAGGGATGGATTGGGACTCCTCCGGAAGTACAGCGGTCGTCTTAGGGATATTGAAGAGACTCAGCTGGGAGAAGGAATGGGAATTCTTAGTTCTAGGTGGAAAGGGTAAGAACATGCTTAAGGTCAAGGAGGAGGCGGAGGAGGCTGGGAAGAAGCTGGACATCGCCCCCGAAGAGGTCTTTCAATTCTCCAAGTCATCGGCGAGACTCGATAGCGCCTTGCTTCAAGATGGTTATGACCTTTATGTCCACTTCGTCGTACTGAGCAGGAAGAGGTGGACAGTGGTTCAACAAGGCATGAACGTTGAGCGTAAGCTAGCCAGGAGATACCATCTAACAGATGAGAACAGACCCTGGAGGAATCCTCACTCTGCTGTTAGCGGGATACGAGGAGAAGCTTTGGACGCTAGCGCACCAGTTGCGGAGAAGATGGCGGAGATAAGCGTAGACTTGATAAACGAAGGACCTTCAAGGGTAATGACTCTCTTGAAGGTGGCAAGGGCAGGACTCAAGGGACAAAGGAGGTTGACTGGGGAATTCGTTATCGATCCCAGAGCCATAAGGTATTACTATCCCGTCCGGCCATCGAGACAACTGGAAAACGCCCTCAAGAAGGCATACGAGTTTAAGCCCTCGAGGAAGGAGGACTTACTCGTCGCACCCGGGATAGGTCCCAAGACCGTTAGAGCTTTGGCACTAATTTCACATCTAATCTATGGCTATTCTCCCTCTTTCGAGGATCCGGTAAGCTCCCCTCTGGACCCCTTTGCCTATGCCTATGCGGTAGGGGGAAAGGACGGCGTTCCGTACCCTTATGACGTTAAAACGGCTGATAAAGTAATTGAAATTATGAAAGAAATAGTTATGAAAGCAAAGATAGGAGAGAAGGAGAAGGCTAAGGCACTAGCGAGGCTGGGCAAACTTGCTGAGAGGTTGAAGAGGGGTACTTGAGAAGGCGTTTGGGGTACTGGAAGGAATGCTTAGCAAGCTGAGAAAGAAGATATCGCCGTTGATGGAGAGGCTGGCTTCCCGAGTTCCGGCGTGGGTGAGTCCCAACATAATAACGGTAATCGGGGTCGTGCCGGCTTTTGTTTACCTGTACTTGATATGGGAAGGAAGGTACCTTGACGCAATAATAGCTTTGATAGTAACCGGTCTGTTCGACGTCCTAGATGGAGCCATAGCGAGGAAGCTGAAGAAGGTCAGCAAGGCAGGGGCTTTTCTAGATTCCAGCTTGGACAGGCTAACGGATGTGGTGCTAGCTCTGGGACTTCCAGCCTTGGGAGCCCCATGGGAATTGGCCTACTTATGGGCCACCGGCTCTATCCTCATATCCACGATCAGAGCAGCGGCGGAGGTGGAGGGAAGGAAGGGAGAAGGAGTTGGACTCATGGAGAGGAGTGACAGAATAGTGGCCTTGATCATCATTATACTAGTCAAAATGGCAGAGATGCACTTAAACATACCTACGGCTAGGTATACGGTAGCGATAATAGCCGGCGTCGCCGCCTTGATATGGTTAACAGTGATACAGAGAATGTGGGGCTACAAGAGTCCTTTAGCCGTTTGGATAGGATCCATAGAGATTGCGATAGTGTTGCTAGGCTTCTCGAAGGGAATGGGAGATGATTTGTACGGAATAATAGGAATGACGGGCGCCTTGGCTTACGCTTACTTGGCAGTGAAGTGGAAGTCGCTAGGTAAGGATTATCCCATGGATATTGTTGACGGTCTTATGGACGCCGGTGCCCTATTATCCTTCGTCGAACTCCAAGGAAGCCCCTCTTGGTTGTTCTACGTTGTGAGGCTGGTTAGGTACTTCAAAGCCTTGAGAGGAACGCCACCTTCAAGTACTCCAAGTGACGAGCGTTCGGAAGCATCACGTGATCACGAGAGGCCCCACGAAGAGCAAACGTCCTAGCGTCCACTTTGGCGTAGAAGGAGGCCTTTGATATCAGTCTCAAGAAATCGTCCCTAGAGAGCGGTTGGGAACACGAGGAGAGGACGACCACGGAGCCCTCCTCAGCGAGCTTAAACGCGTTTATGTAAACCTTCAAGTAATCTCTTACTCCTAAGTCGTAATACTCCTTTGAAGGAATGAAGGCTGGAGGATCGAAGCTCAGCAATCCGAACCTACTTCTCTCCTCTTTTAGGTATCTCCATATATCGCTTTCGACTATCTCTACCATCTCTTCAGAGAAGCTGTTAAGCCTTAAGTTCTCCTTTAGTATCGAGAGAGCCTCGTGATCCTCGTCTACAAACTTCACCTTCTTCGCCCCTCCGTGCAACGCGTGAAGGCCAAATCCCCCGGTATAGGAGAACGCGTCCAAGACCTTCTCTCCTTTAGCGAACCTCTCGAAGAATACCCTGTTCTCCCTTTGATCCAAGTAAAGACCCGTCTTCTGCTTGTCTACCCTCACCAAGAACTTAACTCCTTCCTCGTCCACCACAGTCTCTTTCTTCGTTCCCAGTATGAGGCCTTCCCTTTCTGGTAGTCCTACCTTTCGCCTCACCCTTTGAACACTCTTTTCATATACGGACTCCAGCTTTAGCAAATTCCTTACTCTTTCAGCTATGAATTTGATATACTTGTCTATAGCTAAGCTTGAGGATTGGAGCACAGCAATCTCCTTATAAATATCAATAATCAATCCTGAAAGCATATCTCCATCTCCATTGACCAGTCTGAAAGCATCCCAATTGGCGGCTCCGTTAAGCCTTCTTACCCTATAAGCCCTTTCTAGAGCTTCTTCTAGGGCTTCTTCGGGAGTGGACGGACATTCGTGGTTAAGGAGCACTCTTAACCTCACCGGCCCCGTTTCATCCCACATAGCGCATATCGTCCTTCCCTCATACTCTAACTCAACCAGCTCACCTATCTCTGCCCTCCCTTTGACGTGCTTCTGGTAGATTACCGGAGAGATGGTTAACGCCTTCCTAAGCGCTTCTTCGCTAACCTCTATTACCAAAGTTCCCTCCTTCTCAAAAGCTCGGAGAGGGCTATAAGAACGGAGACTCCGATTATGTCAGCAGTGGTTCCAGGATTCAGCCCCTTCTCCTCAATGAATTTTTCATGAAGCCCTTCTCTAGCCGCTAAGGTGAGTTCATAAGCTACTCGAAGGCCCCACTTCCTCGCTACTAGGTCATCTATACTCTTAGATAAGATAATTCGCTGGAGCTCCCTAATTCTTTCTATACCATTCTCAAGAAGGTAATGAGCCCCCTCCGTGGAGAGGGGGTAGCCTCTAATGATCTCCAAAGAGATGGTATCGGCCACTCTCTTAAAGACGTATTCTAAATTCCAGCCCTTCTCAAAGACCTCTTCTGGTCGCTCTACATTAGGATAATCCCTTCCTTCAACTCTCCTCAAATGAGAAAGACCGGAATCCCTTAGCGCCTTGAGGTACCAGTAGGCGTCCTCAGGGGAGCTTCCCCTAACAATATCCCTTCCACATCTTCCCATCTTCAAACCCCTACTCAAGCAATCGAAGAGAGGTATGGAGAGTATCGCAAAGCCAGCTAGAGCAGTTACCCTTTGTGAAGTTAGGAAGGTGTAGTACCTCTTCCCCAGAGGTAAGGTCATCTCGCATACTCTTTTAAGTCTCCACGCTTCAACCAGTAGGTCTAAGTACTTGAACGGGCCTTCATTTAAGGGACTCACGTTCCCTGCCTTGGGATAGGCTCCTTCTAAGGCCTCCGCTATTAGCAAGAGATCACATCCATGAATGAGTTCAACCCTAGGTGGAGTCTCTCTCCTCTCGAGCTCATCTCCCACGATCCCTTCACCTCTATTATCGCTCCCACCGGTATCTCGGAGTGTTGCATCCTCAAGCTCTCTATAATAACTCCGTTTTCCAATACGTATTCATAGGGCATTACTGTGTTATTGGCTTCAATGATCCTTCCCTTAACTGCCTTCAAACCCAAGGAAACGGGCCTTGAAGGAGCTCTAGGAGCCGAGACGAGTCTTATGGAGTAGTGAACGCCTCTCCACTTTCCTTCTAGAAGGGTGTGCTTGAGCTTACATTTGATAGCTCCTTCGCCCAGACTCTTCCACTTCCCTATTTCCGGTTCTATTTCCCCATCATCTCTAAGATCCTTTAGGGCTTTTAGTACTTCTTCATAACTATCATAGAAGACTAGGTCTATGTCGCCTTCTACGCCTATTACCCTAGATCCCGTGAGTCCGGCCCCCTTAGCTAACACAGAGGCGAAATCTCTTGCGAGCGTGTCCCTTTCTATTAAGTCTCTCGGATCATAAACTATGGCTCTCTCTAAAGGAACTAAGGGTACGGGCGAAGGAGAACAATCGCAAGTCTTAACGAGGGATAGAAATTGCGTGGGGAAGAGAGAAACCTTCTTACCTCCGTGATAGCGCGGGAAGGCTACGGCATAGCCCTCTGGATGTTCAATACCCTTTGCCATCCAAATGAAGTCCTTGTAGAGAAGCAAGAAACCCTCCACTATCATTTCTTGCTCTTGCAAGGGGGATTGTTTGGATCTTTTACCTTTATTCTCATATACAGACATAACCCCGTGGTTGGAGAGAAGTAAAGACAGTCGTAACACGTGTCTGGGTATATCCCTCTCTTTGGATCCGCGTACTTCTTTAGCGCTTCCTTGACGCTTTCGTTGACGGTTTTCTCTAGTATGTCTTTTTCTCCCTCTAGGACTTCGTGGGCATCAGGTGCTATGATCCTCTCCTCTTCCTTCTTCTTTTCCTCTTCTATGGCTTGCTTGTAGTATGGACATTCAACGAACTTGTTAGTCAAACATCCTTGTTTCTTGTAGTTAACGTACATCCCTATGGCAAGGCAGAAGACCCTCCTAGACAGTAGCCCTCTTTGTACAGCAAACGGACATACCATATTCCGTTCCCTCGTTTTGTTCTTTCCCTATGCTATGTCACGACATGGGGCGAAAAACGGTTTTTACATTCATTTTCAAACATAAACGCTTACTCCCTTCTCCTCACCATCAATACAACGAAGAGAGGGACGAAGATGCCATAGGTTAGGAGGGTCCACGCTACGGTAAAGGGCTTCAAGACGGTTACCTTACCGTTGCTAACCTTGACTATATGACCTAATATGGTTGGCCAGTACTTGCTTCCGCAGCACTCCACCACAATTCCAGTCTTGTTCGTTCCCCTGGCGAAGTTTGGTACCGGTATGAAGTTGGGTTTAGGTAAGCCCTTCGACGTGGTCAAGGTTATGTTTTTGCCATTAACGGTTATTATCAATCCTCCAGTATGGGTCATTATCTTGTTGTTTGCTGTATAGAACTGGAACTTTAGGCTACCCTTAGTGAAGTAAGCTGCCTCGACCCTTCCCGTAGCTCCCCACGGCATGACCATTAAGGCTCCAATGATCAGTATTATGAACATTCCCAAGGCGCCGGCCGTCACTATCTTCTTGTCGGCTCTCATTCCAATGGCTATAGGTATTAGTATAGCGGTAACGACTGTAGTAAATACCTTGCTGAAGAAGTATGTCTTTGTGGATGGGTGTGACAAGAACGACTCGGTATTGGACATCGTGGGGTGAAGGCTCCCGTGGATCAAGTAAGGGGCTAGGAAGCTTATCGGAACGGTAGCGAATGCGGCTATGGCGAAGACTGCAGAGACCGTAGCCCTCCTCTCCGGATCTCTAATGCTGTATCTTATGGCCACGTACACCAAGTAGGCTATAAAGAGTAGGAGAACGGCCGTCTCCCTGGGATCCCAGTTCCAAGCGCTTCCCCACGATTCCATGGCCCACATGCTCCCAGTTATTAGTGTCAAGAACGCGTACACTAACGCCGTGTAGATGAACAGCTCTGAATATTTATCGAACTTCTTGTTTCCGGTTGCTAGGTAAGCTATAGCTAGTATGAAGCCTATTATGAAGAGCATGTACGTTGCCCAAGCTATCGGGACGTGGAGGTAGACGTTCAAGTAAGCGGCAGGACTTCCCAGCGGCACGGCAGCGGGGAAGGGCGCGTGTAGGGCGGCGTTGACACTTAAGACTGCATCGACTATCATGAATATCGCTAGGACCGTGGCAATGACCTTTTCCTTCATACTTTTAAGTCACCTAAGCCTAAATAAATATTTGTGATTTTAAACCCTCTGGAAGGAGTCATGAAAACTCTCAGTCTTGAAGAATTGACCGACAAACCTAGGCGTTACGTCCTCGTGGATACCTCGATACTGCTGTTGCTCGGAGAGGGAATAGATGTTATCGATCAACTGGAGTCCTTCGGTTGCAAGTGTGTAGTTACACGGAGCGTGTTAAGAGAACTCGAGAAGCACGAGAAGAATGGGGGGAAGAGAGGGAGAAGCGCAAGGCTAGCTAAGCGGATAATTGAGCAGAGATGTTTCATCTTAGAGACAGATCTGAACTATAAGAGAGCGGATGATGAGTTGTGTGAAATAGCCTTGAGGTATGGCGTCCCTGTGGCCACAGCCGACATGGGTCTTAGAAGAAGGTTGCTGAGGAAGGTACCAACCTTTTACTATAGAGAGAGTCAGAGAAGGGTAATGAGCGATGATTACTGGGATTGATCAAAAATTTCCTATTTAGAACTCACCGCCACCGAACTTGCCCATTCCTCCCTCTTCTTCCTCTTCTCCTCCTTCGCCGCCCTTGCCCTTCTTGCCCTCCTTGGGCGGAGCGGCGGCGATCACGTCGTCGATCTTCAGTAGGGCGTTAGCTGCCTCAGTAGCGCTCTTGAGCACTTGCTCCCTAACCCTTACCGGCTCGATCACTCCTAGCTTGGTCATGTCCTCCTCTATCTTGCCCTCGATCACGTTCACGCCGGCCCAGATCTTGCCCTCCCTGTGTAGCTTCCTCAGCTCCATTAGGGCCTCCAAGGTGTCCATTCCAGCAGTGTCGGCCAGCACCACCGGTATCTCCTCGAGGGCCTCGGCGTAGGCCTCGATGGCTAGCTGCTCCTTGCCTCCCACGCTGGTGGCGTACTTCCTCAGCCTCTCGGCCAGCTCGACCTCAATGGCTCCTCCTCCGGCCACTATCATGGGCTTCATGAATATGTTCCTCAGCACGTGCAGAGCATCGGTGACGTTCCTCTCGGCCTCGTCGAGGGCCATGTCGCTGGCACCCCTTAGCAGTATGGTCACGGCTCTGGGGTTCTTGCATCCCTCAATGAACACCATCTTGTCCTTACCAACCCTCCTCTCCTCGACCAGCTCGGCCTCACCTAGGGCGTCGGGAGTGACGTCCTTGATGCTAGTCACTATCCTGGCTCCGGTGGCCTTGGCTATCTTCTCGATGTCGCTCCTCTTCACCCTCCTTACGGCCAGTATGCCCTTCTTCGCTAGGAAGTGAGCGGCGACGTCGTCGATGCCCTTCTGGGTTATGACGACGTTGGCTCCGGTGGCGGCGATCTTGTCGACCATCTCCTTGAGTATCTTGGTCTGCTCCTCTAGGAAGGCCTCTATCTGCCTGGGGTCAGTTATGTTGATCTTGGCGGTTATGTCGGGCTTCTCGACCTCTAGCGGGGTGTCTAGTAGCAAGATCTTGGCGTTCTCCACCCTTCTGGGCATGCCTGGATGGACAACCTCCTTGTCTAGGACTATACCCTTCACGAGCTGGCTGTCCAGCAGAGTTCCTCCCTTCTTCTTCTCGATCTTTATATCGTCCATGTTCATCTTGAGAGTTCCGTCGGGCTGCTCCTCAGCTACGGTGTAAGCAGCCTCGATGATCATGTCTAGAAGCTTCTCCTTGATCTCCTCGGCCTCTTGGCCTACAAACTTGCTGCTGAGGCTGGTTCCGACGAGCTTCTTCATGTAAGCCTTGTCCTTGGGGTCAATCTTTACAGCGATCTTGTCTAGCTCCTCTAGGGCCTTCTCCATAGCCTTCTTGTAACCCTCAATGATTATGCTTGGGTGGATGTTCTGGTCTAGGAGGGGTTCGGCCTTCTCCAGGAGGCTTCCGGCTAGTACCACCACGCTGGTAGTACCATCGCCTACCTCAGCGTCTTGCGCCTTGGCAGTCTCTACGATCAGCTTGGCGGCAGGGTGCTGTACGTCCATCTCCTTGAGTATGGTAACACCGTCGTTGGTGACAGTGATGTCACCGAAACTGTCAACTATCATCTTGTCCATTCCTCTGGGACCCAAGCTGGTCTTCAAGACCTCAGCGATTATCCTGGCAGCTAGGATGTTGCTCCTTAGGGCCTCCCTTCCGTAAGTCCTGCTAGCGCCCTCTTTGAGTATCAGAACGGGTACACCGGCGGCCATCGTGCTCACCCACCATGAAGCGGTGCTCAACGCTTCTATATAAGTTTTAGCTGTGGTGCTTCGAGGAAACAGTCGAATATATACTCCCCTAAACTCCTCCTAGCGGTGTTCACGCGTGGCACAGATATGGAAGGACGATGAGGTTTCCCTCGAGCCTCTAAAGGGCAGGAAGGTAGCTGTAATAGGATATGGATCTCAAGGAAGAGCATGGGCCCTCAACATGAGGGATTCCGGAATAGACGTGGTTGTGGGTCTCAGACCCGAGGGCAAGAGCTGGAAGCTGGCTGAGCAAGACGGCTTCAAACCTAAGCCCATTCCCGAGGCCGCTAAGGAAGCCGACGTAATAATAATGCTAATACCAGACATGGCTCAGCCGGAGATTTACGAGAAGTACATCGAACCCAACTTGAAAGAGGGTGACGCTCTAGTCTTCGCTCATGGATTTAACATACATTTCGGCTTGATCAAGCCTCCTAAGTACGTTGATGTGGTTATGGTGGCCCCCAAGAGTCCCGGCCCCAAGGTCAGAGAGGCTTATGAGCAAGGAAGAGGTGTTCCAGCTCTGGTGGCCGTTCACCAAGACGCAACTGGAAAGGCTTGGGACCTAGTCCTAGCTATAGCCAAGGCAATCGGATGCACCAGAGCCGGAGTGATAAAGACCACCTTCAAGGAGGAGACCGAGACCGACCTAATAGGTGAGCAGACAGTTCTAGTAGGAGGTCTGATGGAGCTACTCCTAAAGGGATTCGAGAACCTAGTAGAGTTAGGCTACCAGCCAGAGGTTGCCTACTTCGAGGCCATAAACGAGGCTAAGTTGATTATGGATTTGATATGGCAGTATGGATTCTACGGAATGCTCAAGAGGGTTAGTGACACTGCCAAGTACGGAGGACTGACCGTCGGACCTAAGGTAATAGATGAGCACGTTAAGGAGAACATGAAGAAGGCCTCTGAAAGGGTACTTAACGGAGAGTTCGCCAAGGAATGGGTAGAGGAGTACAAGAAGGGTATGCCGACCCTCAACGAGCTTATGGAAAAGGTGAAGAACCATCCCGCTGAGAAGGTTGGGAAGGAGCTAAGGAAGATGATGGGCCTCGAAGAGTAACGAAATTTCTTTAGTTTTCTTCACCTCCTCGAGATCAAGTAACCCTCTAACCACAAGGCGTCAAAGCCTCCGAAGGTGAAGCTAAGCACTGCTTGAGCCGGCGTCTCTACGAGCGGCTCTCCTCCTAGATTGAAGCTAGTGTTCATTACTATGTACTCACCGGTTTCTTGTCCGAACGCTCTAATCAGGTTGTACCAGTTTCTGTCGATCGAAGTAGTCACCGTTTGAGGTCTAGCTGTTCTGTCCACATGACAAACCACGGGCACTCTCTTACAAACCTCTTCGTCCTTGTATCTTTCCATGACTATCATGAAGGGGAGATGTTCGCCTTTGATAAAGTACTCTTTAGCATGGTCGAGTAGCAACGAGGGGGCTAAGGGTCTCCACCATTCCCTTCCTTTGTGGAAGTTCACCCTTTCCCAGTTCTCCGCAATTCTTGGATCAGCAACTATGCTTCTATGACCTAGTGCCCTAGGTCCGAACTCCGCCCTTCCTTGATACACTACTACGAGTTCATTCTTTAGTAATTTATCGACTAGGTGTTCTATGTCTACATCCTTTTCTATGCGATAATTCATCCTCTTAGCAAGATTTAGAGCTTCTTCTATGTCCTCCTCGTCGTGCTCAAGTCCCCAAAACACGTTCTCTATTTTGACGTTCTTTACCTTACCTCCAAGGACGTGCTCGTATGCCCATAATGCAGCTCCCACGGCAGTTCCAGCGTCGTTGGCAGCTGGAAACACGAAGAAGTCGTTGAATATATCAGAATATAAGAGCTCCATATTGGCTTTAGCGTTCAGCGCGACGCCTCCAGCGATCACTGCCTCTTTGAGACCCGTTAACTCCTTGGCCCAGCGCATGGTAGCTAAGTAAGCCTCTTCTACTCTATGTTGTAAAGCCCACGCGAAGTCGGTAGCATCTCTATTCAATGGTTTCCCATTTTTATCCCACTTTATAGGTTCTCCCAAGACGGACTTCAAGTAATCTAAGACAGCAACCGAGGACTTCACCTTTTCAATTCTATAAGGAACATCCTTCGGTTCGTCGAAAACCTTTAGGAGCTCGTTTATTACATTAGTAAACTTCTCGTTGGGTTTACCGTAGGGAGCCAGACCCATTATCTTGGCTGGCCCCTCTAATCCGCCGTAACCTATCCACTCGCCAGATTCTTGATAGAATATGCCCAAACTATATTTCGGATGTGATAACGAAGCTATTCTCTCGAACTCCCCATCTTTTATGCTCCATATCGAAGTAGACTCCCATTCGCCTCTGGAGTCTATTACCACTCCCACGGCCTTATTCATGCCGGAAGTATAGTACGCTGACGCTGCATGCGTCAGATGGTGTGATACAAATACGAATCTTGGTGGTTCTCGGTTAAATGCTAACTTCCATGCTACTCTTATAATATCAGCAGCGTGGTAGGTTAAGGAGATTGTATTGAGGTGGATCAGAGATGTGCAATCTTTTTTTGAAATAGCCTTCTTATATGAACTGTAAATGTTCTTCATGATTCTCGAGATTTCATGCATTAAGCGCACGTCTTCCTCCTTCAAGGCTTTTCTAATTTTGAGCTTGAGACTTAGCGGTACTGATGGCGACAACATGATATAAGACCAAATACTCTTTACGAGATCTAACATTGGTAGCACAGAGTTTCTGCGTATTACAGTAGAGATGCTATCCAACTTTTCTAATTTCTCGAACTCTCGCTCAACTCTACCGACGTCTTGAATTATTCTCGATTCATGCATTAGATCAGTAAGTCTCCAATAATCTTCCAAGAGGTGTATTAACGAAAGCGCGTTAGGAGGTAGATGAACGTA
The DNA here is from genome assembly GCA_025340205.1 of Ignicoccus pacificus DSM 13166. Classification (GTDB taxonomy): domain Archaea; phylum Thermoproteota; class Thermoprotei_A; order Sulfolobales; family Ignicoccaceae; genus Ignicoccus; species Ignicoccus pacificus. The sequence goes on along the minus strand of CP006868.1, from coordinate 673,645 downwards.
TTTAACGTATTTAAAATCATCTGGTGAAAGTGAGTTACAATATGATAGTATATCAGAGCGATGAGAATCTAAGACTTTTGGGTCGGCGTGAATTGCAATAACATCTGCGTCGTAAAGTCTAACACCATATTTTTTGTTAAGGTATTTATCAACTTTGCGTAATCCGATAACTAATGAGTACATTTCAGTCCTTCGGACTTCAGCATAGTTGCCTTGTGTGGTAAGAGATCTTAGTTTAGGATAGTTATGTTTAAACCTAGACAATCTCTCTAGCTCAACAGCGAGCTTTAGTTCTCCGTCAAGGACGACGGCAAGCGTTAAATCGTGACCTAGTGGTGCTGTTATGCCTAATGCTATCATTTTCTCAGAACCCCTGTTTTGACTGATTTCTCGGCGTAAAACGCTATGCTATATAAAATAACACTAGAGTATCGGATGCAGATTTAGACTTTGGAGTATTCTCAATCTCAGGGTCAGACATGTCACATTGCTCCGAAATAGAGAATTTTGAGGATACACTAATGAACTTGCTAGTGGAACTCTCAGAGTTTGCAGAAGAGATAATGATGGGTAGCCCGGAAGCTAACATTAGGAGGAAACCCTCTGGCAGTCTATTGAACAGAGTGTTGAGGAAGTTAGGTGGAGTAATAGTTCTGAAAAGAAATGTAGTGGAAGCTATGTGGAGGAGAACGAAGGGTTTCGGAGTTAAACAAGCCCTACAACTTCTCGGAACAGCCAGAGCTTGGAGGACGTGGAAGAGTATAAGGGATGATCCGAAGAGGTGGGTTGAAGGTTGCGAGAGGTTCGATGACGCAGCGAGTAAGCGTTTCTTTGTTGAGTATATCAAGATGGCGTTCATAGAATCCGTCTACCCTCTATCACCTTGTTATAAGCTAAATTTGAAATGTTACAACTTTGCCTATACTAACTTAGACAAAGTGTTCAACAAGTATGGTCTACAATATCTGGGAGAGGGATCGTATGAGTTCACTGAGCTAATTAACGTGAAAGGGTTGTTTACCATTGAAACTTTTCCGTTTTTCCTTGCAGAAAGTCTAATAGCTAGGAACTATCAAGACGACTTACATAATATTGGACCACAGAACGATAGCATATTCATCGATCTCGGAGCTTATGCCGGTGAGACCATTGCGTGGTATGCTATAGAGGCATCGGACGTTGACGTCTATGCAATAGAACCAGGAAACGTGAAGAAACTATTAAAAGAGAATCTGGAGAGGGAAGACAGAATGGCTAGCTTTCTAAGGAGGAAACGCGTTTCATGGAAAATAATAGATAAGTTCATCTCGGAAGATGTAGACCTCAGTAACTTAGGAATAAAATTCAATAAAAATAAGATATTCATCAAATCTGATATAGAGGGCTATGAGAGATATGCCCTAAAGGCGTTCTCGAAGGTCTTGCAAGAGTATAGACCTACCTTAGCCTTCGCCGCCTATCATAAGTGGGACGACTTGCTGGTCCTCCCTGAGATCATATTGAACGCTAATCCGGATTACAAGCTGTACCTATCAGGGAAGTCATCTCCACCGGACTTCATACTCTTTGCTAAGTAGCTAGCAGACGTTCATCTGCGCTAAGACAGCTGATACCAAGTAAGTTAGCAACATCAATACGAAGAACGCCCCCAAGGAGTTGATAGCTCCCGTCCAGTTTCCGGTCACTACGGATATGAACAAGTACAAGGATTCAGCAGCACTCAATACCACGAAGAACGCTATCGTGAAGGGACATAGGCGCATCCTTCTTCCACCTCATCTTACTTCGGAGGTTCTAGCTTTAGATCTCCTACCAATGGTAAGACCAAGTTCACCTATGCCTAAGGCGTACATCAGGGCAGTAAATCGCAAGGGTAACTCCACGTCTATCTCCATTAAGTAGCCGCCTATTAACCTACCTAAGGTGGCTCCCATTGCATTCAAAGTAGTAAGTATACCCATGACCGTTCCCATTATTTCCTTTGGAGTGAAGTCAGCCAAGATGGCATCTATTATCGGATTCCCGGCGTTTATCAGAGCCCCCCTAGCTATTATTAGAGCCAAAGCTAAGTAGAAGTCGTTGACCAGCGTAACCATGAACGTAAGTACCGTAGCCGGTATAGCTAACAAGAAATAGGCCTTAAGCCTTCCTTCTCTCTTACTCAAATCCGGAACAAGGAGAGTCATCAAGGCAATGCTCGTCTGTCTGAGGAAAACATAGAGGCCCACTGACCTCATTCCCACGTTATACTTCTTTACGAAGTAATAATCAATCATCCAAACCCCAGCGGCTGCGCCTATCGCTAGGATCAGCTGAAACGCGAAGATATAGTAAACTGCTCTAGGGAGAGCCTTAAGTTCTGAGAGCTTGGGCATCGATACCTTAAATGAGACTCTCTTCATGAATGCTAAAGGTGCCAAAGAGAAAATCATCACCATCGCTCCAAAGGCGAAGGCTTGGTTATAATTAGAGAAAAGGCCGGTGAGGACCAGGAGCGCCCCCAAAGCCCCTCCTATTAAGTTAGAGAACTGAAGATAGGCGAAGCCCTTATCTTTATCTTCAGCTAATTTTCCAACTAGTCCTTGGGAAACAGCCGAGCTTCCGACAGTTACTCCGGCCATCATCGCAGCCATGTAATAAGCCCACTTCGCTTTAATCAACAGAAAGAGGAAAATGGAAGAGCCAGTGAAGGAAGCTATTGCCAAGAGCAGTCTCGGGTCCACCTTGTCTGAGAGGTAGCCCCAAATGGGAGCTGAGAGCATGCCGACAAGCGTCAAGATGGCGGTTAGTATCCCGTATTCGAAGGGACCAATGCCCACCGACTTAGCATAAGGTGCGAAGACGGAATAGAGGACGCTCCCCGCTACTGCTATTATGGCGGAGTAGACGTAGAGGGCTCTCAGAGTGGCTCGAAATGTAGCCAATACCATCACCGCTCAGCTTCCGACGCGGCTCTCATCGCCTCCTGTACGCTAGTGACAGTACGGCGGGTACTAAGGTGTATGCTATGGATATGAGCAATAGTAGCGCTGAAAGGCCTAATGCCAAACCTATCTGCTTCAGTGCCCATATGTTGGAAACGAGCAAGGCGAAGTAAGCCACGGCGAAGGTGGTGGCGAATCCCATTATCAGCTTTGAGAGCTTCGCTGAGCTGTAAAGTAGTACGGAAAGCTTTTCCAAGCACTCGCCATCTATCACTAACTTGCACTCCTCGAAACTCTCCTTAATTCCGAACAAGTAGAATACTAAGTAATCGCTACCGACGCTTAGCACGGTCGTGACGAGTAGCGGCGCCACTACCCATAGCAGTGGCAAGTGAAAGATTACCTTGAAGACCACGTCAGCTGCGCCTAAGGCCACTATCATTGGGAGAATAGTTCCGAAGAGAGCCGACACGACGAACTCCGGCCTCTGGAATGCCAAGGTCAGTACGGCAGCCATTATGAGTATCATTGATGGTAGTATGTAGTTGAGTATTATCGTATTAGTTATCGTTGAGAGGTCGTAATTCATAGCGCTCTCGCCGCCTACTAGGGCTTCGTCAAACGCCTTCCCCCTCTTCTTGAGCCATTCATGAATGAATTGCCTCATGAACTTGATGTACTCAATCATCTTATTGCTGTCCGGAGGGTAATGTGGGAGCAAGTATAACTTGATGTAATTCCCTTGAATGTAGTTAAAGCCGCCGACGACCTTTAGAACCTCAGGGTTGTACGATATGAATTTACCCAAAGGCCTTGTGAAGGTGAAGGCGTGATCGAAGTATCCGCCTTCGAGGAAGTACTGGATGAGCGACTCAACTTGCTTGCCCGCCTCAACTAGGCTGGCGTTCTGTTTGAGCTTGAGCAACACTACAGTTGGTCCGGTAATTCCGGGACTGGAGTAGTCTTGAAGTACCTTGAGGCCTTGGGCGGAGGGAGCATTCGATGGAAGGAAGAGGAAGAGGTCATAGCCGGGTGGGGCTACCCTTATGACGTATAGCGAGATAGCAGCCAGAATCAACACCGTGAATATAGTTAGCTTGGGGAAATCTATCGATACTGCAGTTAAGAACGGTATCTTCCTTACCTCTTCTTCCTCTTGAATCTTTATCAAGTCTACTATTGTGAAAGTGAGCAAAGGTCCTACTGTTGCTGTGAACATTATCGCAAGAGGGATGAAGAGACCTAAGGTTGCCAAGCTTGGGAGTAGAATTACGGAAAGTAGGCCGAATATTATGAATCCCGTCGATGCCATCGAAGATGCTAACAAGACAGGTCTTAGCGCTTTCTTGATAGATCTTTCAACCGAGTACTTGTGAGCGGCGTACAGGGAGTAATCTATTCCCATACCCAAGATAGTTGCAGTAGCTACGATGAGATCTATGCTAGATGGATAAACCTTAATTAAATTTGATACTAAGAGTACTAAGACTTTGTAGTATTGTAATACGATATATATTATTATTACGGGAATTATGGAGAGTTTCAAGCTCCTCGTGCTGAAGAGGAGTGCTATTAAGACGAATATGGTAGCTATCTTGTTTATTTCATCCAAGCTCTTGGTAACGCTTCTCTGTATATCGGTGTTAAGAAGACTTCTACCCGTATAGCTAACGGACTTGACCTCTCTCAGCTTCTTCAATTCTGATGATATCGAGAGAACCTTAGGATATGTGACGTCGCCAGATAACATTACTATAAGGTGTTTACCGTCTTTACCAACTAAAACATCTAGAGTAACGTATTTTTCCATGAAATTGTTAGACGCAATTATGCCATATTCCTTCGATACCTCTAGTGCACATTTGAGTGAGTTACACCATACTACCTTCTTGATAAATGAATTAAGATCTATTACCTTATTGATTAGGGGTAAGAAGGGATTTTGGGAAGCCTTCTGCTGAAGTTCTATCAACGCAGTCTTGTAGACAATTTCGTTAATCATCTCGTTAGTTAAGCCAGGACTCCAGGCTAACAAGTAATTAAGCAACACAGAGACCGCTTCAGGGCTGAGGCCTCCCGACACCATTTCTTTGGCAAACTTGCTGAAGACGAGCAGTAAGGCCTTCCTCCTGGCATGTTCAAAGTCCTTCGAAGTAGCGGTAGCTATTGCTATTTCCTTGGCGTACAAAGTTCCACTATTATTCAAGTATATATATAGTACTTTTGTGAGGTTCTTTACCTCTCCCGTAGAAGCAATAGAGTAGGCTATCTGTGGAGGAATGGATTTGGAGAGTAAAGTCATGTAAGTTGTGTAGAAAGTGAGATACTTTGCCCATTGACCGTTGAGGCTCCCATATGCCATAGCCGCTTCTAACACGGAAGGGTCGTATGGCTTGGGAGCGTATCTTTCAGCCAGATTCCTCAGCTTTTGTAATTCACATTCATTGACGTTAAAGGTGAAGGAAGTGTTGGTAATTAGGCTCTCGTAAGCTACCTTGGTCAAACAAGGATCTGATATCCCGCTGAATAGTATTACAAGGGAAGCGAACGCCTCGCGGTCGCCGTTTATCGCCTTTAACGCTAAGGTAGTAGTTTTTGTATCAAGATTGAAAATGACTCTCAATGCCTCCGAGAGCGCTGAGTTTATTATATCTCTTGTAGCGTTTGGACCTATACTCAAGGCTAAGGTGCTGAGAGCTCTAACGGTCTCTTTGGGTAGCAGATACTTGTGGGAAAGCAGATCTTGCATCTGATTGGGTGCTATCGAGATGAAGCGCGCTAGAACTTGCATAACGAAGTAGTTGAATTGCTCCTTTTTCTTGCATATAGAGGTTAAGTTACCTGGCCACACGAGGGCCGTGTCGAACACCGCCCCAGAGAAGACTGGGGCCATGGAGTTGGCTAAGCCTTTGCTATGTTCTTCCAGATAGTTACTGATGAACCTTATCGAAAGAGTTCCATTAGAGCACTCTAAGTAGAGGGCCTTCTTGAATAACATAGTTAAGTTGCTGAATGCTTTATTAACAGCAATGAACAGTTCATAGGCCCTTTTTATCTCATATAACAGCTGGGTCACGTTGTACTCCGCATATACCAAGTTTTCGGAAGCGTTTAATTCCATGTAATAGAATTTCTTTTCAAAATGGTTAACAGCCTTCACGAATTCCAAGGACCGTTGGTAGTTCTGATGGTAAAACTTAGGAAGGTTAACTAAGAAGAGCTTAAGCTTCCAAGCGCTTTCCAGAGCACCTATCACGTAGAATGATACAGCATCGAGCTGATTTACTAAGCTCTTCAAGTAGGATATGTAGGGGTAATAGGTCTTAGTGTAGTTGAATATTCCTTTCAATATACTATTCTCGATCTTCGACCTGAGAGTGTAGTAATCCATAGAGACGTTCAAGCCGTACTTGTAGATAGCGCCATGAAGTTCTCTATAGAACTTTGGTGATAATGCGGAGTACTTCTCCTTTGTTTCGATTATGAGTACAGCGTTTGATGAAAGGGTAGTCTTGGATGACTTTGTTAGTAAGCTTACCTTCATGGATTCGGCGTTTGGTGACAGTATCATCGATATCGAAGAAGTCTTAGTTATGGTTGCTCTCGACGCTATTATTGCAAAGATCAGTGCAATCGCTATTATCGCTGGGGCGGTATACTTCTTCACAGATGTCACCGCCTACCGAGGAGGGCGGCGCGGGCCTGTATTAACTCCTTGAATTTCTCTTCATCGTCCAGAGCTATTATGTCTCCCGCAACCCTTACGGAGTCTACTTTCGTGTCGAGTACGTCTTCGTTGACGTTTCCACCTACCCTTAGGTACATGGGTATGGCACTTGCTATATCGACGTTCCTTAACTTATTCCTTATGTCTATAACTGCTAAAACCTTACCTCTTACCAAGTGTAACAGATCGAAAGCTATGGCTCCTGGAGTTCTTATCTTAGGTCTGCCCAACAGTTCATGACTGCGCTTAAGGAACTCTAATTGTTTACTCTCCGGATCGCCATAGAAGATCATCACTTTTTCTCTCTTGCCCCTTTTCAAGGGCAAGTCGCCTTCGTACACTCCTCTGTCATCGAAGGAGTAGCAAGGATGGCCGAAGGAGGGACAGAGGGCGCCGGCCACTACATCCCTTAGGGTCTCCCCTTTGGCTATGGCGACGCTTACTATGAAGTAGGGCATTCCTACACTAAAATCCAAGCTTCCGTCAAGGGGGTCTATTATCGCGTGGTCCTCCCCATCCCCTACTACGCCTTTCTCCTCGGTGACTATGCTTCCCTTGAAGCCCTCTTCTCTTAGCGTTCTTATTATTATGTCCTCGACTTCCAAATCGACCTTTCTGCTTACGTCGGTCTTGTGATCCTCCACTACATTGGTAAGTTCCTCTTTAAGGAAGCTTTTCCTCAAGTATTCAATTCCTTTTTCCGCTGCTCTCAGCGCTGCCTTCCTGCACTCACTTGGCGAGGTACACATCGTGGCTCACCTTGGCACCCTTTCCCTCTAAGAACTTTAATATCTCGTGAACCGCTCCCTTTACCCTATCGATATCTACTCCAGGAACTCCGGCAGCTACAACCAAGGCATTCCTTGTATCCAAAGTGATCATAGTTCTCCTTGAGTCTCTATAAGGGAATAAATGGAGAATACCTACATCATCAGCTAAAACCAGTTCATTCCCCTTAAGGATAACTTCTCCTCTACCTATGGGCTCGAACTTCTCTCCTTCCCTAGCCCTTCTGAGCTTTAAGTCTGAGACTATTTTGTTTAAATCATATATGCCAATGGGGACCATATACTTTATGCTTATAGCATTTCCTAAGTCTACCAAGGAGTTTATATTAGGCAAGTTTCCTCTTAGCGCCCTTCTTATCAGAGCCTCTGAGGCCGGCCTAATCTTAGTGGGATCGATTCCTATCTTCCACATGAAATCTCTGTAAGCCCTTATGATGCTATTACTCTTCAAGTTTTCTATGGTTAGCTCTCTTCTGACCTCCTCTTCTGCTTCTCTAAGAAGTCTCTCTACATCGCTATCATTTTCTAACACTTTTACGTTTAGTGCTTCGTCATAGGCCAAGAAGGCTCCGAGTTCTCTGGCATAATCATCGAGTGTGATCCTTACCAAGCCTTTGCCCTCTAGGAGGCGATCCATTCAAGTTCAAAAGCGCTTGAAGGGAAAAGCTTATAAAGATAGTCACTCTTCCCCTGCACGGAAGTGCCGCGGTAGTATAGCCAGGCCTAGTATGCGGGCCTGTCGAGCCCGTGACCCGGGTTCAAATCCCGGCCGCGGCGCCACTTTCACAACTTCAAACTAATCTCATCCCTTCCCTTATCATCTCCAAGCTCTTCCCTTTGATATGAGGAAGAACGTACTTCTCCAAGTACTCCTTAGTAGCCTTTAGCAAGAGCTTCACGTACTCCTTAGCGACCTCTTCGCTTACGATCCCTCCGTAGTAGTTGTCTGGATCCGGTCCGTTGTACTGGTAGTTGTGGAGAAGTAGAGCTTTATCACTCCAAGAAGAGATCCCCTTGAAGCCTAGCTCCTCTAGTTTCAACGCCAAGGGCTGCATTTTGGTGGTTGGAACTATTATTCCCTTTTTGAGGTACCACTCTTTCTCCTTCTCATCTTTAGCTAGCTTATCCAAGTTCAAGTAGACCAAGCATGAAAGCAGATCCTTCCAAGCTTGGAATGCCTTGCCAGCAGCGTTTCTCGTATCTCCCTTTTCGAGCAGTTCCTTTGCCTTGAGCATTTCGTAAACTACATCAATTGCCTTCCTTTCCAAGAACTCTTGATCGTTTGGGTACTTGCTTTCTTCATTAGCTTTCCTTTGGAGCTCTTCGAGGAGGGACAAAGGGAGACCCTTGCGAAGCTACACATAATTACCTAAAAGTCTAGGTGATTTAGGATAGCGATTTAGTTACTTTCACTTTTCCCTCTCAGCTTGAATCATGTGGCCTTCTCTGGTATGCATTATTAGTAAATAGATCGTTTAGATCATTATTAGCTTACTATATTACTATACCAAAAACATGCGAAAATAAAGTCTCTACTTATAGGGAATATCTCTTAAGTCTCTCGAGGAACTTCTTCATGGCCTCATCGGTAGGAGTCGTTTGTAAGTTTGAGAGAATCATCTGTGCTTCAGGATTGAGTGCCTCCACGTTTAACCTTCCTAAAGAGTCGGTTCTTACTTCGAAGAGTGCCCTGCCTAGGGGTGTCCATCCGTTCATTTCCACTATGGATGAGTCACCGTTTTTCCATACTTCTATGACCTCATTCCAAGGTTCAAGTATCCTCTTGTCTGGAGGCCTTAGAGGGCGTGACTGGAATAACTCCACCACATTCTCACCAATAGCATTAGAATATTCTCGATTAATAAATTTTCTAGTTAGAGTAAGGTATAAGTGCGAAAAAATATCGCATGAAATGGAGAAGCATTCTCATTTTGGATCAACTCTTTATTCTTCGTTGGAAATGAGTACTTGGTCTTCAGGATGTCTTACTCGATTTGATTGTGTGTTAAAGCTGTGATCACTTTCACCTAGCTCTCTATTGTGATTATCCTCACGAAGTTAGAGAGCATTGGCGGGCGGGAATGATGAATGGGGTCTTGGGTGATCGATGAGCGAAGAGTCCACCTCTGACCCGCCCGCCTTCATGAAGGAGGAGCGATCTGGGATTAATTAGCTCAACCGCTTAGCGCTAACTTGGTTAAGCTCTCATACTCATTAACTTCCTTCTTCAGCTTTCCTACCTTTGATATCATCTGCTTCAAGGCTTTATCGATGAAGCTCAGATCCCTCAGCACTAGTGTTTCGGAGAAAACATAGAAACCTCTATAATGCTTAATTACCTTTATGAATTCAATTGCCTTATCTCTTCAAAGCTAGTCCAGTTAGGAGTTAGAGTAACCTTACACGTTTGATCGTGATGATCTTTTCCTGAAGATCTGTAGGAAGCTTTGCCCTTACTTGGAAAATAGGTCAAACTTTGAGAGCTCGGATTGTGGACTATCATTAGGTGCTCTGGACAGGTGCTAAGGAAAGCGACAGAAGTAAGGGCGCTAGTACCCTCATCCTTATACCGTGCTATGATATAGAGCTTAAGGCTCTCTATAAGGTATGTGACAAGGAATCCGGGAGTAACTCCCGCTTTCATCGCCTCCCCTCGGGAGCCTCGGCGGGTTGTCATGGAAGGGGATCCCGCTTTCCTTTAAAGCTCTCTACCCAATGGGCCTAGCGGTGAGGAAAGAATGCCAGTCACGGACCCCGAGCTGATAGCCATAGTTCAGAAGAGAGTGCTAAAGAAGTACGTGTGCAGGAGATGCGGAGCTCTCAACCCTTGGGGAGCCAAGAAGTGCAGAAGGTGTAAGAGCACCAACTTGAGGCCGAAGCACTACGAGATCGGAGGCAAGAGGTAATGAACGTTGACCTATACGCTCGACGATTTATTGTACGTAATGAAGAAGCTGTCTGAGGCCGGTCTGGAGGCGGTAATCATAGGCGGTACTACCATAGAGCTCGAGCTGAGGAAGAAGCAGTTCACCGGGGACTTGGACCTCTTTCCGACTAACCACTTCGCCTTAGTAGAGGAGGACCTCTTCAGAAGCTTTGCTCTGGAAATGGGTTGGGAATACGGCCACACCGGTCTGGGAACCCCGAAGATGGTCGCGGACGGTCCAAAATCTCAAGTAGAGATAGAGTTCTACGATAATATAATGGACTTCTACGTACCCCAGGAGATACTTGACGAGGCAAAGACCATAGAGATAAAGGGAGTTAAGATAAGGAAGATCTCTCCTGAGGACTACGTTGTGTTGAAGTCCAGGTCGGAGGATCCAGAGGCAATAGACGTGATAAGGGGAGTCAAGGCTTTAGCCGATCAGAAGAAGATAAGCTTGAACATAAGGAAGATCAAGGAGAGGTTGGAGCTATTTCCCGAGACCGATGTGCCCACTATGAAGGGTAGATTGAGGCAAGCGGGAATAGAGGTGTGAGGGATGGTAGAGCCTCTCACCAAGGACTATGCAGAAAAGCTCGCTCAAGAGCTCGATGTCTACGACGATCTCAAGGATAAGATATATGATTTAGCCAGAAAGGTAATCAAGAACAGCAAGCTTTGCATCTACGCCGTTAGAAGGAGCAACATGGAGGAGGCAGAGAAGAGGCTAAAGGAAATGGAGGAGATGAGAACAGAGATGTTCAAGATAGCCAAGGATAATCCAAGGCTTTCCACGATAAACATGATATTCAACGCTGATCAGGAGTACGTTGAAGCGGCAGCAATATACTACTTCATGAAGGAAGGTAGATTTCCGACAAAGGAAGAACTCGAAACGACCGTTCAAGAGTACATCGCCGGTATCATGGACGCCGCTGGAGAGTTGCTCAGGATAGCGACCGATAAGATGATAGCTGGAGATGTGGAGTTCGCCAAGAAAGTTAGGAATGTAATAGAAGAGATATATCTATTCATGCTGCACGTGAACCCAAGAGACTATGAGCTTAGGAGAAAGATAGACTACGTTACCAACATACTTAACAAGCTCCAAGAGTTCATCTTCTACAAGGAAGTGATGGGTCCAGTGAAGAGGATCACCGGCTCTGAAGAGTGATGACCCGTGTGAGGGCTGAGGGCCCTTGAGAAAGCCCTCTCCACCCTCTTTCTTCGCATTAAAGGAGTGTCTCGGTTCCAAGCTATATGATGTGAAATTTAGGAGAGAGGGGAACAAGCTCTTCGCTTCTCATGTTGAAGGAGGAAGTTACTTGATAGAAGAAGGGGCAAAGGTGACCCCCGGAGGAGTGAAGCTCTTAGCTTCCACAGCGGGTAGAGGAATTATAAAGGTAATGGACGAGAAAAAGGCTATGCTGTTCCTCTACGGCCGTGACCTATTCTCCAAATCCTTTGAAGTGATCAAGAAGCCTTGTAAGAGGGGTTACGTACTGGTGTACTGGGAGGACGTCCTATTAGGATTGGCCTTGCTCAAGACGAATATGGCTATTAACTTGGTGGATTTTGGAATATTCCTTAGAAGGGGTTACTAGTGCGTACACAAGCATCGAACGTGTCAAAAGTCCCTCCCATCCAGCACCAGCGGGTCTAAGCATGTGGAAGAGGTTCGTACTGCTGTCGCTAATAATCAGTATAACCTTCGCTGCGTCGAACGTAGCGTTACCCTATTTCATGTTATATCTAAAGGGATCCCTGCACCAGATAGTGGCCAAGTTCTTGCCGGCCGAAAAGGTAGTGGTAGAGGTCGGAACCCTTACGTCGGCTTACATGGCTACTAGAGTGATAGTTGCCTTCTCGTCCGGATTCATCGCTGAGAGGACGGGTAGAAAGAGGGCGTTAATGAGCGGATTGATTCTCTACTTGATAAGCGGAATTGGAATGATCTTCTCAAACTCATTCCTCCAAGTCCTCCTCTGGAGGGCTCTTCAAGGAGTTGCCTCAGCCTTAGTGTGGCCTATAGCTGAATCCTTGCTAGTTGACCTATTTCCAGAGAGCAAGACTAAGGCTCTAATGTTCTATGTTATGGCAATGAACTTGGGATTCATCTTCGGCCCGGTCTTAGGTGGAGCGGTGCTTCAAGCAGCTGCTTCCCTTCCCCTTGACGTCGCAGTAAGGACTCCCTTTGTGTTGCTCCCTATAGGAGCTATACTAGGAATAATTATGATGATTAAGGTTCCGGAAGTTATTCATAAGTCCAAGAAGTTGAGGGAGCTATCTGCAAAGATCATGGGAGCCCTTTACGTCTTCTTCTTGAATGGTTTCGTTAATGGAATAGCAGGAGGAATGATGATGAGTGTTCTGCTAATATACATAATGCAATACATAACTTCAGTTCCAATGGAGCTAGCGAGTATTCTAGCGATAAGTGGAATAGTTGGCATGCTCCTGGCAGTTCCATTAACCAAGAAGATGGACGAAATAGGCTTTCAGAGAAGGTTCCAGATACTCGTGTGGACCGGGGCAATACACAAGATAGCTCTGATGGCAATGATGCTAGCAAAAGGATACGCGAGCATGGTATTGGTATTAACTGTATTTAACTTCGCTACAAGCGTTGCTATGCCGTTAATGAGAAGCGTGCAGAGCGATCTAATACCAAAGGAGCTTACGGCAAAGGTATTCGGAATACAACAATCTACCTTCAACTTCGGCATGATCATAGGCCCCTTATTTGGTTCAATACTGTACAAGTGGTTCGTGGATAATGGTATGGACGGGGGTTGGGTATTCGTCATAGCCGGTCTGATAGGCCTCGTCGGGATAGTCGCTCTAGCCTTAGTAGACAGGGAGATACTGCACAAGGAGATAGAGGCTATGAGATCTTCCTAGCTATAACTAAGTAGCCCGTAAACGTTATTCCGAACTGTTCGGGCCTAACCGCTCCCACGGAGACCCTCATTCTCCTTTCCGTAACTTCTAATGCCTCTATCCACAAGAACCTTCCCTCCAACGCCTTCTTGAGCTTCTCCAACTGATTCGTCGTAGGAAGCCAGAAGGCGGTGGGAGCTCCTCCTTTCAAGGCTTTCCACACCCCCTCTACCACGTTCCAAGGGTCTCCCACGTCCACCACAGCCAAGTCGAATACCTCTTCGCCGAAAACCCTTGGGGCATTAGCTAGGGTGTCTCTCACGAACACCACGTTCTTATCTAGGCCGAACCTCCTTAGGTTTTTCTTGGCTACCTCCAAGTGTTCTCTCCTCATTTCGAAGGTAGCTACCTTGCATCCGACCCATGATAGGGAGGCAGTGACGTAGCCCGAGCCAGTGCCCCCTTCCAAACACCTCATTCTGGGCCCCGCTCCAAGTTTAACGATCATCAACCCTATGTCCTTAGGATAAATCACTTGGGTCCTCCTCGAGAACTCCCTTAACAAGTCCTCTAGGGTAGGTCTGAGCAAGTAAGCCTTGAAACCCGTGGATAGGATTACAGAACTTCCATAGCTAAGTCCCACTACATCGTCGTGTCTTAGGACCCCCTTGTCGCTAGTGTAGACGCCTCCCTCTCTCAACCTTATTACCTTTCTCCTCTTGTTATCCAAGTACACCAGCACCAAGTCGCCGTACTTGAGTCGCTCCACGTTAGCACCGTGGACCTCGATGAGTAGGAATTATAGGGTCGAGTCCTAGCCTGCTCATCACAAATCAGATCCCGTCTCGATCTCATCCCCCAAGATATCCTCAAGTAATTCCTTCACCACGTCTCTCTTACTCACCTTTTTCAGTCCTTCCCATAAGGGAGAGGGATTAACTTCAATTACCTTCGGCCCTTCGGGAGTCTCTATTAGGTCCACTCCTCCATAATGTAAACCCAAGGCCCTTATCGCCTTCACCGCCACCTCTTCGTAGAGCTCGACCGGAGCCGGATCGGCCTCCTTGACCATCCAGTAGTTGCTGACGAAGCTCAGGGGAGCTACCCTATACATAGCTGCTATGGCCTTGTTCCTCGTCGCTAATACCCTAACGTCCCTCACCTTGTCCAGCCTTTCCTGAACTATTGCAACGAATCTCGGCGGAAGGGATGAGTAGAAGAGCGCGGTTATGTCTAAGTCAAGTATGCCGAGACCCAAGCTACCGGAGACAGGTTTCAGCACTACTCTATCCAATACCTTTAGTAGCTTGAAGAGCTCTGCTTTGGACTTAACTAAGAAGGTCTTAGGAACGGGAACGCCTTTATTCTCCAAAATCTTCATGGAGGTGAACTTGTCCCTAGCGTTGAGCATCGCCCTAGGATCATTTATAGTTATGGAATAGAGCGTTAAGCAAGTCAAGAGAGAGTTCAGCTCTACAGCGTGGGAGTCATAGGGAAGACCTCGGAGCAAAACCAAATCGAATCGATGTATATAGGAGCATTCCAGCTGATCGAAGCTCAAAAGCTTAACGGAATGCCCCAGCTCCCTCAGAGCCCTCTCGACGTCCCTCACGCTTCTAGTAATGTGAGATTGAGGGTAGAGGAGGAGAACCCGCAACTTCCCTTCCTCAGCCGCCTCCAGCGCTTGCCTTAACAGCTATTTGCGTTATGTTGCTCAAGACCTTTTCAATGAGACTTGGATACTGATGTATCTTCTGAATTATAGCGTATACCGCGACAGCCCACAGAATCCCTTCCATTATCATTGTGCCGTAGAGTATGTACTTGTTATCCTTGAACAGCAAGAGTACCATTATGAATGGACCCATTAAGAACATCATTAGGAGTAAGTTGAGTCCGATGAAGCTGAGAGTGGACGAGGTCACGAACCCCGAGAGGGAGTTAATTATGGCCGGTACGGCTGTGGTGTTAGACACCAACACTCCCTACCGACTAAGGTAGACAAACGGGAGCTATTGAGCGTCTAGGGCCTCCGATATTAAAGGCTGGTAGGGGGCCGAGTAAACGTTATGGGGACAGTGATGGAGTGCGGACCTTTGCCTAAGAAGCTCCCCAGTATTACTGGGAAGGACACTGAGTCTTTGCTGAAGGAGCTGTGGGGCTCGGGAGTAGGGATAAGGGAAGAGATAGAGAAGATAGTTAAATCATTCATAAATATGGCCAGGATAAGTGAGGAGACAGTATCCGCCTTCGTTATAGGTGAGTGGGGAGAGGGGAAGACCAGTATATTTGATGGATACGTTAAGAACTTGGCCAAGGACTTCGCCCTTTACAGCGTTTCCGCGAGGAGACTAGTGGACGCTGTTAGGTTAATGAGATCTTCTGCAGGCCAGTCAGCAGCCGCCACCTTCATAGCAGCCCTTCTTCATTCTCTAGCAATGGAGTACGAAGAGAGGGGACAGAGGCTAATAGCTCCCTATTCTGGGGAAAGCGTTCATGAATATGCTAAGAGAGCCTTGGATGAGTTAATAGAGAAATCTGGCGATAAGAAGATAATAATATTCATCGACGAGTTCGAGGAAATAGTCTCGCCTAGAAACAAGGACGTGGTTAGTGAGGTACTCAACGGGTTAGTTGAACTAATCAATGGAGAGTTCGGTTATCTAACCTCGAGATATCCTGGCTATCTGCACCTAATGATTGCAATGACGCCTTATGCCTACAACAAGGCACTAACCTTAGCGAACATAGACGAGAGCCTCAAGGGCAGAACGGAGAGGAGACTTCACTTTAAGATAGAACTTAGGCCTTTGACCAGATCAGAGGCCTACAAGCTTGTAGGTTCAATATTCAAGTACGCTTACGGAGAGGAGTACTCTCCGGTACCGAGTCCTTTCGTCAACACGATCTACGCGATAAGCCAAGGAAACCCCGGAGCGTTGACAAGTCTAACGAACGTCGTGATAAGCAGTTTGGTTGAGGATGGATGTACGATAAAGGTAACCGACCCAACCAAGCTTCTATCAATACTTTCCAACACCACGGTATTCACTTACGTCGGCTCCTCAAAGGCCTTTGACAAGGTATATTACGATAAGGTACTGCTACCTTTAGCAAAGAACGATGAGGAAGAGAAGGTAATTTCGGCAATAGTCGCCTACTATTATCCTTTAACAAAGAAGGAGATAGCCGAGCTGGCCGGAGTGAAGAATGAGGAGTTGGTGGAGGTACTAGATCAAAGAGCTGCTATGACTTCTGTGCCACTGCTGTACAAGGTTTGGAGAACCTCGGACTACCAAAAGGCCTTCCTGGCGCTTCTGGAGGCCTTGAGAAACGTCTTCCCAGAAGCCGATGAGACTGAGTTGAAGAAGGTTATAGAAGAGTTAACCTATCCTAAGGACTTGTGGTCCAAGGAGTATTACTTAATAATTCCTGACGAGAGCTCCTCGGAACTCTTAGAGGACGTCATATCGGAGAGAAGGGCAGTGGCTTCGGTCTCTAGATTGGCTTCATTCCTCAAGAAGAAGGTAGAGGAAGAGGGTGTAAGGTTCGAGGAGGCTTACATGCTTTCGAAGAAACACGCGGTCAACCTCTTCCCACCTCCGGCGGTGGCTGCTGTTTCGTTCATTAAGGATCCTCAGTTGAGAGCGAAGGCATGGAAGGAAGCGCTCAGCGCTATAACCAAAGGAGATATCGACCTAGACAAGGTGTTCGCAGAGCTGATAGCTGTAACCATGGACGGTAAGATATTAGGTAAGATGGTAAGCGTAAAAGTTCCTGTTGAAGGGAAGTTGGTAAACGTTAACGTATATCCGAAGGTGCTCCTCTACCCAGATCCCTCCATAAGGAAGGTGGCGGAGAAGGCTAAGAGGGAGGGCGCCCACGTCTTCTTAGTCCTCACCAAGTCAGACTTAGCAAAGAAAATAGAGGAAATGCTCGGAGCCTCGCCGATAGACTACTTCGTAATTGGAACTAAGGACGTGAAGCTGGTTCAGCTAGCAGTTTACAGCATGTACTCAACTCCCGAGAGGAGGAGCATGCTCGACTTAGAGAGAGCTCAAATGACTTTGAAGGACTTGGGTATTGAACTAAATATCAAGGGAGTCTTGGAGTCATGGACTAGGAACGCGTACGAGAAAGGGATAATAGTTGACGACGTCCCCAGGATTTCGGGAGCCTCTGAAGATGCTATAGCTGAGGCCTACACCTTCTACTTGGCTTATCCGAAAGAAGTCATGACTACAGAGGACGTCTTCGCTCACGTCGTGAAGAAGGTCAGAAAATTCATGATATACGGCAGGGGGTCTAGGAAGAGAACCCCCTTCGCTACGGGATTGGACATAGAAAGCGTTTCCGCTCTGAGAAGATTTGAGGACGATCTAATCGCTACCGGGCTTCTAAAGAGATTGGACGATGAGAAGTTGAAGTTGACTATGAGTAAGGTGGAGAGAAGGATACTAGAGCTACTGAGGGATAAGGGTAAGAGCTTCTGGAAAAACATCGAAAAAGAATTCATAATCATGGCGAATAACAAACGAGTACTCCAAGACTTCTATTTGAAGGTGCTCGAGAGAAGGGGACTGATTCGAGTTGAGAGAAAGGGTAACGAGCCCTACTTAGTGGAGCTCGTAGAGCCGAGCTCCTTGGTATCTACGCTAGAAAAGGAGGTCAGTTCGGTTCAGGAGACGTGGAGGAAGAACGGTTACAAGTGGAGCACTTACGCTCACTTAGTAGTTTCAAAGAAAAAGGAAGATAACTTGATACTACTTGACGAAGTCAAGGACTACTTGGAGAGCGGTGCTAGAGAGCTCAGGGGAGAGACTAACGCCTTAACGGTTGCGAGAAGGTCCATGTTCTTGATAAACTTAGCTAGGTACTTGAAGCACCAACTAGTTCCCGTGACCGTGAAGGCCTATGAGGAAGGGGGTAAGTTAATTGAAAAGAATGAGGAGAGGCTAAACGAGTTCGAGTCCAGATTAAAGGACGTAGCTAACAAGGCGCTTGTAATAGCCAAGGTACCGAGCGTCAACCCAGAGGAGTTCGACGAGGTAAGGGAGCTATATTCCCTAATTAATAAAATGAACGAAATAGATATGAAAAGCTTCAGCAAGAATGAGTTAAAAGAAATGATAAGCAAGATGAGGGCCGAAGAGATCCTACCGGACCTGTTTTACTTCGAGAAGTTCTACGATCAGAGGAGTTGGGCTTCAGCGGATTACTTCAACTTGAAGTATCACAGCCTCAGAGAGGTAAGCGACACCTTTGCGAAGAAGTTGAGGGTGTATGAGGGTTACGTAAACGAGGCTAGTAGAATATTAAAGAATATAGAGTCAAAGGAAAAGGAAATATTGAAGAGATTAGAGGAAATAGCAAAGGAAGGATATAATACAAAGATATCCTCGAAGGCCTATGAGTGGATCAAGGAGTTGGCTACTGCTAAAGGACGGGGGCCGGAGGGAGTAGCGGTCTCCTTGAGGAGTTTGATAGAAGTCTTGAGGGATACGGAGAGAAGCATGGGAATGTTCGATGAGAAAATACTCAATGCCTTCCATTACTTAGATAAGGTGAAGGACAAGGAGTTAATGCTTGTTCAGAACACCGCCTATCTAAGGATGTGGATAAAGTTCTTCCAGAAGTTCTATCAAGGAACGCCGTTCGTGAAAAGAGCCGAGGAAGCAGAAGTGGCCTTAAACAAAGTAATGAAGACTTATGAGAACGTAGCTGAGGAAATGAGGGAACCCTCAAGTACGCCGGAACTGATAAACATATTGAATGAATCATTGAGGAAGTTGGGAGAACTAATAGGCAATGTTGAGAGCGTTAAGAAGGAGCTCGAGGGCTTCCATAAGCAGAAGATGAATGAATTAATGGAGGAGCTAAATTCTATAAAGAAGTCGATATCAATACTCAGGAAACTCAGCAAGGAGGTGGAGGTACCCAAGTCCTTGTTGGACGTGGAGTTCAAGCTGAGAAAAGCCATAGAAAGAGCTCCTACCCTCATTGATGATTCCATAACATACCTATCGCTAACCAGAGGGTTGGATGGGATAAGAGCGTATGTTAGAGTAATGATGAGGAATATGTTAAACAGTACAGAGGAAAAGGTGTTAGAAATGCTAAGCAAGAGGAGCAAGTGGACGTTGGAGGAAGTGGTAAAGGAGGCGGAGAGAGCGGGAATGAGCACAGAGGAAGTAATGAAGGCCATATTAAGCTTGAGCGAAAAGGGACTGTTAGAATCAGTAGTAAGGCTCAAGTAGCTCCATAATGCACCTCTTTCCCTCTCCTTCACCTAATTCCAATAGCTCTAGGAAGTGCCTCTTGGTATACTCGTTAACCTCCAAGTAAACGATCCCAGCTCCCGGCTGACCGTAGATCAGACTCCATCCCTTAGGAGCAGCGAGGAGTGCCGGTAGTGCCAGCAAGTCCTCCTCCCCATCAACTAAGATCCACCTGCCTTCACTGAGGGCCCTTATTATTGCCATTACTGAATCAACACAGATGTAACCGGGAGGGTTTCTAACCTTCAATATTCCCTTATTATACATGATCTCGACTTTTAGGTTCCTTCGGGTCTTCCCGTCGAAGATAGCTAATTCTGGTTCTATTCCTTTACTGAGAAGACTCCTAGTGCTCACATCTCCAACGGAGATGACCCTTTGATGCTTTAGGATGGGGTAGAGGAGTTCCGGCTCCGTGAAGAGCACACCTCTCGGAGAGGCTAGTATAAGCTTGGTTTTTTGTGAGAACCTTACTCCGATGCAGCCACTTCTACCGCGTACCTTCCCGGCTTCTTCAAGTACTCCAGCTCTCCCAGCAGCTCTGACTTCTCCGATATCACTATTATTGCTCCATCCCAGTTCTCCGTTAGATTGCTGCTTCCGCAAAAGGGACACACCTCCGCGTCCCTGGGGACCAGCGCCCTGCAATCCATACAGGCCTTGAAGGGTTTCCTCATCCTCTTCATTTCTCTATCTCCTCCGCACTCTTTATCTTACCTAGATAGGGCTGTCTCATGGTTAAGCCTATTCTGAACTCCTTGGTATAGCTCACTTGTACTATCTTTGCCCTCACCATATCTCCCTTCTTTATCTTCAGCTTGGTGTTAGCTCCGACCATGGCACCGGTAGCGGGATCATACATGAACCTATCATCTCCGATCTGGGATCTGTGTACTAAGCCATCCACTGGTCCGATATTGACCAGGAGACCGAACTTAGTTACGTTATCCACGACGCCCTCTACTACCTCATGCCTCACCGGCACGAAGGCTAGCAAGGTAAACTCGGCTTCGTGATATGTAGCTCCATCTCCGGGGATGACGTACCCTTCGGGATTGATGTCTACGTCTGTTACTGTTAATATGAGGCCTAACTCCTTGTCTAGTACACCTTCGTACTCAGCTCTCAACAGCTCTAGCGCCACCTTTTTCAAGTCCTCTCCGAACCTTTCCGGCGGTATCCTTATGATGTCCTTGAAGCGGTAGAGCCTGTACAAGGTACTTTACCTTTAGCGGCTCCCTTGCGCTATTTAATAAGCATTTGAAGGTACGCGGGAAGCTCTAGAAGCTCAAAGCTAATTACTTGCCATACCAGCTGGAGTACCGGACATATTCCGTAACTGGAGGTGATGACCTCATGCCCAAGACCGTGAGTGATAAGGACTTGGAGAAGCTACTCGAAGTGACCGATGGCGAGACGGAGGACTTGGTGAGGAAGAACGATCCTAAGTACAAGTGGATAAGGCAGATAATGATATCGGCTAAGAAGTACCATAAGCTCTGTCCCTATTACGATAAGAGGACCGGTAAGTGCTTCCTGGAGCTGGACTACAAGTGCGACAGGATGGGCAAGTTTGATGGCTGTCCCGTCTTCATAAAGTATCTCGAGAAGAAGTATGACGAAATAAAGGCTAAGGGTAAGAGACTGCCTATGGACTTCCTCGACTTGCCCTTGGTGTAACGATGGAGTGCGTTCAGAAGGCAAGGGTAGTGAAGAAAATAGGGGATCTGTTTTTGTTGGAGAACGATTTAGGAGGGCTCGCCGTAGTGCCCTCAAAGGAAATATGCAATGTCATGAAGAAACTGAAGGTATGCATAGAAGGGATAGACGTCAAGTGCCCCGAATGACTAGCCTACCTTCCGAGCACTCGGCGACGCCCTCGCATTCCATCAAGAAACCCGGCCTGTCGGAGTAAGCGTTTACCGTGCACCTTACCCCTTCGGTGAGCACCTCCTTAGCCTCGTCACAACATTTCCTCAGTTCCATCTTGCCCTCCTCATCCACCTCGATGTAGCAGTACTTAGTACCATCGAAGGTTACGATCACGGATTTAACCTTCCCCACCATGGCGATGACCGGATGGTGACTTGGAGAAGGTAATAAAATACTATAAGCTGCTCTTTACATTGCCCAGTGAGAGAATTAGCTTGGCCCTACTAGCCTTCACGTACTTAGTACTGTGTGGCCTCAAGCCTTCCATACTACCCTACTTGGTTACCGAGCAAGTCGTCTTTACTTCCCTATTTTACGAAAGAAGAATACTCAATGGGAGAAGATTGGCCTTCCTCTACAGCGCCTCTAACTTGGCCGCCATGTGGAAGGTTCCCTTGGCCACTACATTTATGTCGATAGGAGCGATGGTAAGCTTGCCGCATCCCCTCACCCCCTTCATAGCTAACGTTCCTCTGCTAGCGCTGGATCCTCGTTCAATCCTTCCTCTGATACCCCTCTCCTTGGCCATGTGGTACGGAAACAGCAAGGGGATAGGACAGCTAGGGGTGGCCTGGCTCAGGGCGTGGATGGGAGACGAGTACGAGAAGGTCGAGAGAGTTATTTACGAGAGCGGGAGGGATAGGAAAGCCAGAGGGGTAGCCTTAGGCCCCATCCTCTTCACGGACGTTCACTTCGGTCTAATGAGATATTCCATGGGAACAACCTTTCCTCACCTGTTAATGGTTAACGGCAAGGTTCCTCACAGACTCTGTGGTTCTCACGAGAACAACCCTGCTACGAGATGGGAGAACTTCAAGGTAGCGAACGTTATGTTAAGGGAATTCAAGGAGGGATCGATAAAGCTTGAAGAATATGAGAATGAAATGATAGAGGTAAAGGAGATCAAAGGAGAAAATTGTGTTAAGGTGATATATCATAAAAAGGGAGCAGATGACCTACCTTGCCTCGAGGAGCTTTGTGAGGTGGCAGATCCGCATAACAACGAGGGCCCCTCCCCTTCTAAGGAGACGCTCTTGAAGGAATTAGAGAGTGTGAAACTCAAGGGAGAAGTTGAGTGTTCCGAGGCTGAGGTCTGCGACGTCGAGATAGATGGAAAAGGCTTGTGTACTGCCAACGGCAAGCTCGTAGTGTTGAATTGCGGAAAGGAGCTCAAGTGGCTTCTAGTTCCGGGAAATAACATGGAACGCGGAAACAGGGAGGAGCTCAAGGAAAAGGGACTCTACGAGGTCAGTACGTTAGATGACCACACTTGTGCGGGCTTTGGAAGGAAGAAGTACGACGTGAGCCACGTAAAATCATTCAAAATCAAGAAGTGTAGAAAGGTTAAAGTATTTGATGATAGAATTGAGGTAGAGTACAAAGCTATGGGAGACTTGATATACATACCGGAGGTACAGAACGAGATAGTGAAAACAATAAAGGTAGGCGTTGCAGCCGTAGCTCTCTCCTTGATCTTGTCCCTCATCTAGTCAATAAGTTATGGTAACTTCTAGAACACTTTCTCTTAATTACTCTTTATCACTTGGTCTATCTGGGGAACCGTGAAGCGCTGGGTAGCGTTGCTCTGCTTGTTGGTTCCAGTCCTCGCTAATACCTACTACATCTTGGTCACATACAGTCCAATAGTCTTAAGCGTAGGTTACCTGGAGCTTCACGTGGTGGGTCGAGACTTCCCCGTCTTCTCGAACTCCACCTATTGGTCCACTTCGATGACGCTGGAGGTTAGAGGTTTCCCATTACAGACCACCGTTAGTTTGAGTACCACGCAAGTCCCTGTCTCAGAGTATGAGGTCTCCATTTCAGCCATCTTTAAGGACTTAAGCGAGACGTACGTTGCCACTACAGCAACTCCCTTCTCGGAAGGAAAACCTCTCACGTTAACGTTGAGGTTTGAGCAGTACGTTCCTCTAGTAGCGTTAACGAGTACTAAGGTGCTAGGAGAGGTGATAATGACTATTGCGCCAGCTGGGGTATATGTGGTACCCCTCCCTCTGGTCCTTGTTGCTCTCGCGCCATTGGTTGTAGCAGTAAGTAGAAGGAGGAGTAAGAAGGGCTTGCTAATTCTAATTGGACCGTCTGACTTGTTGATGTTGGGAATAGCTTTAGTGGTATTATCTGCTATCGAGTTACTCTTGCTAGCTATAGCGTTTTACGCAGGCTTGAGCTTCTGCGGACACAAACTACCGTTCGTTTGAGAGCGAAGTTCTTCCACCAAACATATTAACCTCAAGAATTGAGATCCACATGCCGGGGTGCCCGAGCGGCCTAAGGGGTCGGGCTGCAGTGGAAGAGCAGCCATCCGCCCGTCGGACACCCGATCTTTCCCGGGTTCGAATCCCGGCCCCGGCTCCATGAGCCCTGGTGTCTCGTCGCTTCCATCTCCCCTTATCCCCCCTTCAAGCCCTTCCAGCCGGGAAGACTAATGACCGTCGTCGAAGTTAGAGACCTAAGGAAGGTCTTCGGGAAGAAGGAGGCTCTTCGAGGGGTGACCTTTGAGGTTAAGGAAGGAGAGATATTCGGACTGATCGGTCCTAACGGAGCAGGCAAAACCACTACCTTGAGGATAATTAGTACTTTGCTCAAGCCCACTTCTGGTACGGTTAAGGTATATGGAGTTGATGTGACCGAGAAGCCCGAAGAAGTGAGGAAGATGATAGCCTATTTGCCGGAGGAGAGTGACATATACCTAAGATTAACGGGCTATGAAAACCTGAAGTTCTATGCAATGATATACTTTAACGATCCAAAGGAGGTCGAGGAAGCGGTCAAGAGAGGGATAGAGATATCCGATCTATCTCCGGAGGACTTGAAGAGGTTGACGAAGACCTACAGCAAAGGTATGAGAAGGAGAGTTGCCTTGGCGAGAACTCTGATGGTCAGACCTAAGCTAGCAATATTAGACGAGCCTACCTCTGGTTTGGACGTATACTCAGCAATAAAAGTTAGGAACGTTATTAAGAGATTCGTGCAAGAAACGGGATATTCTGTAATATTATCCTCTCACAACATGCTGGAAGTAGAATACTTGTGTGACAGAGTAGCCTTCATTAACAAAGGAAGAATAGTCAATATAGGCAAACCTCAAGAGCTTAAGGAAATGTACAATGCTAAGAACTTGGAGGAGGCATTTGTAAAGGCTGTAGAGGTGAGTGAGGTTGCAGCTTAAAGCAATAGTCTGGAAGGAGATAAAGGACCTTTCGAGGGACAGGAAAACCCTCCTAACAGCGATAATAATGCCAGCCCTACTGTTGCCATTGATGGGACTGCTACTCATTGCTGCCCAGAAGACCGTACCGGTTTACGTAGTCATAGTGAATGAGGATAAGGGAATGAACGTACCCTCCATGTTAACGGGTAGCTTCCTAGGCGTACCCACCGGAAATCAAAGTATGAACTATGGATCTATAATAGCAAATTACATTAAGAAGGTACTTGAGAAAACATCATCTAACGTTCATGTAAAAATAGTTAAAAGCATGAAAGAGGTGAAGAGATACGACATACTTGTCGTAATACCGAAGAACTTCACCAGCACCTTAGTAGCATTCGTGCCGGAGAACTTCAAACAAGCGATCGTTAAGGTCTACCTTAGGACGGGCCCCTCCGGCCTTAGCATGGGGACCACAACCATATTCCAGACCATAATAAGTACCCTCAATACCATATCGACTAAGGTTATGGCACCTCAGAGGGTTCAGCTGTTGTTAGCTTGTTGTAACGTAACGAACGTCAGCCCCCAAGCGGTTCTGGAGCCCATAAAGGTGGCTACGGAATACGTGAACATATACGGTCAAAGGGTAAGTATGAAGGAGCTTAGTAAGATAATGACATCAAAGCTCTTGCTCTTCTCAATATTCTATGTCAGCATGCCAGTAGTGGCGTTCATCAGCGACTCCATAGCTGGCGAGAGGGAGAGGAAGACTCTGGAGACGTTGCTAGCTTCTCCTATTTCGAGGAAGAGTCTGATATTCGGCAAGTTCGGAGCGACGATAGTGCTAGGAATCCTAGCCGCCGTAGCGGACATGGTAGGTTTGGTGCTATACATCTACATACTTCAGAACGGCTTAACTGTAGCTGGAGCTCAAGCGTTCTCCCTTACCTTGGATCCCGGACTCATCGCTATGCATGGATTCGTAATGTTGTTAGTTGTGGCCGCCACCGCGGCTATGATAATGCCGGTAGCCTCCCTCTCTGACAACGTCAGAAGCGCTCAGTCCTTAGGAGGCTTCATACAGATGATACCTCTGCTGATAATATTCTACGCTATGTATGGCAACATAAATGCCTTGCCGCCAACCCTCGAGATATTTGTGAGGATAATCCCCCATACCTACGCTGTGCTAGCAATAGATGCTCTATTGAAGAACAAGTGGATAGATGTGGTCATCGACGTAATACTTATGATGATAATAACGTTCGTGTACCTGTTGATAACTATAAAGATCTTCGAGAGCGAGTATATAGTGACTGGATCTCTAGGGAAGAAGAGAAGAGGCTAGGCCTCCTTCTTCTTACCCTTAATTA
The DNA here is from genome assembly GCA_025340205.1 of Ignicoccus pacificus DSM 13166. Classification (GTDB taxonomy): domain Archaea; phylum Thermoproteota; class Thermoprotei_A; order Sulfolobales; family Ignicoccaceae; genus Ignicoccus; species Ignicoccus pacificus. The sequence goes on along the minus strand of CP006868.1, from coordinate 647,645 downwards.
ATTCTATCAGTTTCTTTATTCCTAGTACCTTCAAGAGCTCGTCGAAGAATACTACCGTAGCGTATCCAACTCCCCTCTCGGATATTGCTATGCCTACCTTTAGCCAGTCTATCTTCGCTATTATCGCAGATAGGACTACCGTAAGTATGATCAATATTATCGCGCTTTCGCCGAAGCTTATGTGATATTGGCTCATCACGGCTCCATAGGCATTACCGAACAATATGCTGAGGAACGTTATGACTATCTTTCCTAGCCACACCGCTAGGAAGAATTTGAGAAGAGGATACCTTGCCATTCCCAGGGGTATGTAGAGCACGTCGTCCGGCAGAGGTAGTGCCGCGAATAAGAAGATGGCAATGAATATTCCTCTCTTCGCCAATCTTGCGAATATCTGCATGTTCTCCCTCACTTTCTCCGGAAGCACCTCAGAGGTCGCCAATCCAGTTAGGTAGACTATCACCTTACCTATGGCTGCCCCCAAGCCTCCTATGATGCTCCATACCAAGGCGTCGATCAAGTTTATCTTCATTTGAGTAGCCATAGCCGCTATTATTGCTAAGTAAGGCACGGTGGCATAGGGAATGGCATTGCCGACAAGAGAGATGACGAAGACACCCAAGGGTCCGTACTGGATGACGAAGTTGTTGAGTTCTCTTATAAAGTCGTGGAAATTCATTACCGCTCAGCCTCTGAGGAGGCACGAGCATAGTATTTTTAATCCATAATTCTCTCCATTATGAATGGGGGTGAAGAAGAATGAAGGAGAGGTTTGAGGAATTGGAGGAGCTCGAAGAAGAGGAGTTCACCACCTTGGAAGAGTTAGAGGAAGAGGAAGAAGAGGAAGAGGTCGAAGAGTTAGACGTAGAGGAGCTGGAAGAGGAAGAGGAACTATGAGGATACCATCCAAGATAAAATTAGTTTTTGTGATACTGTTCTCGCTATACTTGGGCATTAACTTCGGCCTTACCGAGTACAGTTACGCTACCAAGCCCCCCATAAGTCATAACTACGTGGGCGACGAGGTCTGGTACGTGAGCGCTGCTAGGAACATACTTAGGGAGGTCTTCCACACATATCCCTACTGCCCAAACACTTGCAACGCCACCATACAGTTCAAGAACGGCACGGACATGACCGTCTTCTTGGTAAGATACGCTAAGAAGTTTAATCTAAACAGCTTGTACTACTACCATAAGGTCAAGTTTGCGGTTTACTTCCAAGGACCGAAGTCTAAGATAATGGAGCTTATGAAAGAGAAGAACAAATACAACATAACGATAGTACAACCGGGATGGAGATACCCCGAGCAGACGGGAATATTGAAGTACTTGAACTTGGAGCATCCCCCGTTGGGGAAGTACTTCATAGCTTCAGTAATGGTTCACAAAGACGTGCCTTACATGTGGAGGATACCCAGCATAATCTTAGGCTCCCTAGTGGTGGCGTTAGTTCCGATAGCCGTCTACTTGTATACCAGAAGCTTGGCGCTGTGGATAGCTTCTCTGCTTATGCTCTACTATGACTTGCCGCTAAGGACCATGAGCATGGTGGCAATGCTCGACATATACTCGGGAGCATTCTCAGCGTTAGCGCTAGCGGTACTTCCCTTCAGTCTCTGGGCAGCTACCTTAGTTCTGGCTCTAGCGATAAGCTCCAAGTATACAGCAGCTTTCTACTTGATACCGATAGCTTACGTCTTCTGGAGAAAGAAAGGTCATGGACCGCTGAAAGCCCTCTTGGTGCCCTCCATAGTGGCCTTAGTGGTGTTCTTAGTACTCTCATTGCCACTAATGATAGCCCTTGGACCGCTGAACTGGCTCAACAAGGTGCTGAGCGGCTTAGCATGGTTCACGGTCTCAAGACCCTCTGGACCGCCTCCGGCAAATCCGTGGGACTGGGTAGAGGGGAAGGTGCCTTCCCCGCTCTACATCAACCCAGCGCTCTACGTGGTGACCAGCGCAGCGGTAATGAAGACGGCCATACTGGCGTTCTTCTTACTCTACCCGCTGAAGGATCAGAGGAAGTACTGGGTGCCTTGGATGGCCGCGTTCTTCCTGGTGTCCTCATTACTAGGCTTTACCGCCTTGTACCTGAAGGGCAACAAAACGCTGTACACCTTCTACACAGTCGTCTTCACGCCGATGGCTGACGTAGCGGTAGCCGGAATAATACTACTATTGACGAACTTCGATGACCTCGGGTATGCTATAAGCTGGTGGAAGAGGGCGCTGAAGGAGCTATCGATGTGGCTCTGGGGAGACAAGAAGCTGAAGTGTGAGCTCGTGGAAGCCAAGTGAGATATTTTAGGCGCTCTCTCCCTCCCCTCCGGGGTTATTGAAGAATGGCAAAGGGTTTGTATCACTACCTTCGTGAGCAGTGGAAGAGGCCGTTCGACGGTGAGCACAAGGAGATAATGAAGCAGAGGCTGATCCAGTGGAGAAGGGAGCCGGCGGTAGTTAGGGTAGACCATCCCACCAGGCTGGATAGGGCCAGAGCTCTAGGATACAAGGCCAAGCAAGGAATAGTAGTCGTAAGGGTAAGGGTAAGGAAGGGAGGTCTGAACAGGCCGAGACCTAACAAGGGCAGAAGGCCCAAGAGAATGGGTGTCTACGGCTACGCTCCTGCCAAGCCCACTAGGCTAATAGCTGAGGAGAGGGCCGCTAGGAAGTACCCCAACTTGGAGGTCCTCAACTCCTACTGGGTGGGAGAAGACGGTCAGTACGAGTGGTATGAAGTCATCCTAGTAGATCCTCATCATCCTGCCATCAAGAGCGATCCGGAGCTCAAGTGGATAACCAACCCCGTCCACAAGGGAAGGGCCTTCAGAGGACTCACCAGCGCAGGAAAGAAGATGAGAGGCCTAAGGAAGAGCAGGGGATTGAGGGGAACCGTGAAGCACAAGTGGAAGAGGAAGCAGAAGGAGAGGGAGCTGAGGAAGAGGCACGAGGCCAGCGGAAAGGCCAGACTACCTCCGATAAGGGAGGTACCCGACTACCACAAGGGACCGCAGTAAGGATTTTTCTTACCCTTCAAGGCTCGCTCGGGGATAACCTCTTCATCGTTCCGTTTACCTCGATACGCTCATCGCCTTCCACGTCCTCCTCGGAGTAGCTTTAAGGAGTTCACCGTGCCCCGATATTACTCTCAGAGCTCTGTGTAAGTAGCGGAGCTTGAGATGAGGAGGAGCGCCACTTCTTATGAAAGAGACTTAGCTAGGAAGCTTTACAAAAGAGGATGGGTCGTGATGAGGGCCCCCGCTTCGGGAGCTAAGGTCAAGAGGTATCCGTATCCGGACCTAGTTGCCCTGAAGAGGGGTTACTCCATAGCAGTAGAGGTGAAGACCACCTCCAGTGAACGTCCTATCTACATTCCTAAGAGGCAGATCGAGATTTTGAAGGAGTGGAACGTGAAAGGAGGAGCCGAACCTTGGATAGCAGTTAAGGTGTTAGACGGGAGGGGTTGGAGGTTCTATTCCTTGGACCTCCTAACGGAGACCGAGAAGAGTTACAAGTTGATCCTAGAGGGAGGAATCACTCTGGACGAGCTAGATAGCAAGGCAGAGGGCAAGGCCTACGTTCCCCTCACTCACTTCTTACCTAAACAGAGTGACGGATACACGGGCACCACAGCACTCTAGGGTGTAAGTACCCTCCTCGGGCTTTTGGGGAGGAATTATGGTGCCTAGGAGCAAGCATCCCTCGAGTCCCTTGTCCTTCAAAAACTTCAATGACCTTTCCACCTTCTCCACGTCTATGTCCACCTGAATCGTCTCGTTTGGGGTCTTGAGAACTGCCTTGCCCTTCAGCTCGCTTATCTCGTCCCTTCCCACGACTACCTTGTAACTCCCAGCGAGGTCAGCTATGAGCTCCAAGTAGTTGAGCTCCTTCCAAGGTTTCCCGTATCGATTGTCTGGGATTTCAAATGCCAGAAACCAAGAACCCTCACACCACATTATTTCTGGTTCTAACAAAGGATCGGTCAGCTTCTTCAATCCCACCTTGCTCTCGGTTCCCAAGAACCCCTTCTCGAAAAGGGGACCATAGATAGGTCCTCCTCCGAAGAGCTCTTGAGTACTCTTACCGGTGAGGGCGGCCTTCCAGCCTAAGACGTCGCCCCATACTTCCTTAGCCACCTCCGTAACCTTCCTCTGGACCTCGTAGGCCTCCTCCTCGCTTTTTGGCTCGCATCGCCAGTTCTTCTCCTCCAAGGCCTCGAGCCAAGCCTTGGGGTCACAAGGCCTCTCGGACGACATTAGCGATCGCCTCTGCCAACTTAGGAGGAACGGACTCCCCTACTTGATTGTATTGTGAGTCCCTCCCGCCTATGAATATGAAGTTGTCCGGATAGCTCATTAGCCTTGCTTGTTCTCTTACGGTCAACAATCTGTTCTCATATGGATGGATGAACCTGCTACTCCCCAAGACCGTGGGGGCGAGCTTCTTAGGGTGAAGCCTTATCATGTTAGGATAGAGCTTCCCCCCGCTTCCTCTGTAGTGGATAAGGGCACTTCCCCATCGAAGCTTTGCTATCCTCCTCCACAGCTTCTTAGAGACGTTAGGAGGCTCATGGTTTGGGGGCCACTCGAAGTTGGGCTCTGGGAGATCCTTGAACGCCTCCTCCACCGTTATTACTTTCCTACATTTCTTCGGTTTTATTGGTATGTTGGACACGAACACCCTCACCCTGTGGGAGGGTACGCAGTAGTCCTCAGCCCTTAGGACGTTGAAGTATATTTTGTCGTAACCCACTCTCGCGAACTCTTCTCTCAAAGCCTTCTTCAATGGTCCGTCAATTAATCCCTTGACGTTTTCCATTACGAAAACCTTGGGTTTGAGATCTCCGACAATCCTTATGAAGTGGAGGACCAACCTTCCTACGGGATCCTTGTAAAGCCTATCCAATGGATCCTTCTCTCTTTTAGGATTCGCCGCGGTATAGGGTTCGCACGGAGGAGAGCCTATTACTATGTCCGGAGACCCTCCCAGCCTCTCCAGAGTCTTCGAGCTGAGCTTGGATATGTCTTCAGCTAAGGCTATTGCCTTTCTGTGGTTGGCTGCATAGCTCCTGATGGCCGACCTGTCGTTATCTACTCCCAGCACTCCTTCAAATCCCGCCATCTCGAAGCCTAGAGCGAAGCCCCCAGCTCCCGAGAAGAGGTCAAAGAACGCTCTCCTCATGCTTTATTTCCTCTTCAAGCTTCTTTATTAACTTCTTAAGTATTGCTTTAGTTATGTTGTCTTCCTCCATCTCTAAGGGGGTTCCGCATCTAGGACAAGTGAAGTCGTGGAGCATGGCCTCCGAGTAGCTGAAGCGAAGCAAGTCCCTGGGACAGTAGAAGTACGTCTCATCCTCCTCCTTCTTGAGTCTAGCCTTGAGCTTTTCCAATACTTGTTGCTTTAACCTTAACAGTCTCCTATTTAACATCTCTCTATCTATGTACCAATAGTAAATCATTTGCATACCGTCTTCCGACCTCTCCTTATAGTTCTTTACGAGCCCATATTCTTCTAGCTTGTACAATATCTTCCTCACGTCATTAACTTTCATTCCTAGATCATCGGCTATTTGGTCCTCGCTAACGCTATCGTACTTCATCAGCTCTCTAAATACTTTCAGACCGTCCTTTCCTACTAGCTTTTCAATGAACTTAAAGAGTTCCTTCTTCAGTTCCTCTTGACTCTTCTGCAGCGTCCACCACCTCCTTACCCCTACGCGACGGAAGTATCTTAATCTGAGCCCCTTCAGGTTCACGATATAGCTCTTTCCCTTCAAAGAGCCTATCCAAGAAGACAGCTAGAGCGGCGACCTCGGAGTGAGGTTGGTTCCCCACAGATACGTTCCAATCTGCGTGCTCATAGTATTCCCAAGGGACCTTCTCGGCCCCAACTATTATCAAGAGCCTTTGAGGATTAGACTTCTTTATTTCATCTATTGCATCGTCTACTTTCATGCCGTACATGGTTAGATGAACTACCTTCCCTCCCTCTTTCTTCCACCTTCTGACGTAACCTAGAGGAGAGTTCGTACATTCTATAATTTCCAGAAACCTTCCCCACCTTCTCTCAACGGACTTGAGCTTCTCCAGTATCTTTTCATCACACGGAGCTAGGATGAACCCCTTGGCTCCGAAAGCTCTAGCAGTGAGTCCAACGTGCGTTGTTATCCTCTTGTCCCTTTCCGGTCTGTGACCTATTCTTAATACATAGATTTTCAAGAGATCTCCTCCAAGTACTCTAGCTCCTCGATTAAGTAGTCCTTTATATCCATAACAGAGGAAGTCAACTCAGACTTTATCTCTATCCCTTGTTTCTCTAAACTGTTTATTATTTCGTAAGCTATCCTTATCGCCTCGTCGAGCATTTCGTCGAGGGTATCTATTATGTCATCCTTCGTATTTCCTTCATCGATTAACTCTTCAATTAACTCTTCTAGCCTTTCCTTGTCTAACTCTATCCTCACCTTGTAGACGTCGTCCTTTGTTATCTTTATGTAGAATGGAGAGTTCCCTACCTCCAGCTCCTCTTCCTTACCCTCCTTCCTCGGTTGTAGCTGATACTTTTTGATAACATCACTCAGGGAGGTCAACGCTCTACTCCATGTCTACCTGCAGGAGTAGGGTAAATTAGGTCTCTTCGTTGCGGGTTCATCACAAGTCAGCTTTGCTACCTCCGATCATCCCATTAATAACGAGATCGCATCTCACCCTCAGGGGTTCAAGGCATGGGATGGCGGAAGGCCCTAAAAAGATATAAAGAGAAGATAATGATCGTAGGAGCAATTGCGTTAGTTATCCTCATGATAGGTGAGACACTGGTAATGATTGGAAGAGGTGGGGTAGGAGGAGCCATAACGGTAGAGGAGCTGAAAAAGTATGAGTACATACCCCCTGAGGGTAACTATACCATAATGGTCTTCATTGCTCCTCCTCAGACGTGTCCTATATGTCCAGAACTAGTTCAAAACATTACACAAGCCGTCAAGCTGGTTAACGAAGTACTCGCCCAGAGCAACACGAGCATTAGGGCGCATGTCAAGATATTCGACTGTGCTAACTTCCCTCACTGTACGTCTAAGGAGGCCTACGTTAACTTCATGATAAACAAGGTAAGCCAAGTACCTATGGTGTTCGTATCCTACAGAGGCTTCAAGGTCCCGATAAACGTGGTCGGAATGTCTCCACAGCAGATGGCCCAGCTGCTCTTAGCTTGGTTGAAGCTGATGAGTGCCGCTTGGAAGCCTCCAGCTAAGGGCGTGGCGGTAGTCTACTTCTACGACTCGACGCACAACAGCACTCAGTGGCAAGAGCTGGTGAAGCTCCTCAAACCCTATAACATAACTCTGGTCGAGCTGGGCTGTAAGCAGTATCCGAGCAACTGTACTAACAACGTGGTCGCCTACGCTACTATGCTAGTACTGGGGCTGAGGCCAGAGAACTTGCCCATGGTACTGATATACAAGGACGGACAACTGGTCGGGTACTTCTACTTAGGCAAGCAGATCAATGTAGTACAAGTGGCCAAGGAGATAGAGAGTTTGCTCAAGCAGTGATCTCAAATTCTCTAACCTTGCCGTTTTGTAACAAGAATACTTTTCCATCTCCGGCAAGTATGGCGTCCTCCGGCATTATCGACTGACTCACGAAGCTAGCCACGACGTCGTAGTAACCTTGGCTAAACACGTAGATTCCGTTCATACCCTTCTTAACTCCGTGAACCATGTAGATGCCGTTTAAGGCGTCAACCACGACCGGGTCAGCTATTCCGGCATAAGGGGTGAGGAAATCGAAGTCGCCCTCGCTGTTAAGCAACAAGAGCCTCGTGTAGGATCTCTCGTCGTTCTTTATTACTTCGAAAGCCACCCACTCTTCATTTAGAATTGTCGCATTTGAGAACAAGCTTATGCTATGCTTGATCCTAACACTTAGACCGTTACAATCGATGAAGACGCACTCCTCGGGAGTTAAGCAAGAGTAAGCGGTTCCAGAGGGGGTAACCCCTTCCACGCGCACGCTCCAGCTCTCCACATGCCTTAGCCTCCCCTCGACGTCGAGGCGGTACAGCTTGGTACCGCTGGAGGATGTCTCGAAGAAGGCAATTGAAGTAACGCCCCCGCATCTTCGGGAAGTACACGGAAGGATTCTTCCTACATCCGAAAGCAAGACCTCCTCTTCCTCGTCTCTGATCATTAGTAAGCGACCCTTCTCAAAGTCGTGGAAGGGGAGGAACGAGCCGGTCCACCTGTCGGCAAACAGCGCTCTGCCGATTATTCTCTTCCCTTCCCATTCTATTATATCATGACCCAGCCTCCTGATGAGCTTGAACCTCTTGTCTCCGAGCCTTAGGGTCAGCTCTTCTTCTCCCTTTGTGAGTCTCCAGTTTTCTATGATCATTTTGCCTTCTACGAGCTCTCCCTCTCTTGTGAGAGCCTTTACGTTGCCCCTGTCTATAGGCTTCTGCACTGCGAGGACGGTGTCCCTTTCTCGCACTAGTTCGTCAAAGTACACGGCTTTCCACCTTAGCGAGGATTGGTGCGGGGGGTGGGATTTGAACCCACGCAGGCCTACGCCATCGGGTCCTCAGCCCGACCCCTTTGACCAGGCTCGGGCACCCCCGCACTCCATGAAGGAGAGCGTCGGTAATGGGTATTTAAATTTTATCTCAGAATTCAAGCGTAGTAGAAAATAGTCTATATGAGATATAAAACGTTCACTTGAGCGAGGTGACAGAGCAGAGTTAAAAGTAAGGGCTATGGGTTGTTGTTGGTGCTGGGCGTGAATAGGGCCGCTCTGCTGATGATTCTGATGGCATCAACCCTCTTCGCCGCGAATGTGACCACTACCACTGTAACCGTAGTAGCCGTTAGCACTGTTACCAAGAGCACCGTTCTGACCAGCCTTGCGACTAAACTGACCGCAGTTCCTGAGTACATAACCACCACCATAACCAACACCATAGTAACTACTATAGTCAGCGTTCTCCCTAAGCTAATAACAACTACCTTAACCAAGCTACTAACTCTCACCACTACTAGCGTCATACCTCCAATTACCAAGACCATAACTAGCGTTACCACCTTGTACCAAGTAATAACTACCACTGTGATCTTACCTCCCGTTACTAGCGTCGTGACCACTACCACCACCGTAGTGAAGACTATTCTAAGCACTGTGACCTCCTTCGTGACCTACACCACTACTGTGATCTCCACCGTACTCGTGCCCACCTACAGCCTACTCACCGTCACCACCACCGTCGTTAACACCGTCACTACTACCGTAACTAACGTCGTAACTACCACCTTCTACCAAGCTAAGACCTTGGTGAGTACTACCACCGTTATAAAGGAGATAACTGACGTGATCACTACTACTATAGAGAACGCCGGAAGCGTACAAGTACCGATAATAATGAGCTTAGTGTTCTTCGGTGCTCTCGTGATACTAGGAATAATATTCAGCAGGTTTAAGGAGTAACACAAATATTTTTCTTGAAAAGCTACTTTCCTTCCATTGCTATACTATGGGAACAGTTCCCTACTATCAACGTCGTGTTAACGTAGTCCTCTCTCATGTCCTTTGATGAGAACAAATACACCTTATAACCTATGTAATAAATACCCTTGGGCATTGTAGTATTAATGAATACTTTTACTATCTTAGTGGAACGCGGTGGTACTGTTATCAGTGGCTGAGCATCCATACTCATGTTCGTAACATTGGTCTTTGGGCTTACTTCGAGTCTGACGTAGATTTCCTTCTTATATGGATTAACTATGGTTATATTGAACGTAGATAGCTCCCTGGGGCACGAAACCTCGTTGTGAGGAGATACCTTAACCGCTGGGTACTTCAGCTCTGGTATAGTTGGCTTTGGCGACATGCGCATAGCCATCCAAGTACCCACGAAGAGCAGAAGCGCAAGGGCTATTACGGTCAAATAAAGCGTTACCTCACCTCTTCGCATAGCGATCCTCACCAATTCGCGAGATGCTACCAAGGTTATACCCCTTAACATTCCTCGTCCAATACCTCCTCTATTAAAACCACTAACCTGTCAACGCTTTCCACATCCCATTTTGCTCTAATCTTAGACCAGTCCACTTTTATACCGCTTCTCTTCATCAACTTAACAGCCTTCGCCACTAAAGTCCTTCCCTCGCTGTCCAAGCTTCCGTATCGATCCACGTGCTCCCTAGCCTGCCTCAATAAAGAGAGGGCCTCACTTAAGGCCCTTGAGCTCCGCATCGAGTCTCTCCTCAAGCATCTTGAGCCTCTTTTTACCCTCTAAGAGTACATCGTTAATAGTCTCACAGATCTTGTCTAGCTCTTCTTCTTTTAGAATTACCTTATCGTCAACTTTAGCTAAGATATTCGCCCTTACCCCCGTCGTGAGCTCCACCACCCACCCCTCCTCATTTACGCTCAGAACGCCGCTGTGTTTGAATCCAGCATCCCTCGCGATTTGAATTATCTTGAATGCACTGTCAAAGTCTTTGGCCACAGCGTGGATTATCGGTCCCATCGAGTTTATCCACAGCCTAGTTACTATCTTCTTTGAAAGTATGTCTTTGAGCTCGTCTAACTTTATCGGTCTATGTACCTTAAAAATTATGGTTCCCTCTCTAGACCAAGGATAGGGAGAGTCGACGGCCACTATCCTTCCGGAGCAGCTAGACTTCGTGTAAACGTAAGGAAGCTTGAAGAACTTTTCGATTAGCGTAACTATGTCGGAATCCATGTATCCTATTTCTATATCTTCCTTCATTCTTTTGAACGCTTCCTCCTTCCCTTTCTCCCAGAGCTCTATGCCCCATCACCCTACAAGTTCTCCAGGAGCTCGGAAAGCTGTTTTACAGCTTGTGCGGTTAGGTCCCTTAGCCTCAGCAAGGCCTCGTACATGTCCGAGGTATCGGGATCCACTATGCTCACGTTACATCCATCTATTAGGTACAGCTTAGGAGCCCCCTCATCGAGGACCATTACCCCTCTGCTCACCCTTATGCCGACGTAGCAAGCCTCTATGCTGCAGCTCCTTCCTATTCTCACGCAAACCCTCTCTAGTATTTTCATCTCTTCAGCCTTTTTCATTAAGGAAGTTAACTCTCTCTTTAGTTTGTCTCTCCTCTCCTCCAACTCCTTTTTCAGCTCCTCGAAAGTTTTCATATAGTTCTTTATTTCATCGATTACGTCCTTTACGCTCATGTGTCCGTATCCCCCTTACCATGAAGGAAGCCGTGGCGAGCGCTAAGAGGGGATAGGCAAGGGCTACTATAGGCATCAAGTCCAGAAGCACGTGAATGAGCGTGGCGGTGCCAGCCCAAACGGCCCAGAAAGCCACTATCTTCTCAACTCTCCCCTCCACCCACTTCGAGACGAAGTAACCGGCTACCGATCCCGCGATTGGCGGTAAAGCCAGCATCGCCCAGTTCATAGTATCACCACCGTGTTATAGCTTGTCCCGCTTAGCATACCCCTGGAGCACTACTATAGAGCGGTGGTAAGATGGACTATAAGAAGATCCTCGAGGAGGAGCTCGAGAAGCTCGATTGGGAGATAGAGCAGTTGGAGAGGAAGGTCAAGCTTCTCGAGCCTTTAGCTGAGGAAGACGAGGAGCTCAAGCTGGAGCTGATAGGGACCAAGGCCCTCTTGAGCCTCTACAAGGCCGATAGACAAAGCATAGTTTCTGCACTCGCTTAAATCCAACCTCCAGCTTTCTTAGCTCCGGGGAACCTTTTGGGTATAGTTGATGAGATGAGGGAGCTCGTAAGGGGCTATTCCTCCAAGCCCGCTATAGCTGCTGTGGCGAGTCACTCCGCCCTAGACCTTTTCGATGGAGCCAAGGACGAGGGCTTCAGAACGATAGCTATATGTCAGAAGGGACGCGAAATTCCCTACAAGAGGTTCTCCAGAGTAGTGGACAAATGTATATTGCTTGACAAGTACAAGGACGTTTTGAAGGAGGAAATACAAGAAGAACTTAGGAAGGAGGAGGCGATATTCGTTCCTAACAGGAGCTTCGCCGTCTACGTAGGCTACGATGCGATAGAGAGAGACTTCAAGGTCCCTATGTTTGGCAATAGGTTCATGCTAAGGTGGGAGGAGAGGGTAGGTGAGAAGAACTATTACAAGCTCCTCGACGAGGCGGGAATAAGGAGGCCTAAGACCTTCAAGGATCCCGAGGAGATAGACAGACCGGTCATCGTGAAGGTTCCTGAGGCCAAGAGGAGAGTGGAAAGAGGATTCTTCATTGCAATGGATAAGGAGGACTACTATAAGAGAGTTGAGGAGATGCTGAAGCTAGGAATAATTGACGAGGAGGGTCTCAAGGAGGCTTCAATAGAGGAGCTCGTGTTAGGAGCTCACTTCAACATAAACTACTTCAACTCGGTAATGAAGGGAGAGGTGGAGCTCCACAGCGTCGACAGAAGGATCCAGAGCGATTTGGACGGTTGGCTAAGGCTTCCGGCCAGGGAACAGCTTCACCTAAGGGGCGAGCCGAGGATGATCGAGGTCGGTCACATACCCACTACCTTGAGGGAGAGTCTATTAACCAAGGCATTTATCATGGGAGACAAGTTCGTCGAAGCCGCCGAGAAGCTGGAACCTCCGGGAATGATTGGACCTTTCACCTTGCAAGCCATAGTAACTCCGGAGCTAGAGTTCGTAGTCTTCGACGTCGCTCCAAGAATAGGAGGAGGGAACAACGTCTACATGGGCCTTGGTAGCCAATACAGCAAGCTGTACTTCGGAGAACCCATAAGCCTGGGAAGGAGAGTTGCCATGGAAATAAGGGAGGCTTTCGAGAGGAAGGAACTAGATAAGGTGGTCACCTAATATATTCGTCTTTTCCACCCCTCTCCCGGGAGAGCCCGTGAAGGTAGTGGACCTCACTTCCCAAACCGCCGTCTGCGGTGACATGGTTTCAAACCTAGCTATGGTAGCTCAAGAGATGAAGTCCGGAGAGGAAGTCAAAGTTAAGATGCCTAAGGAGTACAAGAAGGACATAGATGTTTACAAGGATATGTTAAAGATGCTAAACGTAGAGGTAACTTCAGTAGAAGAGGAAGACGATGCCCTCGTCATTACTTTGAAGAAGGCCTAATACTCCCACACGATCCATTTTGGTTCTCCGCTCTCGCTTAAGGGCTTCCACCCCTCCCTAAGCCTTTCGCTTGCGACTACCCTATCTCCCACCCACATGACGTAGTAATCGCTCCCTTTGTGGTAGTTATACGCTACGAAGAGCCTTCTCTCCGGTATCAAGGCCACGAAGTTGGCTGAAGGCGAAGGTTCTACGACGTCGCTCAGTCGACTTAACGCCTTCTCCACGTCGTTATTTCTCAGGAGCTTGCCGAACAGGCACGATAGCCTTTCGCTAGCAGATCTCCCGGCCAAGAAGAAGTCCTTTAGGGTACTCATGGGTATCCTCACACCTCCGTTGTGAGCCAGAACAACTCCCTCGCAGAGGTGGGGTTGAACGTGCTCCAAGGTCTTCGGCAGCTTTTCCGCCCTTCTGGCGTGCACTATGAAGGCTTTGCCTAAGGGCAGCGTACGGGGTCTTTCCCAAATGGGGTTCAGAGTCTTGAAGACCTTAAGCTCCGACGAATGAACGGCGAAGCCCCAGCCGTCGGGATGCGAACGACCCTTGGAGTCTCTAAAGGCTATTCTAATAAAGGGATTGAGGTACCGGGCCCTTCCTACTCCTCCCAGAACCCTGCACAAGGCTGCCTCACTTGGTTCTTCTCTCTTTCTCCTTCAAGTTTATTCCGTTTATCTTGTAGACGGAAGTGACTACCACGGGAACGATGGACCTTACCCCCTCTATCTGACCCACTTCTTGGACAGCTTTCACCAACTCGTTGTGGTTTCTCACCCATATCTCCGCTATCACAGAGTACTGACCAGTGACAGTGATTACGTTAGTAGTGAAGTCCTTCTCGCTGAGCTCCTTCGCTACGGATTCGATGTGCTTCGGATCGACTTCAACGAAGAGCTCTACTACGGCATTGTAGCCGAGCTTGTAGGGGTCTACGACCGTGGTGTAGAACCTTATTACGCCACCGTCCTCGAGCTTCTTTATCCTCCTTCTGGTGGCTACGTCGCTTATGCTAAGCCTATTAGCTATCTCAGTCGTGGTAGTTTTGGAATTAGAAACCAGTATGTCAATTATTGCTTTATCCTTATCATCTATCTGAGAAGCGTTCTTAACGAATCCTATTGTGGGAGAGAGCCTACGAGAGGTCGCCAATTCAAACCCCATTAACACCGTTTACTATAGTCCCTTATCTACTTTTACTGACCAAGTGGTCACGCAGACCAGTATATTAAACCGAAGTATCTAAAATTCTGGAAGGACCACGAGGTCAGCTATAATTCTTCGAAATTAGGTATCAATATGTCAAGGTGTGTGAAAGAAGTAATAACCTTGAAAAGTGGATAGTGAATTCTATTACTATAACATAGAACACCCATAAGGCATAGCATCTCTTACACTCCACGGGGAAGAAGCGTGGAAGAGCTTCCCGAGGGCGGTTACATAGAAATGGACGCTGAGGCCCAGAGGAGCGCCTCCATAGCCGAAATTAACTTGATAAATGCCATAGACAACATGCTCAGAATGCTCATAGAAGAAGTGAGGACTATATATGCAAACATAGACAAGCTTAGGAACAGCTCTGAGGTAGAGATAGATAGCTTGATTAAGGAAGTGAGAAACGTTAAGGAGGAAGTTGAGAGGTTTAAAGACGATGCAATGGAGTACTTAGCTAGAGTCCCCTCGGGCCTCATCATGAAGGATATATTCGGTCCGATAATATTAGGCTTGAACAACGCTAACCAGCTCATAGAGGGATCCTTCTATAGGTTGGCCCTCTTGGCCAAGAGGGGGAAGGCGGGAGAGAAGCTGAGTGGCGTTACCAAGGACCTACTGGGTCTCGTCATGGATCAGCTGGAGTACCTCTCCAAGACCATTAGAATAATGTCCGACTATCCCAAGGAGGCAATAGAAGTAGTCAAGAAGTGTGGAAAGGCAGAGGATGAGATAGACAAGCTCTACAGATCCCAGCTCTACGACGTTCTAAGTGAAGCCAAGGAGTGTCCCTGTGCTATATTAGCATGGGAAATAGTAGGTAACATAGAAGATGCCTCCGACGTCCTCAAGGACGTGGCTGAGAACTTCAGGTACTACTTGCTTCACAAGGTGTGAGAATGATAACCGCTCTTCTAGTTGGAGATAGGTCCATAGTAATGGACGATGAGGGTGCACAAGAACTGTATTGGAAGGGCTTTTTTGGTAATCCCTTCACCACTCCAAAGCCCAAGAAGAAAGAAGACGTTAAGGCACCGTTGGTGCTTTCCCCTATAGAGACTCTCTACTTGGTTGAAAAGGGTATCATCGAGGTAATTGACGTGAAGAGTAAGAAGAAGGTGAGCCTAGAGGAGCTCTGGAAGGTATGGGGAGATGAGAAAATGAAGATGGAGTATAAGGTGTATAAGGAGCTTAGAGATAAGGGTCTAGTAGTGAAGTCGGGATTGAAGTTCGGAGCGGACTTCGCAGTCTATGAATTCGGTCCCGGTATAGATCACGCGCCATTTCTAGTTGACGTACATAGCTCTGATGAAAAGATAGACCCATCTGAAATGGTTAGGGCTGGGAGAGTGGCCCACGGCGTCAGGAAGAGGTTCATGCTTGCAATAATCAAAGGGGAGAACGTGCATCATATCGTTTTTAAGTGGTACTTGCCCTAGGCAATAAGGTAAGATAAGGAGACAAGGTGGGGGTCCACGCCTTGAGCTACGATGGATTCAGGAGAGGCGGAAGAAGGGGAGGAAGAGGAACTGGAAGAGGAGGAGGACCTAGAAGGGATAGAGGGTACAGAAGGGACGCAACGCCGAAGCCAGTAGGGGACAAGTGCAACCCAGCGTGCCCCTTCTTCAGGTGTTCACAGAACGCCTTAATGTATACTAAGAAGTATATCAAAGGAAGGATGATGACCGTCGTCATGTGCAGACTCGTAGGGGATAGGTGTATAGGCTACAACTGTCAATATGCCTACTGTGAGAGAAAGTACTTGTTACCTGATGGAAGATGCGCGTGGGCGCTGAGAAAGGAGGAAAAGGAGGAAGACTTCCTCAAGGATCTCGAAGAGGAGGAGAAGGAGTTCCGCCAGATGGGCAAGAAGGTCCGGGACTTCGACGACTATCTCTGAGGTGATTTCCACGAACGTCGCCGAGCTCAAGGACGTTTGGGTCCGTTTTAGAAACGAATACGCTTTACAAGGCATAAACCTAGAGATTCCCTCCCAAGATTATATGGCGATCCTCGGCCCTAATGGAGCTGGAAAGAGCACACTCCTCAAGGTGATTCTAGGCGTCGTCAAGCCTGAAAAGGGGGAGGTAAGGGTCTTCGGAGAGGATCCCTTCAAGAACAGGAAGGTCGTCGTCGAGAACATAGGGTACGTGCCGCAGAAGGAGAACGTGAACGACAAGGTACCCTTAAGGGCTATAGATGTAGTTCTAATGGGTATAAGCACCAAGAAATTCCTCTTCAATAGGAATAAAGCCATGGAAAAGGCCCTTAAAGCGTTAGAATACGTGAACTTGAGGGACGTAGCCTACAAGCTCTTCCGGGAACTATCTGGAGGTCAAAAGCAGAGGGTACTCATCGCAAGGGCTATAGTGAGCGACCCAAAGCTTCTCTTACTAGATGAGCCGTTCTCGGCCCTGGACGCTTACAGCTCTAGGGTAGTCGCTTCCTTGCTAAGGAAGCTCAACCAAGAAGGGAAGACCATAGTGGTGGTCACCCATGACCTAGCTCCCATACTCGATTCAATAAAGAGAGTTGCGCTACTCAATAAGAAACTCATAGCCGTGGGTAAACCAAAGGAGGTTCTCACGACGGAAAACCTTATGAAGGCATATGGTATACATGTGAAGGTAATATCTTACGACGGAATATGCTATCCTCTCTTGGGTGACCAGCATGAACATTAGTATGCTCTTAATCAATGTGGCTATTTTCGTGGTATTGGTCAGATTAGGAAAATCCTTAATCCCGCTCAAGAGCGGCTTCTTAGTTCCAGCTTCCTCGGACTTCGCCATGGCGTCAGCTCTCCTGGCTCTCGCTTGTTGTCCCTCCTTACTTCCATTGGTGGTGGTGATCTCAGCTGTACTGCTCCTCTTAGTGGTAAAGAAAGAGGAAATAAGTATCATTTACTTAAAGGTAATAGCCTATACCATATCTCTGCTTTCCCTATCGTTCGTCTCTTACTCGTACTACGAAATGGTCCAATCCTTTGTAACTGGGTTCATCGCCCCAACTCCGGAGCTCGTGGAAATGTTAGCTATCTCGCTGGTTCTGTTCGCGCTCTACGTGCTGTTTTACGATAACGTCAAGTATTCGATCTTCGATCCCGAATACTGTGAGGTAAGGGGACTCAAGCCCTCCCTTTGGATAGGCCTTACCTTCTTACTTGCTATAATGACTGGCACGACCCTAACCTTTTCCCACGGATTCCTCCTGGCTCACGTGGTCTCGTTGGGCGCTCTCTTGCTCGGCTACAGCGCCCAGACGATAAAGGAGGAAATAATGCTTACGTTTGTCTTTACCTTGGCATCGGCGACGCTATCCCTTTTCCTTCCCCTGAGCTATTCCGTATCGGTAATGACAATTGCGTTGCTACTACTGTGGAAGGCCATCGGCAAAAAAGTGCCCAAGCTGCGGAAGACCTCTTTGCACTCTTCACGACCCTTGTCCAGCATGTGAGATGGGAAGGTGTGAAGTATGCAGAGAAAGACTCTCCGTAAGCAGGTGCTACTACTGCGGAAGACTCATCTGTAGAGAGTGTAGCGTCGAGCTTAATCCTGGCATAAGGGTGTGTAAGATATGCTATTCTAAGTTAGACGAAGTTGTAAGGGAGACTAGCAAGGACAAGGAGAAGTACAAGGAATGGTGGTTGAAGAAGCTCAAAGAACTATCACTTTAGACTTCTTTATCAGTTCAGCTACTTCCATATTGAAGACTACTAGCAACGCGTTCTTTAAGAGGTGGATGAAGTTGAGGCAACGGTACCTCAGCGTTTGGGGAAGATCCCTCTGGAAGATCTCTCCCTCTAGCTGTTCGAAAGCTTCTATTCTCTTATTTATCTCCATAACGTTTCCTTGTCCTATCCTGTAAGTAACGAGGAACTTGAGAGTTTCCTTGGTTATTTCAATTACGTCAGCCACTTGCTTATAGTTACCTTCAAGGGCGTTCGCTAGTGGAATGATGCTGTCTGAGACCGTCTCGAGCATTAACAAGAACGATGGTAGGAACGTTAAGGAATAACGGGAGAACTCGTGCGTGAGGTTGGCTCTCCTCATTGTGAGCCTATAGAGCTTGTCTATCTCATTCTCTAGGTCGTTTAGATAGCTCAAATCTATCTTTTCCTCTTTTAAATGATCAAGCATCAGAATCATCAACTTCAAGATTCTATTTATTAGGCTTTCAAGGCTCTGAGCGTGAACGTCGGTAAAGGCTTGGAGGACTACCTTGTTTAGACTCTGATCCACCATTTCGAGACCTATTAGATGGGAGGTGGCGTTCTTCACTTGTTTGAGCACTTCCTTCATTAATGAAGTATCTTCCAGCTCAATGGTTATGTCTTGAGCTCCGGCTATGTAAGCGGAAACTATCATTCTATAGAGAACCTCATCTTCGATTCTCTTCACCCTTATAGTTGCTGTTATCTTGTGAGAGCTTCCAAGGGTTGAGGGAATTATGGTTATCTCGTTTTCGTCTATATAGAGCGTCAAGGTATCGCCGGCCTTAAGCCCTTTTTTGCGCACCCACTCGGCCGGCAAGGAGATTACCAGCGTGGACTTCCCCAACTTCACCAACTTTCTCTGTTCGATCAAATCACTTCACTCCCACGTATATACCCGATATAGACCCACCTTAATTACTGAGCGCCTCCTAGGCCTAGCATGAGGGAAGTTGGAGGGCGTCGACCTACTCCAAATCGAGGGCCTCGCCATGAACGGCAAGATAAAGGACGCTTGGGTTGAGAAGGAAGGAAAGCTGGCGAGGTTAGTGGCGATAACGACAGACGGAGAGAAGATAGTGAGCGTGCCGGAGGAGCCGGGGGTCGTGGCGAAGAGTTTCTTTATAGTTAAGAAATACATAGAGTGGGGTCCTCTGATAGTTGAGAACCGATGAAGAGTGGTATTACCGGCGACTCGATGAGCGGTGCCCCAGCCTGAGGTAATAATAACCTTTGTAGTATTGTGTCACGGAGATAGCTTATGGGTAAGCTCTTCGGAACCGATGGAGTAAGGGGAATAGTAAACGAGACCTTGACTCCGGAGCTTGCAATGAAGGTGGCCCAAGCGGCTTGTACTTGGTTGGGGGGCGGGAAGGTCCTGATCGCTAGGGACGTTAGGTACGGAGGGGATATGATCGTAAACGCCGTAAGCGCGGGCCTCCTATCTTGTGGATGTGAAGTCTACTACGGAGGCCTCGCTCCTACCCCGGCCTTGCAGTACGCAGTTCCTCGCTTAGGATATGATATGGGAATAATGATTACTGCCTCTCACAATCCCCCTCCTTACAACGGCATCAAGGTAATTGGAGCCAACGGCGTCGAGCTCCCAAGGGAGAGCGAGAGGGAGATAGAGGAGATAATTTTCAGTGAGCGTTTCAAGAGAGCATCGTTCAATCAAGTGAAGGGATGGAAAGAGGAGAAGAGGATCATATCCACCTACGTGAAGGGAGTAGTGGACGAAGTCGACGTTGAGGTCATAAGGAAGAAAGGCTACAAGGTGGTCGTTGACGCAGCTAACAGCGTTGGGGCACTCACCACGCCTCAAGTCCTCAAGGCTCTTGGAGTGAAGGTGCTCTGTGTGAACTGCAACTTGGATCCCTCCTTCCCCGGAAGAGAGCCGGAACCTACCCCTTCAAGCCTCAAGGAGACCGCGGAGATAGTGAAGGCAGTAGGGGCGGACTTGTTAGTGGCTCACGATGCCGACGCCGATAGAGCGATAATAGGAGATGAGCTCGGAAGGGTTCATTGGGGAGACAGGTCCGGTTCCTTGCTAACCTATCATCTCTCCAAGAAGTACCCACAACTCCCCAAGAGAACCTTTACCGGAGTGTCCTCCTCCCACTTCGTAGTGGACGGCTATCTAAGGCCAAGGGGGATAGAGGTTAGATGGACACCTGTAGGAAGCGTGGTAATATCTCACACCTTGATCAGGGAGGGAGGACTCAGCGGCTTCGAGGAGAACGGCGGATTCATGAACCCCGTTCACCACCCAGTTAGAGACGGAGCTATGACTGCCTCCTTGTTCCTCGAAATGATGGCGCTTGAGAACAAGAAGGCCAGCAAGCTCTTCGACGAGTTGCCAAAGGCTTACGCCAAGAAGGGCAAGGTGCCCAGACCCCCTCAAGTGGACTACGAGAGACTCTACCAGCAGCTGGCCTCGATGTATCCGAACTGCGAGAAGTGGACCATAGACGGTCTCAAGGTCGTTTGCCAAGACTTCTGGTTCCTAGTGAGGCCTTCCGGTACGGAACCAGTTATGAGAATCATGGTGGAGAGTAAGGATCCCGACGAGCTAGAGCGAATCTACAAGGAGGTCGAGGAAGTGGTCAAGCGTGCACTGAGATCTGCTTGACCTCCTCCCTCTCCTCCTTTATCGGCTTGAAGTACATCCCTCTACACGGCGGTACGGAATCCGTTACCTTTACCCTCATCTTTATACACAAGCCGGTGAGCTCTGAGAAGTACAGACAGCTCTCGCAGAGACCCATTATGTTCCTCATCTTACTTATACTTTCCTTCGTCTTCTCTAAACATGAATCTAAGTTCTTAATTGCTTTTTCTATCAATTCCTCTGCTACGCAACACCTACCATCTTTCTTGCAACTCTGATCGAGCTTCTTTAAGAGCTCGTTGAGCTCCTTGTTAAGGGAAGTTATGTTGTTTTGAATTAATGATAGCATGTCCAGGAACAGATCGGATCGACCCTTCTTCATAGCCTTATTTAAATCTTCATTAAGCGTTAGCAGTCGTTCAATCAACTCCTCTGCTTTTCTAGTCACTTCCCTAATCTCCCTTGAATAGGGACAGATTGAGACGCGGGAGGCCAGCTCTAGGAGCGTGGTGGCGGTACCACATTCCATGCTCAGCTCGTTACAATAAGAGAAAGTATCTCTTATCATTCTCCATCGCTTACCTTCTACCCTTCTAGGATTATATAAATTAGGGAAGGAACCACTCAGATTTAGCGCCTCCACATTAACGCTCTTAACAGAGGCCTCATAGGGGATGAAGAAATGATGATAGATCATAAGGAAATTCTAATTCCACAGGGCAAGTTCTTGGAGATATCGGGACCCGCTGCTCTGAGGGTTGTGGAAGGAAAGGGAACGCTTATGGGAAAGGTCTTGAGCAAAAGCGACTTCATCATTGTTCCTCAGTGGAGGACCTACGTGGTGAGGGCCCTCGAGGACATGAAAGTTAGTGTATCCTTAACGTCCACATCAGAGGTTAAGCTGACAGATTACAACGTATCAAAGGTGTGGGAGGATAAGCTGAACGAGGTCGACGCTGAGAGGGTGGTTATACTAGGACCTACGGATAGCGGGAAGAGCAGCGTTACGGCTACCTTAGTAAACATCATGCTCAATAAGGGGAAGGAAATCGAAATAATAAACTCTGACGTAGGTCAAAGCAACTTTTGCCTTCCAACAACTGTCTGTAAAACTAAAGCTAAGGATTACATCTTTACTTTAAACGACTTGGTGCCTCAAGTAAGCAAGTTCACGGGGACGATAACTCCAGCAGTGTGTCAGTCGAGAGTTATAGGGGCGGTCGCTTCCTTGACCTCCTCGAGCTACGTCCTCGACACCGACGGTTGGGTTGAGGGATTTGACGCTGGCTACTACAAGCGCTCCTTGTTGGAGGCGGTGAGACCGGAGCTGGTGATATACATGGGAGAGCCTCCTTGGTGGACCCAAGGACCTTGGAAGGTGCTTTCCTTGCCCCCTTCTACGGGAAGGTCCAGGAGCAGGGAGGATAGGAGAGGGATAAGAAAGGAAAAGTATAGGAAGGCCTTGGAAGGGTGTAAGACCATAGACATAGATTTGAAAGAAGTGCATCCCCTCTACTCCATCATCTTCAACTCTCCTTGGGGAGGAGAGGAGCTGAAGGAAGCGGTGACCAAACTCATAGGTACTAAACCATTAATAGTAGTTCCTTATAACAAGAAGGTAATAGCAGTGGTTAGGAAAGGATCTAAGTATAGGAAGGTGAAAGAGGTGGAAGTGATAGAGGAGGGCGAGGAGAGAGGACTCTTAGTCGCCTTAGGCGACGGAAGTGGGAACGAGGTGCTGGGGGAGGTGGTTAGGATAAGGTATCAAGAGAAGCTCGTTAAGGTTAGGACGTGCTTTCAGGGGGAGCCGAAGTACCTCAGCTTCGGTAGGGTTAAGCTCTCAGAGGACTGGAGCGACACTATCTTTCGCAAACCCTTCTAATCCCTTTCACGAGCCCTTGTAGGAGGTCATGATTGCAAGCAGATACGCCGTCCGAGGCATTGGATCTGTGGCATTACGACATACATGACCTCATGAAGATAGCGGAGGACCTTCGGAGAAAGAGCGTAGGTGACGTAGTAACTTTCGTAGCCAATTATAATATAAATTACACGAACGTCTGCGTCTACAGATGTCCCCTCTGCGCGTTTTATCGTAAGGAAGGAGACAAAGACGCGTACTTCCTAAGTATCGAAGACATGTTGAAGATGGCAGCTGAGGCCTATTCCTTGGGCGCTACGGAGCTACACGTCGTAGGAGGAATGGTTCCAGATCTAACCGTAGAGTACTTTGAGGAGTTCTTCAGAGAGGTTAAGAGAAGATGGCCTAAGATGACCATAAAGGCGCTCACCGCTACCGAGGTATCTTACTTAGCTAGGAGAAATAGGATGAGCGTGAGGGAGGTCCTCGAGAGACTGAAGGAAGCCGGCCTCGATGCCATGCCAGGAGGAGGGGCGGAAATACTAGACGAGGAGGTGCTTAGGGTGATCGCTCCTGCCAAGGATCCCGAGGAGTGGCTCAGGGTAATGGAGATAGCTCACGATGTTGGAATTAGGACAAACGCTACCATGCTTTATGGACACGTGGAAAAGCCTGAGCACGTAATAAAGCATCTGTTCAAGATAAGGAGGTTGCAAGAGAAGACGGGGGGATTCCTTACCTTTATACCTTTGAAGTTCAAGCCTTGGAACACGGAGCTCAAGAGGAGGGGATTAGTTGAACACGAGGCTTCAGCTGTCTACGACGCGAAGATCATTGCCATGTCGAGGATAATGCTCAGCGGCTTCATCGACAACATTTCGGTATACTGGGTAGCCTATGGTAAGAAGTATTCCTCGGCCTTGTTGGCCTTCGGAGGATCAGACTTGGTGGGAACGGCCTTCAGCGAGAGGATATTCAAGTCGGCTAAGCAGTACGAGGGCTATGCCACCCTGGAGGAGCTCGCCCACTATGCGAGGACCTCCGATAGGATTCCCGCCCAAAGGGATACGTTCTTCAGGGTGCTCAGATACCTTTGAATGATCCCGAGAGCTTTTCCTTTAGGGTCTCAGCTTGTTTGAGGACTTGAGATCTTACTTAGATCACTTAAAGGAGAGGGATCTCCTTCACGAAGTTAACGTTGAGGTAGACCCGGTTGAGGAGGTTCCCGAGATACTGAGGCATTTGATGTGGAAGAGGTATCCCAAGGCAGTGCTCTTCAACAAGTTGAAGGGATATGAGGACTGGAGGGTGGTTGGCAACATATTTGGTTCAATGGAATTGATCAAGATAGCCTTAGGAACTGAGAACTTAGAGGAGATAGGTGAGAGGTTCTTAGCTCCATTTAAGGGGAAAGCGGAGGGAGTGACCGGAAAGCTGAGGAAGCTAAGCGAAATGAT
Organism: Ignicoccus pacificus DSM 13166; assembly: GCA_025340205.1. Classification (GTDB taxonomy): domain Archaea; phylum Thermoproteota; class Thermoprotei_A; order Sulfolobales; family Ignicoccaceae; genus Ignicoccus; species Ignicoccus pacificus. The sequence goes on along the minus strand of CP006868.1, from coordinate 623,695 downwards.
CGGGATGGGTAAGTACTTACCCAAGAAGGTTAGGAAAGGAGCGGTACAAGAGAGGGAGCTGGAGCCAGATCTCCTTTCAATACCTACCTTCAAGACTTGGCCGAAGGACGCCTCCAGATACTTCACCTACGCCCTTACCATAACTAAGGATCCCGACACGGAGGTCCACAACTTCGGAGTCTACAGAATTATGGTCTACTCTCCCAGGAGGGCGGTGGTTCATTGGCAAGTGCACAAGAGGGGAGCACAGAACTACTTGAAATACAAGAAGAAAGGTATAAGGAAGATGCCAGTTGCTATCGCCATAGGAGGAGATCCCGCCACCCTCCTAACCGGAGCCCTTCCCGTCCCAGAGGGAATAGACAAGTACATGTTTGCTGGCATACTGAAGGGATCCTCCGTTCCAGTAATAGAGCTCGATAACGGCCTACTCGCCCCAGCAAACGCGGAGGCGCTGTTGGTAGGCTACGTGGACACCGAGGAGCTCGCTTGGGAGGGCCCCTTTGGGGACCACACGGGCTACTACACCCCTAGGGACCTTTACCCAGTCTTCCATTTAGAGAAGATGTACGCTAGGAAAGACCCCATATACTACGGAACCGTAGTGGGAAGGCCTCCTATGGAGGACGCCTACATAGGCAAGGCGACGGAGAGGATATTCCTCCCGTTGATGAAGTGGTTAATCCCGGAAATAGTGGACGTAAACCTCCCTCCCGAAGGGCTCTTTCACGGAATAGCGATAGTTTCAATAAAGAAAAAGTATCCGGGACACGCCAGAAAGGTCATGCACTCCCTCTGGGGTCTTGGACAGATGTCGTTCACCAAAATGATAATTGTGGTAGATGAAGATGTAGACGTTCATGATATAGGAGAAGTCATGTATGCCATAGCTTCCACTGTCGACCCCAAGAGAGACGTCGTAATAATCGAGAACGACGTTACCGACGTACTGGATCACACAACCCCTACTCCTCCTATAGCTTCCAAGATGGGAATAGATGCTACTAGGAAGTGGAAGGAGGAGTGCGGATATGAATGGCCGGAGAGGACTGAGCCAGATCCTAAGCTGGTAGAGCTCGTGAAGAGTAGGTGGGAGAGCTACGGCTTTCCAAGCGAAGTTAAGCCCGAGTGATTCTATACTTATTAAGAATTCTTCTTAATCCTTTAATCACTAAAGTAAAACCAAACCTGATTAAGATAGTATTGTTTGCTTAATCGGTGAGAGTGTGAGGGGCTCCGCTGTACTCTTGAGTCTAATAGCTATGACGATGGCATCCTCAGTGCACCAGATAGTATGGAGCCCCTACGGAACTCTTATCGTATGGAAGACTCAAGCGGGACTCCTCGGTCCAAAGGGATGGATAACGGGGTACAGGTACTACGAGCCCATCAAGAGCGCCGCCTACTGTTGCGGAACTTTTGCAATATCCTTCGACGAGGGGACTGTAGAGCTCTACAATGCCACCAACCTAAAGGAGGTGGGTTCCTTTAATGCTAAGTTTAAGGTAGACTTCTGGCCGTTTAACCCAACCGATTCCATAGCTATGATCAAAGTGGGGAAAGGTGAGAGACCAATTATCGTGGGATACGACGCGCTCAACGGAGTGATAGCAGCCTACAATTTCCAAGGGGAAAGGCTCTGGGCTGTGAGAGCGGATACCGACCTATTCAAGACCTCAAAGCTCATCGGTCACGGCGACGAGGTGTTCTACGTCGATACCGTTAAGGGCTTGGTAGTGGTCATTGATGCCAACGGCGACTTAAGACAAACTTATGGCTATGATGACTTGCAAGGGGCAGACGTCTGCGGCGATGTGCTAGCGGTAAAGACCAGCGATCGCTTATTGCTGTACAAGCTTAACGGTACGGAAGCTAACGAGATACTCAGCATAAAAGTGGAGTTGATGAAGATAGCTCCAAAGGCTACGGTGAAGCTGTCACCTCTCTGCGACAAGGTAGCGGTTCACTACTACGACTTCGTCGATGGGGAAGGTGTGAGGGTCTACGACCTCCGCGGTCACGTAATTGCTGACTTCGGGGTGGACGAGGTTAGCGCAATAGGCTGGCTCAACGAAACGGAGGTTCTTATAGGAACCAAGACTGGAACGATATACCATGGGTCGGTGAGCTGAGCTTTTTACTAACCTCTATCTCGACCTTTAGGAAGAAAAACCTTGAGCTTCCGGATACCGTCTGAGGAGAGCGGAGCGGCCATATTGCTTCTAATCAAGGCCACAGCGGAGGAGTTGCTTAAGATAGCTGACGAAGAAGACAAGCAAGTAATTCACGAGTTGTTGGTAGAAGTAGATAGGAGGAACTTGAAGGTAAGCGATCCCCTTCTCAAGGCCACGATAGAGGCGGTGAAGAAGGATCCGAGAGCGAAGCAGAAGACGGCCGAGCTCTTGTATCCGATGCTCAAGGAGATGATAAGAGACTTGAAAGGTTTCACATTCGAAACTCAGTAAGGCTTTGCCAAGTAGCAAGATAATTGAGCCAGTGCCAAGTACAGCTTCAGCGTCCCCCTTTTTGGGAGTATCCCTTCCTTCTTCAGCCTCTTCAACGTTTCTAAGAACTCCTCAGACCCCTCCTCCAGCTCCAAGAGCTTGCAAGCCTCCTCCGAAGGTCTTACGGAGCCCACTACGTCGGCTATTACCTCTTCCATGGCTATTCTTATCATGTCATACAGTTCCTCCTTTGTGCTTACGAATAGATCATCAAAGAGCAAGTACTTAACGTCGAGCTTCTCAGCTAGGAGCCTCGCCTCCTCGTTCGCCCAGCCTGATCCCATTACCATAGGGATAGCGTTAAGCGCCTTGGCATTGGCGTAGGCTTGTCTGACTGCCCCCACGTCCACCTTTCCCGCCTTTACCTCGACGGCGTAGTGTGAGCACGGCGCTCTAGCGTAGATATCCACCTCAGCTATTACTCTTCCATTTATTATTATCTCTTTGTTGCTCTCTATGATATCAAATCCTATCGCTTGGAGTAACTGCTTCGCCAACTCCTCGCTGCTCTTACCCCTCCTTACCAAGGTCGATGCCTAAGATCTCGAGGTCTAGAGGATCTTTAGGTGTGCCCCGCCGTGGAGGCGGTAAGCCCATCCGCCCGCTTCCAGCGGGCGTAAGGCCTCCCAGCCGTCGCCGGGAACGGCGGGGCGTTAGCTTGAGCCGCTCGAAGGCTTTTGAGCTAGAGTCCTTAGCTATATGACTAGTTAGGGTCGTACTTCTGATTACTCGGGGTCTGCGAAATGAAGGCCCTCCTTGTAATAGACATGTTAAATGACTTCGTGAGGAAGGAAGGGAAGCTCTACGTTCCCGGATCTGAGGAAATAATCCCAAATATTAAAAAATTGAAGGAAGAGTTCGAGAGAAGATCTCTACCGGTGATCTATACCAACGACTCCCACATACCGGGCGTTGACAAGGAACTTCAGCTCTGGGGGGAGCACGCGGTCAGGGGAACTTGGGGGGCTCAAGTAGTAGATGAGTTGAAACCGAGCGGGAGGGACTTCGTCGTTACTAAGAGGAGGTACAGCGCGTTCTTCCAGACGGACTTGGATTTACTTTTGAGAGAACTGGGAGTCGATGAGGTAATCCTCACGGGAGTCGCTACAAACGTTTGCGTGCTCCACACGGCGGCTGACGCCTACTTCAGAGGGTATAGGGTAACCGTGGTGAGTGATGGAACCATGAGTGTGCCGAAGGAAGAACAAGGAAGGTGGTTGGATTACATGAAGTTGGTCTACGGGGCCAGGATAGCAAAGGCCGAGGAAATAATAGGGGAACTCTAGGTTATTTCTCTACCTTCAATTTGTTTCTAATCTCTATAGCTATATCTAAGTTCTTCAACCATATACCCAGTTCTTCCGCATCCAACTTTGTAGCGTTAGGAACCTTCGCCGTGAACTCCCTAACCTTCAGTATCATAGCGTTTATCAAGTCATCGAGAGCATTATCGACCTTCATTTCGGTCTCTTGCTTCTTGCTCTTTATCTTCATTATCTCTCCGTGAACTGGGCATACTATCCTGCCATCCCTCAGCTTGTACAGCGGGGATCCGCAGATGGGACAAGTCTCGGGGAGCATTACAGCTCCTTCCTTGAGTAACTCGGCTGCCTTCTTGATTGCGTTGGACATCCTCTCACCAAAAAGGGATATTCGACTCTTGCTTTTAAGTTGGGAGTGGAACCCCTCCGAAGGGATGAAGAGAGCTAGATTGACTGAATGGATGAAGACGGTTTCTGGTGACGACCCCTCGTAAGATTATCTACTCCCGTTCTCCCATGGCTTCTGGAGAGTAGGGATGATAGTGAGGCTGAAGAGGGTAGGCGACGTTTCCACGGAACTGATATATGAAGCCGCAGACGCTATAGCTAGCGAATACGGTCTCAAGGTGATAGTAGATCCATTCAAGGTCGAACCTCCTATGGAGACGTTCAACTGGGAGAGGTTGCAGTACTTGGCCTCAGCCTTAACCATGAAACTAGCACAAGAGAAGGCCAGAGGAGAGTTCTTGGTGTTCCTAGTTGACGCCGACGCCTATGAGAGCGGATTAAACTTCGTGTTCGGAATAGCGCTTCCGAGGATCGGGGCGGCTTCGGTCTTCTTGAAGAGGCTTAGACCGAGCTTTTACGGAGAGCCAGAGGACTGGAACCTCTTCGTCAGCAGAGTTAGGAAAGAAGTAAATCATGAGTTGGGACACCTTATAGGCCTTGATCACTGTCCTAATCCTAGGTGTGTCATGAGCTTTTCCAACTCGATACTCGACGTGGATAGGAAGAGCGAGAACTTGTGCGAGGACTGTAAGTTAAAGGCTAGGGAGCTTCTGGCCACTTGGGAAGGATCTTGAAGCTCAGGATAGAAGGAGGAGAGAGCGAGGTCAGCTGCGAGGACTTGCTAAAGAAGCTGCCCAGCGGCACGGAATTTGAGGTCCTAGGCGAACCGGTTGAGGTGGAGAGGTGCTGGAGGACGATTCTTTGGAAGCTAAGGGGGAAGAAGTACATCTTGTCCTACGAGGTCACGCCCGGGCACGTGAAGGGATGGGTCATAGAGCAGAGGCAACCTCCCAGAAAGTCCGGAACTCCCTCAAGGCCTCCTCGGCGGAAGAGCGGTAGACCCTCGAGAGGACGTCGCCCTTCCAAGAGAAGGGGGCGTGGGCGACGATAGCCTTCTTTCCATCAACAACTACTATGGAATAAGGAACCCTTTCCAATGTTCGGAGCTCCACGTTGCTCTTTTTCACCCTTAAGGATAGACCTAGGGTAAGCAAGGAAGTTATGGAGGCCCCCTTCAAGCCCCAAGGCAAGCCTGCGTACAAGTAGGCAGGGGAGGAGAGGACTAGGGCGCTCAAGGCCAGTCCCCACAAGCCTAGAAGGGAGAGTCCGGCCACCCCGCCTATAGCGGCGGCCAAGGAATTGAAGGGAGAGTTGAGGTAGAGGGCAAGGCCCAAGGGAATGGACCTTAACCCCAAACCCTTAACGGTCTCTTTGATCAAGCACCTCTTGCTCCTTCCCCCCAGCAACCTTATGCTCTCACACGAACCCTCAGAGAGCAGCGCCTTCACTTCCAAGCCTTGGTTAGAGAGCTTTCGGAGCTCCTTCGATATCTTCGGATGGAGCTTGTGAGACATTATCAATACCTCGTACTTAGCTTCTTTAATCAAAGAATATACCGCCCCCGCCAGAGGGATTAGCGCTAAGTCGTACTCCTTAGTAAGGGGTCTTTCTCTATAGATCGGGGGCGTTAAAGGCATTCTGACCGGAGCGAAGCTTATCGGCTTGAACGTCTTCGGCCTCTCCCTAACTATTACTAAGTTCTTCGGAGCAGCGCTCTTAACGGGCTTCTTTAAGTGGAACGATATGTGGTACCCTAAGTCCTCTAGGTACTTGATCACCTCCTCCCTCGTTTCCCCATCGAACTCACTCTCTATGATTACCTTCGCTGACTCGTAGTCGTTAGCCTTGAGAGCTCTCAGGACGTTCTCAAGAGCCCTCTTCTGACGCTCGTTTAGGTTCTCTAGGGACAAGCACTGGTACCCAAAAGCGTGAGGGAAAAGGGATTTAAGAGGCTTGGAGCCGCCGGCGGGACTTGAACCCGCGACCACCGGCTTTCCCGGTTCGCCGTACGAGGCCGGCGCTCTGCCGGCTGAGCTACGGCGGCCCGCGGGGAGGGATTTCCTAAAGCCCCTAAAAGCTTAAACCATTCTAGCTACAAGAGATCTTATGTACTCGTTGAAAGGCAACCTGTGAGGTTTGATCAATCCCTCTATCTCTATTGCCTTAGCGGGGCATAGCTCTGCACACAAACCACAGCCGAAGCAGAGCTCAGTCCTAGCTACCTTGGGCTTTCCGTCCACGATCTCGAAGACGTTTCCCGGAGCGGGGCAGACGTCGACGCAGATGGGACATCCCTTGCACCACTCCCTAATCACAACCTTGAACTTCTCCTTCATCCCTTGATCACCCTTACCTCTTTACCCTTCTCCCTAATCCTAATTACCATGCTCGGTCCCTTAGAGACCGAGTGCGTGGCACAAGCCATGCATGGATCGTATGACCTCACCACGGAGGAGACCATGCGGTAGAGGTCTTGTTCTACGTCCTTCAAGTTCTTTCCTAGGAGGAACTTCTTCAAGTCGTTCTCAATAGCAGCGGCGTTAACTGCGGTTGGAGTTATTATGTTGAACTTCTTCACAACTACTTCGCCGTCCTTCTCCGTGGCCGTTACGTCGTGAATCAGTATTCCCCTAGGAGCCTCGGTAAGTCCCACTCCCCTCTCGTTCTTCATTCCATTAGTGTCAATAAGGTACTCTCCTTCCCACATCTCGGGCATTTCTATCAATTCCTTGAGCATTTCGAACATGTGGACTGATTCTATGACCCTCGCCTCGTGGTATAGCAAGGGGTCCCAAGCATATCTTCCGAACTTCTGGCGGAAGTTCTCTAGGAGCTCGTCCGCCCAAGGGGTTCCGAAGCTATCTATGATGTTTATCCTAGAGATGGGACCTACCCTTATGGCTCCTTCCGGATACTCCTCATCTACTACGGTGACAGGCTTTATGTAGGTCCAGTCGAAGGTATACTCCTTCAATGCTTTTTGATAGTCTATGGGATCTACCTCCTTTACTACGTTGCCTTTCTGGTCCACTATCTTGAGCTTGCCCTCGTAGTAGTCGCTCTTGTTCCCTTGTACAACCGCGCCGAAGTACTTGTTTCCGTTGGGGTAGGACTTTATGAGATCCTCCACGGATGCGAGCTTGTCAAGGGCCATTTTCACGAACTTCTTCATAACCTCTTCGTGTTTTTCGAGCATTTCCTTGAATAGCTTGAGCTCCGTCTCGGTGGGGGGCTTCGCTACTCCCCCTCCCATAGCCCTTACCGGGTGGATGTCCCTGCCTCCAAAGACTCTCACGGCCTCGTGGCCTAGCTTTACTAACTTCATTCCCTCTTGCACAAGCTCCTTGTCCACCGTCATCAACTTCAGCATGCTCCTGTTCTTACCCTTAAGCAGTAGGTCGGGAAAGCCCATCATTATTAAGTGAATTACGTGGTTGTTCAAGATTATTCCATAGTTTATGGCCCTTCTTATCAGTTTGGCCCTAGGAGGTATCTCGACTCCATAAACGTGATCTACAGCCATGGCAGAGGCGACGTGGTGACTGGCCGAACAGAGGCCACAGATCCTCGGAGTTATCTTCGGGAGGTCGTCTATTGCCATGCCCTCACAGAACTTCTCGAAGTACCTCGAGTCTATTCCTTGAACCCTCACGTCCTTGATTATTCCTTCGTCAGTGTCGACTATTACGTTCATGTGGCCTTCTATGAGAGTCATGTCGAGAAGTATCTGCTTCTTGGTCTTCGGGTGCATCTCTTTAAGAGTACTCAAAGCTTAGGCCCCAGCTTCTTCCTAACCTATACCTTTCAACCTTTTAGTTATGACGGGTAACTCGAGCACTTGTAGCGTGTTAAAGGAAAAACGTAAAGGTGAAGGAACTAGAGACCGCTCTCTGATATGTTCGTAAATAGAAAAAGTTAGGATCGTGAGCATAAGTTTTGATCGAGAGGTCAACCTCAGCTTATTACTTAGCGCGAGCGATAGTATGGAATGGGATGTTCTATGACTTTAGGAATTGATGAGTTATTGGAAAGCGTGAGGAAAACGAGAGATATAATCAGGAAGAGGGACGTTAGCCTATCTTCGATAACGATGGCCTCCCTTTTAGGATCCCTTCATGAACTCGGAATATTGACCCAGGGAACGGTAGGACTACTAGCTCATTACTTCACCCCGAGGATATGTGCCTATATGCTAGAGAAAGGCATAGTCAACGAGAGTAAGTCAATAAAGGAAAACTTGGAGAATGCCTTCAAGGCGTATAACTACAAGGATGGAGAGTATTCCATTGAGGCAAAGGAGGATGAGGTAAAGATAGAGATAGTTAGCGAGAGGTGTAAGCTCTGTCCCAAGGGCGTTGGAGGGGCCGAGATCAAGGGGAGCGCTTGCCCCGTTCCTTACTTCATCGGCGTCTGTTTGTCTATATTAACGAGAAGACGCTGGGAGCCGGAGCTCTACGAGACCCCTCAAGGCCATTCTGCCGTCTTGAAGGAGGAAGGAAGGTGTAAGATGATCATAAAGCCGCGTTAGACGTCTATTCCCAGCAAGCTCTCAGCTGCGCAGAGTAGCTTGTAGGCGATAGTCCAAGCCTTCAGAGGTTTTCCCTCAGCTACGCTGTACCTTCTGGTAGCCTTCCTCAGCGTGCTCCTCTTGAAGTCGCCCCTGGGGAACATTCCAATTCCGACGGGAAGGTCATTTTCCAACGCATCTTTAGCCACATCTACGAACTTAGCTCTCCTCCCTCCTTCCCAGAACAAGATCAACCCGCCGTGCTCCTTCACGAATTCAGAGAGGGAATCATAGGCGAGCCATATTAAGGGCTCGCCCTCCGGAGGCACCCTTCCTTTTTCTAACACTTGAGCCATTATCTCCTTGAAGGCGTCGTAGTGCTTTGGAACCCTCTCGTCTTCCCTTACCCGATACACCTTGTTGTCTATCGTATGTATGTAAACCTCTAAGCGGCCTTCCATATTTAAGAACGAGTCTTGGAGTAGGATTAAGGTTGTGTGCACTATATCAGGCCTTCCCCTCTTCCACTTCTGAGGGAGGGAAGACATTCTATGATAATGATACCTCTTATCGATGAGGGGTCCCCGGGGCCATCCGGGAGCTAGTTCAAGAGAGGATTCAAGCAACACTACTTTCAGCTTCTTCAACCTTCAACCCCAAGGAGCTGAGGAGCTGGTAAACCTTCTCCGGGTTTTTCGTGTATATCCTATAGCTCGGACTTCCCTCCTTTTTGGAAAGGAGATCCACTGCGTAGCTCTCCTTCTTCAGCTTTACAACATATGATTGTAGCGGGAAGTTGATGGTACCAAAGGGCTTTATCTGTATTCCCTTGTCGGTAATCTTGTAGTTAGTTATGGGCTTAGGCACCTTCATTACTTGCTTAGCCATGTGTTTGTTGACCAAGTAGTTGAGCACCGTATAACCCTCGAAGTAGGCTATTATAGCAGCGAATCTGATCCATGGATCGCTTATGTGCGTTATCACTGGCCATAGGGTGAATCCGAAGGCGATTAACACTAAGAGGGGAAGGCTGGAGAGGAGGCTCTGGAACATCTGTCCCTTCATGATCCACTCGAACTCAGGATCCTTCTCGAATAGCTCCTTAGCGTTCTCTTCATGCAGCGTCTTTCCCTTTACCCTGCCCATGGCCTCCTTTAGAGGCTTGGCCATGAACTTGTACATTATTACAGGCATTATTAAGAAGTACGCTAACAGTAGCAGTCCGTAGTAATTTGGGAAGAACGACATGACCAGCGCGAATATTGTCATGCTCACTTGCGAGAGTATCAAGCTCTTCTTACCCATCGTCTGGACTTGCATTACTCAGACCCTTCGCGGATCGCATTGAGAAGCTTATAACTTCTGAGCATCATGGAGTAATTTTCACGACCCTCCACCTTGCCTCCTCCGCTACCCTCGGCACCTCCCCCGTGCTCACGAGTATCGCTACTGAGGATCTCTTCCTAACGGATTCCATCAGCTTTCTCGTTTCCTCGGATTCTGCGTCAAACCAGAAGCCATCGGTGAACACTATTACCGCGTCTCCGCTCCTCATTTCTTTAAAGAGCCTCCTCAAAGGCTCCGAGATCACAGTCCCTCCTCCGCCCTTCAGCATCTCCTTTAGAGCGTTCTTCAGCCTTGAGATGCTCCGAACCCTTATGGTCTCGTACGCCTCCGCGTCCCAGCTTAAGAGATTTATTTTTGAAGCGTACCTAGCGGCCGCGATTATCTCCCCAGCGAACTTGCTTAACTCCTCCTCCGAAATGGAGCCAGATGTATCGACTAAGCACCAAATGCTAGTCCCCTTCGTAATGGAACCTGGGACGTTCTCTATGAGCCTCCTATTGGGTCTCTGCCACGTTCTAACGGTGGTTCCTAGCCCTTCCCTAAGGGCGGCGCCGAGCAACCTGCTCCACGGGACCTCAGAGCCCAAGAACCTCTTCAACTTCCTTAAGAGAGAGGCAGGGACGTTGCCCGCACTCTTCTGAGCCTCTATGACCTCAGCCAGCACTCGGGCCAGAGTCTTCTTCGCAGCTCCCTTGTCCACCTCAGCTAGTTCCCTCACCTCCTCTCTGAACTCCTCATCGCCCTTCCATACAGTCTCTCTCTTCCCCCTTTCCCCCTCTCCGCCTAGATCCATAGGAACAACTATTCCGCCATGACCCTCCTTCTTTCCGTTAGGGGAAACGGTGCTGAAGCTCAAGTTCTTATCCTTAATCTTAGCATATACAGTCTCCGCGGGATCGTTAGGCTCTACACCATAGTGGGAGAAGAGCTCCCAAGTAACTGGCTTCGCCCTTAGCAACCTGTCTGTCATCCTTATCAAGTTCCTAAGCAAGCCCATCTCATCTAAGACGTGGTTTACCTCTACGTCACAAGCCAAGTTCCACTTCCTCTGATCTAAATCGTACTCCTTCGGAGGCATCCAGTGGCCCAAGATACCGTGAAGGGCCTCGTGAGCGAGCAAGGTAGCTAGCTCCGGATCGCTTATCCTGTTCATCCAAGACTCCGGAATGATTATGCTCATCTCGGAAGAGTCTAAGTAGGCGCTGTGAGATCCCTTCTCAACCTCTACCTTGAACTTGTGGATAAGTATCCAGAGACCGGGCGCTTCTATGCTTAGGTAGTCTTTAGCTCTCTTGAACTTGGAGGCGTACAAAGCCTCGGACCTCTCCGAGGTCTGGAAAACGGGTTTATTGGTTCTGTGCCCTGAAGAGCGCTATGAAGCCGCACGATTGGCAGTACCAGACCTCCACCTCAGCTATGTCTTCTTTCAGCAAGTTGCTTAAGTCGCCTATTAGCGGTACCTTGACTCCTTTGGCTAGGTCTTTGAACGTGCCAAATTTCTCCATCTGAGCTCCGCAGAAGGGACACTTCTTGCTCAACTCAGTCCCCTCCTCCTAACTTCCCTGAAGGCTTAATACTCAAAAGTATGTTCAATGCTCTTACTCGTATCTATGCGATCATTATCAGCGGTCTTGGAACTATTGCTCCCACCCTTTACCCGCCCAGCGAGCGAATCGAGAAGCCATTTGCACTCTTCGTGTTATTTGAGAGTCCTTGGGACGTGGAAGACGGTATGAAGAGGTGAGAGGTGCTTTATTCGACGAGCTGATGGGAGTAATCGAAATCTTATGCGAAATAGGGTGTTTGAGCTCTTGCCCCTCTCAAGGCGATCCAGACCTCAAGTTTCTCGAAAGAGAGTTAGAGGAGGCCCTTCACAAGAGGAACCTATGTGACGATGAGAGGGAGCTGATCTTGAAAGCCCTCATGATCCTCGAGGCCTTGGAGGAGGGAGCGTAGGGGGACCTTTTTACCACCCATCTCCTAGAGCGCGACGGTGAAGGCGTCGTGGCAGTGGAGAAGGGCGACGTTATAGTATTGGATTACACGCTGAAGCTGAAGGATACGGGTGAGGTGATAGAAACTACTTCCGAGGAGGTGGCCAAGCAGGCGGGCATCTACAAGGAAAACGAGAAGTATGAACCCATAATAGTAGTCGTGGGGGAGGGCAAGCTCCTCCCGGGAATGGAGGAAGCTGTAGTAGGTATGGAGAAGGGTGAGGAGAAGGAGGTCGAGATACCTCCGGAGAAGGCCTACGGACCGAGGAACCCCACCTTGGTGAAGAAGTATACCTTAGGAGAGTTTAGGAGAGCCGGAATAAGGAACGTCTATCCCGGAATGGTCGTCGAGATAGGAGGAAAGGTCGGAGTAGTGAAGGCGGTAAGCGGAGGAAGGGTTCTGGTAGACTTCAACCATCCCTACGCTGGTAAGGTGATACTAGCTAAGATGAAGGTAATCGATGTAATAAAAGAAGATTCTGAAAAAGCCAAGAAGTTGGTAGAGAGGAGAATACCGGGGGCGGAGGTGAGCATCGAGGGAGACACCATGACAGTAAAGGTTCCCGAGAAGTACTTCCTGAGCGAGAACATACAGCTAGTGAAGGCCATGATAGTCAGCGACGTGTTCAAGTTCGTCCCGAGCATCAAGAAGATAGTCTTCGTAGAGGAGCTCAAGAGGCCCGAGGAGAAGACCGAAGGCGGCGCTCAGGAGAGCGCTGAGCAGTCCGAGCAATCATAAAAATCTTTTAGTCAAACCTTATCTCTATAGGAGCTCCCAATATATCGCTCAGGACCTTCTCGAGCTCCTCCTTGGGAGCCGGTAAGCGCGGGCCCCTCCTCGAAAAGCCTCTGCTCACCCTTACCACGTACTTCTGAGTTCCGTCGGGGAGCCAAACGACGTTCACTCCCCTCACGGTCAGAGGTATCAGTAGCTGTGAGGCGACCTCCCTGGGCTCCGGGGTCTTTATCACTACCCTAACCCTCCTGTCGAGAGCTCTCGAGAGGGCTTGGCGGATCTTCCTCACTAGGTCGGTGTCCCACTCGTCCATCTTTAGCACAACGATTAGCAGGTTTCCTAGATCGTAGCTCTTGACGTAAGTGGCGTTCTTCAGCTCCTTTATCTCGTTCTCTAGTTCCAGTAGCTTCCTCATCACGTCAACTTCGTACTCTTGTACCTCTCCTTCGTCCACTTTCCTCTGACAGCTGGGGCATAGGATGCCGGTTTTCACGCATATGGTGTCCAGAGGAATTCTCAACCTTGCCATCACCTCGTCGTTGACTTTAGCTTAGCACTGACCACGCGCTGGACTGTGTAGGTGAATATAAGGGTTAATCGGATCGACGCTCGCTACCTAAAGATCCGGTTCGCTCGCGCCTACTAGAGTTTCTTACAAAGTTGAAGTTTTGGTTCCACACCTTAAATGCGAATAAGCGCTCCGCATGTAGGCCTCACGGTGAAGCCTTCGTGAGCGCTGAAGGTAAGGCTCAGGCGGACAACCGGAAGATGATAATAATTGCATCAGTGATAATTGCGGTAATCGCGATAATAGGCCTCGCCTTCGTGTTGATCCATAAGCCCGTTCATACGGGAACCAGCAAGGCTGAAATGGTTAATGTGGAGGTAAAGGAGGCATCCCCCAAAACTTCGACCACCGCTACTACAACCAAGCCCCAAGCGAAGCCTAAGGGGACCATTAACAAGATATTCGAAAAGGAACTCTATACAATGAAGTTCAGAAAGCTCGTAAACGTGAAGTTAGCAGCTCCTCTTAACTATCCCACCAAGGACGGAGTTGTGTTCATCGCAGTTAGGACGGTGGGAGGAACGGAACAAATATGGACCTTTAAGGACGGCAAGCTAGTAGGAGTCTACGACCTTCCCAGACTCAGCGCGCCGGTAATTGACCCCAGACTCATGAGCTATGCTGTTAAGGATGACAAGCTGCTCATGGTGATAAACAACACTCTTTACGAACTCTACGGTAACCAAACCAAGAAGATAGCCCACATAAACACCACTGGAAGAGCTTCCTTCATTAAGATAGGAAACGACATCTACGCTTGGGAGATAAAGACTTGGAAGAAGGGCAACGTAACCTACGGCTATTGCGCCTTCTACGATGCCCTCCATGGAATGAAGAAGCTTAAGGAGTTCAAGTTCGAAGCCAAGAACGCTACCGTTATGAACATACTTCCAGATGCCATAGACGCCGAAGGATGCTTTGCCGTATGGGCCAAGCGTTTCGACATGAACGTCTACTGGGCCTACAAAGGTGATAACGGTCAAGCGAACGGGACCTTCAATCCCATGAAGATGAGGCTGACCACCTACGGACCCATGTTCCTCGAGAAGGCCCCGTACAAGACCAATCCATATATCCTCATGATAGAAAACGTTATACCCGGAACGGTACACGCTTTCAAGCTGTACTTCTACGACGTCCTTCAAAACAAGAATACGTCCTTCGTCTTGCCGGGACTCTACAACTTTGTGGGAATAGGAGACTTCCAAGGAGTAGGATATCTAGCAGACGCCGCCTTCGTGACCGCCAGCCCAGAGGGGTTCACCATACTCTACCTCAATCCTCATGGCTGGAAGAAGGAGATAAGGATAGGCAAGCTCACCCCAAGCTACGCTTGGCTCCAAGGAGTCATCTACAAGACCGACGGAAGCTTTATGAACATCTTCGGATTAGGAAACTTCACCAAGAACTTACTTGACGTAGTTACCAACGTTGGAACATTCCACTTCAAGGTCGTGGGAGTGAAAAACATCACTAAGTCCAGCATCACCATAATAGCAAGCATCAACGGCGACGAGCTCTGCTACTCTGCCGTCGTTAATCCTACAACAGGAGGACTGGTGAGCAGAGAGAACCTAAACACCGGAACCGTCTACATATCCAGCGGGTGCTACAAGGGCTCTCCTCTAACCTAACGCTCTTTTTACCGTGTTTGACCCGCAGTCGGGTAACACTGTTGTCAGTGAAGCTCTTCGAGCCTTTGCCCGAGAGCGATGAGGTTCTGGGTCTGCTCCAGCCCTTCGTGAGGGAGTGGTTCACTAGAAAGTACTCCAAGCTGAGCCCTCCTCAAAGGGGAGCGATAAAGCTTATCAAAGAGAGAAAGAACGTACTCATCTCCTCGCCTACCGGAACAGGGAAGACTTTGGCTGCCTTCTTGGGAATTCTAGATGATCTTCTGGCAAAGGCTGTAAGAGGGGAGCTCGAGGACAAGGTATACGCTGTCTACGTCTCTCCCTTGAGAGCGTTGGGAAACGACATGAGGAGGAACCTGGTAGAGCCATTAAATGAGATAAGGCAAGTGATGGCCGAGAAGGGAATAAAAGAGGTTCAGGAGGTGAGGGTAGGGATAAGGACTAGCGATACCTCGCCCTCGGAGAAGCAGAGACAGTTAAGGAAGCCTCCGCACATCCTGATCACCACCCCGGAGAGCCTGGCAATAGCCTTAGCCTCGACGAAGTTCAAGGAGAGGCTCAAGGGGGTGGAGTACGTTATAGTGGATGAGATACACGAGATGGCATCTAGTAAGAGAGGAACCCACCTCTCCTTGACCTTGGAGAGGTTGGCCCTCTGGTCCGGGGAGTTCGTGAGGATAGGGCTCTCCGCTACCATTCATCCTCTCGAGAAGGTCGCGAAGTTCTTGGTGGGGAAGGATAGGGAGGCGTGGATAGTCGACGCCAGATTCGCCAAACCCGTTGATATTAGGGTCATCTGCCCGGTTAAGGACATAGTTAATGCTAGCGCTGAGGAACTCAATAAAGCGATCTATGAAAAGTTGGTTGAGTTGATAAAGAGTCACAACAGCGTAATAATATTCACCAATACAAGACACTCCACGGAGAAGGTAGCCTTCAAGCTAAAGCAGCTCTTGGAAAAGGAAGGACTGGCTGATAAGGTAGAGACCCATCACTCCTCGCTTTCCAGGGAAGTGAGGCTGGAGGTCGAGGAGAAGCTGAAGAAGGGAGAGTTGAAGGTTGTGGTGACCTCTACATCATTGGAAATGGGAATAGATATAGGACACGTGGACTTGGTAGTGCTCCTCTCAAGCCCTAAGAGCGTGAGCAGACTCTTGCAGAGGGTAGGGAGGGCCGGTCATAGGATAGATGCCGTCTCGAAGGGGAGGGTGATAGTAGTTGATAGGGACGACCTTATGGAAAATACTGTCCTCGTCAAGTTGGCGTTAGATAGGAAGATAGACAGAGTTAGGATCCCTCGGAACGCCTTGGACGTCTTAGCTCAGCACTTGATAAGCTTGACAATAGAGCACGGCGAAATTCCACTGGATACGGCATACGAAGTCACCAAGAGGGCTTATCCCTACTGGAACTTGAGCTGGGAGGACTTCCTCTCTGTCGTCAAGTACTTGGCTGGGGAATACGGACTCGAGGACGAGAAGGTTTACTCCAAGCTCTACTGGGACAAGGAGAAGAACGTGTTAAAGAGGAAGAGACAAGCTAGAATGATATACATGATGAACGCGGGCACTATACCGGATGAAAGCAAGGTTAAGGTATACGACGCTAAGACCAAGCAGCTGCTCGGCCACGTGGAGGAGCTCTTCGTGCAGAACTTGGTTCCCGGAGACGTGTTCGTGTTAAGTGGTAGGACCTACAAGTTCCTCTATGCTAACGGAATGAGGATCTACGTGGAGCCGGCTCCTAGCGAAAGGCCGACTGTCCCCGCTTGGTTCAGCGAGATGCTTCCTTTAGCTTACGACTCCGCCAGGGAGATGGCTAAGTTCAGGGAAAGTCTACCTAGTATGAGCGAGAAGGAACTCATCGAGAGGTACCTTCTAGAACCTCATGCAGCCAAGGCGCTGAAGGAGTACGCTGAGGAACAGTTAAGATACGTTGGCATTGTGCCCGGGGACAAGACCTATCTCGTTGAAATTTGGGAGAACATAGAGGACAACACAATAAACTACATCTTCCATTACCTAATAGGGAGGAGGGGCATCGACGCCCTCTCTAGAGCTTATGCCTACAAGCTGGGAGAGCTTACCGGCACCAACGTTAGCGTCACCGTCACCGACTACGGCTTCATGCTTACCGTTCCAAGGGAAAGAGCTGTAGACCCAATGGAGGTGGTAAGGGGAGTTACTCCGGAGAACCTTAGGACCCTCGTGGAGGAAGCGGTCAAGAGGACGGAGCTGTTCAAGAGGAGGTTTAGGCACTGTGCTCAGAGGTCATTCATGATACTGAAGAGGTACATGGGAAGGGAGAAGAGTCCCGAAAGGCTTCAGCTCTCGGCACAGCATTTGATTAAGGTGGTTGAGAACATCGAGGGCTTTCCCGTTTACAAGGAGACGCTGAGGGAAATACTGGAGGACTATATGAACATAGAGGCTGCCTTGGAAACGGTGAAAAGAATACACGAAGGGGGGGTAGAGGTCAGAGTGGTGGGTCCCCTGGACGTCCCCAGCCCGTTCGCCCACGTAATAGTTGCCAAGTCCTTCAGTGACGTGGTATTAATGGAGGATAAGAGGAAGTTATTGCAAAGGCTTAGGGAAATGGTACTTCAGAGAATAGGGCTTAGGCAAGAATTAAGCTCGACCGATCAGAAAACCGGGTTGAGCTTTGGATAAGATATTCGTCGTGGGAAAAGGAGGTGTGGGCAAAACTACCGTTACAGCCGCCCTAGCTCTTAAAGAGGAAAGGAGGACGTTTGCCATGTCCCTAGACCCCTTACCCAACCTCTGTGAGGTCATCGGCATAAGGTGCTCCTTCGAGCCCGTTGAGTATAAGGGAAAGTACTTTGCAGAAATAGATTACGATAAGGTCAGGAAGCTCTGGATCGAGAGGTTCGGAGAGGATCTAAAGGAAATACTAGATGATCTTGGAATTAGAGGGAAAGAGGCAGAAGAAGTGATGGAGCACGTTTCCACAGCTCCCGGGGTTCCTGAGCAGTTCGCCATGTTGTTTGCTTTGGAGAAAGCCCAAGAGCTGGGGGCTGAGGTACTCTACTTTGACACCCCTCCCCTCGGCCCAGTCCTCCACATGTTAAAGACGGAGAAAATTTTCTATGATCACATGACCTCTGCCACCAAAGTATACGGGAAGATAATAGTTAAGTTAGGCCTTAGAGGTTCCAAAATCTTGAAGGTAATAGAGAAGTGGAGGGAGATAGCGGATTACGTCTTAAAGGAAATAAAGGATTCGAAGTACGTCTTGGTTTCGACGCCTGAGAGGTTTCCCCTAAAGATAGCTCTGAGAGGGGCGGAGGAGCTAGAGGAGTTTGGGATAAGACACTCGATGAGTTTCTTGAATAAGAGTACCGGGGAAAGGATATGTCTCAAAAGCCCTACTTATGCTATACCCTTCTTCAAAAAAGATGTCTACGATGAGAAACAGTTGTTTAAGCTTATAGACTCTATCATAAGAATTTGTTGATCTCTCATTGAAAAGAAGCTGAGCCCAAATCTAATATATAGCTTGATTTTGACTGACTGGTGGTGAACAGAAGTGGACGTTCACTATATTATCTTCGCGTTGTCGGGCGTAGCACTAATAACGTCTATCCTGTTGTACTTGTTCAATAGAACCAAGGAGACTGCAATAATAATGGGAGGAATGATACTAGCATCCCTAGGAGTGTTCAGCTGGACTTGGGCGACCCACTTGTGGATGCACCTAGGAGTACCGAAGCAAGACGTAATGATATACAACCACCTAGGCTACCTACTCCTAGCTCTAGGACTGTTGGCCTTCATGTATTCGATATACAGCGTCACCGGCAACAAGAAGCTCTTCGAGGCAGTAGTGGGGTTCTTCATACTGGCGTTGATATTCAAGTACGGAGGCCTGGCCATAGGAAACAGAGAAATATCAAAACTGAGTCATATAGTATACGGTATACCGACCTTCCTAATAGCGCTCTACAGCGCCTACGAGATATACAAGGAGGCCAAGGACGTACCAGGTACCATAATGGCTCTGGCCTTCGCGTTCTTCGCCTTGACCTTCACCGCCCACCACTTCCTAACGCCCTTCAACGCGCTGCTACTAGACTCGATAGCGCTGATCTTGGTGAGCGCTAGTGCAATAGTTGCAGTAAAGGTGCTGAGCTCCGCTTAACACGGCAAGTAGCGGGATGAGTACTTGTACCTCATAACCAAGAGGGGTAGGTGCAAGGACCTAGGAGCTTTTTTAATCAAGTCCTTCGGTAGCTTTACCTCTACGGTCTTCAGCCCTAAGTCCGAAAGGGTTTTATCGGACGCTATGTACCAGCCCCTCCTCTCAGCAGCGGTCTCGACCGCTATAGCCATGCACTGAGCGCTGGTGACGCTGATCTCTGGAACGGGTATCCTAAGCTTCTTGAAGAGCTTCAATAACTTCCATTCGGGATGGTAGGCATACCTTCCCCAGAACAAGGCCGGCCTCACTATTCCGACGTTTCCCCTCGACCTCTCCCATAACCTTAGTTCGCCTTCCGCCTTGGTCACAGAGACATCACCAAAGGGCTCGCATCCCTCTAGGAGTTCGTCCTCCTCCATCACAAAGCCTCCAGTCTTGCACTTGTCGGCAAATCCCATGGCAGCGACAGAGCTTGTGTAGACGAACCTCATCCCGAGCTCCTCGCTCACCTCGTAAGCTAAGAGAGCCTTGTCCACGTGAGCCTCCTTCATCTCCTCGTAACTCCCCTTTATCTTACCTATTAGGTACACGAGCACGTCTGCACCGCACTCCTCCAACGCCTTTCGAAGTTCTTCCTCGGTTACTTCATTTATTTCAATAACTTCCTTATCTTCAAATATGGGCGCTAAGAAGGGTCTTCTCTCTTTAGAGCTTTTTCTAGTTATTACGCAAGAGTCCAAGAGCTCCGCCAAGTTCGCTCCTACGTAACCCCAGCCTCCCAAAAGGGCGTACTTCAAGCGCTTCTCCCCATAACGAGGAGTGCTAAACACATAACTACCAAGCGGTTCCCGCTTGGGGGCTACGCTCTGAAGAAGGCGGTACTAGTGGCTTGTCCCAAGAGGCCTGACTTCCAAGAGGCCTTGGGCCTCTGCGAGACGGCGGGCCTAGAGGTAGTCGAAGTAGTTCCCATGTGTAGAAGGCCTCACCCAGCCACCTACGTGGGGCCGGGAAGGCTCGAGAGGATCAAGGAATTGGTGGAGGAGAAGGGAGCAGAGGTAGTCGTGGTTTACGGTAATCCGAAGCCCTCTCAAATATACAGAATAATGAGAGATCTCAAAGTTGAGGTTATAGATAGGACTTCTTTGATCCTGAAGATCTTCGAGCTCCACGCTGGAAGTGAGGAGGCGAAGCTCCAGACAGAGCTGGCGAGGCTTAAGTACGAGCTGACGATGGCCAGGGAATATATAAGGACGGTGAAAAAAGGTGAGCAAGTGTTCTTCCTAGGTCCTGGAGAGTACGCAGTCGATTACGTGATAAAGGCTATCCATAGGAGGATGAAAAAGATTGAGGACAAGCTCGAAAGGATAAGAAAGATGAGGGAGCAACAAAAAAGCAGGAGGTTGCAGAAGCTCAAGATCCCCGAGATAGCGATAGCCGGCTACACTTGCGCAGGGAAGACGGCCCTTCTGAATTCGTTGAGCAAATTAAGGCTCAAGGAGGGAGCTGAAATGTTCACTACGGTGCTTCCAAAGCACGCTAGGGTATGGGTCGATGGCGAGGAAGGAATATTCGTCGACACGGTGGGCTTTATAGAGAGCGTTCCGCCCCAGATAGTGGAGGCCTTCCACGCTACCCTATCTGAAATAGCCTACTCCGACGCCGTAATCTTGGTAATAGATTCTAGTGAGTCCAAGAAGAGAGTTATCGACAAGACTTTGAGTAGCTTGGAGACGTTGGCCAACATAGGAGTTATAGCAAAACCCCTTATCGTTGCTCTAAACAAAGTTGACTTGGCTCAAGATTGGCAAGATAAGGCAAAGGAGATCAGCGAGGTGATAGGAGGGTATTACGATAGGTTTGAGGGACTGGTGCCGATATCAGCTAAGACCGGTTACAACGTTAAAGTTCTGGCTAAGAAAGCGATCCAAGTTGCTAAGAGGGAAAGACTTAGCTTGGAGGAGGTAGAGGGATAAGTCGGTCTACCTAATCCCTATTTAAAGGAGGCCCCCTAGGCGAGGCACGGTGTTGACGGGTGTCTCGTGAGTCTCTGCTTAAGGAGGCCCTTCTCTCCTTCGGAGGCTCTGCTAAGATGGAGAGCTTGTTGGAGTACATGAGGGAGAGGGAACCGAGGATAACGCAAGAGGAACTCGAAAGACTCATAGATAGGGATCCCGACTTCATGAAGGTCGGGAACAGGGTAATATATATGGATTGATGCTTAGCATCTCTCACAAACTCCAAGCACGTCTTCAATAAATCCCTTCTTTACCATCATCTCGTAAGTTCCCCATATCCTCTTGACGTTTGTAAACTTAACGTTGAACCCCCTCTCTTCTAAGATATCGTAAACCAAGTCCACGAAGTCTTGTGGACCCACTTCCTCCTTCAAAGCCTCCAAGATAGCTCTCATGAGGTCCTTTCTCGTGGGCCTCCTTCTGTTTACCTTCTTCCTCTTCTTTTCTTCCTTCTCTATCTCCTCGAGGACCTCTTTGATGACGTCGTCAGGAGCCCAAGTGAGGTCCAAGGGAAGGACCCTATAATAAGGATTCAGTAGCAACTTATATCTTGCAGAGCACGTCGGGGTAAACCTCTAAGCAATCCCCATCTTCGAGACCTTTTCCCTTTAAGGAACTGACCACACAAGAGGAACAACACCTCCTCAGTTCCTCCAAAGCCTTGTGGGGGTCCTCCACGTTCTGAAGGACTGTGAAGGAGTAGCAAGTAGCGAAGCTCTTACTTCTCAGGGGGAGGAGCTGGACGTCTCCTAGAACCAAGTCCTTAGTTTCACCTCTTATCTTCTCTTTTCCTATCTTTAGCATCTCGATGCTTATGTCAATTCCTAAGTAGTATCCCTCGACGTGCTCCGAGAGCAAGGCAGTCCCACACCCGGCGTCCAGCACCCTCTCCTTAGGTGGGAGGATCTTCAAACCGACATAATATTTCCTCTCTTGCTCCTCTCCATATAGTTCATCGTAGCCTCGGGCGATGGCATCATAGTACCTCGCTACTTCCAGACCTTTACATCCACCGCCCAACAGCCACCCTCGGCGAGGAGCAAGGGGTTGATCTCAAAAGTCTCCGCTTCCGCTGAGCAGAGCTTCTCTAAAACGCTGAAGAGGCATTCCTTATCCACCCTTATTCTCCTGTATCCCTTGAGGAGTTCCCCGAGCCTCGAACCCTCTATCTTCTTCTCGAAGACTTCCTCGCAGAAGGGACAGGACGTAACGACCGACTCCTTGAGTAGGGATGCTAAGAGGCCCCCTAAGGCTACTACCAGTACTCTCCCGAAGACCCTATCCCGCTTCATTGATACCAAGAGCTCAAGGTTCCCCTTCACCTCTTTCTGAACTATTGCTGATCCGAACCTCTCCTTGATCTCTTGGTAATACTTCAAGAGCTCTTCCTTGGTCTCGGCCCTTCTCACCCCTCCCACGTCGCTCTTGTGTGGATAGGCCACGTCGGCCTTCACGTAGGCCGGAGGCTCTATGTTGGGTTCGAAGCTCCACAGAGGAACGGGTATCCCAAGCTTTTCCGCTTCCTTTAGAGAGTCCGAGGGTTTGAGGAGCAAAGGATCGACCCCATCTCAGTGGAAGCATTTTCCTTATTAGATGATGGAGGAGATGTTTCTCTTTTTTGATATTGAGACTATAAAGAGTAAGAAGTAGACTACTGCATAACCTAGCGCCCCAAAGGCGTAGTAAATATAGCTGTTGTCCTTTGTTGTGAGGAACAAGTAGGCGAACACGAGCACTCCCAAGAGACCAAGCGCCATGTTCGCTAGTTCGTATTTCATGTTCTCTCATCGTATAGTAATTGCGAGTATTCCCTATAATAAACCGTTTGAGTAGTTTTAAAGGCAGAACAAACGCATCTCACTTATTTCTCTATTTATGGACTGAATAGAGTTTAGGATTGGGGGATCTATTTTGTACTTTCCTTGTCGATACGTGTAATTCAAACATGTCATACTATTCTCT
The DNA here is from genome assembly GCA_025340205.1 of Ignicoccus pacificus DSM 13166. Classification (GTDB taxonomy): domain Archaea; phylum Thermoproteota; class Thermoprotei_A; order Sulfolobales; family Ignicoccaceae; genus Ignicoccus; species Ignicoccus pacificus. Next base: position 600,663 of record CP006868.1, on the reverse strand, counting down.
ACCAAGGTCTTTCCACAGAGGAGCAAGAAGAAGTGGACAATGGATACGTCGGATCTCGTGTACGAAGTTGTAGGTACTTTAAACTCAATCAAAGCAAACGCTGAAAGAAATTCTAAAGATAATTGCGAGAGAGCGAATAAAGAGCTGAGGATCAGAGGCGATAATATATTTCGCCTTGGGATGGTAAAAAAGATTTATTGCTAACGTAAGGTTAAGGTTAATTAGAGAACGATGGGATCACACAACGAGAAGGCGCGGGATGACCCGCCCGCGGCTTAACGTGTCGCGCCTAAGGAGAAGACGGGAAGACCCCATGAGGCGATAACAAGAGTTTAATGGACTCCGGGACCGCGCCTAAAAAATCACCTTCTCATGAGCATGTTGAGCTCCTTGATTATCTCCATCCTTAGAGCCTTGCTCAGCGGGGCGTATCCCATCCTCACTACGTTCTTCTGTATGTTGTCGCTCAGCAGATACTCGGCGAACTTTATTAGGTAGGGTAGCTTGGGAGAGTCCCTGAAGAAGATCATGTAGGGAACTGCTACTATCGGGTAGGAGTTCCTTCCGGGAGCCAGCACCAAGGAGTTGGCGAACCAGTAGGGGGCGTGGAGTACACAGACCCAGTACTTCATGGCACCCTCGGTGGCGGCGCTTATGGTCTCTGGAGTGGGCTTGACGAAGTATCCCTCAGCGTTCTGTAGCTCAGCTACCGGAAGCCTAGCTTGAATCGCATAGGCCAGCTCAACGTAGCCTATGCTGTAGGGGGTTCTGGACACGCTGGCAGCGACTCCTTGGTTCTTGGGGGCCCCCACTCCCCTCCCAAGCCTGTCGACGGGCCAGGTGACGGTTAGTCCGGATCCAATCCTTCTGGCCCACTCCCTGCTGCTCTTGGAGAGGTAAGTGGTGAAGACAGCGGTTGTTCCGGAGGCGTCGGACCTGTGGACGGCTATTATGGGCTTGTGAGGTAGACGAGAGGCCACTTGAGGGGTTTGAAGCCTCTTGATCTCCGGATCGTCCCAGTACTTCACCTTACCCAAGTATATGTCAGCCAGAACCTTTCCGTTCAGCCTTAAGGTCATCCCTCTGAGCTCGGGAACGTTGTAGACCACTACTACTGCTCCCGCGACCAAGGGAACGTGAACCACTTGCTTCCCTTCATAGAGGAGCTTGCAATAGTTGTTCTTAGGCATTGGAACGTCGCTTGCGGCGAAGTCGGTTAGGTGATTGAGCAAGTTCACTATTCCCGCTCCTGAACCGGTGGCTTGGTACTGAACGTTGGCTCCCTGGTAGTAGTAGGCAGCGGCGGAGAGGAAGGGGAAGACGAAGCTGGAGCCTGTTCCAGTTAGCGTGACGGCTAGCGCTGGCAAGGAGAGGAGTATGGTTAATGCGAATACCTTTTCCTTCACGACCTTCCACTCCTCGTGATGAAGGACTGGAAAAAGGTATAAAAGGACTTCCGAAAGAGACCTTATAACTCCCTTGAGTATCCTAAGCTAGGCAGTCCTCAAAACAAATTGACGCTATTGCTTCTTAAGTATTTTCAGTATCAACATCGCTAGGAACAGCGCAGACATCATTATACCAAATCCCAAGAGAGCCGAGATAACCGAGGCAGTGAGGTCTCCGTACGCTAGGTAAGCGGTGACTCCGCTAGCTAAGGCGGAGGCTATTGCTACTGAATTAGCTGTGACGTTTAACGCAAACACGCTGGCTGAGAGCAACAGTAGAGCTGCTAGCACTTTCTTCTTTTTCCTTAAGGCGACTAACGCCGGCGCGAAGATCATGGGTATCCCCGTGGAAGAAGTACTTGAGGAGTTGTTCAAGACTATGGTTCCGGTAGGGGCCTTAACCATTCCCCACCCCGTCTCTTGGTCGTAGCCGGTAGGGCCTAGGTCTATCGCGTTGCTCTTGAGCAGGTTGTACAGCTCTTGACCCTTCAGACCGCTGGCTTGTTCCCACAGAGCGGCCAGGCCGCTCAGCATGGGAGCTGCGAAGGAGGTTCCGTCGAGCCTAACCCACTTCACGTCCCCGGTCACGTTGGAACAGCTGTCGTTGATGTACTGAGCTATTATGGAGTTCTTGGGAACCGGCAAGTACATTCCAGCGCCGAGCTCGGCGAAGTCTATTCCATAACCGGTTTGAGTGAAGGGGGCAAGGACCCAGCTGCCGTTCAAGTACTCCAGGGCACTTACAGCGGTGGCCTCGTCGATACCGGCTGGAACGGCTGGGATGTTCTCCGCGTCGTTTCCAGCTGCTGCTACAACGAGCACGTTTTTGCTCAAGTTCTGTAAGGGCACCCTGTAGAGGTACCATATCAATAGCTCATAGGGTATGTCTAGGGACTCCATGGGACCTGGAGAGGGGTAGAACATGCCTCCCAAGCTCATGTTGACTATGTCAGCGTCGTCGCTCGTTCCAGGCTTTAGGTCCGGTCCGTAGACGGCGTGAGTTAGAGCCCAGTTGACGGCGAATGAATCTATCAGCACTTGCTTCGCGTAGAGCGTATTGTTCTGGTCCAGTATTAGCATGTCTATGGCTACTCTGGCGGAGTACAAGGTGACGTTAGGAGCTATGGAGAGTATGGTGGCGGCCACCGCCGTTCCGTGACCCATTTCATCCAAGCTCTGGTTGAGGGGAATAGCGTACACTATCTTCTGCCATCCGCTGGGGATCTCCTCGAGAATACAGTACTTTATTCCTGCGATCGTTTCGTTCTTTATGCATTGGTCCTTATACACTTGGTAAGCTGCGTTGAAGTGATAGTCCACTCCCCTGCCGAAGACTTGCTTCAAGACTTTATCGTCGACGCCGCTGTCGATGATTAGCACCTTCACTCCCTTACCGTTGATCCCAGCGTCGTTCGCTTGCTTGGCCCCTACTAAGTCCCTCCACCAGAAGGGAACGCATACTCCGGACTGGTTCCCGGGAACCGCCTGGTAAGTTCCCAAGTATATCGGGTAGCCGCCTCCTCTCACCAGCTTGATGGGACCCGCTTGGTAGAACCCTTGAGCCAAGGGATTTATCGTCCAGCCGAAGCCGGGAAACTCGACGGCTAAGGCAATTGAAACTAGAAGGAGGGCGCTCAGCAGAGCCCTGTCCATTTGCATACCACCTCCGCTATGAATAGGGAAACGGCAAAGGTCACTACGAATACCGTGCTGAGCTGAAGCAAGTACAAGGCATAGGAGGATCCTACCAAGCTATAAACGGTCAAGACGCCGCTCAAGCTCGCCAAGATCATGGCGAGGATGAGTTGGTAAGCGCTTACGCACCTCACCCTTGGTCCCAGTTCTCATGCTCGCTCTCATCTTTTACGCTGTCCGTTCCTAATTGAACAGGTATGCACGAAGGGCAGAACTCCTCGTCCCTCTTCTTGGTCAGAAACCTCTTGATCCTCATTTCTTCACCCTCACCGCTTCCCTCATTATCATCTCCACTTGAGCTCCTACCGCTCCCTTGTCATAAGGCGGGAAGGGCTTGCCAGGGGGAAGGTCTAGGGGGTCTGAGCAGAACATGCCCCAGCTGACCACTCCCCTTAGGTCAGCCGGCGGAAGCAACGCCACTGCCCTAACTTGACCCTCTTTTACGTCCTCTATATTGGTAACGACGGTCAAGGCCAAGTTGCCTATAGCTACCCTCGTCACCTTTAGCTTGTCAGCGTTTGGATGCTTTTCCACGCTCTTGATCTCTCCTGAGAAGACGTCCACCGCCTCTCCCGGATCCACCTCCTCTTTCCTCTTGAGCCTCTGTGGCAAGGTCTGGACGTACCAAAGGGCCCAAGAGGCTTGAGCCTTAACCAAGTCCTTTATCTCTCCCTTCAGTCCGAGGACTTCCCTCATCTCTTTAGCTTTTTCAGCTAAGGGTAATGCCATGTCCGCAGCCATGTCAGAGGGAAGGCCGCTCCACCTGAGCTTCTTGAGCTCCGACCACATCTCTTGAAGGAGCCTCTGAGCCTTGCCCTTGTCTATAGGCTTACCGGGGTTCCTCACCACCCTCTCTACTTTTTCCATTCCCCACCACGAGAGCAAGTACCTTGGATCCTCGTGAGAAGGCATTTTGACCTCCCTCGGAGGGAGGCGGAAAGTGGTAATATTGGTGATCTTCCTTGAGGGCGTTAATCCCTAAGCCCTTGATGAAACTAATGGAAGAACTTTACGAGGAGGAGGGGGCACTTCTCCTAGGTAAGATCTTGGGGAAAACGATAATCCTCGAGGCTATGGCCTTCACTCCTTGTGAAGTGTGGGAGAGAGGCTTCGAATGTCTTCCTTATCCTATGGAGGACCTCATAGGAGTTTTCCACAAACATAGAGAAGAGCCAAGCGAGAGGGATCTGAGGATAGCAACTCTCTGGCCTTTATACGTCGTGCTCTCGGGAAAAGGCTTGATGTGCTACAACTACGGAAAACTTGTGGAAGCCCTCATCGTTTAAACCTAACCAATGGATAGATCAGTGGCATCCAGTTATCCTTTACCTTTATCATAACCTCGAAGTTCTTCCCTCTAGTCACGACCTCGTGGATGCCTTCCCTCAGAGTTATCGTTCCGTTTACAAGCTTTCCATCAATGTATAACGTAGCGTTTCCTAGCACCTTGAACTGGTAGGTAGATGTCTTAGTAACCTCGAAGTATCCTCTTAAGGTAGCGGTTCTGTTGAAGGGCCAAATGAAGCCTAGGAGCCTCTTGCCTCCCTTCGTTATGGCACCAAAGGGTTCGATGGGTCTTGGGGTGAGGTAGGTGGCCGAGATGGGCTCCACCTTACAAGCGTAGGGAGGCTTCCAACCCACCTTGAGCATTCCAGCAGCGTAGAAGTTCTTGTAATCGATAATTATGTTGTGCTCTCCCTTGGTTAGGTAGACCTCAACCTTCTCATTGCATATGTGAGGACCCCAGCAGTTGAGTATAGGCTTTCCGTCTATGAAGAGTACGCTCCCGTCATCGCTGTGGACCTCGAACAAGTAGGTCCCATTCATAGGTATGTATATCTTTCCTGAGAACACCATGGTATGAGGATTCTCTCTAACGAATACACCGTAGCCTCCGGGCAAGAAGGAGTATAGCTCGGCAGTGCTCAGCACCGGTATGTAGGGGGGTAAGTAAGGTGCCAGCTCCGTGAGGAGCGCTGGGTTGTTGAAGTGAGCGTAACCCCAGTCGATCCAAGGAGTCCTGAAGGTAATGCTCTTCTCTAACATTCCATTTACGAACTTATATGCGTTTATGCCGTTCTTTATGTACATTGAACATATCTTCTCGGCAGCCTTAGTTATGTTAGCTAATTGACAGACGTAGCCTCCGTGGGGAGCCCACCAGATCTTCGTACATAGTATTGATAGGTACTTAGGATTCATGTCTATGCTCATTGTCAAGCCAGGTAAGTTCACGAAGTAGTCGGCTGCTCTCTTTATTAAGAATCGGCTGAGCTGACAAGCGGTCATGGGAGCCGTGAGGACGTTGTAGGGGAACACCAGCAAGCCGGCTCTCTTCGTCTCGTATTTGCATGCAAAGAACGGTGATATTTGGTCATCGACGAGGACCTTGGATCCAGGAGGTATTATTTTTTCAGAGAACTTTACTAAATTCATGGCTGAGTTCAGGCAACAGCTATCGTTCAATGGAACTCTATAGGTCACGAACTGAGGTACGGGATAGCGTCCGCTTGCTAAATAGATAAAGCCTATTGGGGATATCCAAATGTCAGCCAACGCCACTATGACTATCAACGAGATGAGAGCTATCCTGAACCTCTTTATCTTTAAGTGCTTAATGGCTAGTATAGAGGCGACTAATAGAACAGCTGCCAGCGTTCCTTGATATTGGTATCCTATTACGAACTTAGTATAGGCCTTAGTCACGGCCGTCCAGAATATGTTGAGAAAGTTTGGCAACGCTATAGCGAAGTCTAAGGGAGATAGGAATCCTAGGGGAACGGTCAGGAAGAGCAGTGCGAAGAATATGACCTTCCTTATCGCAAATATCTCGACGTCAGCTATGAGCCATTCCAACGAGGTTATGTACCTTCCTTTTATGAAGTGCATTGGCAGCGACGTCAATGTGAAGTAAGCTACTACCACTCCTATTACGAAGAGGCCGGCGAGAGCTATTTCATAGAGCTTGAGCTTCTTATGAACGAGCCTCCACAAGAATGCGCCGGCCAACGGGAATATCGCTGTCTCTTTAAAGAGCATTCCCAGAGCTAAGGTGAAGTACCCTATTAGTGGTTTATCTTCGTACCTAAAGAGCACGTAGAGGCCTAGCACCGCGAAGAAGAGCACGAAGGCGTCTGAGTGGATTCCAAAGAGGTAGAGGGCGTGAACCATAGGGTTTAGATAATACAGAGCTTGAATCATTATCGCACCGAGAGCATCTCCTAGGATGAGCCTCGCTAGCTTGTAGAGGAAGTACCCGGCCAAGCTAAGCAGACCAACCATTAGCATGTTTAGGAACAATACGAAGTTGTAACAACCTATTATATGACAGAGGGGCTTGAATATCTTGAATCCGTAGTACAAGTGTACGGACTTCTTAAGGACGCAAGTTGACATCACTAGGGTAGCGGTATCTGTCGTGAACGATAGGTTTACGAAGTTCTTGTAGTATACGTATACTCCAAAGGCTATGGCTACTGCTACCGTCAGCGCTATTGCTAGAGCCTCGTATCGGTCCACCCTACGTCCCATGATCGTACGACCGGTGGCAGTAGAGGGGGAGTCTAAATAACCATGCCGAGAGAAGAAATTATATTTGGATCTTCTTTACCCTCTTAAGCCTCTTCACGTGCTTAGAGGCCTCCAAGGCGGCGGTAGCTCCGTGACCAGCTGCAATAACTATCTGAAACCCTATTCCGGTGACGTCACCAGCTGCATAGACCCCCGGAACGTTCGTGTGCATCTTAGGATCAACCTTTACGAATCCGGCCTTATCGACCTCCACGCCAGCTTTCTTGAAGATCTCAGTAGTTGGTACCTCTCCGGCGGAGATGAAGACCGCCCTTACCGGGATTTCCCTCTCAGTACCATCGGGAAGCCTCACCACTATCTTAGTGACCTTCTGTCCGTCACCTTCTATCTTCACTAGCCTAGCCCCTTCCAGTATCTCGACATTAGGAGAGTTTCTCAATATGTTCATGTAGCTCTCGGAGGCCTCTATCTTATCAGCATGAGGAATTATGTATACCTTGCTGGCTATAGAGGTCATATACACAGCTTCCTCCATAGCGTGATCGTCGTTGCCTATTAGAGCCATCGGCTGTCCCTTGAAGAAGGGAGCGTCACAGACCACGCAGTAACTCACTCCCTTTCCGAAGTACTCCTTTTCGCCCGGTATGCCCAATCCTTTAGAAGACAGACCGGTGGCGATGATTACCGCCAATCCTTTGTACTCGTTGCCCTTCTTCGTCTTAACGATCTTTACATCTCCGGAGAAGTCAGCGTCCACGACTTCCTCTCCGTAGACTATTTGGGCTCCGAACTTCTGAGCTTGTTTGACGAACCTATCTACCAACTCCTCTCCTCCGATTTTCTCTATTCCGGGGTAGTCCTCCACTATGGGGGCGTTGGCGGTCCTCCCTCCGGGCTTCATTGCCTTTTCCAAGATTACTGTCTTCAAGCCGAGCCTAGAGGCGTACATTCCAGCGGTCAGTCCCGCGGGACCCGCTCCAATGATGACCACGTCGAAGGAGCCTCCCCTCGGCCTCCTAGCGGGCGCTCCTAACCTCAGCATGATATCAACCGTTAGGCATGGCTAATGTACGCTTAAAAGATGGGAACTGATCTAGGGGTCAAGTTAAAATATAAGGAATGAGCACTACCGTAACATTCTATACTCTAAATGAGTTTAGGAATGATGGATCAGTAGGGGAGCAACTTCTTGTTGAGATACGTCCTGAGGGCTATGTCTAGGGCGAAGATTACTAGCATCGCAGCTAGGGCATAGTTGAAGAGGCTGTAATAAGGACCCAACAGCCTCGAGGCTCCGCCTACGGCGGCTAACAGGGCTAACCAGACGTAATCCATCCAGACGTGCGAGGTGTACATCACGGCGAACCTCCTAGGGGACCCAGCGATTTCCTCGACTAACGGAAAGCCTACGGTGGCCCACCAGAGTAGGAAGTACGCGTTTGAAGCAGTGAAGATGAAGCCAGCCGCTAGGGCGTCGCTCACGCTCACGCTAGCGCTTCCTCCCCCTTCTATCAGCCCCCAAGCGAAGAACAAGGCGAAGGCAATTACTATGGCATTTAGCACTTTCCCGTACTTCTCTGCAATCCTTTTTATCCTTCCCATCATGGTGCTCAAGACGAAAACGTAGGGGAGCTCAAAGAGAGTGTGCCCTAAAGCGACCAAGAGCCCCCCGAGCACGCCCAGGGACGCCCCAGCTGCCACTGCGGAAGCGCTCAGCAAGCCGGGACTTAAGGCACCGCTGGGTGTGATTAGTAAAGTTTTCATGACCAAATCTTTATGCTCCTCTATTATGCCCTTCAACGTTCGATCCAGGAGAGGGAGGATTGTGGGAGCAAAAAGCTTGAGGTTCGGTTAGCCGCACTGAGTAACGTAAGCTGGTACGTTTAGGTAAATTACGTTGCTCTTGGCTCCAGACTGCCAAGTTATGATGAGAACAACGAAGTAGTGACCCGGCTTCTTGAAGGTGACGTAGACGTCCATGACCTTTGATGACCCCGGAGGAACCTCTATTACCTTGCTACTGGCCTTTTCCGTTACAAGCATGTTGTCTAGGGTATCTATCTCGAATTTCACTGTCTTGGATGTCGGGTTAACAAGCTTTACCTTCAAGTCTACAGTTTGATTAACACATCCCCCTAGCTCCTTTTGCAGAGGAGTGGCGTAAGGCACCCCTCCGGCCGAGGGTCTCACGTACATGAAGTAGTAGGCTAATCCCAAGAGTAGTAAGAGGCCAAGACCTATTGCCACGTAAAGCTCTATCTGTCCCTTCCTCATAGGGCATCCTCAAGAGAAGGTAAGGGAAAACTCCTACTTTAGCTTTCGACTCGTAGGTTAGGAGCTTTCAAGCTTTCGAATAATCGGGACCAAGTTCTCAAAAGTAACAGAATAACGTGTAGGAGGTTTGAGAAAAAAGCTCGAAGATGAATGTCGTTAGTCGTGGACCTCCTCCTCAGGACCGCTTAGCATCTCGGTGTGCTTTATCTTGGGCTCGGGTAGGTCCTTAACAGGCTTGAACCTGTCCTTGAGCTTCTCCAGCACTTGAGGTAGGGTGGTGTATTCCATCTCACTGGGATCTAGCCTGTGAGGCATGAAGGGTCCGTGCCTCCTCATGTAGTCGGTTATGTCATTAGCCAGCTGTCTAGCCTTGTCGAAGGCAGGGTCATCGAACAGATCGCTGGGTCCGATGAGCTTGGCGTTCTTTACTTGGAATCCTAGGGCTATGACCCTAGGCGGACCGTCGAACCTGGTGGGTCTGGCATCTCTCACGGGGACGGGCATTAGAGGACCGTGGTGGGAGCCCCTCATCCATCCGGCGACCAAGTGGGGGAAGGCGAAGGGCTCTAGGACCTCTCCCACAGCGGGGAAGCCGCTCTGAGCTCTAACTATCATTACGGGGTCGTCCTTGCCCACGTACTTACCAGCGATTAAGTTGAGCCTCTCCACAGCGACTACAGCAGCTATCCTGCCGTCGTCCTTGCGGAAGACCCTCCTGATTACGTACCTAGAAGGAGTTCCGATGAGAGCGAGGAGGTCGTACATCTCCTCGGGGGTGTTTAGGTGAACACCCTTGTCCTCGAATACGTCGACGACCTCGAAGGTGAAACCCATGTGGAGCCTGGGGTCAATTACTAGTCCAGCGGTGTTGAAGGGGTCGGCGAATATCTTGAACAAGGGCAAGTTGTAGGCGCCGGGCTCGGTCTTGTCGGCAGCGAAGATCACTATGGGCTCGCTGGGCCTCTCCACGATCTCCATCTCAGCAGCGGCGGGGCCCAGACCCCTCACGTTGCCAGAGAAGGCGTCGGTTAGGAGGTCTTGACCAGCGGCATAGAGGCCTAGCTCCTTGGCCACGTTGGCGGCCTCCTTGAAGGCCTTCCAAGCAAGGCCGTGAACGTCGGGGTTGTCTACGCCCTTGCGATGAGTCATGATTAGGACTAGGTCATCTCCTACGTGGGTTACGTAGAAGTCGTTGATCACTCCGTCCCTCTTGCCTTCGGCTAGAACTCTAGAAGCGGCAGCCATGCAGTCCGGGTGGACGGTGTGGTGGCCGGCCAAAGAACCTATATCCGCCTTTATTACACTAATGGTGGTCTTCTCACTCAAGACGCGCACCGCAGTTAGGCTCGCAAAATAATAAAAAAGCTATTCGGACGATGAAGACCCGATAGGGCACTGAATAGATGATTGCTCCCACGGTCGCTGAGTCCGCTAGCCGTTAACTTGCACTAAGTTGGTCTGCGGATTCACCGTGAAGTTGATGTACACCTCCTCTGCTATCCTCTTAACCAGGTCATAGAATGCCGTACCGTTGCTCAGCAACATCTTTGCCACCATCTTGTCGAGCTTCGCCTTAGTAAGTAGCTTATGGGCCAATGAGTTGATCACTTGTTCGTTGTTGAGCGCCTTTTCTATCTGCATGTTGACCAGCTGAGGTAACTCCTTCACTTGTTCGTCCAACCTCTTTAGATCCTTCTTTAGCATGGCCAGCTGAGCGTTTAGCTCCTCTATCTTAGCGTTCACCTCATTCAGGTATTCTTTGACCTTCAAGTTTATCTCGGTCATGTTCGCCCTAACTTGTGCGTTCAGCATGGTGAGCTCTTCGTTGAGTTTGTTCAGCTCATTCTCTAGTTGAGCTATCTTCTCGACTTGAGTCTTGAGGGCGTATATCTCGGCACTCATCTTCGATAGCTGATCCTCGAGCACTTGTACAGTAGTGTTGAGCGCCACTAGCTTGGCTAAGGTAAGCCTTATCTTTGAGACGGTAGCGTTTAGCTGTTCTACCTTACTCTCCAAGCTCTTTACGTCGTCCTTTGTAGCGTAGCTGTTGAGTTCCTTCTTTAGTGTTAAGAGTTCCTCATTCAAAGCTTCGTACTCCTTGTTGAGCTGTTCGAGCTTGGCGGTTACGTTAGCTTGGTACTCGCTTATCATGCTGGTTAGCTGCTTTCTCAAGCTCTTTATTTCCTCTTGCATCGTGGTCTTCAAGTTAACTATCTTCTCCGAGAGCGTCTCTATCTCTGCCTTGTTGTTTATAGCTATACTCCTAGTCCTAGCTAAGTTCATTTGCAGGTTGTCCAGCCTCTCGTTTAGCAAGTTCAGCTGCGCGTTCACATAGGCGTTCAACTTCGTGACGTTGGCTTGGATAGCGTCAATTTTTGCATTAAGCTTGTTTAGTTTCCTATTTATGGTTGCTACGTTGCTCAAGAGTCTGTTGTCCAAGTTCTTAACCATGGCTTCCAAACTGTTGATCTTGGTACTCATCTGCTCTATGGTCTTAACGCTCGGGACCTTAACTCCAGGAAGGGTCAAGTAACCCATCATTACGGCAAGCGTGCCCAGGGATAACAGAATAGCAATTATCGAGAGTACCAGAGGTGCCTTACTCTGCTTAATCTTGATTTGGGTAACGGGATGCATTACCTCAGCCCTCTGGGTCATGGGCTGATATGAAACGTGAGTTTCTCTAGGTGGAGCTTTTTTCCTAGCCATGGGTATCTCACCCGGAGCCTCCTCCTTCTCCTCCTCTTCCTCCAGTAGCCCAAACTGTAACGCTTGGGCGGTTTTTTCCATTCCTAGGTTCGTGGCCTTTTCCGCTAGCTCTCTGTCTCTTAGTCCCACCTTGCTGACTAAGTTCGCCAAGCCTTCGTCTAACTCCCTTAGCTCTTCGGTACTCAACCTTGGATACTTTCCCTCCTTCACCAGCTCTAGGATGTTCTCCAAGCACTCTTTGTCCATCCTCTCGCAGCCGGCGTCTTCCATGATCACTTTCAGTACAGTATCCTCGCTGATCACTGCTCAGCACCCCTAAGCCATGAACATTTCCTCTGATATGTTTGCCTCTTCCATACCGGACGTAACTATGGTGGTTCCTAGGCTGCTCTCGGCTATGACCACGACCAGCGGGTCGGTGTAGCATATCGGTCTCAATGCCTTTGATACTCCCCTTACCGCTCCAGCTGCCAACATCGGTAAGTCCGATAACACGTCCTCCAAGCTCACGTAAATAGGGGAGGAACAGATCGCCTCCACCCCGCTTCTTATCTCGCTCAGCCTTATTGCAGAGGGTGCCTTCTTCTTATCGGTAACCTTACACATGTTCTTCAAGTCGGCTTTCATGTTTTCGTAGCTTAGCACGATCCTCTCTCCGCTGCCTTCGGTCTTCATGTTGTTGTACATGTCAACCACTAGCCTAGCCGCTTCGGCAGCGACCGCTGAAATGAAGGATGGTCCTCTTCTAGGTCTAGGCTCTGGGAGTTCGGTATAGACCTCTAGAATTCCGTAGTAAAGTTCGCTTCCCACGTCGACAAGAAGCGAGATGGTGAAGTCCTTGTTGTGCTTTACGTATATGAAACCATAGGGGGACATCCCTATATTACGGATTACCGGCCACACCTCCTTGGCGTTTCCGCAACCGCTGCCGTCGCTGGTCCGCACGAACCCTATTCTCAATGTATAGACATGCTCGTCTGCCAATTCGGCTCCCAGTAACCTACCAAAACTATTGCTATTTATCCTTCGGAATACCGTACCGGGGAGCGAGCGTTGTTAGGGGAAAGAGAAGTAGCGATAGCGTTCCACGTGTTACTGATAACGTTCATGCTGTGGCACTTGTCCTCTGTCGTGAACTGGAGCGTGGTGCTCTCTAGGTGGTATTACGTGTTGCCTCTATTAATAATACCATTCATAAGGAACAAAAAGCTCAAGCTGATATACTCTGCATTCCTCATATATGCAGTGTTTAGCACAATAACACACTTGAATTCATGGATGTTGGCATCAGCTAGGTACTTTGGTACTGACGCTCCGACGACCTTAGCATGGCTTAGCTTGCTAGCCTCCGCTCTTTACACTATAGTGACTAGAAGCGCTAGGGGCTTGATGGCGTTCCTCTGTTGTCTCTCCGGAATTGCGCTGAGAAGCGAATTCACCCTCCTTAACTTGGCGCTCCACATATCTCTGGTCACGAGCTTCCTCATAGTCTTGCTCTGGGACCTCCACGCCTTCGTCTGGCCGGTCAATTACATTTTAGCCCTCCACAGAAGGCGCAACAGAGTGGTGTGAGATAGTGCCTATAGCGTGTTCCAACGCTACGGTAGTAGGCTTATCGATACCGATAATAATGCTGAACATGACGTCCTACTCCAACTTCACTCTCTACTTGCTCGGGATACACAACGGCCCTCCTTGCCTTCACTTGAAGGCCTTCCTCGGAAACCTCTCCTCTCAGTACAACTTCACGCTCGTGTGGATACCCGTTGACTTGAATCACACGAAACTCCTCAATGTGGCGACGAAGTACTTAGAAGAAGCAGGCTTAATCCCGGGAGTACCGATAACCTTAGTTTACTGTAAATCTAAGTTGGTAGCGGTGGTGGAAGGGGCAGTATTGGATACGAAGTTCTGGTTGAACGTAATGAACTGTAGTAGCAAAGGCGTCAAGGTATACTATGGCAATCAGTTGGTCGACATAATCACTTCAAACGTTACCTCTAAGGCCCCTCCGCCCAAGATAGTTCCGATAATCATCGCTGCCCTAACGGACTCACTAAATCCAGTAGGCCTCTCCATATATGGGCTCCTAATGATATTATGTGTAAATGTGAGGAAGAGGTGCTACAAGGAGGCCTTAGCCTTCCTAGTGGCCTATACTGGCGCTCACATGGCGTTGGGAGGAGTGTTGAGCACCTTGGGAGCCTCTAAGATATACTCAGTAATAGGTATGGGAGCAGCCAGCTTTATGATAGTCGCCTCTTTAAAGCCTACTGAGAAGCTCAAGAAAGCGGCCAGCTTCGCGGCTCAGAAGCTGAGCAGGGCTGTGTTGAAGAAGAGTTCAGTGTTCTTGGTGGGAGCTGCTGCTAGCACGATCTCCATGTCGCCATGCGTCGTCGGAGCGTACCTAAGCGCTATGGGCATGATCTCGAGCTTACCCCCAGAGCTCAGGCTACCAGTACTTGCCCTCTACGCCTTGATATATTCTACTCCTGTAATATTGCTCACGATATTAATACACAAGGGTAAGAAGTTCGTGGAGACGAGGACGTTGATACTGATACTGGCCAGCATATCCTTGATACTCTCGGTCTATACCTTCATCACTTCGTAAATATTTCTGGTACTATTCTTCTTGCAAGATCCTTCAAGGCCAAGGCAACGCCTCTGATCTCCCATTGAGCCCTCCTGTCCGCCCTCAGCTCTATTACATGCAGCAGCTCCCTAGCGTTAAGGGTCATCATAATTGAGGTCCTCACAGCTTGCGGAAGGGCGTATCTGCAGTCTTCCATGCGCTTCCCGTTTATCCTGCAAGTTAGGTATTCCAGCACGGAAGCGGCGCAGCTCCTCCAGAAATCCTTCACCGGGAGAACGCAAAGCTCCTCCACGACTTCCCTTTCGCCCCTCCCCAGCACAGCGCTCCACTTAGCGAAAGCGTCTTCCAAGTCCTTCGCATCTACTACTTTCAGTATCCTGTTCTCGGTATACCTCTGACTCTCTTGAGTAAAGGATACTAGACGGTGTCTAACCAATTGATGGGAGGTAACCCTCGAAATACCATCTATGAAGAAAGTGAAGGTTATGTGTTCCAATACTGAGGGAAAAGAGTTCGGCGCCTGACTCAACCATCCGCTCCACCCTTCTTTCCACTCCCTCGTGAGGTAGTGCCAAATGCCCTTCTCGATAACCTTGCCGGTACTGGTCTTGACGGCTAGAAGGGGAAGCCTCCTAGGATCCTCGTCAAGCAGCGGTTTATTGTACGCTATCAAACAAACTGTGGTCTTTTTCTCCATTGGTGAGGGCACGCAGATCAAACTATCCTCCTCTATCACCAATAGCTTCTAGAGGCTTATTTGGGGTGTTTTCCTTAAATTTTAGAGTTCGAAGTAAACAAAACGGTGGAAAGCTTATGGCATTGTTCGATTGGGGAACTTATAATGGCTTAACCAAACTCGAGAAGGCGTCCTTGACTGGAATGAGGCTGACCGAGATCCCTCCCGCCGACTTCTCCAGAAGGTGGTACACTGAGGATTACTTCAAGCAGTATAACGAGCTCGCTTCCAAGTACTTCGTCTTAATAACCGCTCACGCTCCCTATTACAGTTTAGTTAATCATGATCAATACACCCATAACAAAGTGAAGAAGGCAATGGTACAAGCGGCCAAGAGGGCCAGGATAGCGGGGGCGAAGATATTCAACATGCACCTAGGAGCTAAGGTAAGAGGAGTTCCCTACGACTATGAACCTGTTGTCGACGTGGTCAAGGCGATATTAAGCGAGGTACCCGATATCTACGTCTCCCTTGAGACCACCTACACAGCTAGGTTCTTAGGAAGCTTAAAGGAGATAAAGGAGATAATAGAGATGGTTGGCGATGAAAGGGTAATACCGAGCGCTCAGCTGGAGAACGATTTCATGAGGGAGCTAAAGGTATATGAGCATGGAAACATAGCGGCGGCAGACAAGGAGGCCACTGTGGACTTCTGGTTGAATATATTAAACGAGCTCAAGAAGATGACAAACAAGTTCTTCAGCCTCAGATTCTCTCAGATAATAGCGTTCAGATTCAGGACGTTCATACTGAAGAAGAGAACTCCCTTAGGTAAGGGATACCCCAGCTTGGAGCCCCTAGCGGAGGCCCTCGCCTTGTTCCTTACTAGAGATCTATACTACGCTGGAGCTAACCTAGAGGCCCACTTAATCTACACCGGACCTTGGCAGTACAAGTACAAGGATACGGTAAAGCTCTACTGTACTGTCATGGATAGGGCTACCGCCTACATAAAGTAAGGTGTTTCCTCATGTTTCTTCACACCCCCGTAGGCTTCGACGAAAGAGGTCCCATGCACTGCATGATAGCCGCCCAGAAGAAGTGGGGAGAGATCAACGAAATAATAGCCTACATTCCTAAGAATCAAGACGACAGAGGTAAGGTGGCTTTAGAGAACTTCAGGATGATCGCTAGGGGTTACTCCGTAGTTCACGAGGTAGAGGTGCCCAAGGAACCGAAGGGAATAATCAAGGCCGCCTTACTCATCGGAAGGGAACTTGAGGAGAGGGTGAAGAAAGGGATAAACGTGATCTGCCTCTCTTGTGGAATGAGGTTCATAGTATTAGCCTTGTACACAGCCGCCCTAAGCCTAAGGCTAGAGGATCAAGAGAAGGTCTGGTTATTCCTAGAGATAGAAAGCGATCCCACCTCGGGTACCCTGCTTCCACTGATAAACATAAGCAAGTTCTTGATGCACGTATACATGAAAGACAGCTTGGACAGAGACATAATGAGGCTCTTAGCTTTTGGAGAGGCGAGACTTCAAGATATATACAGTACTCTCAAGAAGGAAGGACATGGCTACACTAAAACTACCATTCAAAACAGGCTTAAGGCGCTTGTAAAGGATGGTTTAGTAGTTAAGGATAGGACCACGGGCACGTACAAGCTGAAGGAAATAGCGATCGAGGAGCTAGAAGAGAGATCTCAAGGTAACTCCAAGGAGTCTTAGGAGGTTTCCGATACCCATTTCCCTCAGCGTCCTTAGATGGTTATCGTACTCGTTTATCCTTATCTCCATCCCATTCATGTTCTCGAAGAACTTCTCGTAGAACCTCTGAGGGGCCTTATGAGCTATCCTCGCTAAGATGGTTTCTAGCCTAAGTCTCTCAACTAATGGATAGTAAGCTTTCCTTAAGTTAGGAAACGTATCGGGGAACCTCTTAGCTATTACTGTATTCGGATAAAGACCTCCCCCCGTAAGGGGCTTGTTCAGACCGGCAGCGTCTCCAAAGGAACAGACCTTGGTTGTACAAGGACTTAAGGCCGGAGGACCGGTCAAGATCACTCCTCCATACTCTTTAGTTACCCCACCTTTGATCAAATCCCTCTTCTCTGCTATCTCCTTCACCTTCTTAGCGAGTTCTCTCACGTTCGCCTTCCTCGGTTCAGAGGCCGTTCCGACAACTGCCTTATCCTCTAGCATCACTACCCAAGCGAAGAACCCCGGAGCTAGAGCTTTATCGAACCATATTTCTACGGAGCCCGGATGAGCTGTTTTACCCTTTACCTCAAAGTTTATTCCATAAACGATCCTAGCCTTATGCGCTATCCCTAACCTCTTCGAGAGCTCCGCCCTCCACCCCTCAGCGATTATGGCCCTATCGTACGCCTCGTCGTTCACTCTAGCGTCCTTTGATACGTTAAGTACCATTTCATTCCTAAACTCAACTCCCTCGCTCAATATCTCCTCAAGCAAGTCCTTTTCCAAGCCAACTCTGTTCAGCTTGGCGGTGAACCTCTTTGGACCCTTGAGAGTTATTCCCTTTCCGCTTGGCAGTCCTACCTTGAACTCCTCCAAGTAGCCTTCCACGTTCCTCTTAGCACTCTCTCCGATCTCCTCCACCACCCTTTCGGAGACTATTCCTGTGCAGTGCTCCGGCACCCCCACCTCCTCGTGTTCTTCGTAAATTACGACGTGAGAAACCTTGCTAAGTTCCCTAGCTGCTATGAGACCGGCGAAACCGGCTCCTACTATTGCTATCCTCAAATTAACCTCACCTACTTTACCTATGCCACTATAGAGCTAAGGGGTATCGAATGCTCCACCGATTCGAACGCATGCTGACGGAGCTCAAAAGACCGCTGGTAGTGGCCATAGTGGGCCCCTCCGACGCCGACAAGATAGTGGGGAACTGGAGGCTCTGCAAGCTGACGGTGCTGACGAGCAAGGAGAGGGCAGGTTCCTACTTCCCCTTGGGCTTCAAGATGATTACCGCAGACTTAGCAATAGCTTACATGAAGTTTGACAAGAACCAAGCTGCGGCTCTCGACGAGCTGAGGAAGAGGGGCAACGTGGTAGTGGTGAGCACGGCGAAGAAGGACAAGGATGGTAATTACGTGTTCGACGGCTTCCTCATATCCTTCAAGGTAAACGTCCTCGGCGACAGCGCTTGGCACATAGCCACCGGAGCTTATCCTCCCTTGGTCTTGGGTGAGGACTACCTATATCGCTACCCCACCCTGTTGTCCTTGGTGGAGTCCGTAGTCTCGGGAGGAGGCCTCTACTTGTTCGGGGAGAAGCTCTATCCCATAAAACTCATTGAAGAGAAGGTAGTGGTGAAGTCCCCTGAGAAGAAGAAGGTTCCCAGACCCGCCAAGTTGGAAGCGGTGGAGGACTTCAAGGGATCCCCCTTCATATTTCTGGGCCTCCTAGCTTCTTGGAGGGCCTCCCGTGCTTCCGGTAAAAAGGTTCGTGAAGGAAGCGATTCTCCCCACGAGGGCTAATCCTTGGGATGCTGGGTTAGATTTGTATGCTCTGGAAGATACTACAATAAAACCAAATGAGGTAAAGGCCGTTAGAACGGGAATAGCGGTTGCCATTCCCAGAGGCTTCGTAGGCTTGGTGAAGGATAGATCCTCAAAAGCCTTGAAGGGTCTCCACTGTCTAGCCGGAGTGATAGATTCCGGATATAGAGGTGAGCTTAAGGTAGTTATGACCAACGTTACGGATAAGGAAATTGAAATTAAGAGGGGAGAGAGGATAGCACAGCTAGTAATAGTTCCAGTAGCCTACTTCGATCCGGTGGAGGTTGAAGAACTCCCTCCGAACGATGGAAGGAGAGGAGGCTTCGGCTCTACGGGGGGATGAGCGCACGACGGTCTCCTGAGAGGTGATGACTCTTCTCTCAGCCGACCCTTTTTATCTTCCAAACCTTCTCTGTCTCCTTTGATAATCCCTAATTGCTCTCAAGATATCTATCTTCCTTATCTCGGGCCAGTACATATCTGCGAAGTAGAGCTCGCTGTAAGCGGACTGCCACAAGAGGAAGTTGCTTATCCTCTCCTCTCCCGAGGTCCTTATTATTAGGTCTGGGTCTGGAAGGTGAGCGGTGTACAAGTGCTTGCTTATGGTCTCCTCATCTATTTCCTCCGGTTCTAGCTCTCCCCTCTTCACCTTCTCCGCTATCTTCTTCACGGCGTCCACGATCTCTTGTCTTCCTCCATAACAGACGGCTATGTTTATGTGCCTATCCCCGTAGTCCTTGGTTACTTCCTCAACGTACTTAGCAGCCTCTTTGAGGAAGTCAGGCCACATGTTGTCCCTTCCTATTACCTTCACCCTAATTCTATTTTTGTGAACGATCTCCTCTTTTGCTAACTCCCTTAGACCACCAGCTATGAGCTCGTAGAGCTTCTCCCTCTCCTCCTTCTTCCTTCTCGAGCAGTTCTCCGTGGACATGGCGAATACAGTTACTATCTCTACTCCCACGTCTAAGAGCCAGAGGAGTACTTCCCTCATCTTCTTGTAGCCTTCCTTATGACCTAGCCACTCCTGCAAGCCTCTCATTCGTGCCCATCTTCTATTTCCGTCTGGAATCACTCCCACGTGCTTCGGTATAGGACCGCTCTTCACCTCGTCCTCCAGCTTCCTCTCGTATATCTTGTATACCGGTCTGGCCAAGGCGTCGACTATCCGCCATCCTCTGAGAGCCGCTCTGTACCTCACTTTGTCGGTCACTTCTTGGTTCCCCTCGATTATAGAGATGGACCACCCGTTTAAAGGAGGGACGCGGGTTTGGGGTGGGAAATGGATCGCCGCTCAGCTGGTCTCCTCACCCCTCGGCTCTCCGACTCGCGCTCATCTCCGGTCTTACCTAGACCATATCGGGGTGAGAGATAAGTGTCATTGAAACCGTTCTTTCCTAGCTCTCGGAAAGGCTATACCTCTAAGGGGCTAAAATGAGCTGGAGGAAGCTAGTGGACGCTATTTCGATGGCATTCATCAACTCCAGCATATCAGTACTAGGGAGGACCCTCCTTACGTTGCTCTATACCGCTCCCCTCCTAGCTTACCTCATTCAGAGGAAGATTCTTTGATCTCGTAGAGTTCTATCCTTCCCCAGCCTCCTAAAGCCACGTAATCGCCATTCCAATGCGCGCTTTCCATAGATCTGGGCCCGACTCCTTTCAATGCTATGTTTCCTAGTCGATCGTATATCTCAACCGTTCCATCCCAGTCAGCCACGAACAAGTACTCGCAGTCGTTTCTCCAAGCTAAAGCCCTCACGTCAAAGAAATCCCTCTTTCCCCAAACCATCTGGAAGCCGTTGTTCTTATCATATTTGAGCAA
The DNA here is from genome assembly GCA_025340205.1 of Ignicoccus pacificus DSM 13166. Taxonomy (GTDB): domain Archaea; phylum Thermoproteota; class Thermoprotei_A; order Sulfolobales; family Ignicoccaceae; genus Ignicoccus; species Ignicoccus pacificus. The sequence goes on along the minus strand of CP006868.1, from coordinate 580,381 downwards.
GTAGAGCTGACCGGGCTCGAAGGTCCCTACCGCTATTAGGTCCCCGCAAACCCTAGCCACGTTCACGTTCTCAGCTAATGGGAGCTTATGGAGCACCTTTCCCTCCTCGCCTACAGCGTAAAGGAAGCCGTCGAAGCCCGCCCCTATTATTACGTCTCCGTACCAATCGACAGAGTACACGTGGTTGTCCGTCTCCAAGTGCCACTTCACCTCTCCATCTTCAACCAAAGCCATTCCGTTACAGCATAGACCTACTGCTACCTTGTTCCCCTTAGGCATACAGTCGTTAACTCCATATTCTAGATCGACCTTACTTTCCTCCTCCCCTAGGAAGAGGAGCGCTTTCCCTTCCATTCCTAAAACGAGTTCAAATTCCATAGGCTTCACGCAGGTTAGACCGAAGGGGGCTTGGTAGAGTACCTTGTAATCCTCTTCATTAAGAAGTAGGAGCTTGTTCTCATTAACTGCTAGAACGTCTTTTCCCTTAACGTAAACATCGTAGACGTGACCGTAGGTCTCATATATCCAGAGTCTCCTCCCCTCCACTTTCGGGACCTACTGAGCTCCTTTCGAAAAGGCTAATTTACCTTCTGAAGGAGCACTTTTCGATCTCAGCTCTCTTAAATTGCTTAATCACTTTATCTATAAACATCTTGAAGACCTTATCAGACACGAGCATCTTGTACTCCTTTCCATCCTTGGTTCTAATTATGAACACGAAGGTGTTTTGGTACTCTCTTGCTATGCCCTTGCCCGTATGTCTCTCTATCCTCCAGCACCTTATGTCGTCAAAGCTCAAGTCAAGGATAACTTCCTTTTTACCGTAGTTCTTCCTCTTTTCCTTTTCAAGCTTGTAGAGTAGCAAGTCCATCTGCTTTGAAAGCCCCCTCCTGCTCTTCCCCCTCAGCCTCTCTCCCAAGAGCTCCAACTTGAGCCTCCCGTTTTCCACAGTCATGTCGCAGTGCTTTACTCCTTTAGCTTCAACCAAGACCACGCTGTAAATCGTTACCACGATCACTCACCCGTCAACCAGTTGATTAGCTCGTAAAGCTCCTCTTGGGAATCCGCCTCTATCTCCACTATTATGGGACCCATGGGCGAATCCACGTCCTCTTCGGCGAAGGAGGGTACACCAACAAAGGCCGCTTGTTTGTTGAGCCTGAAGACTAGCCTTCCTCCCCCTCCCCTGGCCAGCTTCCTTAGCTCCGATCTGAAGGTGAAGTCCAAAGATTTCGAGTGTATGGCGCTCCTCAACGGTTCAAGGCAAGATGGGTCCTCACACTCCCCTACCCAGCTGGCCCAGCCTTCTCCCCTTTCTACGAGCTCAAAGTTCGTTGAGAACAGCTTCCTCAGAGCTTTGAGGACTTTTTGTGGATCCTCTGTGGGCCTCACCTCACTTTCTATTCTTATTCTCAACAAGCTTGATCACCTCCTCGGCCAGCTCCTCCGGTCTTCTCTCGCTGGTATCTAAGATTAGGTCTACCAGTCCCTTCTTCTTCCATTCCTTGAGCAACTTTTCCTCCTCGGCGTGGAGCGCTCCCACGTGAGTGGGGTCCTTTATCATGTCCCTCTTCGCGCATTCAGTCCTCTTCGTCAACCTTTCCCATACTACAGCTGGGTGAGCGGTGAGCCATACGAATACGTCCCCCCTTTCCTTCCTCTCCTTCACGTATCCTTCTATCCCATTTACTATTTCCACGTAAACGTCTACGTGAGGCTCCAACTCCTTAACTATGAAGGGCATTGCCCTTACGTAGAGGGCTACGGTAAGAGGCGACTCGTCGACGGCATCTCCCTTAAGGTTCTCAACTATCTTGCTGAGGGCATATATTTCAAACCCGAGCTTAGTGAGGGAGGGATCGTAGCACAGGGGAGGAACTTGGTGACACTTGATGCCGTAGCTTTCCAGCGCCTTACACAGCGACGTCTTGCCCGTGCCGTTCTGCCCACCAATTATTATCATAGAGGACTCCTAGGATGAGGGCTCCCAGAGGGTAAAATGCTAGGGCCCCTACATATGAGGGACGAATTCGTCTGAACCCTTGGGTTAGTCATATGATGCTCCATATCCCCCAAGTGGGGGAACGGTTACTTCACATGCTCGGTTTGGACAAGATGATAGAAATGGAAAGGAAAAAGGAAGAGTTGAAGAGGGCCTTGTTCGTAAGGTTCAACGACGAACAGATAAAGGAAATGATGAGGGAACTTAGAGTAAGAGACGAAAAGGAACTGTATGAGATCCTGACCTTCGAGGACTTGGTGGAGTTCGCCAGGAAGTTCAAGGTTTCGTGGTGGGATCTATATCAAGAATATGAGAGGTTAACCTCCCACGCTTAGGTACTTTACGTACTGGTTCAGCTCCTCCGCTTGCGCCTTAAGCTTCGCTATCTCGTTCATCAACTCAACTTTCTTTTGGTTCCAAAGCGCTATCGTTTCTTGTATAGTTTCTTTTATTACGCACTTTGCCAAGGCATCTATTCCTCCATACTTCTCTAACTCCTTTCTTATCTGTATAAGTTCCAGCATCGTAGTAGCGTTCAGTACCTTGTAGGTTAGCTCTATTGGATCTCCCAATTCGGTCTTTAGGGTCGTACAGTCTATTGACGGCATTGATGCCTTCAAGGTATTTACTTGTGCTTCGAGCCTCTTCAATACATCGTTTGCTAGGTTCAAGTTAACTATAGCCTTTTGTACTAAGTTCATGAATTCGAAGGCATTCTTGAAGGTTGGCTGTTTTTGTAACAGTTGTTCTGCCTTGTTTATGTTATCTTTAGCCTCTCCTAGCAGCAAGTAGAGCCTCTTTGCTAAGCTGGCGAAGTTGGATAATGCTGAAATGTAGGCTATCTGCCTCTGGAAGGGGGCCTTTAGTAGTGTAGCCTTGTAACCAGTACTCTTCGAGATAGTATCGTACAACTTCGTGAGCTTTATGTAAGGTTGGAGGAGATCGCCGCTTACTTGTACCTTTACGTTCTCTCCCCCTATCATAAGGGTAACGGTCGACGTAACCTCCTTGGTCACGGTCTGTGTCACAGTAGTTGTAATCGTCTTGGTCACCGTGACCGTGTTCGTAACTGTAGTCATCTGTGCCTTGGTCACCGGAGCCCCTTGGGGCTTGTACCCTTCCACCTTGAAGAGGTACACGTAGTATCCCGAGCTCACCGCTATCCAGTCCTTTCTCCAATCCACCCCTCTCACCGGGTCAGGGAAGCTCCTCTTCAAGACTAAGTTCCCTTGGATATCGTAAATCTTCAAGGCCCTGTTTCCGGTATCCGCTACCGCTACGTACCTACAATCTGGAGAGAAGGCCAAGTTCTGGCTGTACTCGTCGTTTATGTAAATGTTTCCAACGCTCCACAAGTAGGTAGGGTCGGTCGGATCGGTTAGCTTGTAGAGGTACAGCTTGTTGCTGGTAACCACGGCCAAGTACTTCCCACAGACTCCAACGTCGTGGACCGCGCTGCTAAAGCTCATCTTGTTGAGAACGCTTCCGTCGCTCAAGCTAAGTATCTCTACCTCGTCTTCTCCGTAGTCCGGAACGTAGACGTAGCTCTTGTAGACCGCTGGGCCGTTCCTAGCCTCTCCGTCAAGCTCCGTGCTCCAGATCTGGCTTCCGGAGTAGGTGAAGTAGCCGCAGTAATCGTCGCAAGCTATGAAGCCGTTGGGAAGCATTGTTATGGCGAAGTCGTAGTCATCTCCTACATGTATCGCCTTTAGGTAGTTGCCGGTCACGTCTAAGAAGTAGTCGTAGTCGTCTATGTCAGCGAAGCCGAACTTGCCGCAACAGTAAGAGGCGTCGTCCACGTCATCCCCTCCGCAGTACTTGCCTAGCACGGAGCCGGTCTTGCTCAGCACGTAGGCGCAGTTGTCGTAATTGGCAACTCCTACGTTTCCGTTGTCAGCTATCGCTACAGCATCAGCCGTTCCGCTGAACCCGTGCCTCCATAGTAGAGTTAGGCCGGTGATCGTAGAAGAGCTGGGTGTAGGAGAATAGGCGGGGCCCTTGAATCCTTCTAGCCTGAAGACGTAGATCGAGCCGTCCTTCTGCGCTACGGCTAGCTCGTCCTTCCACCAAGCGACGGCTGTGGGCCTGTCGAAGTCCTTTGTGTAAACGATAGCTCCCGTCTTCGCGTTGAATATATCTACTTGATCGTTGTTTGTGTCAGCCAAGGCCAGGAACTTGCAGTTGGGCGAGAAGGCCAAGGAGCGGTAGTCAGCATCCCCTAGGCTAATGTCCTTCGTCCAGAGCAAGGTAGGACTAGTTGGATCGTCCAAGGAGTACAAGTAGAGCTTGTCTTGGCTTGCAGCAGCCAAGTAGTTCCCGCAAGCGGCGACGTCGTAGGCATCTCCATCTAAGGTAACGCTTCCCTCCACGCTCCCGCTGGAGAGGGAGATTATCTTCACTTTGCCGCTGTCCACCGCTAGAGCGTAAACGTAGCCCTTAGCTATCGCGGGACCGCTGGTATGGGTGTTGCTTCCCACCGAGGTATCCCAGATCTTCTCGTAGTTCCAGTTGTAGTAGGCGCAGTAGTCGTCGCAGACGATAAATCCTTGGGAGAAGGCGGTAACTCCGTCATCGTAGCTCTCCCCTACTTCGAGCTTCTTGATCAAAGTGCCTCGCTCGCTCATTATGTAGAGGTAGTTGTCGTAGTTGTCCGCCAGGAACTTCCCGTTGGCATAGGAGATGTCGTTCATCCAGTCGTCTCCGCAGACCTTGTTCAGGAGGTTACCGCTCTGGTCGAAGACGTAAGCGCAGCGGTCCACGGAAGCGGCCCCGAGATTTCCATTATCCGAGAAGGCCAGGGCCTCCACGCTTGAGCCTATATCGTAGCTCCACACTTGGCTCATTCCGGTAACGGTTGAGGGGGCTTGATAGCCTCCGTAGGCTTGGAAGGTTACCGTTGGTTCGATGGGAGCATATTTTCTAACGCGGATCCAGTCGAAGTACTCTATCTGCCAACCTCCGAGCCCTATCTTGCCGGAGGTGGTTATGTGATCGTCCGTAGCGCTTAAGCAAGTTATCTTCCCGCTTATGTAGCTCTCGTAGAGGCACGCCTTTAGGTTCTCACCGTCTAGCGCGAAGTAGACGTAGTACCAATTGTCTTCTACGAGGTCGTTGTGGGAGCCATAGGTTTCCAAATTGGTCCAAGAATCTCTATTTCCGTCGTCGTCGTAGGCTATGACGAACTCGTTGGCATAACTTCCCGTGGCGGCGGCATAAGCGGAGCCATCGCTCTGAACTCTTGCTAGGACGTACATTCCGCCATAGTTGCAGTCACACCCTTTCTCCCACTTCCACCTAACCTCGATTACTCCATTGTAGAAGCTGAAGCCTTGCAGGTGCAACTCTTGATAAGGACCTGCATCCGTTAAGACGAGAGCCCCGTTCTCTATTTTTGCCTTCCCTTCGATTACTTCCCATTGATTCAAGGAGGAAGGATTGTTGAAGTCGTCGTAGAACTCAAACACTCGATCTCCCTTTACCGCTCCATTGCTTCCAACTTCCACAACTAACTTAGCATCTCCATTTGCCGGAATCGAAGGAACCTTCACCCATACGTAGCCATCTCCTTGAGTTGGATCGGTGGTGCACTCTCCAGTTGCCGTTTCGTAGCAGAAGGGAACTGGATTGCCATTCATGTCCTTGATGGTAAGGGCTTTCCCTTGAAGATCTGCAGGGAGCTTCGCTCTAACTTGGAAGTTCGTTAAGGTCTGGGAATTTGGGTTGTGGACGATCATTAGGTAGCTCTGGGCGAATGTTAAAGAGGCTAAGAGGAGCGCCAGTAACAGCGTCCTCAATCACTCACCCAGCTACGACGCGATAGATGGAATTTAAGATAGCCGAATTCGAGGTCACCTTCTGGTTTATGCTATTCCTAATAGAGAAGGGTTATCGCTTAGAGAAATTAACTACCTCGGATCCAACGCTCCTTCAAGTGTACTCGACACACCAATAATCCCTCCCCCTCGGGGGAAGGGGGAAGAAGAGGTGAGAATTCTACCCCAAGAGCCCAGCGCTGCCGGATTCATGATAGTATCCTTCTTGTACATGTTGATATTAACTCCTTTACCCCTCTACCTAATTCCCGTAGCGATGACACTCCTCTTAATACACTTGAGTACCTTTGATGAGACGTTTCGAAGGCTCAAGATATCGCCTAAGGAGGCGGCTCCTTATTTAGCTTTGAACATAATCCCCTATTTGGTATTACCATTATTCGTAAAGGTTAATTTGGTAGTATTGGTAATACCAGCAATAATAATTTTCCTCTATTTGTACCTCTTTAAGTCCAGGGACAACCCTCACGCCTACATCCTAGGCTCTTCCATCCCTACCCTTACCTCTTTCATAATCATTTACTTATCTCCCAAAGTTACTTTGACTCAGCTAGTATTCTGGTACGCTTTGGCGATCTATGTGAGTGCTACTGCTGCTTACATAGAGAGCAAGCTACCGTGGAGGAAGGTGGATCCCAGAACGGCCTTAGCGGTATGGGGACTTTCCCTCCCAGTATTCATATTTAAACCCTGTTCCTTAATCGCTTTTATTGAACCAACGATAAAGTTCGTTAGAAATGTATTAAATAACGTTAAAGTTAATCCAAAGGAATTGAAGAGGTTTGGGTGGAAAGAGATGAGTAGATTTATGCTTTACTCTACCTTGCTATTGATCCTATTCAAGGTCTTCTAACCGTTATGTGTAATTACATCTTTAAGCAATATTTCGAGAGCTTTCTTGCTATATGTCCACATCTTCGGTAGAGGAGAGGAAACCGCGCAGCTCCCGTGCATCCCTATGCAAGCCTCACAACCGTCAAAGCAATCAGGGGTACTGAGCTCTAGTAAGTATTGCTTGTCAGCTCTCTTAGATTTGCCATACACAATTGAAATTAGTTCTTTCGCGTTTTCTGTATCAATTGAGAGATAACTTATAACTTCATCGACGCTTCTCAAATTGTAGGGCATAAGGGACCTCACTATCGGTATACTGGAATATTTTGCCTCATTGACTCCATATCCCCTAATAGCAGAGGCCCTCTTTAAGGCAGTTCTCCTTTGGAACCAATATTCATAGCATCTATCAAGACCATTGAGATAAAGAATCGAGTTAACGTAAGACATAAACTCATCCAATTTTATCCTAAATCTCTCAAACAGTTCTCCGCTTCCTGAAGTGTATGATATGGCAAAGATAGCTCCCTTGACGTAATCCCCTGGCACCCTTAGGAAGAAGCCGTCGAGGAGAGTAGCAAAGCTTTTGCTCCAAGGACCCTCTACGATTACTATCTCAGTTACGTCACTATATCCGGTTTTTTCTATTAAAAACGACATAAGGGCGTGCGAGAGAGCATGGAGCCCCATTTCTATAGTGGCTGCACTAAGACGTTCAGCTATTGTTAGGGATTCCCGTAAAAGCTCTTTGAGAACATCTTTTGTATGTGACATTAAAGTCTCATCAAGCTTGGCACCTGGTTTGATACCTTTGCTTACAAGAGCCACGGATATCAATAACAAAACTTTCCTTAAGGCAGCTCTTTCCCATTCATCCAAACGGATTTTGTTCTTCTTCATTTGAAAGTAACCGTTTAGTAAATCATAGAACTTTAATATTTCGAAGAGTTTGCCGTGCGATTTTGATTTCTTTATCTTTATGTCAAAATTCATCTTCAATATTATTGACCCTAGTCTCATGTTCTGGATATCAACCTCACCATATCCTACTTTTCTTAAAAACGAACTCAGAATTGCTTTTACATCATCTAATTCCATGTTAAAGTATCTTTCATACCATGCTACATTCCATAGATTTCCATTCCCTAGAGAAATGCTACCCATTAGGTAATGTACTAAGGATTTCAAGAAGTACCTCATGTCAAACGTTGCGACGTCATGTCGTAGTCGTTCCCTCAAGCTTCTCATTCTCACGTGGAAATTCTCTTCATCATCTTCCAACAAATCATGGAGTGCACCAAGAGAGTCTTCGACAAAAGTTCTAAACGAGTCCTTTAAGGACTTATATAAGTCATCCAAATTTTCGAAGATTAGACCTATTGCTAAGGAGTTTCCTATGAAGACCGTGGGAGAATCAAGTCCGGTACTTAACCTTATCAAACCTTTGGAAGACCCCCTCTCCACTAAGCTACCGCTTACGTTGGTCGGAAGAGGTGTAGGGATTTGTCTCCTCTTCGGCTTCTCGTCTAGTACTATGGTAGAGGCTAGCAACGTTCTACTGGTAAATCCTCTAGTCTTTACGATTTTGAAAAAGTTACCTTCTTCGACTTTCTCATAAACTCCAAAGCCTGTAAAGACAAGTTGGTATGGTATATAATCGAGGAAGCTCAAGTTCTTGGGTTCAACTACATTAAACACACGTAAGGTGATGTATTGGGGTACACTGCCCTTAAGTAAGATCTTCGAGATCTTCTGGGGTTTCTCAAAAGGGGATCCGTGGAGGAGGAGCGTAAGAGAGTAACGTCTCTTATCAAATTCATCTTGTGCTTGAGCGTAAACGTATGCTAACTTGTTCGATGTATCACACAACTTGGACACTACGATTACATTACTATTATTATGATCTTGATAGAAGTCCTCATCCAGTAAGTATATGGTAGTTAACGCTTTTTTGCAGTTCTCATCATTAGTGTAGCTCATACACGTAGTGTTCTTGCAAAGCGATGCTAAGTCGTTGTCGCTTTCAACCGCGTGGTTTACCTCTGGCAATGAGTACTCAATGGCTTCGAATATGCAATTTTTGGCGTTATACCTTAGTGGATTTCCATATAATAATATGGATATTGTACCTTTGTGTACACAAATCTTCGAACAGTACGTCAAGGCTTTTATAGAACCATTTCTTACTAAGTAAAACATGGGAAACTTTACCATCTCCATTCACCTCTCATATCTCAGAGGTCTACTTGCCATGAGGAAAGAGTTGGGATCGCAGCTCTGTCCGTCACAGCTGTTGGAATTCGTTGGGGCCCCATATTCTTCGAATAACCCAAAGAAGTTATCTCTTAACACTCTATCTATCAAACTATCCACTTCAAAGCTTTTGCTTACTTTAACACTCACCCTCTTTATGTTCTTTATAACACAATACAAGATACAGATCATTAAGTTAATTAGTTCTCTATTATCCTTATCTACGTTACTTATTATAATTTTTAGGGTCTTATTCATTATATAGTCTAGTAGGTAAGTGGGTAAGATAGGTAATGCTCTTGGGGCGAGATAACGTAACACCTTAGCGAGTAATTCTAGCTCTTGTTCAGTTAGTTTATCGTTTTTATCAATTAGGTCCAAGAAGGAACTGATCATGAGTAGGAACTTTGTACCTTCCTTATGATTGGTGGGTATTTCGAGCGTGTTTAGGAGCTCGCGAAGGAGCGATTTAAGTTCCATGGTTATATGGGGCGAGTAAAGCTTAGCTAATAGCAAGCTGATTATCTCTTTTTCATTTACTTCATCACACCCTATCTCGGAAATCTTATTTGTATGTGTAGCTCCTTCTAGAGCATCTTTCACTGTAGCATAGTATATTAACCACACTCTTAAGTTTCTAGTTACATTGGGTATAAATTCCTTCGGATATTCCGAGTAAGCAATAGCGGCGCTTTTAACAAAGCCTATGACATCACGATCCCTTATGATGTCCATTATATCTGGATATTTATTCTTATTGAAATTGTAGATTAGGCTAATCGTTTGCTTGGTAGTTATTATAGGATCGCTTAGCGGGGAAGCGGTCAGCCCCAGTCTCAAGTTTACGGCATATTCTATTAACTCTTCATCATTTCTGATCGTACTGTCAACGCCTCTGTTTTTAAGTACGATAGTTGCTAAGGAAATGAAGAAAGTTTCTCCGGCACGACCGCTTCTTCCTACTCTTTGCAAGAAGTCAGCGGTCTCGACGTAATCAATGCCTCCTTGTACTACAAAGGGTATGTTCGGTAAATCTACTCCTACTTCCAGCGTAGAGGTTGCGAGAAGGACTAGAGGTGGTTTCTTCTTGATTTCGGATTCTAAGTAACTTCTTATGTCTTTCTTCAAGTCAGCATGATGATATAATATCGAGGCTCTTCCTCTTTTAAGAGCTTCTTCTAATTTGTTTCTATCTTCGTTATAATTGAGATCATGGGTTCGAGTAACATCATAGGCCCAAAGTTCAGCATTCAAGACGTTTTGTGCTATGTAATTGTTCGTCGACGATGTAATAAGTAAGTAAGGATTCTCGAACCCGCTTCTAAGAGCTTTTATGTCATAAACGTTCAAGTACAAGCTTAAGGTTTGAAAGTCGCGTAGCGGGTCTGTATTTATCCACTCAAAGGCGTTACCACTCTTCTCAGCAGCTTCTTGTAAGACTATGCCTATGCGCTTTATCGCACTCCTCCGAATTTTAGAGTCGATCAAGGAGATGGAAAAGGGATAATCTTGAGAGTTTAGAATGAATGCATATTTGCCCTCTCTTTGTTTGTCCTCTAAAGTATTCGCGAAGGTTTCTGGATATCGGGACCATTCGACCCAGCTTTCCTTATCTACGGTTAAGAGAGCCCTATCGGCTAGATCCCTTTCCTCAGCCAGATATCTTTCCACGTACATTTTCATGATATCTTTTATGTCTTTTTTAGAGTTAATAAACGCTAGTGAAACGTACTTTTTCTTTTTTCCGTATACAAGCTGATGGGATCTCTCCAATGCAAGGGTCGCATGAGTAAAATCTATTAAAATCTCACCAAAGGTATTGAGGTATTTTTTAGTATGGAAGGTGGAGACTGCTGAGATAACTTTGAGTTTGTATGGAGACTTGAGAGTTTTTGATGGTGGCTGCGGGGTTAGGGTCATGAAGGCGTTTCTCCTTCTGTACCCCTCAACCACTCTCTTGCCTAGGATAGTAGAGGCGAAATCCTCCAAGGAACTCAATGGTACAGGCCCTAGATCGACTATCGCTTGTATGTTCTGTGTAAAGAAAGAGTTCTTTAGAAGTACGTTACTGCCGGCGGTGGCGCTTGAGAGCATGACCTCAAGCTCATTAGTTATCTTGTCTAAGAACTTGTTCACTAACTCATCTGAAATGCTCAGCTCATCGAGTGTTTCTCTCTCTAATATAGATCCGGCTATTGCTTGGTAGATGCGAGCTAGCGCCCCATTTATGGTACTTAAATAATCTCTCTTGTAGACGACGTGGGCCTCATCGATCACTATCAAGCCAACGTTCTTTAAAGCTCCTTTCTTCTCCATAGCTTTTTTATATAACATAGAGTGGTTAGTTATTACTATATCAGTTTCTTCATCTTCAAAGGGATCTCTCTCTTTTGAGTTTTCCTTAGCATCCCATACATATAGATATTCAAGAACCCTATTATCCAAGAAGTTCGCTTCTTTATCTTCGTGGATACCTTGATAAAGAGTATATTCTTTATTATTAAATTTTATTTTAATTCCTCTAATTTCTTCCTTCTTTCTAAGTCTTTGAGGGCTATCACCATCTCTTATACCGATCTTGATTATTTTGTTAATCTTTTTCTCTTGGAGTTTGAGATTAAATGTTAATATTAACTCTACGATCTTTTGTAATTGATCAACCTCCAAGGTTTTTCTAGGATAGACAAAGATCACTTTTTTATATTTGCCTTCGAGTTTGTATTTAAGGACCTTAAGCATTGAATATAGTGAGAATACAAGGGTCTTCCCACTTCCCGTAGGAGATACTACGGTGATTAATTTCTCCTTTGAACTATCCGACCCTAATAATTTCAAGAGCGAGCTGTATTGAAAGGCAGAAGCTCGCGTATAGCCCAGTTCCTTAAGCGTCTCGAACAATGCCCCAACGATCTTCTTGACTTCCTCACTTCCTCCTAGGAAGCTCGTCATACTCGCCTCAAGCTTGTTCCTTAATTGAGAGAAGTCGTAGGAGAAACCCTCCTTGTAATCGTACTCGAACAGCTCCTTTGCAGAGGGGAGTTCAATTACGGATGGAGTGAGAAGCACGTTGAACGCGTTAGAGTAGTCTGGTAACGCGGAGGCACCAGCTTGTTGTTTTACTAACAGACCATGGAAGCTCTTGAAGTGTAATCCGGACAACCCCTCTCTCTTTAACATTCTCTTTACTTTCTCGATATTTATAATTTTTCCTAAGCGATCAGAAATATATTCTAGTACGTTACTAAGTAAAGGATCCACACTCCATGAGACGTCGGGAGTCGTTGGTCTCAGTAAAAGTGAGTCAACCAAGTCTAAGAGTAAGGAAATAAGAGCCTCTTCGAAGTTCTTATTTGGATCTTCAAAGGCCCATTCAGTTATCGTCTTCTTTATCGTATATCTATTTTTAAAGAACTCTTGGGGAACGTTGACGAGTGCTGCGGAATCATTTAAACATACAGGAAGACCGACCTCTAACCTGTAAGCGGTGTAGAGGAAAGAATATAGCACGTACTCAAGAGGCATGGTTAATCTAATATCCGTTCTTGGAATTACGACTGGTAAGGGAGAGACGAAATATGCCGCCTTGGGTACCTTTTGACCATCGTTCTCGACAAAGCCCGTAACTAGGAAAGTGTGAAGGGGATATCCCGTTCGCATTGTAGCAACGTCGTTTAACACTAGGTCTTGGACAAGAGCGTGGTAAATCATTCTTGCCTTCCTATCTTCTTTTCGGAGTTTCTTGAAGAGCCACGTTCTCATGAGTTAACCCCCCTGAGAGAGGTTGAAGCAACGATCGTAGTTGACACAATAGAGACAATAGGGTCCTATTATCCTCCCCCAAGGTATAGGTGCGTTGAGCAGTTCTTCAACTAGTTCCTTATAATCTTCATACCTTATAGCGCGCTTTTCGAGAAATGCGGAACATTTACTTGGGTTATCTAATTTTAGTAAATGTTCCACATCGTCACGGTAGAGCAATATCGCTTTAATGACATCTCTTTTCTTATTCAGCGCTAGCGCGTAGGACGTTAGCTGAAGTATGTCAGTTAGATGAAAAAGCTGAGGATCCCTACGTTCGAATCCTTTTACTTCAATAACGTATAGGTTATGACCTCTTTCACAACTTAGGTCGATTCTTCCAGCTCTACCTTCGATTTTAATCGAACTTTCGGTTTCACATACAAAGCCACATGATGCTAATTTATCCTTCAGTTTCTTTACTAGTTTGTTGTGTTTTCCAGCGAAGTTCTTCTGGGGTTTGAATTGAGGACAACTGGTTATGAACGATCTTGTTGCCGCTTTAACTCCTTTTGGAAGATTGTGAGCATCTGACACGCTTTAACCCCCGCTGAGAACTACAACCTTATAGGTCCTACCTTCCACTCCTTTTACCCTCGCCCCCACTTTCCTTTGCTTCGAAGCGACGATGGTGATGTCTTTCTCAATCTTTAGATCTCTCGAGAGAGCATCTATCATAGATTCTAGCACCTCTTCTTTTTCTTCATGTAAAAGAAAGACGGATTTCCTTATTCCCTTTTCCCTTATTAGTCCTCCAAGATTCTCTAATGCTCTTAGGTAATCATGAAGCCTTCTTTTCCTCTTGTAGTTCACCACTATTTCCTCCTCAAATAACTTCTCTAAACACTCCTTGGAACATATCCAAGAGTTCATCAAGAAGCTAAGTTCCAAGTACTGGATTTCGTCGAAGTGCGGGGGATCCGTGATTATGACGTCCACCGTTCCTTCCTCGAGACCCTTCAGTACGTTTAAGGCATCGTTCCAGATGAGCAGCGCCTTTCCTTCATCCCATTCATCAAAACTCTTGGCTTCTTCGAAGGGAGCTTCGGAGTTAACGTTTGTAACGATCTTAAGCTTCCTTAGGAACACCCTAAGAGGATTTCTCTCGATGTGTTTCCTTGGTATCCAGTAGCATTGAACGGGCCAGCTGCCTCCGTTCGCTCGAGCCATTAAGCTTGACTGATAAAGAGAAGACAGAAATGCGGATATGAGTAGCACTCTTCCATCTTCTCCTATCTCTGATATCTTATGAAAGAGATAAGAGAGCACGATCAAGGCCCTCTTACTGAAGAACTGATCCACTCTCTCCACTTGTCTCCTTTTTTGGAAAGGCGTACCGTCGGCATATCGAAGCGGGTAAGTGGGGTACCAGAAGAGCGGTTCACCTTCGAATGGGGAGCATCGCTCCCTCTTAGATCGATCCAGGTAGCATTCGTCGTCCTCCCAGTAGAGGGGGTCTGAGGGGTAGATCTCCCCGACTTCTGCTTCTACTTTACGGGAATTTTTAACATAAGGTATAAGAGAGCCCAAGGAGTCAATGAACGTTACTACTCCGTTTGTTTTCGATTTAACGAGGAGGGACCTTGCCAAATAATGGGCATAAGGGTTAATATCTACATAAATTGTCTTGGAAGCACCGAACTTGGAGGCGAGGAACAACAAGGAACCGGATCCACCGAAGGGATCCATAACGCTCTTCCCTTTTACCTTTATTACATTAAAGAGGAAATCCACATCATCTTTCTTTCCCCAATATCTAGCGAAGCGTGTTCTCAAGAAAACTCCCAACGGTAGACAGGGAAGGAACCTTTATCAGGATCACTTTCGCTTTGTTGTGCTTGAACCGTGTAATTAAGATGAACTCTTGATTTCTCATAAATAAAAACTCACTCTAGGATCTTCACTAGCTCTCCTAGGATCCTAGCCTTTCCTCCGGTAGGCTCCACCAGCTTGGTTCCACACATGAGGCAGCTGGCCGGGTAGGTGGCATGGGAGAACACTACTTGCTCGTTTCCACACGTGGGACACCTTACCTTAATGAACCTGGATCTGGGCTCTGGAGTCAATATCTTGTACAGCTTCCTCTTGCGCGGCATGTTTCTCCCCGGTCAAGGGTGACCTAAGGGGCTATTAATAAGGTCACTCACGTGGGGTATTACAATGATTACAATGTGAGAAGTACCATGTATGTTTGATTTAGGTATTAGAAACAAGAGAGCTTTGCTAATCTACTCTATGGATGCTAATGGTATCCGTCTTATCTGCTCGGCAAGTACCTTTAGGGCACAAGCCATGCACAGCGAGAGTCTCTCTATAGCTCGGTTTCCTTGCTGATTCTCTATTTCTAAGAGTGTAGGTTTACGAATTACTTGGTCAATGAAACCTCTTAGTGTGCTCGGTAAGGCTAATGTTATAAACCTAGCTCCACTAAGGTCATTCAACATTGCTGTGGTACCTCTGATCACTATACTTTCGTGCGGATAGGGGACTATTTCTATCAGCCCCCTACTCATTTGGACTATACCACTACACAAATCTTCTATTTCTTCATGTTTAAGCAGAGAGGCAATAAAACATACGCCGGGCATGTCAAAGAAGGTAATATAATATTCTTCAGTATTGTAATCTCTCCTTACTCTTCGAATTGCTTCACGAATGTAAATGTGTGGTACCTCTAAATCATGAGCTAGTTTAGCTTCTATCAAGTGACCAGAACAAGAGCCGGGCAGGTCTAATATAATACCAAGCCACGCTAGTATAGACATCGACCCGGCAACATTTAATATCGGATTTTGTGTTAAGAGGAGCGCCTTTATCGTTCTAAAACCCAAGATAGTATGGATATAGAAGTTTCTTTCCACAGTATCATAATCGAAGGCTACTGCTGGCCCAGCAATCAATTGATTAATATCGACATCAAAATATAGTTTGAATAGAGATCGTTGTCGACGTAGCCGTGCGTTTACGTTTCCTCTGACTTGAATGATGTCATTAGCTAGAGATCTAAGGCCTCCAGTTCCGATATCTTCTAACAAGATGTCTCTAGTTCTATTGAGAATTATATCAAAAAGATCATAAAGTCCTGGAATTCCAATAAATCTTCGATGGCTACCAAGAAGAAGAACCTCCCTATAGTATTTGATTTTGTTAGCTCTTTGGGGCATACTTCTCACCTTTATCGCCCAAGTACTATTTAGGAGAAATAATCCAACGTAACAGTGCTTCAGTGAATGGAATTATTATTATACCGTCTAATGTTCCAAGCGACATCGAGGGAAGATTCAGATATACATTTAATAAATTAGAAAAAAAGATCGATGGTATAATACCCCCTGTCTCTTTATCTCGAGAGAATTGTTCTGAGTGAATGATAAATGGCATTGATAGCTTCACATAATGACCTATAGTCTTGTAGACAATATCTCTTATGTCTTCGTTAAAGCATCCTTCTTCAAACTCTTTGGAGACAAGTAGAGCTTCTATTGCCTTTTTGTTATAGTCAAGACAAAAATTGCAATCCACACTAAGTTCTTCAAGAATGATCTCTTTAAGACATGCCACTACGTTCGACTTTACTTTCTTAGCGTTGTATGAGGTCACACTTAATGCTTCATCTAAAGACGTTTCATAAATAGGTGTAAGAGGTAAGTAGAGGTAGAGGTTTATTTTCCTAGAATAAGAGGTCTCTCCATAGCAACGACACTTAAGATATCTTGCATGCTGTAATTTTAGAAACACGATACAAGATCCGTTCTTTGATTCACCAACATAGCATGTATCAGAGACACATACAAGACATTGTTTGTTCTTGCTTTTCATATCCTTGGTACCCTTAGGGACTAAGGTTAGTAAGAGTATAAACCAAACGTTATATGTTCGATAATGTTATTTATAAGAAATCTAAGGTTGCTGTAATTTCTTTAGTGTCTCTGCCACTGTCCTATCATTTCTGTTCTCGGAAGTTGCAGCAGCCATCTTCATCTTCCTGTACTCTCCCAAGATCGTGTACATTTCTCTTAGAACAATTACTCCTAGATACCAGAAGGATTCCCCTCTCAAGCCCAGATACTTGGGGTTGGAATGCAAGGCGAATGCCTTTCTAAAGCCGTCCAAGTCCTTTCTGGAGAGCTTGAGGGAGTGTTCATTAGGGAACCAGTCTTTGCTCTCTAAGTACTTATCTATGCTGAACGTGTTCACGTGACTAACTCCATTGATCAAGCTGAACGAGCTGACCCCCAAGCCTAGGAAGTCGCTGCACTCGCTTATGTATTCATCTACCATCGATTTACCCTTGGAAAAGGTCCAAGCGTTGGCCCTGCAGAATCCGTTTTTCTCCGCCTCCCTCACTATTTGTTGGTACACCTTGAATCCCTTGAGCTCTCCAGTAATTCCCTTAGCTGGAAAGGGCATTAGTGGATAGAAGGTTATTTGGTTAGCTCCACAAGCGAAGGCCTTCTCCAGTTCTTCCTTCATATCATTAACTCCCCAGATCAAGTCTATGTTAAAGGTGTGGAAGTTCTTCTCCTTAATGAGCTGTATGGCTTCCCAGTTCTCCTCCTCGCTCACAGGCCTTCCAAGCTCCCTCAGTCTCTCCTCGAAGAAGCTCTGTACTCCCATGCTAATCCTCCTCACCTTGTTGCTGTCGAGGTAATCCAAGGCGTCTCTATGGACAACGTCCTTAGGGTTCACCTCCAGAGAGATCTCAGGCTTCCAGAGATCCCAAAGGACGTCTACGAGCTCACCTAGCATGTCTGGAAGGCACGAGGGAGAACCACCTCCTATGTAGACCTCCTTTACCTCCACGTCATTTCCATAGGCACTGTAGACGTCGTTTATCAGCTTTCTGAAGTATTTCCTAGCCTTTTCTTCTTCGAATGGATATCTCACGAAGTGACAGAACTTACAGAGATTGGTACAAAAGGGAACGTGAAGGTATAAGGAGAGAGGCCTGTTAGGCAACGAGGGAGGGGAGGGCTCGGACGACTCGAGTTCCCTCAACCAACCGAGAACCCTCTTCCTCACATAAGGAACGGTCGCTCTCGCTAGGGTCGCTGCGAATAGCTCGTTCAGCATTCCTAACACTCTCCAGCTCCTCAGAGACCCAGTAGTTCAATAGGCTTTGTCTTACCGGTAAGAAAACTCATACCATGTTGTATATAGGAACCTTTACCTTCCTCCTTTTTAACTCTTTCCAGAACCATCCCCACAAGTGCTTGTAATAGTACTTCCTTCCTCTGAACCTCTCAGGAGGCCTCAGGGCTACCTCATCCGGGAAGTCGCGATCCCAAGTAAGCACTAGCGCCCCTTCAGAGTAGGCCAAGTAGATCAAGTCCTCATCATTACATTCTTTAATGAGATTGTAACATTCAATTACATTCATTGAGGGAGCGATGTAGCGGAGCCTCTTCCTCAACCACCTACCAAAACCTATCATGTTGATGTCAGCTATTATGAACAAGGATAAGACCCATAGATCCTTTAATAAAAACATTTTGAGCTGAAACTTTACGTCATTCGTAAACTTACTTCCTGCGGAATAAGCTGACCAGAGCTCCTCCTATTATCGCTAACAGCGCGACGCCGGGTATTCCTAGCCCGCTGAAGGTTATGGAGTCGCTGAAGGTCTCCAGGAAGTATGCTTCCGCAGCGGTAAAGGCTCCGGAGGTGAAGGTGAGCTCCAACTCCTCGGTGCTGGTGGCGTTGGTGACTGTGGTGGTCGGTAGCATCATGGCGGCCGGGATAGTTCTAGTGTGTACGGTGGACAGAGTGGCGTTGTAGGTGGTGTTGTTGCTAACGAGCTGACCGTCTATGATGTTTGTCATGGTTATGGTTACAGGGAAGCCTAACTTTCCAATCATGGCCTTCCCGTCAGCGGTAGCAGAGTCGGTGCTGTTGATTATGCTAAAGGTGGTTGAAGATATGTAGACAGTAGCGGTGTAATAGTGGTAGACGGTGACGGAGGCAGTGCTCGTGGCGCCGTTTATCGTCCTGTAGACGGTCGCGTTTACGAAGAGAGTGTAGGTTCCCGGAGGAACGCTTACGTCGCTGAGCTCGTAGAGCTTGAGCTGCGCTTGCATGAGCTTGTAGCCTCCGCAGTCACACATCTGCGCCATTAGTGGCAAGAGAGCTAGAAGTAACACTAGGTAAGTCCTCTTCATGGCTATCTCCGCTGGGAAGGATCATTAATGTCGTAAAAGTGTTGTAGTGAGCTCTCCCTCAGATGAGCAAGAGGAGACTCGTGGTAAGCTTTTATCCCCTCTAGTAATCATACGATTCGGAGAACGGTACTATCCTCGAAGCTCTCTCATGGATTCCTATAGAGAAGGAGAAACGGAACTGTTAAATATATAAACCTTACCCCCTTCTAAAGTTTACGGTAGACTCTGCAAGACTTTAGAGGTGTGTGCGGCATGAGCGGGGAGAGCGGATCCGACTTCAGGCTGGACTCCCAGCCCTCCGGCGAGTCCGGCAAGCCCCTCCGGTGCCCCGTGTGTGGTAGCACGGAGATAGTATTTAAAGAAGACACCGGCGAGTACGTTTGTGCTAACTGTGGAGCAGTTGTAATGGATAAATACATAGATCAAGGCCCTGAGTGGAGAGCGTTCACTCCTGAGGAGAGGGAGAGAAGGGGTAGGACGGGAGCTCCTCTGTCCCCAACCCTCCACGACCAAGGAATTTCCACAATAATAGATCACCGTGACAGGGACGCTCTCGGAAGAAGGCTGGACATGAGGAGGAGGATGGAGGTCCTCAGGTGGCGTAAGTGGCAGATGAGGACTAGGATGCAGACTGGAATGGACAGGAACCTCACCATAGCTATGAACGAATTGGATAAGATGGCAAACATATTGAACTTGCCCAAGCAAGTAAAGGAGGAGGCAGCTGTAATATATAGAAAGGCAGTAGAGAAGGGCTTGGTAAGAGGTAGGAGCATTGAATCTGTGGTGGCGGCGGTGATCTACGCCGCTTGCAGAATACATCACCAGCCTAGAACCTTGGATGAGATATCCAAGAAGCTCCACGTCAATAGAAAGGATATGGCTAGGTGCTATAGGCTCTTGTTGAAGGAACTCAAGCTAAACATCCCCATAGCCGATCCTATAGATCATATTCCCAGAATAGGACAAGCCCTCGGTCTGAGAGGAGATATCATAGCTGAGGCCATTAATATAATGAAGAAGGTTAAGGGTACAACGATAACAGCCGGAAAGGATCCTGCGGGAATAGCTGCCGCAGCCATTTACATCGCTGTTATGCAGAAGGGAGAGAGGAGAACTCAGAAGGAGATAGCTCAAGTGGCTGGAGTAACTGAGGTGACCGTCAGGAACAGATACAAGGAGCTGGTAAAGCTTTTGGAGCTTGATCAAAACAAGAAGGAGGCTAAGAAGTAAGCTTTCTTTTTTCCCAAGTCACGTAATGCATGGCTGTAGTTTCCACCACTACCTTTGTCGCTAGTACAGCTGTAATCCCGGAGGGATCATAGGGAGGGCTGACCTCCACAACATCCATTCCCTTTAGCGGAACCTTGAAGAGCGCTTCGGCCACTGCTTTTAGGAACTCATCAAAGCTTATCCCCAAGGGTTCCGGGTTGCCCACTCCGGGAGTCAGGGAGGGATCGAAGACGTCCACGTCCACGCTTATGTAAACGTCTTTGCAACCCTTAATCCACCTGCTCACGTCCCCTATCCTTTTTCCTAACGCAACTCTCCCCTTGGCGAACTCTACCTCCTCGTCGGCGAATCCTCTAGCTCCGTAAACCATAGTTTTGACCTTCCTTTCCTCCAACAGCCTCCTTAGCCAGCACGCGTGGCTCCAAGCGTTACCCAAGTACTCATCTCTCAAGTCCAAGTGAGCGTCGAAGACGAGCAAGCAATCGGGCTCGAGCACCTTCACCGCGGAGTAGCTTAAGGTATGTTCTCCGCCTAAGATTATCGGTATCTTCTCTATTCCTTGAAGGGCCACCTCCAAGTTGTTCAAGCTTTCCCTTACCATTCCCGGGGAGGTCGGAACGTCACCTAGGTCATCGTAAAGCACGTAATCCATGTTGAAATGGACGTAGTTCGCTAAGAATTCAATGTACTTGGAGGCATGCCTTATGGCGTTGGGCCCCTCTGAGGTACCTCCTCGAAAAGATGCTGTCCCTTCAAAGGGAAAGCCGAGTACTGCGAATGGAGAATCTTCCCTTTTCTCTCCTCCAAAGGCTAGAGGTTCCGAGAACACGATCAAGACCCTTTGGGGGGACAGGAAAGAAGTTTTTATGGATCTAGGAGGGGATTTCAAAAAATCATTACTTCATGAACCAAGCTAGAGGCACTACGGCCACGCCGTTTCCTAGGTTGGGATCCTTGGTGGTGGCACCCACGAAGTTAGCGTTAGCAGCTAGGGAGCAGACGTTCTGGACGCCTACAGACATGACCTCGGAGTTTCCTCTATATAGGACTAGTCCCTTGGCGGAGTTCTTGAGACCTACTAGGATGGCGCTGTTGGGGCCAGCGTTCTCTATTAGTAGAGCATCGGTGACGGTTCCCTCCTTGGGAGTTAACACTATGACCTTCTCGTCCTTGGGTACGTCCATTAGTATCACAGTGTTGGCGCCCTTGAGCACTAGTAGAGCCATGTCGCCATAGGCCCTAGCCTTGGCGACGGGCTTGCTGCACACTTGTACGGGCTTGCCGGCCTTGTAGACGTACATTCCGGAGTCTCCGTAGACGGCGGTGTAGGTGGGTCCTAGGAGGACCATATCGGCACCCTTGACGGCAGGTAGGTCTATGGTCTTCTCCAAGCTGGTACCTCCCTTACCGATGGCGTAAATCGCTACCTTGACCTCGTTGCCTACCTTGTAGCTTACGGCTAGCAAGTCTCCATAGGCGCTACAGCTTAGGACCTTCCCCTCAACTGCGCCCTTCACCGGGGCAGTCTTGCCGTCGGCGCTGACCAGCAGGAAGGTAGTCTGCTGGCCGTTCTGAACGCCCACTAGTGCCATGCCCTCGTAAGGCACGGCGCAGAGGGCGTTGCCGGGCAGGGCTAGCTGAGTGTAAGCCCCGGTGGTGGCGTTTAGGAGGAAGGCGGTGTTGGCATTTATGGCCAAGAAGCCGTTGTTGGCCATGCCTAGGAGCATAGCTACGATACCGATCGGAAAGAACGTACCGTACAACATGAGCGTTCCCTCGGGAGTAAATGGGACATCAGTCGTTAAAATCATACGCTTCGCTGTGCTCACCCTCCCTAAGAAACGGGCCCTTGACGGCTCGGACAATTACCTCATTAGGTAGTACAAAGAAAAGGAAAACGCCGATGAGGCGTTCCGGCGGAGCTGAGCGATGAGGAGATCTTCGCTGACCGAGGCTACATCTCCTTTTCAAGGAACACTAACATTGGCATTAGCACGTTCACCATATCATCTACGGTCCTTAGGGCATGGCCCATGTTAGGTATTATGTGGGCCTCGAAGGTCTTGCCGAGCTCGTTTAGCTTTTCCATGAACTTCAGCACGGGTTTTAAGGGAGTTCTGGAGTCGTTTTGAGGTTGTATTAGGCATAGGGGAGCCTTCAAGTTTTCAGCATAGGTTATTGGACTTCTCTCTTTGAACAAGTCATTCCTTCCAGCGAACAGCAGCTCTATGAAGCCCTTGAATATAGCATCCGAGAGCTCGTACATCTCCTCCCAGTCGGCGACGGAGGCCCCAGCTACCCCGCACTTGAACTCATCCGGGTACTTAGTTAAGGCACATAGCGTCATGTAACCTCCGTAGCTATAGCCAGCTATGCACATCTCCTTCGCTATCTCTCCCTTCAAGCTTCTAGCCACTTCTATCAAGTCCTTGAGCTCCCCTCCACAAGGATCTCCCATAATCTTCAACGTGTGTTCCGGACCGTAGCCGGTGCTCCCTCTGTAATTCGACCTTATCACGTGATATCCCATGCTTGCCAAAGAATAGGTCATCACATCGAAGCGATCGTCGTCCTCAGCCCAAGGTCCTCCGTGAACGAGCATGACGGCCTTTCCTGGTACCTCAGAGAGGGAGCTAAGCACGATGAAGGTAGGAACCTCCGTTCCGTCGAACGACCTTATCTTCCTGAATATGACCTCCTTTACAACTCCTTTTAACACTTCAGGAACTTCGGGCTTGAATATGAACCTATTTTCCTTAAGTTCTATGACGCTTGAAGGAGTAAAGGAGTTAGTGAATGTAGCATAGACCTTGCCCTCGACGACGAACGCCGTTGAATAGTTTCCTAGGGGACCCTTGATTTCTTTTCCGTCTACGAATACCCTGCTTCTTCCGTCCTTCTTCGCTATTGCTATTAGCTCTTGATCTTTGCCCTTCCAGAGGAAGGAGAACTCGTAAGGGGAGAACCTATCTATTTCCTCGTACTCCAATCTCTCCACATCCTTAGTTTCTGGATCTAGGACGTAGAGCTTCGGAGATCCCTCAAAGTTGCTCGAGAACACTATCTTGTCTCCGACTATGATCGGATTCTCGTTGACGCTTCCTTCCTTTGGAGTAAAGATCTCGACACTCCCATCCTTTATCAACAAGAGCTCCGAGCTCCTAGGACTCTTGAAGAAGCCTGAACCCACTAGGAGACCTTGGGAGTAATCGGTTATGCTGAACACCTCGTGAAAGCTCGCTACTTCCTCTACCTTTCCGCCCTCCACTAAGTATATCGTGTTCTTCTCCTTAGATCCCACGAAGAATACTTTGTCGCTGTGAACAATGCTCGTTATTCTCATAGGCTCCATTTCTATTTCTTCTTCCTCCTTCTTGTTAACATCCAACTTGTAGAGCTTGTGAAGCTCCTTCCCCGAGGAGACATCTCTAGCGAAGTAGATCTCAGAGGAGAAGTAGGGAGGTATCGAGGGAAGGCTCACGAATCCCTTCGTGAGCCTCTCCATCTTCCCGCTCTCGGGATCCAAGGAGTAAAGGGCTTTGTCCCTTTGGACCAAGGAGAGGGAGAGGAGCTTACCTCCCTCTATCACTCCTAGGACTGAGGTGTGTGGAATCTGAGCAAGGGCTTCCATGATCTCAGCAATTCTCCTAATTCTCATGATTTTCTCGCCCATCTAGTTGTGCTATGGGGGAGGTATTAGCATGAGGGTTATCTTGCGGTAACCCTCTAATAAGCTCTTTCGAGCTAGGGAACTCGATGAAGGTTGATCTATTCGAAGTACCCCTTCATTGCCGACCTCTCGAAGGTAAGCAGAATAATCTTTGGCGAGGAGCTCGACGCAACGGAGCTCTTGGATATGGTGCCAGAAGGCATAGAAAAAGCAAAAAACTTGCTGGAAAGGGCTATTGGAAAGACCAAGGAGAAATACAAATGTGACGAGCTTTGCACCGTTCTAGGCTACAAGCTGGCAATAATCATTGCAGCGGCCTTAGATGACAAGTGGCTCAAGAACAAGCTGGCTAACGAAATAGCCACGGAGGCCTACGACAACTTCTCCAAGGACGATCTCGGGGTAGTGGTCAACGTCTTGAGAATAATGGGGTATGACGTAGAGACCTTGAGTAAACCTCTCTCCGTCCCTGTAAGGGTGTACAAGGGCAGCACGCTCAGCGAGGTTTACCCAGCTAGAATGAGCCTTCCCACCTACGTCTCCCTCGCTACTAGGTTCTTGAGCGATGCCCATTGGAAAGTAGTAAACAAGGCCTTGGTTGGGGGGTTCGTCTACTTGAAGCCTGAGGAGGTGGTGAGACTCGCTCAAGAAGCCGTTTACAAAAAGGTCGTTAATGACATAAACGAAATAGGTAGGATAGATGTAGAGGCGTTGCCGGACAAGATAAGGGAAATAGTTGAGGAGTTGGCAAAGGAGGTTAGAAGGGGCATACAGAAAAAGAGAAAGATAAGCGTGGAGGTTCAAGGTCTCGTTCCGGAGGCACTGCCTCCTTGCATTTCCCTAATTTACCGCAGAGCTTTGGACGGCGAGAACCTTTCACATCAGGAAAGATTCACTCTAGCTACCTTCTTACTCAACGTAGGATTAGATGTCGACGAAGTCCTAGAGGTATTCTCCAGAGCTCCAGACTTCAATGAAAGGATAGCGAGGTACCAAGTAGAGCACTTGGCGGGTCTGAGGGGTTCCAGGACGAAATATAGCCCTCCATCGTGCAGAACCTTATTCTCGTGGAACCTATGTCCCGGGAAGGAGGAGTGTAAAAAGAATCATCCGCTGAGCGAGTACAAGAGGAGGCTCTGGCTTCTAAGGAAGAAGAGTAAAGGGAGGGATAGCGGGGAGAGCGGAGAAGGGGATGTACAAGGCAGCAAGGGTGGTTCTCGAGGGATACAGAGAGTGGACGGAAAGTCTGGGAAGCGATAGGGAATGGAAGATACAAGCCGTTCAGGGGGAATTAGATAAGATCTCCTCCCTGAAGGCTTCCGAGTGCGAGGCCTTCTACTTACCCACACGAAGAGACGTCTTGACCTTTATCTTAAACAACGTTGATATCAATTGCTTCGAAAATGTGGTAAAGGAAATAGAGAAGGCCTCCCCTGTGCCCCTCAAGGTGATAGTAGGCTATGGTAGAACTCCCCTCGAAGCCCTTTGGAACCCTCTCGAAGAAGGGGAAGAAGGTCCAGTTACGGCGGTTCACGTAGACATAGACCACATTAGTGTAAGGCCTCACTACTTGGGCTACGTGGAAGCGGTAGGAATGTTTGATACCCTTGTGAAGATGGCCCTCCCCTTGGGAGGGGTGGTCTCCTACCTCGGAGGAGACAACGTAATAGCCTTCTTGGGAAAGGAGGAAGCATTCTCATTTGCATCATCGGTCCTCAACCTCTTCAAGGAGGTCAAGATAGGAATTGGAATAGGTAAAAGGCCTAGGGAAGCAGTCGCCAAGGCAGCTGAGGGCTTGAGGATAGCCAGGGAGGAGAGGGGTGAGAGGATAGTTACCGTTTACTAAATACCAGTCTCTCGAAGGTATTGTGGGCGCCTTCCTTTGGATCCCGTGGAGCTTCTCAAGGAAATGATCAAGTTCAAAACTGTATCCCTAAAGGAGAATACAGAGGAAGTGAAGGAATACGCTCCTGAGTTCAAGAGGTTCGCCGAGTTCATGAAGGGAATTTTGGAGAAATGCGCGGATGAAGTGAAGGTCTACAAGGTCGACGATGAATATAGAAAGGAGAGATGTCGCGCGGATTATGACAGGTATATCATAATAGCGAGAAAGGGAGATCCTAAGCTCGAGTTCAACGGTCATTACGACGTCGTCCCTCCCGGAACGGGCTGGAAGAGGGATCCCTTCGATCCTTGGATCGAAGGAAACAAGCTCTACGGAAGAGGAGCTGTTGACATGAAGGGAGGACTCGCCTCAATGACCTCAGCCTTCTGCGAGCTGGACGATGTGCAACTCGTCGCTGTTCCAGATGAAGAGATAGGAGGGGCATGTGGCACTGAATATAGAGTTAACGTTCTAAGCAAGGATTTCCCCATACCTAAGTACGTAATAATAGGAGAGCCCTCCAACTTGGAAATAGACATAGGTCACAAGGGAGCGGTGTGGGCATGGGCAAGGTTCAGGGGCAAGCAAGCTCACGCCTCAGCTCCGTGGCTAGGAGAGAACGCCTTCGTGAAGGCAGCTAAGGCCTTACCCCTAATAGAGGAGGAGTTGAAGAACGCCTTTTCGATGGTGTATAGCAAGTATGAATATGCGATGGGTCATCCCTTGGCTAAAACGATAACGGTCAACTTCGGAGGAATAGTTAGGGTGGGAACCTCCAACTTCAACAGCGTCCCCGGAGAAGCCGAGTTCTCAATAGATCTAAGGTTGATCCCGGAGGTAGAGGCCGAGCAAGCGAGGGAAGTGCTGAGGAGAGCGGTCGAGAAGGCCGGAGGTGAGTACGTGGAAGCCATGGCTATGGATGGATACGTGGTTAGCGAAGACTCAAAGATAGTTAAGGTATTAGAAGAAACATTAAAGGAAATGGAGCTACCCGTCAAGAAGGTCGTGCTCTCCGGCGGAACCGATCAGAGGTTCTACGGAACCGCTGGAAGCGATGCAGTAGTAATAGGTCCAGGTCATCTGGAGGTAGCCCATACTCCAAACGAGTGGGTACCTATAGACCATCTCTACAAGGCTAAGGAGATATATGTGAGAGCCGTAAAGAAGCTCTAACGCACGCAAGATATCGTCACGTTCTCCGGCGGCTGACCAAAGTAAGGCCTTGCGATGAGAATTCTTTCACCTTCTTTCAACGTAAACGTCGAATTACATTCGACGTTTTCCCACCTTCCTATGGGTGTGTAGATCAAGGTAGGGGGAGTGCCGGGGAGAGGCATCGTTCCTACAGTTAAGTTCTCACCAATGAAGAGGTTGACGTCTGGAGGGGCGGTACAAGCGAACACCTCGTCGCATCTGGCCGGTGGGAGTATAGTGTAGCTGACTAGCTTGATTATTTTCCCACAGAAGGTCTTTGTTAAAGTTATAGTTTTTGTGTTGGTCAAAGTTATGTTTCTGGTTTTAAAGTAAGTTTCCGTTAGAGTCTCGGTTACTGTGATCATAGAAGTCCTTATCTCTACGCTTTTAGCTGTAACGACGAGAACCTTAGTCACGGTTGTATTTGTGTAGATCTTTATTATTCTAGGCTGTGAGATGTAGGAATCTAAGGCTTTCAAGCCGACGGAAACTGCTGTGGAGAACAAGGTAGCGGTGGCAGGTCCCGGATAACCTAGGAAGTAGAGCACGGCGGAGGATAAGAGACCAATAAAGGAGAGGGAGGCCATTGAAGTATTTGTCAGAGCTAAGAACAAGACGATTGAAGGGACTACGTAAAGGAGTCTCTCGACCTCCCTCTCCTCCAACCTCAACTCCGGTTGGGAGACGGGAGGGGAAGAAAATCATATCTCGAGGAGGAAGGGCTTCTCGTCGGTGCTGACCACGGTTTCTTCTTCCATAGCCTTTCTGACGTGCTTGGGGAGGGCGAACATGCCCAAGTGAGTGGTTCCGTCGTAGTACTTCAGCTCTCCCTTTATCCTCTCCTTTATGAGCTTGTCGATTTCCTCGGAGCTCAGTTTCGACGGATCCAGCTTGTCAGAGCCCCACACGAAGCCCCAAGTGGCGTCGAAGGCTTGGACGAAGGAATGATAACCTCCGGCGTTCTCGAAGACCTCCTTTACGGTCCTGTATATTACTGTGAACATCTTTAAGGTGTAGGAAGTAGAGGTAGCTTGGGTAACCATTATTCCGTTGTCCTTTAGCGCCCTCTTGACGAGCTGATAGAACTCCTTGGTGTAGAGCTTTGCGGCGGGAGCCCCTTCAGTGGGATCGACTAGGTCTAGGATTATTACGTCGAAGCTTCCGGGCTCGAGCTCTTCCAAGAACTTCCTCCCGTCTTGAATTACCAGCTTCGTCCTAGGATCGTCGAAGGCTCCTTGGTGCCACTCGGGAAGGTATTCCTTAGCTACCTTAATTACCTCCTCATCTAGGTCAACCATTACTACTTCCTCTACGTCGTGCTTCAAGACTTCCCTTATGGTAGCACCCTCCCCGCCACCTATCACGGCCACCCTCTTGGGGTTTGGATGAGCTAACATTACCGGGTGAACTAAGCTCTCGTGGTAGATCCACTCGTCGTACAGGGAGGACTGGATCTTGCCGTCAAGTACGAGTGCCTTTCCTACGTTACAGAGCTCGGCCACCACTATCTCTTGGTACTTGCTCCTTCCAGAGTACAACATTTTTACTATTCCGTGCATGTGAGCAGAACACGGAGTCTGTATCTCAACGAACCAGTTGAAGGTCTTGAGGGGGACGTTGTACACGGTCTCCACCGATCCCTCCTTAAGCGGGGCTTCTGAATAGCCTTTCCCTGAGCGAGCTTCCTAAGAGCGCTTTGAGATGGACCCTTTCGTCCTATGAGTCAAAAACTTCCGCCCAACTCTCTCGCATAAATACAATCTCCCCATCTTATTGGAGGGATAAAGTTGGCCTTCTTGGTCGACAAGACCTTAGAGATTGCCTATGATTTTGCAAGAGAGAAGTTCGGAGAGCTGATAAATAAAATTCAAAGCGGAAAGCCTTTAACGAGTGAAGAAGCGAACTTCCTATTGCTCTTCATGGTTCTAAACGAGGTCAGATTGAGATATGACGAGCTTTCAAGGCAGATTCAATTGAACAGAGAGATGATAAAGGAGACTGAGGAAAGACTAAGGAATGATATCAAAGCAACTGAGGAAAGGCTGGACAAGAAGATAGAGCTAGTTAGGGACGAGCTGAATAAAAGAATAGACGATACCAACAAAAGGCTCGACTCCTTGGAGCATAGAGTTTACGAGCTCGAGAAAGATGTGGAGGAACTCAAAGTGGCGGTTGCTAGGCTGGACAACAAGGTTGACCTCTTAGTTGATGATATGAAAGAGCTGAAGAAGATGATGGGACAAATGTTGCTTTACATGGCGGGGATAAAGGTGGAGAAGGAGAAGTGAGGACATCCAAAGGAGTTAAGGGGTCATCTTTACCGTTCTGGGGAACCAAAAGTGAAGTGCCCCGACATAGGAGTTCTTTGCCTTCAAGATGAAGAGTTATTCAAAGCTTATCTCCACGACGCCTCCCCTCTCAAGGGAGATTATCCCGAGCTGGCGTTCTTTCCAAAAGATGCCCAAGAGGTGGCAAAGGTTATTAGGTGGGCCAATGGAGAGAAGGTATCAATATACCCCTTTGGTGGCGGTACCAGCCTCGTAGGTTCGCCCCTCCCAAACGGAGGGGCAATACTCGACACCTCCTTGTTAGATTACCTTGAGGTTTCTCCCAAGGACAAACTTGCCCTAGTGGGGGCCTCTTGGAAGCCCTCGGAGCTCAACGAAGTCTTGAAGGAGTACTCCCTCTGGTTTCCAGTAGATCCTGGAAGTTACGACATAGCTACCATAGGTGGGATGGTAGCGACCAACGCTGGAGGGATAAGGGCCGTTAAGTACGGAGTAACGGCCGACAGAGTGCAAGGACTGGAGTTCGTAACTCCGACGGGAGAGGTAGTGTGGAGCGGTTCATGGACTAGAAAAAGCAGCACTTGGATGAGGATCCAGCAGCTCCTCATCGGTTCAGAGGGCACATTAGGAGTGATAACCAAGGCGTTGCTGAAGTTGGAGAAAGTACCTAAGGAAAGGAAGGCCGTGATTGCTTTCGTCGAGGTAGATGAACTCGGGGACTTGGTTGCTGAGCTCCTGGACCTGAATCCTTCGGCCCTCGAATTCATGGATTCGAATACTGTAATGGCGGTCAATGTGCACCCCTCCGCGCCCTTCAAGCTCCCTGAAAGGGACGCCTTATTGGTGGAATTTGATGATGAGGATGCTGACAAGAAGATAGACATTGTAAAGGAAAGGCTTGAGGTAATGGAGAGGGATTATGAGGAGATATGGAAGTACCGCAAGCTGGGAGGACAAGCGCTGACCTACAAGTACGGGTCCAGATCTGATTGGGACATAGCCGTTCCCATAAGCCAACTCTCTCAAGCAATAAAATTCGTGTACGAAAGCGCTGGTGAGTGGAACGTGGCGGTATTCGGCCACGTGGGGGACGGAAACCTTCACGTGAACTTGCTACCTCCTAAGAAGGAGGACTGGCTTGAGGACGCGATAAGGAAGGCAACTGAAATGGCTTGTGAGATGAGTAAGAGGTTTAGGGCTTCGGTCAGCGGCGAGCACGGAATAGGTCTCCTCAAGCTACCCTTGGTGAAGTGCGAGGTTCCCGAAGAGACCTTGGAACTATGGAGGAAGGTGAAGTTGGCTATGGATCCGAACATGATACTTAATCCCGGCAAGAAGATACCTTGGTAAAAAGCATGAGGAACTCGCTACTGTTATTAATCCTTCTGCTACCTTTAATGGCATTGAACGTATCTAAGGTCTTCGTATTTCAAACGTGGGGAAAGGTAGAGGACATGACCTCCAATGGCGCCTTGTTAGGGGTGGCCTCTGACGACACCTGCGCCTACTTGCTCAATGGAACATCATTGTTCTACAAGTTCTGTGCCAACGTGAGCGGGGTTTGCGCTGCTCCGGCGATGTCAGGGGTCGGGACAAACGGAAAGCTGTTCGTCTTTACTAATTACAACGGAAACGCTTACGTATACCTACCGAACGGCACCATAAGGTCCTTCAAGGTGTACAGCTTTAAGGGAAAACTAGTCGCCTTCAAGAAGTTCTTCGTCGCTTGCTACGTGGGCTGCGCTGCCTTCACCTACGACGGCAAGAAGCTCTGGGAGTACGATACGGTCTTCGTGGGGAAACCGAGCACCGATGGGAAGATAATTTATGTTCCCGAACTTACAGAGGAGAGGATAACGATGCTCTCACTCAATGGAACTATTCTCAAAACTTACCCCTTAGGAGGAAGGGAGGCCATGAGCACATCTTATTGTAAAGGCCTCCTAGCGGTAGGTACCAGCACCTCTGTAATGCTGTTTAAAGCAAATGGAACTAAGCTAAGGCTCTTGTGGGAGAGGGAGATAGGAGGAAGGGCTTGGAGCGTTACCTTCTCTCCGGATTGTAGATACATAGCGGTGGCGGATACCATGGGTGGGAAGGTGAGGATATACGATATCAGAGGAGATCAAATCTTGGTCCTAGAGCCCAGGATGCCTTACTCAGTTTACTGGGGGAAGTATCTCTATGTGGGAACGCAGCTGGGCAAGGTGATAGCTTACTCCTTGCGTTGAGCCTCCTCCAGAAACCTCTTGACAGGACATCTCCCATTACGATGACTGGTTATGTCGAAGAGGCATATCTTGTACCTTTCGGAGTAGCAAGCACACTCCTCGCACCTCTCCGCTTCCCATGGCATTTTCTTCGACTGTATCCTGGAGATCAAGTCCTCTGTTTCATAATCCTTAAAGCTTAAGGAGTTGACTAAGCATTTAAATAGGGCTCTCATTCTCGGATGGTAGGTGGAATAGATTGGACATTCTTCATAGTTCCCTAAGCAGGGCCTCAGCATTACGGATACCTTCTTCCCCGTGAGCCGACACCGGAACCCCTTCTCCGTCTCTTGCAGATACGGACAGGCCATACCTCTTCAATTAGACCTCTGACGGGGGAGTAAATATGGGATCTACAAGTGAGAAAGCTGAGGATCATAATGGCATATTCTGCCTTGGAGACCGTTCCCAGAGAGATCGCTTCCCATCCTCAAATTAGAGCTTATGCTGAGAGAAGGAGGAAACCTCCGACCAAAGTGATCTTGGATAAGAGCTACCATTTCCATGCTATGAAGTCTTTGAAGGATAAGGAGATGAGAGGAAGGCCAGATATGGTCTTCGCCTTCTTGTTAGCTGCTCTCGCTTCTCCTCTCAATCAAAGGGGTCTGTTGGAGGTCTACGTGCATACTAGGGATGATTACGTTATCTTCGTTAATCCGAAGATGAAGCCAATAAGGAGCTATGAGAGGTTCTTGGGAATAATGGAGAAGTTGTTCGAAGAAGGAAGGGTACCAGAGGAGGGCGAGCCATTGATGGAAATCAGGAATATGGGTCTGGAGTACTTGGTGAAGAAGGTGATAGGTACAGAAGGGATAGTTTTGCTCGAACACGGAGGGAGGTTGGTTCCTCCGAAGAGGATAGCTGAAATGGGAAGGGAATATCCAATAGTCGTGCAAGGCTTTCCGAGAGGGGACTTCGGGTTGGAAGCATATAAAATAGCTAAGGAAAAGGCGTACATATTTCCGACCATCTTGGATTCTTGGCTGGTTGCGGATAGAATAATAGCTGCCTATGAAGAGATCTCGGGAGTATACGGGTAGTATTTTTCGAGATGTTGTTAATATCTTGTGCATCGAGAAAGGTAAAATTTTGGTTTACATTCTCTACAATTTCAAATTATAGAATATATAGGATCCGGAGAGTAATATACTCCTGGTGGTAAAAGATAGGGAGGTGTATTCCCAAACGCATAGAAATTAGGTCCGAAAACGTTTCACTAAGGATAGATATTACTAATGATGTCATAGAAGAGCAGAAGAATCAATAAAGGAACTACTCGAAGACTATCCAGAACTCAAGGGAGCTCCTACTGACGATCTCATAGAAGATAAAGTAGCTTCCATCGTTGCCGCTATGATAGAGTCTCTAATCGGGATCGTAGTAAAGACGATCAAAGAAGATGAGAGCGATGAAGAATGATGAATTGATGGATTCCATCACTTTTTTCTTTTTCTCCCACTCTATGTCTCACGAATTTATAGTCACCTTTCCCATAGACGTAAATCTTTATTTTCATTCTTTTCATTTTTCTTCAAAACCAAGCTTTAGAGAGACTCTTGAACTTTTCTAGTATGTATTACGTTATTGAATAAGACTGTAGAGACGAACAAAGTAATGATGCTCATACTTCCATAAAAATCCTTGTACGAAGCTATAAGTACCTTAAGCTTAACCAAGACAAATGTTGGAAGAAACCTCAAGGACAAATTATGAGTAAGCGGATAGAGAGGTAAAGTAGGAAATCCAAAATAAGGGGAATAAAGAGTTAAGGTTCAAAGGAGATGATAGTTCTCAACATCTCATAGTAAAGACTGCACAGAACACCATTGAAGGAAAAGGACGAAAAGACCTTATTTCTTCTTGCTCTTCTTCTTTTTGATGACTTCGTTGAGCTTCCTCCTACCCCAAGTTAAGTAATAGGCGACGAACATTATAGATGCTGGATCTATGGCTAAGCTCTTAGCGGTGAAGGGCTTTGGACCTATTTCGAACGGCTTTAGACCAAATAGCTTGATTTCCTTTGTTTCAGCGTAACCAAAGAAGAAGTACAAGATATTGGTAGCGTACTTGTGAACGGGTACGCCCAAAGCTAGGGCAATTACGTGGAGTATGTCCAAGGCCAGAGCGCTCCATATCAATCCCTCCACGAGCTTCAAGTGCCAAGACGGGGAGTCCTCTCCCAAGAGGACTAGGGCCACGAAGGCGGCGACGGAAGCGATGGCGGCAGCTGAAGTCAAGGGAGAAACGGTTCCTTCAAAGGCCTTGTAGTCAATTAAGCCTATCGCTATTGATAATAGGAAGGAGCCAACTGCCACGGCCTTGACCATGTTATCCAATTTCTGCCCCCTCTAGCCCTCTGCTCACCTCATTAATCCCTATCTCCATTCCCCTTGGGATAGGGTTCCTTGAAGGCCCTAGTTCTCGGATTGGGAAATAGGATGTACGGCGACGACGGCTTTGGTAGCTGTCTGGCCGAGTTCCTCTCTAAACAGAAAATAGAAAACGTAGACGTGAAGGATGGAGACTACATGGGATTGGGTCTTCTGGGATGGTTGGAAGGCTACGATCTGGTGATTTTCATCGATGCTGCAAACCCGGAAACGGTTAAGAATGAGATAGAGCTCCTCAAGATAGATCCATCAAAGGCTACGGTGGAAGAGGTGAGCGAGCTGGTGACGGACGCCCACAAGGTGGGCCCGGTCCAGCTGGCGGCCCTTGCCAAGAAGTCAGGGATATTCGATGGAGAGGCTTTCTTGGTAGCTCTTAGAGCTGAGAAGGTGTGCTGGCCTTGTTCGATGAGGGATGAGGCAATGAAACTGGCACCAAAAGCGATAGAGCTGATAAACAAGGTTCTGTCATCAAGAGGGTTCAAGACCTTCAGCTCTGAGGGGGTCGTCCAATGGATTAAGGAGAATTGCAGTGAATACTACTGAAGGAGTCACTTTAGAACCGCGAGTCCTTTCATTATCCGGATGCGACATGGGTAAAGTGAAGAGGGTCCTCCTCGATACAATAAAACCCATCAAGGGTCTAACCATAATAGACATTGCAAAAGAGATAGCTGACCTCGAAGGAATAAGCAAGGTTACCATAAGGGTGGAAGAAATGGATGTGGAGACAATAACTATGACCATAATAGTTGAAGGCTCTGACATAGACTTTGAGACTCTTAAGGAAGCCTTGGAGGAGAGGGGAGTAGTTATCCATTCAATTGATGAGGTAATAGCCGAGAGGGAATGAAAAGGGTTGACTCTTTAACCCTAGGCTAGCGGCTTGCTGGAGTGAGTGGAAATGGTAACCCATTGTGAAAGTGCATCATGTGTAGGTAGAGTATTCATTTTAGGGGATGTATACGAAGAAGTAGCAGCGATAGGTCAGAAGGACAACGCGATATTGGTTTTTGCCGCTCCCAAGAATGAAATAGGAAAGAAGTTGGCGAAAGCTGTGATGAACGAAGATATTGATGCCTTGTCTAAGATATTGAACTACGAACTCCACTTGAGTGAGTGTGGTATAGACTTTGAGAAAGATCCTATCTGTAACAGATTCTATGAGGTAAACGGTAAGAAGGTGTTCTGTAGAGAGGATAAGCTAAAGAACTCTAACATGGTGTTGTGCTTAAGTTCTGATGAGATGAGCCTTAAAGACTATCATGACCTCTTCGAGAACATTGAAACGTGTCTGGCCGAGTTCAAATAAGGCAACGTATACTTTTGAACCAAATTTATTTTCCTCTTCCGTACGTAGCCTAACGGCGAGAGGAGTGGGATTGTTCCGTAATCCCTTCAAGAAGTCTTGTGAAGATGAGTTCGACGAGACGAGCTACTTTAACAACATGGAAAAGAAGAAGAGCTTAAGGGCTTTCTCCGGAGAAAACTCAACCCATAAGGTAATGGAGGAGGTGTTTGGTAAGAAGGAAGATAAGGATCACTTCAAGTTGTACCACAACGAGTACAGTTGATATCCACTTTTTATCCTTAACACCGTTAACAATATTCGGTGCTAAATTTGATAAGTAAAATCTTACTCTATTTAAAATCAATGTTTCAGAGGCCTAACAAGTCTAGGGATTTTAGCAAGAGCGGCTCCAGGCCCTCTCTGGAGGGCACCCGGAGCGTGAGCATGTATGACGTCATGGACGGGGAGTACGGGAAGCAGGGAAGGGACTTCGAGAGCATGCATCAGGACTCTTAAATGTGACCTTTGTGGGAGGCCTTCTATAAGCAAGGAGCTTCCCACGGGAAGACCTCTCTGTGAGAAGCACTTCCTCAAGAGCATATGGAAGAGGGCCTCGGAGGAGATAAAGGGAATCAAGGGACCCATTCTCCTCTCCGTTTCGGGCGGAAAAGATTCTCTGGTGTTAATGGATGTTATGAGCAACATCTACGATCCTTCTGAGCTGGTCGCCCTCACTGTGGTAGAAGGGGCGGAGGGGTATGAGAGGGAGGAGGAAAGGAGGAACGCCTGTCTTCTAGCCAAGAAGCTTGGAATTGAGTACAACTACGTTACCTTTAAGGATCTATATGGTAAAAAGTTATCTGAGATGGTCAAGGTGGGAAAACAGAGGCCTTGTACTTACTGCGGGGTGTTTAGAAGGAGGGCTGTCGAGATGGTGGCCCTCAAGCTCGGAATAAGGAACGTCGCTACCGGTCACACCTTGGATGACGAGGTCCACACCTCCTTCCTCAATCTCCTCAGAGGGGACTGGGACGGAATAGCCAAGCTTGCTCATGGAAGGTTGAAACCGCTGAGGAGAGTCTTCGAGAAGGAGGTAGCTGTTTATGCTTACATAAGGAAGTTTCCGCTCCAGAAGAAGGAGTGTCCTTACCTGGATCTGAACCCCTCTCTAAGATCTAGAGTTAGAGTAAAGCTTTTCGACTTGGTTGAGGAAAACCCCTCAAAACTCTATAAGTGGTCAATGAAGATGAAGGAGTTAAGGAGAGAGAGCGAGGAGAGAGGAACTTGCGAGAGGTGCGGCTTCCCGACGTCTCCAGGAAGGAGAATCTGTAGAGCTTGTGAGCTGGCAGAGGAGGTGGGAGCTAAAGTACCTACAATAGATGAGGCTGAGAAAATAACTTTGAGGAGCTGCTAGCTACCTAGCTACCCTGAAGTTGGGGATCTTAGGTATCAATCCCTTCTGGTAAGCCTTCTTGTAGAGAGTCTTGAGCGCCTCTTCCCCCTCCTCCCCCCATGTCTACGGTATACTCGTTGACGTACATATGGACGAACTTGTCTACAAGCTCCTCGCTAAGTCCTCTGGCGAAGGGCATAGCATACTCCAACGCCTCCTTGGGATGGCTTAGGGAATACTCTACCGCTTCCCTCCATATCTTGGCCCAATCGTCGGCTATCTCCTTCCTTGTCACGTCTAAGCCGAGGGGGGTAGGGAGGCCGGTCTCCTCGTACCAAAGCTCTCCTAGGTCTGCCACCTTGTGAAGACCCATTTCCTTATAGGTAATCTGACCTTCGTGGATGAGCACGCCCACGTCGACCTCTCCCTTAAGAACAGCTTCTGGTATCTTGTCGAACCTTATTACCACGTACTCCCCAGGGGGCAAGTATATCTTAGTGAGCAGGGTAGCTGTTGTCAGCTCACCTGGCACCGCTATCCTCTTCCCCTCTACCTCCTCTATCTTCAAGGGCTCCTTGCTGACCACTACCGGTCCGTAACCCTTTCCCATGCTTGCCCCAGAAGCTAAGACGTCGTAGTTATCCGCCAAGTAGGCGTAGGCGTGGGCTGAAACGGCGCTCACGTCCAGCTCTCCGCTTAAGGCAAGCTTGTTGAGGGTTTCGATGTCCTCCACCACTTCCTCCACTTCGTAGCCTCTCAAGTCAATCAACTTCTTTTTAATAGGATAGAACATGAAGGCGTCGTCCGGATCGGGACTGTGACCAACCTTCACCTTCAAGCCTTCGTCCCCTTATCACGTAGAAGCGGAGGTTTTTGGATTCCGTAACCCGTTTACCCCCTCCGAGCCGCTGAAAGGATAGGTGCTTCGGACTGATAGACGAGTTGGCGTCTTCCTCAACTCTAGGCTTCGTGGCGAAGGCGAAGAAGCTCGCTCCCAGCATCGAAGCCAACTTGGGGCTCGGAGAACCTGACAAGAACCCTCCAAAGGAGCTGGTTCAAGCACTCATCGAGGCCACCAAAGTAAAACCCACCTATACCCCTTCCGCGGGCCTCCCGGAAACCCGGAAGGCCGTAGCGGAATGGCTCTCCAAGAGGTATGACGTTGAAATAGCTCCGGAGGAGGTCCTTATCACCCCCTCTGGAAAGGCCGCACTTTACTTGGCTCTGCTATATTTTGGAAAAGGAGAAGGAGTACTCCTAGACCCTACCTACTATAGTTACGAACCCGTGCTGAAGTCAATAGGGGTTGAGGTCAAGAAAGTCCCCATGAAGAGGGGAAGGGAAGGCTACGATTTCCCCGAGAATTTACCGGAGGAGGTCCCTGAAAGGGGAATAATGGTGATCAACAGCCCCTCCAACCCTACGGGCTCTCTAATAGGAGACCTCATGTTCGATCTGGCGGAGAGGGCTCTGGAGAGGGGAAGCTCTATAGTAAGCGACGAGCCCTACGACGTCTTCGTGTACGAGGGGAAGCACGTAAGTCTCTTAAACTTCGAGAAGTGGAGGGAGGTCGGTGCCTTCGTATACAGCTTCAGCAAGGTGCTCTGTGTTCCCGGGTGGAGGCTTGGCGCCATAGTAGCTAAGGAGGAAGTCGTCAAGAAGCTCTCCGCAGCCGCATCTAACGTCTACGGCTGTCCCTGCAAGTGGGAGCAGATAGCCTTGGCCGAGGTCTTGCAAATGGACGACGTAGTAGAGAACCACGTGAGGGAGATGGTAGAGGAATATGCCAAGAGGAGACACATCGTGAAGGAAATGCTCTCAGACGTAGCCGAATTCTTAGGAATAGGAGGTGGAGCCTTCTATGCCTTCCCCTCCTTCGGAATAGACTCGGAGAAGTTGGCCCTAAAGCTCGCCGAGAAGGGCGTGATAACGATACCGGGTAAGGTGTTCTCCGAGAAATACGGATGGGATTCCTTGAGGATAAGCTACTCCGCACCACTAAATGAGCTCAGTTACGGTCTTGAGGCGATAGCTGAGGCGGTAAGGGAATTGAAAAAGGAGGGTCAACAACATTAAATATCTTTCTCTCCATTCTCCTATATGGATAGAGAGACTGAATATAAAAATTCTCAAATGCAGAGCAAGTAGTGGCGGAGAGAAGTGAGAGAGGTCCACCGTCTCCAAGACGAGTGGGAAGGCGTGAGGGTTGGGATAGAGGTGACTATCGACTGGGACAAAGTGGGTTGTGAGAATCCTAAGGACGAGCGTTGTAAGCAATTGATTAGGACTCTTTTGAGGGAGCTCTTTGATACCATAGCCGAAGCCATGGCTGATAATTCAGGAGAGTGAGCTATACTAACCTAACTACTTTTTCTTCCTCGCTTACCCTCCCCTCGGATCCAACCGGAGCCGTGTAAACCACAGTGGATCCCTTCCTCAAGGCTTCCCTTAGTAGCTTGAGCAATGCTTCCTTACCCGGAGTATCGAGGCCTACGAAGGGCTCGTCGAGGAGTATCAGCTTGGGATTGTGCATTAGGGCTCTGACCAGCTCTAACCTCTTCCTCCACCCGAAGCTCAGCTCCCCTGCCCTTTGTTCCATCCTTTTATCGAGACCTACTTCTTTGCTCAACCTCATCGCTTCGTCTAGATTAACACCATAAAGGGAAGCGAAGAATTCTAAGTTCTCCCTTACCGTAAGCTCTGCATAAGTCATGTTATTGTGCATTACAACTCCCATCTTCCTCTTGCTCTCTAGATGCCACGGAGGGAGTTCCTCGATCAGAACCTCTCCCTCGCTCGGCCTTTCTATTCCAGCAGCGAGCTTCAGCAGGGTAGTCTTTCCGGAGCCGTTAGGTCCCTCGAGCCTCACCACTTCGCTATACCCCACCTCCAAGTTGAAGTCTTTAATTACGTAGTCGTAGAGGTACCTCTTAGCAACGTTTTTGAAAGTCAGAAGAGCCATAGCCTCTACCGGTGCTTAAGGGAGCTGTTGAAAAAATAAGTAATTCAGCGCTAGAGCGTGGTGGGGAAACTGATGAGAAAGCTTCGGAAGGGTTTGATCACCGACTTGATCGCCGAGTACCTAACGCCCCTCAACTTGTTCCTCTTCATTACATTCCTCATGACAATAGCTGTTATGGCTTGGTTTATGAACATATGGTGGACCGTCGAGCAGCAGAGGCTCTTACTCGCCCAGCAAGCTACTCAAGGAACCCTCTCATCCCCTTAGCTTCACTCTTCGACCTTCAAAGCCGGTAGCTCTAACTTTCTCACTGCCTTTACCTTCGCAACCTTCGCAACTTTCATCGCCAGCTGAAGAACTCTCACCGGCTCCAGGAGCTCTGGATCGTCCTCATATCCCTCTTCGAGGACCTTTTGAGCAACTTGGGCTATTAGAGGTAAAGTCTCGAAGGCGAAGTTCTTGAACCACTTCTTGTCAGCTACGCTCATCTTCTTCTTGTTCAAAATCTTTAGCAGTCTTTCCTTTACTTCATCGAGCTCTAGTGCTGCTATTTGGACCTTCAGTACGGCTACCTCTGGGTCCTCCAGCTCCTCCTCGTCATCTCCCTCGAGGGCCAGCCTTATGGACTCCTCATCTACGAACCTCCACCAGTGCTGACCCGAGCTCTTGTAGGTTGTCTCAATTAGGGAGTACTCCTTCTCAAGCTTGGAAAGGAGAGGGGAGGGATTGTATTCGAGACCGTAGAGCTTGAGCTTCCTCACAACACCCTTGTAATCGAAATCCCCAAGGACGTCCTTTCCGGTCTTCCTATATTCCTCAGCGGTCTCGAGGGCCGCCCGGAGGACGAGCTCCCCCTTCTCGCCATACCTTTCGAGGAACTCTCTCGCTCTAGCCTCTGCGACGTTCACCGGGCGGCCCCCTACCTCACTTACGCTCCCGTGGTAAATATATTATTCTCTCAATTGGTATTACCGGAATGAGAAAGAGGTATCATGGTTTACTCCATTTCGGCAATGAAGAAGCCCAAGAGCATTACCGCCACTCCGAGACCCCTCAGTCCCAATCCTAACGTCATCGCTTCAAACATACTCGCTCCCTTGAATATCAAGTACATTATTACAATAGTAGCTAATCCATAGAGGAGTAGACCTATTCCGAAGGTTAAGGCTCCCCTATCCTTCATGGTCTTATATATGTAGAACAAGGCGCTCGCGGTTAACCAAGGCAATACGGTGAGGAAGAGGAGGTGAGGGATGCCGAAGAGTACTGCATTATGATATCTAGCCGTAACGCCAAGGGAGTATATGCTTCCTATCATAAAGTAGATCGCTGAGAAGGCTATCAACGCCACCGCTAACTTCATATATGGGAAATCTATTGCTTTGAGTATTGAGTAAATGAGTATTGAAAGTCCCAGAGTCTTAAATGGTATCCCTATCGCAAACGTGATCGGCGTTCCAAGAATTCCATGACCTATGAGCTTGCACACGATCTGGCCAACGCCCAAGAGGAGGGCGCCTATTCCGAAGAGCTTGAGCCAGCTGTAGAGTTTGTCTCTAGCGTTGAGGATCGCTACAATTCCGGCCGCGACCTCTATCGCCCCCGTGATACCTCCGGCTATCGCCAAGGGCTCGAGCGTCAACTCTCTCCAATCCCTTGATTGTTACCTGCGTGGTAGAATATAGAGGCTTCGAGCTCTTAACTAAGCATAAATCCGTCCCCACGGGGATAGCTTGAAGATCATAGAAATTGATGGCTCCTTCGGAGAAGGGGGAGGACAAATACTGAGGACCTCCATAGCCCTCTCAGCTGTCACCTTAAGACCAGTCAGAATATTCAATATTAGGGCTAAAAGAAAGAACCCCGGTCTCAGGAGGCAGCACTTCACAGCAGTTAAGGCGTTGGCGGAGATGACGGATGCGGAGGTAAAGGGACTTGAGGTCGGTTCCAAGGAATTGGTGTTTATCCCTAAGAGGTTGAAAGGAGGCAATTATAGGTTCGACATAGGAACCGCTGGAAGCGTTAGCTTGGTAATCCAAGCGATAACGCCAGCTGCCTTATTCGCCCCAGAACCAGTGAAGGTGTGGTTGAGAGGAGGGACGGACGTACCGATGAGCCCTCCCATAGACTATCTCCGCTTCGTGTTTGAGCCCATCTTGAGCAAATTCGGGGCTGATATTAACATTATCTTAAAGAGAAGAGGACACTACCCAAAGGGAGGAGGGATAGTCGAGTTCGAGGTTCCATCCCCTCCTAGGATGCTCAGACCTTGGGGGGAGCTGGAGAGAGGAGAGGTGATCAAGATAAGGGGTCTCTCCCACTGCGTCAGACTTCCCAAGCACGTGGCGGAGAGGCAAGCGAGGGCAGCGGAGGAGCTCTTAAAGAGAAGCGGTTACGAGAACGTCCAAATAGACTTGGAATGGTACCCTAGGGAAAGGGATCCTCACTTGGGTCCTGGGAGCGGAATAGTGCTGTGGGCGATAGCGGAGAGGAGTTTGCTCGGAGGAGATTCCTTGGGAGCTAGGGGGAAGCCGGCGGAGAAGGTCGGGGAGGAGGCAGCGACGAAGCTGATTGAAGACTTATCCACGAAGAAAGCGTTGGACAGACACATGAGCGACATGATAATCCCTTACTTAGCCCTGTCTTGCGGAGAGGCGGAGGTGGGAGGGGCCAAGCTGACTATGCACGCCTGGACTCACGTCCACGTAGTGAAGAAGATATTGCCGGAGGCGGAGCTGGAGCTCGAGGGGAAGATAGGGGAACCCTTCACGTTGAAGGTTAGAGGGGCTTGCTGGAGGGGATGAGGAGAGGTGACCTCCGCGTCTGAGAGGTGAAGAGGTGGACCGGCACGGACCCTTTCCTTCCACACCGCTTAATTTGGAGGTGCCCCCTCGGAAGCGGGGCAAAGGGTATGTACGTTCCAAGGGCGCAGATCCCCTCCAAGTGGACTTATGGACTCCAAGGACTGTTGCTCTCTTGGATAGTCCTCAGCATAGCGTTTGGGATAAGGTTCTTGGTTTATGGATACGTAGAGTACTTCTTCTGGAGCATGGTAGCCGTTGGCCTAGGCTTCGTCTTCCACGAGCTCGCTCATAGAGAGGTGGCGAAGAGGTTTGGGTGCTTGGCGGAGTACGTCCTCTGGCCAATGGGCTTGGCCCTCGCCTTGTTCCTAGGCGTAATAACCTTGGGAAGGTTCGTATTCGCCGCGCCCGGGGCAGTTATGTTCACATGTCCTTACCTTTACAGAAGAGCTAGGATGGGACTTCCAGTAGAGACCTCCAACCCGGAGGCTTGGATAGCGGCCGCTGGGCCAGCGAGCAACATAATAATAGGTTTGATCTTCACCTTCCTCCACATGACAACCGGATACATTCCATTCTACATGATAGCTTCAATCAATTGGTACCTAGCTGTCTTCAACTTGTTGCCTTTGGATCCCCTCGACGGAGCGAAGGTGTTCAGAGGCAACATGATGTTATGGATAGCTATGTTCAGCGTCTCAGTGATCTTCGCTTTCGTGCTCTAACTCAGAAGACAGAGTCTTAAGCCCTTGCTCGAAGGGGCGACCGGGAAAGATGACTCGAATAAAGGAACGACGACTGCTAGCGCTTCTAGGAATAGGAGGAGTTTTAGTATTAGCCGCTATCTTCGTCGTTCTCTTCCCCCTCTTAGCTAACAGCTATACCTTCCTCCTCAAGAGAGGAGTCGAGCTCGTCACCTCAATGGACTGGAGCCCCATGATGAATCAGTTCGGGGGCCTCCAGTTCATACTAGGAAGCCTCTGGGTGACCTTCTGGTCCACGCTGCTAGCAACGCCGCTAGCGGTCTCCCTAGCGGTCTTCGCCAGCGACCTCTCCCCTCGAAGGCTCAGGGGACTCTTTGGAGGACTCGTGGACCTAATCGCCGCGATTCCGAGCGTGGTCTACGGCTATTGGGGATTGATGATATTCGGACCCTTGTTGGCCTCCACGGTGTACCCCCTCCTCCAGTCGGCGTTCTCCGGCGTTCCACTACTCTCCACATTATTCTCTACTAATGCAATAACTCCCCAGTGTTTCATGACCGCCGTCTTGGTGCTAGCGCTGATGATAACTCCCTACGCTTCAGCGATAATAAGGAACGCCTACGAGATGACTCCCAAGGACATGATTGAAGCTGTTTACGCCTTAGGAGGAAGCAAGTGGGATGCAATAAAAATGACCCTGTCCTACATAAAGTCATCAATACTGGCGGGAGTGATAATAGCAGCTGGAAGGGCTCTGGGAGAGACGATGGCAGTTACCATGCTCATAGGGAACTCCGTCGGACCGTTCAAGCCTTGCCTTCTGTGCAGGGGAGCAACGATAACTTCCATAGTTGTTAACGAGTTCCAAGAAGCAATGATGAATCCCTCGCACAGCGAAGCTCTAACAGCCTTAATAGTGATCCTAATAGCGATGGGATCTGTTTTGCTCTACCTAGGTAGGAAGATAAGCAAGAACTTCGTGGAGGCTGAGATCCATGCGTAAGGTGCATCCTGGAATACTTGCGATATACCTCCTCAGCTTCCTCGCCTTGGGTCTCCTCCTCTGGGTGCTAGGAGCGATACTGGTAAACGGCTTACCGGTGGTCCTCCACTACGGAGTGCAACTATTTACTGCCAACATACCGCCCCCAGTCTTCTTCTTCGGGCCCCCTCCTGAGGTGGGCTTGGCGCCAGCAATAGTAGGCACACTGATGATAGTGTTTATAGCGTTGCTGATATCCTTCCCCATAGGATTCCTCGCCGGAGTACTCATCTCAGAGTTCTACTACACTAGGCTTGCTAAGGCGGCCGAGCACGTCGCTTCCTTGCTGGTGGAGGTTCCTACCATAGCTGCCGGAATAGCCATCTACTGGCTCATAGTAGTCCCCACTCAAGGCTTTTCCGCCATAGCTGGCTCAGTAGCCCTCTCGCTGATCATGATACCCTACATAGCGCTCTACACCGCCGAGGCTTACAGGAAGGTTCCGAAGTTGATAAAAGAAGGAGGTCTAGCCTTAGGAATACCGTACTCCAAGGTACTCTTCAAGATACTCAGAGGCTTAGTCGCTCCGGGAGTCATAACGGGAGTGTTAATAGCCCTAGCCAAGGCCGCCGGAGAAGCCGCTCCCTTGCTCTTTACCGCCGGGTGGAGCAACAAGGTGAGCTTAGATCCCTTCCAGCCCTCTGCTAGCCTGAGCGTGCTCATATACAAGTTCGGTTTCAGCTCCCAAGAACTCTGGTTAAAGCTGAGCTGGGCCGCTTCCTTTATTTTGGTTTTTATGATAATACTACCATTAATAATAATAAGCAAGCTGGTGGTGAGGAAACATGAGTTCTGACATAATACTAAAGATAGAAAAACTAAAGGTGAAGATCAGCGGTAAGGAAATACTCAAGGGAATAGACTTAGAGGTTCCCAGAGGATCGATATTCGCC
Source organism: Ignicoccus pacificus DSM 13166 (assembly GCA_025340205.1). Classification (GTDB taxonomy): domain Archaea; phylum Thermoproteota; class Thermoprotei_A; order Sulfolobales; family Ignicoccaceae; genus Ignicoccus; species Ignicoccus pacificus. The sequence goes on along the minus strand of CP006868.1, from coordinate 535,490 downwards.
ATAATGGGACCCTCGGGCTCGGGAAAGAGCACTCTGTTAAGGGCTATCAACAGACTCTGGGACTTGTACCCAGACGTGGAGGTGGAGGGCAAGATATTGCTAGAAGGGAGAGACGTCTACCAGATGGATCCCCATGAGCTTAGGAAGATGGTTGGAATGGTCTTCCAGAGGCCCAACCCATTTCCTCATATGAGTATATTTGATAATGTTGCAATTGGGCCCAAGATGCACAAGATGGTAAAGAGTAAGGAAGAGCTTGAGAGGCTAGTAGAATGGTCTCTAAAAAGGGCTTACCTTTGGGACGAGGTGAAGGACGATCTCAAGAGGAAGGCCGGAAGGCTTTCCGGAGGTCAGCAGCAGAGACTTTGTATAGCAAGGGCCATAGCGCTAAAGCCAAAGGTATTGCTAATGGACGAGCCCACCTCAGCCCTAGACGTGGTATCCACGAAGAGGATAGAGGAGAACATCGTTGAGCTCAAGAAGGAGTTCACCGTACTCATAGTCACCCACAACCCTCAACAAGCTGCAAGGATTAGCGACTACGTGGCCTTCATCTACGACGGAAAGGTCGTGGAGGTAGGACCTACCAGTGAGATATTTACGAGACCGAAGCACGAGCTCACGGAGAAGTACGTCCTAGGGAAAGTCTAATAGCTTCATCCCTTCCCTTATCATCTCCAAGCTCTTTCCCTTAATGTTAGGAAGAACGTACCTCTCCAAGTACTCCTTAGCAGCTTCGAGTAAGAGCTTAATGTCCTCCCTAGCTTCCTCCTCATCCCTTGGAGCGAAGTATATTCCATCCGGATCCGGTCCGTTGTACTGGTAGGAGTGAAGCTTGATAGCGGTATTCGTCCACGGAGATACGTTCCTTATTCCCATTTCTTCCAGAGCTTGAGCCAATCTAGCCATTCTGCTTGTAGGAACTAACACGGCCTTCTCCCTTATCCACTTCCTCTCCCTTTCATCCTTCGCCCTCTTCAGCAGCTCATCCAAGTTCAAGCAGATCAAGCATGAAAGCAAATCCTTCCAAGCTTGGAAGGCCTTGCCAGCTGCGTTCCTAGTATCTCCCTTTTCGAGCAGTTCCTTTGCCTTGAGCATTTCGTAAACTACATCAATTGCCTTCCTCTCCAAGAACTCTTGATCGTTTGGGTACTTGCTTTCTTCATTAGCTTTCCTTTGGAGTTCTTCGAGGAGGGACAAGGTTTGAAGCCCTTAGTCTACTCTGATAAGGGGTAAAGAGATGAAAGCCTTCTAGGTATAAGGAAGGATTCTCATATTTCTTAATGGCTGAAATAACCTTAGAGCTTTCTCATTTGCTGATCTTTCACTTAAAGAGATATCTTAAAGGAAAATAGCGGAAGATCCCAAGTCGACTTCAGTCAAGAGGCTCACCAGCTCCACACTAGAGCGTACTTGAAGGGAACTTCCTTGGAATCGGGATCTGTCTTCACGTCTTCAACCTTAACTATCTTAGCACTTTTGAATTTCTCCTTCAAGTACTTCACGTTCTTATCATTAGGATCGTTGAAGTAATACAATACGAAGGAGCCCCATCCTATAGAGGGACCTAAAGGACCCTTGTTCCAACACCTCTGAACCATTCCTCTTTACCCAAAAACTTCTGTCATTCTTCAAAAATTACCTCTCCCTTAACCTCGGGTTCAGTATGACGTCCATAGCATAGCCTATCAGCGCGAACGCCAATCCCACCAGCGCTGCCATCAGGCCCGGAGGTATCACCCACCACCAGTACCCGTTCACCGTCGCTCCGTAGACGTTGGCGTCGTGGAGTAGCCAACCCCAGGTAGGCACGTTAGGGTCTCCCAGTCCTAGGAAGTCCAGTCCCACCTCAGTTAGTATAGCTCCGGGAACTCCCAGAGCTACTTGTGCCATCGTGTAGGGCAACAGCTGAGGTAATACGTGCTTGAGCATTATCCACCTATCAGAGGCTCCTGCTGCCTTCGCCGCCACGACGTAACCTTCGTTCCTCAGCTGCAAGGCCATGGATCTGACGACCTTACCCACTCCCATCCAGGCGAATATTGCTATGAACACTGTGATTAACCATATGCTAGGTCTAAACACTATCGCTGCGAGTATTAGCAGAGGGAGCGCCGGTATGGAATACCAGATCTCCAATATCCTCTGCATTATCTTGTCAACTATTCCTCCGAAGTATCCGCTCACCAGACCGTATATGGTACCGAAGAACGCCGCTATGACGCTCGCCAGTATACCTACCGCCAATCCGTAGGGCAAGCCCAGCATCACGTAGATGAATATGTCCCTTCCGAAGACGTCGGTGCCCATAAGTCCATAGGTCTTTCCAGTCAGGTCCACAAGGGGTTTGGCGGTGAAGTTCCCTAATCCTATCATCTTGATGGTGAATACGTACTTACCCTTCAGTACTTGAGGGTTGTTCCAGCACCCGTTACTTAGCTTACAGAATATGGCGTCCGTCGGGACTATGGCCGAGGGACTGCTTACGTTTAATCCCTTTGAGAGAAGCCACGAGTAGATGTTGTCCTTTACACTTTGATCATTGTTTATCTGTATGACGTTGTTCAAGCTAGAAGCGCTTCCTTGCAATATCTTGACGGTCTCACCATCCGGTCTAGTGACGTAAATCATTATCGCCGGCGGCTTCTGGTACTTCACGTTAAGCACGAATATCACGTCGTTCGGTGGTTCGTCGTAGTTGAAGTTAACCTCGAACTTGTAGGTTATTTCCTTTGCTAAGCCATGGTAAAGCGACTTCTGCGTTACGTTGGAAGGCTTTAGGAAGATCGTGGGAGGTAATTTCTTTGAAGAGAACAAGCTCACCCAGTCAGGAGGGACGGCCTTAGGGTAGAGGGACCAGTAGCTGGTGTTCCTCCAGTAGGCGTAGTACTTGCCGTACTGTATGGGGGCCCATATCGCTAGGGCTATCAGCACGGCTAGTATTATCACTCCTAAGGCTCCCGCCTTTTGGCTCATAATCTCCTTGAACAACCCCATCTCACATCACCCCTTCCTCACCCTTGGATCTAGGATCGCGTAGACTATGTCCAAGATCAGCATTGCAATAACGAAGACCAAGGTGAAAATGTACGTCAGTCCTAGTATCACCGGCACGTCGAGGGTCTCTATCGCTTCCCAGAAGAGCATACCCATTCCAGGCCAGTTGAACACGATCTCGGTGATTATAGCTCCGGAGAGGGACGCTACGATGCTCAGCGCCATCATAGTGACTATCGGAGGTAGTGAGGGTCTGAGGACGTGCTTGAAGAGCACCGTCTTCTCCAGCAGACCCCTAGCTCTGGCCGCCAGCACGAAGTCCTCCTTCAGTACGCCTAGCAGTATGTTCCTAGTCACGTAGGCCCATCCTCCGAAGGAAACAAGTACAATAGTCATTACCGGCAGTGCCATGTGCCAGAGGAGGTCCGCTAGGTAGGCTAGGGGTTGCTTAGGAGGAGGCACGGAGGTCATTCCTCCTGATGGGAACAAGTTGAGTTCGTAGGAGAAGAGCTCCAGCATTAGCATACCTACCCACCACATTGGGAAGCTCGCCGTCACCAGAGCGAAGACGGTCACTATCTTGTCGAAGATGCTTCCCCTCTTCTTAGCCGCCAAAAGGCCTAGCAAGACACCTATTATTATCGTTATTATGGTAGCTGTGGTGAAGAGGAGGACCGTTCTAGGGAGTCTCTCCATAACTATGTCCCTAACAAGCCTCGAACCGCTGTTGGAGGTCAGCACTTGGCTCTTTAGATCAAGGGTAATTACGCTTGACAAGTACATCGGTAAGTTCATGTACCAAGGCTTATCCAATCCCTCCGCCTTGATCAGCTTCTCCGCCGTCTGCTGGATGTACTCCTTGATCTTCGGTCCTAGCTGTTGGGCCAGCTGAGGATTGCTGGCTACTTGTCTTTTTACCATATCAATAATCATCTGCTTCTTAATCTGTGCTATAGTACCTCCGAACATAGCAACTGTAATTATCAACACTACGAACAGCACTATGAAGGCGTCCAGCAACCTCGATAGGAAGTGTAGAGTGAAGGCCTTGTTTACCTTATACCCTATTGCTAGTAAGGCGATCCAGACTGGGACGGCCACGTATATTCCGTTAGGAAGAAACGGAAGCACCAAGGACGCTATAGCAACGAGCGCCAGCAGCTTCTTCATTGGTATCGTGAGTAGCGGACCGGAGAGGGGTATATACGGGGAGGAGGTGAGTTAGTCCTCACTAAAAGTCTTTGTTCTCTTAATCATCTTCTCCGCGAGGGCGGTAGCGCTTTCCAGTAGTTTATCCCTTATCATTGGATATTTCTTTAATTCTTCCCTTAACTTCAAAGCCTTGGCAAGGTCCAGGCAACTAGCTGGGTCCGACATAAGCTTCACTAGGTCCGGGATGATCTCATGATTCTCTTTAGCCAGCTTTCTGAGCTCCTTTATCAGCTTCAGGGACTGCGGGGACCTCCTCCGAAGCCTCAAGGTATAGTTCCTCACCTTTAATTCGACCTCGCTCTTGTCTAAGTTCATGGAAGCTGATACGCCTAAGGAGTTTAGCTCCGTTACCAGCTTCGTCAGCTCTGGAGCGCTGTCAGCCTCCCCGCAGACGTTGGGCCATCTCCTATAGACTTGGTCCTCGAGCCAGGTGAGTACCCTTTCCTTGTCAGCTCCCTTCACTCTCTGATTTACAGCCTTCGCCAAGGCCTTGTGAAGCCAGCAGACCTTTCCAGAGGTGGTGTAAGGAAGTTCCTTGTATTCATCGTAGGCCTTCTTCGCTTGGGCTTTATCTCCGTAGAGTATTCTTATGACGCTCCACGCCTTCCGGGGCTCGACGAAGAGAGCTATCGCTGGCAAGGTGTAACCGGGTTCCGCGAGCACCTCCTCCTTTCCGTCGCTTATCCTAATCTTGCCGTCCTCGACTCCCACCTTGAGGCCCAAACTGTTTTCTAAGATCTCAAGGATCTCGTCCAGCTCTATCATCTTCGCTCCTTGCTGTGAGGAGGGAGGGAAGCAAAAAGGGAGGAGGTCCTTTAGCCTTGAAGCGCTTCTTTGAAGATCTCCTCTAAGGCCTCTTTCAGCTCACAGTCCTCGATTACCTTATCGTATATTGAATCCAAGAATTTGTTAAGTTTCATACCGGCAAATTTAGATTTCTTAAAATCGTATAGAGATACTGGATGCTTTTCACCTAAACTCATTGCCAGCGTTTGTAAAGGTAGGATTAGATCCAATCGAAGCGAAGCACCTCCTCCTACAGGGCTCAGACAACCTCCTCCGCAACCTCCTTGGTTCCCTTTCGGATCTCGACTGCGTTTGAGAACTTTAAGTAGTTGAGAAGCTCTTTCTCGATACTTATTATCCTGACTTTGCTTAGCTATTACTCCTATCATTTCGGCTTCTATGTCTTCTACAGATTTATGGCAGTTAAAGTTCTTACAGTAACCCCATAACAAGAGCCATGCATAGGAACGTTTTGAAGAAGATGGCTCATAGATCAATTTGGCCAATCTTGAAACCCTTTTCCCTTCAATCTCTTGAATAATGAGATCCTTTATGTAAAAGTTATCATCAGAATCGACTACCTTATGTAATATATCAGATAAGGTATTATGGACGTTTTTCTCATGTGAAGGCTTCCAAGGTTTATGTAAAAGGACATCAATATCCAGAACCCCTACTAACTCAAAGCGCGTATCAAGGGATCTCTTGGGGACTGATTTGTGTTGTAATATACCGCTTTTTAGGTACATCACTAGGTGTGCTACTGTACTCTCATAACCTCTCCCCCATAGATAAAGAGGTTGTAGAATTACTATGATTACTTCCTTTTTACTTTGGGCAGACTTGCAATACAACATGTTTCTGATGATCGAAAACATTAGGGAACTAGTTGGTGCAACTTTCATCAAGTCACTTAACACTCTCGTTATGCTTAAGTACGAGGGAAAAGCCCCCATTTTATTATTTGAAATTTTATTACACTCAAAATCTTTTCTTTTCAGAAATGAAAATAGGAGAACTTTCAATGTGACTATATCTGTTTCGCCTTCTGGTACAAATAGATAAACGTACCTAGCTATGTCGTCCATCACACACTCACCTCTCAATATTTTAGGAAACGTATATCAATTCCCAAGTTCAAATACTCTAGGATAGTAAAATGCTTTGAAACGTTTTTGATAGGTGAATCCATTTCGATTTGTTTCTTCGTTATTTCTAATTCCGTTATGTTAACTTCAATATCCTCCCCATGATGTGTACCGGGCCTTCCAAACAATAGGACGGAAATGCTTTCTCTTGCTTTGTCCTCATCACCAACATTAATGCCATAAGATGTGAAGAAATTGCTTAATAGAAGTATGAAGTATTCCATACTCTGCGTCGCCGTAGCGACGTAAAGATCCTCAGTCCTTGAGGCCTCATAGGCTATTTGCGAAGCCAAGTACTCCTCGAGCTCCGGATGCATGAAGGCCTCTGGTGTATCCAATACAAACAGCTTCTTGTTTGGTGACCCTAGTATTTTATGAGAAGTTGAGAGAGCGTCGAGTATTGACAGCTGTACAGCCCCTCCCCTAAATCCATCTCCCATACTCCAAAGAGGGACGGTTGTTTGATCATCAAGAACAAAACCATATCCAAAGGTAGATTCAAGCATCTCACCGCTTTTCAGCTCCTTAATGCAGAAATCCTCGCCCTTGCTTTTCAGGACGTTCTTACAGAAGTCAACTATCGAACTCTCATCCTTATCGATAAGATCCTTTATTTTATTCCAATTACGGAAGATCCCTCTTGATGCGGTCCTAACTAATGAAACGTGAGGACCGGAATATCCAATAGAGATAGGAGGAATCACGCAGTTGCTTCTCTCCCATCTGACTGAACCGGATACGATCCCCTTGCTCAAAATCTTGACATTATTACCTTCCTTGAGGAAGGTGAACGTATATATTCTATCTCTAACTCTATTTCTTCCAGGTATGAGGAATATAGGATCTGTGTTTGACTGTTGATTGGGTATATGCACGGTTCGTATGTACTCAATTATTTCATTTTTACGTTGATAAATTTGGTTAAGTTCCGGATCATTTTGTCTCACTTCTACTCTTTTGAAAACAGAGTTGTTTTGGTCGTTATTAAATAATATTTTGATTAACTTTTCTATTTCACTTTCCTTTTGGAATAAATCCTTTGAAAACCTCACCCACATTAAATATAGCTCCTTACCATCTATGTACACCTTTGAGATGCTGAAGAGAGGAAGGGGCCACTTGAGATTCACGAAGCCTACCGAGAATAGTTTCAATAAGGCTAAGGTGATCTCATCACAGCCAAGAGGAGGAGAAACGAAGGGGTGAAAGGTTAGCAGGAAGTTCGTCTTACCTGTGCTGTTGGGGCCAAAGAGCACGGTAAGCTTCTTTATAGGAATAGACTTGCCATTAGCTGGTTTGTAATGGGTACATATTAGTTCGTCTGGATTTAACTTTGGATTACCATTTTTATCGTAACTAGGAAAACACACGGAAGCCCATTCAATCTCTGCGAACGTCCTTGAACTCACTCATTGCACCGCTTCCAGGAGAGGGAAGGGTAGGATATAGCAATTTCCCTAACGGGACCTCAAGGGTTGCGAGTGAGCAAGCCAATACACGATAGGTTCGAGGTGCCCTCCTGGGACTTGTGCTGACAGTGCGGCTGTCTTGCCATTACCCTCTGGCACTTTCCGGGGAGGCTTCTGAAAGGATCCTTAAAAGTTAAACTCTAAGTAATTGTACTTTTTCTTTTCTTGTGCCGAGCTGTAAGAGACTGGGATTATTAAAATTTAGGTGTTTTTAATAGAGACTGGGCATGAACGCATCTATTTTCGAGAAGTCTGTGAGAATCCTAGGAAAATGAAGTGTTAGTACGTGGAGATAAGCAGTAAGAATCTCATTAACAATTATTTGATGTTCTATCGATAAGTATATTTGATAACATTATATCAAAGGAACGCCTATAGAATATCAGATGCTTGGACTATAGTTAAGTTATTCCAGAGATCTTTGTAAGACAGTTTTCTAAGACTAAAAAGATATCAAATATTATATTGCTTTCAATGTAGAAGAAGTGATAATACGATCGTCTGTGTTAATCTCTAGAAAACTGACGGATTGACTAAGGAAAAGGAGAAAGGTCTTTCCGTACTAATCTAGAGTGGGGAGAAAGTGAGGACTGCTTTAGCGTTTTTACTCCTTTCAGGGTGGTTACTGGCTCTCTCGTTAGCCCCACTTTGGAGGTATGAGACCGGAGGTAGCGTTAGAGGTTTGGCCTTCTCTGATGATGGTTATTTAGGGATTGCTTCCGGAGGTCGTTGTGCGTATGTCTTTGATACCAATGGAAACTTGATTAGTAAAGAGTGTGAAGGTCTAAGGATAAACGATGTTTCATACTGTTGTGGTAAATTTGGATTTATCAATTCTCTTATTGCCTACTATGAATACATCTATATCTACGATATCGAAACGCAAGAATGGGATAAGATAAGTGTTAGGTATGATTACTATGCCGATCAAGCAATCAGCATGCTTAAGGACGGTTTCCTACTTGGTTACGCTAATATAGTTTACCTTGATCCTAAAGGGAATGAGAAGTGGAAGATGAAGTTGGAGCGGGTTAGCAACGGTCCAGCTGTTTACGGGAATTATGTTTATGTTCCAAGGTGGGATTGGCCCTCTTGGGAGGAGGGGGCCCTAACCATTCTCGAACTCTCAGATGGAAGAGAAGTGAAGACAATAAAGTTCTTTAAAAGAATTTGGGATGCACAGGTCTGCGGAAATTACCTTGCTCTTGGAGCAGCTCACAACGTTTACCTTTACGATATAAGTTATCCTTACGACCCAAGGTTGTTATGGGGTGTCGATGGAATAGCAAACAGTTGCTACGGAGGGGGTTGCGCAGGAGCGTATAATATTGCCTTCTCTCCGGATTGTAAATACTTGGCAAGTTCTGATGTAAATGATAAAAAGATTCATATTTTCGACGTGGCAACCGGAAGGCAAGTTTTGGAGAAACAATTTGGGGATTATGTTTGGTCAGTAGCTTGGTGGAGAGATAGGATAGCTATCGGTACAAATAATGGTACTGTAATTATGCTCAAGGTAGAGGGATATCAACCACCAAATATAACATCAAACACATCATCAGAGACAGAAATAATTCAAACAACTGTAATAACACAAACAGAAGTCCCCCAAACAACAACCACAACTTCCACGCCACCTCCCGTACAGTACTTCGACGCACCCCTACTCTCAGCTGAACCAACTTTCAGCAGAGTAAGCGAGCTGAGCCTTGGTGGAATCGTTGGAGCGTCGTTGGGTTGCGATAAGTTCTACGCGTTCACTAGCATCAACGGCGCTGATAGCTTGAGTGTGTACAAGATAGGCGATAACAAACCGTTCTTCAAATCGGCTGTACCGCAAATAAGTAATAGCATATCCTCCTATATCACCCCTAATTTAGTGCCCTTCGGTATATCCAGTAGTCCATGCGGTTGCGGTTTCATGATAGGTTATTACAACGGTATGTTCTACGTCTATAAAGTAATAGATGATCAATTAAAGGGCACTGAGGTCAAGCTGATAGACTCACCCTCCGTTCAGTGGAAGGCTGACGTTGACGCTGAATCTCTCACGGACTTCACCTACATAGGTACTTTTGAGGTAAATGAGAAGGGCTCTGTAAAGTACTACACCGCTTGGGGCGAGTGTTTTACAGACACTGCCTCAGCGCCGCAAGGGACTCAAAGATGCGTGGTGTATTTCGATGACCCCAGCACGGACAGTTACTATAAACCGTACCCCGTAGGTACGGGGAAGTATATAGCGTCCAGCGTCCCAATAAACTACGACGAGCTCGCTAAGTCAAACACGCTACCTACTCTCTCCTCAGCTTACGTAGCTGTCGCCGACAACGGGAAGATAGAGGTGAAGGAAGTAGCGTTTGATGGTGTTAAGACGATAGTTTCCTTCACACCCCACGACAGCGTTAAAGGCGAGGTTGAGGATGCTAAGCTTGCACTTTGCACAAAGCGCGAAACGCTTAACGTTCAAGGAACGATGACGGCTGCTGCCATAGTAAGCGATGTTGCTAACAGAATATATTTGGTTGCAGCGTATCCCTCGGGAGAAGTCGTTCTGTATTACTTCAACGGAACACAATCAGAGTACGAACTTCCCAGCTTAACTAATGTAATCGACATGACTTTCTCCCCCGATTGTAGTTCGATTGCCTTCCTCACTAAAAGTGAGAGCAACACCAAACTGTTAATTTATAGCTTGGGAAGTAAGAAGTTCGTGTTCACGGACTCTTTGAGCGGAGCCCCCGTTTCTGTGGATTGGAAGAACGGCTACGTTCTAGCCGCTAGTAAGGGAGAGGTGGTTGTGTACAAGGTTAACAACGAGGAAGCCATTTGTAAGTGCGTACCTGCTCCGTTTCTGTTGGCACCTCTAGCGTTCCACATGATCTGGAGGCATCGCAGGAGGTGACAAGATCGATAGCTTGTTGACTAGGGGTTAACATGTTTTTGCCCCATTCGACCAGCAAGCAACACTCGTAGTTTTTATCTATAGACAATCTCCTCTACTCTCTTCCAACATCTGACAGAGATGCTGATTTTGCTCCCCTCCCTCCCCTAAGGGGGTCAAGAGAAGTGTACGCTCTCGTGGACTTGAAGAATGAGTTCATAAAGAAGGTAAAAGAGGCTCTAAAGGAAAAGGGTGTTGAGGCGGACGAGCTGGAGCTGCTGAGGTCTCTAGCGCCTCCCCCCTCCCCGGAGCTGGGAGACTGGGGAGTTCCCCTCTTCAAGTACGCCAAGATGCTAAAGATGAAACCTTACGACTTGGTAAAGGAACTATCGGAGAAGATAAAGGTAAAGGGGGTGAAGGAGCTAAAGGCGGTAGGAGGGTACCTCAATGCATTCGTAGACGTAAATGAAATAGCCAAAAGGCTCTTGGAGGAAGCGATCAAGGAGGACTACGGAACTTGGAACGTTCCCGGAAGGAGGGTGGTGGAGCACACGAGCGCTAATCCCGTCCATCCCCTCCACATAGGTCACGTAAGGAACATGTTCCTGGGGGATTCCTTAGCTAAAATCCTGAAGAATTATGGAAACGAAGTTCAAACCAGGTTCTACGTGAACGACGTCGGAAGGCAAGTCACCGTCTTAGTATATGCCCTCCTCAAGATGGGAAGGCTCCTCCCTCCCGAGGAACAGAAGCCGGACCATTGGTACGGAATAGTTTACAGCGTCGCCAATGCTGTAATAGAGAGCAAGGGCCCGGAAAGGGACGAGTGGGTTCCAATACTGGAGGAGCTGAGGAGCAAATATCCGGAAATCGTGAAGGAGCTAGAGGAGAAGTTAAAGGACAAGAGCTACGAGGAGATAAACAAGGAGATATCAGATCTAATGAAGAGATATGAAAACAAGGAGGAAGAGGCGGTAAAAGCGTTCAGAACTGTGGTCAACAAGGTAATTGATGGATTCAAGGAGAGCATGGAAGTTGTTGGGGTAAGGCACGACGTCTGGGACTGGGAGAGCGAGCTCGTCTGGAGCGGAATGGTTGATATGATACTGAAGAAGGCTAAGGAGTTAGGAATAGCTAAGGTAAAGGACGGAGCCTTGGTAATAGAGTTCAACTTCTTAAATGATGAAATTAGGGAGAGGCTTAGAATACCCAAGGGCCTGGAAATACCTCCGCTCGTCTTGGTGAGGAGTGACGGAACCACCTTGTATACAACTAGAGATATAGCTTACACAATAAAGAAGTTCGAGGAGTTCAACGCAGATGAAGTAATCAACGTAATAGCGACCGAGCAGAGGCTTCCTCAAGCCCAGCTCAGGCTGGCTCTGTGGGCTCTGGGCTATAAGAGGTATGCGGAGAACTTGATCCACTATGCTTACGAAATGGTCAATATTCCTGGAATGAAGATGAGCGGGAGAAGGGGAAGGATGATCACGTTGGACTGGCTCGTGGATGAGGCAATAAAGAGGGTGAAGCCTTTGGTAGAGGAGAGGAGCGTGCTCCAAGGCGAGGAGAGGGAAAAGATAGCCAGGGTCGTGGCGGTAGGAGCGATAAAGTACGCCATGGTCTCAGTTTCTAAGGATAAGCCAATAACCTTCAAGTGGAACGAGGTGCTCAACTTCGAGAGGTCCTCCGCTCCCTACATACAGTATACCCACGCCAGAGCGGTGGGAATACTGAGAAAGGCCAACGAGGAAGTAAACCTAGATAAGGCTGACTTCAGCAAGGCGGAGGCCCATAGGGAATTGATCCTCAAGATAGGGGAGTTTCCGGAAGTTACCAGAAAGGCCGCAGAAGACCTAGCTCCCGAGAAGATAGCCGTCTACTTGAGCGAGCTTTCGGACCTCTTCAACAAGTTCTACCACGAACACCCCGTCAGCAAGGAGCCCGACGAAGGGTACAAGCAACTAAAGCTAGCTATGGTTAAGGCTGTAGCTAACACCTTGAGGAGGGGCCTAGACCTCTTAGGAATAGAGGCCCCGGAGAGGATGTGAGGATGGACGTAGAAGACCTAGCCAAGTTTTTGATGGGAAAGGGCTTCAAAGAGGAGCAAGTTGAACTGCTAATAGCCTTCTTGGCATCCGTAAGGAAGGGATGGGGAAAGGAGGAGTCCCTAAGGATAGCTGAGGGAGCGGTCAAGGACGCAATAGTTTCCACTAAAAGCTTGAGCGAGTACAAGCCCCTGAAAATAGGAGTAAGGGCAGGGGAAGGGGGCCTAGGGTCTAGGGGCCTCGGGGATCAGAGGGTTCACGAGGCCTTAACCAGCCTCTCCTCTCCCGGAGATGCCTTCACGATAGGGGACCTAGTATTGGCAGCCGATGGCTTCCACTCGAGGCTCAACGAGGTCCCCTTGCTCATGGGCTTCCACGCGACGAGGGCGGCCATGAGAGATGTGATGGTAGCCGGTGGGGATCCATTAGCTACCTTGATAGACGTCCACGTAGCGGATGATACTGATATCAGCTACGTGTTAGACGTAAGCGTCGGGGCCAAGGTAGCGAGCGAGGGATGCGGAGCAAGGTTCGCTGGAGGAAGCACTCTGAGGATAGGAGGGGATGTGGTGTGGGGGGAGAGGGTAACCGGGGGAAGCTTTGCCGTAGGGAAAGGGATTAGGGAATGGAATAGATTCAACGTCGAGCCGGGAGACCTCCTGTGTTCTACTGTGGGCAAAGGAGGTGGAACGGTTACAGCGATAGCACTTTATCATGGCCTTGAGGAGCTGGCGGACCTCACCGTAAACTTGGACTTCTGTAAGGAGATAAGGAAAGCTTTCAAAGTGGAGGAGGTAAAGGGAGCGTTCGACTGGACCAACGGGGGAATAGTCTTAGACGCTCATGAGATAAGCGAGGTCAAAGGGGTTAAAGTAATACTTTACGATTCTGTATACAAAGCCGTCCATCCTAAGCTCTTGAAAGCGCTGGAGGAGCTGAACCTCGATCCCTTGAGGACCAGCGTAGATTCAATAGTTTTCATTTCCTCCAAGTGTCCTGAAGGAACAATCGAGATAGGAAGAGTTGAGGATGGGAAGGGAGTATTCTTGGAAGGAAAGGAATTGGAAGTCACCTTTAGGGAATCCCCCTACACTCACTCCAAGAGGGCTGTAGAGGGGATAAGGAAGGAGGTGGACGTCGAGGCCCTATTGCGATACGTGAGGGAGAGGGAGAAGTTCCTTAAGGAGAGGCTCGCCTAAAACCCATCCCTAAGGCATTTCCTTCGGTGTCCAGCTTGAAGGTATGTTTAATCGGGTACGGAAGGCTTGGCTCAGCTATAGGAAGGGGTCTCAAGGGAAGGGCTCAAGTTAAGGTAAGCACCTTGCCCCCCACCGACCAGTGGGCTAGGGAGGACGGCTACGAGGTAGTTCCAATTGAAGATTGTGCTTCCTTCGGCGATCTGATAATAGTGGCCGTGGAGCCCTCGGCGATGGACGTCGTGCTAAGCAAGATAAAGGGAGTGGAGAAGCCCGTGGTATCCACAGCCGCCCTATACCCCTTGAAGAAGATAAAGGAGTACGTGAAGTGCGCTTATAGAATAATGCCTTCAGTAACGGTCGAGGTGAGGAGATCTCCTATAATGGTAGCCGAGAGGGGAGGATGTGCTGATGATAAGGTCGAGGAGTTGCTCAAGATCCTCGGAAAGCCAATATGGTCTTCGGAAGCCGTTCTAGACGCTGCGCTACCCGTAGTAGGTTCCGGGCCAGCGGTTCACGCCCTCTATTACCTATCCCTCGTAGAGGCCATGGTCTACGCGGGAGTTCCTAGGGAAATAGCAGAGGAGGCGGCTAAGGAGTCTATAATTGGGACGTTGGAAATGCTTAACAAACAAGATCCGCTGAGCTTGAGGGCGAGGGTCGAGACGCCCGGAGGAATTACGGTGACCATAACTACCGAGTTAGAAAGCGCTGGCGTTTTCGGAAAGGTGAGCGAGGTTCTGGGAAGGAAGGGGAGGGAGCTCAAAGCTCGTCGATGAAGTCCTCCTCCTCTTCCTCGGAGCTGGGGATCTCCCTTACCCACAGCTCCTTTCTCAGCAATTCCCTTATTGCGACCCTTATCGCCTCGCTTCTGGAAGTGAACCTCCCCTTCCTAACCAGCTCATCTATTGCTTCAACATACGCCTCGGGCATCTTGACTGTTACCAGCCTCATGCTCGTCCACCACTTCAGTATAGTAAGACCGGTAACCTTAAAAGGGGGTAAAGCGTAATCTCTAATAATTACCTATCCGGAGATGGGTCAGCAATACACGTTCAAAAGGGCAAGGTGTGCTCTTGAAAGGGGGAAAGGAATCGCGGCAAGAAGAGGAGGGGCGGAACTGTTAGGAGCATTGATGCTTTTAGCGATAGTGCTTGGCTTGAGCACAAGCTACTTACTACCTATGTTTCATTCGGTACAACAACTTTCGGATACTGTCTCCAAATACTTGATGATGCTCGATATTTGGGAAAGAATATCCGAGCTCTTCGTGGGAGTGACCAGCAACGCGCCTAGCTTTATATGTACTAACTTGACCACGGCATTATCATGCACCTTTCAATTGCCTTACTTCGGCAAGGCGGGAGAAGTCGTTCCAGAAGCAGTCTACTTGCTCGACAAGGGAGTAGCGTCTTGCGTAGCACCCTCCATATCTGTAAACTTCACTACAGTGTCAGTAGCTAGTACGTATCTAACTATGGTAATAACTGCTTATTTCCCCTCTTGTACCGTAACTACTAATTACGGTAAGTTCGTGATAGCATTCGCTTTGCCAGAGGTGGTTAGTACCAGCAGTACCACGGTCACCTTAACCCTAACCTCGTCGACATATGTAACCACGATAACGACTCAAGTTCCCCTTATGGTGTTTTACGACCGAAACCCGGTCTATTACTATAGCATGACAGGGGTGATAGGTTGAGAAGAGGGATAGCGACCCTTGAGGTGTTGTTGCTCATGAGCGGGGTGATTGTAGCAGCTACGATATTGATGGGCTGGCTCTTGAGAGCAAAACCTAATACTGATACCAGGATGATTATAATTAGTATAGAAACGATAGCTAAGTCTACTACCCTCCCGTTATTGAGCTCAGTCTATTCTAAAGGGGCATCAATCATGATCATTAATAATAAGGTTATAGTATTTCAACAGAGGTATAAGGTTATCTTAGTACCAAGCTCGGGCAACGTAACCGTGGTAGGAAAAGTCTTACTCGGAAGCGGTTGCGTGAAAGGAGTGATCGTGAAGGACCTATTGGGAAACGTAATAGTATTAAAGGAGTTCAACAAAACTTACTGTTTAAGCACAGGGGATGTAATAGTAGCTCAATTGAACGTTCCTATTTCCAAGTTCGGTAAAATAGAGTTCTTTGGTCCGAGTAAAGTAAGGAATATAAATACTTGGATGACACAAGTGCGTTAACTAGGTGCATTTACGATAATTTTATTATTGTCAAAAAGAGAACTTTACTGAAAAGTCCTTTTGGGCTGTTCATGGCTTTGAACAAACAATCTCTTTTATAGCGCTGGTTTTCTTCCGATCTGCTCGGTGAGAGTGATTCAGAACCTTCGCCGCGGAGGAATCGGAATGGTCATAGGTGCCTTCATAATGATGATCCTACTATTCTTAGCCATAATGATGGTTGTCAACCTCATAAATAGGCAACAAGAGGTAAGGATGGAGGGTATCCAAGCGAACAGTCAAGCGAGTGCGGCCTTACAAGCATCTCTTTTAGCAAGTGGGCTTTGTGCATGTACCTCGCAAGATGTCCAAGTGCCGGCACTCCCCTCAGCTAGCTTGCTCAGCTTAATATACAAAGGCGGGGTGAAGCTACCAGATACAATAATGGTGGCAATAACACTTACCTTAAATGTAACTTTCGAAAGCGGTGCCAAAACAATAACTCAAGTAGTGCTCACACCCACCAGTACCTTCAGTCAATTAGCCTTGATAGATCCGATTACAGGCAAGAGCGCAGTTGCAGGGTTCAAGCTCTTGCTACCTACAACTGAGAGGTCACCACCATTCCAGACTTTACTTGAAGGAGCGGAGAAGGAAGGATGGGAAGTAGCGGTAAACAATAACACCAACACGGGTATGTACGCGATAGCTTTGATACAGTTCGCCCTTCAGCAGAGCACCCCGGTAGTTAAGAGGATAAAAGTAATAGATGTGAAGGTAAGCACGCCGGATAGCACCGTTTCTCTAGCGCCATGCAGATTAACCATAGCGAACTCGACGGGCACCCTGTCAGCCCAGAACTTGATCCTTCAAGGCACTCAAAGTACGAGTAAATGTAACTGCACGTGTAAGGTCTCTGGACTCAGCGTGACTCAGTGGATATCCTTTGCGGCCAGCTTCCTCAGCGGAAACGCGCCGCCTCCTCCGGACGGCAGGACTGCTGTGTTCTTTATTCCTTTTGAAGTGCTGTCTCAGACAACCAGAAAGGACTTTCCGGTGGTCATACCGGTCAACGCTACCGAATTAGCGCTAGAAGACGCTGCGGACGGTAAGAGCTTCCCTATAAATTACTTAAAGGAAGTATACGCGAACGACCCTAATTTACAGAAAAGAATAGAATTCTTTAAAGAAACTTGTGGACCTGGAGGATTTAGATGTGCGTACATCTACGGTATAATGGCATGGGTAGAGAACCCGGAGACGGGGCAAAAGACGTTAGTTAAGTGGAGTTTTACACCAGCTATCAGTCCCTTAACTCAGCTCGATCAGAGCTTGGTTCCTTATCCTACGGCTAGTGGAACTATATACTCTAATGTTAGCTCCTTAACATTCAGAAACCCACTTGGATATAGTATCGTACTTCAAGATAAGGATAATAACATGGTACCGGAAGTCTACATATGTTATGGAAGCGATTGTAATAAGCTCTCCAATGCTCCCTTTAGCCTAAGTGACCACTGGGGTCTCTTCGTACCTTCAGTAATACTAAACATGACTTACTTGCTGTACACGAACACGGGCACTCTAGAGCCCTATAGTCCCACCTACTTCCCGGCCTCCCTTCCCTATGCGAACTCAACGACGTCATTCAAACCCGGAGATACAGTGGCGTTGATAGGTGCTAGCTATGGTGGGGACTCAACCAACATCACGGCCGATCACGTAATAAAGTACATGGACCCCGCGCTGAGCGGGAGTAACGCATACGGAGTTATCAAAATACCGTTTAACGCTCTGATAAATGGTACAGTGTTCCTCAAGCTAAACGTTTACGGTACGGGAGTCAAGGTGTTCCTTGATAGTAATCCCGTTTACACAAACTGGAATGAAGAGAGTAACGTAACTGAACTAGTAAAGAGCTGGTATATTAGTGTGACCTCACCTAGCGTCTTACAAGACCAAATTATCAGGATAAAGCTCCCCCCAGAGCTCATAGGAAAGCCAATTAGCATCTATACTGAGAACGGTACTAAGATACCCTTCTGTTACGAAGAGGCTAACGTGGTGGGCCAGCTAGGCGTCTACGGTGCTTGCAGTTCATCTCCTTCTTCAAATGACGTAGCAATATGGATTAAGACAAACCTTACAAGTGGGAGTAACAAGTTCTTGGTCAAGGTAGGTACGAATGGTGCCAGCGAACCGGGAGAGGTGTTCTACTACTATGATAGCTTCATGAACGATATGGGATGGAGAACCTTGGAGCCACCATTGACTGCTCTGGGGTACGACTACGGAACAGTCATAGTGCCGAGCTTCACGACCTCCCTCTACGGGAGGAGCGCCGTTGAGAAGACCGTTATACCCGGCTCTCTCCCTCTAGGAGCTAACGATCCTGCTGGAGGGTATCTGGAAATTCCCGCGGATCAAGCCGACAGTGGCTACGTGATCGTTAACGTGACAAACGCTGGGACCGTTGACTACAGTGACGGGGTGGCAATAAGGATCAAAACACCCTTTGTAGGAAAACCACTCTACGTGAGTAGTCCTAACTATACCTCAGTGAGCTTCTGTTATGAAACGCTCAGCGGAGCGTGTACAACCGATTACACAAGGAGTGACGGTTACATATGGGTAAGACTGTACTTGGCTCCTAAACAATCAATAATATTAAACATAAGCGTATCCAACACAAGCAACGTAGCGGATCCAAGCGATGTCTTTTATATGTACACCGACTTCTCTCAAAGTCTCGGCAATTGGGAATGGCTATTCCTACGAGGAAACGAGACCCTAACTGCTCCGCCGAACTATGACGTAGACGGAGCACTGCTAGCTTGGGGTAACTGGAACGATTGGTGGAACGTGAGCTGGAATCCGTTCAAGTATAGCTACGAGGCAGCATTAGCCTATTCTAACCCAATACCTACGTCCTTCATATCTTCACATCCTATTGTTATAGAGGGATTGGCATGGGGCAATGGGACGTCCAGAAGCGGGGATCATGACTTAGGATTGATACTGACCAACGTGACGTATCTAGACAACACGACCCTTCCGGACATCTACAAGAGCTATGTGGGTCTCGCTCTCGTTAGTGACGTTGGGACAGAACAACCCGTCTGGGTGCTGAAGTACGGCATCGGTAATGGAACTCTTTCAACGAAATATGGAGTTAGTGAGAGGATAAACCCACTCTATCCAAGATACTTTAAAGTAATATTCAATGGGACAGCGATCAAGTTTTATGAGGATTATAGCTACAGCTCGCTGTTAGAGAGTCCACATTTCGATTATAGTGTTCCAGCGTCCCTAGCTCTTCCGAAGTTCGGTAGCTACGTAACGTTAATCCTTCATGGAGATACGGATTCAGGAGCGACCAAGGTCGGAATAAAGTGGATTAGAATAAGGGTCTACGCTCCTACCGTTCACCTTCACTATATAAAGTGGCCATCGAAGATTCTAACTTTAGGTAACGGTCTGGTCTTGGAATACTTCTCGATAATGCCCAATAGTCCCAACGTGGTCAGCGTGGGCCTTGGAAATGAAACCCATGAATTCGACGCCGTACTCAACCTCACAGGAAGTGGTTCAATCTCTATATTGAGGAGGAGCTTCATGCCGTCCTTTACAAGTAGCACGATAGTCGAAGGACCCATGCAAGTAATGATAGGTGAGTGGTACTACAATAAGTTTACAATAACTCCTATGAGTCTCCAGTACTTCGTCGATGGACCAACGACCGCTAAGCTAGGAGCCCAGCTATCTATCTCACCGAACTCGGTCTTCGACAAAATTGTCGTGAGAGGTGACTACCCATATTGGATAGATGAGCTTAGGATAAGGCCTCTGATCCCATTTGGTGTGGAAGGAAGGTTTGGGTATGAACTAGTGAAGACAAGCAAAACGCTTCCAATTGAGTACAGCAAAGAGATAGCTATAAACGTAAGGCAAGGACATCATGTATTAACTATATACTTCCACGACAACATCGATACTGGTTACTTGATCTTTAAGTTCGGTGATGGCGGAGATGGCGTATTGAGCAAGCCCTTGCTTAGCTCATATGGTTATGGCAACGCTGCTGGATGGGTTACTGTAGACGTGCCTTTCGAAGTACAACCTGGTGAGATGATAAAGGGAGGGGTGGCGATTTATGTAAAGTACTGGCCACTGGAGATGTGGAATGAACTCGGGGGAGTATTAAACGGCAACGCTCCAGTAGAGGTGAAGGTGCCATCAAACTACATCGCCCCACCCCAAGGAAATTACACAATCTACTACGCCCCTCTTGAGAGGGGATGTTATAATGCCACCGTGCAAGACCAAGCCAGTTGTCCTCTCACTAGCGTTAATCTGCATGGGGAACAGCCAGCGACACTTCTTAATATACCACTTAGCGAGAACTTCCAAGAATACGGTAATAACACTCTAAGCAGAGGTATGTACAACGCTCAAGCCATGATACTCAGCGGTAAGTGGGGTGTGCTACCTAAGAGCAACATATATGTTGAAGACTTGGACAGCTACTTAAAGAGTAAAGATTACCCAATATTAGGGAATGACACAGGAGACATGGAGCTGATGATAACTAAAGGAGGCGTTTACTTAAGCGAAGACGTAATGGAAAAGCTTAGACCGCAGCTGATGGACAGATGGGTTATTTGTTACGACGTCATGCTTGCAACTAACGGTAACTACAGCGGAACGAGCGTTTACAGAGGACCAGGAGAGGGTATGGTGATGAGCTTCTACAAGAGCTTCAACTACCTTCCAGGAGCCGGACCGATAATGGGCTTCTTCGGGACCGGCGATAGCTCGGGCTTTGGTCTTGAAATAGATACTAAGTACACGCCGTTGGCTCAATTTGATGGGACTAATGACTTCTACCTAGACAACGAGCCGCCGGCACCTCACTTCGCCCTACTTTACAGAAACATGTTCACGAACTGGTTGCCGGGCGAGGTCATCGCGAGTAATGTAACTAACTACAGCTATCTACTCAACAGATGGCACAGAATATGTGTGGTCGTGGAGCCGAAGGAACCAAAGCTTGTAAAGGGAAGCTATTATGCTCAAGAGATAAACATAACGGCATACGAGACCGATAACGTTACGGGAAGGATCAAGGGCATAGTGTTGCAGAAGGACTTTACTGGACAGACCTACTCCGGGGGTGAGGCCATAGGGAGCGATATATTAGAGTACTTCCCCAATGGAACAGCTGTAACGTGGAGCGTCATCGTCTTTAAGAGCAATAGTTCACTACCAGCCTTGACGCCCGTCACCCTATCTCCTACGGTTAGTAACGGAACAACCAGCTTCACACTGCCGTTCTCAAGCACCCTCAGCCCCGTTCCTCTAAGCTTAGGAAACTTGGTAAGAAATAGTACAAAGGTCTCAGTGATCAGCAGTTACCCAATAACGACGACGCCTAAGTTTTCGAGCGCCTTAAGTCTGACGACAGCTCCTAACGTCGGCGTAACGGTCTTCAATGGACCAAACAGGAGCTGGCTCTTCTCGCCGAGCGTTGAGACGACAAACTCCTATACCGAATATTACTGCTATTACGTTCACGTTCACAACTGCACGTGCCACAAGAGACCACAGTACTACTGTGAGAAACAAAAGATCGTACAGAACCTCCAGTTGCTGCCGCCAGTTTACGCTTCTAGCAACAACGTAATATGGACTGGTCTAGACACGGGCTCGAGTAATTCTACGGTAGGTCTAATAACCGGAACCTTCGGAGTGAGCGGACAAGGAACGATATTTCTCCAAGTGAGCGGAGGGAACAGTATAGTCGTATGGTATCAATATAAGCCAGTTGGAGGAACTTGGGGCAAGCCCGTTGTGCTTTTAAATGCATCTGTAGTGGCTAAGAACGTACCTAACTACTTGATACCGCTCAACGTTAAACCTGGAAAATATAGGATAATAGTGCTGTGGGCCGATACCGGATATCCCGATTACGTGAGTGTTGACGTGTACAACGGTAAGGGTATGATACCTTGGATTGTTAGGATGTTCATTGACAAGAATATAAAGACTTGTGATTTCAGTGTATCACCTTTGCTCACTCCAAGCCCAGCGAACTGGACGTTACCTAACGTCAAACCCGGAGATGACGTGGTGGAGATGCTAAGACCGCCTATGGAGAACATATCGAACTACTTTAACAACGGTGCTACTTGGTACTATACTAACGTTTACGAAATAGCCAACGAACCTAGCCTAGCTGTCTGGAACATAACAGTAGGTAACAACACCTTCCCTCAGATAATAACTTCGTTAGCGTTTAACGAATTCGTCCCCTTCATTAATGGCTCGTTGGTACTCAATACTCCCCAAGGAACCGTCTATGCAAATGGACAGATACTGGAGTACCTGTACAGCTATCCACAAGGAATAGTGCTACCTCTCGGAAGCGCTTGGTTCTTAGGAAGCGAGGAAGCGGTGTTGCCTCAAGGGATACCAAACCCCTACAGTTACGTCTACTACAATGCTACTGTAAAGCAGTTCATTAAAGCGGGTCCCTACTTTGGATTAATCCCCACCGACGCATCCTACTACTTGCTCTACGACTCGCCAGCAAATGCCCAATACTATCTCAACTATGGTTATGACATATACGTGAATACATTGACGAGAATTCCCTACAGTTATCCGCTGTTATTAGGAAACTATAGCTACAATGGTGTCAATTACGCTGTCGGAATATGGCAGTTCCCGTTGCTTAGCGGTAGTAGCTTCCCGCCGCCGATTGACTTGGACAGCGCTACAGGAAATACCTACCCAGTCTTCTCAGTAGCCTACAGCATCATCAAGATAAACAAGCCTACGGTGCTAAGCTTTACTATAAGTGCCACTAACGCACAAGAGGTAGTGGTCGCCAGAGTTTACTACAACGAGACCGATGGCACGTGGAGATTTGCCGAGAAGCCAAGAGTGGTCGAAAGCGGTTGGACTTATGCCTCCCATCAAACCAAGAGGTTCAATGTCAGCTTCGATGAGCCTGGCTATTACATCATAATAATCTATTTTGAGAACAGTTGCAAGGGAGGAGGACTTTACGTAAAGGTCAATGAGGTGAATGTAGGGAGCTCTGCCGGAATATACATACCTCCCAGCTGGAGCATAGGCTTCACCGCCAGCGGGAACCTAGGACCTAACAACGTGACGACGCTGATAGATAACGTGAGGATATGTAAAGCATCACCCGATATCAGCACCCAAAGACTGGTCCAAATGTGTGCGTCAGCTAACTACACCGACTACGCCAAAGAGAATAAGATTAAAGTGCTCTTTGATGACGATTTCAATTACATTAATAACTTTGAGGTTGTGAAGAACTATGAACCTGGACCAGAGGAGAAGACCGTTCCGAGCATAGGAATAGGAGTAATACAGAACGTCACTACTGGTAATGTCTACCTAAGGTTGGTACCAGATGATTATGATAGGGCGACGGTGTTACTAATTGCCCCCAAGAAGATGAACATCATCAGATGGTTAACTAACAACAAACCATGGGCTATAAACTTCAAGGTAAAGGTAAAGGGAACGCCAGAAGGCTTTGCCTTCTTCTTTTACAAGAGATTCTACCCAATGGCACCCAATAATTTGAGTAGCGTGTGGGAGGTAAGACCTATGGGTGGAAGCGCCCTAGGTCTTCTAGCTGGACCCAAGGCCGGTTACAGCCCAGGTTACGCCGTTGAGTTCGATTACGTCTTAAATAACGTCAGCAGCATACCCGGTTTAACTTTGGAGAAGGGTCTTCAAGTGAACACCGGCAGTCATGTGGCTCTGGTGAAAGACTCGCCATACAATCACATAGGATACCATGGCGTGCCTTTAGCCAATATCCTCAACGATGGCAAATGGCACAGCGTTACCATTTACGTCGATCCGACATGGGCCGGCAATTGTTATTATGACCGCTCACCCAGCTTAACCGATTTCTCATTCAAGACAAGTACTGCTACTTGTGGAGGAAAGGTATTGGTGTTCATAGACGGAAAGTTGGTGCTTAACACTACAGCTGGTTCGGCTGGGTTTAGCATTCCTAGGTACTGGTTCATGGGCTTCAGTGCTACAACGGGTAGCAACGTTGCCGGTGCCGTATACATTGATAACATAACATTAATAGTTCCGAAGACCAGCATCAAGGATCCTCAGAAATTGATCGCCCTCGCTAATAATAGTTGGGTGAAAACCAACGGAATGTATTTGGAATACGTTGCCAGTAAGGATCCCTATGACGTACCACCTTGGGAAAGGGAGGCGCCGACCTCCGTGAATTATCAGCTCTGGGGAGTCAGCGAGAATGGAACCTACATCCCGCCGGGAACTGTTGGAGCCCTTACTACCTTAAGCTACTCCAGCTTGAGTGGTGCGTCAGTGAACAACAGCTGGCCATGGGTGACGCTCTCCATACTGCCTAGCAATGCTTCGTTGCAGTTGCCCAGCTTTGAGCTCTATGGAATAAATTATACCAACGTAAGCATCACGCCCGGAATAGGTTCGCTAGTATTTAGCAACGGAGGGGCCAATGCTACTATCGCGATAGCCGAGAGTCCCTTTGATATGAGTAGGAACACTACCGCGCAGTACTACGGCTGGGAAGGGGCTCATCTGGCCACGTGGGCTCAGTACGGTTACAGTCACGGACAGAAGTGGAGCGCTATATGGTGGGACGAAGAAGGTCATCCGAACACTACCTACTCGCCGTGGATGAGAGGTAGATTCGGCGTAATACTCTACGAGAGCGGCGACTTCTTGCTCCAATATGATAGAACGGACTTCCTCTTTCCGGGAGCCAACTTGACGGATGCAGTAGGTCTGGACTCAATGACTATAGGCTTCAAGGGAAGCACTTCAAGCGGCTCGCGGGCCAGTTTCGTGATCTTGAGTACTGCCAAGGGAACTGATAGGGGATATCAACAAGTTGGACTCTTCAGTGACGTGTGGAGTGGTATGGATCTCTTCAACAGACCTAAGATACCTAAGGCTCCTGATACCAACCTGGTGTGGCAGAAGCTGCCCATAGGTAACTTAACAGTAAGCAGGAACGGTGATTACATGAGCGTTGCTCTAACTACAAGTTGGGACATTCTAGCACAATACCAAGGTAATCTTTACATGCTCATCGGAGGAGCACAGTGTATCAACTGTAACTCTCCGAGCGTGCAAATCGCCCCCTCGCCCACCAACTCTCAGAACTCCGGAAATTGCTTCTGCAGTTGTGCGCAGAACCCGCTGATCGGAGAAGCCAACAACGTAAACACTATCAACATATCCTTGACCTCGTTAACATGTAAGATGGTGCTATACCAAGGCTAAGCCGCTCTTATAATACTCTTTTTTATTCTCAATGCCTTAACTCGAGAACCTTCTTGTAGGAACCCTCTCCTACCATATAAACGAGTAAATACTGTAAAGATAGGTATAAATTGTCGCAACGGTAAGGGGAGAGCGGTGTATAGGAATGGGGCTAAGGAAGCCCGAAGAGTACATCAAAGCGCTCAGCGAGAGGAGCAGGAGAGCTGAGATCTACGTCCTAGGAGAGAAGGTGGAGGACGTCACCAAGCACCCCTTCACCCTTCCAGCGGTAAAGGCCTTCGAGTGGACCTACAAGGCCCCTTGGGACCCTGACTTCTACGACGAGGAGATGGGGGAGCACCTAGCCAAGGCTTACTCCCCGTTCATCAATGAAGAGGTAAACAGGTTCAACCACATTCACCAGTCTCCTAAGGACCTAGCTATTAAGGTAAAGTACTTCAGGAAGCTATCCCACAAGGCCGGCTCCTGCTTCCAGAGATGTGTGGGCTGGGACGCTATAAACACCATAAGCATTATCTCCTATGACATCGACAAGTGGTATGAGAAGAAGGGAGAGAAGCCGGAGCACTTCGAGCACTTCGGCACCTACTATGAGAGGTTCCTCAAGTTCCTCAAGTACGTACAGAAGGAGGACATAGCCCTAGCTGGAGTCATGACCGACGCTAAGGGAGTGAGGTCCCTTAGGCCTCACCAGCAGCCTAACAAGGACGTCTACGTCCACGTGAAAGAGGTAAGGGACGACGGAATAATCGTTAGGGGTGCTAAGGCGAACATAACTGGAGTGCTAGCAAGCGAGGAAATGATAGTGATGCCCACCAGAGCTATGACCGAGGCCGACAAGGACTTCGCCATAGCCTTTGCCGTTCCAATAGATGCAGAAGGAGTAACTCTAATCGTAGGAAGGTATACCAACGACACCAGGAGGTTCGAGGATCCCAACGTCGATGCCTTGCCCGGAGTCTTCCCGGCTGAGGCTATAGTGGTCTTCGACGACGTCTTCGTACCTTGGGAGAGGGTCTTCATGTTTAGGGAGTATCAGTTCGCCGCCGAACTGGTGGAGATATTCTCCAGCTACCACAGGCAAGCCTACGGAGGCTGCAAGCCCGGTCTGGCTGACGTCATCATTGGAGGAACCTACCACCTAGCCAAGCAGATGGGCATAGCCAACAAGTGCCACATAAGGGAGAAGCTAACTGAGATGATATTCCTAGCCGAGGCAATGCACGCCGGAGGTCTAGCGGCCGCTTGGGAGGGCCACAAGGCCGCCTCTGGAACCTACTACGTCGACCAGATGATGGCCAACGTTACCAAGCAGATGGTAACTAGGTTCCCCTACGAGATAGCTAGGCTGAGCCACGACATAGCCGGAGGAATAATCGGAACCTTGCCCAGCTACAAGGACCTAATCCACGAGAAGATAGGCAAGTACCTACAAGAGTACCTCAAGTGCCTACCGGAGTACCCAGCCGAGTGGAGGCACAGGGTCCTAAGGCTCTTAGAGAACCTAACCCTGAGCGTGGAGTTCCTAATAGAGAGCGTCCACGGAGCCGGAAGCCCAGAGGCCCAGAGGATCTGGATGAGGAGGTTCTACCCGCTCGAGGAGATGGAGGACTACGCCCTAAGGTTAGCTGGAATCAACCCCGAGGAGAAGCCGGAGAGGAAGAAGCAGAAGGAACAATAACGATCTTTTCTCTTTTTAGGAAGATTTATTAGGGATCTCTAGGTATACCTTTTCGGGAAGGGTCGTGAGGTTCGAGGAACTTCGCGATGAAGTTCCCTCTACTGTCATCACGAGGATTGTGGAGAACAATCAAGTGCTAGGTATGTTTCCTACTGAGACCTTTCATGCAGTTAGAATAGTCGAGATGATGAAGGAGGCTCCTAAGGTAGGCCTTCTGATGTCTCAAGTTCCTTTAACATTTTACATGAGGGATATTGCGTTTCTAAGAGACAGGATAATACCGGTCATGTTGGGCGAGTTTGACGCTGGCAAGTTCGGAGAGGTGGATAAGCAAATATTTTCTCAAACGTATGAGGTGCTTGAGAGGATAGGCGGGAGGCTTCACTCAGTCTTAGAAGACTTAGCGTCTAGAAGTGAAGGAGGGGAAGTCATAGAGGACATGCCGAAGGCGTTAGACTCTTTGGAGAAGGCAGTAGAAGATTTCAAGGAGCTAGTTAACGACTTCCCTAATTGTGAAGAGCCGATGGATCTGGATCTCTTCGAGAAATACGTCTCTTCCTACGCCGTTGCCTTCAAGGAAATATTCGATCGCCTTCAGAATACTCTCGAAATGTGGAACATTGCCTATTTGAACAAAGATCCTGGCAAGCTCAAGGAAATAAGTGAGTACATGAGCAGACTCAATAAGCTAAGGACAGAAGTCGAAGCAACTCATGTAGTGAAAAGGAACGAGTTACTGAGCTTGTGCATGAGTAAGCTTAAGCAAGAGGATGTAGGACCAGGAAAGGGAGTCCTTTGAGCTACGTGGATGCCCACGTTCACTTACATGAAGATCCTTCCTTAATTGAGAAGGATTTTCTCATAGTGGCCGTCTCAGACGACTTGGAGAGCTCTATTAAGACCTTGAAGCTCGAAGGAGTTTTCAAGTGCGTTGGAATACACCCTTGGGAGGTGGAGGAGAGCAGAGAAAGCGACCTCAAGAAGATCGAGGAGTTAGCAGAAAGCGCTCACTGCTTAGGAGAGGTGGGATTGGACTATCGCTTCGTTAAGAACAGGGAAAGGGAGAGGAAGTTCTTCGAGTTCTTCTTGAACCTTTCAAGGGAGTATGACCTTCCGATGAACCTTCATGCTTTGGACGCTTGGAGAGAGGTATTCGACTTGCTTCTCAAATACGATATCAAGAGAGCTTACTTTCACTGGTACAACGGCCCCCTCGACTTGATAGAAGAGATAACCTCTCAAGGCTATTACATAGGGATAAACGCAGCTATAAAGATACAGAAGAAGCACTTGAGGGTTCTGGAAAGAGCACCTCTTAAGGCCATCTTGACGGAAAGCGATGGTCCCTATAAGTACAGGGGAATAACGCTCAAGCCATCAATGGTAAGGGAGGAGATCCAAAAGATAGCTGAGGTTAAGGGAATTAGCGCCGAGAGAGTAAAAGAGGTAGTATTGAGCAACTTGAGGAGCTGGCTGAACTTGAGTCTACTTTAATAGCTCCAACACATAACCAAGCTCTCTCCCATACGGTGAGGTCTAAGTGATGCTGAGGCCGTGGCAGAGGAGGTTCGTCGAGGAGTCAGTGAGGGCTCTGGAGGAGAAGAGGCCGGCGGTGATAGCGATAGACTCCCCTACCGGTAGCGGCAAAACCTTAACTGCCTTGAAGATAATCGAGGAATCGTTGAAAAGAGGATTGATAAGGAAGGCGTTCTTCTTAGTAAGAACGGTAACTCAAGTCATTCCCCCTGTAAGGGATGCAGAGAGGTTCACCTCCCTCAGCATCTCCCCCTTGGTGGGAAAGGAGAGGGCATGCCCCATAGGAACTTCGACGGTAAGCCTCTGCAAGGTATGTCCTTGGAGGGATCGAATACCTCCCAAGCCCTCCAGCTGGGTAGGACTTTTCGATTGGATAGACGAGTGGAAGAGGAGGGCTCACTGCCCCTACATGGGACTCAAGGCCTTCAGCAAGGATGCAGAAGTAATAGTAATGCCTAGTGCCTACATGAACCCAAGCGTGTTCAAGGTGATGGGATTGGACGTAGAGGGAGCGCTGCTGATCTTCGACGAGGCCCACAATCTGTTCAACTTCATGAGAGAAGAGTCATTAAAGCCCTCCTTCGGAGTAGCGATGATTTCCCAAGTCCCCAAGATAGTTAGAGGGCTGAGAGAGCTGAACAAGGATCTGGCAGACGAGCTGGGCTCCTACGGTCCCCTCTTCCAAACTTTGAGAACTGTTCTCAAGGCTACCGAGGTCTACAGGAGCGTCGGGAAGGGGGTTAGGGTCCCCGAGATAAAGGAGGTGAGCGGTCCCGAGCTGGACATGCTGGGAAAGGTGATAGACAAGGTAGCTTTAGTGCTAGCAATGGAGTCTCACCCACTCTTCGATCTTGTGGAAAAGCTGAAGTCAGTAATGGACTTCTTCTTGCTTGCCAGAGAGCCCAACACAATGGTCTATATGGATGGGGAGTACTTGAGGGTGAAGGAGCTCAGACCTTGGATAGGGAAGTACTTGGAGGAAGGAGCTTCCGGAGCGGTGCTAATGAGCGGAACCATGCCCTCTCCGGAGTTCTTGCGGAGGTTCTTGGGGAGATTAGACAAATACTTGAGCTTGTTAGGTGACAAGGAGCTAAGGGAAGAGTACTTTAAATTGTATAGACCTGAGAACGCTAAGGTAATAGTAGTTACCGACTACACTAGCAGGTACAAGGTGAGGTACGATAAGGATTTCGTGAAGAGGAGGGAGATGGTTGAGAGGGCGACCATGCTCTTAGCGAAGAGGCTCAAGGGAACGGCGTTAATGGTATATCCATCCTATGCCATGCTGAAGAGCGTCTTAGTTACGCTAAAGGTAATAGCAAAGGAACTGGACGTGGAGTTGATTCCGAGCGAGAGGGGAGGAGGAGCGGCGGTCTTGAGCAGAGCTAGGAAGCTGAGGACTTGCGTTATAGCTGCCGTAGCGGGAGATCAGATAACGGAAGGGGTGGAGCTAACTGAAAATGGAAAAAGCTTGATAAAGGTAGTATCAATCATTGGAGCTCCCTTTCCAATGCCCTCCGCCTTCCTGGAAGATGTGGCTAAGAGCTTGGACAAGGATAACTATGAGAAAGTGCTCGAAAGTATGTATGAAGAATTGATGATAATGAAGGTAAAGCAAGCTATAGGAAGGATGATAAGGAGTCCCCAAGACAAGGGCTTGGTAATATTAGCCGACTATAGGTTTGAGGAGTACTTGGATAGGATAGTGCCGTATAGGGAGGTAACCAAGGTTACCTCGGAGGAGCTCCTCAACGCCATGCTCAAGGCCCGATGACCTCAAGCCGGTGCCCTGATAGGTGATGAGCACGGCAAAAGGGCGGAGGGTCATTAAATAGAGCTATAGAGGCCTGGAATCCCGGGCACCCTTTTGAAGGAAAACAAGCTGGAATTAGTAGATAGCGTGTTTGATGAACTCTCGATAGATCTGAAGAGATTAGAGTCATCCCCAACTCTACTCAAAATAGCTTTGGAGAAAACGTTTGAGAAATATTTGATGTATAATAAACTTTGCGACGTCAAAGCAGACTTTCAAAAGAGGGCAAAGGTGTTCGGCGAAGCCTTTGAGGACTTCCTAGAGTACGTGCTCCGCAAGTTCGTTCTCCAAGATATTGAGAACATTGAACTCATCCGAGAATATGAGATACCGGAGGCATGCATGGTAGGAGTGGGCGCGGCCGATTTTGCAGTACTGAAAGAAGGCGCCCTGAAAATGGTCATTGAGGCAAAGGGTTCCGCACACCAATACTCGTGTAAGGGGAAGGTAGTGGAACTGTCAAGGCCCGGACTCATTAGAACGGACACGATGAAAAAAGCATTGGCTAATGCGGTACAGTTGAAGTTTGGAATAAAAGGAAATATCAAGTATGTGATAATAACTAGTCATAAACCCGAATCGGGGAACTCAAAGTGCATCATGGATATATCGCTAAGATCGGGGCTTGTGGACGCGGTGCTGTTAGCAACGGATTTTAAAGATCTAATTAAATTAAGGGAAATGCTGTAAGCCTAGATGAACTGAGCGAGGCTTCTTTGCTTTAGCCACCTCTCTACCCTTCTCTTGGAGAGCTCCACGTACTCCTCATTTATATCTATACCCAAGAAGTGCCTCCCAGTCTTCTTAGCTACGACACAAGTTGTACCGCTTCCGACGAAGGGATCTAAGACTACGTCCTTCTTGAACGTGTAGAGTTGAATACAACGATAAGGTAGCTCCTCTGGAAACGGAGCAGGGTGACCTACCCTTCTCGCGCTCTCTGGCTTGAACCTCCATATGCTCTTGGTGAACTCCACGAACTCTTCCTTGGATATAGTAGGTACTTTCTCCGGGTCGCTGGGCTTCGGCCTCTTGAAATCGCCCTTGCTCAGCACTATTATGTACTCGTGCTGATCCCTTAGCGTAGGGTTGACCGGGCTCATCCAAGTGCCCCAAGCGGTCGAGGAAGCAGCTACCGCATCTCCCTTATCCCAAATTATTATTCCCCTCATCAAGAATCCTATTTTCTCAAACCTCTCGATTAGGTATGCGTGCAAGGGAATGAAGGGCTTTCTTCCCAAATCAGCTACGTTGAAGCAAACCCTCCCGCCCCATACTAAGGTTCTGTAAACCTCTCTCATTACCTCTTCGATGAAGTCCAAGTATTCTCCTAAGGTCAGATCTTGATCGTATTCCTTTCCCACGTTGTACGGAGGAGAGGTGACCATTAGGTGAATCGACTTGTCTGGAACCTCTCTCAGCACCTCTCTAGCATCCCCGAGGATTATCTTATCCAAGAACTTCTCAGGAAGAGGATTTTCGATCAAGTCCTCCTTTGAAGGTTTAGGGAACTTCAAGTTCTGATACATCTTCCTTGAATAGAACGGCGAGGAATCGTGGGCTTCTCTTTTACCGACTCCGAATGAGTACGTCTTTGTCCCTCTGCCCACAGCCTTTCAACCCCACTTCCAACACTTGTGTCTTCAAGATATTTTACTCAGAGAGATGACTGAAAGTTTTGTAAATGTAATACAGTTCATGGAAGAGTAACTACAACTCAAGTATATGCCACCTATACACGCCTATAAACGGTTCCAGGGTAGATGTGGGCGGAGTGAGGGCTATGTTCGACTACTTCACCAGAGCAACTCCTCTAGGTGACTACCTAGAGAAGGGCAAGCAGTTTAGACAGGAGGGCTTCATCAGGACCGACTATCCTCCTAATAGAGACGAAGTGTTGTGGAACCCTAAGATAATGAGGATGCCTAGGGAGGAACTGGAGAAGATCAAGACTCAGAGGCTAAAGGCCATAGTGAAGTGGGCGTGGGAGAACACCGAGTTCTACCGCAAGTTCTGGAAGAGCAAGGGCTTCCACCCTGACATGATAAAGACCCACGAGGACGTGGTCAAGATACCGGTCTTGACCAAGAAGGACCTAAGAGCTGACCTCAAGAGCAACCCTCCCTACGGAACCATAATGGTTCCGGAGCTGGCCAAGTACATCCACTTCGTCGGAGCAACCTCCGGAAGCACCGGAATGCCCACCTTCCAAGGATGGGGAAGGGTTGAGCTGGACTACTTCGAGGAGCAGCAAGCCAGGTACCTCTGGACCTTCGCCGGCCTCAGGCCTGGAGTCGTTTACGCCAACTACCTCAACATGAGCGGATTCTACAGCTGGGGACCGCCTCTCGTGGAGACTGCCATGTGGAGGTGCGGTGCTACTGCCATAGCTGGAGGAGGAGAGACCTTCTTCACATGGAAGGACAGGCACATGCTGATAATGAAGCTGTGGAAGGTGGACGTCTTCGCCACCACTCCGTGGCTTCACAGATGGATAGGAGAGTGGGCCAAGCAGGAGGGATGGGTCACTCCCTTCAAGGTCCTTCTGCTCCACGGAGGAGCTGCTGCCGAGAAGACCAAGGAGAAGCTTATGGAGGTCCACCCCAACGTGGAGAGAGTCATAAGCGTCTGGGGCACTACCGACGGTCACATGGCGATTGAGCCTCCGGACGCCCCCGGCACCCTGGTCTTCTGGGAGGACACGCAAATGTTCGACATAGTCGTTCCCGGAAGCTACGAGGAGAACCCCGCCGGAGAGCCCGCTGGAGAGGGAGAGAGGGGAGAGCTGATAGCCACCTTGCTCACCCACTATACCATGCCCTTGATAAGGTACAGCCTAGGCGACTACGTGAAGAACGAGTTCATCTGTGAGCCCACTCCGGAGCTAGGAATAACCCACTGTAGGTTCGCTGAGCTCATACCCGGAAGAGTCGAGTGGATGTTCACCGTAAAGGGTAAGCTACTGTTCCCGATAGTCGTGGAGAACGCCGTGAGCCAGATACCCGACACCACCGGAGCCTACAACATCATAGTATACGACGACAAGATGGACAAGCTGAAGATACAGATAGAGACCAGGAAGCCCATACCGCCTCCACCGGAGTACGACAAGGCCGCGAGGGAGATCATCGCAAGAGAGGTAGGACTGAGCCCAGAGGACGTGGAGATCATATGGATCAAGCCCGGAGAGAGCGTCTGGAAGGGATACAAGCTACAAGTCTTCCTCGACCAGAGGAAGAAGTGATTTTCTTCTCTCTTTATAGTAAATTTTTATGATTGACTCAATTGAAAATCTTTATATAGAAAACTTGGTAGCCCAGCTGGTGAGAGAGCGCTTGTACGCTGTACTCATAAGGATACTTCTATGTATAATAGAGCTAATGATAGCGTTCATAGCGTGGAGGCTCAGCAGGGAAGCACCTTCGATGAGCTGGCTCAAGGTGTTTGCCGTAGGCATGGCACTACACGGAATGACACTCATAACGGAGCAGCTGGTCGCTTGGAGACTTCCTCACGGAGCGGTTACGCCTCCCTTGAGGGCCTTCTCGCTTGTCCTAATACTATACTCACTATTGAAGGCGCTGAATAAGGCAAAGCCGTGGATATTGGCGATAATAATTGGTTCTGCCGCCTACTTTTCCATCGCTGTAGCCAGCTACGTCCTCTTCCATTTGAAGCCTATGAAGCTCTGGTTGTTCGACGTGCCCCACGTCCTCCTAACTGGAATCATACCCCTCTTCGTGGCGGGGGTACTCTTCAAGGCTTACAAGGAGACGGGGGATCCTGGAGCCTTGGCCTTCGGAGCCGGATTGATAATATACTCCCTCGGGATCTTCTTGGGCTTGGCGGTGCTTCACAGCACCGGCTCCTTCTTGCTGATGCTGGTAACAAAGGATGCCCTCTGGACGTTGGGCTTTGCGGTAATGTTGTACGGGATGGTTTCAGCCGCTACCAAGTAGCCTAGCTCTCAACCCCTCACTCCTGTTCAAGACGAACAAATAATCCAAAGTCCTAACTTCCGAGCATCCGGGAGATGTGCAAAGATCCCAGGGGTCAGGAACCTTCGCGCTTCTAGCTCTTCCCCTGAAGGGCCTTTGGAGGAGTCTGGCTAGGAACTCCAGCTGACCCTCTTCAACCAAATGAATATTCGCCTCAGTCCTAATCGGAGATCTCCATTCCTTGCTCTCTAACCAGGGACCCCTGACCTTTACCTTCTCCGGAGCCTTGTAAGACAGCTCCCTTTCTCTTGGAAACTCGTAAGGAATTGCCTCTACTTCTACGCTTATCTTATTGGCCTTACTTGTTATATCGTGAGGCAAGTAGTTTTTCATGTAAATTACGGCATCGGACTGGGCGAGTATCGGAGCGGAGCCGCTGGCCACAACTATCATGCTGAGACCCTTCTCCTTCATGCTCTTCAGCTTTTCAGAAATGGTATAAACGGTCTTTACGTCATAAAGCCCTTTGAGTCTATCATCGAAGTAGAGGAAGTTCGTGGCAGTATAGTCCTCATCTAAGAGAAGAAGCCTTGACCCTCCTTCAACGGATTCTTGAAGCGTGGAGGCGGCGCTGGTAGCCCCGGAGGCGTCCTCGGTGTTGAAGCACTCCGAGTTCTTTAAGTTAAGAAAAGTAGAGATGTCTACGCAAGAGACCCTTCTCCCATCCTCCGATCTGACGTAGAAGGCGTCTTCCCTTGTGACCACCCTCTCCCTCCCGTCTCCGGGAACGTGGGGCCAGATCCCTCTAGCTATGGCCTCGAGCAGAGTAGTCTTTCCGTGAAAGGCAGGGCCGGTTATTGAGACTATTCCCACTTTGAGTCCCATACCGGCGATTGTTCCGTAGGAGGTCTCCACCTCAATCCTCAGAGATGAAGGAGATTCGAAGGGGACTGCTCCCTCCAAGGGCTCTTCACAAGAGGAGCAAGCTCGAGGTAAAACGGAGCCGTCGGCTACGAAGGAGATCAGCTTTAACTTCTCTAGCTTCTTTCTGATCTCCATGTAAATATTGTACGTTCTCTCGTGCTCCTCCCTTCTGTTCTCGAACTCCTTAAGTCCCTCTTCCAGAGCTCTAGGAAGGTCCTTAGTTAGCATCTCTAAGGCCTCGTCCGCTAAGACCCTCCTCCTTCTCGAAGGAAGGCCGACCCATATCCTTGCTCTGACCTCCCCCGACGCTTTTACTGAGCTCCTCCTCAACATGGCGTTACTAGGCTTCGGTAAGGCGAGGAGGCCTCCTTTGCCCTCTCCCCTCTTTCTCGAATGTCTCCTTAGGACCTTCCAAAGGACCCTATGAAGCAGATCCTCTACCGGAAGCCCTTCTCCTCTAATAGGTAGTCTTACCTCCACCACGCTCGGAGGAGCGAAGGGATCCCCTTGAATCTTCTTAAATGTAAACTCAAAGTTCCTTACCTTCCACCTCAATCCCTTTAAGTCCTTGTAAGCCTTGTACCCCCTGCCGTCAATTCTTCCGAGAACCTTTTCCAGTTCCAACTCATGATTCCTACTTGAGGAGTGTCACGAGGGTTAATACAAAGCTTTCAGAAGGAAAATCGTTGGAGATAGTGAGTTGAACCTACTTGGTAAAAAGATTGACTCTAATCTTTTATTCTTTTTACATTTCCCTCTAGGGGGACTCCGCTTTGTCCCTCGCCGAGGAAGCGGAGGGAGTTGGGGGACCGATGAAGAAAGAATTCATCAATAAGAAAATTGAAGACAGTGTCTATAACGCTTACCTAGCTAAGAAGCTACTTGGAGAAGGCTTCATCAAGAGCGCTTGTTAGAAGGCCTTTCAAGCTTGGAGGGACCTGATCTCTGCATTGCTCTATCTGAAGAAGGATGAAATACTGAAGATACTTAACGACGAGGAGAGGAGGAAATGGTTCATAAATGAAGGAATACAAGCCCCTCCGCACGAGCTCAAGGCTCTGAGCGTGCTACTGGAAGAGGTCGGGGTGAAGGACATCGTAACGTGGACTGCTGAGGCTTCAGACCTCTACGATTGTCAGCATTTAAGTCAAGAGGAAACAGATGAAAAAGACGTGAAGGACCGCTTGGAGCTTTTATTGAGAAAGTGAAAGGAATACGTTTGCGAGTACTTCGATTACTTGGAGGACGAGCTGAAGAGGATATTCGCTTCCATATAGCTTCCTAGCTCTGCATCTTTGAATGCATGAAAAGGACCAAGGGTATCTTTTTGAAGAGGATCGTTGTAGTGTTTTTATAGAAGCGTTGATGATATCTTCTTTTAAACTCCTCCGAGCACAGAGCTTCGGTGAGATCGGTGGCCAAGGTAATAGGCTTCACCAGGTTGCAGACTCTTTACAGAAGGTCCGTAGGTCTAGACATAGACAAGGCTAAGGCTATAGAGATAATAGAGACCGCTGAGAAGAAGCTAGCGGACCTCTTCGACGTGGCCTTCCAGAGGGCCGAGGCGGAGGGAAGGGACTACGTTACTTGGAAGGATCTACCAATAACTAAGGGATTAGCTGAAACCATGGAGAGGTTCGAGAGGAAGAGGGAAGAGTTGGGAGAGGAAAAGCTGGACTTGGGACCAATAGCTGAGTACCTAAGCGGAATAATCGACTACGACAAGGTGAGTGACGACGTTAAGGAGAACTTGCCTAAGCTCGTGGGAACGCTCCTGGTTCTCGAGGGATACATCATAAAGCTCGTGGACCCCGGAGCCAGAAGACCCTCCAAGGAGGACTTGGAAAGGGCTAGGCAGATACTGGACCTAACCCTCTAAGCCTTTCCGAGGACCTTCAAGTACTCCTCAACCTTTTTCTCAAAGGCCTCAAAGCTCTCTCCAAGGGCCTTTACGAACGCGCTTCCCACCACTATTCCCGACGCTCCATGCTCTATTGCCTGAGGCACCTCCTCTATCTTGAGGCCGAAGCCCACCACCACCGGCTTATCCGTGAGCGATCTTATTCTCTCTAGCAGGTTCGGTATTCCCACCGGCAGGGGAATTCCGGTCGCCGGCCTCACTCCTAAATAGAGTACCGGGTCGCTCAGCTCAGCGACCCTCTTGATTATGTGATCGGGGACGGTGGGGGAGACGAAGTATACTGTGTCCTTCCCCTTTTCTTTAGCCTTCTTTGTTATGTTTTCAACTTCGTCAACGAAGTCTATTATAGCATCAGCGAAGAGGACTCCTCCAGCGCACACCTTTTCCAAGAACTTCTCATAATCATCCTTGACTTCATCGTAGTAAGTCATCGCTATCAGCCTTTCAGGAGGCACCACCTCACAAGCCTTTCTCAAGAGCTCTTCGAAGTTCTCCAAGCTTATTCCTCTCTTTCTTACCACCTCATAGCTCCTCCTTATGGTAGGACCGTCGTACTTCGCGAAATCCGGGGGTATGCCCACTTCTATTAGCTCTGCCTTATCTTTTAGGAACTCCAACGCCTTCAAGAACTTTTCCTCATCCGGGTAGCCTAGGGTTAGGTATGCCACGAGCCAAGGCCTTCTAGAGGGATCTACCTTGAGCAACTTCCATAGCCCCTTGACTTGTGCGAAGAGGCGTTATAGCGTTGTTCCCTCTCCTCCTTAGGAGATACCGCTTTGACGCTGCTGCTCTCGATAATTGGAATTATAGGAGGCGTCCTTAGCCTTTACTTAGCAGCTAAGCTTCTGGAGGTCTCGGAGATAACGGACGATCCCGGAACGTTCCTAGTGTCCTTAGCTTTGGCCTTGTTGGCCGGAGCCCTTCTCTTAGAAGGTTTCGACTTTCTAGCGCCGAGCCCTCCGGAGAGGGGTCTCCACTACGGCTGGAGGATGCATCCCGTGCTCAGAATGATGAGGACTTACGACTTGTCAATACTGGCTTCGTCCTTCTACTTGATCTCCTACGTGCTCTACTTCGCCGGGATATACGTCTCAAGCAAGTGCTCCTCCTTGCTTTCGCTTCCCATAGTGCTTCTTCTCTACATGGACTACAACGCCTTATCCGTAATAATACTTCTCATAAGCTCAATCTTAACTTATGCGAAGCTGGGCTCCAGAGGAATATCTTGGAGCCTCTTCCTCTTGACCTTGGGCTTCGGTCACTTGCTCTCCGCTATAGGAGCCTTCTCAGCTATTCCCACGCTCTTCATGGCAGGCTACGTGGTCAGAGGCCTGGCTCCGATAATTCCCTTCTGTGCTTCGAGGTGTAGGTCATGAGGAGGAAGTACAGGAGCGTCGCGGGGATAATGTTGGATATCTTGGAGTGCTTGGAGGAGCCGGAGGTACTCACAAAGGTTGCTACTTGTGCGAACCTTCCATATGACAGGGCAAAGGGGATAGTGGAGAGGATGATTGAGAAGGGTTACTTGAGAAAGAGGAGCGACGGGAAGCTTGAGGTTACTTCTGAAGGCAGGAAAGCTCTCAAAAAGCTGAAGGAGTTAAAAGACATGATGGAGGCTCTCGGCTTCAAGCTCTAGCTTACTTCTTACCCTTTCCTCCTCCCATCGGAGGAGCGGTCTTAGTAGGCTGAGGTATGCTTATGGTAACTTCTCTTGTGGTCATGGGCATTGGCATAGTGTTGGTCATAGTTCTGGTCATTACCATGCTTCTAGTTTGATTCATCGCTTGAGTCATGGCTCTGGACTGGTTCATAGCCATAGTTCCGTTTCCGGTGGCGTTTATCCTGTACTGATGCATAGCCTTAGTCATGTTCCTAGTCATGTTCATTTTCATTACCTTAACTCCTCCGGGAGTGTAGGTAAGGTTGCCTACGATCACCTCCTTGGCGAGGATTACGCCGTAAGGGTTGCTCGTTCCGACTATGGTCACGTTGGTGCCGGGAGCTAGAGCCTTGGAGACGTTGGTCTTCAGTACCATGCTCTGAGGGAGCACTACCGTTAGCGTCTCGCCGTTTACGTTTAGCACCAAGTACCTTCCGCTCACAGCGACTACCGTTCCAGTTATGCTGGTCTGAGCTGCCATCAAGGTAACGGCGAAGATTAAAGCTATCGCTAACTTCTTCACGCGGTTCACCGTGGTGAACTTCCACTACCCCTCTTTAAGCTGGGCGTAAGCGTTCTTGCACGCTGACCTAAAATCGCTCCACTTTTCTATGGAAGGGTTGAAGGAGATGTACCCGGTAATAATAGCGTTGGATCCTCCTCCGGGAAAGGGATGGGAGTGGGCGTTTGACATAGCTTCTAAGCTCAAGGGTAAGGTAAAGGCATTCAAGGTCGGATGGCCTTTACTCTTAGAAGGAAATAGGGTGGAGGAGCTCAAGGAGTACGGACCTGTGATAGCGGACCTAAAGCTAGCAGACATAGGAGCTACAATGATTAAGGTGGTTAAGAGAGTAGAGGCGGACGCCTTCATAGCCCATGCCTTCGTGGGATATGAAGGTGCCTTGAAGGAGCTGAGGGAAGAGTTGGAGGGGAAGAAGCTCTACTTGGTAGCTTCCATGAGTCACCCCGGCTCCGTTCACTTCATTGACAAACACTGGAGGGAGTTCTTGCTCTTGGCCTACTTGGTCGCCGACGGCTTGGTTGCCCCTGCCACTAGGACCAGCGTACTCAGGGAGATAAGGAAGTATTGGAGCAAGGAGATAATTAGTCCGGGAATAGGTGCCCAAGGGGCGAGGCCTTGTGAGGCCCTTAGGGCCGGAGCGGACTACGAGATAGTCGGGAGGAGCGTCACCTTGAGCGAGGACCCGGCTAAGACCTTGGAGGAGATGTACTCTTGCCTTAAGGGGTAAAGGTTCCCCTTTCCCACTCCTCCTAGGTGCTACCTTGGAGGTTTGCGTCTTCGAGTGGAGGTACGGAAGCGAGGAGATGAGGAGGATCTGGTCGAGGAAGAGGAGACTGGAGCTCATGGCAGAGGTCGAGAGAGCTCTGTTAAAGGCCTTGGTAGAGGTTGGGATGATACCCAAAGTAAACTATGATGAGGTAAGGGAAGCGGTAAAGGAGCTGGATCCCTCAGAGGTCGATGAGCTGGAGAAGGAGCTGGGCCACGATATTATGGCCTTCACTGAGGCTTTGAGAAGGAGAATGGGAGAGGCCGGGAAGTACTTGCACCTAGGAGCGACTAGCTACGACATAGTTGACACGGTCTGGGCGTTGCAATTTAGAGAGGCCCTCAAGCTCATCTACTCTTACCTCGAGGATATTCTGATTCAGCTTTCCTGCATGGCTAGGAAGTACAAGGATCTGGTCATGCTCGGGAGGACTCACGGCCAGTGGGCCGTTCCGATAACCTTGGGCTTCAAGTTTGCTAACTATGTCTATGAGATAGCGAGGTCCTACGAAAGGCTGAAGGAGACGGAGGAGAGGGTCGTGAGGTTGAAGATGGCCGGAGCGGTGGGGACGATGGCAGCTTGGGGAGATAAGGGCCTCGAGATAGAGAGGATCGTCTCTGAAGAGCTAGGGTTGAAGCCCCACGAGATAAGCACTCAGATAGCTCCTAGGGATGGCTTCGCCGAGCTGATGTCCAATTTAGCAATACTTTCCTCCGTCCTAGATAGGTTCGCTTTAGAAGTGAGGGAGCTAAGCAGGCCCGAGATAGGGGAGCTCGTCGAGGGAGTGGCAAAGGGTCAAGTGGGATCGAGCACCATGCCCCATAAGGCCAACCCGATAACGGCTGAGAAGATCTCTGGACTGGCAAAGGTAGCTAGGAGCTTCGTGATAGGAGAAATGGAGAACATCCCCTTGTGGCACGAGAGGGACTTGACCAATTCCTCTTCAGAGAGGATAATAATTCCTCACCAATTCTTGACCTTAGATGAGCAGCTGAGGTCGTTCAAGAAGCTGCTGAAGAAGTTATTGGTTAATGAAGAAAGAATAAAGGAGAACTTGGAGAAGGTAAAGTGCTTGAACTTAGCTGAGAGGATAATGGTATACCTGACCCTCCAGAAGGGGCTCGCTAGGAACGACGCCCACAAGCTCGTTATGAAGGCAGTTAGGGAATACGGGGACTTGGAGAAGGCTTTGGAAGGAGAGCTGGGTAAATACCTATCTGAGGAGGAGCTGGCGGTCCTCTGCTCCCAGAAGACCTACTTGGGACAAGCGGATAAATTAATTGAAAGGGCGATAGCTTACGCAGAGGGAGTAATGGGAAGAAAGGTTGAGTGTTAGCCAGTGTAGAGGTAGACCACGCTTACTGCCCTTATGTTTGGTATTGCCTTGTTTGTATTCGGTATGTATAGTTTTTCTATGAACGCCTTGAGTAACTTCAAGTGCTTGAACTCTACGTGCTTAGGTACCGGAAGGCCCGGCTCCTGGAAGTGATAGCCGGAGCTTACCACTCCGTAGTATATCATCTTGTAGAGGAGAGCCTTGTTTATGTTCACCACCGGAACTATTTGTAGGATTCTGGCGAAGAGGAGGAGCCTCCCGTTAAGCGTCCTGACCTCTATGGCGTTTCCTACAACCCTTATGGACTGAGGTGAAGGGACTAGCACGCTCGCCACTTGACCGTTAGCCAGCTCTCCGCTAACCAAGTACATTATGTAATGTCCATAGATCTGACTGTCGTTGAGTCCCCTTATCCTCAGCATCCACACCGACTTGGCGAAGTCTCCAACTTGAGGTATCCCCAGTATCGTCTTGGTATTGGGAACGTACGGGAAGACCTCGTAGGCGAAGACACAAGTCTCGTTAGCTGGAAGCTTGAAGAGTTTAGCCACCTTCACCAAGTCTTCCTCAGTTCCGGTCAAAGCCAGCGCTACCTTTGAAATCTTCCACATGCTTAAGGTAGCTGGATCCACCACGGTGGTAGCGTTAGCTACGGTTCCTATCATGTAGCCGTAGTCCCACCAAGCCAGAACGAATTTGCAATGATTCTTTATGAAGTGCATTGTATCTGGGTAGAGCGGGGTGTAGAGAGCCGTTCCCGCTGAGAGGTAGCTCGGAGGGGGATAGTGAACGGCGAAGTTTATTCCAGCTATCGATCCTGATACGTAGAGCACCAAGGCTATTAGCAATACTATTCCGGCAAACAGCTTCTCAAATGCATTTAGTCTTGGGAAGTCCTCTAAGAGCCAGTAGACCGTTAAGGCGCCTCCAACCGCTAACATGAATCCGAGCAGTGTGGTCAAGTACACCGAGGTGTCGGCGAGAACTAGGTAAGTGGCGAACAGGGCCATGGCTATCAGAGGCATGGTCATTAGGAGGACCTCTTGTTTCTCCTTCTTGAGTAGATACATCAAGGCGATCAGTAGAGATAGAGGAGCCAGTACTCCTACTCCGAAGACGCTCGGGAAGCTGTTGGGATTGATCACTTGTAGAATTCCTTGGTGCTCGGCAACGCTTCTCTCTAGAGGGCTGGCGGCGTGTCTAAGCCAAGGCATTATCATGAAGAGGTACCTCGGCGAGAGGATTTGGTGCAATATGTGGGTGGTGTGAGCGAGGAGCAGTAGTATAGCGATTATAGCTATGTTGATGTATCCCCATATCTTCACTCCGTCCTTGAAGCGCTTAAGCACGAAGTACTGAACCCCGCTTTCAACAACCAGCGCCGATAAGAGGAGGGTGGTAGCTATT
Source organism: Ignicoccus pacificus DSM 13166 (assembly GCA_025340205.1). Classification (GTDB taxonomy): domain Archaea; phylum Thermoproteota; class Thermoprotei_A; order Sulfolobales; family Ignicoccaceae; genus Ignicoccus; species Ignicoccus pacificus. The sequence goes on along the minus strand of CP006868.1, from coordinate 492,725 downwards.
CCGAGCTTCCTCTTCCATACGGTGGTTATCCACCAAGAAGAGGCTAAGTAACCTATTACGGTCCCTATGGCAAACATTACCATTACCTTCGAGATCTCAGCATCTCCCTTGATGAACGGGAACAGGGCTATTCCTATTATCACCACTCCTATGAACGCCAGAAAGCCTCCCCAGAAGGCGGAGGACATGGCTAAGGCGATGCCTCCTATGAATCCCATGAGCAAGGCGTACTTCTCTGGCTCCTTGCTCTTTACGTACTTCTTGATAGTTAGGGCGAAGGTTATCAGATATATCGTTGAGAAGAAGGTTGTTGGTGACATCTTCTCGACGAAGCTGGCAATGCTTCTCTGTAGGAAGGCGTACTGGAAGGCGACCGCTATTGCCATCAAGATTGATAGTATAGGACCTCCTATTACCCATCCAAGTATTGCGGTTACAATGACGGTAAGCATTCCGTAGAAGGCCGGAATTATGCCGACCCAATCGACCATCCTCAATCCGAAGAGCTTAGCTATCGGGTACAGCATCGCTCCGGTGAAGCCTAGCCCGGGGAACTCTGTCCTCGTTATGTCCCTTCCCTCCGGCCACCACCACAAGTGTCTAGTGTTCTGAGGGGTGAGCTGGTACCAGTAAGTTATGCCGTGTTGATAGAGCACCTTGGAGAGCCAATACTCAAACATGCTGTCGTCGTATTGGAGCCAGATGCCGTAGTGGGAGTACATGAAGTAGGGAGATAGCCTTATGTAGAAGGCGATGAGTACTACGGCGACGAGGATAGGTATCGCTACCTTGGGTTCGGAGATCAGCTCCTCAGCCCTTGAGAGATAAGCGCTGAAACCTCTTCTCTTCAAGTCACTACCCTGCTGAGGTGAAGTGAGCTAGCTTTATACACGAGCGGGTTCGGTTTTTCTGGAGAAAGTAATCATGAGGGAGAGTGACCCTCTAAGGGGTTCGATAAAGACATTAGAGTTAGCGCACTTGTGCAACACGGTAGCGGTCTACTGGATCTCGTTCATAGCAGTGCTTTCTATAATAAATATAATATTCCTACCTCTATCGATCGCTATACCTTTGAAGTATCTAGCTTTACCTTACATAATAGTCAGGATACTGATAATAGCTCTAGCTAGGCTGGGGGTAGAGAGCGGTAGGGGAGTGAAGGGAATGATGTATTTGGGGGCAATTGCAGCGAAGAGCTTAGAGTGCAACGAGAGGGGAAGAACGGAACTCGTAGTAAGCTTAGCAGCGCTAGCCACCATTCTGCTCTATTGGGCAAACGTAACTCCAAGCTACGCGATCTATTTGGGGGTAGCATCTCTAATAGTAGTAACGGCGGGCATCTATGCATGGTTTATCGTACCCTATTGCTTTGCTTTCGCCGCCGTCGCGCTGACCTTAGCGTCCATACCATATGCCTTGGTAGAGCTTTACGTCACCGCTCCCTCGCCAATCCACGTGTTCGCCACCATGACGGCCAGCGACGTACTAGCGATATTAGGCCTCGCACTGGTAGGTGTTAGGAAATGCTTGACTGCAAGGAGGTAGCCAAGGTACTGGGTAAGAGCAAGCTCAACACTATGAAATTAGCGGTGCTGCTGTACTTGGGTACTGTGGGAGAGGCGAAGCTAACTGAGATAGCTAAGGCTCTCAACACCTCTAAGTCGGTAGTATGGAAGCACGTAAAGGAGATGAAGGAAAAGGAGCTGGTCAGCGTCAGGTACACCTTAGGGGCTCATCCTCAGATGGTGGTCAAGATAACTCCAAAGGGATTGAAGGAGCTCTTGAAATACGCTGAGCTCTTGGAAGCCGTCTCGAGATGTGCTAGAGAGGGCGTAGAGGGATCGGAATCCGAAGGGGAAAGCTTATAATCTGAGTGCTCTTCCCATGACACGGAGAGCCGCCGTAGCTCAGCCTGGCAGAGCGCCGCCCTGGTAAGGCGGAGGTCCCGGGTTCGAACCCCGGCGGCGGCTCCACCTTACCGGGTCCTAACGCATCCTCAATCAACTCCTCCGACTTCTATAGACGTTCACTCCACACAGTCCAGACCTCAGGAAGCCCTGGAGGTTCCTTTCTCGAACCCTCCGTCAGTCGCACGAACCATATCAACTCCATGTACTGAGGTTCGCTAAGGAGCCTGAGGACTGGGGTAGGGTCAAGCTAGTCCGTTAAGCTCTCGAACGTTTCACGGTGGAAGAGCTAGCGAAGGCGCTTGATAAAAGCAAGAGTACAACCCATGTGTTTGTCAGTCCTTCGGTTTCTAACCGAACCATAGAATATCGAATCTATGATGCCTATGATCTTTCATTGTACTTGTTGTATGTTTTTGAACTTATTTCTAGTCCCTTGGAAAAGTGGTCTCTAATATATGTGTATAGTTTATCATGGGAATTAATGAAGAAGTTACGTTGAGAAATTTACACTGAAATCAATTATCCTTTTGGTTGCGTAGGTGCGACGTGAGAGTGAAAGCGTATAGCACTGCTCAGGTTAATGCAGACACCTCGATGCGTTCCTTCGTACAAATTCAAATTACTAAGTGTATACGCTCGGGAAAGAAAGGTTATTAGCGAGGGAAAGAAAGGTGCCGGAGGAAAAGTTCGGAATAGTAGCTGGAGACGCTGTGGTTGCTGCTTGCATAAACAAGTGCGAGGAAAGGTTCAAGATATGTAAAGAAGAGTGTAGAAGCTACTGCGCCGAGAAGCACAGTATAATCTTCTTCGTCGATAACACACGCTATCACGCTTGTTATAACGAGTGTACTTCCAACTGCACTAAAGAATACCAACAATGTTTAGCTGGATGTAGGAAGATCTGAAGTTAATTAACCCTCTTTCCCTTCCTTCTCACGAAGGCGGGCGGGTCGGGATCAGAGTGTCATCCGTCGATCACCCATCTCCCGAGGGACTTCTCATCACCCCCGCCCGCCAATGTCCTCTAGCTCCTTCGAGATAATCAAAAAGCAGAGCTCATCGAAACTATCCCTTGAGCACTCCACTTACCCTCAACAACTCGTTCCTCTTACCCTCACTCTTCCTCCTCTGGAACTCCATAAGCAACTCAACGAACTTCTCAGCAACCTCTTCATTACACTCAAGCAGCATAGCAAGTGAAAAAGTGATTTCTAAGTTGTTTAGCTTGAAGCGTTCTCGATAAACACTAAGGATCGAAGCTATTGCGGAGTGCACAATAGCTCTCCAATAAGGCCTCACTCCTAGGTAGCTCTCGAGCTTGGGTACAAAACATCAAAAACACCTTTTGGACATTAAGAACGCGGTAGTCGTCGAACTTTCAGAATGTATATTGGAGTCCAAATTAAGCGACGATACTAGATCATATGAAATTGCTCAATTCTTACACGATAGTTATCTCCAGCACTTTAAACCAAGAAATTTGATTGACATAAATGCAATAGTAAGTATGATATCATATATAATGAGCGCATTAATATCTTTCAAGATATCATAGAAAAATACTAAGAGTGAGGATCGGATATTCGCTTCCTAATGAAGCTCTCCAAGCTAAACGGTCCTTCTACCCTCGCTTCCTATCTTACAGCATCTCTCAGAAAGCCTTGATATTTCTAGGAGTATATCGGTTTCATTCTCTTTCTCTATTAATACTTTACATAGGTGTCCAAAGTACCGAGTTTTATTGCAACTACATTTTCATCTTAAGTCTCTTAGTCTTTGTGATGAAATGGGATTCAAAATGAGACTTAGGGATTAACTCTAACTGGTAGAATTCCTAATAGGGATAACAAATTTGGATAAGAAAATGAAAGAACTATTAAGATACGCAATATCAGAATGTCTGAGAAAGTCCAAAGATTTTAGTGATGAAACCGAAAGAGTCGCGTGCTTCTTGGCTTGTCTCAATGAGGTCTTAGAGAAGTTAGGAACAAGGCTACAAGTAACTGGAGGGTTTGCAGTGGAACTTTATACTGGAGCGTCTTACAGGACTGCTGACATAGATGTAAAACTGGACAATCCGAGTGTTGCAGACTTATTGGAAGAAGCACTTAATGAGATAGCGGAAAGAGGAGGAAGGGAGTGGATATTTCAAGGCTTACTCAAGGCAATAGACTTACTTCCTTCTGAAGTAGAGGAATGTCTAATTATAGAGACGCCTTGCGGGAAGCTCTATGTAGAGCGTCCCGAAAGGTTGTTAGTAAGGTACCTAGCAGCTTGGAAGTATTGGAACAGCACCGAGGATAGGGATAAGGCTCTGATGCTCGCTTACGCGTGGTCAGATCATCTTGATTGGGAAATACTTGAGAGGTTAGCTAAAAAGGAACTAGTTGAAGATAAGCTGGAAGAAGTGAGAAGATGGCTCAGAAGGTTATCAAGATAGAAGAGCTGAAGAGAAGGTGGGTAAAGAAGCCGGTCATCGTTACCTTTCCGGAAAGAACAAGGCATGGCGGAAAGAGGAGGAGAGAGGAGGATCTAATAAAGCTCATGAAGCTCTCCAAGACTTTATTTGAATCAAGGTTTGAAAAGGTCGGCAACGTCTTGGTATTTAAGAGCATGTATGAGACCCAGAGAACGCGTCACGAGGAACTTACATCGTAAAAGAGCTACTTCTTCTTCGCTTCCAAGAACTTTATCCTCAGGTCCTCTGGCAACCTATCCCAGTACTTCTCCACGAGCTCCGGCATGTGCTTCGCTACTAAGTTTAGCATCTCGGCGTCGCTCAAGGCAGTAAGCCTGCCATGCTCGAACTGCTTCATCACATCTTCGTAGATCTTCTGCACCCTTGGATCCTTCTTGTTTATTACTTCATCGCCCTTTAGGTCAAACGTCTTGTTTATCCAGTAGGCTATTCCGGCCAAGCCGGCGTAAGGGGTTATCGCTATTCCGGGCTTCACTCCTAGGATTCCCTCGGTGTCGAAGGGCAAGTAGGTCTCGGGATTCTTGAGGAGGCCGTCTGCATGTATTCCAGCCCTAGTGGTGGCGAAGTTTCTTCCCACGATCGGATAGTATGGAGGCACCTCGTAGCCCAGCTCGTCTCTGTAGTACTTCGCTATCTCGGTTATCACCTTGGGGTTCATTCCGTCAAAGGAGTGCTTGATCTGAGCATACATGAAGACCAAGGCCTCTATGGGAACGTTTCCGGCCCTCTCCCCTATTCCTAGGAGCGTTCCATTGTTTAGAGAAGCCCCGTAGAGCCAAGCGCTGGTGGCGTTGGCAACTCCCAAGTGGAAGTCGTTGTGACCGTGGAACTCCAACCACTCGCTGGGAACCCCGGCTACGTGCCTCAGAACCCAAGTGAGCTTTGGAATGCTCCTCGGAAGCATGGCCTCCGGTATGGGAACTCCCACTCCCAAGGTGTCGGGATACCTCACCTTTACCGGTAACCCATACTTCTCGCTGAGCTTCATCAACTTCTTCACGAAAGGCACTACTACCTCGAATATGTTAGCCCTCGTTATGTCCTCCAAGTGCACCCTTGGTACTATTCCCATCTTCAGTGCCTCTTCTACCACGCTCAAGTACTTCTCCACGACCTTCCTCCTGCTGCTCCTGAACTTGTAGTAGATGTGGTAGTCGCTTATGGACGAGAGTATTCCGGTCTCCTCTATTCCAGCCTCCTTGACTAGCCTAAGCTCCTCCTTGTTCGCCCTTATCCAAGCGGTTACTTTGGGACATCTGTAGCCTAGGGCCTTGACCCTCCTGACGGCCTCCCTGTCCTTTTCGGTATATAGGAAGAACTCGCTGGTCAGGATTCTGCAGTTCTCTCCACCGAGCCTGTGGAGGAACTTGTAGAGCGTAACTATTTGCTCCACCGTGTAGGGCTCCCTGGCTTGCTGGCCGTCTCTGAAGGTAGTGTCGGTTATCCATATCTCCTTGGGCACCTCTACTGGTAGTATTATTCCATCGAAGAATATCCTAGGAGCGCTCTTGAAGGGGAAGATGAACTTGTACAGCTCGGGCTTGGGCGAATCTATTACCTCGTAGTCGGGAGTGTCTATGCTCTCCTCCCTCAGCTTTCTCAAGAACTCCGCTCGCTCCGCTAGCCTCACTCTGTACATGCTGATCCCTTAGCGCCCACACGAAAAGGAGGGATATATGTCATACATGCGGAGAAGTACCTCAATCCTCAAATATTGAAGTACTTAGTGCCTCACTCTCAATTATTTTTAAGATTTCATTTTCTATATCAGTTTCTCCCATATCCTCGTAATATTTCAAAAGCTCTTTCAATTTCGCTGGAGGTTCTAGAGATTTCCATCCTTTTAGACCTCCTATCCACTCCCTTCTGGCCTTCATGCAAAGGGGAGAGAGCTCGCAGAGTTCCTTAAGATCGAAGATTAGGGAGTACTTGTACCACGGTTTGATCTTTATCGGAGGCTTCAAGTAGCAGAGCCTCTCCTCTACCACTTTCTTTCCCTCAACGGCGTTGAGGTACAGCGGAAGCATTCCCGAGCAGCCGAGGGAGGCAAGGAGCTTTGCCTTAACAAGAGATTCTTTTGATGGAAGTATTGAGCCAACGAAGACACCCTCCTCTTTTAAGTACTTCAATATAGCGACGAGCTCGTGAAGCTTCCAAGCTTCTGCTCCAACGTTTCCTACAGCTAGATAAACTCTAACGCCGTACTCCGTACTTAAGTAATGGAGAGCAGCTCTTCCCAATGCATCAGTTTTGTAACTACCGAAGTTACTTTCATACCCGAGAACTATCGCATCCCCTCCCAAGTCAGTGTGGAGCGTTATCTTAGGATCGAATAACTTCATGAAGTAATCCAATCCTCTCTTCACAACGTTCCAATGTTCGCGAGTACATATGGCAAAGACACTGAGGTTTGGCTCCATCACATTCAGTTTTGCCTCGAAGAGCCTAGGATGTTCGACTGAGGGAATCCAAAGACCTTTGTAAGCTTTCTTTCCTGGAACTGGTAGCTTCTTGGAGGGGCAGTTAAGGAAGCTGAGAACTGAAGCTGGAATGAGGTTGAGATAATCCTTGAGGACTAATGCTAACCCTATGTCTCCGCCTCCTCCTATACCACCTATGATCACTAGAGGAAGCACCAAGTATAGAGAAGCTTTATGATAATCATAAAGTAGTGCTTACAAAGACATTTTAACACTGACATACAATACAGCGAATACTCTTTACGTGTCATGTAAAGGAAGAACAACATGATCTTTTGGGTTTCGAGATTCACGCACCTCATTCTTATACAAGGGGGATAGGGTTTGTGTAAAGAACCTCTCTCCTTCTACGATAGATCAAGAAGCGTTGAGGAACCCCTCTACTGTCACAGTGCCCTTATAGTTCTTATGATGAACGAGTTGTTCGAAAAGGAGTTAAGAGCCCTTTCAAGAAAGGTAAAGGGAATCGAGAAGGCAGCCTATCTAGTTGCAATCCTGCATGACATAGGGAAAGTAGGAATAAGGAGAGATAGAGGAGGAAAGAGTACCTTTCCGTTCCACGAAGCTCTTTCAGCCTACATGACCTACAAGTGGTTGAAGGACGACTTACTCTCCCTAGGCATTCCAGAAGACCTCCTAGGACCGACGATTTACGCTGTAGCTATGCATCATCATGCTATGAGAGACGCTTTCGATATGGAAGCACGGAATATAGGAGTATTTAAGATTAAGGGAATTGCTTCCTCGAGACTAGCCGAGCTCTTTCCGAGTTTGAAAGAGACCGAAGGAAAGGAAGTTATGGCAAATGAGGTCAAGAACAAGGTACTAGATTTAGCTGAAACGCTCATAGCTTCGAGACTCAAGAGAGAAGCATTCGTTCTAGCTGGCTTCGTAAGCGTTGCGGATAGCGCTGCCGCTTTACTCTTTAGAGGCAAGCATTATAGCGATCAAGAACCGATAGACTCAACTGCTATACCGAAGAAGTTCATAGGCAGAGCTCTGGAGGAAAAGGGTGTGAACCTTTCGGAGTTCTTGAGTAGAAAAGTAGAGTGTGACAAAGTATGGAAGGACGCTTTGAATCTAATTAAACCTTCTTTTTAATATTTTAATAAAATGTAATTATACTTTATAGAAAAGCTATGTCTTAGCACTTCTTAGCGCTCGTTCTATTGCAGCAATGAGCTCAGACTCCACGTATCTGTGTTGTTTAAAATGTTCATTTGGATCCTTTATCAAGGTATAGAGCCAATAGAGACCGAAGACTCCACCGGTGAGCAAGGTAGCTATGATATAAAGTATCGTACTTCTGCTCGGTATGGTTGGGTTCATCTGAGGTATTGATATGCCTACTTCGCTCAACGCTATTCTTAAGTTCCTATAAATCTCTATTTCCCTCTGTTCGTGTTTATAGAAATCCTTGTTGAGGAAGTGGTAGACGTAAAAGGTTACTGGTGCGAATAAATATTCTAGAAGTATCCAAAGGAAGGGATTCCTTGGTTGACTCTCTTGTTCCATGTCGATAACTGTGACCTCGATTCTATTTACAATGCCACTATCTACCTTCATGTGTTTTAGTAGATCTAAGAGGGTACGATAGAACTTAAGCGTCCTTCCGAAGTGTTCGTTCCTTCTCTTAATGAGCTTATAGGGAAGATATACGGCGATACCCACGGCAACTACGAGAGCTGCACCTATGAAAATTACGATACTGGCGAAGCCGATAGCACCGACTTCGCTTGGATAAGGAGAGACGCTTGCCGAGGCAGCTGTCAAAAGAGCTATCAGAAGAGCAAATCCGAGGAACATGAAGGGCCATGCGAATATCCACGGAGATATTATCGCATCAGTCCTATCCGCATCTCTATGGATTTCCTTGAGATGCTTTAGTAGGACCATTAGTTCTTCTAATGAGGTTACTTGAAGAACAGTCTCACGCTTGCTCTCCTCTTTCCTGTTCTCACTCTTTTGAGTGCTTGAACGAAAACTTTCGTACTCCGATCTCTTACTAGTGAGAATAGCTTCTTTTTCGCTTCTATCTTCTGATGAACTTGTATGAAAAGTCGCGGTCTCTAGGTTTCCGACTTCAATTGAAGGCATTTTTATTGCAAAGAGATCTGTAATGATAGCGCCTAGACCGCTCAACACTGCGACAGCTATAACGATTAACACTAGATTTGTGGCAATAGAGGACTCGATATCTAAATAATGTACAACTGTTGTCATTGCTAAGGTTATTACTATAGCTATTAACATCACTAATGTGAATAGGCCGTTTAACTTTTCAGATAGTGCCATTGGTGTTTTCACCACATATTCTACATTTTCTCTTTTTGTTATAAAGGTTCCTTTATAGAAAATATTAAATGTTTCCGAGACGCACAGCTACGATAAGATACGTCTCTGAGAAAACAATTACAATTCTTATACTACCTTTGTTTTAAGAATGTCAGTAATTCAAGACGCTTAAACTTCAATCAAATCTTTGTCTTTTCACCTAGCAATAGCTTCAAGCACTTCCTCCTCGACTTTAGATACTCAATAATAATACTGCCTCAACGTCTTCTATGCTTATTCCATAATCCTTAGCTATCACTACTTTAGCTCTTCTCGCTTCCAAGATTAACGTGCTTTCGAAGTTGCTTACTAGCAATCCTGACTTGCGAAGTTTCGAGGGTTCTAGTGTTTCCGGCACCTTGGACTTTCTTACTCACGTAATGTCTAGAGAAGCTAAAGGGTAACCTCGTCAAAATCTCAAACGTTTCATTGCTCGTGAAGATTCATAAAGCACTCGTCCTTCCTCTCTTGATTCCAAGGCAGTATTTACAACGCTCTTCGATCTTATCCTAAGTACCTTCGAGAAGTTCTTTCGCGTAAAACGTTCGAGAGGCCGAACGGATTAGCTCCACTTAGGCCCAAGCATCACGTTTGTTTATTAACTTCAGTTGCACTTCGCTGATATGTTCCGTGCGACTCAAGGTGTGTTTGAAAGGAGAACCTCTATAGCTTCCTGTTCTCGAATGTCCAGTTAGTGAAACATGGTGTGTCTCTAAGTGAGGATCGTGGAAGGAGTTAAGAGAAGGCAATTGGTGTAGCCGGGATTTTGAATCGGGATCGCCTACTTGGAAGGTCATCATCTTGGGACTTCTAGTTGGTTTAAAATTCGACGAACATAGGAAGTATTGCTGAGAAACCATGAGGAAGAGGCTAATCAAAGCTGTAGTTAAAGGGGGAAGACTAGTACCCCTTGAAGACATTGATTTAAGAGATGGTGAGGTAGTGACGTTACTTGTACAAGAGGATCTCGTAGAAGTGGCAAGACGTGTGCGCGCACTCGTTCGATCAGATCGCGAACCCTCCGAAATTCTGAGTGAAGAGAGGAAGAGGTTCGAGACGTGATCGATAAGGTAGTTCTCGACGCGTCAGTAGTTATCGACTTGTTTGCGGGAAGAAACAAGGAAAGGGTTAGAGTGACCGAAGCCTTATTCGAATGCTTTCAAAAGAAAGGAATTAAGTTGCTCGCTCCTAGGCTTCTCCTTGTAGAAGTTGCTGGGGTCTTGGTTAGGTTTATACCACCAGAAAGAGTGGCTTCAGTAATTTCTATATTAAAGGAATCGGTTATAACAGTCCCCGACGATATATTTTACGAAGATGCTGTAGAGCTAGCGTTGAGCACTGGTTCGAGGGGTGCAGATTCATACTACTTGGGAGTGGCGAAGGTTATGGATGCTGTGTTGGTAACTAGTGACAAAGTTCAAGCAATTAATGCTAAGCGTGCCAAGATCCGTTCTTTCTATGTGCTTAGTGAGGGTAATGACCTCTTAGCGATGCTTGGTTGTCACGACGGAGGATCTCGGGATAATTAGGAAGAATGGTGCGGCGGCCGGGATTTGAACCCGGGATCTCCGGCGTGGCAGGCCGGCGTCCTAGTCCCCCTCGAGTTCCTTTTCCTCCTCTTACTCAAGCGAGCTCCCAGCTGAAGCTTTCCGTTTCACCGTTATGCCCGCTTCCTTCGAAGGTCTAACCAATTTCTCTGCTAGGCAGACCTTTCGTCCCAGTACTCGCCATCAAAATGCGACTACTCCGTTTCACCGCTAGCGCACTGGTACCCCAGCTCTGGGCGGGGATGCTTGTGGAGGAGTACGAGTGGCAGAAGCACCCTAGGTGCAAGGACATCGAAGAGGAGGACCACTTGCTCGAAATCAAGTCGAGGCTCACCGTTTCAAGCTGGTTCGCCTTGCTGGTGCTGAGGCTAAGGAAGGAGCTGAACACGACGAACCACACAGTAACTATGGCCGCTTACTACGTCCTGAAGAGGCACGAGGAGGAGTTCAGGAAGACCATCGAGGACATCAGATTCTGCAAGAAGCTGAGGGCGAAAGAAGTGTACAAGTGGGATAGTCGCTTGGCGAGGATGAAGTGGTGAGCAATGGTACCCTCGGTAAGGGTGAGGGAGTAACCATGGCAGAGCGGTTGGTACCCTTGGGGGATACGGGAGGGAGCGTGCGCAACGGACTAGGTACCCTACGTTGGGTGAGGGGAAATGAGATGCAAGATTCGACTCACCATGAGCAACCACTGGTACCCCAGGTAGATACGGGTGGAACTGTGAAGACCGGAAAACAAGAAAGCTGCGAGAAGTTCTCGAGCTTTTTTGAAGAGAAGGAATTCACCAAGCTCAAGGTGGCGAGAGACTTCGCAGAGGCGGTAATCGAGCTGAGGAAAGAGCACAGACTACCGAACGTGGCGATAACTAAGGCCTTGCTGGAGATAATGAGGAAGCACGAGGACGAGCTCAAGGCCCTACTCGAGAAGCTCAGTAAGTGTAAGATGCTGAAGGAGGCAGAAGAGATAATCAAGAGGGTTGGGGGTGAGGCGCAGTGAGAAAAGCCGCGCTCCGCGACCTCGCGGCCACCACTGTGGCAAAGTACCAGGTAATAAATGGAAAGCCTAAGACTCTGCCAGCGAGCGAGGGGCTCCACGCTAAGCTCTGCTTCCTCGCAACGGTTTACGACCAAAGCCTCAGGGAGACTCTCGAGAGGCTCGTCGACAAGGAGTTGAAGCGCTTGGGCTATGAGCCCGAAGTGGTGGTGAACGAGCTAGAGATCGAGAGGCTCGTAGAAAGGATCTGCAAAGGCGAGGAGCTTCCTCAAACTCCGCTCACCAAGGAGGCCTTAAAGAGAGCTGTGAGGAGGTGTAAGCAATGAAGGAGATCGAGCAACGTATCGAGGAAGTCCTCAAGGACCTTGGTTCCGAGCTCAGGAAGGAAGCAGAGGAGATGGCGAGGGAGATGTGCGAAGGTTACGTCTTCCACGGCCATGCGGACAACGAGGTCGTGACGAGGGCTCTCCTGTTGTACGAGGCGATGTGCGGAAGCTTGAAGGAGGGAGAGGAGGTGGTGGACCAATGACGGCCGTAGTCACCTCCCCCTCGCAGCTACCCGATAACGAAGGGTCCAATGGTCCTGAAAAAGTTAACGTTTGGACAAAGGGGCTCAAGGAAGCCCTCGAGCGGGCTACTAGGGAAGAACCCAAGGTTAGGACCAGCGAGATCGTTGAACACTTGAGGCTGATAACGGGGAACGAGGACAAGCCTGTTATCATTTGGCAGAAGGAGGAGAGGGGCTCGCTAACGTTAGCCTTCGAGCGGAAGGGTGATCTGCTAAAGCTCTTGGAGGATAGAGACTTCCTTGAGGCCTTGGGTAACGCTGAGACCTACGTGGCACTTGGGATAGTGAAGCTCGAGGAGCTGAAAGATAATGACTTCGAGCTCAATGAGAGGCTCAGAGCTTGGGTCTCCTACAACAAGAGGCACTCGAATGAGGACGTCAAAGAGTTCAACGTCCTAGTGCTCGACCTAGACTACAAGGGTAAGTTTGAAGAAGAGAGCCTAGAGAAGCTAGCGGAGTTTCTAGCGTTCCTCGAGGAGAATGACATAGACTTCAACTTCGCCTTCAGTGGAGGAGGGTTCCACCTCTACGTTACGTTGCTCAATCCGGTGAAGCCCAACGATTGGAGGAAGTACCAGGAGCGCTTCATCGCGCTCGGGAAGGAGTTCGGCCTCCCGGCCGACGAGAGGATCAAGGACCCGGCGAGGGTCATGAGGCTCATCGGAACGATCAACTGGAAGTACGAGTGGCCCAAACCAACGTTCTGGATCAAGGACGGAGCGCTACCGGTGAGCACCAGCGTCATCGAGGAGGTCTTACCTCCGCTCGATACGATTAGGGGGTCGAAGAACGGCATCGCGGTCAAGGGTCGCCACCAGCCTTTAAGACGTCTCGATAACACGAGGATTCTCGAGTTGGTGCAAATTGTCAAGCCATTCTACAAGCCTGGCCACAGACACGAGATAGTCAAGGACTTGCTCGGAGTCATGATAAAAGCCGGGATAGAGAAGGAGAGCGCCAGAAGGGTAATCGAACTCTTGGCTGAGGACGATGAGGAGAAGAGCGAGAGACTCTACCAAGTGGACTACCACTATGAAAAGAGGCAAGGGGTAAACCTTTGCGGGCTCAAGTGCCTGAGGGAGGAATTACTCAAAATAAAGAAGGAGGACGGACTGGATGATGAAGAGGCCGCTAAGCAAGTCGGAGAGGTCCTCAATACGATAAAGAGGATCTTGGGAATTGCGAGGGGCTCCGGGGTCGCTTGGCTCAGGAGGAGACAAGGCAAAGCTGTGCGCAGTGTAACGACTGGGAGGGAAGGAGTTTACGTCATCAACAACCAAGGCGAGGCTAGGTTGATAACAAGCGCTATCCCCAAGGAGGTCAAACTGATCAAGATACTCCCCGAGGGTCTCCCGCTAAACTTGGGCCTCTACTACTCGGTCAGACTTGAGGTCAAAGGCAAGGAGCTGGAACTCGTTGGGACACTAGAGGACGTAGCGAACAACCTCAAACAGCTCAGTTTCCTGGACGACAAGGAAGCCTTCAAACGTTTGATAGAGGAAATGGCTGAGGAGGAGGTCGAGACTTGGTACGCAGTAGGACCTTGGCTCGTTGAAGGGAAACTACTGCTGGCGAGGGAGACTGGTTACAGGCCGAGGTGGAGGTTCGTTCACAAGTGGGAGCCTGAGCTCGAAGGAGATATCGAGCTGGGGCTTGAGGTCGTTAGGAGGTTCGTTGAGGGCTACAAGGACCACGAGGTTCCCGCCTTCGCTCTGAGCTTCTACCCCGCTCTGGCCTTAGCTTACGAAATCCGCAAGGAGCTGAGCTATCTCCCTCACTTGGTGATCGAGGGTAAGAGGGGAGGAGGTAAGAGCACCATAGCGGAGTTCTTGGCCTTACTCAACAACGTCGAGCCCGACGCAGCTCTACCAAGGACCGAGTACGAGACTCAGAAGGCTTTAGCCCAAGCCAAGCTCTTGCTGGTTCTTGATGAGGCCCACAACATGGACGAGAGGGCTTTGAAAGAGCTCCACAGAGCAGCCACCAACGTGGTAATGGCAGAGAAAAGCGGACCGACGGTCCAAGGAGTCTACCTTAACTTGAGAGGCGTAGTGATGACAGCCAACGAGGGGTTGAGGATAGGGCTGGACTCGGAGGATAAGTTCGTGAGGCTCTACTTGAGCGCTGAATACGGGATAGATGTTGAGAAGGCGAGGGGTTTCACCCCGGACTCGATGGACCTTGAGAGGATCAAGGCGGTAAAGACTGTTGGCCTGAAGGTCCTCGAGAAGTTCGCAAAGCTCTTTGAAGAGAGGAAGAGGGAACTCAAGGGGCTCCCGAGGAGGAGGAAGGTACTGGAACTTCTTGAGCTAGGCTACCAGGCTTGGAGGGAACTCTATGAGGAGTATGGACTAGAGCCGTTCCCCAAGCCAGATTTCGAGGGGCTGACGGAGAGCGCCGTCGGGAGGGAGAGCTTCGACTACAGACAAGCGTTCTACTCGTTCATAAGGAGGGTGTTGGACAAGGAGATCAAGGAGTTAGAGCTCTACGTTTACGACAAGGAGGCCCTCGATTGGCCTACTGGAATTCAAGGCTATCCGCCCTCTTGCGTTGCGTTTGAAGAGAACGGAGCGGTAATGTTCGTGGAGGGTAACGACGTTTGCTTATTCGCAAACAAGAACTTCTTCGAGGAGGTGAACAACTGGATAAGGAAGAGATACGGAGAGAATGTGGCGTTGCTGAGCGTTACGAGGTGGTTGGAGGAGTTGGGAGCACTGAAGAAGAGGAGGGAGCAGAGGAGTAAGGTGAAGCTTTGCGGAAGCATTAAAAAAGGTTACAAAGTCAAACTCGATCTGGAACCAACCTCGCTCTTCATAATTTCGCTGAAGCTAAAGGAAGAGGAAGTTGGGGCGGAAGAACTCGCTGAATTACTAAACTGAAACAAACTTCTCAGCCTCCTGAGGGCCCAACAGGACCACTCGCTAGTCGTTCCCTCTCCCTTCCGTAAATCGAGAGGGGAGTGATTAGAGATGTACCTTTAAGTTCGATACCGTAACACCGCTGCCGTTCAGGGCCCAGCTCCCAACTGGGCCCCGCTGGGCCTTCTGGGCCCTTGACGGCGGAGACCTTAGTGATTTGGATTTCAGATCATTGGTGAAACCATAATCACCAAGTAAATATGTGATGGTAAACGAGGGCCCAGAGGCCCAGTGGTTTCCCCGAGGCCCCCTCGCAGTTTTTCTCACTCGCCCCGGGTATCCCCCAGAAGCGCTGGGCCTCTGGGCCAGCTGGGACCATCAATTGGTGAAACACAAACCCCCTTAAGTCCTTAAACGGGGGGGGGGGGGGGATCCGAACGATTTCGGCCTTGCCCTACCACCGGGCCTTTCCCCACACGAACAAGCGCTCCGCCGCGAGCCCTCCTTTCGGGTGCACACGAGGTACCCTCCGGAGCAACGGTGAGCGAAGGTGGACAGCCCAGCACAAGTACACACTTGTCTCGGGAACTTCAAGCAACAAGCCCTCCACTACCTGGGCCTTCCCCTTTCCGCCTCCCGCATCAACGCCCACTCGAAGTTCGAAGGCTTGCTCGCTATCTTGAGATCTCGCTACAGACTCAACAACTTGGAAATAACGCTTGCAATGGCCTTACTCTTCGAGTGTGATCAAGAAGTCGCCAAGAAACTCCACGAGGTGCTGAGGGAGGTGAGGAGGGCGAAGACCCGTAGAGCCTCGTGGAGGTCGGATTCACTAAGTAACAAAGTCTTCTAACAAAAGTTAAACACGGGTAGACAAGAGGACAATTGGTGGGGAATATATGTTATTCGCCGCGGGTATTGACGAAACCGGCAATGTAGAAGAGAATATACCAATAACCAGTCATGAATCAATATTCGCTATGGGCGCGCTTATAGTACCGCTTGACATCTACAATGACACATACAAGCTGGTTTCCAAAGAGTACTGGAAGGAACTTCTCTCTCAAGCTTTTCAAGAACTACAGCTGAACAAATCTGTCGAGGATGTACTAAAACGTATGAGAGACAAGAAGAGAAGCGACATCCCTTTTGAGGTAAAGGGACGTTTCCTGTTCAATGCACTTAGAGATCTTAATGTGCCCCATGACGTTATTGAACAAGTCTTCTCTAAGGTGTTAGATGTACTCAGGGAGCACATCAGACTAAGCGCTGACACTAAATGGACATACGCTTTCGTAGCAACAAACACGGAATGTTTAAAGATCAGAACGCAATACCTCCTCATTGATGCTCTTCAAGATTACCTACATTCTAGAAGGAGTGACGAGCTAGACATCATAGTTAAGATACCGGAGCTACTTGAATTTAACATAATACCAATCGCTAAAGGCTATGTCTTATCAGAGCTTTTAAAACGCATTGTGGGATTCGTTACAGCACATGATAATTCAGAAGTTATTCTGTGGATAGATAAAGACGCTCACGTCCTTCCATCCAGTCTCTATGCAAAGATAACTGCTCTCTTAGTGTCCTTTGGGGAGGATGAAATAACTACGACATCCAATAGGGTTGATTACTCTAAAATAATTACCTTTCAGTTACACGAATCTCAACTCAACCCGTTGATACAGTTAGCCGATTTGGTTGGGTATTCGCTTAGGAGGATCTTAATAGGTAGATGGGTGTCTCAGGAGATTAAGGAGTCGGTGAAGCTGTGGTTTGATAAGTTGGAGTTCAATTGTAAGTTACTTACGTATTCCAGTGATCCCAAGTTGTGTAGAAAGCCAGGGAGCAATAAGATATATCTTAATTGTGATAGCATACTTCAATAACACTGTAGTTGACAAAAACTTAATAACCCCAGTATACTATGTTATCATGGAACGGGCGGGGGCCCCTGGTCCGAGAGGCGGGGGCCCCTGGTCCCAAGACAACACCTATCCCACGAGTCCTCTCTCCAAAGGACCAAAGCGCACATCTCCCAAGAACTCCAACCAGCTCGGGTAAACGAAATCGGTCTTCCTCAGTAAGTTGTCGTAGTACAAATGAGAGACCTTCAGCTCGCCGGTCCTCCCCTGCACGAACTGCATTATGACCTCAGGGTGCTCGCCCAGCTCTTGTGCCTTCTTGGCGAACGCCTCCTTCATGTATTGCTCGGAGAACTTGCGAAGCTTCGAGGGCTCAAGGATTTCCAGAGCCTTCGCCTTCTTGCTCACGCAGTGTCTCGAGAGCTTGGTCGGAGCTATCTCGTTCAGCACCTCAAAGGTCTCCTTGCTCATGAAAGCCCAGAGCGCGGACTTCTTGCCCCTCTTGATCCCCAGCCAGCAGCGGCAGTGCGTTTCAAAGCACTTGCACCTCTCCTCAACCTTGCCCAAGGGTTCCACGAAGACCTTCTCGGTGGGATTCCATGAAGCGATTAACTCCAAGGCGTGGGCTAGCCTGAGCCCGCTCTCGAGGAGGAGGCGATAGAGCCAATAGATCTCTTCGTTCTCTTGTTTAAGCACAGTCAGGGTCTTCGTGACCTCCTCAAAGCTTATCTCATGGACCTTCACGCTTACCTTGTAGCCCCTCGTAGGAATCTTCTTCAAGGCCCAGCTTACGAACTCGCTGTCAACCCTCCGCTCGAGTAACAACCAGTTCAAGTAGTGCCTAAAGACGACCCTCGCCCACCCTGGGAACTTCGAGGCTTCTTCCACGAACTCTTCGGTTAACGCCTTGCCCTCGAAGAACCTTTCAAAGAGCGAGCGGTAGTAAGCGATTTGCTCCTCACTTATGCCCTTACGCTCTTTGAGGTAGGCCTCGAAGACGTCTTCCCACTTCATGAGCAAAGCCGGTTCGGGCTTGAGCTCAGTCACCTCGTTGCCTAAAGCTCTTGAAACCCACTCGAGGACTAACTTCCTGAGGAGAGGATCTCCCAAGGCAACGCTCAGGATAGCTAGCATGGGTACGAGCCTCGGCTTGCCTTCGTGGTCGAGCAAGCCGTAGGCCTTGAGGACTTCCTTGCCCACTGAAGCGAAGGCTACGTCAACAGAGAGCAACGCCAAGACCTTCGCTACGACTTCCTCGCTTGGGATTACATCTCCTTTGGAGTAGCGGTAGATAGTGCTCTTGCTCTTGCCCAGGGCCTTTGAGAGTTCTTCCACTGTAAAGTGTTCGAGAGCTGAACGGATTAGCTTGACTCTGACCCAAGCATTAAGTTCGCTTACTAACTTCAGTTGCATGGGGTTGATATGATCCGTGCAACTGATGGAGGGTTCGAGGGAAGAACTTCGAGAGCTTCTTGTTTTCGAACAGTCAACCGCTAGAGCGTGCCCCTCCTCGAGATGCTCGACATGGGAGAGGCTAGAAGAAGGTAATTGGTGCGGCGGCCGGGATTTGAACCCGGGATCTCCGGCGTGGCAGGCCGGCGTCCTAGTCCAGGCTAGACGACCGCCGCTCCTCGGACCCTCCGATCTCCACCACCCTACCTTAGTTAATAAATTTTGCTTTAGATGAGGATCTTAGGTTATGGAGCTTACTCTTTAGCAATTGATGTGCACTCACATAGGGTGAGGGATCATCAAGCACGTCCTATTTCTCCTTCTTCTTTCCTTAGTAGCACTCTCGCTGAAAGTTCACGTAATAGGAGTTGGAACCGTTTCCATGAAGCCTGAAATAGCCTCCTTTTCAATCTCTTGCTCAGCAAAGGCCTCGACTCCAGTCATTTCGGAGGAGATGGCCAGAGCTAAGGTTAATGCTTTGACCAAAGTAATAGGAAACGCTACGATATATCTTACCGGCTTCAACTCTTGGTACGATGAAAGGAGCTCCTCCTATCTCTCTACCTACTCCTTACTGATAAAGGTACCCATAAAGAAGCTCGGAAGGGCGCTGAAGCTAATAGGGTTCTCCGGATGCACGATTGAAAGAGTGACCTTTGAGCCTTCGAGAAAGAGCTTGGAGATGGCCTACGAGAAGGCCTTAAGAGAGGCAATAAGGGATGCCTTAAGAAAGGTAAAGATCATAGGCGAGGAGCTTAACTATACCAGAATTGAGATAGAAGAGATAAACCTCTCATATGTCCAGTCCCCGCTTTCCTTAACTACCACGAGGCTTCCCTCCCCTCCATCTCTAACGCTAAGGGTCAGCGTCTCCTTAACCGCCACCCTTACCAAGTGACTTCTTCTTGAAGAACTTAACTAGCAATATCATTATCACTAACACTCCCAGAGGCCCAGCGAGGACAGCTCCAGCCGCTGCCTCCGGTCCGTAGGCTCCCAAGGAGACGGCCATTCCCAGAGCGCCGTTTACCGAAGCGGCATAAACCAAAGCTATCAGCTCCTTCCAGTTGAGGCCTAGGGCCTTCCCTATCCCATAGGTCATGCCAAACCTTATAGAGTAGTAAACGTAAACCATTACCATGAAGAACGCTATCGCAAGCCCTAGGGACGTTATCGCGTGGGAAGCGCTTCCGAATATCGTCGCTATTAAGTAGTACATCGCGAGCAAGCTAACGTCTAGGAGAACCTTGTTCACCTTCTCGAAGCTTCCAGACCTTAAAGTAACGTACCTTAAGATCTGGCCCACGATCAAGGGTAGTATTATGTATTCAGCTATGGCTTTTACAAGCATCCCTATGGGAACGTTGACCGTCTTATGAAGTATCAGGTAGGCCCACGTAGGCATTACAACTAATGAGGCTAAGAATGTTACTATAATGCTAGCGACGCTGAGTTCCACATCTCCTCCTAGGGCGCTCACGAACGTGGGGGCGGGCATGGCTACTGGAGCTAAGGCGGTCAGAACGGCTCCTACCGCTACCAAGCTCACTGAGACCTTAAACCAGGCTGACGCGAAGGCCCAAGTTAGCAGCGGAAAGGCAACGGAGTAAAGTATCAATATCAGCAAGATAAGCTTCGCCTTCCTGTGCCACTCCTCGAAGAACGCTTTGAAGTTCATTACCATCATCGGCTGTAATATCATAAAGAATACAGCAAAGGGAACCGTGGGCTTGAGAGGCTTGAAGGAAACGAAGGAACCCAAGGCGGTGAACAGTACAGCTTCAATCAGCAAGATTTCCATCATCCTTTCTTGCAGAAACTTCACTTTACCAACCCGTTAGGCAGACCGAAAGATCAGTTTATCGACATTAGGTTAACCAAACTTACTTCGAGAATTTGGAGGACTTCAGAATTAGGAATACTTGCGTTACCTTGTGGGAGAGTTGAGGGAATCTGGGCCTTTATTGTTCGATTATTTAGCATACAACGAGCTGAGAGGTATGGTAGTCGTTAGGATTTGGGAGGGAAGGGTACCTAAGGAGAAAGCGGACGAATACGGTAAGTTCTTAATAGAAAGGGCTGTTCCAGATTACAAGTCCGTTCCGGGCAACTTAGGAGTCTATATATTGAAGAGGGAGGAAGGAAACGCAGTCAAATTTATGATAATAACCCTATGGCAGGACATAGACTCTATTAAGGTGTTCGCCGGCGAGGACTATGAAAAGACCAAGTACTATCCGGAAGACGAGGACTTCCTACTCGAGTTTCCGGAGAAGGTGAGACACTACGAACTTCTGTACCGTGAATAGAAACAGACAAATCGTGAGCTCCTCTCTTTTAAATCCTCGAGGCTGAACGATCGGTGAAAACGTGAGGAGGTCCCTTACCCTCGTACTCCTCTTAGCCTTGGCCTCGCTCTCCCTAGCTTGGTGGGGAAGGCCTTGTCCGAGCTATGGCTCAGCTCCCTTTCGTGGGACTCCTATGGTTAATCCTCCAACTGCTCATCCCTATTGCTATCCTGGCAATTGTACTGCTGTTACTACTCAGAATACTCCAAGCGCTCGCCCGATCGGAGACCCCTTCTGCACCCAGTGTCACTACACGAGGCCAGTAGTGAACTACGTTTACACGGTCAGACAGCCAAGGACCGTTAGCGGAACGGTAATAGAGAGCGCCCCGACTATAGCGGTAATCTTAAACGGAAGCACCGTCTATCATGTAAGGTTCCCCTACTACTGTCAGGTACCGAAGGCTGGAAGCAACGTCACGCTAAACGTGTTCGTTACAATGGGAGCGAAGGCAGGAAACTTGAACTGGTACATGGGAATGGTACAAAGTTGTTCATAAAAATTAGGACAATATTGAGAACAGAGTTAGCGCCAAGCCAGCTAGGACGAGCAGAGGAGCGCCGTAATAAGCGATTTCTGGAAGAGGACCATAGCCCAGCTCTTTCAGAGGCATCCTAGTCCAAGGACTGTGGCAGTCCGTGCACTTGAGGGCCTCCTTAGCTGGAACCACTCCGTGATCCACGCTCATGTATCTAACTACCTTGATGAAGTTACCGGTGTAATTCAAGCCCGCTATCTCAGCTCCTTTCTTTATCGCTAGGGTGACGTTTCCCGTGCTGAAAACTATCCCAACCTTGATGGGTATTGGTACGCCTTTTTCCTTATCGATTGGAACATATGATATGTGGACCTTAAAGGGATAGATCTTGGCATTCTTTCCTTTGACTGGCTTGGCAAAGATTATCTCGTTTCCAGTAACCTTGTCGGGGTAGACGATCCTATCCCGTCCGTCCCACCAAGCGTAGGTCGGAACGACGTCTCTCTTCAGCTCTATCTCAGGTTCCCACCTCTTCAGCTCGTAGTTGAACTCCGCTTTCCTCCAATCCCTCTTAACGTCAGTTGGGTACTTACCATGAGCTATGTAGGGGATGTGGCAAGCTTGGCAGCTCACCCTTTTATGGAATCTCTCGATAAAGAATCCGACGATGGGAGCTCTGTGCCTATGAGGATGACAATCGACGCAGCTCTTCGCCTTTCCTTCCCTGGCAAAGGTATCCACGGCCTTGGTGGCCACCTTGTGGTCCTCGAAAGGATGGCAGTCCACGCAGTGAAGACCCCTAGCCATGTGGACGTCGAAGTGCTCCGACACGTTCCCCATCAGATCGGGGGTTAAGTTGGGCCTCTTGAAGCCGGGACCTCCTCCTGAGTAGGCGTGGCAGGCCAAGCAAGAGTCCTTCCCGGGCTTAGCCAATATCAACGCGGCGTCCTTTATCGAGATGTCAGGGACGTATCTCCAGCCGTCCTCAGTCTTGACGAGCTTCCTGTAGCCCTTCGCTACTCCAAGGGGTCCTCCTCTGTATTTGAGAGAATGGCAGACCAAGCAGTCGACGTTTTCGAGGTCCTTGCCGTTCGGCTCTATATTTGGAACCTTGCCTAAGCTGGAGCCGTGGCAAGCGGAACAGCCGGTCGAGACGACCCTTCCCTTTAATTTTTCCATGTCATTCGGAACATTCTTGAGAACAGTTTTACCAATGAAATTTATTGGCTTGGTCATATTCCAGAATATGGCACCACAGAAGTCGTTGTAGAGCACTCTGCTTCCAACCTTCACCCTAGGCTTACCTACTATGTCATTTACGTAGTTCCACATCTTGTAATGGATCGAGTGCACGAAGTCCTTGGTCTCCTTCTTGTGACACTGAATGCAAGTCTTGGAGCCTTCGTACTTAGTTATGTTATATTTCATAAAAACTTCCGTATGATTGGAAATGAGAATACCCTTTACCTTAACGTACTTCCAAGCGTCCTCAGCTCCCGGGGCGAGGAAGTACAGCTGAGCCGGTATTACGAACGTCAGTATTATGCTTGTTCCGAGCAAGAAGGTGACGAGGCCGACGTAGGTTAGTAGTGTGCCCTTCCTCATTTTCATCTACCTTTGCGTAATGAGTTTGGAGAAGGAGGTAGAAGAAAGTAGCCCTCGAATGCTCGAACACCTTTGAAGTTTGCCCTTAACGTTCAGCTTAAGTAATACTAATTGGATGCCGTGACATCAGCAATTGATCTAGAGGGTACGTACGAGCTCCGGGAAACCGGAACGATTACATACCTTAATTTTCGTCCCTTAGGAGGGCTCTCGGGACCCGAGCTTGCTCGTCGTAGATAACCTTTGGAAGAGCTTGTCAGGGATCGAGGTCCTCAAGGGAATAAGCCTTAAAGTAGGAGAGGGGGAGGCCGTATCCCTCTTGGGTCCCAACGGTTCCGGCAAGAGCACGTTGCTGAAGGTGATAACAGGGATCTACTTACCTACAAAGGGAAGGGTGGAAATAGAGGGAAAGGATCCTAGGGAGGCGAGGGAGCTCTTCGGTTACGTCCCTCAAGAGGGAGGCCTTAGGGAGGAGCTGAGCGGAAGGCAGAACGTCTGCTTCTTCTCCGAGCTCTATTCCATACCCTGTTCAAAAGCATTAAGGGTAGTTAAGGAAACGCTGGAAGAGCTAGGCATTTCGCTTCCTTTGAAGGACCCCGTGGAGAAGTACTCCGGAGGGATGAAGAAGGCCCTCACCCTCACAATAGCAATGGTCCACGATCCAAGACTCCTCATATTGGACGAGCCCACGGTTGCCTTAGACCCCTCTGTGAGGAGGGACTTCTGGAGACTCGTGAACGAGTACAAGGAGGAAGGAAAAGGAGTGCTCTTCGCCACTCACTACGTGGAGGAGGCGGAGAGGTACTCGGATAGGGTCTATATAATCTATAAAGGGAAAGTAGTGGCGGAGGGAAGCCCGGAGGAGCTGAGAAGACTTCTTCCTCGTGGAGCTATTGAAGTTGAAGTGGAGGAGGAAATCGATACTAGAAAGCTATGTGAAGAGATGGGATGCATAGCAAAAGGTAAGAGGGTAAGGTTTCTCGTAGAAAGCCCCGACGAGAGGGTTCCAACTGTCGTAAACGAACTGTACTCTAGAGGAATCAAGTTGAAGTCTTTGGAAGTAAAGAAACCCTCCTTGGAAGATGTCTTCATAAAGCTCGTGGGTGAGGTGCATGAAGGCTAGGAGGATAAGGGCATTCGTAAAGTACAGCTTATGGACGTTTGCCAGAGACAAGAGCGACGTCTTCTGGGTAATAGTTTGGCCCATAATGTTATTGTTCATAACGGCCAACGTCTTCCTCCCCTCCACCAGCGGGAAGCCGGTTACGGTGAGGGTGGGTGTTCTCAGCCATGACCCAAACGGTACGTTGATCATAAAAGCTATGGAAAAAGCGAAGTACAATGGAACTAAACTATTTAAAGTAATTAGGTACAATAGTATGGAAAAGTTAGTTAATGACTTGAAGAAGGCGAAGATAGGAGCGGGGATAGTCATCCCTAAGGGATTTTACCGTAACTTGACTTCCGGGACGGCTAGGCTAACGGTCTACGTAAGCGGAGGATCTTCCCTCTCGGTACAGCTTCACGAGGAGAGCGTTAGGTCATTCCTCTACTACTTCTCAAAGGAAATCGCGAAGAGAAAGTTGGAATATGTGATAAAGTACATAGGAAGCAATGAGTTCGTGATGAAGTTCATGAAAGGTCTGATAGAGCCGCTAAACGTTACCATGAAGAGGATGACGCCCACCACCTTGGCTCAAAGGGCCAGCATATTGGGATGGCTCGTCTGGGGAGCAATAGGGATGAGCTTCCTCTACACGGGACTCATCATCGGAGCTACAGCCGTTGTTATCGAAAAGGAGAAGAAGACGTTGGATAGGATACTGACCTCCCCAGTTTCGGAAGGGGAGCTCTTGCTGGGGAAGCTCCTGGGAGGCTTGACCATACTTGGCATCTCCGCCGTTGCAGTCGTCCTCAGCGGCTTGGCGATGGGAGCCAGAGTCCTCTGGAACCCCTTCAACCCTTATGACTGGATAGCCTTGGTTTCCTTAGTGCTGGTCGGAATATCAACAATAAGCATGGGGTTCCTCCTCTCGCTGGTTAGTAAGACCGCTAAGGGAGCGTCCAACTTGGGAGTGATGCTAGGCCTCCTCTTCACCTTCACGGCTGGTATATGGATTCCGAAGGAGATGCTGCCGAGCTACTTCAAGACGTTAGCTGAAGTCTTCCCGCCCACGTGGGGAATAGACATCATCAGAGGGGTGCTGGTGCTAGGAAGGGGAGCCGAGGAACTGGTTCCTTTTGTCAAGCTCCTCTTAGCATCCACAGTCCTCTTCGCCTTGGGAGTCTTTGCTTATAGGAGGAACTTGAGGAGGTACGTGGAGCTCTAAGTGCTTTTTCTTGTTCTCCTCTCCTCAATCAAGCTTACGGCATTTGTCATAGAATGAGAGAGCATCGCGGAGACCAAGCCATAATACCACGAGAGAAGGGAGAAGAGGAATCCCAAGACGGTTATTATCGAAAGGGCGACTGCCTTAGACCTTCGAGGAGCCTTGCCATAGGGCATTATGTGAACTAGGCCGAATGCCAGCGCCGGCAAAATTATAGAAATAGGAAAGCTCAAGCTCCATTCCAGCAGACCTCTGAAGCTCGCCTCCTCTGCCATGGGGGCTAGAAGGAGGAGCAGAAAGTACTTGGGAAGGGGAGAAGAGGGCAAGAACTCGAGCTCGTAGTCTTCGAGGCGCCTTCCTACAGTTGTATAGAACGTAATCATGATAGGTACAGAGATAAAGGCTAGGAGAAGTCCTAGAGGACTTTTGAGGAGGGGAACCCTTAGTTTCAATAAGTAGATCGAAAAGACTGAGAGGATCAAGAGGGAGGCTTGCAACACGAAGGGGGAGAACCTCTGCTCTACAATTGATGCTAGCAAGGAGGATAGGATGAACGTTAAGACCCACGCTCCGAGACCTAGCAGCTCCAACCGAACTCCCAGAAAGAAAAGGGATTGGAGCTTAAGTGGCGAACTTACTCGACGTATTTCGCCAAGACCTTCTTGACTGCTATCGAGGCAGTTCCCAGAGCTTCCATTATCTCCGCCCTATCCTCTGGACTCAACTTGTCCAAGTTGTTCAGTAACTCCTTGAGGGTAGCCATCATCATTGGTATTCCTATTGCCTTCGCCACTCTGAGCTTCCTCGTTACCTCCTTAACTCTCTCGAGCCGTTGGGCGTTCTCCTCCAAGTACTTCTCTCCCTTCTCTGTTATGTAATACCTCTTGTTCCTAGCTCCCTCTGACCTTACCAGTCCCTCCCTCTCGAGCTCCCTCAAGGTAGCGTAGAATGTGCTCATGTTCATGGGAATGCCGCAAGATCTTATTTGGTCGTATATGCTCATGGCTTGATCCTTCCCCTCTTTGATTGCATTGAGTATGATCAAGTCCAGGAACTCCCTAGCTTGATTTTCGATTTCCTCAATGAAGTTTGGCTCTATGAGACCTAAGGTGGTAGCAGGGGGACCGAACACCACATCTCACCTCTCGTGTTGTAAGTTGCAACAATATATTATAAATATTGTTGTAAGCTCCAGTAGAGTTATTGCAAGTTGTTACAACTTGCAATGAAAATTAAGAGGCTTTAACGAAAATAAATTCCTCGTGATCAGATCAGAGGGGAAGAAGTTTGACGTTCTGCATAGCGATAACCGGCGAGCCGGGAGCGGGGAAAAGCACCTTGGCAATGAAGTTAGTCGAAGAGCTGAAGAGAAGGGGATACAAAGTGTGCGGAGTGACTTGTCCCGACGTCAGAGTACGTGGAAGAAGAATAGGGTTCAAGATGGTTGATATTAGGAGCGGGAAGGAGGAGTGGTTGGCAAAGGTTGAGGGATGCAATGGTCCCAGAGTAGGGAGGTACAGGGTATGCCCCCAAGTGGTCGAGCTGGTAAAGGAGGCCTTTTCCGGGGACTGTGACTTCTACGTGATAGACGAGATAGGGCCAATGGAGTTGAAGCTAGATGAAGTGAGGAAGGAATTTCTGAAGGTCCTACGTTCCGGAAGGCCCTTCATAGTAGTTCATCATTTAAGGTTGAGGGATAGGGAATTCCTAGAGATGTTGAGGAACTGCAAGAAGATAATCGTTAGAAGGGAGGCTAGGGAAGAGGCTTACGAGGAGGCTTTGGAGTACTTAAAGGAGCTTTAGTCCTTCTTCCTCCACTTGTCCAAGAGGAGGAAGACGCAGAGGCTCCCGCACATGTTGCAGCTCTTCAAGGGAGTGGGTCCGTATTGGTCCCTTATCTCTCTCGCCTTGTCTGGATCCAAGGCTAAGTTTATCATGCACTCCCAGTCGAGCCTTCCCCTACACCTTCCCATTTCTATGTCCTTTTTCATTGCCCTATCCGGGTACTTCACTATGTCCGCTGCGTGAGCGGCTATCCTGAAAGCTATTACGCCTTCTCTAACTTGCTCTGGATTTGGTAAGTTCAAGTGTTCAGCTGGAGTTACGTAGCACAGAAAGTCGGCCCCGTGGGCAGCTGCTAAGGCACCTCCTATCGCTCCCGCTATGTGGTCGTAGCCAGCGGCTAGGTCAGTTACTAAGGGTCCTAGGATGTAGTAAGGAGCCCCTTCGGTGAGCCTTTTAGCAAGTCTGACGTCAGCTACCACTCTATCCAAAGGAACGTGTCCGGGACCTTCAAGCATAACCTGAACTCCCGCTTCCCTAGCCCTCTTTACCAACCTGGCATTCACCATGAGCTCGCTCAAGTGATATTCATCGTGAGCGTCTTCGAGGGCGCCGGGCCTGAGGCTGTCCCCCAAGCTTATGACTGCGTCGTACTCCTTGAACAGCTCCAAGACGTAGTCGAAGTTGCTCAGCAAGGGGTTTTCCTTGTCATGCTCCAGCATCCAAGCGGCTATGATCGAGCCTCCCCTGCTCACTATGGGCTCCGCCCTGTTGCTCTTCACCGCCTTCTCCGCCAATTCCTTTGTTAGAGCAGCGTGGAGGGTCATGAAGTCAACTCCGTCTTTCAATTGCTTTTCTATAGTGTTTAGGATGTCATCCTCCGTCATGTGTATTCCTGCTCCCTTCCTGTTTGCAACGTCCATGAAGGCTTGGTATATAGGAACGGTGCCCAAGGGAAGGGGTTCGGCCGCTTCCATGATCTTCCTCCTTATCACGTCCAAGTTTCCTCCTGTAGAGAGATCCATTACCGTATCCGCTCCGTACTTCTTTGCTATTCTAGCCTTCTCAACCTCCATATCCAGGTCTATCAAGGTGTTGCTGGTTCCTATGTTTGCGTTCACCTTGGTTAGCATGCCCTCTCCTACTGCTACTACCTTGAGCTTTTCGGCCCTCTTAACGTTCCTTAGGAGCACGATTCTTCCAGCCGCCAACCCCCTTCTGACGAACTCCGGCTCTACGCCCTCAACCTCTGCTATTTTCTTCATCTCCTCTGTAATTATCCCCCTTCTGGCGTCCTCAAATATCGTTCCCATGGAGGTGAACCTGTTTCTGTACCGCTAGGCATTTTTATTAAGCGTTTAGTTCAGGAGGGCGAAATGAATCCCTTGGTAAAGCGCTTAGAGGGGAAAGCTGGGTGGGAAGGATAGGGGCTGGACGTGTGCGACTGTGAGTGCTTGAAGAGGTGCGTTCAAGGCATAGCCTACCTCGGCGAGGGAGTTCCCGAAGGCTACAGCCCTGTGGATTACTGCAACGAAAGGTGTGGATGTTCTCCAGAGGACGAGTGCTTGTGGTGAGATCTACTCCGTGTGAACCCTTTCCGCCCTCATCCAAGAGTACCCCTTCGAGGTCTCCGAAGGGAGTCTTAGTAATTCAACGTAGCCGAAGGAGCTTAGTGCAATGGCTTCCATCAGATCCATAAGTACAAGCTCTCCCGGTTCTAATACGACTTTTCCAACCTGTATTCTTCTTTTTATTATAGCATACACCTTCCCCCTCTCATCTGCTATCACTTCGTCAAGAGTAGAGACGTAGTCCTCTACTAGCTTCAAGATAAGCCTCAGCAGTGGGGAGTCTATGGAGTCTTCGCTCACTCCTTCTCTGTCCAAGGCCTTGTAGACCCTCAGCTTGAAGAGTTGCTTAAACAAGTCCTTGTACCTTTCAAGCCTCCTGATGCAAGCGTCCCTCAGAGTGGACTCGGAGCACCTAGTAGCGAACTTTCTGTACGATGAAACGATCTCCTCCCACTGAGAGGCGCTCAAGCTCACCAGGTCCCCTATCTCCAGCTCCCTTCGTATGGCATCGAATAAGGCGTCCAACCTCAGTAACCCAGCTCTTGGAGGAGGAGCAGTTATTACACTAATACGATCTTTAACGGCCGTAAACTTAAGTGCTTATTCCTTCACCTAGACGAAAGACCTTGATCGTTCGAATAGCTTTCAATAAATGCCCAATGGATGTGCTATTATGATCCTTTGCACCAAAAGTAATAAATTGTGCACCGGGAGAGAGCCCGAGGTGAAAGGTATGAAGGCCTTTAAGGGCGTTCTCTTAGCAGTGATCCTCGCCGCTACCGTCTTCGCCATGAGCAACGGAGCTCCCACCCTAACCTGTACCCAGTGCCACATGGGCGCCGCTCAGCACCCTGCCCAGTTCAAGGTAATCGGCCTACCTAAGGAGTACGTCCCCGGCAAGGCTTACAAGATAACCATCGAGATAACCAAGGGTCCCGACTGCACCGGTGGAGTTGCCTGCGGCGGATTCGCTGTGAGCGTCAGCGCTGGTAAGCTAAAGGTCATCGACCCCAAGGACACCTTCATAAGCACTGACATGATGACCGGCAAGCCCATAATCACCCACACCAAGGAGGGCTCTCTAAAGAGGGAGTGGACCTTCGAGTGGATCGCTCCCAAGAAGCCCGTCCCGGTGACCTTCAACATCGCTGTCATCGCCGCCAACGGTGACGGAAGCCCCATGGGCGACTGGTACGCCAGCAAGATAATCACCATCCAGCCCGCCGTCATGCAGACCAGCACCAGCACTACCACCACCGCCGGAGCTTGCGCTCCCACCACCGTGACCGTCACCAAGACCGTGACTGTGACCGTCACCACTACCGTAACCGTAACCGGCTAACGCTTTTTTCTACCCCTTTCCACATTTAATCACCTCGCTCTCCTCGATCCTTAGGTTGAAAGCGCTGGAAATCTGGAGAAGGGAATTCTCAAAGGCGATAAAGGACGTGGACCTCCACCCTAGCGGCTTGGTGGGGGTAGTTACTGAGGAAGGCGGAGGTCTCATCGAGTCTACAGGCGAGATACTCTTCATGGAAAGGGATAACTTCTACATTTCCACTAATTACCTTCCCTTCTCCAACACTTTAGGTATGGGGAATGTTCTTGATAGCATCGAAAAGTATAGTGGTCAAGGGAAATTAGTCGATGAGATAGTGATCCAAGACCTAAGGAGGTATCCTTACTTTCGAGACTACGAGCTAGGAGTAATCGCCTGCGGGGACGGGTGCCTACTCATCGATGAGCTCGGCACAGTGATGCCCCTCCCGAGGAGGTTCGTGGGAAGGGTGAGCGGGAAGATAGAGATCTGCGACGTGTTCCTCCTAGCCCCTTCCGGGAACTCCCTAAACGTAATTGACATAGAGGGCTGGCTCATCACCAATGGCTTGGATCCAATGGTGATCAACAAGATACTCTATGATAAGGAAATAACAGACGTGAGCAGCTGCTATCCCTTCTTCACGGTAACCCTAAAGGAAGAGGACTTGCTCACTGACGTGAGGCTTTACAACGTGGAGGGGAACCTGAAGAGGCCGGTTAAGATAACCCTTCCCAGAGGCTCGAGGGTCACCTTGGGCCCCAACTGCGACATGATAAGCGCGGAGCCGGAAGGGGATAAGTTGAGGATAAGGTTAGTAGACGTGGAGAGTCTGAAGGTCCTCGAGGAATACAAAGTGGAGTGGGACGGGAAGCTTCAGAGGATCCTGTGGAGGGGAGGAAAGCTCCTCCTTATCGGTAGAAAGAGGTTACTCCAGCTGGCCCTCTGACTCCTCCGGCATCTCGTTTATCCCGGAGGACACTTGCTTAGCGAACTCCATGAGCTCATCTACTCTGTCCTCGAAGAATGGGGTGATCAAGTACACTACCACGGGAGCTCCCTCGTAGGGATACTTGGGGAACATTATCACGAAGTAGGGAACTCTGACCACCACTACCTTCCCTTCCTTTCTCATGTTGAAGTTCTTGAAGAGCTCATACTGCTCCTTCTTCAAGGGGAGAGGATATTCGTACTCGAAGTAGTCCATCATTACGCTGAACTCTCCGCTCTCGGGATTCCATTCTTCCTTTATTACATGAGCCGCCTTCTCTCTAACTACTTTCTCCAGCTCGTTGTCTATGACGAACCTCTGCGCTCCTTCCTCGGGATCATACCTTATCATTATCAACCTCACTTGAACTCACCGCATCCGTGAAGGGGAACCCAATTTAGAGTTATTGCATAGCCTTCCTTGGAGATGGGCTTTGGATTACCTTACGTGGTCAATTCCAGAGGACGTGAGCTATGAGTTAGTAATAGCTAAGATACCGATAAAGAGAGCCTTCCGCACGAGCTTCGGTGAGTTCTACGGAGTAAGGGTGTTCCTCATTTCCAGGAGCGGCGATTGCATAGGAGCAGGAGAGGCCCCGGTTGACCCCTATCCTCTGTACTCCGGAGAGTTCGTGGAGAGCGTGGTTGAGTTCACCAAGAAGATGAAGGAGCACTTGTTTATGTCACAAAACGTGAAGGAACTCCTTTCAAAGCTGAACTCCTATAGAGGTAACCAAATGGCGAAGACCATGATAGAGTACTCTATCCTCACGCTCCTCTCTTGCTTAAATAACAAGAGCTTGGTTGAAGCGGTTGGCGGAAGGCCTTACAAGCTGCCGGTGCAGGAGAGCATTGGAATAACCGAAGACCTCGATGAACTGATATCTTGTGCTGAGGAGGCGTTGAACTGGGGGGCCAGGAGACTCAAGGTTAAGATAAAGCCCGGGTGGGACGTGGAGCCCCTCAAGGCCCTCAGGCACGAGTTCCCCGGAGTCCAACTCTTGGCAGATGCCAACGGGGCCTATGACCCGGTAAGGGAGTCCCACAGGGAGCAGCTCTCCGACGTAGCCGCTTACGCTGATGCAATAGAACAACCCTACCCTCCCGGCGACTTGGTGAGTTCAGCCAAGCTCTCCTCGGAAGAGGGAATAGAGGTGGTGCTCGACGAGAGCGTTGACACGCCTAGAAGGGCGTTGGAGGTAGCTATGTTAAACGAGGAGTTCGGGTCGCTGCTCTCAATAAACGTGAAGCCTCCCAGGCTGGGAGGCCTCACTGCGAGCCTTCAAGTGCTCGATATAGCGGTGGACCACAACATCCCAGTCTTCATAGGAGGTTTGCTCGAAACAGTCATAGGGAGGAGCTTGAACATGGTAGTCGCATCAGCGGTAAAGGGACCCCTGGAGCCCTCCGACTTCTCACCAGATCAGCAGTTCTATGAGAGGTCCTTAGCGAAGGATCCCTTTGACATAAAGTGCGGATTCGTGGAGCTGAGGGATTCTCCCGGCTTAATGTTTGACATAGATTGGGACTACTTGGAGTCCGTCACTGTAGAAAAGATCCCTCTGGAGAGGGGCTGAGTTCTTTTTCTGCCATGGCATTCTTGACAATCTTGAGAGTCAACAAATAAAAGCCCCTTAAATGTTGTGGGCCTTAGGTGGGTAAGAGTGGTATTGCTGGCCCTCGGAGTGGGAGTAGGTGCCCTTGCTGTCGCGATATGGTACAGCTTGAAGGAGGAGGGTGAGGGCGAGTGATAGCCGAGGGCGTTTTGATAGCTTACCTAGCTTTAACTTTGTTTATAGGATTCATATTCAAGGCAAAGGCTGATACGATTAAAGGATTCCTAGTGGCCAACAGGGAAATAGGCGAATGGTTGCTCGCCTTCACCTTCGGAGCCACGTACTTCTCCAGCGTGGTCATAGTCGTTGGAGGTATGTGGGCCTTCCTCTGGGGTTCCTCCAGCCTCCTCATCCCCGTGTTCAACGTAGTCTTGGGAGCGTTGGTAACGTTTATTTTCATTGGAAGAAAGATAAATGCTTTGAGCGAGAAGTTCGATGCGCTAACGGTTCCAGAGCTATTTGCCAAGGCCTACAACAACAAGGGCCTTCAGAGGCTCTTGGGCTTCGTGACGGCCGTTGGATTAACCCTCTACGCCGCCACCGTCATAAGCGGAGCCGCCGCCATGGTTGGAACTGTTTTCAAGCTGGACTTAGCTACGGCTGCTTTCATAATTGCACTCGTTATGGCAATTTACGTAGCTCTAGGAGGTATGTACAGCGTTGTTTGGACTGACGCCATTCAAGGAATAATAATGGCTACCGGTGTGCTGGCGCTCGTTATCTTAGCGACCTCCAAGGTGGGAGGCATCACTGCTTTAGACGCCTCTAAACCCTTCGTCCCTCCATCGAAGATCAACCTAAGGCTGATCTTTGACCTGGCTTTGCTCACTAGCATAGCCGTCTGGGGACTTCCCCAGCTCATCAACAGGTTCTATACAGCTAAGAACCCCAGGATAGTGAAGAGGTCTACCGCCATAGCTACTGCATTCGCATTCATAGTAACCTACAGCAGCTTCTTGAGCGGTTTAGCTGCCGCCCAACTCCTCCAGAAGCCCATAAACCCGATTAAGGCGATCCCCCTCCTAGCCCAGCAGCTCATGGGAACCGTTGGGGCGGCAGTCTTCAGCGCCGCTGTCCTGGCAGCTGCAATGAGCACAGCTGACTCGATCTCCCTAACCGTTGGTAGCGCTATAGGCTACGACATGTTTGACATCAAGGACACCAAGGTATTGAGGGTTCTGAGCTTTCTGAGCATGGTAGCGGCAGCCGTAATTGCGGTTCTAACCCTAACCCTTCCGAAGGAGCTGGCGGGAGCGGTTACCACGATCTTCAAGACCGGCTGGACCTTGACAGCAGGAGCCTTCCTAGTTCCGGTCGTGGCGACGGTAATAGGAAAGGGGAACAGAGATGCCATAATCGCTAGCTCAGTGGTAGGAGCGCTGGTGGCCCTAGCCTACGGCCTCTCAAGGGCCTTCAAGTCCCCCTTGCCTTATCCAGACTTGAGCTTTGGGATAACCATTTTTCTATCCGCTCTGGCTTTCGTAATAGTTTACTACTTGAAGAGGTGAGCACAAATGGGTAAGCCCTACATCTTACACCCAATAGAGAAGGCTCCTCGAAAGGAGATAGAGGAGCTCCAGCTCAAGAGGCTCAGGCAGACCGTTAGGCATGCATACGAAAATGTCCCCTTGTATAGGAGGAAGCTGGACGAGGCCGGAGTTAAGCCGGATGATATAAAGAGCCTGGACGACATAAGGAAGATACCTTTCACGATGAAAGATGACTTGAGGAAGGAGTATCCTTACGGAATGTTCGCCGTACCCCTAAGCGAGATCATAGAGATCCATGCCTCCAGCGGAACTACCGGAAAGCCGACCGTCGTAGGCTACACCAAGAAGGACATCGATAATTGGAGCGAACTTATGGCCAGGAGCTTCGCTGCTGCTGGTATAACCAAGGACGACATCTTGTACGTGGCTCTGGGCTATCACTGGTTCACCGGAGGCCTGGGCTTCCATTACGGTGGTCAAAGGATAGGAGCCATGGTAGTTCCAGCTGGAACGGGATTCACGCAGAGGCACGTAAGGATGATCAAGGACTTGGGAGCTACCGTGCTCGCTGCCGTTCCCAACTACGCGCTGAGGCTAGCTGAAGTGGCCTTGGAGATGGGGGTTGACCCGGCTAAGGACACCAAGGTTAGGACTGGGGTATTCGGAGCCGAGATGTGGAGCGATGAGCTGAGGAAGAGGATAAACGAGCTTTGGAACATGGACTCCTACGACATCTACGGAATGAGCGAGCTTTACGGCCCCGGAACCGCTATGGAGTGCCATTACCACGACGGCCTCCACGTGTGGGAGGACCACTACTTGGTTGAGGTGGTCGATCCCAAGACGGGCGAGCCCGTGGAGCCTGAGGAGGAGGGAGTGCTGGTAGTAACTCCACTAACCCATGAAGCCATGCCCTTGCTGAGGTACTGGACTAACGACATCACCTTCATCTACGATACCAAGACTTGTGAATGTGGAAGAACTATGAGGAAGATAGCAAGGATAAAGGGAAGGGCGGATGATATGCTCATAATAAACGGAGTGAACGTCTTCCCCTCTGCGGTGGAAGTGGTCTTGCTTTCCAACCCTAAGGTGAATCATCAGTATCAAATAGTCGTAGAAAGGGAAGGAAACTTGGACAGGATGTACGTAATAGTCGAAAGCAAGGAGAAGCTTGACGAAAAGTCAAAGGAGCAGCTGGCGAAGGAGCTTGAATACTCCCTAAGGGAGACTTTGATAATAACTCCGAGGGTAAAGGTCGTGGACCCCGGAGAGATACCTAGAATAGAGGGAGGAAAGGCGAAGAGGGTAATAGACAAGAGAAAGCTCTAGATATCAAAATCCCTTATGTGCTTCACGAAATCTAAATCCTTAACCTTTCTTAGGAGTTTCTCGTCAGCCGTATAGAAGGCAGCGTTCTCTAGTTCTGCTAGAGCGACGTAGGAGGCATCATACACGGTCACTCCCTTCCTCATTGCAATTTCTAAACTCCTCCGAG
Organism: Ignicoccus pacificus DSM 13166; assembly: GCA_025340205.1. GTDB lineage: Archaea > Thermoproteota > Thermoprotei_A > Sulfolobales > Ignicoccaceae > Ignicoccus > Ignicoccus pacificus. The sequence goes on along the minus strand of CP006868.1, from coordinate 457,206 downwards.
CGTGATCGCTCCTTAGTTCAAAGGTAGTTATCTGGAGGCTTTCGAGCACAATGGCTACTTCTTTCAACTCATCCTCACCGAAGACATTTGAATACTTTAACGCGTTGAGAACTTCATAGGGTAAGAGGGAGGGAGCTACTAAATCCAATAGACCTTCCTTGTAGGCGTCGAGGAGTTTCAACGCTTGCTCGCTATATTCTTCTTCAATGAACCATTTTACTACTACAGATGCATCGACTACAACCTTTCTCTCCATTTCCTTATCTCCTCCACGGAATTCCAACCCTCAGCCCTTCTCCTCAACGCTGATATCTTGAGGACAGCATAGGAGATTTTGGATCTATCCTTCTCCTTCATTTTTTCTTCTTCCTTCTTTATTGTTTCGTATATTGCTCTTCTAACTACCTCACTCCAGTTTATGTACTTAAACTTATCCATCTTCTCTTTTAATTCCTTATCTATTCTGAAACTCACAACTACACTCAAGGAAACCCCTCAACTATGTAATACGGCATCTGTAATATATGTTATACAATAAACTCTCACTTAATCTCGCTTCTGCGCTATACCTCCAGATTACTCCCTCCCCGTTTAAACCCTTCCTATACCTAGAAGGGGATTAGGTGGACCGAATGCTCATAGCTGGATGGAAGCCTTTCTCCTTGGTTGATGTAGTCGGGAGGATCACCTTTACAACTTGGGCCTGCGGCTGCAACTTGAAGTGCCCCTTCTGTCACAACTGGAAGGTTGCGGAGTGGCAAGGGTGCTTCGAGATACCTTTGGAGAAGTTCAGGGAGGAGCTGAGGGATGCTAAGGACTTCGTGGATTACCTTCACCTGACCGGAGGAGAGCCAGCTCTTCAGCCCAACTTGGTTAGAACTCTAGCTAAGGTCTCGAAGGAGGAGGGAGTGGAGTTCTCCCTGAACACCAACTGCACAATTCCCCAATCGCTGGAGCTTATCGATTTAGCCGATCACGTAGCTACTGACATCAAGATGCCCTTCGAACCCCTCTACGGGGTTAATGGAAATGCGAGGATCTTTTTCAACAACTTCAAGAAGTGCTTGAACAAGCTCGCTCAGAGCAAGAAGCCTGTGGAGCTTAGGATTCCGGTAGCAAAGGGATTAACCATAAGGTATATAGGCGAAATAAAGAAGTTGGTGGAGCCCTTCGATAGGGAGAAGGTAGTTATAGTGGTCAATCCATTGGTTACTGAGCCCCTAACGGATCCTAGGGATAAGGCTTGGTGCTCCGAACATTGCTACAAGGGGAACATGCCGGAGGAGGAGGTTAAGGAGTGGGAGAAGGCGTTCAAGGAAATGGGGTTCAAGGTGAAGGTAAAGAAATGGATAAATGACTAGGGGAGAGCTGGAATAGACACTTCTAAGACCAAGGTTGAAAAATCACTTCTCCTTCTCTACCTTTATTCCCGCTAAATGCATTAGCAATAAGTTCATCATGCTCTTTATCTCCTTTACGTCCTCCTTTACCTCTTGCACGTCTCTATCCAACCTAGCAACCGCCACTTTGAGTTCCTCCACATCTTTCTCGAGCTCGTAAACTCTATGCTCCAAGCTCTCGAACCTCTTGTTGAAGTCCTCTCTTAGATCGTCTATCCTTTTGTTGGTTAACTCGATCTTCTTCTCGAGATCTCTCTTGGTCTCTTCGATCTTCTCGTTCAATCTTTCCTCCGTTGCTTTGATCTCGTTCCTTAGTCTTTCCTCAGTCTCCTTTATCATCTCTCTGTTCAATTGAATCTGCCTTGAGAGTTCGTCATATCTCAATCTGACCTCGTTCAAAACAATGAAGAGCAATAGGAAGTTCGCTTCTTCGCTAGTCAAAGGTTTTCCACTTTGGATCTTGTTTATCAGCTCTCCGAACTTCTCTCTTGCAAAATCATATGCAATCTCTAAGGTCTTGTCGACCAGGAAGGCCAATTTTATCCCTCCAATAAGATGGGGAGATTGTATTTATGCGAGAGAGTTGGGCGAAATTAGCGTGAAAGCTAGCTTCCCTTGCAAATCCTCAAGTCCTTAAGCGCGTGGAGCTCCATCTGCTTGAGACCGTACCTCCTATAGAGTTCAACCTCTCTTAATGGATCTTCACAAGGATGAAAGTCTAGTTCAAGTTCCACTATCCTTTCCCCTAATGGCTCCTTGGGAGCTCCTATCTTGAGGTCCTCCTGAGTGTTCACATGGGCAAAGACTCTGGGATCCCTGCTGAGGAACTTCGATCCCACGAAGACGACCTTTTCCGAGATCCTTATTATGTCAGTTACCCTCAAGGTTCTAGGTATTTCCCTCTCCTTTAATCTCCTCTTTATAGGATTGATATCCTCAACGCTTATCATCAAGGATTCGAGGAATCCCTTTCCGTGTAACGGGACAGCTACTTGAGCCCCGAAGTACCTCCTGAAGGCCTCCAGCCTTTCCAATACCTCTCTCTTTATCCAAGGTAGGTCTCCGGAAAGGGATGTGAAGGAACCATCAAGCGCTAGGAGCGCCTCCGCTGGCCCCCTTCCGTTATCGTACAAGCACCTCTTGGCTCCGTATAGCTTGCACCTCTCCTCGCTGACCGTTAGGAGCACGTGATCCTCGCCTATCTCATCTAACACCCTATCTATTACCCTTCTCCCATCTACTAAGGCTATGAGCTTATCCTTCCCGAACCTCTTGCTCTCTCCTCCGGCAAGCACCACGTACGTCTTCCACACCGCCCCTCCGGAGGGAAGTGAGGTTTGAAAAAGGCCTCCTTGAACACCCTTCTTATATCCTATTTTCTTTCCCTTAATTCTCTTTAAGTTTCTTGCCTCCAACCTTTAACTACTGCTTAGTTTGAGGAACGGTGTTTCGGGATGTGTTGGGAGGCCGCTCGGGCAAACAGCCTTCTCAAATTAAGATCGGATATGGAAAAGGGGTTGGTGGACGAAGAACTGATTGACTTATTACTAGCCCTCAATGAGAATGAGAACCTATTCACTACCTCATCCTGCGCGGGCAGGATAACTATAGGATGCAACGGCAAGAATCCCGAGGATAAGAGGGGCACCGAGCACTTGCTTACCTCCCACAGTCCCATAAGCGTCTACGACGTCTTCAAGGCTTTAGACGGTAAGAGGTGTCAGTGGCTCTGGATAAAGGCGAGTCATCCTCTCCTAGACATAGGAGTTAAGGATATAGACTTAGCTATGAAGCTAGTTTCTTTAGCTAAGACAGCTGGATTCAAGTACTCTGGGATACAGCCCTCCAACTGCTGTTACAGAGTAATAGTAAGGGGAAGCGACAACATCCAGTACCCCTTGAGCGGAAGGGAGAACGGTCACACTATAGCTAAGGTCGTAAGCCATGCCAACCGCTTCTTACTAAACGGGAAGCTGAAGCTGGTGAGGTTTGTGGGCTTGCTGGAAGACGAGGGAATAATCAACTCGCTTGAAGACACGCTCTTCTACGACGAAGAGCTGCTCTGAGGCCCTTTTCGAGCTCGCTTAAGGTAAAGGAGCCCTCCACCCTCCTCAGCTCCCTTTCTTCTTCGTCATAGAACACTACCGTAGGAACCCAGCTCACTCCTAGTGCCTTGAAGGTCTTCTTGGTATCGTTGGCAAGCTTGAACTCGAGGAATACTAGCTCGTCTCTGTACATCCTCTTGAAGATCTCCCAGACCTTCTCCACTTCCTCACAAGTCGGACAGTAATCGGAGGTGAAGAGGACCACGAACAAGAGTTCCTTCCCCTGTCTGTTGACTCCTGCAGGATAATAAGGTATCACTTACGGAGTACTCTGTCTCCGGTAGCTCTTAATTATCGCCTCTGAGGGGCTCACTTGGCGAGATCATGAAGCCTCAGCACTTGACAGCCAAGCCCGGAGAGGTGGCGGAAAGAGTAGTGGTGGTTGGAGATCCAGCCAGAGCGAAGATGGTTGCCCAAATGCTCGAAGACTCCAAGCTGGTGAGCAGCAACAGGGAGCTCTTGGTATTCACTGGCAAGTACAAGGGAGTTCCCGTCAGCGTCGCCGTCCACGGAATAGGAGGTCCTTCTGCGGCAATAGTCTTTGAGGAGCTGAGAATGCTTGGAGCAAAGGCCATGGTAAGGCTTGGAACCGCTGGAAGCATGAAGAAGGAGATAGACGTAGGTCACGGATTAGTGGTGACCGGCGCTGCCTACTACTGCGGAGGAGTTCTGGGAGTTTACTCCCCAAACACTTGCCTCCCCACTTCCCCCGACCCCTGGATAACGACCAAGCTATATGAGAAGGCCAAGGAGGTAGGCTTGCCAATACACTACGGACCCGTGGTCAGCAACGACGCCTTCTATGCTGAGAGTCCTGACTTCGTGGAGTTCTGGACCAAGAGGGGAATAGTTGCGGTAGAGATGGAATGTGCTACCCTGTTCGCCTTGGGATGGATGAGGGGCTTCAGAACTGGGGCTCTGGTAGTAATGGCAGACAGCTTGGTGGACCCCAAGAAGAAGGACCTTCTCCATCACGAGCAGCTAGCCCCAGCTATGGAGAAAGCAACTAAGGCCGTGTTAGAGGCCTTGGTGGATGTGGAGCTCTGAAGACTTTTCTTCTAATCCCTCCTCTTGTACACTATCACGGGATACCTTGAGTGGAGAGTACGTGGAACTCCTAAGGAAGAGGGCCCTCGCGTTTCTGCATGAGGCCAAGAGGGTGTTGAGCGAGGAACCAGACCTCGCGGCCTTCTTTGCAGAGCAAGCGGCTCAGCTTTTCGTTAAGTCGGCCTTGATCCAGCTTTACGGTATCGACTCAAGGACTCACGAGATAAGGAGGCTCTTGGGGTCTCTAGCGAAAGGCCTTCCGGAAGGGGAAAAGAGCAAGATCTTGAAGTTCATAAGTGAGAGGAGATATGAGCTCTATGCGTTAGAGGAGGCCTACAAGGAAGGGAGATACGGCCCCAGAGCCTTTGAGGCTGAAGAAGCCGAGGAGCCAATCAAGCTGGCTGAAGAGATAATTAACTTGATCCAGGAGGTGGTGCAGAACGTATAGCTACATGTACGAACAGTACCAGTACTTAAAGAACTGGAGAAAGTACGTTAAGCCGGTATTAAAGGCAATTAAAGAGGAGTTGGGCGACGCTGAAGTCTACTTGTTCGGAGGAGTGGCGAAGGGAAAATTTACGGCTGCGAGCGATCTTGACATAATGGTGGTAATAGATAAAGATCTGGGCGACAAGGAGGTGAGGAAGTTAACCTTGAGGATAGTGGATAAGGCCTTCTCCTACGGCCTTCCCTTGGACTATCCAATAGACCTCCACGTGGTCAGGCCTAAGGACATGTGGTTCTATGGAAAGATCAAAGATAAGATAAAGCTGAGCTTGGGAGAGGTCTGAGCTTAACGAATCAACCGGACCTTCAAGCGGCCGCGCCCATCCAGCTGTCTCCCCACTCTATGGGAGGGTTCTCGAAGGGAATGAAATAGACCTTCTCCATAGTATCCCCAGGAAAACTCTATTGAGTGGTGATACTATATGTACACTACCTCATATCTTCGAAAAGGAACCTAATATGAGAATATAGATAATCATTAAGAAGAATAATCTCAAAACTCATGAACAGTCAAAGTAAAGCCTATGGTCCCGTGGACGTTCGGCAAGAACCTCCTCCAACCTCTCTTGAACCCCGGGGAGGCCACCTCCACCTCTACGGCTCTCAAACCTAATTCATTCATTAACTTTTCATGACCTTCATTTTCCTCGTAGGTTATGGTACAAGTGCTGTAGATCAACCTTCCTCCCTTCTTCAAGTACTTGATTGAAGCCCTTATGAGCTCCCTTTGGTACTCCGCCATCTTTTCCTTACTCGTCATAGCCAACCACAGCCTGCTTTCGGGCGAGTGCAACCTACCTATTCCGGTGCAGTCCGGGTCTAGGATTACCGTGTCAAAGGCCCTCCTGAAGGGACCCCTTCTAGCGTCTCCCGCCACCCTCTCTATCTCCCTGAAGGCAAACCTCTTCGGGTCTATGTCGTTGGCTACTACAATCCTTCCCAGATCTTGAGCGTGTAAGGCCTTCCCTCCCGGGGCTGAGGTTAGGTCTAATACCTTTCCCTCGGTCAAGTGAGCTATCCACGCGGAGGCCTTCTCCATTATTATTACCTTCTTGGGGTGGAGCTTAGTAGTTATGAGGACCCTCATTGGGCCCTTTGCCTTGAAGACGTCCGGGAGCTCGCTCTCCTCCAGCTCCAATCGCAGCTCCTTTAACCTCTTGATTACCTTCGGATCTCTCACCCTTATCCAGAAGTGTTCCCTAAAGTCCAAGGAGTCTACAAAGGCTATCGGCTCAGCTACCTTCGCTATCTCCCTCCACGCCCACTTGGGAACGCTTCTAAACACCCTAGGTCCGAACTCCCTCTCCAGATCCTCCGGCTCCACCTTCAGCATCTCTTCGTACCACTCTTTCTCAGCCTTCACCTTCAGCTTCTCATAGGGCACCTTCCTGAAGACGGCTTGGTAGGCTATTACCAGCTTGAGCCACTTGGAGAAGCCCTTAGGAGGCCTCTCCCTCTCCTCCTCGAGCAGATAAGAGAGGACCATCCACCTCCTAGCCACGTTCGATACTAGGCCGACCAACACCGGCCTAGCTCTGTCCGGTATTCCCAGTCTTCTATACTCTCTTTCCAAGTAGCTCTTGAGGCTTCTTCCCTTGACCACGTTGTTTAAAGCTCTCGCCGCTATCTCCTCCAGGGGCACTATCCTCAAGTTTTCACTACCCCCTTGAGGAGAGCCGGGAGTTAAAGGTTGTGCAAGGCGGTCATACTGAAAACCGAGCTGGGGATGGAGAAGTACGTAGCGAACAACTTGGAGGTAGAGTGCGAGGTAATAGGAGCTCCTATGGGATTCCAAGGACTGGTGCTATTGAGGAACTGTAAGGATCCTCAGGAGGCGTTGAGGAAAGCCTTGGAGATGCCAGAGGTAATAAGGGGGATGGTGGCTCAAGTTTGTACAAAGGCGGACTTGGAGGAGCTAAGGGAAGCTGCTAGGGAGTTGGCGAAGGAGCTTGAGGGGAAGAGGTTCGCTGTGAGGACGGTAAGGAGGGGGAAGCACCCCTTCACCTCGGTCCAAGTCAACGCCGAGCTCGGCTCCGTGGTTCTAGACACCGTCAACGCTAAGGTGGACTTGAGCAATCCCGAGAAGGTCCTAATGGTTGAGATAATTGGTGATGAAGCCTACTTGGCAGTAGTGGATCCCGAGTATGCTGGAATGAAGAAGCTGAAGGGGAAGAGGAGCGTTAAGGATCTCTTTGACAAGCTGATAGTAATCCAAGAGCCCTACTTAGGGCCTAGGAAGAGCGTTGAAGAGCTGGGGAAGAGGATAGGGAGAGTGCTTCAAAGCTATGGGGTGAAGGAGTATTACTTTGGGTTAACTGAAGAGGTAAACGCTATCGAGCTGTCTTGGCTCATAAGGGCGGTGGAGGATGGAGCTAGAGCTAGGTACGAACAAGCTAAGAGGACTGAAGGGAAGGCGAGAAAGGTTGAGTTAAAGGTATTCGATATGTATCACTTAGTTGGGTCTAAGGGCAAGAAGGAAGTAGTAGTAATCTTCGAGCCGGAGGGAAAGAGCTTTGAGGAAGCGGAGGAGGAGCTGGGTAAGGCATTGGTGAGGGCTAAGAGGGTGAAGGCCGTGCTGGGATCGAGGAAGGGGACTCCTATGGGCTTGTACCGCTTCGCGGACTTCGTGGTGGATATAGCTCCCGGGGTAGTCCTCTCAACTGAAACAGCTCTGGCCGGGGCGTTGGAGTCTCTGGCAATAGCTTACTTGAAGGGAATCAAGGATGAGGGTAAAGAAGAGTAGAGGTACAGATATGACCGTAACTTACCTATTCGTTCTACTGTTTTGAAGCTTTGAGGCTGTCGATGTAATTCATGGTAACTCTTCCAAAGTAATTAGTACGAGCATTATCGCTTTGGATCTGACCTATTTTCTATTCACTATTATAACTCCTCCTTCTCTTCTGGGATTTATTGGAGAGAACTATGAATACGATTTCTTTCTATTCATTATTGTGATTCCTCTGAAATAGGAGAGGTTCTCAGCTTCATAGCTCGCATAACTCACTTTCCATTCACTCTTGTAACTCTTCATAGACTTCAGCGACGAACTCAAGGACTTCTTAAAGAAGTTCTTTCCATTCACTCTTGTAACTCTTCTCGGGCGGGTCTAGTAATATAATGGATGGAATGATGGATTAGACTTTCCATTCACTCTTGTAACTCTTCCTGCCGGGACGAAATCGATAGGCATCTATGCCTTCGTCTCCAACTTTCCATTCACTATTGTAACTCTTCCGTGACCCTCCTATTTAACTAGTTCTTCCTTTCACTAATAAGCCATTCCTTTCCCATTGCCTTGATTTGGTTACTTTATTAACTTTGAATACTTAAGCTTTCATGAGAACAGTTTTGCTCTACTTCCATCAATTAGAATTACCTAATTGAAACTAATGGTCAAACAAAAGAGTTCATTATCATCGGCGTTTCCATGTATGTGATAATGGAAAGAATTGCTTGATCATAAAGCTAATTGAACTTTGAAGTTGCTTAATCGAATAGAGCTCAAGGTGAAGGAAAGAAAGGAGACCATAAATGTTCTGAAGTGTGCTCATGGAAAATGGTAAATAAGAAGTAACGAGAGTAGCAATGAGGATCTATGGAAGTGGTTAACTTGGAAGAGGAAAGTAACTTCCATGCAGTCTTTTCACAATCGAAGGTTTTTAGATGAATCGATGGGAGAAAGCGCCAAGAGGATGAAAACTAGATCTCGAAAAAGTCAACAGAAAGAAGTCTCAATAGGGAATAGTAAACACTGTGAATACAAAGCTAAAGCTAATGATGAAGAATAATGATAGTCATTAATTAATAACTTTCTAATAATATCAGCAAATGATGACGGTAAAAATAGGTCTAAAAGGAACCACTCAAAGCCGTTGCGCCGATAAAGCTAAGATTGATCAAACCATCGTGATTTCCCAACCACAATGAAGCACCTCTTAACTCTCCCTCCCCTTCCAAGGCCGGGATCACGCTTGAGGATACTGCACGTCAGCGACCTTCATGGATCTAAGAAGGCAATGGAGCTTACCTTGGAGCTCTATAAGGAGCTCAGTGCGGACTTGCTAGTGGTCTCGGGGGACCTCACCGGTAAGTGCGTCTGCAATGAGAACAACTACTGCAAGTGCGTTTGGGGAAGGAAGAAGAGCTTGGGCATGGGAGTAGAGGCCTTCGAGAACGCCGGAGGCTACATAGTGGACGCTCACGAAAGGCAAGTGGAGAGGAACGCTCCCGGATTGCTAGCTTGGGCTGCGAAGGAGAGGGTTGAGGAGTGGCTGGAGAGGATGAAAGATGTGAACTACTTCATCATTCCCGGAAACGTTGATCATTGGTTAATGAACGAGGCCTTGAGGAATGCTCCCAAGGAGCTAACGATAAATGGAATGGTGATTAGGGGCTGCAGCATAGTTCCCTACACCCCCTTTGGAACGTATAGAGAGGGAAGCGAGGACGACGTTTGGAAGTGCCTTCCGGAAGAGGCAGATATCTTGGTGAGCCACTCCCCTCCGAAGGGAGTCGTGGACGAGAGCAACTACCACGGGGGAGGCCACGTGGGCTCGATCTCCGTGAGAAGGTGGATAGAGGAAAAGCAGCCGATCCTAAGCCTCCACGGCCACATCCACGAGGCTAGGGGCTACGGAAGGATAGGGAAAACGGTTGTAGTTAACCCCGGCTCCGAGGCGGAGCATGGAGCTTTGCTCTTTGCAGTTATAGACCTTGAGAAGGACAAGGTCGAGGTGAGGCTAGGCTCGAGGGAATACAAATGAAGGGCTTGGTCTGCCATGCTTCCGAGCTGGAGGAGTACCTAACCGTAATCAAGTGGAACGAGTTTGGAGACGAGGCTAGGGTAGTTTCCTCTCTTTTCGGAATAGAACCTTCTAGAGCTGAGGCGAACCTAAGGGTAGGGAAGCTGGTCTCCGTCTTCCCCCTTCCCAAGCCTTACTCCCAGGATGATGTGCTGGTTAGAGCTTTTTCCAACGAGTACCAAATGGGGATGGTCGTTGAAAGAAACAGAAGGTACTTCGTTGAACCAGCGATGCTCTGGAAGGATGGTTTTGTGGTGCTGGAAGACCCGCTAAAGATAGCGAAGGAGCTGTATGAAGAGAAGGGAGTTCCCATCGTCATCGTGAAGGAGGTACCTACTTATTGCTGTTGGGTTCCCTTGCCCTTAGCCTGGTGTGCCAGAACTCTTTCAGAAGCCGGTAAGTTTAGGAAGGGAGTCCCCTTCATGTATTCCTTTCCAGAAATCCCTATGATAAGGGAAGGGTGTGTGGAAGTTGAGCTGGAGGAGGGACCTTGTCAGGCTGGATTCGAGGAATACCCTAGACCCCCACTCCTCGAGAAGTTGAAGATGTTCCTAATTCCGATAAGGAGGATTTCCGTAAAGGTTCTTCCAAGGCCTAAGATCGGGAAGGATAAGTGGTAAATTAGCAGTTAGTAGGAGGACAGATTACTAGAAAGCAATTTTTCCATTCTAGTAGGATGAAAGACCGTCTTATGTTCTTGGTTACCAATGTACTTAAAGCTTGACATCAAGCTGTTGAGAACTTATTTGGTTTCATTAGGAGAAAAAGATAGGTGTGGGTAAGCTTGAGACTCGATTGTTGTTGTTCAAGTAACGGGGGCTATTGCGAGGTTCTTGAAAACATTGATGAGACCACTTTAACTTACTTCCTTGAAGGAAGTGTAAGCAAGGAGGATTATAGCTACCCTCTTGGACCAATGGTAATAGAGGTTAGAGAAAGGAGGGGAAGAGTTTCATCAAAGCTTAAAGCATCAATATCAGATGTACTACTGAACAAGGTGTTTTGTAACGCGAAAAACGTAACAATTAAGGTATCTAAAAACTTCGTGGAGTTTTGCCCTCTGAGTAGGGGAATCTGGACTATCTGGGGTTACAAGACAGGAGGTAGAGTCAAGGCATTAATGTTTTCTGAGAATGGAAAACTTGGAGTTGCTTCTTATGATAAATGTGCCTACATTTTTGACCAAGATGGGAATATTATCTCAAGACGTTGCGGTAGTAGTGTTATGCACGACGTTTCCTACTGCTGTAACAAGTTTGGGTTTGTAAATGATGATGCGCATGCCTATATCTATGACTTAGAGAACGAAAAATGGAGCAAACTATACGTTAGTACCCTACACCGTTCGACAATTTCTATGTTTCAAGAAGGCTTTCTAGTTGCTCAATACCGCATAGCTCGTTTTCGCTTCGACGGAACAAAGGAATGGGATGTAAAGGTTGGGCAAGAGGTAAATGATACTGTAATTCATGGAGAGTACATTTATGTAGTAAACGGAAGGAATTTGAGTGTTTTAAAGATATCGAATGGAGAAAATGTGAAAACGATAAGACTTGATAGAAATATTCTAAATGCTCAAGTTTGTAATAATTACTTAGCTTTAGGCTCCAATAATCATATTTATATTTATGATATAACCGATCCCGAAAATCCGGTACCGCTACTACAAACAGAATTAACTGAAAGATCTCTAGATATGGCATTTTCTCCGAGCTGTAAATATTTAGCAATCGTTGGTATTAACAACATCAAGGCATATAATATTAACGGAGATATCGATTTTGTAAAGATATTCGATAATGCGGCTCCTGTCTCGGTAGCATGGTGGAAAGAAGATAAAGTAGCTGTAGGGTTCAAACACGGTGAAATTTATGAATTTCAAATATCTCTAGATACTTATCCTATCCAAACGATTACACGAAAGATATTTGATTCCTTGAATAATTACCAAAGAGAAGGGTTATTTTATTGCTACTACAAGATTAGGGATGCAAAAATGTGTCTCTCAGTCATTAAAAGGTTCGAAGATGAAAGAGCCTATCTTTTGGGAAAATGTATATACTTGGGTTCGAGACCGAACTCTTGTATTGAATCACTTAAAGTGAACAAACTGTCATTAAAGAAGCTCCGAAAGTACAGATTCGGAACCACAGGAGGTAAAGTTTACGCTACTACTTTTTCAAATAATGGAGAATTGGGAGTAGCAACAAGAAGGTGTGCCTACGTCTTCAATGAAGATGGGAAATTGATCGCAAGGGAATGTGGAGGAGGTCGGATGAGTGATGTTTCCTACTGCTGTAATAAGTTCGGCTTCGTAAATAGAAATGATCGCGCTTACATCTATGATATGAAGAGGGGAGCTTGGGACCAGATACGTGTCGGGTATTCACATCATTGGGCCATTACGATTCTCCAAGAAGGCTTCTTGGTCGGTAGATCAAAGTTAGCTTACTTCACTTTCGATGGTTCAAAAATCTGGGACGTAGAAATACCATGGATTCCACACGGTCCTGCCGTGTATGGCAAATATATTTATGTACCAAGGTTCGAATGGCATAGCGAAGGTATTAATGCTCTAACAATCCTTGAGCTCCCTAGCGGAGATGAGCTTAGGACGATTACGTTTGACGAAAAAGTCCGGGATGTTCAAGTCTGTGGTCGTTATCTCGCATTAAGTACTATCCATCATATTCATCTCTATAACTTAAATGATCCTATTGATCCAGAACTACTATGGAAAAGAGGAGGGATTGCAAGTAGATGTATTAGAGAAGGTTGTGGAGGAGCTGTTAGTGTAGCATTTTCATCGAATTGTAAATATATATTAGGTGCCGATTATGATGATAAAAGAATTCATATTTTTGATATCAATGGAAATAAGATATTAGAAAGAGAATTTGAAAGCTATGTTCTAAGTGTTGCTTGGCAACAAGATAAAATTGCTATCGGTCTAGGGAACGGTAGAGTCTACATCTTCGAGGTCGAGGAACAGTAACAGTACTACGTTGGTATTCATAATACACATGGGTATATGCGTTAACCACTATAGCGGAAGATTAGAAAAAGGCATTGTGGTTCCTAAAGTATTGGTCTAAAGCACAAGGCGTACTCTATTAGTCCCGTCTGACCGTCTACCCTAACCCTTCTGAGGACCGCCTCAACCTCCATCCCATCGCTCGGCTCCACTACATCCACGAGCTTTGCCACGACCCTGCTTCCGTCCTCCAGCTCGATCAATCCTATGTAAAGGGGAGCGAAGTCCTCCGCGAACTCCGGGACTTGCACCACCTTGGTCCACGCTATTACCCTACCCTTCCTAGGAAGCCTCTTCCTCTCGAGCTTAGCTCCGCACTTAGGGCACTCCTCCACGTTTCCGACGTACCTCCTCTTGCACTTCGGACACTCTAGTACCTCTAGCCTGTAGGAGAAGGGCTTCTCCCTCCAAATTCGAGCTGGACTTATGTCCATACCATTACACCTCCTTCAAGTATGTCAAGTACGTGGAAGCCCCCATCAAATTGGTGCTGTGAGTCAAGAAACTGCTAACCTTTCCGAGCCTCCCCAAGCCCTCAGTTATCGCCGAGAAGCCCTCCGCTACTTGATATACTCCGGTCGCTCCTATCGGATGCCCCCTCGCCTTCAGCCCTCCGCTCGGATTGATCTCCTTAGGCCTCTCGTTCAGGAGCTCTATCGCCTTCCCCCTCTCGGCGAGCCCCAAGGACTCCAAGGCTATCAGGCCAGCTATGCTGAAGGCGTCGTGGACTTCTACGGCATCAACTCCATCTACCCCGAGCTTCTTCATGGCCTTGTATGTAGAGTCCATGAATGTTAGGTCCCTATTAGCCACGGTTAACTTGGAGGATGCGGAGGCAGTCCTAAGCTCCACCGGCGAGCTCTCGGAGGTTAGCATTACCGCAGCTGCGCCGTCGCTGAAGGGATGGGCGTCCAAGAGCCTTAGAGGCTCGGATATCACGTTAGAGGAACACACCTTCTCTATCTTAACTGGGAACCTCAGCTGAGCGTGGGGCACGTCAATAGCGTTGGAGTGCATTACCACCGCCCACTGGGAGAGCTCCTCTCTGCTCAAGTTGAACCTCTTCATGTAAAGCCTAGCTGCTAAGGCATGGACTGAGGAGTAGGTAGTTCCGTAATACCTCTCGTATGGGGCTATGAGGGTTGTTAGCTGCTCGACCGCGTGCTTGGAGTGGAAGTCGTTGGTCTTGTCGGATCCCACCACCAGAACCCTCTTGTAGCCCGCCTTAACCAGCTTCTCGCCTAAGGAAATAGCCGCTCCTCCGGAGCCGTCGCCGGACGCAACGGTGTAGACCTCTGCGTCCGTACCCAGATACTCCGCGAAGAGCTGAGCGTGGTTGTCGAAGTCCTCCTGGAAGGGACTTAGGTAAGTTGCGAACACGATTGCCTCCGGCTCGCCGCACTCCCTAACTAGGGGTCCGCTGACCTCTAGGGCCATGTCAACTACGCTCTTATCGTAGTGCCTTCCGACCGGATATACCTTAGCCCCACACACGTACACCATCTCATCTCACCAACTTCTTGATCTTATTTCTAAACCTCAAATACATACCGTAATCGATGTAAATCTTCCTGTCTAGGTAAGCGTCGGTCGGAGGTGCCAGCTCCTTCACCTCCTCTATCCTGTCGGTAACCTCGAAGAGGTACGCATCTGCTCCAGCTCCTGAGCCGAAAGGAGCCATGAGAATTATGTCTCCGGGCTTCGCTATGTCAAGAACCCTAGTCATTCCCATGAAGGCTGAGGCGTTGTAGGTGTTGCCTATCTTAGCGGTGGTGAGGCCCGGCAACACCTTCTCCTTAGGGAACTTGAGCATCTTGGCGAGCTTCAGGGGGAACCTAGCGTTGGGCTGGTGAGGAACGAAGTAAGTAACGTCGTTGGGAGTTATGTTGTTTCTCTCCATGAGCTCCTTTATGGCTGAGACCAAGTGGTGGAAGTAAGCAGGCTCGCCGGTAAAGCCCTCTCCGTGCCTAGGATAGGGGCTCCCGTCCCTCCTCCAGAAGTCCGGGGTATCGCTCACGTAGGTAGTCGCATCTATCAGCTTAGCTACCACGTTCTCCTTAGAGACCACGAAGGCGGCCGCTCCGGAGGCGGCGGTGTACTCGAGCACGTCTCCGGGAGCTCCTTGGGCGGTGTCGCTTCCTATGATCAAGGCCGCCTCGACCGTTCCGTGATCAACCATGCTTAAGGCGTGTCTGAGTCCCTCGCTCCCGGCCCTGCAAGCGAACTCAGCGTCGACTGCCATGGTATGAGGTGCTATTCCCAAGGCGTCTGCCAATATGGTAGCGGAGGGCTTCACGGCGTAAGGCTTTGACTCGGAGCCTATGAAGACCATTCCTATCTTGGAGGGATCTATCTGAGCTCTTGCGATTGCGTTTTGTGACGCTTCCCAAGCCATGGTTACGCTATCCTCCTCCGGTCCGGCTACAGACTTCTCTGGAACCCCCAAGGAATGGCAGGTGGTGGGATCCGCTCCCCAGTGCTCCGCTATGTCCTCTCCCTTAACTCGGTACATGGGGACGTAGGCTCCCCATCCGGAAATGCCTACCAAGCGTGACCTCCGGACTGAGGCTAGTGGAGCGGATTAATTAAGACAATTTGCTAAGAGTCCTTTAGACAAATGTCTGAAAAAGCTTCTTAAGGCCTAACGGGCATGAGGTACTTCAGACCTTCGTCCTCCTCTATTCCCAGCATCAAGTTCATGTTCTGAACCGCCACTCCGGCAGCCCCTTTCATGAGGTTGTCTATCGCAGCGAACATAGCAAGCCTTCCGACCCTCTTATCCAAGGCGAAGCCCACCTCCGCGTAGTTGCTTCCGTACACGTTCTTCACGTCGGGGTAGGGCATGGGAGGCCCTCTTATGATCTTGATGAAGGGCTTTCCAGCGTAGAACTTGGCGTAGGCCCTCTGCACGTCTAGGTCCTTGACATCCTTGGTTAGCCAAGAGTAGGCCGAAGCTAGGGAACCCCTTATCATACTGACCGCGTGGGGAGTAAAGCCCACCCTCACGTCCTTTCCGGTGAAGTCCCTAATCGCTTGCTCCAGCTCCGCTACGTGCCTATGACCGGAAGCGTCGTAGGGCCTGGCGGTCCCCTCCCTTTCCGGATGGTGGCCTCCCCTGTAGGGCTTCGCTCCCGCTTCAGAGGATCCCACCTTCACGTCAACTACCAAGTGATCTAAGTCTATGAAGCCGGCTGAGGCTATGGGAACTACAGCTAAGATGGAGGAGGTGGCGTTGCAACCGGGGTTGGCTACGAGCTGAGCTCCCTTGATCTTCTCACCATAGAGCTCGGGAATTCCGTAGACAGCCTTTTCCAGGAGGTCCGGATAAGGATGCTCGTATCCGTACCATCTCTTGTAATCCTCAATCCTCTTGAGCCTATAGTCTGCGCTCAGGTCAACCACCTTGAGGCCTATTTCCAAGGCTTTGGGGACGAAGTGGAGGGAGACCTTGTGGGGGAGGGCCAAGAAGACCAAGTCAACATCTCCGACGACGTCCGCTAGCTGCTCGGGGCTTTCCAGTTTCGTGAACTTAAGCCTCCTGTAGATTCCCCTCAGGTGGGGATGGGCGTAGTAAACGGGCTTTCCAGCGTACTCCCTTGAGGTGGCTACCTTCACCTCAACCTTAGGATGAACGGCAAGGATCCTCAGTAGCTCTCCTCCCGTGTAGCCGGAGGCTCCTACGATCGCTACCTTGAACACTTCGAGCACCGGGAGCTAGTGGAGGGCGAGGTATAAACTGAGCGCGGCTCCGCTTAACCTAGCACAACTCACGACACTTCATTTATCATTCGTTGGGTAGAGATCCGCGCTCGCTCTCTCTGTGGACTATAATATTTAATTGAAGGGAAGGCATAGTCTGTGTGGAGGCACGGAGCCCCGGGCCGCATGGAGCGACCCGGGCATGCGTGAGCCGCATGGAGCGACTCACGCACAGAGAACGCCCCTTTCAATCTCTCTTACTTTGGAGCTCCTGATGGATTTTTCGCTACAATCATCCAGCCTAATCTCAAACAACCTTACACACCTACTGATCTTATTGTAAAGGTTATGAATAACTTTCATCTTTTCCGTGTTGTGTGAAGTGCCAGAGTAAACCTTTCTAATTATATAAGATGCTAAGTCAGCGGCTTGGATACCCGGTTCCCATTCGGAGGGAGATAGAAATACACTAATTGCGTTGAACTTAGATAAGGCCTTCGAGGAAGTATCAAAGAATCTTCTCCGAAGGAACTCCAACACGGTTTCATAACTATAGGGCGATTCTGCTTTAGGATCAGTGTCAACAACTATAATGAACAAGTCATCCTGTATATTCTCACTTTCCAGTACTGCTTCTGTGAACTTTGTCAAGACCCAAGGTGATACCTTATTATCCGAACACTTCTT
This sequence comes from Ignicoccus pacificus DSM 13166, assembly GCA_025340205.1. Lineage (GTDB taxonomy): Archaea > Thermoproteota > Thermoprotei_A > Sulfolobales > Ignicoccaceae > Ignicoccus > Ignicoccus pacificus. The sequence continues at coordinate 439,922 of CP006868.1, read as the reverse complement.
CACCGGATTGATCTGATTATGTGCTGAGCGCTTCACGAGGAGTGCGTAAATATTGCTCGCATAGCGGTTCAAGATTTCCACAAAGGGGTCGAGCCTCTTGGTTGAAGGTTCTGTGCTAATGAAGCTGAATATGTGCTCCTTGGATACCAAGTCTTGAGTATGTAATTCCATTTTAGGTCTCTTCATCATAATATCTTCTATCTTGTACAGTTCGAAAGGATTGTTTCTCACGGATAATGCCATGTTCTCAAATATCTCCCCAAAGAGGTTTTGGAGTTCCTTCATCCATTCAGACTTAAACTTAGCATAATTGCTGTCATTCATTACTACCATAGCTAGGACCACTACGTCTTTTTGTGTTCCTATTGCTTTTGGTGAAGAGTTGAGATATTGTACCGCTTTCATCGACGAATCCAAGGACAGTCACCTTACGTTACCCCCTTACTCTATCGTGTTGCTTTCTGGGACATGTTAGAAATGCACATCACCACCCTAGAGTAAAGATCAGATGAGCTTCAAAGCGGTAAGGACGTTTCGATCATGGGACCTCCTTTTCCTAAAAATCTCCCTCCGCCTACTCTCGAGCGGTAATTATGGCTGGCCACATACTGGTGATAGCGGAGAAGCCCAAGGCTGCGGAGAAGATAGCCCTAGCCTTGGGGAAAGCTAGGAAGCACAAGAAGTACAACGTCCCGTACTGGGAGATAGTAAACGGCAAGAGGATAATAGTTGCCCCTGCCGCCGGTCATCTGTTCGGCTTAGCATCCAAGAGCCCCGGCTTTCCGATCTACGAGTACGAGTGGAGGCCCCTATACGAAGTCGAGAAGGGAGCTTCCTATACCAAGAAGTTCCTCGCTTTGTTGGCTTCAGTATCCAAGGGAGCATCCCTTTATATCAACGCTTGTGACTACGACATTGAAGGCTCTGTTATAGGTTTCATGATAATCAAAGAGTTCGGCGACTTGAAAAGAGCAAAGAGGATGGTGTTCCACGCTCTAACCCCTCAGGAGCTGAGGAAGGCGTGGAGGAACCTAAGGCCCTTGGACTGGGAGATGGTGGAGGCCGGACTGGCTAGGCACGAGCTCGACTGGCTCTGGGGAATAAACGTCTCTAGGGCCTTGATGAGGGCCTACAAGCAAGCGACCAACAAGAGGAGGAGCCTCTCCGCTGGGAGGGTTCAGAGCCCCACCTTGGTAAAGGCCGTGGAGAGGGAGCTCGAGATACAGACCTTCGTTCCAATCCCTTACTTCACCGTTTCGGTAAAGATAAAGGATACTCCATTTGAGCCTTCCCTTAAATTCGAAAGGAGGAACGAGGCGGAGGCGTGGAAGAGGAATTGTAAGGTGGGGAAGGTCCTTGATATAATAAAGAGGACCGAGGAGCTGAGCCCTCCCCACCCCTTCAACTTGCCGGATCTCCAAGCTGAAGCAGCTAGACTCTACGGCTATTCCCCAGCCAAGACGCAGAGCTTGGCGGAGGACCTATACCTAGACGCCTTGATATCCTACCCTAGGACCAACAGTCAGAAGTACCCGAAGGACTTGGACATCAAGGGAATACTTACATCCCTCTCCAAGAGTCCCTACGGAGGATTGGTTAAGGCACTCTTCAAGGAGACAAAGGGAATATTCAAGCCCAACAACGGTCCCAAGGACGACCCGGCACATCCAGCGATCTATCCTACTGGGAAGGTCCCCAGAGGATTGGATAGGGATCATCAAAGGATCTACGACCTCATAGTGAGGAGATTCATGGCAACCATGGCTTCAAAAGCAAGGTATGAGGTGCAGACGGTGATAGTCGAGATTAGCGGAGAGAAGTTCAAGGCCGTCGGGAGGAAGCAAGTCTGGAAGGGCTGGAGCTTGTACTACCCCTTCTCAGCTCCTCAAGAGAAGGAGATTCCTCCCTTTGCAAAAGGAGAGGTGGTAACCCCCTCATGCTCCTTAAGGCAGCAGTACACCAAGGCCCCGGAGAGGTTTACCAAAGCGAGTCTGGTTAAGTGGATGGAAAAGGTTGGGATAGGTACAGAGGCGACTAGGGCCAGGATAGCGGAGACCCTCTTCACGAGGGGGTATCTAAAGAGTGTCAGGGGGAAGGTATATGCCACTGAGCTAGGGATAGCGGTTTCCTTTGTCCTAGCCAACTTCTTCTCCGAGTTGACTAGCGTAGAGCTGACTAGGAAATTCGAGCAAGAGATGGAAATGATAAGGATGAGGAAGAAGAAGAGGGAAGAGGTGGTTGGAGAGGCCAAAAAGGTGCTCAAGCAGCTCCTAGCCCTCTACATGCCCCACTTAGAGGAGGCCGGTAAGCAACTGGCCTTCGCCTTAGGGGAGCTGGAGCCTCCGGAGAAGTGTCCCCTATGCTCTAGGCCCAGAAGGGGCAAGTACTGTGAGCTTCACGAGAGGGCGGAGGAAGAGCTGAGGAAGGCCTATCCGGAGTGGAAGAAGAGGTTGGGCGTGAGCTGGAAGGAGTACTTGGAAAAAATGAAAAAGCTTAAGGGAGCGGGGGAGCTAGTCAGAGACGTCGCCTCTCTTCTTTCTTCTGAAGAGTAGGTAACTTAACAAGCCCAGAAGCGCTGGAGCCGGTATCTTGGCCACGGTTACTGTTTCAATTATGTACTTGGTTATCGTGCTGGTGGATACCACGTTAGCTATGGTGTAGATAGTAGTGGTAGCTGTGTAGACGGTACTATACAAGGTCTTCGTTATCCACTGCGTTACTACAGTTGTCGTCGTCTTGAATATGTAGGACGTAATGTATATCGGAGTAAGCACCGTTTGGGTGAGCACCACGTAGGTCGGGACCGTTATTACTTCATCGCTGGTGACTACTGAGGTCGTTGGGATAGTTACCGTAGTGGTGGTCGTTACCGTAGTCGGTAAGAATCTGTACAAGTAGATGGTAGTGGGGCTAGTCACCGTTATCTCCTTCGTAGTGGTGAGGGTCACTACGTAGGGCACCGGGTAAGGCTGAGGCACTTGAACCCACTTGGTCACCGTGGTGGTGGTCAAGCTGGTCAGTATGATAGTAGTCTCCTTGGTCACAGTTATAGTGTCTCTGAGCGTTACGTACTTAGTTACCACGTTGTTTATCACTATCGGTACGAACTTAGTTACCGTGTAGCCCTTGGTTACTGTCGTGGTGTACCATGCTGTCGTAGTTATGGTTGTAAGCTTTGGAATGTAGCTAGTTATCGTTATGTAAGTTGGAACCCTTACGGTTATTGGGACGTACCTCGGAATAGTAGTAACTACGTACTTGGTCACCACGTAAGTTAAGGGGACCAACACGGTCTTAGTAGTGGTCACTACTCTAGTAACCGTTACCGGCTCCACTTCCTTCACTATCATCGCCTCGGGCTCCTTCGGGGCGTACTTCCTCACCCTGATCCAGTCTATTCCATGGGAGGAATCGGGATTGTTCCCGCTGCTCCATCCGTCGCCAGCTCCTATCATGAAGTAGCCGTTGCCGTAGGGGTTCCAGACGGACCTCCTTATGGTTACCTTGACGAATCCGTCTATTGGATCCATGTCCTTATAGCTCACTATTACTTCGCTTCCAGTTAGGGTTACCTTCACTATTCCGTAATCCAAGTTGTGCTTCTTGGGGCTGGCGTAGGCAAAGGAGAGGTCGTCCCAGCCTATGGAGCAAGCCTCCGGGGTCTTGCTTATGCTAACTGAGCCAGTGCTCCATTGATCGGTGTTGATGTTTATATCTATTCCTTGGTTCTGGTAGTAGAAGCCGCTGGAACACCCGTACCAAGGCTTGTTGCTCTTACCGTCTATCACTATCGTTAACCCATCTCCGTCGTTCACGTAACCCTTGTAGTAGTCAACCAGGAAGCTGAACTCTATCACTGCTTTCGAGTAGTACTTCAGCTTGAAGTTGTTGGCCATGATATTGCATCCTCTCTTTATAGAACTCTTGACCAGCCAGAGCACTCCGTTATCTATTACGCACTCGTGAGAGTAGTCGTTCGCATATCTGCTCACCGTCCACTTGTAGTTGCTGCTCAGCGGTCCGCTGGAATATTCATCGAAGTCTTCGTAGAAGTCGAAGACCTCCTCACCGCTCGTAGCGCCGTTGTACCCTTCGTTGACCTTTAGTATAACCTTGCCGTTGGCTGGTATGTAGGGCACCTTCACCCAAATGTAGCCGTTCCCCATGTTGGGATCGCTCTTGCACTCCCCCGTGAACGTCTCATAGCAGAAGGGAACTGGCTTTCCGTTGTACGTTATCGAGATAGGCATTCCGTCGAGCTCTGCCGGGAGCTTTACCCTCACTTGAAAGTCCCTTAAGGTAACGCTGTTGGGATTCTCGACCCATAGTACCCAGCCGGCCTTAACTGCTACCATTAGGAGGAGCAGCAGTAAAGCCACTTTCCCTCTCATGAGACCATCCCGTATAAGAGATCTTATCTCTCAATTTTAAATTTGAGAGAAAGTTACAAGGGAAAACGCTAATGTAAGCTTATATTACTAGAGAAGTGGAGCCGTGAGGCCGCTGTAGCCCACCTTCTGTACTTCGGCGGCATTTGGCTAAGCGGACCTCGGGGGCCTTCCGCGGCCGGCATCGGCCCCGCGCCTTGCGCCCCGGGGGAACGGCCGTTTCAGCCCGAACCCGGTTCATCGCTCCGGATAGGGCCCCGTCGCCGGGAGCCCATCTCCTTCCTAGCTTCCCGGGCCGGGTCTCGTTTCTGTGCCGGAGCCCGGGCTCTCAACCCGGTCCCTCGCGGGACCCCGGACCGCGGGGAGGGTGGAGCTTCCTCAGGCCCTTACGGGCCCGTAGCCGCCAGCGGCCTCACGGCATTGGAGGTGTAAGGTCTTGGAGGATTAAAGTTTGAATACTTTAACGTTCACACAGACTCAGCGTGCAATAAAGATAAAAGCTCAAACTTATATGACCGCCTTCCAAGTAGACTAACGCCTCCGGGTGCAGATCCTTGACGAGTCAGATGAAGTTTTACTTGATCATTCCTCAGGAGAGGGTCGGGGCCCTTTTGGGCAAAGGCAAGCGAACCCTCAAGGAAATAATGGAAAGGACTAAAACCAAGATTCAAGTCGAGGAGGGGGGAAGGGTAGTAATTGAGCCGACCGAGGAGACCACTCCAATTATGATGATGAAGGCCAGGGAGATAGTTAGGGCGATAGGCTTGGGCTTCCCCCCGGAGAAGGCCCTCTCCCTTCTCTCAGATGATATGATCCTGGAGGTAATAGATGTCAAGGATTACCTCTTGGATCATCATGACGAGAAGACCTTGAGAAGGCTCTTGGGAAGGGTCATAGGAAAGGGAGGAAGGGCGAAGAAGAACATCGAGGAGATAGCCGGCGTTTACTTGAGCATAACCAAAGGACAGATAGCGATAATCGGCGACTACGAGAGCGCTGAAGCCGCCAAGAGGGCCATAGGAGAGCTTCTAGAGGGGAAGATGCACGCAACTGTCTACAGGCACTTGGAGACCGCCATGAGGAGCATAAAGAGAAGGGGAATGATGAGCTACTGGGAGGAGGGAAGCCTCCCCTTCTAACCTTTTGAACCAAACCCTTACAATTAGTCCCTCCCATCCTCCTTAGGGTCAAGCTTGGAAGAGCTGGAGCTCTACCTAAAGGCCGGAGAGGCGGTAAGAAGGGCTTTGGAGAGGGGAAGGGAGCTCATAAGACCCGGAGCCTCCGTCTTGGAAATATGTGAGGAGGTGGAGTCAATAATAAGGAAGCTCTCCGACGGGCCGGCGTTCCCTTGCAACTTGAGCGTCGGTTATGAGGCCGCTCACTACTCCCCTATCCCAGAGGACACCAAGAAGCTCCCTGATAAAGGAATAGTAAAGCTGGACTTGGGCTCCCACGTTCAAGGGAGGATAGCGGATTCGGCCATAAGCGTGCTCTTGGACGACAGCAGGAAGAGGGAGAGGCTCTCCGAGGCGGTAAAGGAGGCGCTGGAGAAGGCCTTGGAGAGGGCCAAGCCCCACTTGCCTGTCTCAGCTATAGGTACGACCATAAATTATGCCATAAAGTCGAAGGGGTTCAAACCCATAAGGAACTTGGGAGGCCACGGCCTAGCCCCTTACATAGTCCACTCGGGAGTGAGCATTCCAAACGTTCCTGAAAGGCTTCCCTACCGCTTGGAGGTGGGAAAGGCCTACGCGATAGAGCCCTTCGGGACGGATGGAGCTGGGTACGTGGTAGAGGGAAAGATCGTTACCATCTTCTCCCTCCATCCAAGGCCTCCGAGAGGCGCTCTCAGCAAGGCTACCGAGGAGGAGAAGCACTTGCTTGAGATCATTGAGGAAAGGTTCAAGACGCTCCCCTTCTCTCCTAGGTGGCTCGTGGACGTCTACCCTTACCAGAAGCTTCACGAAATGTTAATGAAGATGGCGAAGAAGGGATTGGTAATAGATTACCCAATACTCTTGGAGGCTAGGAAGGGAGAGGTGGCTCAATGGGAGCACACCATCTTCGTAAAGGAGGACGGAATTGTAGTCACCACCCGCTGACTCCTCTAAAAAGCCTCGAGGGCACTAGCGGGGATACCGGGGTAAGACGTGCAGATAGACCTGGTCACCATAGGTTTAGGCCTAGCTACCTTCTCCTCCTCCCTCTCAGCGATACTGGCGGCCTCGGCCATATCCAAGAGCGACAAGCTCGAGAGGGGGATAAGGAAGGTACTGAAGGAGCTCAACAAGAGAGACGAGGAAACCATTCAAATGATAATTGAGGCTATAACGGCTAAGGACACCCTAAGCCAGAAGACTGTCTTAGCCATAGTTGAAGCTGCAAGGCTGTTGGCGGAAGATGCTAGAAGGCTCTATGAGGAGACCGGGAGAGAGGAGTTCCTGAAGGTTGCGGAGAGGTGGGAGACCTTCGTTCAAGTAAATAGGAAGGCAGTGGAAAAGGTGTTGGGATATAGGGAGGAGCTGAAGGTATCCAGACCCGTCGAAGCTACCGCTTAATCAACTCTAATCATCTTCTTGTAGTATTCCTTTACTTCCTTGAAGTCCTTTTTGTTGTACATATGGAGGTTCAAGGGGTAGTCAAGAGGAACTCCCTTTTGGAAGGCCTTTTCCCTAATCTCCACCTTCAGCCATATCTTCTTTGAGGTTGAAGGCACCTTGTCTGAAACTATTAGGATATCCAGATCACTGGCCGCAGTAAAGCGACCCTCTGCAATTCCGCCCACCACGTAGACCTCAGTGTCTCCGAGGACTTCCTTAGCCGCCTCAGCAATCTTCTTTGCTACTTCCTTCCACCTCATAAGCTCTCTAAGCCGATATATCATGTACTCCTCCGCGCGCAGCCCTCCTCACCTCTTCCACGAGCTTTCTTACCTTCTCTGCAATCCTTAGACACCTCTCTCCTTCTTCCGACCCGTATTCGACTTCTTCATACCTAGCCTCATAATAGCTTTCTGAGAGAAACCACAGATCCTTCCTCATTTGCCTAAACTTATCTACGAAGGATGATATCTCCTTTCCGGAAAGGCTCAGCTTCCTTATTATAAATCCGAGAAGCTGATTGAGGTCATGTAACCTGGGCGCCTCATTCCAAAGCTCAAACGCTAAGCACTTTATCCAGAGCTGGGCCGCTTGTTCAGCTTCGAAACAAGCTAGGTCATAGTGACCTCTTTCTAACCTCCACTTAGCGCCCTCAAACATCTCCTCGGCTCTCTTACAGAGCAAATAAGCCTTCTTCGAAGACATTGATTCCCCAGCAGTTAACTTCTTGCGTACTCAAGACTTTTTATGGATTTGTGATACGATAAAGCACGAAGGGTCTCCCGGGGATGCCCCCCCGGAAGGGGGACGGGAAGTACCGGGAGCCTCAGCACTTCCTCATCAAATGAATCAAAAGGTCAGCGATTTGGATCAACGGAACGGTGTGGCTGGGTCTCGGAAACACCAAAGCCTTTCCCACCCTCTTCCTCCTGTCGCCCCTGATAACGGAGAAGTCCGCGTAAACCTTAACCTCTCCCAAAGGTTCTAACAAGCTCCTCAGCAGTACCTCCTTGATCTCTCCTTCCTTTCCCTTCTCGACTTTTATGCACGCTACCGAATAATATTCGAGCTCTTCTATGATCGTTTTCTTGAGCTCGTGACACTTACCCTTCTTCTTGGCTAGTTTGCTGACCTCGCTCCCCTTCACCTCTTTCTTCAGCTTGTATTCCCTCATTATCCTTGATACCAGTTCAGACAAGCAGTTCACGCTCCCACATTCAGCACAAACTAAGGAGAGGCAGAGCGTTCCGGAGAAGTAGCTCTCATCCGCTCCGCATATCAAGTTCAAGCCCTTCACTTCGGGAAAGGAATTCTTTTCACATTTTCGAGGTAAGGGGGAAGCTCCTACGAATTAGTGCATTGAACTCTTTACTTTTATTGTAAAGTAAATGCCGATTAAATATTTATGCTTCCTTAACGTGGTGTTAGTGTGAAGGTCTGGGCAGCTGTGGTGCTCTTCGTGCTTTCGCTGCTCTTGTTGCTGTTCTCCGCAGCCACCTTGTACTACAACGCTTGGATCACTCTCTTCCTACAGATAATAGCGTTGTTGCTCGGAATAGCTATGATATCGAAGAGCGAGAAGAGGACCTCGGTGAAGGCGCTTGGAATAATAACTACAGTGTTCTCCGGACTAGCGCTCTTCAACACGCTGACGGTGATAGCGACGGCGCTTGTCGTGCTCTCAGCGCTGTCATCTCACGGAGCCTCTTCCCAGTGCTTCGTAACCGCCCAAGCACCCAGCACCTTCAAGCTAGGCTATTGGCAGATAGGGATAAGCGCTCCCGAAGAGGGAAGGTACGTCTACTATCAGGGAAGCTACTACAAGGCCCCTCCGGGGTACAAGGTAATTATGTTCAAGGTTAGGGCAACCAACTTAGATCAAGACTCCCACTACTTCATAGCATCTTGGAGCTTGATAACGGAGGACGGGATGAGCTATGGAGAGGCAACGCTCTTGAAGCTGAATTTCCTCTTCGAGGAGAGGGTCGCCAGCGCCTTGGTCTACGAACCTCTTTCGGCGCTACAGCAAGTGCCGCCGGGGGCCAGCGTCGAGGGAACGGTTATGTTCGTCATACCAAGTAACGCCACACCGAAGACGCTGTACTTGAGCGTCACCGAAGGCTTGAACAGATGCAAGGCTGAGATAGCGATCCAATAGCTCAAAGCTATTGAAAGCTAAGGGCTTAACGATAGAAGGATCTGAAAGTTGAAGCTCGCTTTCAAGGAGGTGGAGATAAGCGGGAGGAAGTACAAGGCTCTCATCGATACCGGCTTTAACGGTGAAGTCTTGGTTTCTCCTAAGGTAGCTAAGGAAATAGGTTTAAAGCCCTTGGAGGAAAAGTATCGAACCACGATTGACGGAAGAAAGGTAAAGGTAAGGGTAGGCGTCGCTAAGGTTAAGATAGACGATGAAGAGAGTTGCATGTTCGTAGAGGAGGTGGAGGGCCTGCCTCTAGACGTCTTAATAGGGGTTCAAGCGCTCGAGAGGTTGGGTTATTACGTAGATCCAAAGGATGGAACAATAAAGAAGGTAGGCTTGGTGGCGGTCTGAGGTTATCTACACTTGACTACCCTTACCTTTCCTGCCGCCTCCCTAGCTCTTTTTAGAGCTTCTTCCACGCTCTCCCCAGTCGCTATTACCAGTCCCATCCTTCTCTCCTTGTAGCTTCTGGGCTTTCCGAACCACCTTATCTGAACGTGGGGGACGCTCAAGGCCTCGCCTATTCCCTCGATGCAAGGAGCCTCCAGCTCTTCCTCAGCTAGTATCACGTGAGTGGCGGCTGGAGTAACCAGCTTCGGCTCCGGCACCGGAAGGCCCATTACCGCCCTCGCGTGTATAGCGAACTCGCTCTGCTCCAAGCTGGCTAGAGTTACCAAGCCTGTGTCGTGAGGCCTAGGGGAGACCTCGCTGAAGAGGACCCTTCCGTCCTTAGTTACTATTATCTCAACGCCGAAGATTCCCACTCCCCCTAAGGCTTCGACCACCTTCTTCGCTATCTCTTGCGCCTTCTTCGTTACCTCCTCAGGAGTGGTGGTGGGGTGCCAAGATTCGTAGTAGTAGTATATTCCCTTGGGCCTCTTGTGCTCCACGGGAATTAGAGGGACCGTTTCTATGCCGTTTCCGGTTTCGTGTCTGTAGGTGAGCGCGGTGAGCTCGGTCTCGATCTCGACGAACTCCTCCACTATTACGGTCTCACTCCTTCCCCTTGCATGCTTTATGGCTTCGACGAAGCCCTTCCTAGCCTCCTCCTCGCTCCTAGCCAAGGTGTGACCGTGGCCGGAGGAGCTCATCTCCGGCTTGATGAGGCAAGGGAAGCCCACCTTCGCACAAGCCTCAGCTGCCTCGTCCTCGTTGGTAGCGAATGCGTACTTGGTAGTCGGAACCCCCACTTGCTCTGCAGCGAACCTCCTGAGCCTTATCCTGTTCATCGTTATTCCTACTGCTTTCGCGTTTGGAATTATTCTGTAGCCCTCCTTTTCGAGGTCCTCCAAGGCCTCGAGGTTTATCGCCTCCACCTCCGGGATTACCGCATCTGGATGCTCCCTCCTCACCACGTCCACTACTTGGTTGTAATCGAGCATGTTGATGGTATACCTCTTGTGGGCAACGTGCATGGCCGGAGCTCTGTCGTAGCGGTCAACGGCTATCGTTTCCACTCCAAGCCTCTGGAGCTCTATTACCACCTCCTTTCCGAGCTCGCCAGATCCCAAAAGCAAGGCCTTGTTAGCGGTAGAGGTCCACGCGGTACCCAAGGAGTTCCTCAAACCTAGATCCCGTGATCTCCTACCTTCCGGGCCCTATCACCCTTGTGCGCACCTCATCGAGGACCTCAACGCTTGAAACCACTTGCTCCTTGAGATCTGGGGGTTTCAAGCCTTGGAATGGGGAAGCGAGTGGAGAAGGCATTACGTCAACGTCATGGACTACGCCACCAAGAGGGTGATAGGGATCTCCCCTGAGAACGACCTCATGAGCGCCGCTAACCTAATGATAGAGCTTAGGATAAGGCACTTGCCGGTAAAGGACTCCAGCAATAGGCTAATAGGAATGATTGGAATGAGGGAGATAGCTTCCGTTCTCCTACAGGGCGGAAGGGAGGCCTTGGAGAAGGAGAAGGTCTCCGATCACATAAACGTTCAGCCTGTGAAAGTTACTCCAGACGTCCCCCTCCTCAAGGCTGTGGAGCTGATGCTGGAGGCCGGGGTGGGCTCGGTAGTGATAGTGGATGACATGGACAGGATACAGGGCATAGTTACCGAGAAGGATCTGGTCAAGTTCCTAGCTGTGGTACCATCGATAGAGAGGGTCGAGAACATAACTACCAACATAAGCACCTACGTTCTGGCTGGCTCCTCAGTTAGGGAAGTGTTAGAGCTAATGATGGAGCTATGGACGAGGCACTTGGTTATGTCCAAGGAGGGCAAGGTGATAGGAATAGTAAACATGACTGACCTAGTGAGGAAGGGCATAGAGGAGTCCCTCTCCGCTCCAGCCGACGAGGTCGTGGAGCCTACCGAGGTGGTTCCTCCTTCCACGCCAATATCCCAAGTGGCCGCTTTAATGGTCGCGAAGGGGAAGGAAGCTGTCTTGGTGGGCCCCAAGGACTCTCCCGACGGAATAGTTACCGAGAGGAACATGGTGAGAGGGGCCCTGGAGGTGCTCTCAAGGCTTTGATTATTAAGAGAAAGGGCATACTCGGAGTTATCCTTAAATACGATGGATTCACTCTTTCAATTGACAGCGGGGTGGGTAGGTCCCTCTACAGCGGTTCTCCACCGATAGGAGGTGTGAGTGAGGACGAGGGGGAGTACGGTCCTTTCAAGTGGAAAAGCGTTAGGGCGCCGGGTCCTAGAGGTCCCATAAAGGTTCATATAATAGAAGTTGGAGGAATGACCTTGGTACACACGGGAGGTCTGAGCAAGAGAACGGAACTACCGGAGGGAGACGTCTTAATGATACCCATGGGAGGACTGTGGTATTTGGACGCCAAGGAGGCTTGCGGACTAATCGGTCAGCGAAAGTATAGAGCAATAATTCCACTTGCGGTTTGGGAACCTGGTGTGAAGGCGCACTTTGACACAGTTAACACAATTCGTGAGGTTTGCCGAGGGATGCGAAGGGTAAGGCCCGGATGTGCATGGAAGCCCACCTTTGACCCCTCGAAAAGGACTTTAGTCTTACTTTCGGCGAACTGTGTTCGATGATCACGCCTTCAAACGCTTCATATCAATTTTTAAGGCTACGACTACAGTAGAATCACGGGTGTATCGCTTGCAACTCGCAGATGAGCGCAAGAAGAGGCTCGCGGAGGAGCGCCGGGCAGTTCTCGAGTACTTGGCCCTTAAGGCCCTGGCTGGGCGCAAGGACGTACTCAACGCTCTGTATGATTACTTGGTAAACAACGAGTCCCCCAGCCAGGCCTCCCTCAAGCACGGGGTCCAGAAGGCGCAGCTCAAGAGCGCCGCTTACCAGCTGGTGAGCAAGGCCAGGGCCCCGCTGGTGGTCAAGCTCATGAAGCTAGCTTGGCCGCTGATCATGGAGATAGAGCCCATAGTGGAGGACGGCTACTGCAAGATCTGCAAGGCTCCCATCCACACCAACCACGCGGAGCCCCACATAGCCGTGAAGCACCAAGACTTGATCAAGAAGACCGCTCTAGAGATCGAGAACAAGCTGAGGGAGCAGATCAAGAGGAAGAAGGCCCTCAAGGCACAAGCTCCCAACTAACTTTCTTACCTCTAGAATACCCGGGTCATCTCCCCGGGTGACCCCGGTCTTAATAGGCATGCTAACTACTCATTCCCTTCCATCCTATTACCTATCGGGGTGAGGGAGGATAACCTACACGGTAATAGCGAGGGGAAAGGGATACCTAGTGAGTCTCACCGTATCTCCCAGACCTGGGGTGGGGAACAGGGCAGTAGCCTTCACCGCTGATGGCATAGCGGTGGTGCAAGCTTTATCTTCCCGCAAGCTGGCATTCCAAATTCTATCCACGGCTAAGAGGTTAGGATTCGAGAAGGCCGTTCAAGAGGTCATGCTGAGCGATCCGAAGGCTGGGTACAGGCAAGCCTTGGCTGTTTCGATAGATGGGGACTGGGGAGCCTTCACCGGCTTCGGAACAGCTCCCGAAAAGGGGCATGTCAAGAGAGGGAACTTGTTCTGCGCCGGAAACGGCCTCAAGAGGGGAACGCTCAAGGCCCTCTGCTCGGTCCAAGAGGAGGATCCCCTCAAGGCGGTCTTCCTAGCTGCTCTGGAAGCTGAAAGTAAAGGAGGGAACCTATGGCCTAGTACGAGTGCTTCCTTGGTCATTCTAGGTAAAAGCGTAGTTAAGTATGATATTTACTCCTCGGACGACCCAGTCTTCGATATGATGGTCAAGGCGAGGAAGGTAATTGCTTCCCCTCCCTCACCCCTTTATTAGTCTTCCCCGCCACTATCCCCAGAAACGGGGATTGGCGTGAGAAGGATTAGGTTAGGTACGGTCGACGTGAGCCTAATAGCCCTCGGAATAGCCCTAGTCACTTTCGTGCTACTAATAGTCGTTAGCTTTAGCATGAATGCCAGGTTGGAGAGCGTCACCCACAGCGTGAGCAAGCTGACCGAGGACATGAGCCAGATGGCGCAACAGCTACAAGCTCTGAACCAGAAGGTAAGCGAGCTCATAAGGTACAGCCCCTACTTCACCGGTTAACGTCCAGAAGGTTTTTATGAGAGGAGTTAGGAGCTAATAGAGGGCTCCGGATGAAGTTTCTCCTATCCTTGGTAAGCAAGGAGCTTGAGGACGTCATAAAGGACTTGGTAAATCCCTTTGAGAGCTTGTTAGAACTCTACACCTTCAAGGACGCTAAGCAATACGAAAGCAAGCTTTTAGACATAGCCTCGGCTCTGGGCGTTCCTAAGGAGGAGGCAAGCGATTTGAACGCCCTCTTGAAGAAGCTCCTGGAGAGCAAGAAATGAAGAAGGTAATCGGTTTTATTGCAAGCTCCTCGGACGAGGCATCCTATTCCCTTTTGGATCTCTTCGAGGGTCCTTTCGGCGAAGAGCTCAAGGCTCAGGGAATAGAGGTGATAGACGCTACAGCCGATGCTCCTACCGTCGTCGATTTAATTAAAGAGAAAGGAGGGGAGGAGCTCATCATTGTGGCCGTGAAGAGGAGGGAGGGGAGGAAGCCGGGGACCTACGTGTACAAGCCTAAGAAGAAGGAGGTTAAGGACAATTATCAGTTAGCTAAGCTGGCTACAGCTACTCTCACCGGGTACTTGGACGTTGAAGCCCTCGTCGACGGTCTCCAAGTGTTCTGGCCAGAAGGCTTTGATAAGATAACCGTCGTGGAGTGCGAGCCTCCATGCAGAGATCTGGTGGAGAAGATAAGGGAGCTCACACGTCAAGCCTAACCGGAATTCCCCTTTCCGCTAGGTACCTCTTCACCTCCATTATCGAGTACTTCCTATAATGGAATATGGAGGCTGCTAGGGCGGCGTCGGCCTTTCCTACTGCAAAGGCCTCGTAGATGTGCTGGGGATTTCCAGCTCCTCCGGAAGCTATGACGGGGATCGAGACGGCCTCGCTTATTGCCCTCGTAAGCTCCAGATCATATCCCCTTTGAGTTCCGTCGTAGTCGATAGAGGTAAGCAAGATCTCCCCGGCCCCCAGCTCCTCCACCTTCTTCGCCCACTCCACGGCGTCGAGGCCAGTGGGAACCTTTCCGGCGCTCACGTAGACCTCCCACTTGTCCTTCACCCTCTTGGCGTCTATTGCGACCACTACCGCTTGGGATCCGAACTCGGAGGCGGCGACCGTTATCAGGTTGGGATTCTTGACAGCTGCCGTGTTTATACTGACTTTATCAGCTCCGGAGGAGAGGAGCTTCGCGAAGTGCTCCAAGGTCCTAACTCCTCCTCCGACGGTCAAGGGAACGCTGAGGACGGAGGCGGTCTCCCTCACGACGTTTACCATGGTCTCCCTCCCTTCGGGGGTCGCGGAGATGTCCAGGAACACTATCTCGTCCGCCCCCTCCTCCTCGTACCTAGCTGCCAGCTCAACCGGATCTCCGGCGTCCCTCAAGTTCTCGAAGTGAACCCCCTTTACCACCCTTCCGTCCTTCACGTCAAGACAAGGAATTATTCTCTTTTTCAACAAAGCGTGAGTCCCAATAAGGTGGGAAGAAGAAGGGAAATAAGGACTTCACGGCGGGAATGTCCTTCAAATATCTAGGTTTTGCAAAGGGACCTTGGGGAGACAGTGGATAAGGCGCTGATCGCTAAAGACGTACTCAAGAGATTGGGAGCAAATGTGGTCATTCCTAGAATTATAATTAAAGGGAAGAAGGTATACGGAGTGGGCCTAAAGGATGGGAAAGTCTACGTGGTGTTTCCAGAAGGCATGGAAGATGAGATAAAGAAAATCTTCAAAAAGGAGGTAGTAGTTGTTGAGAGTAATACTTGATACAAACGTTATTTTTATGTTGCTATCGAATCCGAAGTTATACAACAAATTGAAGGAATGCATCTCCTCGCGCTCCTGGACGTTAACGTTAAGCTATGAAATAGTAAGCGAGATAGAGGAGCATAAAGAGAACATAGCCAAATTGTTGCTAAGGAGATTAAGAAAAGGTAAAGTATCGCTCGACGAGGTACTTGACAACTTGCTCACCTTTTGGATAGATAGCTTAAAAAGAATGGAAATCGTTGACTTGAGCGACGTAAGCGTGGATCACCTTTGTGAAGGTGCTTTGGAACGTATGGCCTCAAGAGATCCCAAGGATTTACACGTGTTGATGTTAGCACTATACTCCACACCCTCGATAATCTTGAGCAACGATAAGGATTTCGAAGAGGTGAAGCAAGAGCTGGAGACTTGCAACGTAAAAGTGCTGAAAGTAGGGGAATTCTTGGGTACGTACTGTGGAGCTTTTAGAGAAAATTAACGAGGAGATAGGGAAGGCCGCGTTAGCCCTTTGGATTATCAAGAAGATAGATCCCGACGTACTGATACCGGAAATGGAAATTGAAGGGAAGAAGGTATACGGAATAGGATTGAAGGGGAACAAGGCATACGTTGTGTTTCCAGAAGGCATGGAAGACGTGATAAAGGAGGTGTTTGGGGTAGAAGAGGTGGTGAAGCTGACCCCTCCTAAAGCAGAAGGGGTCAAGGCCTCCGCTACCCACTAGCTCTCATCGAGACTATGGAGAAGTAGCCGTAGCCCCTCGTGGTCTTCCCTCCCACTCCCACCTCCCTGAATGCCTTCATCAGTAGAGCGCCCACGAAGATGTGTATCCTATTCACGTTCAGGTTTATCAGAAGCGGGCTGTTGTCGTTTAGATGTAGCAGCTCCTTGACCCCTTCCTTCGCATTCTCTATCGCATCTCTCCTCGACTTATCGATTGTAATTACAAATCGGAACCTCGTTCCCTCCGCTACGCTTAGCCCTATGATGGGCCTCGGCTCGGCATCTAGCTCGTCCTTGAGCTCCCTTGTAGTAGGGTAGTGAGGCGTTAGCACGTCGCCTATTACGTAGAGGCCGGCTATTCCGGGCTCTATGGGGTAGGAGTCGTAGGCGGTGATCAAGGACTTGCCAGTAAAGGGAGGTTCGTCGTTCGTGCTCCCGAAGAGGTGTGAGGCGACCTTGTTGGCTTCCTTCAAGAACTCCCTAAGCTCCTCTTCCTCTGGAGGCTCGTTGAAGTACTTCTCAAAGAGCAAGGAGATGAAGGCGGCTCTGAGGACTCCCTTCACCGCGGAGCCGGGGATGTAGGGGACCTTGTAGATGGGGTGCAAGGTGAGGCCCCACTCCAAGGGGAGCAAGTAATTGCTCGTGCCGTGTCTCACTCTGTAGACCGCCTTGGCTACGGTGTCTATGACGGTGATTGAGTTCCTGTTGGAAAGCGTTTCTACGATCCTTTCCGTGTGTTCGGCGATCACCGGGGCTACTTCCCTCGCGTTGAAGTTGATGAGGTCTAGGTAGGTGTGGATTATCTCCCTCTTTATGGTATCTTTTCTGCCGTCTTTTGTCATTATACTTTTCCAGTAATCGTAGAGGAGGTCTTTAGGGATCATGATTATCACCAAGGTTTAGTTTTGTATTAACAAACTTCTCTAGCAACTTTGTTAGCCCAATTTCATCGAATATAAAATTTCTAACGTCTTTGACAAAGATTTCATCACAACATTGCAAATCATTGCATGTTTTATCTCTTTTAGCACAATAATAAAATCCGAACTGTATACTTATACTTTCGAGAATACCACCCTTCTCAGCTCCCATTAAAGCTATTGAAGAAGGCACCAATCCAATTTTGTAGAAGATTGCCTCTTTATCTTTTTTGGATACCACTACGCGCAGACTGCTTACTATACGTTCGTCTCCGCCTTTAACCCTCGGTCCCCCTAAGATGTCAAAGGGGAAGAGATTTCTACCTCGACCGCTTTTTATTTGAGTTATAAAGTCAAAAAGCCTTGAAATATTAAATATTCTATCTTTGCTCCGAAGTCTAGTTAGGACTGACAAACATTTAACAAGATCATACATATCTGAGACGCTATACTTGAGGATGTATCTCTTATTCTCTAAAATGATTAAATTGGGATGTAGGATGAATACGATCTTTTTAAGTTCCTTGGAATGGTCTTCATCATTCTCGAGAACATAATAGCATGAAGTACCTTTTAATATATCGTTCATCTCAACTATCAGTGCAACTAAGCAAGATTGGGATAACAAAGGGAAGATAGCATGAGAGAACGTTGCTATACCATATCCTCTAGTGACCATACTTCCAATCAACCCTGTACTTGAGGCAAGTACCAACAACCTCTTGATTAGCTCCTTCTCTTCGAAACTTAACTTAGCTCCTGACCTTTCCACTATTCTGAGCTTGAACTTATAGAAACCAGGAGGATAGGGTACATTTCCAGTACACTCATCAATACCTTTCTTTTCACATCCGCTAATTCTCAAGGCAACTCGTGGTGATTCTTTTGCCAACTCATCACACTCGCCTCTGTAGTAATCCCTATCATAGCTCTCACAATTCCTTGTCTTTCTCCTAACCTTCGGATTTCTACACTCAACTCTAGGCCTTTCATCATTTCCCTCAACGATTATCGATATCTTAGATGCGAGGGCTCTGCTTCCTATAACGTATCCCATCAGTATCTCTCCAGCTATCTCATTTATCTTCCTCAAAGTAGGAAGCTCTCTACCTACACAATCTAGATCGTCTCCACACTTTTCTCTTAACATCTTCTCGTATATCGCTCCAGCTATAGCAGCCCTCAGCCACCACCTCAGCTTACCAGCTATGTCGGTAGGCCTGACTCCCTCCGCTAAGCACCTTTCTGGATCGATTATGGAATGGCCAGTCCACCCTCCCACTAACGCTGGAGTTAAGTTCTCCATTTCAACGTTTACTATATCCTCTTTCTTCATTTCAGTTTCATAGAGGTTCTCAACATCTGCTAGGATTTCTTGCATGTTCTCACCAGCAGTTTTGAATCATGTATTCTATCTTGGCATCTGTACCTCTTGTATTTACTATTGGTAGGACCTTAGTTTCAATTAGTCTGCTGAGCGTCTGGACTAAGAGGTTCAGCGTTCCGACGCTGGGAGCTCCCAGCTCCTTCCCTTCCTCCGGCTTAACGTAAAGCCTTATTACGAAATCGAATAGCTCATCTAGTCTTCCGAAGTTCTGTTCCCTTTCCATCAGCCTAACTATAGCCTCTGAGAGCGCTAACGTATAGAGGAGGTAGCCCATCGAGGTGTCGCTAATCTTACTAACTATCTCACACGCTACAAATCCCTTCACTTCCTCCCTATCCCTTCCCATCATTACACTTTTCCATGCTCTCCAAAGGAATTCTGCCCTTCTCGAGTCGATATCATCCAAGCTCTTAGATGCATAGAAGATCAAGAAGTGGGCCGGCCCCCAAGTGGCCATGAGCTGGGGAGCGCTTCTGGCCCTGCTGTACAAGCTGTCTGGATAGTCCTTCACGTTTCTGGTATCACAAGAGCTGGCAAGGGCACCCAACATCTTGCAAGCTGCAACGCTCATGTCATAGGCAACAGACTCTAGGCCCCTCAACTACCCTCACCATCCCCTTACCTATGGTTTCCTTTCCACCTATCTCGAATGTAAATAAGTTCTCCCTAAGAACCTCTTCATGATCGTTCATAGCCCTTGATGCTTCAACGATTACGTTCCTTGCTAGGACGGTCTTTGTCACAGTTAGGAAGCTAAAGACAGCTCCTTCCGGAAGGTACTCCTCGGTCCACAAGGCTCCCCTCTGTACGGTCTTCCTAACGAAGTCAAGCCTTACTCTTGTCTGTCTAACGATTCCGGCTTCCACCACCTCCTTGAAATCGTTATCCTTCAGAACGTAGATGTCTCCCCTTTGAAGTAAGTACTTGACAATAGGAACATCTAGGCGTTCAAGGATAGCATTGATATAAGGTACCTCTGAGAGGCGGAGAGTGCCCCGAACCTCGCCTATGTAAACGTCGTTGAGATAGCCGCTGAACTCTGAATCCTCGACCCAGCACTTCAAATTCCATTCTTTTCCTTCCTTGCTTAAGAATGGGAGTATTTGTGTAGCGAACTTGTTCAAGCTGAACATGGAGGTTACATAGCCATACCTAAGACCCTCCTTAGGTGAGTCTACCCTTACGGGAAATAGCAAGAGGAACGCATCTGTGAAGTTCACCGGGCTCAGATAAGAGTTCTCGCTGCTGACCTCATCCTCAAGCCTTGGATCTCTTCCATATATTTGGAGACATGGACACTCCTTAGCGTTTTCCCTACTACAATTGAACGTTCTAATACAAGCCGACTTTATTGTTCCCTTAATAGAGCTCGCGGGGATATAGGGCAAACCGAAGGCGTCTCTAGCTATTGGGAGGTCCACCGCTCCGGGAGCTCGACCTATGCCTACGTGTATCTGCGTCAATGCTATCATAAGGTTCAAGGCTAAGTCTTCAGCCCCTTTTGGAGGCAAGTTCGCTTACCCAAAGGTATGGAACGCTCTCGCCTTATATTCCCATTTACTATAAGGGTCGAAGAGGATATAACTTTGAGAGGATAGGACTAGGGTGAGGAGAGAAAGAGATGAGTTTCTTACACGAACTTATAGAGAATAGTGAAGTAACAATAGTTCTCTTCAAAAACGATGATGAAATCTCAATTAAAATTGGATGTCCAAATACTGACAATGGTAACACGAATGCTAGGATTAGGGACATAATCTCTATCGAGAATTGCCAATATAATCAAGTTAATACCATAAAAGAGATTCTCAAAAAGTTACTCTTACCAAGAAACGGAATAATAAAGGTAAAAGACATCAATGGACATGAGGTGACGCTTGATGAAAATGGGTTAAGGGAAGTGTTCGAAAATATGGTAGAAAGTATAATGAATAACATTAACCATACTGATTTAAGTCTCAAGGATAAATTTGCAAAAATCCTCAAAGAACTAAAAGAGAACAACGTCGAAGACGTTGAAGTAACTTACAATGGCCATCAAATTAAGGTAGGTGAAATTTGTAGTAAAGTGAAGAACCTTTGTGATACTTGCTACGACGAGGCCAAAGCCAAGAAACTCTACAACGCCCTCAAAAATGCTTTCGGTAATGACCCTAACGAAATCAAGAACGGAGCCCTCCTCCTAGCAGCTGCCTACACTGACATGCTAAAGGGAGACGAAAAAGCCTTCAGGGTAGCTGAGGCCTTGGTAGCTGCAATAAGGGCTAGGGCGTACAATGAGGACAGCAACGTCTACCTACCCTTCTGTCCCTCTACTGGAGATGTAATAGCCCTCCTCTACCTCTACCTCCTCCCATGATCACTTTTTGATAACCACCTTCATCAAGTCTTGAGCTAAATAAGCATACTCAAAGAACCTCCTAGCTTCATCTAAGTGCCTCCTCAAGTCCTCATACCTGCTGGAGTAGTGGGTCAGCAATAGCATCTTGACCTTAGCTTCAGAAGCAATAATCCCAGCGTCCTTAGCTGTGGAATGTCCCCTTTCATGAGCTTCCTCCTCCATGTCGCTCAAGAAGGTGGCTTCGTGAACCAATAGGTCCGCTCCCCTAGCCTCTTCTATTACCCTCTCGCAAGGGGCGGTGTCCCCGCTGTAGACCACCTTTATCCCTTGAGGCTGCCAAGTGAACTCCTCCGGCTTGAGGACCCTTCCCTTCCACTCCACCTCCTCCCCTTGCTGAAGCCTTCCCCAGAGCCTCTTGGGAACTCCCAGCTCCTCCAGCTTCTCCTTGTTCACCTTCCTCTTCGGAACCGTCTCTACCCTTATCCCAAAGGAATAGCCGTGGTGCTTTACAGGGAACATCTTGAGCTTGATCCCCCTTAGGGGAACCTCCACCTCCTCGGTTATCTCAAGGACGTAGACCTTGAATGAGGGAGCAAAGGTGGTTACCTTGAAGCTGACCTCTAGGAACTCCTTGATTCCGGGAGGACCTATTATTAACAAGTCCTCCTTCCTGCTCCCCATGCTCATTGTCTCTATCAGGCCCGGAAGGCCAAGCAAATGATCTCCATGGTTGTGAGAGATTGCTATTACCTTTATCTTGGAAAAGCCTATTCCGGCCTTCATCACTTGAAACTGAGTCCCCTCTCCGCAGTCCATTAAGATTCCTATTCCCTCGTGCTCGAAGTAGTAGGAAGGTAAGGCCCTCTTCGGCTTGGGAGTAGCGGCCGAAGTTCCTAAAACATAGAAAAGGGCTTTCAAGGGACCACCTTTACTGGAGGCACTCGTCGTAGGTCGCCATCTCCCCCGGAGACTCCTCCACCTCCACCTTCAAGCAGTCGCAGCTGATCTCCTCGCTCAGCCTGCTGTGGACGTAGTGTGCAAAGGTCTCAGCTGAGACCAAGGGATACGGGAGGACCGCTATCCTAACCTTAACTCCTATGTTCTCCTCGATGATCTCCCTAAGGCCCTCAGGAGCGAGCCAAGTCTTAGCATCGGTTTCCGGAACTATCAAGCTGAAGCGGAAGGGGTCTATTATCTCCTTAAGCTTCTCCTTTAGCTTCACCGCGTCTATCACCCATCCGCTCCTCCCTTCCTTGCAGACTGTCACCCTCACCCTCCAGTTGTGGCCGTGGAGGGTCCCGGCTGGAGATAGCCTAGGGTTGGTGTAATGAGCGGCGGGAAAGCTGTCCTCCACGGAGATGCACGTGTACGGCAATATCGATTCCCTAATGGAAGTGGGAGGGAGGACAAAAAGCTTCGAGCCGTCTCCACTTGCTGGGATCTCATACGTCTACTGCTTTTGGTAGCCTCAAATCAACAAGAACTTAACTAAAATAGCGTAGAGCCATGTTGAATAGCCTCTTTTATAAGGATATTCTATCTATTTAGACTTGCACCGCCATTACGAAGGTTCTAAGAGTTTACGCTAATGTAGGGAGCAATGCTACTTCCCAGAAAGCTTTCATCTTCTTTGGAGAAACAAAAATTTGTGAAGTCCTTAGGTTGGATAAGGAAATAAAACACAAGAAAACGGAATGCATATTTAAAATGTTTTATCGTTTTCCGAGATATTAATCCTCTTTATCAAAAGGATGGATGATCGGATCTCTAGCTCATCAGCACGTTCCCATACCGCCCATCTCAGGCGGTATTGGCACGCACATAGGTCCGTTTACCGTCATGTGATAGTCCATCTTATTTATCATTATTATGCTAGTTCCGTTGAGCTTGCTCAGATCGCTGTTGAGGGCTTCCCAGCTCAGCAAGCCATCGACCAGCTTATAGTTTCCGGTGCCGTCCGTCACGTTTGCTAAGATAACTATGCTTCTACTGAACGTATTGTTGAAGAACAGTCCTATTGCCACTGGTCCCTCCATCTTGGTTATGTTGTTAAATGTTATTATAAGGTCGCTAGTGTAGGGCGACAGTGCCACAGTTACGTTGTTCATGTATAGCGTCACGTTAGTGTTGTTGGCACCGCTTAGCACCAGAGGTTCAGTAACGTTACTCCATGCATACACTATCCACTTGCCAACTATCGACACGTTCAGTGGTACCTCGTCCATCCTAAGCATGTTGAAGGGCTTGTCGCTCCACAGCCCAGCGATCTGGATCCTTCCTGCCTTGAGAGCAGAGCTTATGTTGCTAAATGGGACGGTCAAGTTGTCGGCGTTATCAGTTAAGTAGCCGTAGTTAACGGTCTGGTTGTACTCTAGGTAGTCGCTTGGGTAGAGGTAGTTGAACTGAGCTCCGTACAGATGGTAAGTGGCGTTGAAGGGCTGGGGTACGCCGCTCACGTTGCTAGCTATTACTCCGCTCTTCTTTACGTATATCAAAGGAGCATCGATTAGAGGTGAGTTTATGTCAGACTTATGGTAGAGTACCTCCAAGGTTGGGGGCGCTTGTCTGTAGGCGAACACATATGCTAGCTTTCTCACGTATTCACCACTCCTTACGGCGGTGTAGCCTATTCCGATGTACTTGACGTCGCTGGGCAGTAGCTGAGGATACTCGCTTACCAGCGAGGTACTGCTCAAGTCGCCGTAGTCTGCTAAGAGCTGCGGACCGCTCGGACCTCCGATGTTCACCGTGAAGAGAGTCTGCCATGTGTTCATGTCAACGTAAACCTTTGTATAGTACCAAGTGTTGGGGTTAGTGAAGGTGCTCGTAGGAGCCACCTTGAAGCGGTAGTAGTAGAGTCTCCAAGCGTTAACTCCTATACCGCTCCTTACGTACTCTACTCTATAACCGTCTACGCTGTCCTCATAGAGCATCCACTTCATCCAGCTCCTGCCGTCGCTTATCAGAGCTGGAGCATAGGCATAGTACACGTTGGCATAGTCATACTGGCTATCGTAGAAGGCGTCGCTGCCTCCGTTGCTCAGAGTCACTATACTGAAGGCGTTACCCGAACAGCTTGAAATCGTTGGGAAGGATTTAAGTATCATCAGATTCCAAGAGCCTATTCCTAAGCTGCCGTTGAGTACTATGTGGCCGTTGGTGATCATGCTGGTATTAGCGTAGAGTATGACTCTTGTCAGATTGATAGCGCTCTGACCCGTGGGAACTCCGTCTAACTCAGCTAGGACGTAGTCGGTAGGCTTGGTGCTGTTTATGAAGGCTAGCTCGACCTTGGCGCCCAAAGGCAGTACTCCCTCAGCCGGGTCGTAGTACCTAAAGGATCCCGGCACGAACTCGTTGACATGAATTCCCAGAGCGAGCAACGTTGTTCTGAATCCCCATGTGGCGTACCTCACACTATTGATGTACGCGTATGCTGAGGTGGTGGAGTAGGGCTCTAGGGAAGTTACTTGTGTAGTGTAGGTAGTGACGGGTACGTTTCCAACGTAGGAAGTTATTGTTAGAGTTTGGATGTTTATCTTTCCTGCCGTCATGGTTACGACTTGACCTATTAGTTCTCCTACTGACGAAGTGTAGTACGCTTGACCAGTTGCCCAGCCGTAGAGCGGTAGTGTGGTAGTACTGGTCGGCGTCATGGGATAGCTTCCTATTATGGTTACATTTATAGGCAAGGCGACGACGGTTCCGTTACTACTATCAGCAGTTATGTTTGGTATAACCTTTGAACCGAAGGGTCTTAGAGAAAGCACCTCTGAGACGTTGGAGCACGTGCTGGGAGTGAGGTAACAATTGATCGCTTTCGCGGGATTTGTTATCGTCACGTTAAAGGCCGTTACATTGTAGATCCTTCCACTGAACGATGATATTGTATATAACTTTGTGTAGTGGTAAAACGTACCGACTTGACTCCTCCTACCGCCTACTATCTGATAGACGTCCATCTGAGCTAGCTGAGTTACGTCGCCGTCGACTGTATTGTACACTCTGTATATACCAGCATCGGATAGAACTATGGCGTTCGAGTTCTGGTTGTAGAGAAGATTTAGTAGGCTGTTAGTGTCAGCTACCAACACCACGTCTTGATTAGTCGGTGCCGGAACGTCGGCCAGCGGCTTCACCGTTGAGGCGCTGAACTCCTCGGCCGGTATCACGCTGATGTTCATGCCACTTGTATCGTTGCTCAGCACTATGAAGTACCTCACGCCAGGGGCTATGGGATTGGGGGCGACTGCCTCCGGTACCAGCTCTACTCCTAGAGTTGGGTCATACTTTATGATGAAAGCTGTCGGATAGCCGTTGTAGATGGCCAGCATCCAACCTACGTCGCCCGTGGCCGTTGGATCGATTTCATATATTATGGGATAGAGCCAGTAACCCACCGCGCCTTCGTCCGCTGTTCCGGGATATATGGTGTCCAAGTATTCAGCGACCCACCCTCTGAAGCTCAGTGGATCGAAGAAGGGTAGTAACTTGTCCGGATAGTAGTAATTCGGTGCTCCGTCCCATCTGACGTCTGCAACTAAGGTGAAGTTCTTTCCTAAGAGGATATCGTTCGTAGTGTTGAACTGTATCGCTACCAGCTGCCCCAGCTGCGCTCCGCCGTTCGTTATCACGCTCCAAGAGTTGGGGAAATACGGCACGAAATGTGCTCCTATTACCTTACTCTTGTCGTACCAGCTGAAGTCTACGTAGGACGGGAATACGTCCTTCGGGTTTACCGCTCCGTTCTTTCCGGTCTTTATGGTCAAGCTCACGCTTCCCTTGGGTGGAATGATCATTCCAGCAGGAATCTTGATCCATACCGCCCCATCTCCCTTGGTGGGGTCAGTGGTACAGTTTCCATATATGGTTTCATAACAGAATGGAATGTTCTCTCCTTGAGGTCCTCTGATTGTTATGGGCTTCCCCACAGCGTCGGGAGCCGTTTTGTTTAAGTCGATTCTAATAGCGTAGCCACAACCTCCGAGGATCGCTTGATCGGTAGGGTTGTTTATGACCAAGCTGTTTACCCTGACTGTGCTGTCAACGGGTTCCTGCAGTCCCTCGAATTTCAATCCAGCGGCGCTGGTGAGGTTGGTGGCGAAGGCAGAGGTAGCATTGGCAAAGGCTTCATAGCAAACATCGTAGCCATAGAAGCTATAACATGGATATTTGGCTCCGGGAGGCGTGACGTCGTTAGAAGGTGAGATAAGCTTACCATCAAAGGGTTCGCCGGTGGATGAGGCTGGAACGCTACCGGCAATTCCTACATAGAGACAGACCAGAGCTCCATAGCCTGCTGCCTCAGTAGAGAGAATTCCTTGGGTGCTGTTCACGTAGAAGTCGAACGTCAGCACTCCGCTGCTCTTATAGAGAGGTTGAGCAGCGGATAGGTTAAGGAAGGTGTAACTCCAAGGCAAGTTACTGCCGGTTCCGAAGGCTCCGGGAAGCACACCTCCGCCGTACCTCATCTGGATCACTCTGATTCCTCTGAGATAGTCATTGGGATTGACATCTCCAGAAGGTAACAGCAGAGGTGAGCCAGAGGTTGCCACCTTCTTGATGAGGTCTTTTAAATCGATAACAACGCTAGTAGGGATGTGGTTTCTATAGGAGTTAACTGCTGTAGTCATGTTTGGAGTAAGCATCATCGCTATCACGTAGGCGTTGCTATCCCCGAAGACCTGTCTGGGAGAGGGGCACATATAGACCAAGGGATTAGTTCCTTGAGCAGCTATGATCGTCACAGGTCCTATGCTATAGAGTATGGTGGTCGACTGTATGTTCACCGCTGAGCCCACTTGGGTGTTACAACTGCCTATCGGCACCCAACCCACTCCCTTGACCAGAGCTTGTAGCTTCTCAACACCTAAAGTGGTCGGATCTCTGGTAAGCACTACTTGCGCCTCCATCTTAGTTCCCGTATCCGTGTCTACGGTAACGCTGTTCGTGAGGCCTTCTTTGCACACGCTGTAGAGTACCTTATTTAACTCGTTCCTTATATCGCTACCCGGAATTAGGAAGCTCATGGTAGAGTTACTGGCTCCATATTCAACAAGCTGAAGAGCTTGGAGGTACGTACAAAGGGTGGCGGGATCGTTGGTCTTTATTGCTATTACTGGAACAGATCCTAGATATCCGGTGAAGTAACACATGTTTAGTTTCTTTGTGATCTCATAGCTCACCTTGGCTTTTTGGATCGACTTAGAGCCGCTTTGAGTTATCGTGAGGGTACTTGAAATGGTGTTCAGTAGGAGTACTAGTGTGGCGGCGAGTAATATTATCATGACAGTCAACGCTATTATGTTTCCTATTCCACCTTTCCTAATCACTCTCATATTACCTTCCTAGTTTTGTACGCCGCTCTCGTTTGACTAAAGTACTCGGCTGGATTTCCGGCTGGCAACGGCACCCAGAACTCTAAAGAGTTGACAGAGAGTGATAGAAACAGCGGGTGTTAACGATCAAGCGTGGCGTCTCGGAGATCTTGGGAAGCTTGTTGCTTGCCATGATAGTCTTAGGAGCGTTAGGGTGGCTCTTGACCCAGTGGCAACAAGGCGTCGGAAGGAGCACCGCTCAGCTAAAAGGACTTACGCAACAAGCCGAACTTTCTACTCTCAGAATAGATTGTACTGGTAACTATATTGTTTCTATAGATCCTACGGTCCCCTCAGTAACTGACTTATCAAAAGATCCCGCTTACTCTAACGTGACCTACTGTGACGCAGAGCTTACTGCTCCCTCTTATCGGGCTTATCTAGTTGTCCAACTCAGCTGCGACGGTAAACCTCTTTCATATTTCATCTACGGCAACTTTACTAGGGTGATCGTAAATGGCATTGCATTATACCAGTTTCACCCGCTGTCATCTTCCTCGCTCGATCCAAAGGTTCCTTGCACTTCGTTCACATTCTACCCCTATGCATACCTTCACATAGTAATGCCTAGTGGCTTGGAGAAGCTCGCCCTCTGTTTCGTCAACTTAACATCCACTCAATGGACGGTGGTATCATGCGTAGGGGTCTAACTACCATAGAAATAGGTGTTCTTCTGATGCTAACTGTAACGCTAGCGGCGATTCTAGGCAGCGCGTTGCTAACACCGAGGAAAATAACAACGCAAGAGCCGATATTAACGATCTACGAAGCCCGCTTGCTAGACGTAAACCCCGGGAGTTATTACCTAAACATGACTGCTAACATGTACGCGGCTAAGATAATAGACGATCCAAAGGCCATAGTATTTGGAAACACTACTGATCCTTATGTAATAGTAATGGTTGTTGATGTACTTTCGCCAGGAAACGTAAAGGGGTACAAGATAGTAGATATCGAGCGAGATGAGGTCGTGAGGGTCGTTAGCGCTGAAAGGTACCTACCTCAGGGAAGGCATGTGATCTACGTATTCCTCCCAACTATCTACACAAACGTTAAAGTAGAGTTGCTTGGAGCTAAAGTAGCCTGTGTAAACTGTGTGATAAAATAAGAATAGACAATACTTTTACCAGAAAAGACATATAGAAGTTTCAGGATCGGCCTTCTCCTAATGAATGAGGCCTGCAATGACTCCTGTCCGGTCTATCCTCCCGATCTTAAATGTTGTTAAGAAGGTTCGATAACGATAATTTTGGTTGGTTCCTCTACCTTTCTGAGTAATGTCAGAAAGACCGCTACTGGATCCCTAGCAAACGTGCTTTATTTGCTATGGAATTTCGGTGATTCCCCTTTTAGAGGGATTATTATTGGTTGCCTAGATACGATTATGAAGCCCTTTCTGACCTCGGCGGTAGTAGTTACAATTCCTAAGTAGGGATTTTGAAAGTATAATCAGGGACGCAACACCGATCTCGGTTCAACGTTCATGGCATACATCAGCATCAAAAGCCTCAGATGAGAGGTCAGATGATAGAGTTAACCCCATTAAGAGTGCTTCACTACTAGAATTAATTAATCAAGAGAATGTACATAATCCGACGAATCTTTTAAAAATCCAGATAAGACTCGACGTTCCGAACACAAGTATTATCAAATTCAAGATTGAGGCTTAATGGAAGATCTTGTCGAAACTGTTTGTCTAAATCTCATAGATAGATAGATCGTCCGGTACCGCTGCCTCAACCCCTATCTCCTTAGCCTTCCTCAGCACCTCCTCCTCCCTCACCATCGGAAGCAAGTGAACCGCTGCTACCTTGGCCTCTATCTCCTTCCCTATGAGCAAGGCCTCCTCGTAGGTGTTGTGAAGGCCCGTCTCCCCTATCGGTAAGGCGGAATCTATTATCAGCAAGTCGACCTTTCCCTTCAAGAACTCCATGCTCTCCTTTGGAAGCCCCTTGGTGTCTAGCGCATACGCTATTCTCCTTCCATTACACTCTACTAGAAATCCGGAGGTCCCGGGAATGTGGTTCAAGGGGAAAGGAGTGACTTTTACCTTTCCCACCTCGAACTCCTCGAAGAACTCGATGGGAGTTAGGTCAAGGGAGAAGGGCTTATCCGCTATCTCCTTGAAGTAGGGATGGTAGAGGGTATCCTCCGTCAAGAACACCTTGGTCCGAGGACCCCACCTCAAGTTGTTGAGACCCGCCCAGTGGTCGTTGTGAGCGTGGGAGAGGAGCACTCCCGAGACCCTCTCTATTCCACTTTCCGCCATCATCTTTATTCCATCCATCACCGCCTCTACCGAGCCCGTGTCGAGGAACAGGAAGGTCTCCCCGCATTGAATCGCATAGGTGCTGGGCCTCCTCCTCTTCTCCTTAGGATAGCCGTAGGAGGGCCAGCCAGAGGCGGGACCGGTTCCAAGAAAGAGGACCTTCATGATAGCACCTCGGGTCGTGCGGGCTACAGTCATCATCTCTCAGAGTTCGAAGGCTTTCTCATCCCCTCATATCGCCTTCACGTAAACGGTTCCCTTAGTCCTTACCTTGTAGAGTATCTTATAGTAGCAGTAGGGGCACTTTATCCCTATCCTCATCTTCTCCAGCTCCTCTGGGGTTACCGTTCTCCCACACCTGGCACACTTGTAGACCGCGCTCAAGGCTCTCCCGTATCGCACGGGAAGTAGCGTTTATAAAGCAAAGTAGAGGGCTAGAACACGAAGGGCTGAAGATGACTATGCTAGACCCATCCGTCTGCGGAGGTTTGCCCCCGGAGATATGCGAACAGCTCATGATGGAGCAAGAGGAGCTGATAAAGATCAAGTTAGAGAAAAGGAAGTGGGGAAGAGAAGTAACGATAATAGAAGGGCTGAGAATGGATGACCAGCACTTGAAGAAGCTGGCCAAGCAGCTCAAGAGCAAGCTGGCGACTGGAGGAACGGTGAAGAACGGGAGGATAGAGCTCCAAGGGGATCATAGAGATAGAGTGAAGGAGATCCTCGAGGAGATGGGCTATCCTCCTGAAAACATAGTGATAGTAGGATGAGGGACCTCCGCTTTCTCCTTAAATAAAAAGGAGTTTTTAGTGGTGAGCGCGCTTCTTCATCTCCATCCTGAACCCTCTTCCCTTGAGCACCGTCTGCATCGCTAGGCTGAACGGCTTGCTCTTCATGAATATGCTCTGAAGCGTGAACATGTAGAACCTCCTCGGTTCGTATACCTTTAGGAGTTCGTTCAGCACTTTCTTGTAGTCCCTCTCCGGGTCCATGCCTTTCATGGCTGCGATCTCCTTCGCTAACTTGGTGGGTATGTCCTCTCTGTCGTACATGAGGATGTCTCTGGTAGGTCCGGCGCAGCCGTAGCAAGGTATTCCGGCCCTAGGACACCTGGCTCCGCAGCCGGAAGCTGTAACCGGGCCTAGGCACAACAGGCCTTGGCTTAGGTAACAAGTTTCGTGATCTATTTCCTTGGTAGTCTTGGTACTCCACTTCTTCACGTCCATAGGCTTCATCTTGAGCGGGCACTCGGCGCACACCGTCTTAGTAGCTATCTTAGGCTCCCTTCCCTCATAGATGTCCTTTAGGGTAACGTAGACGTGTTCGGGAATGGGGGGACAATGGCTTATGATGTAGTCGACCGGGACCACCTCCGGAACGCTCCTAGGAGCTGGCAAGGGCTTTAGGAAGTCGTAGTCCTTACCCATCTCCTTCTCGCTCATGTTGTACAGATCCTTCAATATTTCCCTTATGTTAAAGTAGGCGGAGAGTCCCGGAACCCCGGAGAAGCTGGCGCACATTCCTAGAGAAATCACTATCTTAGCTCTCTTCCTCATTTCCAAAGCCTTCTTCAAGTGACCATAATTGTTCACCACTCCCTCGTATATGGCTACGTCTACCTTCTCAGGAAGCTCTGTGTTCTCCACCACCATGGGCCAGTACACTATTTCGTACATGTCCAATATCTCTGGCCTTTCTGCTATGGCTTGGTAGATCACGTACTCACATCCGCCGCATCCTCCTAGGGGAAGGACCGCCAAGGTCTTCTTCTCACTCAATTTCTATCACCTTCCTCTCGCTACAGTCTAAAGGCTGGAGCCTCACGTGCCTATTCAAAATACCTGATAAGAGACCCGATATGTAAGAGTAGAACAAGGTACAGAAGTAGGGATCCTTGGGGTAGCCGAACTCGTACTTGGTCTCCTCGAGAACGTACTTCCCGTCTTCCTCTTTCACCTTCCCCTCCCAAACTACCATGAAGGCGTTTACCGCCTCTATAGCGTCTTCCACCTTGTCGAAGTTGGGGAGGACGGAGCTGTGGGCGGCCCCTACGCTGCTCCCAGCGTAGTACAAGTAGCTCTTGGTGATATCTCCTATGACGTTTACTAGAGACCTTATCATACCATTTAAGGTGAGCTTTAGGAAGTTGTAAGACTTTTCTATGAACTCCTCCTCGGTGGGCTCTTCGAGGTTGAGCTCCCTCTCCAGCTTGGCGTTCTTGAGGGAGCAGAGGCAAGCGTAGTAACCGGGCTTAACTATGTCCACCCTTGCCCTGAATCCCGCAACCTTGTTCACGAAGTACCAGAGGAATCCCCTCGCGAAGAGGCAAAGGGGGCCTCCGTACCTTATGTTCTCCCTCTCCGCTATATCCCTTATAGGACATTCCCTAACTATGAAATGAGTGTCGTCGTACCTCTCGAAATATGCCGGAAAGCCTTGAGCTACCCTCTCGAGGAGCTCTTCCACAGTCTTCGGCTCCCCGAGCATCTGCCAGTACTCTCTTGCCATCAGTCTCGCCACGGAGTTGACCACTCCGGGCATCACGTCCTCGCTCACTATGTCCTCGAAGGTGTGGATGGTGCTGGCGATGAAGGTAGACAGAAGCTCTAGGGACCTCCTCTCTGGTATCGGCGTCACAAGCCTTCTAATCTCTTCAATTACCTCTCTCTTCATCTCTTTATCCAACAACATGGGGCCCTACTTCTTCTTCCGTTAAGTCAGTCTTAATGCTTTATCTTCGAGCCGATCTCTCTATGATTCAAAGAAGAGTTAGGAATAAAACAATTAAGGGAATGTGCATAGAAGAAACGCTCAGCTCAAACGCCCCCTCGACCCGCTAGATCGGGTAGAGAGTTGAAGGTGCGCTTTAGGCACCCTTCGATATTCGACGTCGGAAGGCTCTACGAAATAGAAAGGCTTTCCTTTGAGCACCCCTTCCCGCAGTCGGTGATACTCTCTCAAGTGATATTGCACTCAGACACCAGCTTGGTTGCAGTTGTCGGAAACAAGGTGGTCGGATACGCTATAGCGGCGATAAAGGTCCTTCCGGAGGGAAGGGCTTTGCACCTCCTCAACTTCGCTGTAGACCCTAGCTACAGGGGTCAGGGAATAGGGAGGCTGATGCTTAGGGTTCTCGAAAAGCTGGCAAGGAAGAAAGGTCTAAAGGCGATAGTGCTAGAAGTATCGACGATAAACTATCCAGCGATAAGGCTCTACGAGAGCGAGGGCTTTGAGAAAATCAAGGTCTTGAAGAATTACTATCCATGGGGAGAAGACGCTTATCTAATGAAGAAGGAGCTGAAGTGAGAAGGTAAGGGGACTTTAAAGAGGTGCTCAGAGCTTTATTCCCATGGCCCTGAGCCTCCAGTATACATCTGCCAGCTCCTCCAGCGCCTTGGCTATGTTGTAGGTCATCGGAATTATCTCCTTCTTCCCATCTAATACTTCCAGCAGCTCCTCGTCACTTATCTCCCTCCCGTAGGTCCTCTTGTACAAATCCTTGAACTCCTCCTTCAGCCTCTCGAACTGCTCTTTAGGAGCCTCTAATCTGAACAAGCTCTCCCCACTCGGTTAGGGAGCAGACCTTCAAAACTCCTATTACTAGTCCCTCCCTCCTCCTATCGGTGGGCGTTTGCTGTACGTCATCTTTAGCACCTTCCCCGACGAGGAGAGCGCGGAGAAGGTGGCGAAGGAGGCCATAGCCAAGAGGCTGGCGGCTTGCATCTGGATAGTTCCGGGCATTAAGAGCTACTACATTTGGAAAAATGAGATGCAGGAAGACAAGGAAGTACTGTTAGTAGCTAAGGTCCCAGAGGAAAAGGTCGACGAGCTCACGGAGTTCGTAAGGAAGAACCATCCCTACGAGGTTCCAGAGATCATAGGAGTGAAGGCGGATAGGGTCCTCCCGGAGTACTTGAAGTGGGCGAAGGAGGTGTGCCAAGGTGAAGGTTGACGCGAGGAAGGCTATAGCTTTAGCAAAGATAAAGATGAGTGAGGGGGAAATCGAGAGGCTTCAGAAGGACTTGGACGAGATGGTTGAACTATTCCAAAAACTCCTCGAGGATGAAGAGATAGAGGGTTTTGAACCTATGTACACCCCCTCAGAGGCCCTCAACCCCTCAAGGCCCGACAAACCGGGAGAGACCTTAGGGGAGAGCTGGCTTTACTTGGTTCCTAGAAAGGAGGAGATCGAGAGGGAGGGAAAGAAGGGAGTCTATGTGAAGTCTCCAAGACCTTGAGCACTGAAATATCTTCAATTTTAGGTGGATATATTTCCACGTAATAACACGAAACCCTTCTTGTATCAGCTTAACTCTCCTTATCCAAGAAAGGGGAGAATCTTGCGATTCTGTACCATAGAGGATATTGATAAGGGTACTGGCAAGAGACTTCGTGATCCATAGCTAATTTCTATTTATTATCATAACTTCTTCTTAGATGTCCCTACTCGACAGTATCAGAGACGATATTTTAGATCTTTCTATTCACTTTTTGTGAGTTCTCATAGGAGCCGAGAGTTCTTTTCCATTCACTATTGTAACTCTCCCAAGTTGGCTAGGCTCGCCCCTATCCCCTCCAGGAACTTTATTATCCTTTCTATTCACTCTTGTAACTCTTCTGGCCAAAATCATTTACGAACGCCTAATTGAGAGGGACGAGTCTTTCCATTCACTATTGTGACTCTTCCAAACTTGGGCTTCTGCATTAGGCAGTTCGAAACGGCAAAAATGTGCTTTCCATTCACTATTGTGACTCTTCTGAGCTTCCCGAAGACGTTCCTTACGCTAGCGAGCTACTTTCCATTCACTATTGTGACTCTTCAGGTCGAATACAAGGAAAACAAGACCGATGCCTACTTCTTCAGGCTTTCCATTCACTATTGTGACTCTTCGTACGTCGAAGGCGAGGACAAGCCGTCCGTCTCCGTATCATCCGTACTTTCCATTCACTATTGTGACTCTTCAGCGCTTCCTCGTGGCCTACAAGGACTCGCTCGGCCACTTCAAGTTCGCTTTCCATTCACTATTGTGACTCTTCTGACTACCAAGATGAATGCATTTGGAAGGGAATTATGCCAATACTTTCCATTCACTATTGTGACTCTTCCCGGGTTCGTCTGTATCTTCGAAGCACCTATTTTTCTCCTCCAACTTTCCATTCACTATTGTGACTCTTCTGAAATGACTAGCGAGAAGCTAATCGAAGCCGTGATAGAGTCTTTCCATTCACTATTGTGACTCTTCAAGGCGGCATCCACATCAATTTCGGGCTGGGCCTGGGCAAACTCTTTCCATTCACTATTGTGACTCTTCCGTGACTCTCCTATTTAACTAGCTCTTCCATTAGCTAATAAGCCATTCCTTTCCCATTGCCTTGATTTGTCTGCCTTAATAACCCTGAATACTTAAGCTTTCATGAGAACAGTTTTGCTTTACTTTAATCAATTAGAATTACCTAATTGGAACTAATAGTCAAACGAATGAGTTTATTATCATCGGCGTTCCCATGTATGTGATAATGGAAAGAATTGCTTGGTCTTCAAATGAATTGAAGAATTCATATTCAAAGACGAGTAGAGCTCAAGGTGAAGGGAAGAAAGGAGACCATAAATGTCCTAATGTGTGATCATTGAGAAGTGTAAATAATAAGGAATGAAAGTAGTGATGGTGATCTTTGAAAGCAGTTGACTTAAAAAGATCCATAGAAGACGACCTTCTCAGGATACGAAATAGTAATACCGTTATTCATTCCGGTTCGATCACTTAAACCAGAGTTTCAGACCCAGTAATATCATCAATATGGAGAACAGCTTCCTCAACACCTTCGAGCTCCACCTCTTCATGAGCTTAGCCCCTATCCTGCTCCCGATTATTATTCCCGGAATGAAGCTTATCGCTACAGGCCAGAGAACGTATCCCCACATGACCTTGGGGATGGCTGAGACTAGGGACGTTATTGGTATTGCTGCGACGCTTAATCCTATAGCAAGCTTTATGTCCAAGTCGAAGAGTAAGACCAAGAGAGGATTGATGAATATTCCCCCGCTCATTCCAGCCAGACCGGCGAACACTCCAAGGGCCAGGCCGGAGAGGAAGAGCTTGTCCTTCGGGGGCACTTCCTTCTTCCTTCCCCTAGGACTCAAGAGCATCATTATAGCAACTAATATGAATAATATTGCTAATACCTTTTCCATTAAACCACTTTTGGCTGCTAAGAAGAAGAGCCAGTTGCCTATGAGGGACCCTATAGCTCCCCCTATTCCCAAGTAGATACCCTCTTTCCTAAGCGTTCCTTGTCTCATGTGAAATAAGGCCGAGAGGGAAGTGCTTGCTATTATTATTACCGAGTTCGTGCCTACGGCGTAGGAGGGAGGTATTCCCAGGAGGAATATCATTATTGGTATTGCTACAGCTCCTCCTCCAATGCCGAAAAGGGCCGCCACCAGACCGCTCAGCAGTCCCGCTAGAGCTCCTTCGATCCATAGCACTTCGCTGTACCGCTTCACGAACTTTAGGAGTGTCTAAAACTACTTCTTTCCCCTTCCGAGCCTCTCGTGGGCCTTCGCTAACTGCCTAGCTGCTAGAGCAGCTAGCAAGTTCAGCTCCCCTGCCAAGACGGCTGAGGCCACTATCTCGGCGAACTTCAAGGCGTTAGTTCCGGGAGGATCGCCTCCTCCTGCCACTCCCAAGATCTCCAAGGCCTCCCTCTGGGTGGGTAGCCTTGTGCCCCCTCCCACGGTTCCTATCTCTAGACTTGGAAGGGTCACCGAGATGTAGAGGTCCTCTCCTCTGACCTCGGTATGGGTGAAGCCCATCGAGCTCTCGACCACTTGAGCCGCGTCTTGACCGGTTGCCAAGAAGATAGCGGCAATTATGTTAGCGAAGTGCGCGTTGAAGGAGTAGGAGCCGGCGTAGGCGCTCCCGAGCAAGTTCTTCTTCAAGTTGACCTCATGAACAGTCTTCGCATCAGTCTTGAACACCTTCTCCAGCACTTCCTTCTTGATTACCGCTTCAGCCACCACGGTCTTTCCCCTTCCCAAGAGCACGTTCAAGTGAGCAGGCTTCTTGTCGACGCACATGTTCCCGGATAACGCCAAGCACTTTGCCTTTCCGAACTCCTTCTCTATGTATTCACAAGCTTTATCTGTTGCAATAGTAGCCATGTTCATTCCCATAGCATCTCCGGTGAAGTAGACGAACCTTAGCCACACGTTGTTGCCAAGTATGAACGGCTGTATCTCCTTGAGCTTTCCGTGCCTGGTAGTGCTCTCGGCTTCTCTCTTTATCTCATCGAAGTGCTCCTTGACCCACTCCACCAGCTCGTAGGCGGTCTTAATATCGGGAACCTCGAAGACTGGGGCCCTAGCCATTCCGTCCTTGATTACCTTCGCCTTGGCGCCTCCCGAGAGGGTTATCCCCTTGCATCCTCTATTAATAGAGGCAACCAAAGCTCCTTCATGGGTTGCCAGAGGAACGAAGTACTCCCCCTTAGCGTAGTCTCCCTCGACCTTAAGGGGGCCAGCTACTCCCAAGGGAATTTGAACGGCTCCTATGGGATTCTCTATATTCCTTCCCACGAGCTCCTCGAAGTCTAACAAGGTAGAGGCAATTGCGGAGAACACCTTCCCGGTCCTCTTCTCCAAGAACCTCCTCCTGACCAATGCGGCTAGATTTGCATTGCCCAAGAGCTTATCGAGCTGGCTAAGGCTTATCTCGCCCTTCTCCAACATCTCAACGTACTTATCGAGGTCTTCCAAAGGAAAGATCCCCGGGAGGAAGGGGAGGAGAGGGTAATATTAGCGAGGAAAGTCTTCAACCCTTAAGCGCTCCTCGCACTTAAACCACTCCTCTTCATGGGGCTTGAAGGCCAAGTGGAGGATCGGCTCCTTTATGTATAATGGAAGGGGCTTGCACCAGAGCACCTCCTCGACCTCGTAGTTCGGGTTTCTAACTACCCTAAAGCCCTCCTCGGAAGGATAGACGTAAACGGAAGCCCCCTTCTTCTCCTTGTAGGGGCCGTAAACGGAGCTGAAGAGTCTGCTCACGTAGTTGAAGGTTATGGCCGCTTCATCCTTATGGTTTACCATTACGTGTCCGTAACCGGGAGGAACCATAATCAGCTCTCCTTCTCTAACTGGAACCAGCATGACCCTCCTTCCCTTGAGGTCTTGGAGTATGAAGAGGACCTCTCCCTTGACCACTCCGTAGAGCTCCGGCCACCTCCCCCAAGGGCCTTCCGGGTGGTAGTGACCGTGGGTCTTGATGAACTCTCCAGAAGGAAGTCTTCCGGGAAGGACCAAGGTCACGTCTCCTCTAAGCCCTCCCACGGGAACCGGTAGCACGTCTCTAAACATCCAGTAAGCTACCTTCCCCTCCTCCCCCTTCTTGACCATGACGTCCCCGAGCTCTCCAAAGGTCCTCGGAGTCCCTTCGATCACTCCCTTGGGAGTGATCGCTATACCCTCGTCCAGGATGAATTCAAAGCCGTCTATTATCGCTCTGTAAGCCAATTCCGTCCCCTTGTAAGAGTTGAAGGTACGAGGAATTTAGGTGGGTAGGTAAGGTTCATCGTCAAAACGGTTAGGTGCCAACTCAAAGGATCCAGAGGAGAGGATATAAGGCACGAAAGGGCTCCTAGCGAAGGCTTGTACGCCGTTAATTATTCTGTAGCACAAAACAGAGCGCCAATTTTTATAGAAGTAATGCAACCCATCTCAACGCCTTCCGTATTCTACCTCGGTTCCTCAGTGCAATCGGTGAAAAGGAAACTATGGACAGCCTGAAAATAGAAGGCTTCAGGGGGATTAAGGGAGAACTTCCGATCAGCGACTTCAACGTTCTCGTGGGCCCGAACGGTAGCGGGAAGAGTACCATACTGGAAGCTTACGCCACCCTAACCCTCCTCCACGAGGCGCCGGGCTCCTTCCCCATCTACTTGGTTCTCTTTGCAGCTAGGGGAGATCTAAGGAGATCCTTGATCTCCTCCCTTCCCAACGATAGGGCCAGGATAGAGTTAGGAGGGAAGTGGGTCGATTTGAAAAAGGAAATAAACGAGAAGGGGGCGCTTCTGACCTTCAAGGCTTCAAACGGATGTGCCTTAAGAATAGACGTTACCAAGGAGGGAATAAAGCATGAGTTCGAGGGATGCGATGATAATAATAAGAAGGGCTTGGCTGTCTTAACTCCTTGCATAATTCCCCTCGAGACCATAGAGGGGGTAGCGAAGTATACCTTACCGGAGATAGGTAAGGTGAAGGATCTCAAGATAAGCTTGAGTGACGTAACCTACGAGCTTGTTTTAAGGAAGAACCCTTGGGGAGAGGACGCGATATTCGTCAAGGAGGTTAGAAAGGATAGGGAGAAGGAGTACTGCTTCTACTCCGCCGGAAGAGGGCTTCAGAGGGCCTTTGCCTTGAAGATATACTTGAGTTCCCCAGAGATAAACCACTTGTTCATAGACGAGTTAGAGACGGCCATGCACCCTGAGCTGTTGGATAAGGCGTTAGAGTGGATGGTAGAGTCGAGGAAGAAGGTAACTATGACAACCCAATCGCTGGAGGTAATCAAGATGAGCTTCCAGAAACTCTGCGAAAGGGGAAGGTACGACTCAAACTTGATAATAATAGATAATGACGGCACGCTGAAGGTTAAGAGTTTCCTCGGGGAGGACGCTTGCGACGTGAGCGAGTACTGGGACGATCCAAGACTCATGTACGACTGAGCTCCTCCTTGTAAGCTATTCCTTGTGAGAGCAAGATTAGACCAAACCCTCCCCAAGAGATCAAGGAAATCCTTTCTCCTAAAAGGAATCCCCAGAGGGAGGCCAACAAGGGCTCCAACGTCGCCGCCACGCTCGCGTACCAAGCCTCCACCTCCTTCAGTCCTCTGTAGAAAAGCAAGTAAGCCAAGGTGGAGCAGATCACTCCCAAGTAGAGCCCTGAAAGCAGAGGTCTCAAGTTAAGCTTGACCAGTGGAATCAATGATAGCGATAAGACGGAAGCGTAGACGTTCCCGGAAAGCAAGTCCTCCTCGTTCCACTCGTTCAAAAGCTTCTTGCTATAAAGTATGAGTGAGGCGTAGAGCAAGCCGGGAAGGAGAGCTATCAGGAAGTTCTCCTTGAGCTTAGGAGCTCCCGTGAGCAAGTAGACTCCGAGGGAGGCTAAGAGGGCGGGAAGGATGGATCCCCTTCCCTCGAGCTTTTCCACGAGGGACACCCAAGCTGGGGCTGTGTAGAGCATCGCTACTGCTAAGGTTACTCCGACCGTGTTTACGCTTAGCACGTAGCTTACGTAGAAAGGAAATATTATTAAGCCTAAGAGCGTCAAGTCCTTCGAGGGCTTGAAGAACCTAGCCGAAGCAATTCCAGCGAATATCAGTCGGAAGAAGGAGACCGACCAAGGGTCTCCGAGGGAGGCGGGACCTATGGTCGACCAGAGGGCTGCGGCGGAGTAAACGTAGAGCGCTCCCTTCCTCATCCTCCCCTCGCTCCGACGCTAATAGAGGGGATCTAGAGGGTTAGGAAGGGATATTTGGTGGACCTCACTCCCCTTCAGCTCTACTTACTTTACCACTTAAGGAAGGCTAAATGTGACTACGCAAAGTCAATAACAAAGGTAACGGAGGTGCCCATAGCCGTCGTGGTTGATGCCCTAGAGGACATGGAGAGGAAAGGTTATGTGGAAAGGGTAAGCGGATCTGCCATAAAGAACACCGACGCCAAGCTCAAGCTGAGCCACGAGGTGAGGAAGCATCACACATACTATACATTGACTTCAAAGGGGAAGGAGGCATGGAAGAGGACGAGGGATGACCTAAGGAAAGCCTTGAACGAAAGCGTCGGATCGGATAAGGCTTATGAGCTGTTGGAGTTCTTGAAGAGAGCCGAGCACGAACATCTAATAATGATAGCAAAGAGGTTATCAATTACTAAGGATGAGGCTCAAGAGCTATTGGATAGGTGCGTTGAACTGGGCCTAATCGTCGAGACGAAGCCGAAGGTACTCAAGGCTAAGCATAGAAAGGCGAAGGCGAAGAGGGAGACGAGGTGCTTACACAAGTACTACAAGCTGAGCAGATTGGGGGAGCTCTTGTTAAGGATAGGGAAATGAAAAAGATTAGGAGTCCTCCTTGAGAGCGGAGTTATTGGCTCTAACCCTTTCGATCATAATTATATCGTTGGGGATCGCTCTTTGGAGATCTTCTCCTAGCTTAGCTGACGTAGTAATGGGGACCATTACTGCAGCGGCTACCGTGGCAATGGCAATAATGGTGAAAGAGCTGGATATATCATTAAAGCAGATGAAATTTGAGGCATTGATAAAGGTGTACGACATATTTAATTTTCAAGAGCATAAGAAGAACGTAGATAGAGCTTGTAAATATTATTCTCATGAACTTCTAGTTGACTGTCTAAAGGGCAATTTGGACGTCACATCCTTCATAAGAGGGGCAAGCGCTGAGATGAACAGAGTAGGCTACCTAACCTACCGTGGCTTTATCGATTTCGACTACATCTACGATATGTTCGGAGGCTACATCGTCTACTCATTCCTTTGCATGAGGCCGCTATTAATATGCGTGAGGAATACAATCGAAAAAGAGGGACCTTGGTTTACGAGGAAATTCTTGCTCGCTATGTATAAGATCTTAGAAGAGATGCTTAGAAAAAGGAGAAAGGATTATCTTGAGAACATATTAAGAAGGGAATACAATGGGGAAAGCCTCGTTATGAGGCAACTTAGGGCTTACTTGAAGTGCGTGGAAGTCGGAAGAAGCGACTGCAAAGACTTCCTACCTTACTGTATAGAAATGAACTTGGAGGAACTACTAAGTGGGGACTTGAAGAGTGCCGAGGAAAGGATCATAAGAGGAGTGCTCGATGGGAAGTGCAGCATGGTCGATCCCAAGTGGCTTGAGAAGGACCTACTTAGGTTCGTAAAGAGAAGAAGATGACCTCAGTTGGTGTTCTTCAGTACGTTGATAACTTGAAGGGGGACGATGCTGTCGTGGGAGTATCCTATACTCTTCACTTGCTCGTAGAGCCTCCACAGACTTCCGTTCCTTACCATCAATGAAACTATCTTGGTTAGCTTGTCCTTAAGCTCTTCATAGTAAAGATCCGCTACGAAGGCGTAGGAGGATACGTAACCTGGGGCATCGGACTCGCTTCCCTCTCTGTTCAGCTCTAGGAAGCCGTCCCTCGCCAGCTCGAGGAGGACGTGAACGAAGAAGGGAACGAAGTCCGGATGATCGGGAGTTAGGTTGGTGTTGTCAATAACTATACTCATGGCCACCCCTCTGAACTTATAATAAATCGAATTGGCCCACTCCATTACGTAAAAACGGTAGCGGTTCAAAGGGTAGCCCACTAATCAACTCGAAGTTTTGTATAAAAAGAAGGAAGTGAACTTTGCGACATAAACTACCTCAGTAAAACCAAGAACAGAGAGAGGAATGCCAAGGAATAGGCAATTATCTCGCTTAGCACTACGCTCTCCTTCAGTAACAGGATGCTTAGGGATAGAACGAAGAAGGGATAGCTCAAAGCTCCCAAGGAGGCCCTCGATGGCCCTATGGCCTCTACAGCTTCTATCCACAAAGCGGTTCCTAGTATTGAGAGCGCTCCTAGGGGGACGGCAAGCAACGAGGAAGCGTTGAGAGGAGCACCGGACATTACTACAAATATCCATGAAGCCAAAGATGAGCCTAAGAGAACTGAAGACACCGTCTCGACGGAACTATCTTTCAAAAGGAGAGTGTAGATCGAGAGGAAGAGGGAGGATAGAAGCGCTAGGAGAACGCCGGCTGGATTACTAACGGAACTGACTAGGGCAATAGCGCTAGCGGAAAGAGCTAAGGCGATGATCTCCCTTCTCCCGAGCCTTTCCTTGTAAAGCAAGGAAGCTAAAATTGAGGTAATTACGGGAAAGATGGATATCGCCAATCCTCCGACGCTGGCCTTTATCGTGAGGAAGGAGTAGTAGAGTAATGCTCCATAAAGTGAAAGAGATATTCCGGAGAGAAGGGTTCTGGAAGTAAAGCGAGGTTTGGAATTCTTCAAGAACAGGTAAGGGAAGGATAGGAGGAAGGCGCTCGTGTATATTACAGCGTTCAAGAGGAGCGGATTTAGGTCGGAAACCAAGGCTTTAGCTATTACCGCGGTTAAGGAGGCGGTGAACGTGGAAAGTATCGAGAAGAGGAATCCCTTAGTACCTCTCAAGGAGCTCCCTCACCGCTCCCTTGTAAACCTCCTTCGCCAGCTGAAGCTCCTCCTCGCTTATTCTCTCCATCTCAGTATGACTCAACTCGCTCTTGCCGGGACCATAGGCAGCAATGCTCTCGCTCATCGAGGCCAAAACGTTCATGTCGCTGCTCCCCCTCTTCTTGGCGTATCTCGGCTTGTGACCCAACTTGATGAGGGACCTAGCTAAGGACCTCGGGGACGGGGGAGGAGGGCTTTACCTCGGCCGGAGGCAATCCATCTACCAGCTCCACCTCACAGGGCTCAAAGGCTTTAAGGATGTCATCCAAGCTTACCTTGGCAGGATACCTAATATCGAACTTAGCTTCTACCTCAGTGGGGAGGACGTTGAAGGCGTTCTGACTAACTATGGAAGTCAAGGAGACCGTGGCAGGGGACAGCTTCTCCTTCGCCCTTTGATATATCTCCCAGAGCTTCTCCACAGCACTTTCTCCCACCTCCGGGGAGGAGGCGTGGCCTCCCTTTGCCTTACACTTCACCCTTAGCCAAGCATATCCTCTGTAAGCTATGATTACGTTATTGTTATTGGAAGGCTCTCCAATTATTATGAATTTAATTTTAGGTCCGTTTTCCTTCAAGTACTTCGCTCCAAAGCTGTCAGTCTCCTCCCTTACCATGGCGCCTAGTAGGACCGGGACCTCCTCTTTCGCTAATTCAGAGAAGGCTAAGGTCATTGAGGTTAGGGGACCCTTGGCGTCTACCGCCCCCCTTCCGCTGATCTCGTTTCCCTCGACCCTAGGCTCCCAGTATCCCGGCACGGTGTCCATGTGGGAAATTAGGCCTACCTTGTACTCTCCCTTCTTCGAAGGCGCCGCTAGCACGTTTCCGGCCTCGTCCCTCCAAACTTGAACGGTTCCTCCGGTAAGCTCCTCTATCAACTCCATTAGGGCGTTCGCTACCTCATCCTCGTCTCCGCTAGGAGAGTAGACCTTTACCAGCCTGTAGAGAACATCTATCGCCTTCATTTCGTTGCCCTCTCGGAATTTAGGGGAGGCTAAATAAGGGCCTCAGCACTCAAGACCCACATCACCGGTCAGACGTGCCCGACTCTTCACAGGCCTCGATTCACTAGGGAGGGGGAGTAGAAGAGAGGGAGTCAAGGCTTCATGCGACGAATTCAGCATAAACGCCTCGAGGAACTCTTAAAGGGCTTTACGGATGAGGTAAAGTTTTTCAATTATCTAATTATCCTGTATTTAAAGCCTTTCTCGCCTCTTTCATCTTCAAAGTTTTCCTAACGAATATTAGCTCTGTAGAGATTTCCTCTTAGGGATGTTTATTAGAAGGGTCCTCTTGGCTCTTCTAGCAACCTTCCTCCTCGCCTACGCCTCCAAGGTCGTTGTGGAGGTATCGGCAGGGGACTTATGGGCCCGCGAGGATTACACCTATACAGTCTACCTTACCATAACTGGAAGGACTTACACCATGAGCGGATCAGCTTCTATTTACTTGGCGGACCACTACGTCACCTATACCATCCCGGACCCCACGGTGACTTGTACCTATGAAGGCTACGAGTACTACTGCGATGACTCGGTGGAAGCTCAGCTTCTGGTGACGGAGACCAACTACTTCTACGGAACCGTTGTATTGGATGATATCAAGGTGGGAGGCGTAATGACTGAGGGGTCCAACGTGTTCTACAATTACGATTACTTGATACTCGGAAAGGCTGCCGTAACCTTAATATTGAACCCTATCTTCACAACTATAACATCCACTACGAGTACAACGAACACATTAACGCAAGTGATATCGTCTTACGCTAAGATTCCAGCTCCAGCCCTCCTAGCGCTCTTCGTACCCCTCTTAGGGAGGTTCAAGGGCAAAAAGACCAAGGCTACTGCAATTAAGGCTGAGAAGTAGAGGAGCCAAGAGAGGTCCTTGAAGAAAGGCCAAAGAGCAGAGGCTAGGATTGTGAGAACATAAGGGAAGTAGTTGTACCTTCTAGCGTTTTTGATTCCGAGTATTGGAGGGATCATCGTGGGCAAGTGAATGAACACGTGA
Source organism: Ignicoccus pacificus DSM 13166 (assembly GCA_025340205.1). Lineage (GTDB taxonomy): Archaea > Thermoproteota > Thermoprotei_A > Sulfolobales > Ignicoccaceae > Ignicoccus > Ignicoccus pacificus. The sequence goes on along the minus strand of CP006868.1, from coordinate 395,200 downwards.
ATGCTTACGAATCCCAAGAGCATGGTGTGGAGGAAGGTGAGGGGAGTAGAGTAGAAGATCAATGGAAAGATTAACGCAATGACTGAGAAGGCGTGACCGCAGCAGTAGTAAAAGAGGCCCTTGCCAGCAATTCCTCCTATTTCCTTGCTCAACTTGCAGTACCTAGGAAGCTCGAAGTACTTGGAGCCTATGAGGTAGGGAATCAATGACATCAAGTAAAATCTGTAATCAAAGAGGCCTAAGGCGAGTAAGGGAACGGAGAGGAGAGCTATCGGATGGGGTTTGGAACGAAAAGTTCTAGGAAGGGAGTGCATGGAAATTGCAAATATCATAGAAAGCGGGAAAGCTAAGCCTACTAACGCCTTCGAAATTAGGTCTCCCTCGTAGAGGGACCAGTAAATCGCGTATATGTAAGATATCGATATGCCTATCAAGCTTAGCCTCATGCTGTCTTTGTTCCTCTTAGCTCCGATAAGGGAGGAGAGAATCATTATGATTGAGGGAATTACTAAGAGCCTTTGGTTCAAGAGACCCAACAAAGCTAGCGGCGAGGCCCAATCTAGCCTCCTCATCTTACTTACTCCGGAGACGTATGCCACAGCTACCGAATGCACGAAAATAAACAAAATTATAAGCATAATTTCCATATGCAAGTATGTAAGCCTCAGCAAGGGAAAGCTGAACGCTACTGGAATCAAAACCATCGACACTATTATAGTCAGGGAGGTCGGCGAAGTCCTCATCTTCATCCCCGCTCGGAAAGTTAGGGAAGTCTAAAACTGGGGAGCCTTTTAACGGTCAAACCGGTTTAGCTAGAGGTGGAGCGGTTGCCGCTCACCGTTAAGGTGGGCAAGAAGGGCTACATAATACTTCCAAAGAGCGTGAGGGAAGCCCTCAACATATCTGAAGGCGACAAGTTGGTCGTGGAGATAAGGGATGGAATAGTACTAAAGCCCATCAAAAAGGTTGACGTAAAGGAGCTGAGGAGGAGATATGAGGAACACAAGAAGAAGCTGAAAGAGATAAGGAAAATAGAAAAGTATGAGGGCTACTTGGAGGAAGAGTTCGAATGAGAATATTTATCGATACGAACTTATTCGTATATGTCCTACTAGGATCGGACGAGCACGAAAGGTGCTATGAGGAGCTCGTTTCAGATTACTCATTGGTAACGGACGTCCTAGTGCTGGATGAGTTAGTCTGGGTCTCCAAGAGGAAGTACTCAGTACCCTATAGCATTTCCTTGGATTTCATAGATAACTTGATACTGCCCTTCGTGAACGTGCTCCAACTAGGTGAAGGTTCTTGGAAAAGGGCTAGGGATCTCATGCTCAAGTACAACTTGAAGCCCTCCGATGCCTTACACGTAGGCTTGATGATGGAAGAAGGAATAGAAATTATTGTGAGCGAGGATAAGGAGTTCGATAAGGTGGAGGGAGTTAGAAGAAAAGTACAAAGCACAATAAGAGTAGTAAGCCAGAGCTAGTTGTTGGTATCATACAGAGAGTTCTAAGACATATATCTTGTGCCAAAGGGGGAAAGGATTATCCTTCTTCAAATAGAGCTTACCTTCCTCAATCGCATGCTTTAAGTATTCAGGGTCGCCCAAAATGGGCCCTACTCTGAAGGGTACCTCGTATTCTGCCACTTTTTTATACCTAGCGCCTGAATGGCTTAGAGCCTCATTAAAGACATCGAAAGAAACACTTGAAATCACCATTAGCAATTTACTTGAATACTTGCTGAAGTTTTCTGTTAAGTCTTTGAGCAGCGATGTGCCAAACGCGGCAGAGGGCAACGAGGCCTTCGAGAATGGTATGTATGGTGGTATGCTTACAATAATATCATAGGTTCCTTTAACTTTTTTAAATCCGTTACTTATTATCGCTCTAAAGTTAGCTTTGGTTAACTCCATCTCTTTGACTCTTCTTGCATTTACTATCGAGAAAAGTAATGGTGCATATAGTATGTCAACAAAGGTAACTTCCTTCACACTTTTATTCACGCTACTGAAGACTATACCTAAGTACCCTGTTCCCGAACCCATGTCAAGGACAGATTCTATTTTCTCAGAGCTATATCTTTCTTTAATTATCTTCGCCAAGATTAGGCTGTCTATGGCAGGAGGCCATAGGCTCTCTAGAGAGCTCCAATAAACTGGCACAATGAATTCTATTTCGGCGAGCTCTGAGAACGCTCTTTCTATTCTATCATCACCGATTTTTGAATGTAACGGACAAGGAAGCCGGACTATTTCTTTTTTTATGAAATCTGGTAGTAGCTTGTGGACCATACAGTTACACGGATAGAGAAGCGGGAACTTGCTTATATCTATTTCGACGTATTTATCGTCATAAATTAATTTTAGAGACCCTAAGTCCTCGCTGAGGACAACCTTTATCGAAGGCTTGCAATCATCGTATTTAACACTATACATTTTCTTGATCTCTGCTTCGTAAGCGGCGGGGTCAAGCATACCTCTTTTTATTTCACTATCTATTTGCTCAAGACGATAGGCCCATTCTAACAAGTTACATTTAATTGTTCCATCCCCAAACATCTCTGGTACTACACGGAGTTATTTTTGCTACACCCTAATTGTCCTAACTAGAGAAGATGTATACCATACCTCCCCTAAGCCCAACAACTAACTCTGATTCCCAAGAGACAGCAACGACGTTGTCACTCAACTCATATTTGAATACCTCTGAAGTATCCAAATTTATAATTAATAATTCCATGCCCTCATAGTTAGTACTTGCCAGATATTTACAATCAGGACTAAAAGAAATGCTGTAGGCCCCATAATCCCTAGGGAATGAGGTGCCAATTAATTCAATAGGATCTATAATTTCTTTTAACTCGTAAGATTTACTAAGTTCAAGAAGGTATACGTGACGCGCCCCACCTAATGCTATGATATCTTTGCATACCTTTACATCCCAAAGAGCCTCGCTAAAGGTGAAAGACTTTACTTCCTTTAATTTGTAGGTGTCTATGTCAACCAAACTAAGAGTTCCCTCGTTATCTGAAGGCCATTCGTGTCTAGCTACGTAAACTAAATTCTCACAAATAGCAGGACCCTTCTCTATTTTCTTCATAAAGATAGAGTATTTTGTTAAACCTCTTATGCTACCTCCGATCTCGTCTAGAGCAATGTATTCTAGATTTCGATATCCCACGAGTATTCCTCTTCGAAAAAGTGTAACACCACGAGGAGGGTGGGCTGCACTTATTCGAAACCATCTATTCAGATTTGAATCGAATAAGTAAAGACTATTGTTATCTGAAAGAACAGTAAAGACAATCCTACTATTATATGATGAAACATCAAGGGCCTTTATGAATGAACACTTTTTCTCAATCAGACCTAGAGAAGAATCGAAGACGTGGGAGCAAGTTGACGAAATTCCGTAGAGTCCCTTGGTTACTGCGATTGCTTGTACTTTATTGTTTAGCCATAACACACCCCTGAGCTTCCCAAGAGGGTCATTTGCTTTATCGTCGAGTATTATGTCCAAATCATGCTCAATCTTAGATAACTTCAGTTTCCCAAAGGGGAGTTGTGGTACGCTTAACGAGAGTGTTCCGCTTCTGACCTCCATGAATACGTAGGTTCTTACCCCTCCGTTCATTTCACTTTTCAAAATAGAGAATCTAGTAATGTTATCATACCCTATGTACTTCATAAGCTACAGAATATAGTTTAACTTTACCCTATGGAGATTGGGGATTTTAGAACGAGGAGACTTGGGACGGAAATCACAGTTTCTCATCTCTGGGTCTGTTGCATGTAGAGACGACACCCTAAAGGTAAAAAGGAGCATGGCGCCGGGGGCGGGATTCGAACCCGCGCCCCCCGTTAGGGGGAGTGGCTCTCCAGGCCACCCCCTTGGGCCGCTCGGGCACCCCGGCATGGAAGGGGTTCTGAACGAAGGATAAAAAGTTTTTACTAAAAAATTACAACGGTCAACGCGCATTCTTTATTATGGATCTCTAAGTTGACCGAATAGACATGAGGAATTCCTCTCTTTCTTTATTAGTCAATCGAATTATATAGAAAGGAGGAGAGAAAATAAATTTTGTCAACAAAAGAGATGGAGGTATTTATGAAAGAGAAGGAGAAACGTTCTCCCTTTAAAATAACTCATTTGATAGCTGTTTTCGTAGTACTTCTAGTAACCTTGGTAATGGCTTATACTTCGGCCTCTACCTCGAACTACTCCACCTTTGAGTATCACTTTCAAATGACTTGGCTTCTCTCCCCCTCCACCGCTCCCTCCCCTCAGCAATTTCTCAAGAGCAACGTGACGCTCATCTTGTACACGAACGGCTGCAAGCTGCCGAAGGTGGTAGTTAGCGACGTCCTAGGGGTCTTATCTAGAAAGGTTCCCTTGACTAAACTGAAGGACTCCACTATAGAGAACGCCTTCTCCGGCATCTTCAAAAGCACACTCAATAACATACTTACCTCGATGCTAAAGCAGTATCCATCCCTCAAGAAGGGTGACATCTGCTTAAATCCGTGGAACGAGGTAAAGGGAGTTAAGTTAGTCGTTGAGACCTCGCACGGAACTTTCAGCGTAGGCTAAGGGACACAACTCCTTCCTTTTCTCGAAGGCCCTAAGAAGCAACTTCTCATGCATTCTGAAGGGCCTAGCCAGCTTCCCGAGCTCCCTCAACCTATCTCCGCAGAGGTACTTCTCACAAGCTCTTTCCCTTCCTAGAGCTAACAAGTCTCGGAGGGTGGGCCTCTTGGTGGACTCGAAGGCTAGGTGGGTTAAGCAACAGTCCTTCAACTCTCCCCTGAACTCGCAGACGTCCTTGCAGTCGGCGTGCTCTTTACCATACGACCTAGCTAAGGACTTGAAGGCGAAGTGCCTTTCAAGCCTCCATCTTAGAGACGGATGTATCAGTCTTCCCTTAATATCGTAGGGCTCCCACTTCCCGCTCCTCTTTACTCCTAACACCTTGTAGATTATGTTTATTCCTTCCTCACTTTCCCTCAAGCTTTCGGTGATTATCCCCAACGCCCCCCTCTCCAAGGCTTCCCTAGCGACCCTGACTTGCTCCTCCTCGAGGCCGGGAATCAAGGGCTGAACCCTAGCGACCACTGGAACTCCGTGCTCCCTGAGCCTCTCTATTAACTCCAGCCTCCTCCAAGGACTTGGTGTCCTCGGCTCCAAGAGGGAGGAGCTTTCCAAGAAGCCGACCGTAACTTGAACCAAGAGGAGTCGCTTGTCAGCCAACCTCAACAACCAGTTGAAGAGGTCGTTCCACCTCACGTCGCTCTTCGTATTTACTACAAGAGGCACCTCATACCTCTCAGCTGTTTCGAATATCTCAAAGAGGCCCCTCCAAGGTCTTTGAAAGGGCTCCGAGAGGGTCGCTAGCCGAAAGAAGGGCTTTGGGTAAACCTTGATCTCTCTCACTATCCTTTCGAACAGCTTCGGGATCCAAGGCTTTGGTTTCGGAAAACCGTGAGGACCTCTGTACCACCTAGCGTAGCAGTACAAGCAAGAGTAGGAGCAAGTGTCCCAAGGCTCTATTCTTAAGATAGAATAGCAGAGGGAGCTTATGTATATGCTTGGTTTTATAACAAACTCCCAAATCTCCAAAGCTTCACCCTCGGAAGCCTAGTTCTCTCCTCACCCCTCGGAGCCTGCGTGGTTCCTCATGGGAAAGGACGTTAGGAGAAGAGCGGGAATGGCCTCTCCTTTTCAACTTCCTCCCTTATCTTCATTATCTTCTTCTCCATTTCTTGTTCATCGGCAAACTCGTCCGGGAGCTTCTGGAAGAGGGGCTTGGGGTTTACTGCCACTCCCTTCGGATCCTTGCCGTGCTCCCTAGCTAAGGTTCCGTGCTCATGAACCGAGCCCTCTTCGCCCAACATCTCCCAAAGCCTCTGTGCTGCTAGGGGCGTGAAGGGCGCCATGTGCATAGCTATCTCCCTTAAGATGTACATACACGTGTACATCACGCTCTTCGCTTCCTCCTCCCTTCCCTCCTTCAGCATCCTCCACGGCTCCTTCTCGTTGAGGTACTTGTTACCGAGTCTAGCCATTTCGAGGAGGTAGTTGGTAGCATCCCTCATCCTGGTCTCATACATCGCTTCCACGAACTTCTTGTGGAGCTCCTCCACCTTCTCCTTGATCTCCTTATCGACCTCTCCCTCCACCTTTCCTCCGAACCTCCTCTTCACGAAGCTTAAGACCCTATGGGCGAAGTTGCCTATGTCGTCGTTCAGCTCACTGTTTATTATTCTGTGGAACTCCTTCCACACGAAGTTCATGTCCCTGTCCTCCGGCCTCATTCTGATTAGGGCGAACCTCCAATAATCTGGATCCGGAAGGAGCTTCAATGCCTCATCTATCCACACTCCTATCCTCTTGCTCTTGCTGAACTTCTTGCCCTCGTACATTAGGTACTCGGTAGCGGAGATGTGGTAGGGTAAGGGGTATTGCTCCCCGGTGGCCTTGAGTAGGGCTGGAAGAATTATGGAGTGGAAGGGTATGTTGTCCTTTCCTATGAAGTAGACCGTTCTAGTGTTCAGATCCTTCCAGAAGTACTCGAAGAGTCCCTCTCTGTTTTCCTTGACCTCAAGCTCCTTTACTGCAGAGAGGTATCCCAACACGGCTTCGAACCACACGTAGATGGTCTTGTTCTCCGCTCCCGGAAACGGGGCGGGAATTCCCCATTTGTTGTCCCTAGTCACCGCCCTTGGAGTTAGTCCTTCCTCGAGCCACTTCAGGGTGAAGTTCTTGACGTTGTCCGGGAGGTCGCTCTCCTTCACCCACTCGTCCAAGCCCTTCGCCGCTTCTGGCAAGTCGAAGAACCAGTGGGTGGTCTTCTTCCAAGTGGGCCTGGTTCCGCAAAGAGAGCATCTGGGATTTATGAGGTCCGGAGGATCTAGCAGCTTTCCGCAAGCGTCGCATTGATCTCCTCTGGCCCCGTTGTAGCCGCAGTAGGGGCAAGTGCCGGTCACGAACCTATCGGGGAGGAATATCTTATCCTTTGGACAGTATGGCAATATCAAGTCTTGGGTGAAGATGTAGCCGTTGTTGTATATCTTCATGAACAAGTCTTGAACGAACTTTATGTGAACAGGGTTGTGCGTTCTGGTGTAGTTATCGAACGAGATCAAGTACTTCTTAAAGAGGGAGCTCACGTAAGCGTGCATCTTGTCGGTGAGCTCCTTGGGTTCCAATCCCCTCTTTCGGGCCTCCACCTCTACCGGAGTGCCGTGCTCGTCGCTTCCCGAGACCGCTACTACTTCCTCTCCCATTAGCCTTAGGAACCTGGCAAATACGTCAGCTGAGAGTATCGAGCCTACCAAGTTGCCCAAGTGCGGTACTGCATTAACGTAAGGCCAAGCGCTTCCGACGACCCACTTTGCCACTAGTGAACCCCTGAGGGAGAAGGGAGGGGGAGATTGAAATCCTAGACCCCTTAGGGCGCTTACCTAAGGAGCTGGTTACAGAGCTCTTGGGGATCAAGAGCAACTATTCCCTCACGCCTAGCTACCCTTTCCATATCTCCATCGCACGTTATGAGGTATACGTGAGAGCTCTCGCCCTTTAATCGAAGAGCCAGCTCAACGTAAAGGTAGTCGGGATCCTTGAGGTTCAAGTTCCTTACATTACCTCCGACGTTGCGGAGCACAATCTTCCTCTTTCTGAAAATGTTAGCAAGTAAACAACTAGTTGTGCTCTCTTGACAATCCTTTAGCACACCAGAGATGTAGGCCTTAGCTAGACCCGACATTATATCGAGGATGCTTGAACCCCTATAAGCGTCTTTCCATTCTTTTTCGAACGCTTCTTTGGGAATGTATATGATGAAGTGGCAAAGGGAAGCGTGGCTTAGTATACAAAAGGTCGTTCCGACTACGTCTTTCACGCAAGTGCTAGGTTCCGTTTGGAAAGCACTCTTATCTATTACTACTATCTTTCTCATTTTCATTTCCCTCTAAGAGGGCCTTTAGGGAGTAGAACCCACTCTCTCCAAATAGACCATAAGCTCCGAACTCCTTCAAGGCCTTCTCTGCCTTCTTACTGAGCTTTATCGGAATCTCCCTTCCTATTTCCTCAGCATACACTGCCTCTTCGTCTCTGTACATCAAGTTTATCTTTATCTTATCGCCTAGCTCCTTTTTTCTATACAACAAATAGTAGAACACTGTCTCGCTATGAGATGACACAATTACTTGTCCATGCCATTTCAAGAGCTCCTCAAGAAGTCGTATTTGGAGCGAGGGGTGGAGACCTACCTCAACGTCATCGATTAACATCATCTCAATGGGACAGCTAAGCGAATAGATCAGACCTACGGTAGACCGTAGACCTCCCGCACATTCATCTATCCTAATCCATTCTCCACTTCTGCCATCATAAAACTCATAGACGAAGTCTCCTCTTTCGTTGATTAAGGTTCTAAATCTCGTATATCCGAGTAATTTTACCCACTCATCAACCCTCTTTATTCCTTCACTAATCAAACCGTACTGCTTAAACAAAAGGGAAAGGACTTTCTCCCTCTTAATAAGGTCTCCTTCAAAGTATAGTGGTCTTTGTATATCTATAAGTTCTATGCCCGTATGTACTACATCGGAACTAATTTGATAGATGGAGTTCATGACTTCATCCGTATTAGCATAGCTAATCTTTTTAGTAATGCTGGATATCTTTTCAAGGACGTCACCTCTAATCTCTACTACTTCTTCGAGCGTATATGTTGACCCCGAAGTTACAGTGTACAAGTACAGAAGGGTTTTCAGTTCATCCTTTTGTTGAAAGACTACCGAAAGGATCACGTACCTACCTAGTTTCTTATAGGAATATTCAACCGGGAAACTCTTCCCATTTAGAACGTAGTACAAGGCCTCTAGGACTGCGCTCTTCCCAGCTGCGTTAGGTCCCACCAGCAACGTTAGTTTCTCTCCAAGTTCAAGGATAACGGGCTTGTCATAAGGAATTGCCTTGTAGCCGCTAACCATTACTTTCCTTATCACTGGAGGCACTGTTTCGCCCTTTTAGATTTTCCTCAGGGGGTAAAAGCTCCTCTAGGGGAACTACCTCTCCTAAGGACCTATATCTATCTAAGTCTTCACGATCTCCTACGTGGAGTTGGAAGATCTTGGGGATTCCGATGTCCTCAAGCTTCATCAAGGCAGTGACAACTTCCCTCATCATGGGCCTCTCCCTACAAATTATCAGCAAATCTACGTCGCTCTTAGCGTGGAACGCCTCCCTCAGAGCACTTCCTATTACATAGATCTTGCAGTTTTTGAATATGTCATTTAGTATTGAGGTTACCGTTGGCAGATACCTTTTCCATTCTTTAAGCACCTTAATCCTCAAGGGACCGCTCAATCTCGTGAAGTAGTTCGAAGGCTCTTTTCGTAACCCTCTCACAAGCCCTTCCTTCCTCTTCTTCAAACTCGTACTCTCCATACCTTCCCACGTAATAGGATTCCTCGAGGAGTATTAGCTCAGACCTATTCCTTTTGGCAAAGTCGGCTAGTCTCTCGTTTCCTGTCTTCAATGCGAGGATTCCAATAAGTTCCCTCAAGTCGTGGCTCTTCACCCTTATACTGTAAAACCTCAGGAGCATGTACTTCAAGTAAAGTTGGAATGCTTGTTCGAAGAGGGCACAAGCTACGTCGTATCTTCCGTCTCTCAAGGCCTCTTCGGCCAACTTCATGAATTCAATAGCTCTTTCCTTTAATAAGAAAACCAACTCAGCCCACGATAGCTTCTTTGAATCCAACTACAATATGTCTTTTTCATGAAAGCGGAAAGTAAAAAGGTCACCATATTATGAAGAGATGAAGAGTCATGAAAAAGGGACCTAGGAAGTGCTTTCAGAGTCCTTCCAGTCTTCTATTCTGCACTGGAAAGAGAGGATACGGTGGAATTCCTTGAGAATAGGGACATAATTGTAGCGGGAGAGGAGATAAGGATTGAGTCCTTGCTCTTAGCTGAGACGAGGAAAGGAAAGGCGAGGATTAGTTCCTATTCTACTACATTATCTCCAAATACTGAAGGTAAAGAAATTGAAAGAAGTGACGTTCTTGAGTAAAAGGCTCCCAGTAGAGAATAAATCTCCGAATCTTCTCTTGAACTGGTTCCTCCGCCTTCCCTCGGGAGTAATGGAACTCGATCGTTTGGGAAGCTTCATCGGCGTGGCGACGAGGAGGGGATACGCCTATATAATCCAAGACCTTGATATAATTTCATATAAGCAAGATGATGTAGTTATGAGGACTGTTCACAAGTGCTGTGGCAAGCTGGGATTTGCGAGCTATAGAAATGTCTTGTATTTATTCGATACCGAAGAAAGTAGATGGGAATACTTCCCTCTTCTAGGTCTTCAACAAAGCATTAGACATATCAGACTTTATAAAGATGCTATTGTAAGCCTAGCACCAAGACAAATAGTAGCTCATAATTGGGAAGGGAAAAGGCTCTGGAGTAGAGGCTTTGGGGAAATCAAAGCATTCCCCCAAAGGATAGGCGACTTTTTGTACGTCTTACCAGTTAGACAAGGATTGATGTACATAATCAACATACACAATGGAGAAATAGTCAGTACCTTCAACCTTTCACCCTACGAGCATAGTTTCGATGTCTGCAAAGACAAGTTAGCAACCCTCTCCTCTAAGGGTCACTTACGTCTATATTTACTGAATGGATCCTCAAACCCCAGCCTTTTATGGGTCGGAAATCTAAAGGAGGAAGGTTCCTACTTGGTTTCATTCAATAGGCCGTTTTGCGATAAATTGGCTGCAGCGTCGATCAATGGGAGATGGATCAAGGTTATCAGCGTAAATAAAAGAAGCATTCCCAAGTGGAAGGTTTCTTTTAAGAGTAAAATCGCTGATCTAAGATGGGAAGGGAATGAACTCCTCATGGGTCTTTGGAGCGGTCACGTGTTCTCTGCCGTACCTTCAGCAAACACTTAAGAGGATCACAAGGGTAGGAAAGCATTAGAGGTTCAGCGTGAATACCGGAGAACGCAATACAATAGCTTTTATAGAAGCAATAACTTACAAATTCACTCATGTGTCTCAGTGAATAAGGTTTTATAGGGAAAGGAACGTATTACAGTCTTGAGGAGGTGATGGGTGTAAGGGGTGTCGTGTCTTCTCAAGTCCTCGCGAATCCCAACATCGGCACCCCTTGTGATGAACGATGAGATCTAAGCGTTGTGATCTAAGTGATGCGGACCTCAACGATTGCATAATACCTATACTCTATGATAATAAAGCGTTGTCAAAGGATCTGAAGCACATAAGTAAGGATGATTGTAAGAAGATAAAAGAAACCTTACTGCTCCTCTGTAAGAAAGGGCCCAAAAGCGTTGATATAGTAAAACTTCAAGGTCAAGTAAACTACTACCGAATAAGAGCTGGAAAGTGTAGGATAATAGTCAAGTATTGCAAAGACGAAAAGGTATTCGTAATTACTCATATCGGACCTCGTAAGAACGCGTACAAGAAGAAATAATCAACTTCAACATCTGAGCTTCTTTAAGAGCTCATCGAGAGGACGGAGATCTACCTTTCCCATCTTTACCCTTTTTTCATAATCTTCAATAATCTGTATCTCCTCATCTGAAGGCTCTTCTTCAGTAAGGTTCTCTAAAATAGTCTCTATTTGTTCTGCTAAGGACACTCTATATTCCCAGTTACTTCTGTATTTCTTGCACTTAAAATATAGTACTCTCATTGGGAGGCCCCCATTCATATTCACTCCTTGAAATGTTGAGAGCGGTAGAGAACGTGTTAGTGAGACCCCCAGCGGTGGCTGGAACCTTCTACCCAGCCGATCCAGAAGAGCTCATCAAGCTGATAGAATGGAGCTTCACCCATCCGATAGGGCCCGGGGAGCTACCAAAGGTTAGCGAGGAGAGGAACAAGCAGAGCGTGGGCTTCATGGTTCCTCACGCCGGCTACATCTACTCCGGTCCAGTAGCGGCTTGGGCCTACTACAAGCTGGCCCAAGAGGGGGCTCCAGAGGTGGTAATCATCATAGGCCCCAACCACACCGGAGTTGGAAGCCCCATTTCCATAATGCCTCCCAGCATCTGGGAGACTCCTCTGGGACACGTACACGTGGATCCGGAGGCGGTGGAGGAGATAGTTAGGGAGAGCGGGATAGTGGACGTGGATGCAAGCGCCCACGCTTACGAGCACAGCTTGGAGGTCCAAGTTCCCTTCCTCCAGTACCTCTTCGGAAACAAGTTCAGGATAGTTCCCATTGTCATGGGCCTCCAGACTCCGGAAGCCGCTAAGGCTTTGGCAGATGGCATCTACAGGGCCATGGAGAAGCTGGGCAAGGACTACGTGGTTCTAGCTTCCAGCGACCTAAACCATTACGAGCCCCACGAGGTAACTGTGAAGAAGGATATGATAGCCATAGAGAAAATAACTGCCTTGGATACGGAGGGCCTCTACAAGGCCTTGCTTGAGTATGACATAAGCATGTGTGGCCCCGGCCCTACTATGACCGTAATGGAGCTCACGAAGAAGTACGGAGGGAATAGAGGAATACTTCTCAAGCACGCGACCAGCGGGGACACCAGCGGCGATTACAGCCAAGTAGTTGGCTACGCCTCAGTCCAGTTCCCTCTCCCCTAAGCCTTTCTCCTCCTCTCCCAAGATCTCCTAGGTAGGAGTTCATGTACTATGAAGTAGACAAGGAGAGAATCGAGAAGTTTCTAAAGGAGGTAAAGCCCTCCTCGGTGTTAGTAGAGGCCCCTCCCGGGCTCTGGAGGGAGGCGGACGAGGTTTGCAAGATGTTAAAAGAGAAAGGGATTGATTGCATTAGGAGCGCTATTCCGGTCTTCGGCGCTTGTTTGGTCTTCGAGCACTTTGCTGGGGATGCCGTAATTCACCTAGGCCACTACCCATATCCTTGGTGGAGGCCTAGGAAACCTACCTTATTCTTGGAGGCAAGCTGGAAGGGAAAGGTAAACTGGGGGCCCTTGGTAGATGTCTTAAGTGGAAAGGTTCTGCTGGCCTCTCCAGCCCAGCACGTCAAGCAGCTCTATGAGCTCAAGGATATCTTGAAGAGGAAAGGTATAGAAGCGAATCTAGCCAAAGGCTTTGTGGAGGGATTGATACTAGGGTGCGATTACTCAGGCCTCAAAGAGGGATACGATCATTACGTAATAGTAGCGGGAGGGGTTTTCCACGCCCTAGGAGCAGCCCTTTACTTGGGTAGAAAGATCATAAAGTTCGATCCATATACCTCCAAGGTGGAGGAAGTAGACCCCTATCCCGTCCTGAAGAAGAGGATGTGGAAGGTGAGCGAGGCCATAGAAGGAAAGAAGGTAGCGATAATAGACGGAATAGAGGGACAGAGCAGGCCCCAGCTCCTAGAGTCATTAAAGAGGGAGGCGGAGAGGAACGGATTCGAGGTAAAGGTATTCAAGGCCTCAATACTTACGAGAGACTTCATGATAGGTATACTGGAAGAGGTCGACTTCGCAGTAACCCTATCTTGTCCTAGGTTGGCCTTAGACGACTTCGGAGACTTACACAAACCGGTCCTAGCTCCTGGGGAGGCGAGGGCCGCGTTTAGGAGGGATTTGGAGAGGTATTCATTCCCGTGGTGAGTCGTCCCCTGCTTCCTCCCCTAGCCGGGAGGGCATCCGAGAGACCTCATCCTCTGAAGCGCCGCGTGATTGACTACTTTAAATTTAGATTTAGTAAGTTAGCCAATCTTAATAGTGCTCGTAATTGTAACATTAACTAGATTGAAGGTATTGCTTGTTATGCTCCACGCGCTCCCGAACGCATAGCTATCATTCACAACGAACCTACCATGGGAACCGAAGATCGTTGTAACGATTCCGTTCCAAATCGTTCTCAGTGTGCCTATAATAACTTTCGTTAATGTAAGTATTTCCGTGACAGTTTTTGTTTCAATCATCCAGAGAGTATCGGGATAGTTGTCTAAGCAACCAACAAAAGAAGGCAAATAGTTGACACTCAATCCCTTAACGGTACCATAGTAGGTGGCGGTGACCGTCAATGTGGCTGTCTGAACGTAGAGCGTCTTCTTTAGCTCAATAGAAGATATAGTAACCGTCGTGTTAGGGAGTATTCGCAGGATCAAAGTTAAGGTTGGGTAAATCGTATGAGTAAAGCTTGTAACGTTTGTCGTAATGTTCAAGAAAGCTATCAAGGTTCCACAAGGTACTGAGAGAGTACCTATCAAGATATCTCCCTAAAGGGATTTGTCCTTTATGGATTTAATACGAGCCTCTTCTCATCTAAGAACTTCTTATATAACACGAGCTTGTCCTCCTCAAACTCCTCCTCACTACCGAAGATCAACACCCCTTCATCAACTATCGTCTTTGCCATTATTGGGTCCAGCTTCAAGTCAACCACTATCACGTCTACCTTACTTCCCAGCGCATCTTCAGCTTCTGCCACAAACCTCCCAAGCTCCAGTCCCTTGGGCATCCTCCCAAATTTCACGACTAGATCCACGTCGTTCCCACATCCTTCCCTAGCTAAAGAACCTATTAAGGCCACATACCTTAGGTTCCACTTGGAAGCTAGTTCTGCTATTTCTCTTTTCACCTCACTCAAGCAAGGGTCGCCCTTAGCCAATTCCCTCAGTGCCTTGAGTATTTTGGGCATTTCCTCCTCTATTTCATCGAAGCTCTCCCTCTCTAGCTCCTCATCCAGTTCGATGTACATATGAACCAATACGTTTCTAAACCCAGCAAGGCCGACCAAGAACTCCTTATGACCTATTTTGGAAGCCAAGAACTCAGCCAATTCCTTGTAACTCTCCGGCTTCCTTCCAGGGAGTCTTGAGGCTAAGATCGCGGAGAAGTCGAGGAGGGACTGAGCTAGGAGCTGGGCCAACCTTTCGACTGCGTAAATCCTCTCCTTCCCTTCTTCCCATTCCCTCTTCGCTTGAACGAACTCCTCGTAGTATTCTTCTATTCGTTTAAGCAACGCCTCTAGCTTGCTCATCTCAAGATCATGAAAGTTAAGGGAGGCTGTAAGCTTATGCTAACATGGAGACCAGATGCCCTAAAGCTTCTAGAAGGAATTGAGAAAATAGAATTCTACGATCGGAATGAGCGAGATAACACGTTTAGGCAAAGAACCTTTACCATCCCATCTTCAGTAAAGCCACAATTATCCCTATCACGATGCTTATCCACATGGAAGCCATTAGCCCTATCATCCATTTGAGCATGGTATTGAACTGGTTTCTGAGCTCATTGATTTCCCTTCTAAGCTCATTAATTTCGCCTCTCACCTCCCTAATCTCATCTCTGAACTCTGCTCTCAGACTTCCAACTTCTTCTCTGAACTCCTTTCTCAAATCTTCAATCTTTCTTTCAATCTTATCCTCAAGCTCCTTTATGTCCTCCTTAGTAGCTAAGTTCCCAGCTACTTCCTTGACCACTATTGCCTTAAGCTCTGGATCCAAGGCTATTTCGTTCACTATAGCCTTGACTAACTTCTTTCCCTTTCCTCGAGCTATTTCGTCCGCTAATTGATCGGAGAGGGTCATGTTATCCTACCAATAGTGTAGATGGAGGATTAAAAGGGAAGAGGGGAGGACGAAAGTATCCTTTACTTCAAGTACCAGTTGCGGAGAATTTAGATAAAGAGATGCTGCAAGAGTAAGGCTCTAGACCTTTGTGGTGTAAATGAGAGGAGGCAATAGGAGAGCAGTAGGCGCTCGGATTCCCGAATTTACACAGGAGATGTTGGAATGAATAGCGGCCCCGCCGGGACTTGAACCCGGGACCACTGGCTCCGAAGGCCAGCGCTCTTCCTAGCTGAGCTACGGGGCCCCTTCATGGTCATGGTTCAATGAATGGTTTATATGCTTCTGGCATGCCCCCTTCAAGAATCCCCACTTGAGGGGTGCAAGGGACTGGGAGTTGGGATCGAGGAGGCTCTTAATCGGAATATTCGCTTTGGCCCTAGCTTACGGGGGCTACACTACCCTAGCGAGGGTGAGCTCCGGCTCCCCAGAGGCGGCTTCGGCAATAGCCTTCGCTGAGATGCTCAGCTCCGCTCCCGGAGTGCTGGCGGGATGGCTTGGGGATAGGAAGGGTCTGAAGGCCCCAGCCTTGATAGGCGTTCTGTCCCTCTTTACCTCGCTAGTTAAAACCCAGCCCCTTCACGGTGTTCCTCACCCTCTCCTCCTTCTACTCAGCATTCCTCTCGGCGATGCTAGAGGCCTACAAGGAGGGAGAGGATCAGTTGGGAAAGGCAGTTAGTGCCCTCTCCCTAGGCTGGGGCCTAGGAACAATGACCGTTGCGTTCCTTCCCTACCAGCCCCTTTACTCCCTTTCCTTCGCCTTCGGATCGGTAATGGTGTTCTTAGCTGTAAGCAAGGAACCGGCTAAGAGCGGCCTCTTGGCAGCTGTACCTAAGCTCCTCCCCTTGCTCCCTCCCTTGGCCCTCTTCATGGGAGCGGAGTACGTTGTCTACGCCCTAACCGCCTTGAGGTTCTATGAGGCGACGAACAGGATAGGCTTCGCCTTGGCTTACGCGGTAGGCCCGAGCTTAACCGCTGCCCTGGGAGGCTACGTCGCCGGAAAGGCCTTGAGGAAGCTGGGAGCGGAGAGACTCTTCCTAATCTCCGTTATAGCATACATCCCGGTAACCCTGCTCGCCTTGGCTTCCCCTCCTCCGATATGCTTAGTCGCTTGGAGCATTCCCGTTTATCCCTTCTATGAGGTGTCCTTAGTTGCCTTGGTCTCCAAGTTTGTTCCCGAAGCGCCGGCAAGCGCCCTAGGACTCACCTACACGACTATGTCAATTGCTTCGATAGTAGCTATTCCGTTTACGAGGATCAAGAGCTTTAGAACTGTAGCGATTTACACTTCAATAGCCATGGTGCTATCTGCAATATTCATTAAGCTATCGTTTAGAGCTCTACGAACTCCCAGAAGATCGCGTGATCGCCGAGAGTTCCATACCTCCCCTTATGACAGCTCCACTCGATGAGGCCTTCCGGAAGCCTTTCCATGACCTCCAAGCTCTTGTAAGCACAATAGCTCAGAAGGCCTTGAAGAGGACCTTCGATCCTCATCTTGCAGCCCTCCCAAAAAGCCCTAGCGTCTACCTTCCCCCTCCTAGTGATGTCCCTAACGCTCCCTCCTATGCTTATCTCGCTGATTATCCTTCCCCTCCACTTCATGGTAACGCCGGCTCCTACCGTGTCGTTTATGGTTACGTCGGTCACGTGCGCCAAGAACTTACATCCCTTCCTAGAGAGCTCCTCGAAGAGTCTCTCTGCAACGCAAGGAGAGGAATGTGCAATTAATGGCGGGGGACCGGGAACTATTCTAGCATTTATCTTGGGGAGCTCACAAGTGAGTACGTCGAACCTTATTGCGCATTGTCTCTTGTAAAACTTAGCCCTTTCCCAGTTCTTCTCGTCGACGATAGCGTATAGGGGAACGTTCAACCCCCAACTCTCAAGTAACATCAAGGTACGTATTCTTTCTCTATTAAGGAACCCTATATTAGAAGTTTCAACTTTGCGCATGCCTTCCCTGCCTCCGCTCCAGTTAACTCTACAACGAGAATATTTATTTCTTCTACGATTTTTCTGAGAAGTGGTGCTTGTATCTCCTTGAGTCTTGAGTGAAGCTCGCACATTATCTTGAGCGCCCTACACTCCTCATCGCAAGTCTCCCAGCTCTCGAACTTCTCGGCGTACTTGTAGAGGCTCGCTAATGCTCTGATGAGTATAGCAGAGGCCACCTCGTCTCCTCCATGCTCCTCTAGATCATTTATGAGTTGAACTAAATCCTCTATCGCTCCCTCGCTTCTCCCGCTACTGACTGAGTCCTCTAAATCCTTGATAATCTTCGGAGCCATCTTAGCTTTCCTCTTGTACAGCTCCAAGCCATCTACCAACTTCGTGCTGCCCAGCACCGCAATTGCTAGTTCTCTAGCGAGCTTGTGATAGTTCCACGGAAGCAAAGCCACCTTGGTCCAGCCGTCGGGGCTGGGAAGGGATTCCATGGGAGAACCCAGCACCGGCGTCGCCTCTATCCTTATTCCCTCCCTCTCGACGACGAAGAGCTCCTTTCCGCTGAAGGGATCTCCAACTCCGTAAGCCCTCTCGTTTATCTCCCTTAGAAGTTCAGCGAAGGGTAAGGGTAACGTCTCAGGGGATATTACCTTAACGAATTCGATCACGTCCCTATCAGCCTTAACCTTGAAGGTTCTCGAAACCCAAGAGGCCCACTCCTCCACGTTCGGAAGCTCCACCTTCATTATCGCAATTCCTCCGGTTCCGAACCCTAAGCTTAACGCCCTCTTGCTGACTCCCGGTACTAGCTGCTGGCTGAAGATTATCGGCTTGTTGAGCTTGCTCCAGAGTCCTTGTACCATAGCCTCATACATCCTCTTGACCTCCTCATCTATTCCATCGAGAGCGTTGTAAACGTGGAGGACCGCGAAGTCCGCTCTGCTCAACGCCTCAACTATTCCATCCAACCCCTCCTTCTTCAAGTACTCCGGCGTTACGGTATAGATTACTAATCCCTCACCTTTCTCCTTTGTATTAAACAAAACCTTAACGTCGTCGTATTTAGTCAAAGTGTGAAGTATCCCTAGGTTGTCTATCCTCTCTAAGGCAGTTACGAAGGCCTTCAAGTCCTCCGGTACCTTCTCCTCGTAGGTACCCTTCACCGTACTCATTGCAGTCTTGAAGGCATCAGCTATGAGATGGTTTATGGAGAACCCCGGCTCTGAGTAAACGAAGATCGGGGGTGCTCTACAAGGCTCCACGTTTCCTAGGAGCAACCACTTAGCTATAGCATCTCTAGCTTCTGAGTAGGATAGGGATCCCTTGCTCCCGAAGACCAAGATATGACCCAGATGAAGGAAAGGGAGAATAGATAAAAATGTAGGGAGCTTTCAAAGGTAACGTTTTAGCACTTGATACAGTAGGGTCCGCTTATCGTCACGTACCAGTTCAGCTTGTCTATTCCTATTATCGCAGTGTCGTTCAGAGCGGTGCTTAGGAGGTCGTCAGCGTTCAGCAGACCCGCTACCGTTCCGTTCACGTCCTTTCCAGCTATTATCAGAGAGGTCGCTATGGTGCTGTTGGGGTTGCTGAGTCCTATTACGTAGTACTCCGGCAGCGTTAGGTTCCTGAAGTTGAACACGAAGTCGCCCCACGGGTCTAGCAGCGCTTGGAAGTCCACGCCGGTTCCATTCCAGTCGTAGAGCGTCCAGTTGCTGGCTATACTTATCGGTAGTGTGTAGTTGGCCATAGTTAGGTTGTAGCTGCTGGCTGACCATATTGGAGCGACCGCCTTTATCTGCTCGAAGCTGCTCACGTTGCTGAAGGCTCCTACCGTCTGGTTTGCTAGGACTCCGTAGACGCTGGGCTCGAGCTCCACGTCCTCTCCTAGCAGATGATAGGTCACGTTCGCTGGAGCGAGGGTTATGTTAGTTAAGTTGGTGAAGTAGCTGTGGCCCACCCAGTAGACAATTGGCAGGTCTACGAGCGGGGACTCCAGCTCTGGCATCTCTATGGTTACTGTCGGCTCCACCTCTGCCACGGGCCTTACGAACATGAAGTAGTAGACTCTAGTGTCGCTGGGATATCCGAAGGTCTGGTTGAGCCAGTTCACGGTCTCTGCGGTGTCCCTGTCAAGGAAGCTCATTCCTATGTACTTCACGTCTTGAGGTCTAAGCTGCTGGTAGTAGATCGCTAGGTTGCTCTGACTCAAGTCGGCAATAGCGTAGTAGAACAGCGTTCCAATCGCTCCTCCCTCGTTTATTTTGAACGTAGCCATCGGTCTGCTCAGATCGTACTTGGCGACTACGTAGTAGAGCTTCTTCGGGTTGGTCAAGTGGAATGCTATTGTAGTTCCGAAGCTATAGAAGTAGATTCTCCAAGCATCGTAGTTGGGGCTGTCCCTTACGAATGATATCCTGTAGTTGTTGGTGGTAACTCCGCTTAAGTCGCTGCCCTCATAGAGCATCCACTTCAGCCAGCTGTAGTCGTCGGCTACTACAGACGGTACGAAGGAGTATATCACATTCCAAGACTGGTTGGTACTGTAGTACTCTCCGTAGCTTCCTCCATTAAGTGCACTTCTGACTTCGTAGTACGTTCCCTTTGGTACTTGTGGTTGCAGCATTATGTTCCAGCTGTTACCCGTTCCCAGCCAAGTGCTGTTGAGCACAAATCCTCCATCTCCGGTTAGGTTGAAGGCGTGTGGCAACGTCTGCACGACCTTTGCTAGGTCGATCACCCTTGAAGTGTTCCCTAAGTTGTCCATAGGTGTTCCGTACATGACAGCGGCTACCGGATCTATCAAGTAGCTCTTCGCTGTTCCGTTGGTTATTACGGTCTTATTCGTGAAGAAGTAGAAGTCTACCTCCGCTCCTAACGGGTACGGCGGCGCGCTGTAAGTTTGGACGTAGAAGGGCGTCGTTGCTGTCGAACCTGGTTGTAGAGTGAATATCGTGGAGTTCAGTATCGTTCCGTTCAGGTTTATTGGTAAGGAGTCGGCAGTTGGCGGCATAATGTAGGCCACTCTGGGCGGACAGATGGTAGCGTTGTAGTTGGTGTAGCAGTTTATTGCTTGCAGTGGGTCCATGTAGCCGGAGAACAGCGTCACATTGTATATCATTCCGGAGAAGCTGAATAGGTAGTAAGTTCTCGTGGTTCCGCCACCCCATCCAAAGCCTCCTCCAGTAACGTTGTATCCGTAGTCGGCTCCAGAGATCGCGAAGACATTGTCAGCATAGTAGCTGGCAATAAGAGAGTTCCAGTACTGCGGTAAGTTCACTTGGGTTATCGGCGGCCTCTCTCCCCTCTCCTGTTCGAGCGGGTAAACGCTGACGGTGCCTTGAGGTACTCCATTCACGAACTTGACAGTAGCTACTACCCTGTACTTGATTCCGGGTATGACTGCCTCTGGAGCGGTGAATTTATAGGGGGTTCCTTGCACCCATATTACCAAGAATGGCAATCCCTCGTAGAGCCCCAACAACCATGCGTCGCCTGTATTAGGGTCGGCGCTATACGCTATTGGGAAGAAGTTGTAGTATATCCTAGTTCTGTATTGGTAGTAGTAATCAACTTGGTCGTTATCCGCGTTGTTGGGGGCAGCGTCCCACCTGAAGTCGGTGACTATGGTGAAGTTCTGATCATTGTAGACGAAGTTGGTTACGTGGTTGGGATCCTCTACTGCTGCAGCCGCTAATGTCCAAGCGTTTCCAGGGAAGTACCACAGGTACTTGTAGCCGGTCACGTTTATTGCTGGCTCATATATTATGGTCTCGTTTCCTTGAGTCACGTTGTACTTCATGAAGTTTATGTACACCGGGAACACTCTGTGCGGATCGGTTGCTCCGTTCTCACCTTCAAGTATCTGTAGGCTCACGCTTGAGCCGGCGGGTATGTAGGGCACGTTGACCCAGACGTAGCCGTCTCCTTGCTTGTAGTCAGTAGTACAGTACCCAACGGCGGTCTCGTAGCAGAAGGGTATCTTGGCTCCCGTCATGTCAGTTATGGTTATCGGCTTATCCTTCAGCTTGTCCGGTAGCTCCACTCTCACCACGTAGTAGTATAAGCTCTTGGGGTTGGGGTTATCGATTATTATCTTCGGCACCCTTACGGTGCTGTCGACGGGCTTCTGCAGGTAAGCGAAGGTTACGTTATAAGCATCAGTAATGGTAGTGTTGTAGTGCCCAAAGGTGGCCGGTATGTAGCAGACATCGTAGCCCATCGGTGAGAAGCACGGGAACTGAGTGCTGTTTATCGTCGGCACGTTTATCTTCTTCCAGTCGGTAATACCGTCGTTGTTGACGTCTCCCAGCACTCCAGTGGCGTCAGCTGGCACCTGGCCCTTAATTCCTAGGTACAGACAGACGACCGCGCTGTACTGAACAGGGCTTGAGGGACTCATTGGAGCATCTGCTGTCATGTTGAAGGTCAGCACTCCGTCACTCTGATACACCGGAATCTTGGAGGTGTAGTTCAGGGCGGTGAAGCTCCAAGGCAAGTAGCCGGTGGTGGCGAAGCTGGTAGGTCCTAGGCCCGGCATGGTCCTTAGCCCTATGACAGTTATGTTCCTTATGAACACGTCGTTCTCATTGACCTTTAGAGGGGAGCTCGGTGGAGCGGCCTTCTCTATTATGCTCTTGAGGTCTATTAGATAGCTTGTAGGTACGTAGTTCCTCTTGCCGTTCATCTGAGGGTTGAGAACTATTGCTATCGTGTAAGCGTCCTCATCTCCAACCACGGTCTTAGCTGGAGGGCAGATGTAGCTGAGCGGGTTGAAGTTGGCGCTTGCTAGTACCGTTATTGGTCCGATGCTGTAGACGGTCTGCTGAATGGTGGTCTGCTGCACCACCCCTCCCCCTTGGGCTAGGAAGCAGCTGCCCAAGTTCTTCCAGCCGCTTCCCTGGATCAGTATCTGTACGCTATCAACCTTGAAGTTCTCATCTATAGGCAGGATCTCCATGACGGCCTCTATGGTTCCAATAGGCTTGCTAGAGCCGTCTAGGCTGTAGGTTATGTTAACGGGAGTTCCACACTGGAGGGGATAGACCGTCGGCACGCTGGGAGCTCCGGCGGGGGAAGTTATGACCCACTGATTGCCTACCTTCTTGATTAGGTAAGCATACTTGACCCCGTTCTCCTCTCCTATGACTTGGACCGCTTGGACGTACCTGCAGAACGAGGCGATGTCATCCGACTTGACGACTACTGCCCATTGGCCTTGGTAGGTGTCGTAGACCTTGGCAGCACACCCGCCTATCTTCGCCAGGATCGCTTGGACTACCGCTGACTGAGAGGCCTTTTGAGTCTGCCTCTGCAGTATGGTGTTCTGTTGAGCTAAGGCGTTCATGAGCAGCACTATCGCTACAGTAAGTATGACTATGAGCACCGCCAGAGAGAGTACGTTTGCGATCCCTCCTTTTCTAAACCTTCCGTTCAGCACCATTGACCCCACAGAGGGTGCGAAACCGTCGCTTTTGAGGCGCGGAGCAGTGTCGCGTTCTGGAACGCGAACAGTTCCATGAAATCTCCTAACGCTACTCCTAAGGGAAAAGGCATTCAATAAGCCTCCGAGGAAATCTCGCGGGGTATCGAAATGAACTTCTACTCATTATTAATAATAGTGTTCTTAGGGACGACGGCCTCAAGGCTGTTGAGGGTTGGAAGTGCCTTCTCCACGCTCTCCCAAGGCTGGAGCTTCCTAGCTTTATTGGCTGCGACCTTCGCCTTAGGCAGGATACTCACCTCCTTCCTGGGAGGAGAGCTGAGCAAGAAGTTCGGAGCCAAAATAACCTCCTTGGGACTCTTCACTCTCGGATGGGTCGGGATAGGCTACTACTTGCTTCCTTCCACGCTTTATCTCCCCTTGAGGATAGTTCACGGCTTCAGCGCTGGCCTCACTTGGCCCTCCCTTCAAGCGATAACCATGAGCAAGGTGGGAGTCGAGAAGAGGGGGAGAGGTTCCTCCTTGTACTTCTTGGCGTCTAACGCCGGCTGGTTCTTCGCCTTTGCCCTAGGAGGTGCCTTCCCTAAAGGAACGCTCTTGCCCAGCTCCATAGCCTTGTTAATTCTGTCTGCAATTATGTTGTTTGAGAAAGGAAAGGCAAAGAAGGAGAAGATGGGAAGAAAGGATAAGAGGAGGACGTTCGTTCCACCTCTGACAGCTCTGATACTTTCTGGAATAGCGCTGGGCTTCATGACCCTTCTGGTGAACACTGAAGTTGCGATAGCAATATTTGGGAAGGAGTTCGGCAAGCTCTACGGAGGGATAATACTCGCCCTAGCCGCTTTGGTAGGATCGGCCGTTAGTTACTTCTTGAACAAAAAGCTCATAGACATAATGGAGAGTCACCTCTCGATACTGCTTCCAGGACTGAGCACCTCTCTAAGCTCCTTGCTAATGCCGTTAGGCGGAGGGCTCTCTGTCCTAGGCCTCTTCACCACCAAGACTTTAGTTGCTTGGTGGAGGAGCTCCTTACTAGGACTCGCCAGAACCGGAGACGTGGGAAGAAGGGTAGGTACATTCAACGCCTCTGCGGATGGAGGAAGGTTCTTGGGAAGCTTGATAACTGCTTTGGGACCTTGGACTCTGCCAATACTGTCACTATCCTCCTTGGGACTGAGCGTGGCCTCGTGGCTTTTGTCGCTAAGGTCGAAAAGCGGAGGAGCTCTAAGGAATGAGGAAGCGAGCCTCCAGGGGGAGAGCGGTGTATCAAAACTACCTTAAAATAAAAGAATGGAAAAACAAGGTTATGAAGAGAACAATCAAAATAATTAAAAAGTCTATCCTGAGGTAGAGGTATACCTAATAGGGAGCGTTGCAGAGGGCAAGTTCACCGCTAGGAGTGACGTAGACTTGTTGCTGGTGTTTCCGTATAGACCGAAGTTCAGATACCTGCTTTCCGTAATCGAGGCCTTAATGGAAGAGAATATTATTCCCAACTATCCCTTGCAATTTCACCCTGCTGATAAGTCTAGGTTGAAGGAATACGAGAGATTGGGTAAGGTGATAAGAATTGGCTGAAAGGCTTATCGAAAGGGCCTACGAGCTCCTGAAAGTGGCAGAGGTGGAAAGAGAGGACGATTTCACAACTTAGCTCGCGCCTCAGCAGAGCAAGCGCTAGAGCTGTACTTGAAAGGACTTTTGCTTAAGTATTTTGGTAAGGTAACAAAAGATCATAACTTAGGGAAGCTGTTCGGATTGCTGATAAAGGAGCTCGTCAAGGTCGGAATGGATACCGAAGAGCTCTACGAGTTCTCAAGGAATAAAAGGTCGTACCTTCAAATGCTCGAAGAGGCCTATTACCTAGGAAGGGCATAGAAGCGAGACTTCGATGAAGAGGACTCTGCACTTTGCTTGAAGACCGCTAGGGAAGGCATAGCCCTCCTGGAGAAGATTAAGGAAAGGCTTGAAGGATAGGCGGTTTAGTCCCTCAATACGCCCTATAATTAAGGTCCCCCACGCCCCTATCTGGGTACCAGGAGTGATTCCCGTAACTACCATGGTCGTGGGAAGGGGAACCGTCTCCACAAAGATCAAGGGAGAGTACCACAAGAAGAAGCCTTCTAGGTTCACCGAGTACTTCCGTCCCTTGGTCTTCTGGAACATAACTTACCAGTGCAACCTCAAGTGCCTTCACTGTTACATAAGGGCTAAGGCCCAGCAGGATCCAACGGAGCTCACCACGGAGGAGGCCAGGAGGCTCTCCGAGGAAATGGTCCAGATGAGGATTCCCTTGGTCATCCTCTCTGGAGGAGAGCCCTTAATAAGGAAGGACTTCTGGGAGATAATAGAGCCTATGGCTAAGGCTCAATTCCCCAAGCTCTCATTGAGCACCAACGGAACCATGATAACCAAGGACGTTGCCCAGAAGCTCAAGGATTATGGGTTCGATTACGTTGGAATTTCCATAGACTCCATAGTCCCTCAGTACCACGACAAGTTCAGGGGAGTTCCGGGGGCGTTCAAGCTCACCTTGGATGGCATAAAGAACAGCTTAGAAGCGGGACTGGACGTAGGAATAAGGACTACCATAACTAAGTACAACGTTAAGGAGGTGCCGGACATAGTCAAGTGGAGCGCTGAGCAAGGAATCAAGAGGGTCTCCTTCTACTTGCTAGACACAATCGGAAGGGGTGAGGACATAAAGGATTGGCTTCCCACCCCGGAGCAGCTCAAGTGGATGGCTGATACCGTAATAGATCTCGCTAGGGAGTACGCTGACAAGCTGGAGATACTCATAGTTAGGGGCAACTTCATGGGTATCTACATAGCTAAGAAGCTGGCTAAGGATGAGGAGGACTTCAAGGAATACCTCAACATGCTTCAAGCCCAAGGCGACTGTGGGAGGAAGAGCATAAGCATCTATCCTAATGGAGACGTTAAGCCTTGCCAGTTCATAGACTGGGTAACCTTGGGCAACGTCAGAGAGAAGAGCTTGAGAGAGATATTGAGGAAGGACAACCCAGACCTTCAGCCGTTCCTAAACATAGCCAAGAACTTGAGGGGTAAGTGCGGGAGGTGTCCCTTCAAGGAGGTCTGCGGAGGAGGCAGCAGAGGAAGGGCTTGGGCGCTGACAGGAGACCCTTGGGGGGAGGACCCCCTCTGCTTCATCGAGCCCGAGGAGTTCCAGAGCTTGGTACAAGCAACTGCTCAGTAGTCTTCAATAATGCTTTTCGCATTAAAAGGATCTTCTTTGAAAATCCTCATGGTACTCTACTTTGAACAAACTTAGAGAAATGGTCGAGATGCTAAGCGAGTATTTCAAGAAAAACGCTGATAGGCTTGGAAGGCCTGCGCGCCTTAAGCGATGTGGATCTGATTAAATTTGGTAGAAGGCTAAGGGTATACGAAATCGGAACGCTCATAGCTGAGCTTGAAAATTTGCTCAAGAAAAAGGTTGACATCTCAATCTATGATAGATCTCCGCCGAGCTTAAGATATGAGGCAATGAAGGGAATTAGAATATACGTCAAGGAAATTAACGAGTTCGTAGAGGATTATGTTATGAGCATCAACGAATGGTTAGATTTTAAGCTTGCTTGGGAGAGGATGGCTCGCTCTTACCTTTACCATCTCCGGGAGCTCTGGAAAGAACGAAAAGATTAAGGAAAGCATTGGCTAGGCTGGAGAAACTAAGTAAAATAAGACTAAGCGAAATATTCGAAAACGATCTTGAAGCCATACTCGAAAGAGAAGTTGAGGTAGCAATTCAAGCCTTGCTTAACCTAGGTGAACAAGTTATAACATTAGTAAGGTTACCTTCACCTAACACCTATGCTGAAATAGGAAAGATATTAAGTGAGGCAGGAATATTGAGCAAGGTCGAGGGTAAGAAGCTAGCTGCTATAGCTGGCCTTAGGAACATGCTGGTACATACGTACGCTGATATCGGCTATGAGTTACTCTTTGATCACGCGAAAGACCTACTGAAAGACGCCCCATTGATCGCTTCTAAGTTACTCAATAAATTAGAAGAGTTGGATCCTTAGGCAAGATTCATTTCTATTCATTCTCGTAATCCCTCTACCTTTATCTCCCCCTTCTTCGTCCTAGCCATCTCTAACTTTCTATTCACTATTATAACTCTTCTGCTGAAGGAGAGGGCAACTGCTGAGGACTAGAACATTACCCTCTCTATTCACTATTGTAACTCCTCCGGAGATCTGGCGTCTGGCATTGAGCCTAAGAACGTCGTTGCACTTTCTATTCACTCTTGTAACTCTCCCTATTAGGAAAGAGGTTAGCAAAGGAGCGGACCAGTAAGAGCAAACTTTCTATTCACTCTTGTAACTCTTCCGACATATCCAACTATGGAGTGCCCAGCTTCATGGCCAGCTCTTTCTATTCACTCTTGTAACTTCTCCTACTCACTCCCAGCGCCCGCGTATAGCGGGCGCTGGAGGTAGCTTTCTATTCACTCTTGTAACTCCTCAAACTATTGTTGATGAGACTATAGGCGAGACTCTCGATAATTCTTTCTATTCACTCTTGTAACTCCTCTAACGTAAATGCTAAGTATGTCCGATATATCGAAGGTCATCCACTTTCTATTCACTATTGTAACTCTTCGAGATGGAAAGGGCACAGAGCTTACGCTTGGCTCACTTTTAACTTTCTATTCACTATTGTAACTCTTCGGTATAGAGAGGTGGTGGGAGTATGTTGTTAGAGATAAGCGGCTTTCTATTCACTATTGTAACTCTTCTAAATGGATTTGGAATACAGGCAGGAATAGCGATTAACTACACCACTTTCTATTCACTATTGTAACTCTTCCCAGCCCCTCCTATTTAACTAGCCCTTCCTTTCACTAATAAGTCATTCCTTTCCCATTGCCTTGATTTACTTGCTTCATTAACTCTGAATACTTAAGCTTTCATGAGAACAGTTTTGCTCTACTTCCATCAATTAGAATTACCTAACTGAAACTAATAGTCAAACGAATGAGTTCATTATCATCGGCGTTTCCATGTATGTGACAATGGAAAGAATTGCTTGATCATTAAGCTAATTGAAATTTAAGGTTACCTAATCGAATAGAGCTCAAGGTGAAGGAAAGAAAGGAGACCATAAATGTTCTGAAGTGTGCTCATGGAGAAGTGTAAATAATAAGGAACGAGAGTAGTGATGGGGATTTATGGAAGTGATTGACTTGGAAGGAAATAGAATAATTAAAGGAAACTTTCCGGTTAGAGAGGACCAGTTATATTCCATCTCATGATCCCTTCCTGGGAACGAGCCCTTGAAGGACATAGTGGTCTACAATACTCTAACAAGGAAGTATGAGAAGCTGGAAACCCTAACTCCCGGCTTAGTTAAGATGTACGTCTGTGGACCCACGGTTTATGACCACTCTCACATAGGTCATGCTAGGACTTACGTCGCCTTCGACGGAATAAAGAAGTACCTCATGCTCAGGGGATACCAAGTCCTTCACGTTCAAAACATAACTGACATCGATGATAAGATCATAAACAAGGCAAACGAGCTTGGGGTTGACTGGAGAGAGATAGTCGAGACCTATTCAAAGGAATACTTCGAGCTCATGGGCAAGCTCGGCATAAGGGCTAACATAAACCCTAGGGTCACCGAGCACATTCCGGAAATAATTGAATTCATCGATGATCTAATAAAGAAGGGCTACGCTTACGTTGCTCCCTCCGGCGTTTACTTCGACGTCGACAAGTACCCCTACTACGGGCAGCTCTCCGGAATTAAGGACAAGAAGATGTGGAATCAAGAGACCTTCGTAAAGGACAAGAAGAACCCCTACGACTTCGCTCTGTGGAAGTGCGCTAAGCCGGGTGAGCCCTGGTGGGAAAGCCCTTGGTGTAAGGGAAGGCCGGGCTGGCACATAGAGTGCTCCACAATGAGCTCAAAGTACTTGGGCAAACAGTTCGACATCCACGGGGGAGCTAGGGACCTCATCTTCCCCCATCATGAGAATGAAATCGCTCAGAGCGAGGCCAGGTTCGGAGTTCATCCTTGGGTCAGGTACTGGCTCCACACTGGCTACCTTACCATCAAGGGAGAGAAGATGAGTAAGAGCTTGGGAAACATAATTGCCTTAAAAGACGTCTTGGCAAAGTACGACCCAAAGGTGGTAAGGCTTTGGCTATTGAGCGCCCACTACAGAACTGAGCTTAACTTCGACTGGGAGGCCTTAGAAAGGACCAAGACATCATTGGAGAGGATGAGGATGACCGTATCCGCCCTTAGAAGGTTGGTGGAGAAAGGAAGTCCTAAGGGGAGGCTCAGCGAGTGGGAGATAGAGGCCATAAACAAGGCTATAGATCTAAGGAATTCCTTCCATGAAGCTATGAGCTACGACTTCAACACTCCTAAGGCTTTGGCAAGCGTCAGCGAGATGATGAAGCTAGGGAACGAGGCCTTGGAGAAGGAGAGCTATGAGGCGTCCCTAGCGGTCCTCGGAGCGATCGAAGAAGCGGATAGGGTATTCGAGGTCTTCGTGGAGGAGAGCAAGGCCGACGTGGAGCCGTTCGTGGAGCTCCTGGTTGAAGTAAGGAAGGAGCTGAGGAACAGAAAGTTATGGGACCTAGCTGACATGATAAGGTCCAGGCTAGCAGAGTTGGGAGTTAGGCTGCTGGACAAGGGCAAGGAAACGGAGTGGAGGTTCGCCTAGTGGACGACGAAGGCCATTAGCAACTGAGTTACCATTATTAATATAGACAATATAGTTAACACGAAGAAGTAAATGTTTATATTGAATAATTGTAAGTTCATTATTCTTTCTATGAGATTGTCCATCTTGTCGATAACGCCGCCCGTGTAGGTGTATATCCATTTCATCAGCTTATATCTCTCTTTAACGTCGTCGAGAAGCGCCTCCACCGCCCTTCTGCTAACCTCGTCTAGCTTTCCCATGCTTTGTTCGACGTATTCCAAGTCCTCCTCCACATCTTGAAGTATTGCCAGAAGGTCGGTTCTGAAGTCGATCATCTGCCTCAGCAAGCTCATTCCTTTGTACACATTCTGCATCTTGGTCGTTAGCCTAGGGAGCTTCAAGATTGAAGACACGTTGAGCTTCATTAGATCCGAAATCATTTCGTTTAGATACAGCGGAAGGAGGTGTATGGGGACCTCCTCGTACTCCCCGAGCCTTATCCGTTCGTTTATGAGACAGTAGACGTCGAAAACAACGTTATCGTCTTTGAGGCACATGCATGAACTCAATATTTCGTTTATTTCCTTACCCAAGAACGTTACTATCTCCTTATACAAAGAGAGGTAGTGGTAGGTGGCGTTCATCTTCACTATCCCGAAGTTCTTATTTTTCATCACAACGCTGAGTCTTCTATAACTCATCCCGAGCTTCTTAAGCACTCTCTCGAAGTCGTCGCTCCAGTTAATGAAGTCCCTACTAACAGCGATGAAGACAGAAGGGAGGAGGTACTCGTCATCTAGCTTTACCTTGAGCACGTTGTATACTCTTAACTCCTCTTCTTTGTATAAAGGCTCCAAGGGTTTCATGAGCTCATCGAGCTTTTTAAGGTCCTTAGGATCTGTAACCTCGAGTATTACAGCAAAGTAGGCAACGCTCAGCTCATTGGTCAGGAGGTTCTTGCCGCACCTACAAAACTTCATGGGCGGATGTACACAATCGCCATCCCTCCTCCCCTCACCCTTGATAAATGACCTCAAACATCCTTGGAGATGCTCGTACGCCTTCTCAAAGGAATGAAAATCGAACGTGAGTTTCCTCTTCCTTCTCAAAAGGATGAGCCTTGATCCCACTCTGCTCCCTCTTACTCGTCTTTGGGCTCCGCCATAGTGAAGTCCTTTTCAGAAGGAGCGCTCTTTTTCCTCACCTTTACCATTTCAAATGTGATCTCCTCCCTCTCCTCTCCCTTCCTCTCGTCGCTCAAGGACGTTCCCCACCTCTCTCCTACTCCTCCTCTAGTTATACCCTTTATTCCTCCGTGAGGCTGGAGGAGAGGGTAGGAAAGTGATCGAGATAAGGCTCCTGCCGACGATGGAGGGAAAGGCCAAGAGGGAGGGACTCTCCTCGCTGATAGCGGTAAGGGGTACCGGAGAAGAGATGGTCTTACACCCTCTGGAAGTGGCCTACATCCTCTTCATGGGGGAGGGGAAAGCTATTACCGAGGACGGAAGGGAGCTTGACTTCAACGAGTACTTAGGTCTAGTCCTCAAGACCTTGGAGGAAAGGTGCGAGAGGGAGGGAGTCGGCTGCGTGCTTTCCAAGCTCTTCTGGTCGATGTTCACGGTGTACTATGATCTGAGAAAGAGGAAGAGAAAGGTCATTCCGGAGGTCAGAAGGGAGGGCACGCTCTTGGAAATAAGGAGGAACAAGTGGTGGGCCGAGTACTTAGTGCTCGAGGAAGGCGTCGAGATAACCATAGATGAGCTCCTATCATGGGTGGAGGACGTTAGAGCTAATGACCTAAATTCCATAGTAGCGATAGTTGACAGGAACGGAAGCGTGACGTACTACGAGACCAGCAAAGCGACCCTCAGGGCGCCTCGTAGTAAACCTTCGGAAGGAGATCAGCTCTTTCCAACCTCCTCTTAATCTTAGGATAGAGCGTTAACACCTCCGGCTCTATGTTAGCTAAGGACGGATGTATTGAGGCTAACCTCTCGAGGAGCTCAGCGTACTCCTCCTCGCTCCCGTATCCCATGACCACGGCCGCCCTGAGCCAAGAGGGATCTTTCCCGAACGCTATCAGATTCTCTAAGGCCTTAAGCTGATACTCGAAGAACCTCGGTTCCGCTCCGGTGAGTCTTGAAAACCACTTTTCGTTTGGACCCTTTATCGAAACCCTCACGTAAACTTTATCCATCTCTGCTATATCTCTCGCCAATTCCTCATCGTACCCAATCAGTATTCCATTAGTCTCCAGGATGAAGATAATATTTCTTTGCGTCACCCTCTTGATCACCTCAAGCAAGTGATTCTTGCACAGCGTAGGCTCTCCGCCGCTTATTCTGGCATAGGAGTAGCCCGCTCTCTCAGCTATCCTCACGAGTCTGTTTGCTACATCCTTAGGAGAGTAGAAATCCCCTATGTCCAGCTTCCTGCTTCCAGCACTCCAGCAGAAGACGCACCTAAGGTTGCATCCGACCACGTCAGCTGTAGAACAGCCTCCGTAAAACCTCCCTCCTCTGAAGCGGTAATACTTTCTCTTTATACCGGAGCAGACCCTCTCCGCTACCTTCTCTCCCAAGGATATGGGATCGAACATCTTTCAAAAATCAGTCTTGACTTACGAAGAGGGCGGAGGGCCTCTCCCTTATCTCTATCTTTAGGAACCTCCTGACGTTTACCTTGCTTAGCTCCATAGCCTTAATTACCTCATCTTCGAGCTTCCTCATCTTCGCGGGATCTAGCTCTCCAGCGATGTCGACGTCAGTGAGGACCACTCCTCTTGGGGTCCTGAAGCTCCTAACGCTTACGAGTCTCTCGTCCTCCGTGATCTCCCTTATCGCAAGCATTAGCTTCTCCCAGAAGAGGGCGGGGAACCACCTGCCGAAGAGCCTTATCCTGGTTATCTTGGTTATACCGTACTTCTGCTCGTTCTGCTGCTGTCCTTCCTCGGGGACGGGCCTTCCTTGGAACGTGAGCTGGTCCGCCATACTTCGTTCCTCCAGAGGCTGATTACACGTGAGACCCTTTTATAGAATAGGCGATGGAAATATCATGGTATAAAAGGATTGACCTCCAGCATTAAAGGACCCCATGGCTCCTTGATTCGGGTCTAGAGCGTTGAAGGCTATGATCTTCCACGGCTACGGCTCCTCTCCTTCTAAGATAACTTGGTTGATCAAGCCTTTCAAGGAAGTGTATAAGGAGGTTGAAGTTCCCAAGGTTCCTGCACCCCTAACGAAGGCTTGGGAAGCCTTCAAGGACTCAAAGGCAGACGTCTACGGAGGCCACAGCATGGGAGGGGCCTTGGCCCTGCTCCTCTCCTCCAAGTTCGGGGTCCCAGCCGTAGCCGTGGCACCTCCTACTGACTTAAGGGCCCAGATGGAGCATCTTAAGAAGAGAATACCGGTTATCTACGAGGACATAATGAATTCTGTCAAGGACCCAAACGTCCTCTATGAACACAGCCCCATAAACTTCGAGTACGAGGCTCCGATACTGATAATCCATGGGACGGAGGACGACGTGGTCCCCATAGATCAGAGCGTGAGGTTCTGTAAGAAGGTGAAGAACTGCGACTTGGTAATAGTGGAGGGGATGGGTCATAAGCCTTCAAATGAGAGGGAGCTGGAGTTCGTTCAGTCTGTAATAAAGAACTTCTTGCTAAGTGTAAGCGAGTTAAGGGAGGGCTTAGAGGCAGAACAAGGCTTCGAGGGTGAACGTTGCTGAACTACTGACCTTAGGCATTGCCCTCCTCGTGGGGGGAGTGAGCGAGAGCGTTGCCAGGTGGCTAGGGCTCCCGGGAATGGTCGGTCCGCTGGTGGCCGGCATTCTATTAGCTGGAAAGATCGATCTCCACCCAATAGCTCCTTTAGCAACTCTTGGAGGGGCCCTCCTCGTCTTCTTCGCGGGAGTAGAGGAGGTAGGCCAGTCGAGGATGGGCTACCAAAGCGCTCTCAGGGGATTGGTAATACTCTTGGTCCCTACAGCGCTGTTCTGGCTTCTGGTGCCCCAGCCCAGGGGTCTGGAAGCGGCGATAATAGCTTCCCTTCCAGGGGTCGGAGTTCTCGCCAAGCTGATTAAGGAAAAGCCGGGAGCGAGGATGGAAGACTTACTCATTTCCTTAGCTTTTGCAGAGGCTGTAGGAATAATTGTGTTTAGCGGCTTCAAGGGAGGAGCTGCTGAAGTGGCCCTTGGCGTGCTCGTGGCGTTGGTTTCCTTGAAGCTAGGAGAAAAAGCCCTCAAGACCATGCTTAGCTTCGATGATCATGCTCACAGTCCTTCAGTAGTCGCTGCTACGTTTCTAGCCCTCCTCATCTTGATTTCCTTCATTCCAGAGCTCTATGGATTCAGTTACGTGGTACTAGCCTTAGCTTTGGGTATCTTCATGAGCGATTATCTCAACGAAAGGCCTTGGACAAAGAGGAGACTCAAGGCCATAAGCGAGACCTTCTTGGAACCCCTCTTCTTCTTGAGCGTCGGTAGCGGGGGCCTCTCCTTAGATCCTTACCCTTGGCTCTTGGGAGGAATGGTAATAGGCACGAAGATTCTTCTTTCCTTCCTCTTCTTCAAAGATGCTAAGAAGGCTCTAGCCGGAGCGGTCAAGGGAGGGGCCGACAGCGCCTTGCTCCTCTCCTCCGGACTGAGGGGAGACCTCTACTCCGCTCCTCTGGTTGCAATAGTCTTGGGAGCTTTGATCCCCTCCTTGGCTTTTAGGGGGAGAATGGGAAGTCCCTTAAGGCTCGGAGAGCTTCCTCTGGATCCCACTTACGTCGAGCCTTGGCAGAAGGCCGAGGAAGCTTTGAAGGTGTTGAGCAAGGAGAGGCCAGCGGTTCCGGTGGTCCAAGGGGAGAAGCCCATAGGCTGGGTCTCAGCAATAGATCTCATAGTTAATCCCAGTGCAACCGTTGAGGAAGTAATGGAGGAGGGGATCCCTACCTTCGAGTGCTCCACTCCTTTATGGAAGGTGATATCTTCAAGGTGGGAGTTAGGAGCTCCCATAATCGCAGTCGTTGAGAACGGGAAGTACAGGGGATTCCTCAACGTCTACAAGCTGTTTGAAGGGAAGTAGCTGCCTCGCCCCTCCTTCGACCCCCTCATCGGGGGGGCATCCGGTGGCCTCATCGGCCATTAAAACCTATCTCCAATGCCTTAAAAGTTAGATAGCGTTGATGTGTTTCATGGACGAATCGTTCGATGATAAGCTCGTGGCGGTGTGCGCCGTTTGCGTAAAGGATGATGAGAAGGCGTACTACGAGCTAAAGAGGGTCATGGAGTGCTCTTGCTGTCCGGAGAAGGCCCGCCATTGGTTCAAGTGCTCCTCCTTTGACCCTCAGAGGGCGATAGGCTGGCTGCTCTACTTCTGTGAGCGGGGCGCTTACGTTCCTCATAAGCTAGGCGAAACGAAAAGAAAGCTCGCGGAAAAGATCATCTCAAGGGTTTACAGTTCAGTAAGGCCTACGGAGATGGTGCTCGACGACGGTCTTATCATTGGAAACTTCGAGGAGTTCGTGAGAGAGGTAAAGAGGAGGTACAAGGTTGAGTGTAAGATTAGGGAAGCGGCTGGGAAGAGGGTGTTGTGCAAGTGTAAAAGGAGGAAGAAGCTCAAGAGGTGGGGCATAGAGCTGGCGGACTTGATTTCCAATTTGTATAGAGAAGGTGTGATGAGGGGTTAGGGGTTCCGAGAGGTGAGGAGCGGCAAGTCCCCCTGACCTTCATTCCACTCTCTCGAACTTCTCCTTCTCTTTAATAGGAGCAGTGGCATCTATTCCTACCTTTGAGGTATACCCCTCAGCGCTGGGATCCAAGGAAGATCCTCTGGCGTAGTTGACCACTACCAAGTCCCTCCACGCTTGGAACCTGGTCGCTATCGCCCACTCCACTTGCTCCGGGTCGTCCGGATCCACGTCCTCGTCCACTATTACCACGTGCTTGAGGGATGGATGACCAGTAAAGGCAGCCATGATAGCGTTCTTGGCATCCCCGTCGCTTGCCTTGGTGACGCTTACCACAGCGTGAAGCCACATCCCTCCGCCTGGAGTCAACCTAACCTTGTGGACCTTAGGAACCACCTTCCTCACAGAGTCCCAAATGCTCGCCTCCCTGGGATATCCCATTAGGTACTGGTGTTCCCTCCCTCCAGGAAGGATCAAGTGGAAGAGCTCGGATGGATTCCAGTAAACTTTATCAATTACCAAGACAGGCTCATCCCTAACCTTATCGTAGGTATGGAGGAGATCCACGAAGGGTCCTTCCTTGACCCTCTCCTTGGTCAGCCTTCCCTCCATCACTACCGCCGACCTAGCTGGGACGGGGAGGGAGTAGAGGGGAGTCTTGGCTATCTCCAAGCTTCCCGCTATCCCGGCAGCTATCTCCAGCTCGAACGTTCCGAAAGGAACGCTTAATGCAGAGGCGAACTCCACCTCGCTGGGAGCGCCTATTACCACGGCTACCGGGAGCTCCTCTTCCTCCTCTACGGCCTCCTTATGCATAGTGTAGAGGTGCCTTGGGACGAGTCTTACCGCACATCTCTTTGCGTCGAGCTTCATTACCCTGTGGAAGGAGGAGTTGCATATCCCCTTTCTGCAGGCAATGAAGATGGAAGCGGTTTGGTACTCTCCTCCGTCCTTAGGATAGAACTTGACCCAAGGTATGGAATCTAGGCTATCTAATTCCCTGAATTTGAAGGGAATTTCTTTCAGTTCTCCTTTTTTCAGCTCTAAGAGCTTCCTGTAAGCCTCCTCATCGCTTCTCGAGTCCAAGGCCTTCCAGACGGCCTCCCTGCTTGAGTAGAGGGCCGAGAGTACTTCTACGTCTGATCCTTCAACTTTGTAGATTATTGGCTTACCCAGCTTCTCGTACTTCTTTATAATCTCCGTCACTTGATCTTTCTTGATAGTTCCTAGATGCTCAGCTCCCAAGGTCTCAGCGAGTTCCCTCAAGGAAGGCATCTCGAACTGACCGCTGAACTGGTTTGGGGAAATCGTTTAGAGCCTTTTGTAGGCGTGGAGTTGATCTGGAAGTACCCCGACGAGCAATATGTCATCTAGCCAAGCAACACCTTGCATTGTATAACTCACTCTCTTTCTGAAAATGGTGTTGCCTTCGGGATCTAATACTATAAACGAGTTGTCGCCGCTAAAGGTTATTGCTATCTCACCTCTGTTTGAAACAGCTACGTCGATGGCTTCTGTAGGTAACTTTTTCTTCCATAGTAGCTTAGGTTCTTCTGGAGAGCTAATATCGTAAACCCTTAGTTCACGAGTCAGAAGCAAATAGAGTTCGTTTTCTCTTAGTGCAACGCTCATGGGAGTATTATACTTGCCGAACTTCAACCTATTGAGTACTCTACCACTCTCAACATCTGTTATAAGTAAATCTCCGAGTACCACAGGCATGTAAAGGAGACCCTCTCTATACTCTATCCTTTTATCTACGAGACCATAGAATGACAAATGCCATAGTTCCTCGACAATTGATTTGTCGAACTTATCGAACTTGTCTAAATACACCTTAAAGGCAGTACAGCCCCTCCAGCAGACGATTAGATAGTCGCCGATCAGTCTAATTAGGAACGTAGACGATCTCCTATTGGATATTTTTCTCTCAATATGGCTCTCCATATTTCTAACTATTATGGAATCAGGCCATATCGTATAAAAGAGAAAATTGTTATGTAAAATACCATCACCAATTCTACTATTCATTAATCCAAACTCTACTTCCCCTCTAGGGGTAAGTATATACAAGTAGGGTGAAGAGGTTATTGCGAAAGTTCCTTGAGAGCGGATGTGAAAATGTCCTATTCTCTTTTTTACCCAAATAGGATAAATCAGTAAGTCCTCTTCATTAACTTCTAACTCTTTCTTAGTATAACCACCAAGACCTTTCATCTCAACTTCAACTTTCTCTGAAGAAGTTTCGATTCCTAGCTCACTTGTAATCACTTCTAATTGAGCATTACAATTTCTGACCTCAATAAATTGCCCGGGATCACCATGACAACCAGTAATCTTGATTCTTGAAGATACCCTTACCGTACCGGAAGGTATTTTGCATATTACAGCATTTCCCTTCCTTTCACAGTTTTCCTTATAATGATAATTTAAAAGAATTAGTATGAATAACGACATTTTTGCTATTAACGTCAAGCTCAACGAGTCAGAGAGGGAGATAAGTAGGGTAGGGAAAACTGTATTAGAAACATAGCCGATCAAATCTATTTTCCTAAAGGAGGTTGAGGGCATTATAGTCAATCTCTCTAAAGGTCTCACCAAGCGGAAGCCAACCTTGACAAACATACTATCGATTTCTCCTGTTCTTTCTTTTTTGACTGAATAGAGAGAGTTTGGGAGTATTCCAAAGGAATAGGAAACAATTGCTCTTACAAGTATCGGAATCACTAGCTCACCAACAACCGCGACGATGTAACCATAGTTAATCAGAATTAACCAAAGATAGCCTCTATAAATTGCTTCTATCAATATAGCGTAGAATACGTTCTCCTTTACTTCCTTCTTTTTCAGTATCTCGGGAAGAAACAGCAGTGCGTCCTTTTTCCTAGCTAGGACATAAGTTATTGTAAGTGCAAGAAATAGCAAACCCCAAAGTGGAAAATTCAAGAACAAGTTGGGTGAAATGAAGAGAAGAGGGACATAGAATAATGACAATATAGCTATCTCCTTTAGCATATTCCTACCTCTACTTGTTGTAGATCATTTTCACACGTCATGGAGTCTGTAGTTCTTCCTCTATTTCCTCTAGCTCTTTTTGTATATCGTTTAATACAGATGAGACCCACGCCATTGTTTCCTCTTTTCTCTCCCCTTCCATGTTTGAGCCATACTTTCTAGCTGGAGAGAAACCGGCCCTTATCGTGAACTCTCTAAGTACTGTAGCCGTTGCATGTAAGATCACGTAGCCCCATATTAGTCTTCTAATATCTTTCTCTTCAAATTGATCTGAGAGTTCTTCAAATCCTTCGAGCAATCCCTCCAGGAACGCTAAGGTTAGATATCTGAAGACGATATCTGTAGTTCCTTCAACGGATTTGTCTTCGCTACGTTTACGTAGAAGCTCAACTGCTTTTGTCGTCAACGCAAACGTGAGTGAAGCTTTGCTCAAGGTTTTCTTAAATTCCTTAATGGCTTCCTTCTTTTCTTCCTCTGGAGCGGATGTACTGATTATAGTTTCTATGATCTTATTCATCTTCTCAAGCTCTAAACTAGAATAGACGAAATTCTTCATGCTGTCAACTATATCTTTCCTCATCTTTTTAGCATCGTTAAGCGAGAGTTGTGAGAGTTTGTCCTCGCTAAGAGGCACTAGTTTTTTCTTTCTGTCTTGAGGAGCCTCTTCAGCAATGAACTTAAGTAAACCCTCTGTTAATCCCTTTTCTCTAAATTCAATGGCCATAGCATATACCATCTCACTTAGGTCTTTAAAACCCAAGTACGACTTGATCTTAGTCAGCAACATATTCTCTATTTGATCCTTCGTAGATTCTTTAGAGTCGAGGAAATTTAAGGAATAATAGAGATCCACAAGGAGCTTCTCCCATACTCTAGGGCTTGGGAAACTACCTACAAAGTCCTCTCTCACCCCCTCCTCCGAACCGCTGATACGGAGCTCTATGGCTGAGTACTCCTTGAGCTTCTCGGAACTGGGAAGGAAGGGGTCCTCAGAGAAGACCGCTCTGTACAAATCTCGTATTTTAGAATGTGGCAGACCTCCCCTCTCCGCACCAACCTTTAGCGCTCTGCTATAGCGAGACATGATGAGTAAGAGGAAAACTGGTGGTACGAACCACTCCGTCCTGTGCCTATCAATCATGTATTTGATCCAGTCTTCAATGAGAGGGGCATCCGTCGGTATTACGTTGATTCTGCCCGTAACCAGTGGGCCCGGTAACTTCCTTACCAGTATCGAGCTGTCCATGTCGTTACCAGTCGCCACCACTGGCTTGTTGAAGTATATGTTACCGACCTTCTTGTCCAGCGTTATTTCGTAGAGTGCGCTTTCTAAGAGAACGTGCATCTTGTTGGTGAACTCGTCTAATAACAACAAGCCTAACTTCGATTCCCTTAAAGCTAAGGCCCAGTGTAAGGGAAGATGGGTTGTCACTTCCCTTTTCCGATCAACGTAAGGTATTCCGAGGAGGTCCGTGGGATCGTGGATGCTAACGTCTATCTTTACAAATACGAATGCGTCCTTAAAGAATTTTTCTACATCTTGGAGTGTGGCATCATAGGTAATGACTAAGCTTCTGGGCAGACCCTCCTTCCCCAGTTTCCTATGAGCCTCCATGGCCTTCCTCGCAGCGTCCGGAACGGTGGAGGCGTAATCATCCAATAATTTCTTGAGCACGTCCGATCTCTCAGCGCTTTTCAGTAACATCTTATAGAAAGTGTTACAAATCTCATCCTCTTTGCACCTTTGCGATGCATTTTCAACTAATTTTTCCCAATCCTCAACCGCTTTTTCCTTACCTAGATTCTTCCAGTAATACAAGGCAAGCATATCGGTTAGTTTTTCAAATCCTTCGTATACAGAGGCACTCTTTCCGATTCCAGGAGGACCTATAAATAAGGGAACAGCGCTCTGAGATAGCGGGTACTTGAAGACATATTCCATTACATAGAATATTATATCCTTGGGTGTCAGCGCGCTAACGCCCAAAGCCTCTTACCTGAAATAACGTACTCTGCTCGGATATAGAACTTTCATGAAGAGTATATTCCCAAAAGCGATCTTTTCCTCAAGAACACTATGAATGAGTTGTCCGAAGGTACCGCTACTTTCATCCCTTCAGCTCTATCGAAGCTGAAGGTTTGTGGACTAGAACGACTGATTAGGATCATGCCGGTATCGGTGAGCAGAAGGGTTACGTTCTCGGAACAAGCGAAGCCGTGGTAGGTCATGCCCCTTGCATCTCCGAGGGGGCTTAAATCAAAGGATATCTTTTCCTCTTTGTTCAACAAGGTTACTTCTACTTCGCTCCCAGAAGCGCTCATCTTGGCTACTACGCTCGGTGAGGCCCAAAGGAAGTCGAAGTCCTTAACGTTTAGCCTCTCGCTACATGATATGGGTGTATTATCGTTACAGAACCTCTCCTCGACTATCTCTTTCATCCTTGCTATAAAAGCCGTATCCAAGTATGTATAGATGAGTCCAGGCTTCGGCCAGTAGGAGGGGCCTAGTACGTTGCCGCAGCAAGCCTTCCAGAGTCTCTTACCGCTTTCGTCTATTATCTCAAAGTACTTCCTCCACACACCTTTCAGAAAGAACAACTTCTTTCCCCCGTATTCAAACGGAATGATGACGCTAGCCATAGGTTCAGTGTAAGGCGAGAAGGGAAACTCTATGTTCTCGTTTCCCTTCACCGACTTAAAGGCAACATTCCCTTTCTTCAAGTCTTCTATACTACCATACCACATTGATGAGTCTTTAGTAAGCATTACTACTCCGTCTTTATCCGCACCAAGAGCAATGATTTCCTTTCCGAGGTCTATCTCTGTTTCCTCCGGCACCACTTTGAACGCATCCCTAGTAGCGCCCACTTTGAGTTCCACGATCTTCAACAAGCCTTTACTATCGATGTAGAGAAGATGGCCATCCTTTACAGCAGCTGATAGCGGTTCCTCCTCTGTGTTGATTATCATGATTCTACTACCTCTGTCCTCAAGTACGAGTACCAGACCATATGATATATTTCTTTTTCAAGGAAGTTAGTGACGAAGAGTATCCTTTCCTTGCTTCTATACGTAGAAGCACTCAACTTGTTAAGGATAAGATTTAGGAAGGACTCGTATGTCTCTTTATCGTAGCTTCCCTTGATTAACATACACGTAGCTAAGTACAAGTTCTTTACGATTCTCTTTTTCTCATCGCCATAATCTACTTCTTTTATGTATCTATTTCTTACCTTTGCCTTTATAGTTACTTGTCTGAACGCTGTAGGAACCGAACTTTGCAGAAGGATCTGTACCCTTGAGTTCAGAGGGTTCCCTTCGTCATCCACTGCCACGATGTCGTAGAGCACGAAATTAGGGGGCTGGCGTTCCACTATCTCTTTAAAGTGCTCTTGGTTTATTCCAGTGAGCGTTCCAAAGGTCATTATCTTATCATTCTCATTTTTAGTAACTTTAGCGAACTCGGTTACCTTTCTGTCAACTTCAAAGATTCTTTCACTATCAGCATATGCTTCAAAGGTAGAACAAGAGATCTCTGCATCCTTTACTACAATTACTCCCCCTAGTGCTTCTATCACAATGTCTGACAAGTTCACCAAGTCGTTCATCACTTATCGTTAGTTTACATGGAGTTAAGGGTATTTTTGTGTACACTCTAGATAGAATCTCTCGGGAGGTCCAGATTCCAACAGCCAACCTAAGGTCCCCTCGAGAGGCATCAAAGGCTTACTGTCAGAAGCTTGAGATACGCATTGCCCTCCAAGCTGAATAGTACCCTCAACTATGAGGAAGACTTTCCTGACGACTTTTTCTCTTTCAAACCTCCATAATAGAGTTTCCACCAGTTCATTTCTCTTAGTGTCCGATTTGATGAACCAATCCAAATATTTATTATAATACTTTTCTGTAAGGATACTTAAGAGTATTATGCCTCCGGTAAGAGGGTCATTCATATCATTCAACACTATCTCTATAAGATCTTCGAATTTAACCTCCCTTCTAATTTGATGAAAATCATTGATATCGATCTCCTTAAAAAGGAGCTCTACTTTTTCGTAATTTAACGAAAGGACGTTTATAGAGAAATTCTCATATGCACTTCTAATTATATCGATGATTTCCTTGATTTTTGAGACGTTCGTACCACCGAGGAGTCTGTCTTCGATAAATACATATAGAGAGATCCTCGGTGCATGAATATATCTCCAAGGAAACGCATAGGTGTCATATCCTTCTTCTAAACTAATAGCTATCTGTCTCCGAGGTATGCTATTGAATACGATATCCCTTACGATCTCTTCTGTGTTCAAGTCTACGAAGGAAGCTACCTCTTTATAATTTAACTCTTTCAAGTCGCTTAGAAGCTTGAAGGCCTTTTCCTTATAGGTTTCGAGGTTTATCCTTTGGGTGAGCAATTCGAAAGTCTCAACGCTTAAGGGAGGGGAATCTACCTTACTTAAATTCCCTTGCGCTGCTAGACTTCTCAGGTTGAAATCCTTCACGGGAAGCTCTTTAGAAGGGCTTCCTTCGTCGTCTTTGTCTCTCTTTTTCCTCCCCCCGAAAAGGGGAATGCCTCTCATAGGAGCACCCCTTCGTCGCCTTCATCCTAGCTGAAGCAATGCCTCAATGCAACTCCAACAATCGTTAAGGTTCTTCTTGTCAACACATCTCTGAAATCTCTTGTTCCTCGCCACTGCATTCGCCGTTATGCTAACTATTTGTTCCATGTTGCTGACAAAGGGATTTGACATGATTGCTTTGAGCTCCTTTCGTTCATAGTCACTTAGAATTCCCTTTAACGCTACATCTAAGAAGTCGTCAAGTTTATCCATTGTTAAGTAGCCATTATCTGCCATTACTTCATGAATTGTACCTACGAGTACTCCATAGGGTCCGTGAAGGCCTATTTCTTTGTTGATTATCTCAAACAGTTTGAGGAACGCGGCTGAGTTCGCATAAGGATCTTGTAGGTAGTTTATCATCACCTTAGAGAACCTTTCAATACATTGATCGTTTATATTGGCTTCCTCACCTAGCTCCTGTCTTAACCTTTCTATGACCGTTTTCTTGAACTTTGAAACCCAATCCTCTGCTTTGAATACCATGTGGTAAAGCTCGTGGGCTAGAACGAAGATAGCTATG
Source organism: Ignicoccus pacificus DSM 13166 (assembly GCA_025340205.1). Taxonomy (GTDB): domain Archaea; phylum Thermoproteota; class Thermoprotei_A; order Sulfolobales; family Ignicoccaceae; genus Ignicoccus; species Ignicoccus pacificus. The sequence goes on along the minus strand of CP006868.1, from coordinate 351,709 downwards.
GCAACAGCTGCTAAAGCGCAGTCATAGTAATTCGGCACGAACTTTCCTCTGTACTTTTCTACCATGCTGCCTAGAACGCTATTCAAGACGAAATCAAGTTCAACAGGGTTTATCTCAACTATTGGTTTCGCTTCAGCTTGTGTATTAAGGCGTATTCGAGCGATCGTTCCTATGTCGTTTCTTATTCTAACTATTCCGTCGTTGAGGGTTTTGATTATCTGATCGTACCTATCCGTCCACCGATAGGGTTCAAGTACGGCGTTGCTGCTTACTATGTCATTTCTTAGTAACCTGAGTGCCTCTTCGCTAGCTTTTTTCCATTCATCCTCTGAAAACTCACAGTACCTTGTCCTCTTCTTCCTACTTGCTTCGCTTCTCTGTACCATCGCCACAGCGTACGCTGTCAACGTCCTCTCCCTTTCTCATTGGTTTCTATTGATACGAAGATTAATATATAGAGATGAAACGGTAAAACCGGAAAGAGCAATCCTTTGAGCTACTACGACCAACTCCTTTAAATAACCGGAAGGAGGGCTAGTGAACACATAGGGAGAATAGTAATTGTACGCAGAGTACCGGGGCGCTTGCCCCGTCTGCGGAGGACCGATCAGCGACGAGAGGCTCTCCAAGGGACTCCCTTGTAAGATGTGTTTACCAAAAGAGGAGATGCTTGAAATAGCCCTAAAGGAGCTCGAGCGCAAGTACCCGAACTCCCCTTACATCAAGTACAAGAAGCTCATGGAGGAGGTTAGGAAGCTTGAAAGCGCCTTCAAGGAGGTCACCAGAAGCGTCTTCTGGAGCGCCCAGAGGGCATGGGCAATCAGAGCCCTTAGAGGGGAAAGCTTTTCCATAATAGCGCCTACGGGAATGGGGAAGAGTACCTTCGGAGCCGCCATAACGTCCTACTTAGCGGGCAAGGGAAGGGGGAAGGCGTACATAGTGGTCCCCACTACACCCTTGGTAGAAATGATGGCCAAGAAGGTGCAACCCTTCGCCGACCTCTTCAACTTGAGGTTAGTTTACGTTCACTCAAAGCTGAGCCCCTCAGTCAAGAAGGAAATGGAAAAGAAGTTCGAGGAAGGAGAGTTCGATATCCTGATCACGACTTCCCGCTTCCTCATTAATAGGTTGGAACAACTGAGGAGGTTCAAGTACTCGATAATCTTCGTAGACGACGTTGATTCGGTCCTTAAGAGTCCCAAGAACGTGGACAGGCTCCTCCTCCTCTTAGGATTGGAGGAAGACGATATTCAAGAGCTTTTCGAAATAACAAATAAAGAAAGAAGATTAATAGCTTACTTGACTAGGACCAACGACCCCGAGAGGAGGAAGGAGTTCCTGGAGGAGCTGGAGGAGGCTAGGAGAAAAGTCGAGGAGATGAAGAAGAAGGTCAGCGGAATTCTCATAGTAAGCTCCGCAACCGGGAGGGTAAGGACTGACAGGGTAAGGTTGTTCAAGACGTTGCTCGGCTTCGAACCGGGAGGAGGGGGAGAGGGAGTAAGGAACGTCGTGGACTCCTATACCAAGAGGAAGGAGTTGGTCGAGCTGGTGAGGCTCCTAGGAAAGGGCGGACTGGTCTACGTTCCCGTAGATGAAGGGGTGGAGGGAGCTAGGAAGGTAGTAGAGGCGCTCAACGAGGAGGGAATAAAGGCAGCCTTGGTGACATCAGAGAACACGAAATCCATTGAAGAGTTCGAGAGAGGAGAGGTAGAGGTTCTAGTTGGGGTCGCTACTCACTATGGAGTCCTCGTTAGGGGAATAGACTTACCTCACGTGATAAGGTATGCGGTCTTCAAGGGTGTGCCGAGGCTAAAGTTCAAGCTTAGGCTGGAGGAGCCGTCCCCTATGACCATATACAGAATTCTCAGCATAGCCGTCGAACTCATGGAGGACGAGGAGCTGGAGAGGCTTTATGCCAAGATAAGGGGATGGATGAAGAGGCTCTCCCCTCAAGCGATCAAGACGTTAGAGGAGAGACTGAAGGAGGGGAAGGTGGAAACCCAGGCGGAGAAGGACTTCTACGAGGCCTTCCTAAAGGTGAGGGAGTTGGCTAGATCAGAGGAGTTCTTGAGGAGGATAGAGGAGAGCGGAGAGCTGGAGGTAAGGGTAGAGGAAGGGGAGGCCTATCTCCTGGTCCCCGACTCGGCCACCTACCTTCAAGCCTCGGGAAGGACCTCGAGGCTTTACGCTGGAGGAGTTACCAAGGGTCTTTCAGTAATCATAGTGGACTCGGAGCCCTTGTTCAGAGGCCTCAGGAAGAGGCTCAGATGGGTCATTGATGAATGGGTGGAGTTCGAGAGCTTAGATCTTCAGAAGCTCCTCAAGGAGATAGATGAGGACAGAAAGAAGGTCTTGAAGGTGATGAGGGGGGAACTGACGGCTGAAGAGGTGAAGAAGCTCCTTAAGACGGTACTCCTAATAGTTGAGTCTCCCAACAAGGCGAGGACAATCACCAATTTCTTCGGAAGGCCTTCGGTGAGGAACGTAGGAGGGGCCAGGGTTTACGAAATAAGCATTGGAGACAAGCTGCTCTACGTAGCCGCTTCTGGAGGCCACACCTACGACCTGGTAGGGGAGAGCGATCCCCTTTGCGTAGCTCAAGAGGGGGAGGAGTGCCTGTACTATGGAGTCTACGGAACGGGGAAGACGGTCTTAACTTCCATAAAGAGGTGCATGGTCTGCGGAACTCAGTTCAGCGAGGACTCGGAGAGGTGCATAAGGTGTTCCTCCCCGTTCCTCAAGAACTCGAGGGACGTGATCGAAGGACTAAGGCTCATAGCGGAGGAAGTGGATGAGGTCCTTATAGGAACCGACCCTGATACGGAAGGAGAGAAGATAGGGTGGGACGTCGCGAACTTGCTTAGACCCTTCTCAAAGAAGATGAGGAGGGTGGAGTTCCACGAGGTTACCAAGAGGGCTATATTGGAAGCCATAGAAGGAGCTAGAGAATTCGACATGCACCTAGTGGAAGCTCAAATGATGAGGAGGGTAGAAGACAGGCTAATAGGGTTCACCTTAAGCCCCAAGCTATGGCTCGACTTCTGGCCTAAGTTTTGTAAGGAACACATAGGGAACAACTGCTTGATCTCCAGGAACCTCTCGGCGGGAAGGGTCCAGACCCCGGTCCTCGGGTGGGTGATAGAGAGGTACGAGGAGTACCTCAGATCGAAGAAGAGGTTCTACATAATCTACTTCGGAGAGGACTGGAGCGAGAGCTTCCCCGAGGACCTCTTCGGGGGAAGGCCTAGCAGGAAGGACTTGATGCTAACTGAAGTAGTAGTCAAGTACTTAGAGGAGAGGGAAGAGGAGCTAAAGCCCAGACCTCCCTTCACGACCGACTCGATGCTAGAGGAGGCCAACGAGAGGCTCAGGATGGGAGCTGAGGAGACGATGAGGATAGCCCAAGACCTCTTCGAGATGGGATTCATCACCTACCACAGAACAGACTCCACCAGAGTTTCGGACGTAGGAATAGCTATTGCTAAGGAATGGATAGCGAACAACTTCGGAGAGGAGGAGTTCGTCCCCAGGAGGTGGGGAGAGGGGGGAGCTCACGAGGCGATAAGGCCCACTAGGCCTCTGACGGCAGACGATTTAAGGAAGATGATCGAGGAAGGACTAATTACAACTCCAAAGCAGCTGACCAGGAGGCACTTTGCCCTCTACTCCTTGATATTCCAGAGGTTCATGGCAAGCCAGATGAGGGAAGCCAAGGTAAAGTACTTGAAGTTTGAGGTAACTCTCGGAGACTTCGAGAACGTCAAGGTAGAGAAGGAGGTTCCGATTGAAGTTACTGAGGAAGGCTTTCTCAAGGTGTATCCAATAGTCAGAATAGTTCAACCGATTCCAGAAGGGACGTACAAGGTGAAGAAGGTTATAATAACGACTAGGCACGCCACTCCTCTCTACACTCAAGCTGACTTGATCAAGCTGATGAAGGAAAGGGGATTGGGAAGGCCGAGCACCTACGCTAAGATAGTAGAGACCTTGCTTCAGAGGAGATATATCATGGAAAGCAAGAACGTCAGAAAGCTGATACCTACTAAGAAGGGAAGAGCAGTCTACCAGTACCTAACATCCAAGTATCCCAAGCTCGTCAGCGAGGAGAGGACCAGGGAGCTCGAGAAGACCATGGATGAGATAGCGGAAGGCAAGAGGAGCTATTGGGAAGTGGTTAGGGGAGTAATTGAGGAGACGAAGAAAATACCTGTAGAGGGAAGTCCCCTAGATTAGACCCTTTCGACCGCTATGTAGCACTTGCCCTCTTCCTTCTTGAGTATCGGATACACCACGAATCCTTCCTTTATCATCTGCTTCTGCTCCGGCGTTCTTATTGCAGTTACCTTAAGCCCCAAAGCCCTTGAGATTCCAACGACTATTCCCACGAAGGGAGCGGCTGCGATTATGTTCTTAGGACACTTGTCCAGCTGGAAGAGCACTCTCCCTTTCTCCTTGTTGTACTCAACGGGGATTAAGCCTATGTCTCCCAGACCCTTTATCTTCGAGGTCTCTTGGTACAGTTCGACGTGGCACTTCTTGTTGAGGTTGGCCAAAGCAGCTAGCTTGTCCTCATCTTCCAACTGATAGCCCATGTTCTTTGCCATAGTAGGGACTGCCTTTCCAGACGCCCCCGCAACTATTCGAACTATTACGCCGTAAGCGGCGTCTCCCAGTATCGCCTCCAGCTCTGCTGGAAGGGCGGAGAAGGTTATGGAACGGAAGTAGGTCTGATAGAAGTAGGCGAGCAACTCCAATATCTTTATGGTCTCTGGGGTGTACTCCTTAGTTCCCTCCATCCTTGCGACCCGTGAAAGGTAGAGAGGACCTCAATTAAAGCAGAGGGTAAGCAAAAGAGAACGTTTTTCCACATGATCAGAAAATTCGAACAATAAAGGGCTTGAAGGGCTCAGTCCGGGGTTTGTGCCTCATCCCTCGGCCAAGGATGCGGTCCATCATTGCCCCTCTACCCTCGGAAAGCCAGATATATTCCTTGACTGGAAGGCGATGGGGATGAGTTGTGCTCGTGGTAGTTAAGGCCGGAGGAAGGACTTTAATGAACAACATGGAGAACATTGTGAAGAGCATAGTTAAGAGGAAGGACTGGAAGGTAATATTCGTCCACGGAGGAGGGGATCTAGTGGACGAGTGGGAGAGGAGGATGGGTATGGAGCCTCAGTTCAAGATCTCCGCCTCCGGAGTCAAGTTCCGTTATACTGATGAGAAGGAGCTGGAGGTCTTCGTGGCCGTTCTGGGTGGCCTTCTCAACAAGAAGATAGTGAGCGAGTTCTACAAGCAGGGAAGGAACGCCTTCGGAATGACCGGAGCCGACGGACCTTCGGTAATAGCGGAGAGGAAGAGGAGGGTTATCGTTAAAGAGAAGGTCGGAGAGAGGGAGAGGAAGAGGGCCATTCCCGGAGGCTATACCGGGAAGATAGTTGAGGTGAGGAAGGAGCCCTTTGAGGCCCTCTTGAACAGCGACATGGTTCCAGTGGTAGCCCCAATAGCCCTCGGAAAGGAGGGGGAGCTCCTGAACGTCAACGGAGATCAGATGGCAGCTGAAATAGCTAAGGCTCTGAAGGCCGACTACTTGTTACTCCTCACGGACGTCCCCGGAGTTCTGGTAGATAGGGAGGTAGTGAAGGAGATAAGAGCTCAAGAGGCGGAAGAGTTCGCTAAGAGCAAGATAGGACCTGGAATGAACATTAAGGTGATAATGGCTGGAAGGGTTGCCATGGAGGGAACTAAGGTGGTAATAGCTGACGGTACCAAGGATGATCCGCTCTCCGTAATAGAGAGCAGGGAGGGCACTTGGATAGTCTGATCGACCGAAAACTCCCTCATCACCGCTCAGTCGGGGTTTCTACCTCTCTCATCTCATATTCCTACTCCGGGCTTGTTCTTGAGCACCTCGTCTATTATCACGTTGAGCAATCTGTTGAGTATCCTCAGACTCCTGACCTTAGATGGATCCTTGGATGCGGCTACGGAAGCGGCTGCTCCTCTGGTGGTCTGGTCGTATAAGGCCGCGTCGAAGGGAACTATTGCCAGAACCTTAGCACCTATGCTATTCTGGAGCTTCTTTGCGTTAGCCATTATGGTCTTATTCTCTTGAGGATTAGCCAAGAGGGCGGGGGGAACCTTGCTTACGATTAAGGCTAGGACCTTGTTGGGGAAGAGCATTTTAGTCAAGTGCTCCGTCTGCTGGAAGCTCTGGGGTAAGTGATCAACCACAACTATTAGCCATCTGGAGGTCACGTCCACTATCTCCTTGAACGCTTGAAGCCCCATCCACGAGGGGACTTGGAAGTCGTTGAACACTATGTCTCCTATGTTGCCCATATACCTAGCCAGCTCGTTGGCCCTCTCCGCCCTCTTGGGGTAATCCGGGTTTCCTAAGGCCTCGAGTATCTTGTCCGTCACCGCTCCGTATGTCCTAGTGGGTGGAGAGAGGAAGAGGTTCAGAGGCTTTCCTCCTTCCTCCCTCTTCACCTTCACCCTTATCGCGGCCTCCGAAGGGCCCTTGGAGCAGTCTCCGGCCACGTAGTCCCAAGCGCCGCAAGGCACCTCCCAGTTGCTTCCTAGGATTCTTATAGTAGCTCTCGCGTTGTAGGGATCCCAGTCTATCAAGGAAGGAGTCATCCCTCTCCTCGCCACCAAGAAGCTGAGCTCTATTGCCGTTGCAGTCTTTCCGACTCCTCCCTTGAAGCCCACTATGCCTATGCTGTTCGGCGGGGGCTCAATGTGCTTCTCCTCTTTCTTACTGGCCTTCTTCCTCCCGAATAGCGGCACGCTTCACTACCGTCTGTATGGCTCCGGGCCAGCTTTTAATCAATATAGAGTCCCTTAAGACGCTGGGCGTCGTCCTAACATTAAACCCTCGCTCAATCCGAATAGTGGGTAGGACGCTTGCTAGAAGGCGTTAGGGACGCCGTGAGGAAGTTCTTGAGGTCTTCGGCAGACTACGAGACCTCGGTTAACATGTTCGTCAAGGAGCTACAGAAGACCTTGATAAAATCTGACGTAAACGTGAGGCTAGTGCTCCAGCTTACCAGGAGGATAAAGGAGAGGGCCCTCAAGGAGAAGCCCCCGCCCGGAGCGTCGAGGAGGGATTGGTTCATCAAGATAGTATACGAGGAGTTGGCGAACCTCTTCGGAGGCGACGTTGAGCCGGACGTGAAGCCTAAGAAGATACCTTGGGTCATAATGATGGTCGGAGTTCAAGGATCCGGTAAGACCACCACTACCGGAAAGCTGGCCAGGTTCTATAAAGTGAGAGGATACAGAGTAGCCTTGGTTGCCGCCGACACCTACAGGCCCGGAGCGAAGGACCAGCTTAGGCAGCTAGCGGAAAGGGTCGGAGTTCTCTTCTACACCGAGCCGGGAGATGACGCGGTAGGAATAGCGAAGAGGGGGGTGGAATGGGCAAAGAAGAAGGGTGCTGAGATAATCATTGTTGACACCGCTGGAAGGCACAGAAAGGAAGCTGACTTGCTAAAGGAAATGGAAGACATCGCAAAGGAGATAAATCCTGACGAGGTCATGCTCGTAATTGACGCCAGCATAGGTCAGCAAGCGAAGCCTCTGGCAGAGACGTTCCACAAAACTACTCCCATAGGGTCTATTGTAATAACCAAGCTTGATGGAACGGCAAAGGGAGGAGGTGCCTTAAGCGCGGTAGCGGTCACCGGAGCTCCCATAAAGTTCATAGGAACTGGAGAGAAGCTGGATGAGCTGGAAGTCTTCAAGCCCAAGAAGTTCGTAGCAAGGATACTCGGCCTAGGAGACTTGGAGGGCCTCCTAGAAAGGCTGAAGGAGATAGAGGAGGGAGGGAAGCTAGAGGAGCTAAGCGAGAAGATCATGGAAAAAGGAGAGTTCACCCTCCAAGACCTCTACTACCAAATAATCTCTGTTAAGAAGATGGGATCGCTGAAGAAGCTTCTGCAGATGCTTCCCGGAGTAGGCCTAGCTATGAGCGACAAGATACTGGGGCAAGTTGACGACAAGGTCTTGGATAAGTGGCTAGCGATACTAAACTCAATGACAATGGAGGAACTGAAAAAGCCAAGCATAATAAACAGGTCGAGGATGAGGAGGATCGCTATAGGCTCCGGTACCTCCGTAAGGGACGTTGAGGAGTTGCTGAGACAATATAACATGACAAAGAAGATGATAAAGCAATTGAAGAGGAAGAAGGGTCTGTTGGCAAAGCTCATGAACCAGATGGGAGAGTGAAGATGAGCTTCGAGGTGTTTTCTCAGGTAGCCGAGGAATATGATAAGTGGTACGAGGAGAAGGAAGAAATTTACAAGAAGGAGCTCAAGTGCGTTAAGAAGGGGATCCAAGGGAAGAGGATATTGGAAGTAGGAGGGGGAACCGGAGCATTCTCCTCCCCTCTCGGAGCTGTAAACCTAGATCCCGCTTTAGGGGCTCTAAAGGTCGCAAAGAGGAAGGACGTGGAAGCGATCTTGGGAATAGCTGAGATGTTACCTTTCCGCTCAAACTCCTTCGACTCCTCCTTCTTCGTAACCTCCCTCTGCTTTGTAAACGATGTGAAGAAAGCGTTGAAGGAGGCCGAGAGGGTCAGCAAGAGCGTAGTAGCTTGTATAATTCCCAAGGAAAGCGGGCTAGCTAAGAAGTACGAGGAGAGGGGGAGGAAGGGCCATCCCATATACAAGTATTCTAAGTTCTTGAGCAAGGACCAGTTTAAGGATTGGGGGAAGGTTTGCGACTTGGAGTGGTTCGCCTGCTTCAAGTATCCAGCTTAATAAGCTCCTATTTTACACCGTTAACATGGGTTCAGCTATGGACGTGAGGAAAGCTGTTGAAGAGGCGGTCAAGGAGTTCAATGAGAGGTTCTCGGCGGAGTGTGAAGTGCTAGAGGCCAAGGAGGATGAGATAAAGATACTCTTCAAGGGCCACATATGCTTCACTTGCGGAGCCTACGACTACTTTGAGGACATGGCATTTTCAATATCCGAAAGGCTCGGGAGGGAATACGTGGTCGAGAACTACCATCAACTAGAGGATGGAAGCTATGTCGTTACCATAAAGCCGGCAGAGCTCGTGCAAGAGAGGAAGAGGGAGTTCGTGGTCATGATATTTGATAAGGAGGGGAAGAAGGAGGAATTCAGATTGACCGTGAAGTAATCGTGTAAAGACTAAATCTTATATTTTCCCGAACCTATCCACTAATTGGGTCTGTTAGGAAGATCCTTCTATAGAAGGTGATTATAGTGATTAGCCCCTCAGATGTCGCACGGAGCGATATAATTGGATCCGGAAATCCCGAGAAGCTGATGGAAGTGCTAAGCAAACTGATTGGGAAGGTAAAGCTGAGTGAGGCAATAAACATTACTAAAGAATACATAACTTCGCTATCCAAATTTGAAAAGGAATACTGGAAGAAAATGAGAGAAGTATTGTGCAAAGAGTCAGAGCTGACGGACCCAGACCCTCTTACCAACAAGATACTAAAAGTGCTTAGAGCTCAATGCTCTCCCAAATGGGAGAACCTCAACGAAGACGAAAGAGCATTAATACTCGCACCCCTATATCACGCAATAGCAAAAATAAAGCTCCTAGAAGAATTGGAGGACAAAAAGGGAAAGGAACTACTAAGAGAAATAATAGAGGAATCCCTAGAGGAAGCTGAAGATTACGCTATAGCCTATGGGGTGCTCGATGAGTGAGCATACCCATTCTTCTGGATGCTAACTGTATAACCTATCTCCTACTAGGGTATAAGCCCAAACACAAGGATTGGGTCATACTGAACACGATCATAGATGAATACTCCAAGTCGATGGCTGGGTACATATGCCAATATCTCATCACAGAACGTAATCCAAAGGAGTATGATCCGTTAACCTCACGGGTTGTCGAATTCTTGTATGACTCAGTTAAAATGGAATCAAAAAAGAGAGGGATGATAATAGTACGTAATAACATATGTATATTCAGAAAGATAAAGGCATTAGTAAGACTAAGCATTGAAAAGATTATAGGATACGAAAGAATACTGCTAGATCCCTTTGGTGAGGATTACGTCCCTCATATCGATTGTAAACCTAAGAAAGGCAATCCCTTGAGTACAATAGATAAGAAGATCCTCGAATTAGCGACACGTTGTACATATATTGCTGTGACAGAGGATAGAGGAATATTAGAATGCTGTAACACTTTAAACATTAAGAACAAGTGCATCTATGTTAGAAAATTCTTTACAAGTAGGAGGATGGATTAGTACTTCCTCTCTTCAGGAGGCCACCTGGTTATGGTGACCGGCTCCTTGCTCAGCTCCCATCCTCCCTTCCAAGTCATTATGGTGTGGACCAACCAGTTTTCGTTGTCTCTCTTCGGGTAGTCTATCCTATAATGGGCTCCCCTGCTCTCGGTCCTCCAGAGGGCTGCTTGAGCGGTTGCCAAGGCGTTCATTATCATGTTTATGGTCTCGTGGGCGGCCATTAGTTCATAGGCCCCGGGACCTCCACTAGCGCTCAAGCTCTTGGTTAACCTGTACAGATTGGTTAGCTCCTCCACTGCCTTCTTCAGTCCCTCTTCATTCCTCTCTATTCCAACGTGCTCCCACATTATCTCTCCTACCTTCTTCCTCAAGTCTCCGAACTTCAACCCGGTCTCCAAGGTAGTGGGAGCCCACAGCCTAGCCTCAGCTTCCTTCACCGCTTCCTTCGGGGGCTCCATGTAGCCCCTGTCCTTAGCATAAGCTGCTGCAGCCATTCCGGCCCTCCTTCCGAAGACCAAGGTCTCCAACAAGGAGTTACTTCCTAGCCTGTTAGCTCCGTGGACGCTGACGCAGGCGGCCTCTCCGGCTGCGAATAACCCCTTCACGTTGGTTGCTCCGTCCAAGTCTGTCTTGATTCCTCCCATGGTATAGTGGGCAGCGGGCCTAACGGGTATGGGCTCCTTCACCGGATCCACCTTAGCGAACTTCATGGCCACTTCCCTTACCAATGGCAGTCTCTCCATGATCTTCGCCTCTCCCAAGTGAGTTAGATCCAAGAGGACGTAACCTCCCTCGAAGCCTCTTCCCTCCTTGATCTCGTTCACTATTGCCCTAGCGACCACGTCCCTAGGAGCCAGCTCCATCCTCTCTGGAGCGTACCTTTTCATGAACCTCTCTCCTTCCTTATTGATTAGGTATCCTCCCTCTCCTCTGGCGGCCTCTGTAATCAAGATGTTAGTTGGATACAGAGCGGTGGGGTGAAACTGGATGAACTCCATGTCGGCTAGCTTAGCTCCGGCTCTAGCGGCTATCGCGTACCCATCTCCGGAATTAAGATAGCTGTTGGTGGAGAACTTGTACATTAGGCCTCCTCCGCCCGTAGCCATTACCACTGCTTTGCTCTTTATGAAGTAATCGACCCCGCTCCTAAGGTCGAAGCCGTAGACTCCGTAAACCCTCTCCTTGTCACTAACCAAGTCGGTTACGTAGAACTCGTAGAGCATCTCCACCCCTTCTGCTAAGGCCCTTTCAAAGACCGTGTGGAGCAAGCACATTCCAGTTTTATCCGCAGCGAACCTAGTTCTGGGATAGGTGTGTCCTCCGAAGGGCCTCCTAGCTATCCTTCCCTCTTGATCCCTGGAGAAAAGGCATCCCCACTTCTCAAGCTCTATTATCGCCCTCTCCGCATCCCTAGTCATGAGCTCTACTGCGTCTTGATCAGCTAGCCAATCGGAACCCTTCACGGTATCGTAAGCGTGCTGGAGGGGAGAGTCCCTTGGATCGGAGGCCCCTTCTATGTAAGCAGCAATACCCCCTTCGGCGGCGGAGGAGTGGCTCCTCAAGGGGTGGGACTTAGCTATTACTAGAACAGTGGCTCCCAGCCTCTTCACCTCTATGGCAGCTCTCAGGCCCGCTAGTCCTCCTCCCACCACTACTACGTCGTAAGGTCCAATTACCTCCAAAGCTTGAACCCCTCTGAGAGCTTGGCCAGCTCGTATATCAATGCTCCATGAGAAGCTCGGTCCGGTGATCCTGAAGTCATTCGATCCTCACGCCGGCTCTCCTCATCGCGTCCCAAGAAGGCTGATCCGCTACTGAAATAACGCTTCCTTCAAGCTAACGTCCCATCTGTTCAAGTACTAGTAATTTAGCTCAAGGAGAGTGGGACGAAATTGATGATTACCAATAAACATTAATCTAAGCTTTTCAAGGAAGACGAATACCTTAAGTGGGGTTCTAACGAATGAACCTTCTCGAAAAGGCAAAGGAAAAGCTAGAGGAACCAGCAAAGGACAACTTTATCAAAAAGAAAGTCGAGGACTCCATCTACGAGGCATTCCTAGCGAAGAAGCTAGCTGAGGAGGGTCTCATTAGGAACGCATGCGGAAAGGCATTCCAAGCTTGGAAGGACCTAATTTCAGCTCTCCTTTACTTGAAGAAGGACAATATCTTAAAGCTATTGAAGGATGAAAGGCAGAAAGAGTGGTTCTTAAAGAAAGGAGTATACGCTCCTAGTTCAAGGTTAAGTCCGTTAAGCAGCTTGCTCGAGAAGGTCGGTGTAAAGGACGTAGCCTACGTTACCTCAGAAGCGCTACGTCTGCATACCTACCAATACCATGGACCGGATCCGGAGGGGCTATGGGGAGGGCCAGTGGATAAGGAAGATGCAAAGGATCACTTAGAACTGCTCTTGAGGAAGTGGAAGGAATACATAAGCAAGTACTTCGAGAAGTACTTAGATGAGGACTTGAGGAAGGTTTTGGAAAACGTATAATTCAAGGCTTCTTAAAGATGAAGAGCTTTACCCAAAGGTCTCCATGATAGACATTCCTCTTCTCGACGATCTCAAAGCCCCTTTCCTCAAAGATTTCCTCTGTTTCTCTTAAGGGGGTTATCATCACTACCTTACCCTTTTCCTTTAATGCGTTAAAGGCGGAGAAGGCGAACTCCTCGTAGAGCTTCAATACCTTCTTGGGACTTCCCATCCTGACTCCATAAGGTGGATTAGTGACTATCAAATCAACTCCCTCAACTCTTTCGTGTAGCCTCCTCGCGTCCCACACGTCAAACTCTATCATTTTATCTACTAAGGCTACCTTGGCGTTCATCTTTGCTATTTTAACGTACTTTTCTTTTATATCAAAACAGTATATCTTGGGGACCAAAAACTTAGTCGCCTCTATGGCTATGGTTCCAGATCCGCACATGGGATCCACTAGGACTTGGGCCCTCTCAGCCTCCCCCATCTTTAACATGGAATAGGCTATGGTGGGCTTCAAGCTGGCCATATGCTCATATACCCTATAATACCTTCTATGTAAAGACTCCTCGCCGCTGAGCAACAAGCCTACCCTGAGCTTCCCAAACCTCCACTCGGCGACTATCACTATCGAAGGGTAGTCCAAGTTCACCTTCGGAGGAGAGCCGTAGAACTTCTTTACCTCATCGATAACCTTTTCTCCGATTATTCTAGCTATCTCGGGAGACTCGGGACCTTCTCCTATCCTCTGGGCCCTCACTGCGAAGTCCGCATGTGGGGTAATGAACTCCTTCACCCAGCTCAAATCAACTTTCTCGAAATCCCCCTCATAAAACAAAGCAAAGGCCTTGTGTATGGTATTGGATCTCTCCAGCTTCCAAACCAAATCTTCGAGGTCCCCTTCCCAGAGGCCTTCTGCCCTCCCCTCTTCCAAGCTAAGGATCTTCACACCCCACTCGCTAACCTCCTCAGCAGCTACGTCCTCCAAGCCCGGATTGGTGGTAAACACTACCTTCAATCACTCCTACCGCCAAGAGACCTTCAGGAAAAATTTATAAGGGTGAGGAGCTGGGATGGGGAACGGAGGGCCCGTAGCTCAGCCAGGCAGAGCGCCGGGCTCATAACCCGGTGGTCCGGGGTTCGAATCCCCGCGGGCCCACCACAAGGCCCGCCAAGACCCTCCTCCCATTAAAAACATCATTCCAATCCCCAAGGCTTCCCTCTAAGCACCTCCTCTGGAAGTTTGTCCTTGTACTTCCTCAAGAACTTCAAGTCGTCCTCCTTGTTCCTCAGCTCATCGGGGAGCATGTGAGGTATCTCCTCGATTATTGGGAACCATCTCCCGCACTTGGGGCACACTAGGACTCCGGTGACGATTTCCCTTTTGATGCACTCATCGCACGGAGGCTCCTCCTTCATTTCCTTTAAGAACTTCCCCTTGAAGCCACAGTAGAGCTCGCAGTAGGGCTTCTCCATGTTGGGCTTTCTCCTGTTCTTCACCTCCTTCTCTTCAATGACATAAAGCTTCAAGGGAAAACCTTCGTCTTTGCAATAAGGACAAGCTAAGACGTCCAAGGTCATGTACAGCATACGAATGCCCCCAGAGGTGCGTGATAGGGATTTATTTCACCCCTTGCTGGGCGTGAGGGATCCGAATAGTGAGGATCAAGTGCCCGAAGAGGATGCTCAACGGCCCCTGCGGAGGTCTCAGAGGAAGGCTCTGCGAGGTCGATGACTTCGAGTGTCCATTCTTGAAGGCATTTGAAAACTTGAGGAACGATAGCTACTTGAGGCCGATATTGGATAGGGGTTTCAAGGTCGAATGCAAACCCAAACGGCCGGAGGAGACCTCCGAATTCATGAACATGCTGAACGAGAAGTTCGTCGTTACTACGGAAGTGGAGCCTTGGAGCTTCGAGGAGCTCGAGAGATTCATGGAAATAGCTAGGCTCTACGATGCGGTAAACGTAACCGACAACCCCCTAGGCCTTCCCCACATCGACGTCACCTTCGCCTCCGCTTGGCTCAAGGAGAGGGGAGTGGAGGTGATAGCCCAGCTTACCACAAGGGCTAGGACTAGAGAGGCCCTCTTCTCCTCTTTGCTCGCCTTGTGGGCTTCTGGCGTGAGGAACGTGCTAGCCTTGACCGGCGACTGGGCTCCCAATTCGACCTTTGATCTGGACTCGGTCAGATTGGTCTGCTTGATCTCCTTACTCAACCAAGGATTGGACTGGGAGGGAAGGAAGGTTCCAAAGGCCTCCATACATCCGGGAGTCGCAGCGAACCCTTACTTCCCTTATGAAGAAAAGAGGCTCCTGAGGAAGGTCAGGGCTGGGGCTCAGTTCGCTCAAAGCCAGCCAGTCTTCGAGATGAAGGTATTAAAAAAGTTCAAGGATTTTCCATTGCCCACTCTCCCCAGCTTGCTCATAACTACGAGCAGGAAGGTAGTCAAGTTCCTAGAGGAAAAAGGAGTGGCTATTCCGAAGGACTACGAGGAAGGACTGAAGAGGGCTAAGGAGAAGGGGGAGGCAGACGAGTACGTGATAGACAAGAACTTGGAGGTGCTCGAGGAGATACTTTCCTTGGAGCTTCCCGGGGTGCACGTGATGGCTCCGGGGAGGCCGGACTTGCTTGTTAAGTTCTCTAAGGAAATTAGAAGGATGTTATAGCTTGACCTTCTCGAACTCCTTCAGAAGCTCCTCCTCCCTCTCCCTTATCTTATCCATAACTCCTAGATCAACTGGATGCATGAAGTACCTCTCAACCTTGTCTATTGCCTCTATCTTCCTCTTGTGATGATCCTTCAGCTTCTTTACTAAACCCTTGTAGAGCATTTTCTTACAGTCCCCGCAGAGCTGCTCTCCCCTCTTGCACCTCTCCTTAAGCTCTTGAGCTTCCTTTGGCTCCAACAAGAAGGTCTCGAGCCACTGGAAGACGACGCACTTCTCCGGATTGCCTCCCTTCTCCCTCTGCTCCTCTATGGTAGGCTGTCCTCCCGTCAACGCTTGCCATATCTTCTTCTTTATCTCCTTAGGCTTGTCAGTTAGGAAGATTGCGGTTTCGGGTTTGCTGGCGCTCATAGGCTCTCCCGTCAAACCGGGTAAGTACTTGCTGTGCAAAGCAGCCGGCTTGGGGAGCTTCACCCTTTCGGCTATATCCCTACTCAGCCTTATGTAAGGATCTTGGTCTATCGCGATGGGTACCAAGGAGACGAAGCCCTTCCTCCAAGTCGGATAGAGTATGTGAGCGGATTGGACTACCGCGTAGAAGTACTTGCCGGGGTTGTCGCTGTCTGTGAAGCCGAAGACTGCCTTGACCTCGTTTAGGGTGACGTGTCTGGAGAGGGTTACGGCTAACTGATAGACGTCGAGCATTTTCGTGGAAATGAAGAAGTTTGTCCACCTCTCGTCGTAGCCTAGGGCTATTATGTCCAAAGCGTTATCATAAGCGTAGAACTCCGAGTCCCTCAAGTTCTTTACCTTCTTGAAGACATACTTCTCATCGTCGCTCAGAGGGATGAACACCGGTACCTTGAAGGTCTTCTGCATCCAGAGGACGAAGTCGAAGATGAGCAAGTGACCCAAGTGAAGGCCTCCCGAGGGACCCCTCCCGGTCAATATAGCGAAGGTCTCTCCCTCCTTCCACCTCTTTACGATCTTATCGAAGTCCCTGTGAGCGAAGAAGTATCCAATTTTGAATAATTTGTGGACCTCGGGCAGCTCATTAATTATTTCCTCAGTGAGCTTGCTAACTCCGAATACCTTTATCAATCTCTCATAATCCGTGCTCTTCTCCAAGGCCTCTGGCAAGCTCTTACCCCGAGGGAAAAGGGCATGGGGGTAATAGGAGGGTTACGTCAAGTTGTACCAGAGCAAGTAGATCATTGCAAATGTAGCTATCAATTGCGTTGCGAACATAAGAGCTACGAACGCCTTGAGGTTCCTCTCATCGTTTTTCGATAGTGAGTAGAGGGCTCCGGGCTCCTTGAAGCTCATCCAGCTTATCAAAGCGCTGAAGAATCCCATCATTAGCACATTAACCAAGTACATTATCGCAAAGCCCACCTTATCCATCCATCCGTTCGGCTTCATGTCAATTCCAAAGTGAACGACCACCCTTTGAGGGAGGATGGGGTAAGCTAGGATTAGCAGAGCTATCGACGCTATCATTAACGATACCGAGGTAATGAAGAGAACCTTTCCGAGTTCGAAGGGTTTTATTGTCTCCCCCTCCCCTCCTTCCAAGAGCCCTTCCAGCTCTCCTCTTCTTTCTATTTCCTTCAAGGTAAGAGCGAAACTCAAAACTAATGAGGTGCCCATGAATATATCTGCTATTAACGGGTCAACGAAATTTATTAGGAACATCAATGCACCTATTACCTTCAAGTTCTTATAAGGAATCTTAGTCACTGCTTTGTATCTATTAAGCTTTAGCTTATCGCTAAGCATCATAGAGATCGAGACTATTAAATTTATTATGAACAGAAGCGTCGTCACTTCCTTGGGCCAGTAAGGAAGGAGCACAAGAGCCTTGCCTCCTCTTCCAATTCCCTCAAGAGCTCCTCTCCCCTTTCCGTTAGCTGATACCTCTTCCTTGCCCTCCCCTTCACCTTTACCCATTCCCCCTTCACGTACCCTCCTTTTTCCAACTTCTTCAAAGTGTCGTATATCGTACTCTCGCTCGGCTTCAGCTCCTTCAAAGCCTTCCTCAGCTCGTAGCCGTAGCTCGTTCCCGACTCCTTTATCATCTTCAATATCAGAAGATAGTACGTTCCCTTCCAGAACTCCCTCTTGGGATCCAAGCATAAACTCACCAAATATACCTCGGATTCCGAGGTATTTCAGCTCAGCCTTATTGACTTCTACCGTTCCCTTCGTTCGGAGCTTGAGATGTTAGAGGAGAGGGTGAAGGGAAGGAAGGTCTTGGTGGTTGGGATAGGCGGAGGAGGCGACGTGGCCTCTGCCTTCTGCGTTTACCGATGGCTCAGGGCGATAGGGGCCCAGCCTTACTTGGCGAGCATAATCTGGGAGAGAATGGTAAGAGATCCCGTCCCCGGACCCATCTCTCCTAAGGAATTAGTGGGAACGGAACTGGGAAAGTGGATAGGGATAGTGAGGGGAGGAGAATATGCCCTAAGAGAGGGAAAGAAAGTAGAGCCTCAAGCCTCCCTCTTGGCTAAAGCCGCGGGAATAGAGGTAATAGTCTTAGACCTTAAATCGGGCTACAAGGGTATGCTCAACGGCTTGAAGGAAGCCTTGGAACTCACTGAAGCTGAGATCGTGATTGGAGTTGATGCTGGAGGCGACGTCCTAGCCAAGCCCGGAGACGAGGAGGTCTGGAGTCCCCTGGCCGACTCAGTTGGCCTAGCAGCCTTGAAGGAGTTCGAAAATTCCATCTTATCCATAGCGGGTCCCGGCTGTGACGGAGAGCTACCTACCCAGAAGGTCCTAGAGAGGATAGCGGAGGTCTGGAGAAGGGGAGGGAACGAAGGAGGCTTCATTATATCCAGAAGCTTGGCTTCCGAGTGCGAAAAGGCGATGAGTTTCATGCACACTGAGGCCTCCAAAATGGTGATAGAGGCAGCGAAGGGCGTCTACGGTGAAGTTAAGATAAGGAGAGGATCTAGAACCCTCTTCCTCAGCCCCGTTCTGGCTTCGATATTCCACTTGGATGCCTCCAAGGTGGAGAGCGAGCTGGCCGAAGCGGTCAGGGGCACTGAGAGCGTTGAGGAGGCCAGCACAAAGCTCTTGGAGAGGTGCTCCACCAGCGAGTACGAGCTGGAGAAGGAGCTGAAGACCTTGGGTGGCTGGAGCAAGGAGAACTTGGAGGAAGCTAAGAGGAGGGTCTTAATGAAAAGGAAGTGCTCATAAGTTCTAGAGACGACTGGGAAAGGGGAAGGAAAGGTAATGCTCATAGTCTATGATAAGAGGCGCTGGGAGATACTGAAGAGGAAGAGAGAGAAGGCAATAAGCATCATGAAGAAGCTCGCTCAGTTCTCCCCTGTAGTTCACGGCTCAGTAGCTAGAGGAGATGTCAACGAGGAAAGCGACATAGATATAGCGATTACCTTCCCCGTTTCCCCCCTCTCGGTAGAGGTAGCTTTAGGATCCTTCTCCCATGGGTACATAATTCAAGCAACTCCCGCCAGCACCCCCAAGGTCTACTTGGCCCTCGATTACAAGGAAGAAGTTATGGTGTCCTTTCCCCTCGCCAAGCTCTCTCCTAGAGAGTTCGAGTTCTACGCCTTTGGAGGCCAGCTTGACCTAAATGGACTCCTTCAAGGCAAGAGGGTGCCGGGAGTGGACAAGAGGCTCTTCCTGATCCTTCCGAGGGATGAGGGTCACTGGGAGGAGAGCATAATAGGGAAGGAAGGAGAGGTAGCGAAGCTCTTGGGAATAAGTCAGGAGACCGTAGAGGAGAGGGTCAGGCTGCTCAGCAGAAGAAGGGAGAAGGGAAGGACGGGAGTTTTCATTAAGATAAAGTTCTACGGGAGCGTCGAAGAGGCGCTCCACAACGCCTTGAGAAAGAACAGAGCGCTCAAGATGAGCTTGCTCGAGAGAGGAGTCATTTGATGTGGAAGTTGAAGACGCAGTAGGGGGCTCCCTCAGCTACGCAAGCCTCCTCCTCTACCTTCACCTTCCTCTTGGTCAGTTCTTGATACACTCCCTCCATGTAGCAAGCTAAGGGCTCGTCAGCCTTCTTCTTCTCAATACCCTTCCTCCTGAAGGTCTCTCCGAACATAGCTCCATCTACCCTGACTGAAGCGAAGTCCTCCTTCTGCTCTAGGATCTTGTAAGAATCTAGGTAGCCGCTTACCCTGCAGAGCTCCAAGGTCTCCACGAGGGGATCGTCGTTGCCTAGTATTCCCTTTTCCTTTAACTTCCTGGCCATTATCTCCCCTAAGCTCTTGAAGTAATTGAACATCATTTTCTTTATAAGGGGATATTTAATCATCTTCTCTACCATATCGATGAATATCTCTTTATCTAGCACGATTCCTTCGTGCTTGTAATACTCTAACAAAGCTTCTTCCTCCATTCCTATCATCCAGGGTAAGTTAATAGATATCAGCTATTTAAGTAGTCAAATGTATGCTTTTGAACAGAGTTAAAAATGCAAACACTTAATTATTGATCAATTGCGCAACTACAACTAATAAGAAGGTGCTGAGGAAAGCGTCAAGAGGCCCTCCAGGGCTGGAGGCCGCCGAGGGCGGTCGGTGAACTGCCCTGGCGCCCCTAGGCACCTCTTAACAGTCCTTCCCTCTCGAGCTTTCTGACAATCTTAGTGGCAAGGGATCTCGACTTCACCCTTATGATTAAAACGTCTCCTTCATCCATCGTTTCAACTCCTTCGGGAAGCGTTTCCTTGGCCCTCGGATCAGCTAGTATCACGAAGTATCCTTGAGGATCCCGCTTTCCCAGCTTCATCGGTCTCCGTCGAGATGCGCTTGAAAGATTTTATCAGCTCTTCTCAAGCCTGATAGGACGCGCGGTTGGATGATTCTCGATCAGAAGTATCGTTCATTTCTATGAGAACTTCGCTAGAGTTTACTAACAGATCTTTCCCAGATTTCCTTAATTTAGAATAACCTTAAGTTAGGCCTTACAAGTCAATACGCGCTCTCGGCCTTATCGCGTAGACGATCGCCTTAATCCCTTTCGTAGTAAAAGAGGACTCTGATCAGTTCAACCCTCAAGCGGTAGTGGTTCCTCTTCCCAGCTAACCTCTTTATGTCGAGTCTCACGAAAGGGAAGTCCTCGAGCTCCTTCAGAGCCTTCCTAGTTAGAGTTACTGAGCTCACGTTCGACCTCCTCTAAGGGGATTAGCTCCAAGTTATCCTTCTCCTTTTTGAACTCTTCGATTGCTTCCAGCTCGTCTGGTAAGGGCTCAACCTCCTTGAAGAGATATCTCCAAGAGTTCCTCCACCCTCTCCAGGAGCCTCTTGATCTCCCGAAGCTCATCTTGGGTCAGCAATCCAATTCCCGTATTGGGAACTGTGTCGGAGTTCAGAAGCTCTCTGAGCATCAGCTACTTTTGAGAGGGCGAGCTATTATACGGTATTAATGTTATGTAAGAGGGGTTGGGAAAGTTGAGTAGAGCTGCTAGGGAAGTAATAGAAGAGGTCGAGCCTCTGCCCGACGAAGTGGAGGCGATCGAGGAGTTCTTGAGCGGTAAAGCAGAAGTCGTTAGTTTGGAGGAGTTCGAGGAACTCCTCAATATGCCTCTCCACGAGGCCCTACGTAGGTTAGAGTGATCACCTTGTTCTTTTCATCAACTACGTAAATCACCCTGTAGCTTCCTAACCTCACTCTGTAAGTGCTCCTGTATCCTTTCAGCTTCTTTATATCAAAGTTCTTGGGAAGAGGATCTTTCTTTAACTCTTCGATTAGCTGCTTCAGAAGTTCCTTGTAGGTCCTTGGGAGTAATAGAGCTCCCTTAGCTGCCCTCTTCGTTAATTGAACTGTGTAACCCATCTCCTACCCCTCCGTACTTTTCGCGGAATAATTTAGAGGCCGGAAGGAGGTGGACGTGGGGGAAGTACAATTATTAAATTCTCGAGTAGCACTCTCCCACGAAGGCGGGTCGGGCCAGAGACCAGCCCTTCTCTCATCGGTCGAGAGGTCGGTCGCTCATCATCTCCGCCCGTCGTTGTTATCCATCTTCCTAGAGGTAATTACAATAGAGAACTAGGTGAAACTGCTCCTTGAGGTTTTTGTTCAACCTCAACTTTCTCAATATTACCATCGCTTCCTATCCTTCATGACCCCCTTCGCGGGGTAGAGGGAAGGGGAGTTCGAGAAGGGATGAGGGTGAGGCCTTCCGAGTTAAGGACCTTAGCGTTCTGCCCGAGGCTGCTGTTCTTCGAAACTCACTTAGCCAAAGAGGTTACTCTGAAGCAAAAGGTGAGGATGCTCCTAGGAAAGATATGGCACTTTTTCATTGAAATCCTCATGAAAGAGGAAAGCGAGGTAAGGGTGCTGGGGAGGATAGGGGAGTTCGAGGTCTCAGGGAGGGCAGACGGGGTAGGGGAGAGGGAGATCATAGAGATCAAGAGCGGAAGAGGGCCTAGGAACGGAGCTTGGTACGGCGACTACCTCCAAGCCCTAACTTATGCCATGGTTCTAAAGAAGGAAAAGGTAGTAATAAAGTACAGAGATAAAGTGTTCGAGAAAGAGGTAGATGATGACGATGGAGAGGAGCTCCTCAACGCCTTAAACCACTTGAAGTTGATCAAGGATGGGTATCTCCCTCCTCCGAAGAGGAGCAAGTGGTGCTCTAAATGCCCTTACAGAGAGCTCTGTGAGGCATTAGGAAAGGAGGGAGATGATTGGTTCTGGAAAATACCGTGGGTGAAGGAGTAACTCACTTCTTGTGCCTTAGCCCCTTAACCTCTACCACCAAGTGCCTCAACACGGGTAGGAGCAAGTTCAAGGCTATCTCGACGGCGTCGGGATTTCCGGGGGTTACGGCTACTAGCGTCTTGTTCACCGCCCAGAGGCCAGCTCTGGAGAGTATCGCTAAGGAGCCGTGCTTCCTGTAGGTCTCATAGCGGAAGAGTTCCCCGAAGCCGGGAAGTTCCTTGCCCATAGGAGAGATCAAGTCCACCGTCTTATCGTTGGGACCTATTCCGCTACCTCCTATGAACAAGACGAAATCCGCCCCAGCGCCCTTGGCGTTTTCAAGCGAGTCGAGGATTGCCGTTTCGTCGTTGGGAACTATAGCGAAGTAGACCACGTCGTGCTCCTTTGAGACCTTCTCTTTAGCGAGCTTCCCGCTTATGTCTTCCCTCCTTCCTTCATAAACAGCGTCCGAGACGACTACTATTCCCACCTTCACCCTCTTGGGTCCGAACCTCTCGTGTTCATGAACTCCCAAGCCTAGCACCTCTTAGGGCTAGGATGGAGGAGCTAGAAGTTCTGGAGTCGCTCGAGGAGGAGGTCGAAGAGGGGCTCGAGGAAGCGGATGAGCTAGTGGAGGAGGTGGAGGAAACCGTCGAGAGGCTTAGGGCCTTGAGCGAGGCTGAAGAAGAGCCCCCTCCCCCCGGCTACTTGAAATCGTTAGCGTCTTGGCTCAACAAGCTCGTCGAGCTGAAGAAGGTCTTAGAGGATGAGCTCGAGAAGTCTAAAGGTCTCGAAGCTATGGCAATTGCTGAGGAAATAATGGAAGTTAAGAGGGAAATAGCTTATACAAGGTGGAAGATCTCCGAAGGCCTCGAGAGGTATAGAGCCTACTGTGACCGAAACTGCTCCGCGTGCCCCTTGGAGTTGCTCTGTAAGAACTTTCCCTCTAAGGTCAACAAGTCCAAGGGTGCAAAGGAGCCGTGGTTAATCGCTACACTTATGCATAAATACCGCCTTCTGTAGGGTGGAGCGGTGCTTCGAGAGCTCCTTATGAGTGCCTACTATTTCTCTTAGAAAAGAGGTGTGGAGAGTGAGCGCGAGAGATGCTTACCGTGAAATAGTGAAGAAGAGAGTGGCGGACCTCCTCCCCAAAGAATTAATGATAACGAGAATAGAATACGAAGGGCCGGAGGTATCGGTCTACGCCAGGAATCTCCTTCCAATATATGAGAAGCCGGAGATAGTAAGGAACGTGGCGAGACAAGTTAGAAAAAGGATAGTTGTGAAGCCGGACGAACATATAAGGAAATCGAAGTCGGAGGCAAAGGAGAAGATACTCCAGATAGCGGGAAAGGAGAACGTGGTTGACGTGGACTTCGAGCCGAGCACCGGAGAGGTCTACATCATAACCACCAAGCCCGGATACGTGGTAGGAAAGGGCGGTCAGAGGCAGAGGAAGATCCTCGTGGAGACCGGGTGGAAGCCGGTAGTGATAAGACAACCTCCCCTCGAGTCTAAGACTATCTTGGACATAAGGAGCTTTTACAGGACCAATGCCAAGAAAAGACTTGACGTACTGAAGGACATCGGAGAGAGAATCCATAGACCCTTGGTCTTCAAGGCAGAACAAAACCACGTCAGGATAACTGCTCTGGGAGGCTTCCAAGAGGTCGGAAGATCGGCTATACTGCTGGAGACGAGAGAGTCTAAGGTACTCTTGGACTTCGGAGTTAACTTGAGCTCCTACGATCCCATAAAGCACTATCCAAGGGCTGAGGACCTACCATTAGAGGAGCTCGACGCGGTAGTGGTAACTCATGCTCACTTGGATCACTGCGGTCTGGTGCCTCTGCTCTACAAGTACGGCTACAGGGGCCCGGTGTACGTGACCCCTCCCACTAGGGACCTCATGTACTTGATGCTAACCGACTACATAGAGGTGGCGCAAAAGCAAGGAAGGCTCACCCCCTTCAGCCACAGCGACATAAGCGACATGCTCATGAGAACAATTGCAATTAACTACGGCGAAGTAACGGATATAGCTCCTGACATCAAGCTGACCTTCCACAACGCCGGGCACATCCTGGGAAGCGCCATGGCTCACCTTCACGTTGGAGAGGGCTTCTACAACGTAGTTTACACAGGAGACATGAAGTATTCCAACACGAGACTCCTCAACAAAGCGAGCGATAAGTTCCCGAGGGTAGAGGCAGTAATAATGGAGAGCACCTACGGAACGGAGGATCTTCCGCCTAGGGAACTTTCTGAAAGGATACTGATAGATATCATAAACAAGACCTTAGAAAGGGGAGGCTTCGTCCTGATACCCGTTCTAGCAATAGGAAGAGGCCAGGAGATTCTGCTGGTGCTGGTCGACGCCATAAAGAAGGGCCTCCTCAAAACCCCCGACGGCAAGACCCCCAAGATATACCTAGACGGAATGGTGTACGAGGTAACGGCGATCCACGCCGCCTATCCGGAGTGGCTTAACAAGGAGATAAAGGAGAGGATACTGCAAGGAGAGAATCCGTTCTTGGAGGACTTCGTGGAAAGGGTGAGCTTGAAGGAGGTGAGCAGGAGGGACCTAATAGAGAGGGAGCCCGGAGTGATCATAGCCACCTCCGGAATGCTGACCGGAGGACCGGCCTTAGAGTACTTCAAGTACATGGCTGAGGATCCCAAGCATTCGGTGGTCTTCGTAGCATACCAAGCCGCCGGAACCTTGGGAAGGCAGCTGAAGGAGGGGGCCAACAAGGTGTGGATCCAGGAGGGAGGAACGCCCATTCCCATAGAGGTAAAGCTCCACGTCTACAGCGTGGAGGGCTTCTCGGGTCACAGCTCGAGAAGCGAGCTCCTCAGCTGGCTTAGGGCCTTGAACCCCAAGCCCAGAAGGATAATACTGAACCACGGAGAGCCCACTAGGATAGAGGGGCTGGCCAGAGCGATAAGGAGGAACACCAGAAGGCTTGGCCTTCCGGGAGACTTGGAGGTCTTCACCCCTCACATAAGGGAGAGCCTAGTGATGAGGCAGGAGGATGTTTGATGAGGCCCATCCACGCTCAAGGCTACTACAACGTCTACCTCAACGGAAGCGAGTGGAGGATCTGGGAAGTGGTAAACTATTACTACTACGATGAAAAGGCCGAGCTGGCGGAGCTTGTTCACAGACCCTTCGAGTATAGAAAAGAAATAGAGACTGTGTGGCAGAACATGCAGAGGGAGCTGGATAAAGAAAAGGTTAGAATAAACGGGGAGAGAGTTAGGGTAATAGTTAAGAACACGAGCTTAGAGTTCGTCGGATTTGCGGAAATCCCGTACTATACGTTCATCTTAGAGTTCAAGGGACCGGTAAGGGAAGGCCTTAACTGCTTTGAGAACGAGTTCGAGGGAGGAGAAGCGGAGTACGACTACGAGGCCTTCTGGCTTCTCCCTCCTGGCTGGAGGTTTGAGGTAGCGGAGACCTCTTGTGAATACGACATTCCCGATGAAGAGGGAAGGATACTCATGCTTTGGTGTCGTAAGGGGGACAAGATAAAGGGCTACGAGAGGATCTGTTGGAAGAGGGCCCGATGAGCGGTGCCATCTAATCATAAAGAAATTCTTCAATACCGTTTAGAGTCTCTCAAGGGAGAGTTAGAGCTGGCGGAAAAGTTCTTAGAGGAGAACTTCGTGGGGAAAGCCTCCGGCATGACGTTTGAAGCATGGGAAAACGTACTTGGTATACTCTTCATTAAGCATTTCAATGAGCTCAAGGAGAAGTTCGGGGAGAAGGCCGAGGAGTACGTTTACATGATACCTCTTACTGATATAGAGAAGGTTAGTGAGGAAATAGCAAACATCGAAGGAAGCAATATAAATGAAATAACGAAGAAGGTCCTCAAGATATTTGAGGCATATAAGGACGGGCCGGAAAACTCCAACGTGGAGAAGCTCAAGGAGGAGGTGCGAGAGGTGATAAGGGAGGTGAAGGAGGTAATGGAAGAGCTCTCCTAAGGACCCAATATCGCCCTTAGAAGATCCTCTCCTCTCAGCTCCTCGAGTCTCCTCCTCTTCACCTTTACCCTCTCCCCCGTCATAGGGTTGTAGCCTTCCTTTTCGTACTCCCTCCAAACGATTAACGTTCCCAGCGCCATCTCCGGAACCTCCTTTACCTCTTCCATCCCTTTCCTACAAGGCTTTCTCGTTATCAATGAGACGTAGTTGCAGAGGGTGACCTTGAGTCTCCACCTCAAGTAGCTCTTCCAGCTTATTCCGACGATAGTTCTTCCGTCGAACCATCCAGGAGGGAGGGGTGAGACTTCCACACTGAAGAAGGCTCCGAGCAAAGAGGAAAAGGTGCTGTCTATCTTCTCCACCCTTCCTCCATAGATTAAGTGCTCGCAGAGCACGCTCACCTCGTCGCTGGAGACGTAGGCTTGGGAGCACGAGTAGACCTCTAGAAGCTTCTTAGAAGCATTCACCAAGGCTCTGTGAACTGTCTCATCCCTAGGGCTCCCGATCTCCTCGAAGTACTTTCCAAAGCCCACCCCGTCTGCTCTAAATATGAACGGCGGCTCCTCCACCTTTACCTTTTGGAATATTTCGGCTTCCTTCATCTCCTCCCAGACATAGGGTATATCCCTCAAGGCCTCCTTAAGAGGATCGAGCCTTATCATTTAATCCACTCCTCCAAGCCCTTATTCATCCACCTTATCGCCAAGTCAGGCCTGTCGGTCGCGAAGGCGTCAACCCCCCACCTTAACGCTTCCCTCACCTCCTTTGGCCTGTTGTGAAGCCAAGTCAGCACCTTCAGGTTCAAGTCCCTCGCCTCTTGAAGGAGCTCTTGATCGACCATATCCCTCCTCGGAGCTATCCACTCTAGATCCATTCCCTCTATCACGTTCTTCAAGCTTAGGGGTCTCAGAACGAAGAGCAAGCCCTTGCTGGGATACCTCATCTTCTTCAGCTGAGGAGCGTAGAAGGAGATCACGGTAACGTTGTCCCATCCTTCCAGCTCCTCATCTAGCTTCTCCCAAGCGCTAGGATCCTTTAGCTCCACGAACAAGTGCTTCTTATATCCCTCGACTACCAACGCTAACACCTCCTTCAAAGTAGGTATGGTGGGCTTCATGCTCTTTATCTGTCTCAAGGTGAGGGACTTTACGTCGTACTTCCTCCTCGCCACCTCTATTTCCCTATCGTGGGTTACCACCAAGCTTCCGTCCCTGGCCTTCCACACGTCGCACTCAACCGCATCTGCTCCGTGCTCTAAGGCGTAGCGGAAGGCTTGGAGGGTATTCTCCTTCACCACGTACCTAGCTCCTCTATGACCCACTACCCATGGTTTAGCCACTCCGAGTCCCCATGGCTAGAAGGCGTCGGGAGGCTAAGGATAGATGATATAGGCTCTAGTGGGAGCAGTACGGTACTGCTGTAGGGTAGAGGAAAGTAGAGGTCAGTGTTACTAGGAAGTATCAAGTCGCCATACCAAAGGAGCTGAGGGAGAAGTTAGGGATAAAGATTTGAGATAAGCTAATAGCAAAGTTTGAGGGAGATAAAATAGTGCTGATCCCGGTGAAGGTCCAAAATCCTTTGGAAGAGCTGAAGAGAGCGTCAAAGATCCTCAAGAACAAAGAGGCGAGTGCCTCGAGCTCGTTGAGAGAAGTCTTAATGAACAAGCGGGTTCACATTGACGCCAACGTATTCATATACGTAGCGCTCGATCGCCCCCAAATTCGCTAAATGCTCTAGCGAAGTGCTTGAAATGGTGCCGGAGAAGGAGTTAAAGGGCTATGGATCCAAGTCCGTAGCCTTCGAGCTACTCGGGCCGTAGCTAACTTAAGCGTTGAAGCTGCTGGAAGGATCGTTAAGAGCTACTTCTCCTTCCCCTTATACCTCTTGGAAGCTGACTTGGAAACCTTCATACTGGCAAAGAGAATAGCGGAGCTCAGTGGGCTAACCTACGACGCTGTCCGCGCAGTCTTGATTGCTCAGAAGGATGTGGAAATAGTGGTAACGGAGGACGTAAAGGGCTGGAAGAGAATAGTCAAAGCGTGGGAATACGTCCAAAACGAGTATGGAGTAGAAGATCTTCAAGTGGTACCTCCTTGTAAGGGCATCATCTCATAAAACTCCCTAGGACGCTATGCAAGTTCGACGACCTCTGCGCGGCTTTTTGATTAATCTTCCCTCTCCCCAGTAGACGGGGACGAAGGATTTGCCTCTGACTAACGAGGAGCTGAGCCTTATTAAAAGAGAATTGAAGAGGGAGCCCACTCAAGTAGAGATAGCGATGTTCGAGGCCCAGTGGAGCGAGCACTGCTCCTACAAGAGCTCTAGGAAGCACTTGAGGAAGCTAGCGATGGAGGCCCCTTGGGTTGTCAAGGGGGGAGATGCGGCGGTAGTAGAGCTGGGACCCGTTTACGTTGCCTTCAGGATAGAGAGCCACAACCATCCTTCGGCCGTCGACCCCTACAACGGAGCCGCTACGGGAGTGGGAGGAATAGTTAGGGATATCTTGAGCTCTGGAGCTAAGCCGATAGCCCTACTCGACGACTTGATATTTGGTGACCTGAGGGAGTACAGGACCAAGTGGCACGTGAGGGGAGTTGTTAAGGGAATAAGCGATTACGGAAACCGGATAGGCGTTCCTACGGTAGGAGGAGAGACTTGGTTCGACCCGGACTTCAACAGGAATCCCATGGTTTCGGCCGCTTGTATAGGCGTCTGTCCTAAGGATAAACTGATTAATGGAAGGCCTAGACCAGGAGACTTGATCATAATAGCTGGTAACTATACGGGAAAGGATGGTCTTCTGGGCTCCTCCTTCGCTTCCAAGAACTTGGAGGAGGGAGTGGAGGAGGAGTACGCTGCAATCCAAGTTCCGGATCCAGTAATGGAGAAGCTCCTGATTGATAGTATCTTGGAGATGAGAGACAAGAAGCTATTAGTATTCGTGAAGGACTTGGGCGGCGGAGGTCTGGCAACTGCCATAAGCGAAGTGGCGGCCTCCTTCGATCTCGGAGCGGAAGTGTTCTTGGATAAGCTCCACTTGAGGGAGCCAATGGACGCTTGGGAGATAATGGTCTCCGAGAGCCAAGAGAGGATGATGCTTGTAGTGAAGCCAGAGAACTTGGAGAGGGTAGAGGAGATACTGAAGAAGTACGACGTTCCTTACAGCGTAATAGGGAAGTTCACGGACAGCAAGAACTACGTAGCTTATTTCAAAGGTGAGAAGGTAGCTGACGTTCCAGCTAAGTTCTTGGCAGAGGGACCGGAGCTGGACAGGCCCTATGAGAGGCCCCAGTGGCACTTGAAGCTGGAGAAGTTCCCGAAGATCCCCGAGGTAGAGCTGAAGAATGCAATAGAGAAGGTCCTCTGCTCTCCCAACGTAGCCTCTAAGAGGTGGATATACGAGCAATACGACCACGAGGTGCAGATAAGGACCGTAGTCAAGCCTGGGGAGGGGGATTCAGCGGTCCTAAGGCTCCTGGAGGCCGAGCCTCTGGGAATAGCAGCTACCACAGACTCCAATCCCAGGTACACCTACTTGGATCCCTTACACGGAGCGGCTGACGTCTTCTTGGAAGCTTACAGAAACGTGGTAGCATCTGGGGGAAGGCCCTTAGCCGCTGTGGACCAGATAGACGCCGGGAACCCCGAGAAGCCCGACCGCTTCTGGTTCTTCGTGAGGATGGTCGATGGCCTAGCTTGGGTGGAGAGGGAGGTAAGGGTACCCATAGTGGGAGGTAAGGTCAGCTTCTATAATGAGGACGAGGTCACTGGGAAGCAGATAAAGCCTACCGTGATGATAACAATGATTGGGAAGGTAGAGGACGTTAGGAAGGCAAAGAGGGTGAGAGCTGAGGAAGGGGACAAGTTGGTCATAGTCGGAGAGACCTTCCCAGAGCTCGGAGGAAGCGAGTTCCTCTGGGCGGTGTTCGGGAAGGTTCAAGGCAAGCCACCCATCCCAAGGCCCTCTGCTGAAATGAGAAACGCTGAGAAGATACTGGAAGTTATCACACTTGACGGGGTGACTGGTATCCATGATATAGGCGTTGGAGGTTTGGCCGTAGCTGCTGCTGAAATGGCTAGGGGAGTAGGAGTTACCTTGAAGTTGGACGAGGTTCCGGGGAAGTGGGAGAAGCCCTATCAAGCGCTCTTCTCCGAAACCGGAGCTAGGTACCTAATAGCAGTGAAGGAAGAGGCCTTGGATGAGGTGCTCAAGAGGACCGGAGGCAAGGTGATCGGGGAGTTCGGAGGAGGTACCTTTAAGGTAAACTATGGAAGCAAGGAGGTAGAGGTCCCCGAGTTCGAGGAGCTGCTTGAGAAGGGCTTCGAGAGGTTCATGGGATGAGCGTTCGCCACGGAACTGAATTGTGATGAAGGCTTGTGTTAGCGACCTTTTAACTTCCTTTCCTCAAAGCTTTAAGGTGGATGAAATCTTGAAGCACTACTAATACCTCAAGAAGAGGGCTAAGGCCTTCCTTGATGAAGCGAAGGACGATCTAGTAAAGGGATATTATGACTTAGCGGCGTTTCACGCCGGTCAAGCTCTTCAGCTTTACCTAAAGGCAATGATAATGAGGCTTAGTGGAGAAGAGAGAAGGGGACATGAGATAAGGGAGCTCCTAGCGGAGCTAGCCTTCAGTTTAGACGTTGAAGGATTAAATTAGGTCTCTGAAAGGTTAAAGGAGTTAGCAAAGAGGTATCGGAGGGAGCTGAGGGAACTCGAAGAGGCGTAGTACGAGGCTAGGTACAAGCCTATTCCTTACAAGAAGGAAGAAGCGGAGGAGCTCGTAAAGGCATCTGAAGAAATAATAAAGAGGTTAGAAGCGATAGAGGGAGAGCTATGGCCCTCTCCTTAAGGAGGTTCTTAATTCTGAGGAGGTGACCCCATTACTTACCAATAATATTCGAAGTGTTGAAGAGGAAGGGATTAAGGGCGTACTTGGTAGGAAGTATTGCAAGAGGGGATTACGATTGCTCTTCCGATGTGGGTATAGCGATAGCTTTTGACAAAAAAAGCTAAGCCGTAAAGACAGGATAACATTAAGGATTGAACTCGAGGAGGAAATAGAGAAAGCTGGGGTACCAATCTACTTCCCGTTAGAGCTTCATATAGTTACCGAGGATGAGCTGAGGAAATACCTAGGGAAGGTAGTAGAAAAGATGCCAGAACGCCAGTAGCTCTACGATTGTTCCTTAGATACTTACGGTTAGAGTTCTTTATTTTGATCTACTTCTCCTTCTCTACCTTTATTCCCGCTAAATGCATTAACAACAAGTTCATCATGCTCTTTATCTCCCTTACATCTTCGCTCAACAAGTCAACCTTATGATCCAATCTAGCGACAGCTACCTTTAGCTCTTCAACATCTTTCTCAAGCTCGTAAACTCTATGCTCTAAGGAGTCAAGCCTTCTGTTGGTATCGTCTATACGCTTGGTCAGATCTACCCTTAGATCATCTATTCTTTTATTCAGCTCATCTCTAACTAGCTCAACCTTCTTCTCAAGATCATTCTTTGTCTCTTCTATCTTCTTGTTCAATCTTTCCTCAGTCTCCTTGATCTCATTTCTGAGTCTCTCTTCAGTTGCCTTTATCTCGTTCCTCAACCTTTCTTCACACTCTTTCATCTCGCTTCTGAGCCTTTCCTCAGTGGCTTTGATTTCACTCCTTAAGCTTCCTTCCATCTTCTTCATGTCTTCATTTACTTCTTTTATCATCTCTCTGTTCAGCTGAATTTGCCTTGAAAGCTCGTCATATCTCAATCTGACCTCGTTTAGCACCATGAAGAGCAATAGGAAGTTCGCTTCTTCGCTAGTCAAAGGTTTTCCACTTTGGATCTTGTTTATCAGCTCTCCGAACTTCTCTCTTGCAAAATCATATGCAATCTCTAAGGTCTTGTCGACCAGGAAGGCCAAAGTTGAGCCCCGTCCTTAGTGCTTTGAGGTAGTATTTGTGTAAAGAGAGTTGGGCGAAAGTGCAAAAACTCAGTAGTAGTACCATATGCTCTTGTAGTCCTCCAGATCTTCGTTGAATACTTCCTTTAGCTTATCCAAGTACATCCTTATAGATACCATGTCGGTATAGATGTAGGGGGCCACCAGCTGTATGTTCTTCTCCCACGGGTGCCAGAGGTAGACCCTTCTTCCATCAGGCCTTATCATTATGATCTGATGGTCTTGCCAAGCCCTTAGGTGGTTCTTTCCTAATCTGGGAACGTTGAACACCGGTTCCTCCGTCCTAAAGGTTCCTGGCAGAACCCTCGCTTCCTCCTTCCTCTCCTGCTCTATCCTCGCTACCGGAACGAGGTAATCCTTGGTCTCCCACTTACCCTTAGGATAGAAGGTGTAGTAAGGGTCTATTCCTACCTTCTTTAGGGCAATCCTAAGGGCAGAGGTCTCGAACCTCCTGCTGTTCCAGAAGGTGAACACTTGCTGGTTGTAGACGTATATCTTGTTCTTCCTCAGGTTGGTTACCGCTTGAGCCACCTCTGGGGTAACCTCATAGGCGTGCTCGAAGTGGGTCACCACGTGGATGTTCCTCTTGCCCGGCTCTATGTAGGATCCGAGCATTTCAGCGAGCTTCTCGGTTATCCTCATAGGTACCGTCACCGGCGTCCTAGTTCCGAACCTTATCATCTTCACGTGGTCCAACTCGCTCAACCTCTTCACTATGTGCTCTATGTCATCGTCCCTCAAGATAAACGGATCTCCTCCCGTTACGAGGACGTCTATTATGTTGGGATGCTCGGCGAACCAGTCTATTGCCTCATCTATAGTCATTCTGGTCGGAATGGCGCTCTTGTCCATAGCAGTCATGATCTCCCAGTTCCTCTGACAGTAGACACAGATCTGTGGGCAAGTGTGAGCGGCCTTGAGTATGGCGA
The DNA here is from genome assembly GCA_025340205.1 of Ignicoccus pacificus DSM 13166. Lineage (GTDB taxonomy): Archaea > Thermoproteota > Thermoprotei_A > Sulfolobales > Ignicoccaceae > Ignicoccus > Ignicoccus pacificus. The sequence continues at coordinate 318,771 of CP006868.1, read as the reverse complement.
CCATAGGATACCTTCTGGTTATGAGCGGGTGGGGGCTGGTGTCGTGCTCTCCCATGAAGTCGAAGTAGTACTCCCTCTCGTCCAAGTGCCTTATCATCTCCTTGACGTAGTGCAGAGGAGGTAGCACTTGCCTCCTTACGGCGTAGTCCTTCTTCCACCCCTCATCGAAGTCGAAGAGATGGAGGTAGTAGGGAGTTATTCCGAAGGGCACGTTGTACTTGACCGCTTGCTCGAGCGCCTCCCAGTCCTCCTCACTCATTCCCTTGACTAGCTTCTTGAGGACCTCTATCGCCCTCTTGCCCCTCAGGGCGTTCCTGTAGTGCCACTGATAGTCCCACCAGTCCTCTTCGCTCCCTCCCAGAACCTCCAAGATCCTCTTCCTGTTCTCCCTCCTCTTCTCTATTACCTCTGGATCTAAGCCGCTGGGATACCTCTTGATGTACTCCCATACCCTAGAGGCGAGCTTGTCCAGATAATTGCTCCTAGCTATTCCAGCTTGCCTTCCCTTCAGCTTGGAGAAGTCAAAATACCCAAGGCCTTCAGCGTACTTAGCTGGATAGATGTCGGGCCTTCCATAGATCGCCTTGAATAGATGGATGAACTCCAAGACGAATCCTTCGTCTACCTCCTTTATTCCCTCGTACCTAGCGAGCTTGTACAAGTACTTGAGAGCAGAGTAGCCCGTCAGCTGCTCGTTTTGAGGGGCTATCACTTGTCTGAATACCTTAATCGCCTCAAGCGCTTGGGCTTGGATTAGCGGATGGACGTCCATGTCCCCGTAGAGGTACTTCAGCTCCATCTCAGCGAGCCACTTGTAGAGGGCTCCTCTGGCCTCTTCCACGTCCTTTGAATCTAATAAGAGAAGCTTTACCTCCTCAGCCTCGTCCCACAGCTCGTCCACCAACTCCTTGGTAGCTGGCTTCTCTATTTGCAAAGGAACGTCCGTTTTTTGTATTTGCACTGCCATCGAGGGCACCCTATGGAAATGCTTGAAGCTCGTTAAATGTAGAGGGGTTCAAGCGACTAATCTGGAAATAAAAGGGAAGGGAAGTCCTCAGCTCAAGGTCTTTACATTAACCCTCCTAACTGGCTCAGTTACGTTCATTGTCCAAGGAGTTTAACTTAGAGACAAAACACAGATTATACAGTAAGGGCTCAAGAAGAGAGCATTTCCTCTATTAACTTCCTCACCAGCTTCGGATCCGCCTTTCCTCTGGTCGCCTTCATCACTTGCCCTACTAGGAAGTTTATCGCCTTCTTACTCTTCTTGGCATCCTCTACCGCTTTAGGGTTCTTTTCCATAACTTCCCTTATCACCTCCCTCAGCTTCTCCTCATCCCTCACCACGAAGAGTCCCTTCTCCTTCGCTATCTCGCTCGGAGGCTTTCCGCTTAGGAGCATTTCAGGGAAGACCACCTCCTTCGCTTGGTTTAGCGTTATCTTGCCGGAGTCAATAAGCTGGAAGAGCTCTTTCAAATGCTCCGCCTTTAGACCTTCTCCCAGTTCTAAGTTGAATTCCTTGACCCTTCTGAGATATTCGACTACTAGGAAGTTAGCTACCCTTTGATAGTCTCCCACAGCCCTAGCTACTTCCTCGAATGTATCAGCTAGAGCCTTGGAAGAGGTGAGGACCTTAGCCAAGTACTCGCTCAATCCGTATTCCCTCACAAACCTCCGGGCCCTCTCGTCGGGGAGCTCTGGTAAGCTCTCCCTTATCCTCTGGACCCTTTCGGGAGAAATGAGGGTAGGAGGGATGTTCGGCTCCGGCATGTATCTGTAATCCGCCTCCTCCTCCTTGGATCTGGAAGCTATGGTTACCCTCTTTCCGGCGTCCCAGTGCCTCGTCTCTCTGGCCACCTTCCCTCCTTGCTTGATTATCGTAGACTGCCTTACGATTTCGAAGGTTAAGGCCTTCTCCACGTCCTTCGGAGAACCTATGTTCTTCACCTCTACCCTCTCCCCTCCAGGCACGCTGACGTTGGCGTCAGCTCTCATCGATCCCTCCAGGGAACAGTCGCAAATTCCTAGGTGTTCCAAGATGCTCCTGAGCTTCTCCAAGAAGGCCCTTGCCTCCTTGGGAGAACTCATGTCAGGCTCCGTTACTATCTCCATGAGCGCTATTCCGGATCTATTGTAGTCCACGAGAACGTACTTGGAGCTGAAGCCTTGGGGCCAGACGAGCCTTCCCGGATCCTCCTCTATTTGAATTCTCCTTATCCTGATCACTTTATCCTTTCCATCAACGTTTATCTTCACTTGACCTCCTATGCAGACGGGAGAAGATCCTAAGGCAGTGTACTGCGATATCTGGAAGCCCTTGGGGAGGTCCGGGTAGAAGTAGTGCTTTCTTGCAAAGACTACCTTCTCGCTCACCTTACCATTTAATGCTAAGCATAAGGATATAGCCATATCAATGGCCCTTTCGTTGAGAAGGGGGAGGGCTCCGGGCATTCCCAAGCAAACGGGGCAGACGTTAGTGTTCGGGGGCTTGTCCCTGTAATCGCTGGGGCAAGAGCAGAAGAGCTTGGTCTTTAGAGCCGTCAGCTGAACGTGCACTTCGAGCCCTATCTTAGCGTCCAATAGGCTTTCCCGACCCTTCGTGAAGAAGGCTGTTATTAAAGGATCTGCGGCGCTTTCGTGCTTGAACGCCTAATCAAGAAAGACAAATACTTGTGGACTAGGAGAGGGAGCTTAGGTGCTACCTTGCCCAAGTACTCGGAGGTGCTCAGTGAGGAGGGAAAAACCGAAATCATGCTGGGAAACGCCGCTATAGCTAGGGGGCTCCTAGAAGGAGGCCTCCAGTTCGCTTCCGCATACCCAGGAACTCCCAGCACGGAGATAACTGAGGCCCTGTCCTACTTTGCGAGCAAGAAGGGAGTTCCCTACGTGGAGTGGAGCACCAACGAGAAGGTCGCCTTGGAGGCCGCTCTGGGAGCTGCCATCTCCGGCCTAAAGGCCTTCACCGGCATGAAGCACGTAGGTCTGAACGTAGCCGCTGACCCCTTCTTCAGCTCGGCCTACTTGGGAGTTGACGGAGCGCTGGTAGTTGTATCAGCTGACGATCCTTGGATGTGGAGCAGTCAAAACGAGCAAGATAACAGAATCTATGGCCTTCACGCGTTCGTTCCGGTAATAGAGCCCAGAGGAGTTCAAGAGGCGAAGGAAGCAGCTAGGCTCGCCCTCGAGTGGAGCTACGCTCTGAAGAGACCCTTCCTCTTCAGAATTACCACTAGAATCGCTCACAGCAGAGCTCCAATCACCTTAGGTAAGATAAACTTAGAGGAGCTTAAGGCAGAACCTCGTTTCAGAAGGGATCCATCTAAGTGGACCCTTATTCCCGAGTTCGCTAGAAGGCATAGAGTTGAACTCCTCAGGTTCTGGGAAGAGGTTAAGGGAGAGCTTTCTGACTTTCCCTTGAATTCGGTCGAGGGATCCGGGGAAATAGCCGTTCTCGCAAGTGGGATAGGTTACGTATATGCCAAGGAGGCGGTAAAGGACTTGGAAATCCCGGTTACGTTAATAGGGATAAGCACTCCCGTTCCCCTTCCCGATAGGGTCATAGAGAAGGCCTTAGAGCACGATAAAGTTATAGTGATAGAGGAAGGAGAGCCCGTAGTAGAAGCTCAGCTAAGAGAGGAGGCCCAGAAGAGGGGATCGAAGACTGAGATATTCGGAAAGATGGATGGAACTCTGAGAAGGTACGGGGAGTTGGACCTAGCGGAGGTCAGGGAGGCCATAGGGAGGACTTACGGAATGGAGGTGGAAAGGCCTAAGGTAAGGGAAGTACCAAAGCTCCCCCCAAGGCCTCCGGTCCTCTGCCCCGGATGCCCTTACCGCTCGTACTTCTACGCCTTGAAGAGGGCTGTGAACAAGGCTAGAGTTGAGCCAATATACAGCGGCGATATAGGATGCTACAGCTTGGGAATTACTCCACCTTTCGAGGTTCAAGACATTATCATAGACATGGGAGCCAGCATAGGGGCCGGAGGAGGAATGGCTCAAGCGTTTAGAGAGGATCCTAAGAGGTTAATCATAGCCATAATAGGCGACTCCACCTTTTACCATAGCGGAGTTACCTCATTAATAAACGTGGTCTACAACCAAGCCCCCTTGCTCACGATAATTCTAGATAACTATACCACCGCGATGACCGGCCACCAGCCCCATCCGGGAGTGGGGATAGGGGCCGGAGGAAGGCCGGCGAAGGAGATAGACATGGAGAGTGTGGTGAAGGGAATAGGAGTTGAGAAGGTTCTGGTAGCGGACGCTTTCTCAATAAAGGATTCAGAGGAGAAGACCTTGGAAGCAATTAAGTACGTAATAGAGCAGAGGAAACCCGCAGTGGTGATAGCTAAGGGCGCTTGCTCCTTGGTAGCCTTAGCTCACGCCAGAAGGAAGGGAATCAAGGTTCCCCAGTACTACGTGGAGGAGAGCAAGTGCACCGCTTGCGGAATATGCTACAAGGCCTTCAACTGTCCAGCTATAATAAAGAAGGAAGATGGAAAGGCTTGGATCGATCCCTCACTCTGCGTCGGATGCGGCCAGTGTGAACAGATTTGTCCCTTCGGGGCCTTCGTGATAAAGGAGAGGGTCCCCGAGTGGGACCAGCTCCTCAGAACCGCTAAGCCGAGGTGGTAGGGGTGAAGCTGAACGTAGTTATTAGCGGCGTTGGGGGCCAAGGCCTAATCACGTTAGCAAACATAATCGCTAAGGCCTCGCTCAAGGCTGGGACTCCGGTCGTTGTAGCGGAGACCCATGGGTTAAGCCAGAGGGGCGGAACGGTGATAGTGCACGTGAGGCTTGGGGAGGTGAGTGCCCCTCTGATTCCCAAAGGTGAAGGAGATTTGATGCTCTCAATGGAACTAATTGAAGCTTTGAGGTATTCTGATTACTTGAGGGGAGGAGCTACTGCGATAGTAAACGATTACTTGCTTCCTCCCTCTCTTCCAGACGTTCAAGTCCCCACTAGAGACGAGATATTGAAGGCTATGAACGGAATTAAAGTCGTAACTGTAAACGCCACTCAAAGGGCGTTGGAGCTTGGGAACGCTAGGGTAGCGAACATAGTCCTCCTCGGAAGGGCGTTGAAGGAAGGGGTTTTCGAGGGCTTCTTCGGCAAGGAGGAGGTGGAGGAAGTGCTCAAGGAGATGTGGCCGAAGGCCTACGAGCTCAACCTTAAGGCTTTGAACTCTTAAGCGTTTCTAGGAACTCCTCCTCCATCGGGTGGAGCTTTGGAGAAGGAATTACCATTAAATGGGGAGGGGGTCCGAAGTCCCCTTCGCTAGCTTCCTTCAGCGTCATAGCTTCTATTATCTCATTGTCCCAACAGAGCCTTGCCATTACTATTACCATCCTATCATCCATGGGATCCCCTTTCCTCCTAGCCTCCTCTATTAAGAGCTTGGCCGCCTCCGGAGCCGTCATGCTCCTATCATAACCTGTCTCTAGGAGGACTATCGTGTGCAAGTTTAAGGAATCGTTATCCTTTATCGCATAGTAAACTGACTCGGAGAAGGATATCCCTTCCCTCGGATACATCATGGTAACCACCCTTCCGAAACGGTACTGAGAGAGGCCGGACTTCGTCCTAGCGACTTGGAGCGCGGAGATGCCGGGAATCAGCTTGACATCATAACCCCTCTTCCTCGCCTCGACGTAGAGCGAAACGTGGGTCGTGGCGGCGAAGGGATCTCCAGGAACGACCAGAGCTACGTCATTCCTTCCCTTTAGGAAATCCCCTTCAAGCAAATCCCTATGAGCTTCTTTCGCATCTTCTCTTACCTTCTTAACGCAGTTGAGGAGTCCTCCTGGGTAGAGGCTAGTATAAACGTCTACGAAGACCTCCTTTCTCTTTCTTATCTCCTCCCAAGCCTCCTCGGTAACTTGCTCACACCTAAGCCCCGCTCCCACGAGGGAGAACCTCACCTCTTACACCTCAATCGCTTGCAAGCGTAAGTTCCCACGAACACCCCCAAGAGGGTGGCGACCGCTACGGCAATAGCCATGCCGACGAACATAGCTTCGTTAGAGGCACAGATGCTTATTACGGTACCGGTGACCGTATTGGTTATCGTTTGAGTTACCGTCTGGGTTATGTTGGTTACCAAAGCGACTCACCACCTCCTCTCCTCAGAGGCTCTTAAGATATCTTCGAGAGGAGCACGCTTACCGTCCTCTTCCACACGTCGCATTGCTCTCTTAGCGCGCAGTTGTTACATGGCCTCGCGTCGGGGTTGAACACTATCTCCTCTATCAATCCCTTGCACTTGAAGCGGTCGACTATGTCTTGAAGGAAGGCCTCATCTGCCTCTACTTTCTCCACCTTAACCTTTTCTGGAGTTATTATAATTATGTACACTGGTACGCCCAGGGCAGCTGAGTACACCTTGGTTTGGTAGAGACTTCTCAGACCTAACTCTCCCCCTCCCCTGTACTTGAGCTCTACGGCGAAGTCTCCTTGGGGACAAGAGGCGTAGAGGTCTACGTGACCTACTACAGTAACCTCATGAGGAGGACAAGATATCCTCACCTTCTTGAACACTTCCTTCTCTGCAATGAGCTGACATCCGTCTATTACCTTATGGTCGGTAAGCCCCTCTATGCTTGCGTGAACCAGCTGTCCCAAAAGCCACGAGATGCTGTTGTTCTCACCCTTTAACAAAGATTCTATAAACGTGTCCACGTCGTCTTCGAAGAGTCTATTTTCCTTGAACTTTACGCACCCTCTACTCAGCTTGGAGACGTGTACCACGTCTTCCCTATCGTCCTCGCTCTGCATCCTGTCCTCCTTGGCTCTTTCGAGTATCGGCGTCAGAATCATTTTTAGTAGATCCCTTTCGTCCAAGATGAGCCCCACATAAGTAGAGGGGAGAGATCTCTTAGACCTTACTTGCTTATAGGATAGAAAAAACGCCTTAGGTCAAGGTGAAGTAGAGGATAGCTATTGAAATCAGCAAGGTAAGCGCTGGTATTAGCTGAAGCATCATCAAGGTGTTTATCTGGCCTTGCAGGTTGCTGTACTTAGCGTTTATCTGGTTTAGAAGTTCGGTCCTAGTGTTCTGTATGTAGCTCTTCATGTCTTGCATCTGCACCTTAATGTAAGTCTTGAGATCGTTGATAGTAGACTTCAGTTCGTCGATAGCGTTCTTTAAGTCGTTGTTGAGCTTGTTCAACTGCTTCAGCTCTACATTGAGCTGAAGCAACTTGGCAGAGAGGGAGGTCAAGGCTTCGTTTAGCTGTGCTTGGGTGGCGTTGAGCGATTGTAGCTGGAGATCCAGCTTCTTGAGGAGGGCTCCCAATTCCTTAACCTTCTCGTCCATCTTCGTTTGATACCTATCTATTAGCTTGGTCATGTTTTGAATTACTTGGAGGTTGCCTTCCTCAATTGTGTTGGTTAAGTTCTGATATAGGGACTCAACCTTCCTCATGAGATCCTTAGTTTCCATCTCGATTAGCCTCTGAGTCTTCAGCGTCTCATTGACGATCGTGCTGTTTAAGGCCTTGGTATTGTTTATAACAAGTGTTCTGACGTTGTAGACCTCGTCGTATATTTCGACTAGGGTTTTGTTAAACTGAGTAAGATAAAGCTCCAAGTCCCTCAACCTCAGCTCCAGCTTCTTTGTGCCCTCCTCGAACCTGCTGAACACTCTGTTCAAGGTCTGGTTGAGTGACGTTATCTTCTTCCCGACCTCTCCTATCCTTCTGTTGAGCTTGTTCTCAGCTACATTCAAAAGCTTCTGCAAGTCATTCTGGATTAAGGTGAGGTTACTCTTCAATTGATTTAGCGAGATGTTCAAGTCCTTGGTGGTACTGGTAAGAGCTCCTAAGTTGGGATTTATGGCGACGAAGTTGTAGACTAGTAGTATCAGTCCGAACAGCGCTGCCAAGGAAGCTCCTACTGCCGCTATAGTGGTTAGGTCCACCATGCTCCCTCTCCTATGAAGGGCTTTACCGGCGCTCTTATCTTCTTTCTCGGTAATCCAAGATGTATCTAGGCGAAAGACTAAAGGAGGACCTCCTTTCGTGGTTAAAAGAAGACGTACCGCTCTACGACCTAACGACTTATGCGTTGGGGGATATCGGGAGGAAGGAGTTTGAGATAGTTGCCAAGAGCGAGGTCTACGCTTGTAACTTGGAATTGGTGAAGGACGCCCTCTCGAGGATGGGGATAGAGGTAACGTTCGTTAAGGAGGGATGGATTAAGGGCCCCTTTATCAGAATCAAAGGCGACGCGAAGGAGATATTGGTCCTAGAAAGGACCCTCCTCAACTTCTTGATCCACGTGCTTAGCATCTCAACCGAGGTGAGAAGGGTTAGAGAGTACTTGAACGAAAAGGGATTTGAAAAGGTAAGGTTAGCTGTTACTAGGAAGACGGTACCCGGAATGAGGCTGTGGGCCAAGCTCTTCGCCTCGTGTGCCGGAGCTGACACTCACAGGCTCTCTTTGAGCGACATGCTGATGATCAAGGATACGCATGCGGAGGCCTCTGGAGGCCTTCTGGAGGCAGTTAAGAGGGCCCACTCTAGGAAGAGTTTTGCTCATAAGTTAGAGGTGGAGGTGAGGAGCTTAGAAGAGGCCTTGGAAGTGCTCCCTTACGCTGACGTAATAATGCTTGACAACTTCCCTCCAGAAGAGGCCAAGAGCGCCGCTTGCGAGCTGAAGAGGAGGAGAAGCGAGGTAGTAATCGAAGTTAGCGGGGGCATAAACAAGGAGAACGTAATTGAATACTTGAACGAGTGTGTGGACGTGGTGAGCATGGGGTACCTAACAATAAGCCCGCCCCGCGTTGACCTTAGCATGAGGTACGCACGATGAAGATATGCGTGATAGGATGCGGGAACGTGGCTAGGGTATTGAAGGAAAAGCTCGAGGAGGAGCTCGTCTTTTACGATAGGCACCCGGAGAAGTGCAAGGAGCTGTGTGAAAACTGCTTCTTCGAGGATCCAATAGAGATGTTCGAAAGCGGCTGTGACCTAATAGTGGAAGCGGCAAGTCCGAAGGCGGTAGAGGAGCTAGGGCTCGAGGCCGTCAAGAGAGCCGACCTCCTAGTGCTAAGCGTTGGAGCTCTGATAAACGAAGAGCTCAGAGAGAAGCTGATCAAGGTGGCTGAGGAGAGCGGGCACAAGGTTTACGTTCCTTCCGGGGCGATCGCTGGGATAGACGCTATCAAGGCCTTGAGGGAGGTTGGGATAGATGAAGTCAGGATAACGGTGAGGAAGAATCCTAAGTCCTTAGGAGTGGAGACATCGGAGGAGAAGGTCCTGTTCGAGGGAAGCGCGGAGGAGGCTGTAAAGAAGTTCCCCTTTAACGTAAACGTAGTAGCCACCTTGAAGCTCGCCTCCGGAGCTCCGGTTAAAGTGAGGGTGGTAGCCGATCCAAAGGTTGACAGAAACATACACCAAATAGAGGTAATATCAAAAGCCAGCAACGTCTTCATAAGAGTCGAGAACGTGCCAAGTCCCTACAATCCCAAGACGAGCTACTTGGCCATACTATCAGTATTGAGAACTATAAAGGAGATAGCTAAAGGCGGAGTTCTCAGGGTAGGAACTTAAGCCTTGTCTACGTAACCGTAGACAGGGAGTGCCTTGAGCGTTGTGTTCAGCGTAAGAATACCAAAGGAACTTAAGGAAAAGATGGAAAAGATGAACGTCAACTGGGCCGAGGAGGTGAGGAGGTTCCTCGAACAAAGGGTGAAGGAGGAGGAAGAGAAGAAGGTAATGGAGGAGCTCAAGGCCTTCCGAAGCTCCCTTCAAGGAAGGAAGATAGTTCCCTCGGAAGCCCTCATAAGGGAGGTGAGGGATTCTAGGTGAAGGTAGTCCTCGGCGCTTCTGCCATAGCAAAGCTCTTCTTCCCGGAAGGGGGATCTGAGCTCGTCGAGAGGCTCTTAGGAAAAGACATCGTCGTTCCTTCATTAGCAAGGTACGAGATAGGTAACTTGTTCTGGAAGAGAGTGAGCAGAGGGGAGATCAAGGAAGAAGAGGCTCTGAGGGGCTGGGAACTCTTCGAGAGGCTCTTGAAAAGATGGACGGTAAGGGACGTTCCGTGCTTGAAGGTTAGCTTGAAGTGTGGCATAACCTGCTACGACGCCTCCTACGTAGAACTTACTTTAAGAGAAGGAGCTAAGTTGCTCACGTTCGATGAGAGGCTCAAGAAAGCTCTGAGGGCTTGTAAGCTAGATCGCGTACTCCTTTAGCATCCTCATGAATAACCTAGCGTTTTCGAGCATCCAGTGGTCATTGTTGAAGAAGGCGTAGATCTTCTTCGGTCCTTGTCTTAAGATAGCTTTCGCGAGCTCCTCCAGCTCCTCCTCACTATATTCGTGTGCATACCAAAATCTTCTCCCATGAAGCCTTAGGTAGATGACGTCCTTACTTTCAATAATCCAAGTACCTATCGGAGAATCTATCGAAACCAAGTAGTAGTTTGGAAGATCTAGGAGAAAGGGTGTATTATACCAATTTTCATGTCTGAACTCAAAGGCCAAGGGTACGTTAAACCTCTTGCAGAACTTCTCGACCCTTTCTTCATTATCCTTCTTCCTGAGGAACGTAGGAGGTAGCTGTACCAAGTAAAAGTCAATGAGTTCCCTCATGGGTTCGAAGAGCTTCAAGAACTTCTCCATTGCTTGATAGCTCCTCTCGTTCAACCTGTGAACGTGAGTTATGGACCTGTGAACCTTCACCGCCCATCTGAGTCCCCTTCCTTTCTTGCTCCAAGACCTTATCATGTTCTTAAAAGGGAAGCGATAGAAGCTCGCGTTGAGTTCGACCGCGTTAAGGCCGGAGTTCTTAGCATACCATTCCAAGCCGTCGGGATTCCAGTCGTAGCTCCAGCCGGAGGTGCCTACGTAGACCTCCAGCTTCGTCACCTCTCAAAACGCCGAGGAAGATACTTTATCTTGCTAGGGGGAAGAGGTTGGACGAATCCTTGAAGGCTAGGGTTCTAAAGGAACGACTCCGCACGTTCCTAGAGTTGGCTGTGGAAGGGAAAAGAAGCGACCTAGCGTCGTTTCACTTGGAGCAAGCAGCCCAAATTGAGACTGAAATCCTCTATATTGAGGTTGCTTGGTACCGTGCCTAAGGTTCACGGCCTAAGAGAGCTCATAGGCTTTCTCGTAAGAGGACTCAAGGAAGGAGGGTTCGTAGAAGAAGCTGAGAAGCTCATCAAGTATGTAACATCTTATAAAGAAGAGCTGCTGGGTTTAGAAGACGCCTATACCGAAGCTAGGTACGAGCTTTGGGAACCTCTCAGAACGGACTTGAGGAGAATGACGAAAGCCGTTGAGGAACTCTTCAATGTATTGGAGGAGGTCGAGAAAGATGTCTTGGATTAGGTATCATGTCGAACACTTGAAGAGGTGGAGGGAAGTGGCTGAGAAGTTCTTCAAAGCCGCTCGGGACTTGTACCCCGAGTCTGAGGTGTATGTCATCGGAAGCGTGGCTGAGGGGAGGCACACGGTAACGAGCGACGTGGACATACTCATTTGTTTCCCTGAAGGGATTGACGTCAGGAGGGCAAAGAAGAAGGTAATACTGAGAGCTATGGACGTTTATGATGTTCCATGGGACTACCCGTTTGAGGTTCACGCCTATACCATGTCTGAATGTGAGAAAGTCAAAAGGGTTTCGGGCAAGGTCGTTAGGATCGGCTGAATGAGAAGAGGGTTCCCTCCGTTAAAAGCGGAAGACCCTAGGTAACACCCGGGTGGCACGTTGAAGAGGGCTCTGGCACTCATCGCTCTCGCTCTGATACTGGTTCACGCAGGAAAGGTCGACGTGAGGGTGATATCCTCCAACACTCAAGATAACTCAGTCGCGTACTCTGCGATCTCCGCATTCGTCAACATGCTCTGGAAACAGAACAGCACCTGGAGCAAGATCATTACCAGACCCCCTCAGTTCGGACTTACCTTGACTGCCCCTCCCAATCCTCAGAACTTCACCGGAATACTGCTTGTCTTCGACAACAATGCCACTACCGGCAACCCTTACAAGGACAGGGAAATAGCTGAGGCCTACGTCAACAACGTAATCATCCCGGCGATAAAGGCCGGAATGAGGGTGGCGATTATAGCGAGTCCTTACATAGGCTCCCCCACCACGGGCGACTACATAGGAAGCATAGTCTTAACCAAGCTCGGATTCGCTCCCTTTACTGGCAAGTGCAACAACGTGACTAGAATAAACATCAACCAAGCACTTCACCCAATCTTCAAGGGAGTTAATGCTCTACCCGGAGGGTGCTGTCTGGTGCCGGTGGTATTGGACGTCATAGCTCCCTCGAGCGTGGGAGCCAACGGTAAGTACTGCGTAGCGATAAGGGTGACCAAGTGGAGCGACGAAATGATAATAATGTCTTGGAAGGGCATATTCAACACCATCGCCCAAGATCCTAACGTCCAAGCTCTCATGAAGAACGTACTGCTTTACCTAGCGGGAGAGCTCCCGGCTAAGTATCCTAAGAAGGAGGTGATCTACAAGACCGTAACTACCACTACCACCGTAACTCACAACGTGACTCAGACTGTGACTACTACCGTAACTCAAACGGTCACAAACACCACTACCGTCTACAAGACCCTGACCCAGACTGTGACTACTACGATTACCAATACCACCACCTTAACCACTACCAGGGTAATCATTCAAACTATAATAAGTACCATAACCAGCACCTTTAGCACCACTCTGTACAGCACCGTGACTACTACGGTAACACAGACCGTGACTAGCTTCGTGACAACTACCTTAACCAGCGTTCAGACCGTGACTGCCACCGTAACCACCACATTGATAAGGACCTTCTATAGCACCGTGACTACTACACTGGTCAAGGAGACAACCAACTACGTGATGGCAGCTGCCGCGCTAATCATAGGCCTCATAATAGCGTTCGCAGTTACAGCTGCGATGGGAAGGGGAGGAGGGAAGAGCGAGAGCACCTCGGTAGAGTGGTGAGTTTTTGGTGGTAGATCATGTACCTTCACAGACCTCCTAGGATAAAGGTTTTGGAAGCTCTAGGAGCGATAGCTGATGGGAGAGTCAAGGTCCTAAACGGTAAAGCTAAGGTGGTCTCAAGCGAGGGCGATAGGGAGTACGACGTCTGCGTTGATTTAGAAAGGAGAGTAGCTTACAGCACTGACAACGGAACGCATTATCGAAACTACGTGGGCTATCCTATAATAGCCGTTTTAATGCTCAAGGGAGTCCTTCCCTTCGACGAAAGGCTCTCCCAAGCTCTCAAGGGCATCCCTTGGAGAAAGCTTAACGAAGAGTACAAGAAATACGCGAAGGTAATGGAGATAATATTTGATGAGCTAGATAGGAAGGGTATAAGGAGGGAAGAAGTGGAAAGATACATCGATGAAGTCATGGAAAAATTAAGGGAGCTCAAGCTGAGAAAGGGTAAGTGCTAGCTCCTCGAGCTCGTCTGGGAAGAAGACCTTTCCATTTATATAGTACTTAACCCATTTGTGACCTATCCAAAATCTGGCCTTTTCCCCTGCCTTCAAACGAGGGGGCTTCTCTCCGGCGAACTTCCAACAAGCCTCATCCAAGTGTTCTACCTTAAGGTGCTTAGACCAGTAGTGACTCCTCATGAGCAACTCCGCTATTCTAGCCGCTTCGTGAGGTCCCTCGAAGGGCCTTATTGGAGAGTATACAGCCTTCCTCAGCTCCGGAGGAATGGGGCTCGATATGCCCCACAGAGGACCTAATTCCGGTATGAAGGCTGGGATATCTATGAGCTTGATCTCCCACGTGGTTACCCAGAATGGATTGAGAATTATCTTATTCTTTATTTTATCGCCTAGGTGCTTTATGGGCCACTCCCCGTACCTCTCTTTGTAGCCAAAAGAGCTCTCCGGAGTCAATGATCTTTGGATTATTGCCTTCCCCTCCGGTATCTCCTCGGGAGGCAGCATTGGATCTAAGATGAAGCTCTCCTCCTTAGTTTCCAAGAAGTCGCTCCTCCCTTTTGGAACTATGGCTATTCCGACCCCTCCTAGGGCCAAGGAATCTAAGAACTCCTTGGAGGGGTAAGGATTTTCCATCATTTCCTCCAGATCTCTTCCTACCCTCAGCGCTATGGTGCAGCTGAGAGGCCTTATCTCCATGCCCTTGCAGTCAATGATCTCACTTTGCTCTTCCTCGACTATTACTCCTTTATCTACGCTTACGCTTACCCCTCCGGCACAGTTCCGAAAGGTAACTCCCATCTCTCCCTTCCGCGCTCCTTATTTCAAGAGGAGGTATTTTGGAAAGTCGGGAAAGGAGTTGCCGCTTACCCCATTTGCATTTTTGGACTTGGTAATAGGAATAGCAATAATTGTACTCACGAGGACGTACTTGCATAAGAAAGTGGTGGAAGTTCTAGCTAGGTACGTGACCTCAGAGGACGTAATGTTCATGGTTCAGTGGGTGAGCGCTGCCGTACTCTATCTCATAGGATTCGCTCTTATACTAACGGCCTTCGGAATTTCAATAAGCAGTTTGCTGGTGGCGGGCGGATTCATCACCTTGGCCATATCCTTCGCAGCTCAAACTACAATTTCAAACGCCATATCTGGAATATTCCTTCTAATGGAAAAACCTGTGAAAATAGGAGACTTAGTTATAATAAAGGATTCTGGAGTTGGAGGCGTGGTAAAATCAATCTCCATACTCTCCACCACCGTGAGACTGTGGAACGGGGAGCTCGCTAGAATACCTAACTCCAAGTTCTTCGAGAGCGTGATAATAAACCAAAGTGGACCGCTAGTTAGAAGGCTTGAGGTGGAGGTCGGCGTCCCCTACGACTTGGACAAGGTTAAGAGGGCCGTGGAAGCTCTAAAGAGGTTCTTGGATAAGGAAAAGTACATACTTAAGGTTCCGGAACCAGAGGTCTTCGTCAAGGACTTCGGCGACAGCGCTATCATAATAAGGATAAACGCTTGGGTGCCTACCAAGAAGTGGTACGAGGTTTACAAGGAGATAAGGATGAAGATATATGAGAAACTGGTGTCAGAGGGAGTGGACATACCTTACACCACCATAACGGTCATAGACCGAAGATCATCGTCCACTTCTGGAGCTTCCCAGTCTGAGGGTTCTTAACGAAGCCTTGAGGGGGCTTTTCATCGCTCTTCTGAATTAGGGCGGTGTTCCCCTCTATCAGAGCTATTATCGGGGAGACCCATACCCTGTGACTTGAGGGCTTGTAGTAAACGTCTGGAAGGAGGGTAGGGAACACCAGTCTGTTCATGGTAATCGTCTTATCCGTCTGATTTACTATCTGTATCCTGAACTGAGCTTCCTTTATCCAGTTCCAAGTTCCCAATTTGGCTTTGTGATATCTGCAGAGCACTCCTCGCTCAGGCTTTCCGTAAAGGGCGTAGTAGACGTCTCCTAGTTCTATTATGTCTATCAAATAGCTCCTAGTCCTCCCGTACTCGTCTTGTGCCTCCATTACCACTTCGACATCTATTGGTATACCTATCATGAAGTTTAAAGAAGAGTAAGAGATTAGAGTTATCGGCCTTCTGAAGTGTATATACAAGTAGTAGGCGAGCTCTCCCCCGTAGATGGTCGGCCTTAACAGAGGCCTAGAGAAGGGGCCTAGAATTCTCTCTGCCTTAACCCCCTCTTCATCTGAGCGGGTGTAGTAGCAGTTGTTACCGTAGCACTTCAGCTCCACCTTCCACCTTCCTTCACTGACCTTCAAGCCGGGGGTGAGCTCGCCGAAGTACCTCAAATTCTCCTGCCAGACAGTAGGAATATCACACGCTATTTAAGCTGGTTCAGAGAATTGAACAAAATAGCGAATATCAGGGGCATCGAGGTTCTCTTACATACTCACAAAATCTATCTTTTTACCCTCCCATCTTTATCAAAGCTACAATTATCCCTATTACTATGCTTATCCACATGGAAGCCATTAGCCCTATCATCCACTTGAGCATGGTATTGAACTGGTTTCTGAGCTCGTTGATTTCCCTTCTAAGCTCATTAATTTCGCCTCTCACCTCCCTAATCTCTTCTCTGAACTCTGCTCTCAAGCTCTCCATTTCTTCCTTGAACTCCCTTCTAACTCCTTCAATCTTCTCATCCACATACCTTCTCATTTCTTCAAACTTCTTATCCATCTTATCCTCAAGCTCTTTTATGTCCTCCTTAGTAGCTAAGTTCCCAGCTACCTCCTTGATCACTATTGCCTTAAGCTCTGGATCCAAGGCTATTTCGTTCACTATAGCTTTAACCAATCTCTTTCCTTTTCCTTGAGCTATTTCATCCGCTAATTGATCCGCTAAAGTCATGCTATCCTACCGTTGATACAATTGAAAGATTAAAAGGGAAGAGGGGAGGACGAAAATGAACTCGTTCCTCGGATGAGCTCTTGATGGAAGGCATTTGTTTACAAAAACACTACCTTCCTAACCTTCTTGTAAGCAGCTACCCTGGAATTCACGAAGTCCATTATCTCCTTCTCACTTACCTTACCCTTACACTCCTCCTTCAGCTTTATCTTAGCTACCGGTATCTGACCTACCTCTCCAGCGGGCTCTCCTTCCACAGTTACCTCCTCGACACAAGGATGCTTTTGCAAGATTAGCTCTAGGTCCCTTGGGAATATGGGATATCCCTTGTACTTTAGCATCCTCTTCCTCACTCCTCTAAAGTAGTAGAAGCCCTCCTCGTCCTTAGCTAGTATGTCTCCCGTCCTCAGCCACCTCTTTCCTTGGAGTTCAACGAAGGCCTTCTTGTTCTCCTCTTCCTCAGGATATCCCTTCATCACTTGAGGGCCTCTTACGAGGAGCTCTCCTTGGTCCTCCTTGATCTCTAGCGTATCGGGATCTACCAGTAGGGCCTCCACTCCGGGTAATGGGAAGCCCAGGCTCCCTATCTTATGCTTCTGAGGGGTGGTCGCGAAGATCTGAGGGGCCTCTGTCATTCCGTAGACTTGGAGCAAGGGCTTTCCGGTTAGCTCCTCCCACCTCTTCTGGTCGTCTGGAGGCAAGTAAGCTCCCCCGCTCATGGACCACTTGAGGCTCTTCCCTAACTCCTTCACGAACTCCTCATCCTCCTTCATCATGGTTTGGTATACCAAAGGAACCGCTACGATATAAGTGGGCTTGTGCTCCTTCGCTAGCTCCTTTATCTTGTTCATGTTAAACTTCTTGAGGAGTAAAGCAGTACCACCGCTCACCAAGGCGGAGAGGAAGGCTGCGTCCAATCCCAAGACGTGGGTTAAGGGAACGGTCACCAAGCTTACATCGCTCTCCTCGATGCCCTCTGCTTGTACCAAGGGCACTATCGCTCCGGTGAAGGATCTGTGAGAGTGGATCACTTGCATGGTCCTGCCGGCTATTCCAGCATAGTAGAATATCCTAGCGTCGTCCTCGTAATCTACCTCTACCTCGTGCTCTCCTTGAGCCTTGGCTAGGTCATCCTCGGTTAGAACTTGGTAGTCCTTGAGCGTCTCCTTCTCCCTTTCCAAGACTTCGCTGTCAGCTAAGACCACCTTGGGCTTGCTGTCCTCGAGCTGGAAGGCTAAGTCCTCCTTCTGCGTTAGAGCGTCCGCAATGACTACCCTAGCTCCGGCGTAAAGGGATCCTAGTAAGCCGGTCACGAACTCGGGCCTGTTGAACATTATGAGGAACACGGTATCTCCCTTCTGCACCCCCTTCTCCTTCAATAGGTTAGCGACGGCCTTTGATCTCTTCACGAGCTCGGAGTAGGTTAGCTTGGTTCCGTCCTCGTAGACGAAGGCGACCTTATCGGGATTCTTGTTCGCTTGCTCCTCTATCAGCTTGTGAACGGGCTTTCCGGGATCCTTGTACTCCACAACTTCCACCGCTCTCGGAAGTCAAGAGCTGTATATATTTACTTATATTGATGGAAGACGACTGAAGTTCTTGGATTAGAACATAGAAAGGTTATGATGGATGAGGGCATCCTCACGCTCCAGTCATCGATATCCAATAATGGACTTAATCTAAGTGCAGAAGGGAAGGATAGCGTCCTTGGTGACTCTTCTCTCTCGTTTACTGACTACCTATCAAATCAATATCCCTCTTCATACGGTTTCGAGTCTACCTTAACGCCAGATCTAATCTAGAACCAATCGCATATAGTCGAACAAAATGTTATGAATATTTAACGTTTCCTAATGACCATTTAAACGACAGCGAGAAGGTAGTGGGAATGATCGAAGTAAAGCTGACGTCTTCGTCTTACAAGGCATACAGACATACACATTACCTACTTATCTTTCGTGAATTCTAGTGAGTTCGCGTGCTCTCTTCTCTCCTATGATTCCTATCCCCCACGCACTCGTCATATGTCTAGATTGACTATTATCGTCAAAAGATATCGTATTAAGCTCTTTTCACCCTCAAATTGCAGATGAACAAGAGAGGGAATGAATGGGGAGACGCTAAATTTAGTTAGGGATAAAGGTACGTGTAATCTAGCTTACAATCCCCAAAGCATAGAGGACGTATATGTCATAGGCAGTTTAAATCCTAAGAACTTTGATGTTTCTATTGAAGCCTTAAAGAAGATAGGATTATTCGTTTGGGGTATAACCGAGAAGAAGGGAAACGAGAAGACTTTCTCCTTACTCAAACGCTCTGTCGAAAAGGGAAAGGCTTGGGGAATAGTACACTACTGTGGAAAGAAAAAGAACGTAGACTTTCCCTTAGTAGGTCCAATCGTTTGTGTCGCAGACGACAAGGACAGTGAGCTAAAGGAGGCGTTAAACCTTAAGTGGGAAAAAGCAGAGAGCTTCAGATATCTGGTATTTCTTAAACCCCTGATAAAGGGTTGTGAGGCAACCGAAGTTCTTGGATTGGTGTACCAAGGTTTTGGTAGTCAAAGTCTCCAGAGAGTGAGCAAAAGATCAGAAGAGATAAGGGAAGTTATTTTGAGAATCCTCGGTATATCTTGTAAGAACGATCCTTGGGAGAAAATAGAGATCGAACCGCCTCTATCCCTCCTTAAAAGAGGAAATATCTTGTTAGAAGGTCCTCCAGGAATAGGGAAGACATCCACCTTGGTGCGTCTAAAAGAGAAGGGCGTGAAAACTTTGATATACGTAGGTAATGCAACTTGGACCGAGAAGGACGTAATAGGAGGGGAGACGCTGAAACACTCCACCTTGGCGTTCTCTTCGGGGGCGCTGCTGGAAGCCATAGTGGAATCTTGTAAAGGAAAGACCCTCTTGATATTCGATGAAATAAACAGATGTGATGCAGATAAGGCATTTGGTATCTTCTTTGCTACTTTCTCGGGACCAATGCCGCATCAATGGAACTTAGAAGTTTTAGAACAATTTCTAGAAAGAAGGAAAAGAGAGATGGAGTTGGACGAAATAGCGAAGAAAGCTTTAAACATACTTAAGTATAACAAAGAGACGATAAGACAAAATTTGAGGATAGCAGCTACCATGAATACCGTCGATTATGCTAGTACCTTTACGTTAGGAGAAGCTCTGAGGAGAAGGTTCTTTCCGGTATTGATGATGCAAATAGACATAAGGACGGACGAAGAAGATCAATGGGTTGTCGAATTCATGAGAAAAGTCCTTGAAAAGAGTATTACTATTCCGATACCCATGGGTAAGGGTGCTCTTGATCTATATAAATCATTAAAGGAAGTCCTCGGTATAAGGAGGGCTTTCTGTTCCGTATTCGTTCCTCCTTCTTTGGAGTTGCAACCCGACTTCTGTGAAAAAGTGTACCTTGCTTTGAGAGAAGTTGAAGGGAGAAAGGTGGATCCGGATGAACTTGAGTGCCTTAAAAGATGTAAGGGATGAATTTGATCTAGCCAAGGCTGAGATAGTCGCTTATTTGAAGGATTCTATAAAGATGGAACTTCCACCTTACTTGGCCGATGATGATTCGCTAAATGTAATAGAGGCCATGCTTCTTCGGGACATAATGAAAGAATTGACAGAAGAATACTTGAAGGCCCGAAAAGGTGGGGGAATTGAAGCATTTGACGTTCCTCCTGGAAGACCGCTGATTAAGAATAAATTATCATGGTACAGACCCTCTGCTAACCGATCCTTCATTTCTGAGATTTCATGGCTTTCGAGGAAGATAATAGCAATAATGAATCATATCAAGCGTGATCCGTTTGCCTCCATGGTACTGAGGGATCGAATGCATTACTTGCCCTATATATTGGAGACTTCAAGATTTCCTCCTAAAACACCTAGAAGTCCAAGATTGATTTATTTATCAAAAGTGCTCAAGATGATCGAGAATATTGGAAAACGAGGAAAGAGGGAAGGTTACGAATTCCGAGAAACCGCTTTTGGATTTCTTTTCGAACTCTACGTTGCTTCTCTAATCCTTAGAGAAGATAAAGTTCTTCGTCTCAAGTTCAAAGGTTCTAAACTTAGCGGTCCCTTTGGTGAAGCCTACTTAAATGTGAAATTGAATGGCTCATGCTTCCTTGATCCAATAATAGACATCTTTCTCCCAAAAAGGAAAACTAGCATCATCATTGAATGTAAATTCTATAGAGATGATAAGGAAGCTCTGCGAAGGGCCTATTATCAACTAAGCGCGTACGAAAAAGAACTTGGGAAAGACTACTTCTTTATAGCTGTTGTCCGTTCGCGTATGGAAGAGGTAAAGGTGTTGAATTGTAACTTCGGATACGTAAAGTTATCATTTATGGGGGATATAGAGGAAGATTCCGAAAGACACCGACGATTGCTTCTGGAAATCTTGTCTATGGCAGACGAGGCTTTCAACCTTTCCTAAGTTCTCTCACTCTCCTCTCTATCTCCCCAATCAATATCTCAATATCCTCTCTAGCTTCCTCCTCGCTCCTGTAATCGCTTAGGGCCAAGTCTGGATCTGGGCCGTTATATTGGAACCTATGGAGGGAGAGGGCCTTATCGGTCCAAGCAGTTAGTTCCCTTTCCCCAACTTGAGCCAACTTGTTGCTTATTTCCTTCATCTTCGTGGTCGGAACGAGTAAAGCTAACTTCTTCAACTTTTCCTCGCTGTAGAAGCCCTTGAGGTCCTCATAGTGCTTGACGATGTAAGCTCCGAGCAGTTCCTTCCAGGCTTGGAAGGCCTTACCAGCGGCGTTCCTAATGAAACCTTCCTTCAAGAGCCTCTTAGCAAGCTTAACCTCTTCCTCAGCTTGCTCTAAGCGGTATCTGAAGAGCTCTTCGGTTATGTCTTTGGGAATTGGTTTGGAGAGGGCCACCTTTTCTCCCCTACCCCAACCTCTCCACGAGCTAAGAGTCAGAAGGCGCTATTCGCTTTGAGACGAGCTCCCGCGGAACCTCTTTAAAGCAACCATCGGTTGAGGCAATTAGGGAAGGCAGCGTGCCACGCGAGGAAACCAAGCTCAAGCTAGAGAGTCCCCTGAAGTACCTCAGAGGTGCGAAGAACAACGTGGTCTTAGTGAAGCTAAAGGACGGAAGCGAGTACACCGGAAAGCTGGTGTTCAGTGACAACACGATGAACTTGATACTGGACGACTGCGAGGAGAGATCTCCAGAGACTGGCGAGGTAATAGCGAAGTACGGAAGGGTCATGATCAGGGGAAGCTACGTCATGTACGTAAGTTTGGATTACCACAAGGTATTGGGGCTGTGAGACATGAAGAACGTAGTGGTATCAAAGCTACCTCTACCCCCTCAGGATGAGATAGACACTGAGATAGTGGAGAGGAAGGGAACCGGACACCCCGACTACATCTCTGACGCTATCTCCGAGGAGGCCAGCAGACAGCTCTCCCTCTTCTACCTTGAGAGGTTCGGCCACATATTCCACCACAACCTCGACAAGACCCTACTAGTTGGAGGACAGGCCAACCCTAAGTTCGGAGGAGGAGAGGTCCTACATCCCATATACATAGTGATCTCCGGAAGGGCCGTGACCGAGGTCAGAACTGAAGACGGAATAGAGCAGATACCTCTCGGAACCATCCTGATCAGAGCAGCTAAGGACTGGCTAAAGAAGAACTTGCCCCACCTAGACGTTGAGCACGACGTGATCATAGACTACAAGGTAGGAAAGGGATCAGCCGATCTGGTGGGAGTGTTCGAGCTGGGCAAGACCGTTCCCCTTGCAAACGACACTTCCGTGGGAGTCGGCTACGCTCCCTTCAGCACCCTGGAGAACGTGGTGTTCCACGTCGAGAGGAAGCTGAACTCCCCTGAGACCAAGAGCAAGGTCAAGGCCCTAGGAGAGGACATAAAGGTAATGGGACTCAGGCTAGGCAACAAGATCAAGCTCACCATAGCTGCTGCTATCGTGAGCTCCGAGGTTAGAGATCCGGGAGAGTACATGGCCGTCAAGGAGCAAGTGAAGGACATAGCTGAGGGGGTAGCGAGGGAATACGCCCCCAACCACGACGTGGAGATATTCGTGAACACCGCCGACAAGCCTGAACAAGGGATCTACTACCTAACGGTAACCGGAACCAGCTCCGAGCACGGAGATGACGGAATGACCGGAAGGGGCAACAGGGTTAACGGCCTAATCACTCCCATGAGGCCCATGAGCATGGAAGCTGCTGCTGGAAAGAACCCGGTGAGCCACGTAGGGAAGCTCTACAACGTGGCCGCTAACGAGATAGCTAGGAAGGTGGTTGAGGAGCTTCCGGAGACCAAGGAGGTGTACGTAGAGCTCCTGAGCCAGATAGGCAAGCCGATAACCGAGCCCTTGGTAGCGACTCTGAGGGTTAAGGGAGAAATCAATGAAAGCATAAGGAAGAGGGCGCAAGAGATAGCTGAGGAGGTGCTCGACAGAATACCTCAGATAACCAAGGAGATCATTGAAGGAAAGGTAATGCTCTTCTGATTTCTTGGGATGGGATCCGTGGAGGATGAAAAGATAAAGGTAATGTACGAGGCCAGAAAAAAGCTGGTCCTCAAGGCCCTTGAGGATGTTAAGGAACTCATCCCTATATCCTATGTCTTGGCATGCCCAGACACAGCTCAGTGGATAAGGGTTGTCATAAAGTTCAAGGATCCGAAAAAGGCTACCATTTACGCAACTGATCTCCACGACTACATCTACACTAGGTATCACACGGATCCAAAGTTCTTCGTAGTAGATAGGGTAAATCCATCAAGTAGGAAGAGACTCTTCGAGGACTGCGAGTTCATCTTCGGAGATGAAAGGGAGTACGAGGAGGACAAGAAGAGGACTGAGGAGGAGGCGAGGAGGTTCCTAAGCCAGATAGAGCTCGTCAGGAGGCTTTATTCCAAAGGCTCCGAGGGCAGCTCTTAGCGCCCTCGTGTCGGAGGAGTCCACCAGAACTCTGTGGTTACCCCTAGGATTGACGTTCGCCTCCATCCACACTTGAGTTCTGCAAGCGTCCGCTCTAGGACCTACCGTACTCTTTCCGATCCACACTTGCGCCTCCTTGAGGCCCTTACTCAATCTAAGAGCTATCAGATCCCTTCCGGGAAGGATCCTTCCTTGAACGGCTACCGGAGCTCCGGTCTCGTAGTGGGGAACCAGGGAATAATCGTCCAGCATGGTAAGGGGAGCGGTGCAGTGAGCCAAGAGCACCCTTCCTCTCTGCAAGTCCACGACGTTGAAGACCCCTCCAACCTTTCCGAAGGCGATATAGCTCAAGATCATCCCGCTTAGGGCCAAGAGGTCTCCCTCACAAGCGGAGGGTATGTTAGCGGAGTTGAGCAAGGCTAGGGGCAAGCAAGGCGTTACTCCCAAGTGCTTGATTAGCTCAAAACAGTTGATCGCTAAGGACTTAGCTCCGACGAGGTCTATCACCTTCTCTAAGGCATTTCTCAGCTTCAGAGCGTTTACCAAGTCTTCGTCCTTTACCTCCACCTTGCTCGCTCCAGCCTTTATCGACTTTATTGTATCCTCCTCTACCTTTGAGTTCTCAAATGAAGTTATTAACTCATCTATGCTTACGTCTATTACCCTTATCCCGAAGACCTCCTCCAGCCTTTCCCTGCTTGGTACCTCCACCAGCCAAGGGGCGACTCCTCCTATCAGCACGCTCTTACTGTTAACGAACCTCTCAGCCCTCTTCGCCATAACCCTTACCTTCTGTAAGTCCTCATCGCTTTTTACCAAGTAGAGGCCTCCCTTCTCGAGGCCTTGAAGGGCCTCCAGGGCAGCCGGAAGAGAGTTTCTCTTGGGGAAAGCCGTTATGAACAAGGCCTTAGGCTTGCAAGACTGATAAAGTTCTATTACCTTATGCTCGGTCCCTCCTGTCATGACGTGAATTATCATTACCTCGTCACAAAGCCTCTCGCTCTCCCCCGTGTATCGAGTGGTGCCCTCCAGCACCTCCCCGGTGGTGACGCTTACCTCGCTGACCAAGGGAAGCTCCCAACCACTTCGAACAAGAGCGCTTTTGACATCTACGCGTCAATAGCTGGTGGGAAGCTCATTGGACAACTTGAAAGACATCATAGCGAAGTGGAAAAAAGAGATCGACAAGAGGCTGGAAGAACTCATTAAAAACTGCTATGAGGAGCAAGTAATTGGAACCGCCAAGTATATCGTCGAGAACGGGAAGAGGCTGAGGGGTTCCCTAGCGATCCTGGTAAGCGAGGCCTTGGGAGGAAGGGCGGAGGACGCCATGCCGGCTGCCCTAGCCCTTGAACTAGTCCACGCCGCCTCCCTCTCCCTCGATGACATAATCGATCAAGACTTGACCAGAAGGGGGAGGCCAAGCAGCTGGGTGGTCCATGGCGTTGGAGACACCGTAATGGTTAGCAACTTGCTCATCCCTCACGCCATTTCCTTGGTAAGGGTTTACGGTTTTAGGGCAGTCAATAAGGTAATAGAAGTATGGTGGGAGATCTCAAAGGGCGAGGTGTGGGACGTTCACGGTCCTCCAAAGGAGGAGGAACCTTTAAAGGCCTACGAGAGGATCATCGAAGCTAAGACCGCATCCTTGTTCGCCTTAGCTTCCTACTTGGGAGCCTTGGCTGCTGGAGAGGAGGAGAGGCTGGAGGACGCTTGGAGGTACGGCTTCATCCTAGGAAAGGCCTACCAGATAGCGGACGACCTAATGGATTACTCCGAGGACAACAGCTTCTCTGCAAAGCTGTTCAGGAGATGGATAGAGAGCGTCGGGAAGGCTGGAGTCATCAAAAGGCTCAAGGAATTGGTTAAGGAAGCGGAGGAGCTGGGCAAGCTTCTGGGAGAGCCCTTGGATAGTTTCCCGAGGGAAGGAGTGGCCATGCTGTTAGGCTCGCCCATCTGAGTATTACTTTCAGTTAGGTGTCTTAAGGAAACCATCTTGTAGTCCTACCTTCTTCCCCGCTTCAAATACTCCGGTAGAGCTAGTAACACAGCGGGATCACACGTGAGCGCTAGTGAGGCTGTTACCAAGGCTTCGGTGGCTTCAACTCTAAACGCGCTCGGCTTCCACGAGGTAGATCCTTACAAGGAGGCCGAGGCAGAGCTCCTAAGGTTAATGATAAATGCTGGAGCCATGCCTTTGGAGCTCGACATCGATATCACTTTCAGCGAGATACTGGACAACGTCGGAGAGGCCGTAATTACCGAGGCCGTGGAAAGAGGGGAAACTCTGTTGGAGGTATTAAAGGAGAACATGAGCGAGGGAGTGAAGGCTAAGGTGGCTCAGTTCCTAACCATGGATGTAATCGACGTAATCGCCATGATCGCTGAGGCGAGCGGAAAGAACCCCGCTGACGTGTACTCCGCCTTCGCTGAGGTAGATAGCAGCGAGAGGCCTAAGGTAGCTGTAGCTACCTTGGCGAAGGTTTTGGTTGAGGCTATAAGGAAGGAGCAGTAACCCGTGATTTTTATTCAGATTCTCGTAAGTCACACGGGAAGAGATCCTTGATAGTTCACTCAACTATAGGTCCCCTAGCTAAGGGCACTCCCCTGCTCGACGTGGCAAAGGCTATGGCTATGGCCAAGTACCCTTACGTCTTGCTGGAAGGACAGCCTGTGAAGATGATAGACGCTCCCCAAGTGCTGAGGGCCATAGCTTCCGCCAACAGCGTGGTGGAGCTAGCCGAGGTCCTCTCTACGGACGCTGAGCAGTGGGCCTACGAGGTCCCCATAGTGGAGGAGGTGGAGGGGCCGAAGACGATGATAGTGAGGGAGCTAGGAGCAGTAGTTCTCAAGGGAGGCAACGTCGTGAGCTCCCTCTACTTCCTAGGAAAGCTCGCCGGAGATCTGCCGGAAACCAAGGTGAAGGAGATAATGGACGAGAGGCCCAAGGTAATAGATCCGTTGGTAACCGTCAGGGAGGCGCTCTTGAGCTCCTTGGCCTTTGGACTAGATGGCTACCTCTACGTGGGTCAAGGAAGGATAATGGGTCAGCTAACTCCCATAACCTTCCTAGAGTTCTACACCAGAGACGACGTAGTCTCAATGATAGAGAGGGGAGAGCCATCGGTCATGGAGAGCGTGGTGGGCGACTTGGCTATAGCCGTGAGCAATTATTATCATGAAGATGCCAAGATAAAGGACGTAGCTACAGAAAATGCTGGACAAGCAGCTGGAGGTCTTGCCTATAGTTGATGAGAGCAAGAGGCTAAAGGGAGTGGTAAAGGCTAGGACCATACTCGGCACTCTCATCTGATTTTTGAAGTAAAATTAATAAACTCCCTTTCATCATGAGGCACGGTGCGTGGGGCCGTCGTCTAGCTTGGTAGGATGCCAGCCTGGGGCGCTGGTGGTCCCGGGTTCAAATCCCGGCGGCCCCACCAAGGCGCCCTATCCTTTCGTGAACTTCTTGAAGAAGCGGAGAATACCGGAACCTTTATCATTTCACACCTGTGAGTTCTTACCCTTCCAAGAGCTCCCTTCGATCTTGTCCTAGCTTTAGTTATACCATTTTCATTCTATTTCCTTCTAAGTCAACCATTTCCATAAATCCCCATCACTACTCTCATTCCTTATTATTTACACTTCTCAATGATCACACATTAGGACATTTATGGTATCCTTTCTTCCCTTCACCTTGAGCTCTATTCGTCTTTGAATACAAATTCTTCAATTCATTTTAAAGGCTAAACTAATCTTTCCATTGCCACACACATGGGAACGCCGATGATAATGAACTCTTTTGTTTGACCATTAGTTTTGGTTAGGTAATTCTAATTGATGGAAGTGGAGCAAAACTGTTCTCATGAAAGCTTAAGTATTCAGAGTTAATAAAGTAACCAAATCAAGACAATGGGAAAGGAATGGCTTATTAGTGAAAGGAAGGGCTAGTTAAATAGGAGGGTCACGGAAGAGTTACAATAGTGAATAGAAAGTATGATCCAGTCCCAGCCTCGAGGGGATGATCTAGGGCGAAGAGTTACAATAGTGAATAGAAAGGCAGCCCGGCTCTCCTACCAACGCCACAATGAAGTCGAAGAGTTACAATAGTGAATAGAAAGTCAACCTTGTCCCGGCACTCGGTCTTCAGCTTTTCAATGCTTTGAAGAGTTACAATAGTGAATAGAAAGTCTTCGGCTCTACGGCCATGGTCAAATTCTCTAGGTCGATTGAGGAAGAGTTACAATAGTGAATAGAAAGCGTCTTCTTTGCCAGCTCCGCGTAGTACTCAGCCAGCTTGAGGAAGAGTTACAATAGTGAATAGAAAGCCCAGATCTATCGTGTCCGAGGTCGTAGTCGAACCATCGAAGAGTTACAATAGTGAATAGAAAGTCTTACTGCTCACACTATCTATAATATACAATGATAAAGATGAAGAGTTATAATAGTGAATAGAAAGGATAAGGGAGCTTCTTGGTCTCGACGATTTTCATCTTCTCACCTGAAGAGTCACAATAGTGAATAGAAAGTCCTGGATCTTTGAGCTCACTTGATCCTTGATGAAGTCGGTAGGAAGAGTTACAATAGTGAATAGAAAGCGAGAGGATCAGCTTGGGGCTGCTCAGGAGCTCTAGGGCCCTTGAAGAGTTACAATAGTGAATAGAAAGGCATCAGGAATGCCGGGAAGCGTAGCAACATGTCTTATACCATGAAGAGTTACAAGAGTGAATAGAAAGTGGTGCCTCTCAATGGTTCTAAAGATAATTTCAGAATTATCGATGTGGAAAAACTACACTGACAGATAGACAAAGTATTACCAAGAAAACACTATTATTATAAATAGTAAAAAGTAAAAACAGCTTGCTAGCCATTTGAAAGGGTTAAAATGGCTTGATCCTCCATGCTATTCACATATCTATTTATCTTTGATGTGAGTATCTCATAGAATCGTCTTTACATCTGGAGAGCTCCTGACGGTAACACACTTCTCAAGAAATACTTTCTCTTTATAACATTTGGAGAAGATGTAGTAAATTCTCTATAGAATCCCTAATGCCCTCACTTGACTGGGGATTAACCCTTTATCGGGCTCAAATACGTTGAAACCCTTACTAGCCCTACCGAAGGCTCCCTTCTGTAATTCTTCGACTAATAAACTCATGATCTTAATTAGAACTTTTTGAGGTATTTCATGAGCTCTTATGCTTCCATTTCCTAGCATCTTTATAGTGTTCGTATATCCTCCATCACGCCTAACTCCTATTATAAACTCAAATACCAAACCTGGAGAGACAACAAGGTGTGGAATAGGAACGGGTTTAACTCCAAGTTCATTATCTACTACTTGGCCTCCTTTATAGTAGTGAGGAGTAATCACCGCTCCTGAGAATAAGGAACATTGCTCCTCTATACAGCCAATCGGGTAAGCATCCATGAAAATCACGTTTCCTTCGCTTTCCATATCTCCGAAAAGCTCTTGTACGACTTCCTCTACATTTTTATCTTCTTTTTCTAGCATATTTTTAATCCTAGATCTGACCACCCCCTTTACCGACGAAGAGGGGTAGAAGGGGACGCCCAACACTTTGTCAAGGGTTAGTCCAACTTCGAACACAGTTTTGAAGATGCCCTCACTAGAGCCTACAAGACCTGGAGAGACTAATTTCGCTTGAACATATCCTACCCAATATCCGTTTCTTTTCAACGCTTCTTTCTTCATCTCGTTTAGCCTCCTTATGAGCTCGAATATCTTAGGTACGTAGTCTAGGGTCTCACTCTCCAGCTTCAATATTATACTTCGTTTGAGGTTCTTTATCATCGAAGCAGCTCCCTCAGGGTTCTCATAAGCGTCAACGATGGTCTTCACAAATTCCTCGAACGCTATGAGATCCGGCCGTTTACCGTTCATTTCGACTCTCACCTTGTCATGTCTACTTCTTCAAGAAGTTTGTTAAATATGCCTTGCTCTATAAAAGGCTCTGTATTTAGAATCAACGGGTCGTCTGTTCCCATTCCCACCTTCAATTCTTTTTCTTTAAATAGACCAAGCGGATGTGAACTCAAGTGCCTTATTATGATGTTTGATGTAGGGCAACTTTCGATGAATATACCTTTTCTTTTCACTAACTCCATCAGAAACTCTCTGATGTTTGTAGCTATCTCCCTTATTTGATCTTCTGAGAACGATCTCTGCAGAACTTTAATAAGATCAACTGATTGAGTCTTATGCCAGCTATTGAAATAGTGCTTGAATACTTCCAATATCTCTTCTTCAACCTCTCTCATCTTGAAATTATTTACCACACTATAGTAGTAACCGTTGGAAAGTGCAGGATAGCTGGAATGGAAGAGGAGATACCTTAACCTTTCCTCATCAAACAGATCCTTCCAAAGTTCCATTAGTAGTTCTGGCTGTATTTCCATCCCTTCTCTTCTGACTTTATAGATCACTTGTCTAAAGGTACCTTCTAGCTGATTCACTAGGTGTGGCATTTCCCTTTCTAGAAACAAGCGAATGAAAACGAGATCGAAGAGGGCATCCCAAGCATTTTCTATGTAACTGTTCATGACTTCTGTGTCTCCGAGAACTAAGGCGTGACCTATTCTATCATCGCTCCTTAACCCTCCAAATTCTATTACCTCATACATTGAACGAAGGCCGTTGAAGACGTTGAAGTAACTTTCCCCAGCATGATAGCTTATGATAGAGGGAACCCCTTTCTCGGTCATAAATTCGGTAGTCATGCTCACGTACCTAACCCCAATCCAGTTAGGCACGTGTTCCTCAACTCCGGCTACATCAGGACCTAATACTATCTTCTTAGCGTTCTCATAATTTTCAAGAACTAGCTTGAAGTAGTACGCTTCCTTATACATGTCGTCAAGAAGAGAACGCAGTGCTCTCTTCCGTTCATTTTTAAAAGGTCTTTTTACATAACTTAGAAAGTATTTCTGGGAACTTAACCTCTTGAAGTTATTTATTATCTTAAAGTTCTTGTAAAAATCCTCTGCAGATATCTTAAAGCGGACGGTTAATCTAGTTCCGATAACCTCATCCATCGTCCCGTGGAAGTGTTCTATTATCTTAACGTAACGTCTCTTGGCGTTTTTCGCGATACTGTTCTTAACTGCTTTCCTGATCGCTTTTATTGCTGTGCTGCCACGACTGTAGAACATGCTGAAGCTGCTCAGACCGGTATAGAGGTCGTTCTGAACTATTGAGGAGACTAGGGATGATGATATCAATTCGTATATTAGAAATTCAATCGAACATTTATTTCTCAAAAGAACATCACGTACCAATAGTCTTTCTTCTTCTACTACGTTTTTGCTCAAGAGCGTCTCTAAGTATTCTCTAATCGCTTTCTTATTAACTTCTTCATTATCACTAAAGATAGAAGGTACATTTCTTTCTAAACAAGCTTCAAGAGCTATGCGCGCTATCGGGAGCACTTCCAGAAGTTTGAAGAAGTTCTCACTCAAAAAGCTCGAGTATTTACTAGTCTTCTTCACGATGTTGCGAGGAAGGGAATAGATGAAGTAACTCACGTGGAAGAAAGCTGACAGAGGAGTTAAGGATGCTCCTAAATGAACATGTTCATCTGTCACTTCTCGTAGAAATCCTGGAGAAAGTTGCCAACTTAGGTGTTCTATGGGGATTCTCCTACTGAGTATGATAAGCTCGGTAACATCATTGACGTTTATAACACCGCGGATATTCCGGATTATTCCATCAGTAAGTGCCTTAAACAAGGTTGAATAATCAGCATCATATAGATTAAGATTGTAAAGTTCTCTTCCAACTGCTTTCTTTACTTCTGTATTTATATAATCTAGAATGGAGTTGATCAAATCAATCCTAAGAGGGTATAGGGGAGAGAACGGAGGGGGATCATTTAACATTCGATCGGCTAAGAACTTCTTGAGTTTCGTCTCTCCGACGACGTTCTTCATGCCACTTAGTTGAACTACTTTTCTGCAAGTCTCTAACCGTCGTCCCCTCCCTCTTATTAGACCTTGATAACATTTATTTATCTCATTAATAATTTCCTCAGAATGTTCATGTTTAGTGAGATTAATAGGGACTATGAGAATTGCTTTCAAGGAGTCTCTCAAATTGTTGTAGAAATGTGGCAGTCTCAAGACACCATTCATCCTCATCCCTCCTCTCTTGGTGGGTTGTAGAACCTCTGAATATCGAGGAGTTTACGTCTAACGTAGCCTATAGTGAGGAGAACTTCTGGATCGGTTAACTGATCGCGAATATCAACAATCCTTACTGTGTCATTGTATATTATGTTCAAGAGGAAGAGGATGTATCTTCTATATGTAGTTCCTCCAAATTGATCTCCAAGGATATTTTCTCTTTCACCTCCAACAATAGCTAATATATTGTTTTCAAGCAAGATATCTCTTATTTCATTGTATGGAGCTCTGTGTAATAAAGTAATCAGGGTAAAGAGGACTATGAGGTGGTCTTTAACGGTAGGTACGATAACATCTCTGTTCCCTATTCTTCTTTTAACATGAATCAATAACAGATAAATGTAAATTAGTGATATGATAAGGATAAAGTTATTTATCATTCTTGATTCATTTGTGTTAGTAACAT
Source organism: Ignicoccus pacificus DSM 13166 (assembly GCA_025340205.1). Classification (GTDB taxonomy): domain Archaea; phylum Thermoproteota; class Thermoprotei_A; order Sulfolobales; family Ignicoccaceae; genus Ignicoccus; species Ignicoccus pacificus. The sequence goes on along the minus strand of CP006868.1, from coordinate 286,920 downwards.
TAAACCTAATTATCTCAAACCATGCTTGAAGTAGTTTCTCTAGCCATGAATAGAACACTGCGTGATAAAAGAGAACTTCTACAGCTCTTTTGGGATGGGGATGTAGGAATGGCTCGATATATAGATTTCTTCCGGGCTCTGAGATTACGTGTTCGATTATAGAGTATTTTCCTATTCCTCCTCCGAACCTAGGTCTACTAGTGTAATTAAGAATTTCATGTATTACCCTAGAATAAGGCTCGTTTCTTATATACTCTTCCAACAGTACAACCAATTGATAAGGAGATACTAACAACCTCCTAATTTCCGTGTAGACTTCTGCTTGTTCTTCTCCCTCACCATCGGTACTAACGGTACTAAAGCTGAACAAAGTGTCTAAATTAATTGCATCAGTATTTCTTCGAACAGTATCGTTAAAGTACATATTGTATAACTCATTTAAATCACTTTGGTGGAAAACGTAAATCGTATCGTTTGCAAAGAACGAGTAAGGGAAACACTGTCTAGCAAGGTGAATTATCGACGATTTAATATACTCCTCTCGGTTCTCCTCCATATCTTGGAAAGTATCATAGATAATCGAGAGTTTCTCCTTGCAACGAAGGGAGATAAAGATTTCTGAAAACGGAGCACGAAACACTAATTCAAGGAAAATCTTAATAACGCCTGTTAGGGAACTTCTTTGATCATGATTTTCTTGAGAGAACAACAATTCATAGAGCTCTCTACTTAAAGTTTCATTGAGCCCGAGGCCTTCGAACGTTTCGTAAAACAAGTTTTCGTACCTTTCCCTAAACTCTGGCACATTCCTCTCTAAGAGATTTGTAATTCTATCTATGGGATATATTCTCCTTCTGCCCCTTCTATCTCTATTAAATATTTCTTGTAAATCTTCCCATACTTCTTTAACGTAGAGTACACCATATTCATCTTGTTGAAGTATTTCATTCGGAGTAGTTAATCTCATGGATTCACACCTCCATTATGAAGTATAAGTTAACTGACAATGTTACCTAAACTTTATAATATATTGAGGTAGAAAGAGCTTCTCAATGGTGTTTATTGCATCGAGTATTGTAATTCTATATAATAGCTCATACGCTATCTCATCACGTTCCGCAGTGATATCGTTTAGGTATTGTAAATTTTCCCATGCATCCCAACTAAGGAGTGCTGGCAAAAGAGGTCTGTAATCACGTATGGCTAAGATACACAAGCTCAAGGGATCTACTGAGATTAGCTTACAGAGTGTCATAATTTCTCTAAACGTCTTAAGATTGCTTTCTACATTATCGAAAGCGAAGAGGAGTAAGGGATAATGTTCTGTAGCCCGTAGTTCTTTAAGTAGTAATCGCAGCTCTCTAGCAAATTTTAAGTAATTTTCTCTAAATTCCATCCCACTTTTTGATATCTTCTTTAAGTTGTCAATATATTCGCTGAGATCGGTTGCCATCGTTTGTGCTAATTGATCCTTATCGAGCATTAAGAATCCTAGTGATCTTGCCACTTCATTAAACGTCTTTTTTGTAATTTCTACCCTTTCCATAGCTTCTGTAGGACATGAACTTCTCTCAAAATGGTCAAATAATATCGATAAATAATTATTCATATATCCCTCGATCCAAGAGAATAAGCTATCTTCTTCTGGAACTACTTGAACATCAACAATAGCCAAAGGAAATATGGGTCTTTGTCTAAAAATTTCGTTAATTTCGTTTCGATTACCATCAAGGTAAAAGTCCGATCCTCCCATTGTGAGTGACAAGAGTGCTGTGGACTTTCCGCTTCCAGGAGGGCCCTCAAAGGTCATTATATTTCCTTTGTATTCAATGAACATTATCTTTCTTAGATAAGTTTCGAAGAGGAAGCTACCATTCTCATGGAACAACGTTAGAAGATCGTTTTCATTTCTATTCAACACCCTTGAGAGAAAAGTAGCACTCTCATTATAGAATAAGTTTAATTTTTCAAATATTTCGTACCTTTGAGGTATTTCATTTATATTAAAGGGGATGGCATATGCCATATGTTTCCATCCAAAAGAACTTTCGTTTCCCTTATTTTATCTTTTTCCTTCGAGGACCTTTCGCTTAGAATCTTCTTTTTAGTACGAAGATTGTCCATTCCAGTGATGCTGCCAACGCTTCCCTATATAATCGATCATCTCTACCTCGACTGCCTTTTGTAACCTCATTCATTAACCTCGGGGACCTTCTCGGCGGCCTTGCTATTCCCAGTCTTTCGCTTCCACAATCACATCCTTCGCGAGCCTCTGGGAACTTGATTGGGTCTCTTCCAAGAAGCACCCTCGAAACGCTTATGAACCTTCTATTACAGCAAGGCTTACCTTCAACGAAGATTCCTCCAACATGGTAAAGTTTCCGAGCAGTTCTCGTAAATATCAGCTCATCTTTCATTGCATCAGTGAAGAAAGGAACTATTACTATTCCTTCCTTCAATGGAATGAAGTAAACCATGGATTGGTGCCTATCTTCCGTTGTTGGGATGTTTGAGCCTCCGCAAGGTCTAGAGTGTTCACAAGCGATTTCTCTCGTGGGACTGATCATGCTTGTTACGAAGTATCCGTATCTTTGATAATTCCCATCATATCCATAGCATGTACATTTGATCTTTGAGGACCTTGGGAGACCTAGAGGCCACGTGTGGAAGCGAGCTCCGCCTCCGGAACTCCTTCTTCTCCAATTGGACTTCAACACTGCCCTAGCAATCATCTCTATCTTAGTATCAATTGGAGCTCTAGATCTCATGAAGAGTTCGTTTGAAAACTCGGTCTTTATCCTTGGAATGAATCCCAAGTGGGGAACCTTTCCAATAATAATATCCTTTGAGTAATCATCCTTTAGTTCGATCTCATCTTTATATATTTTTAGCTTATCTGACTTCTTTAATTTGCTTAATAGCTCTTTCCAATGTTCCAACAACTTTTCCACGTTTTCTATCAGTTTCTCAAAAGTTAGCTCTTCGTCTTTTTTCCAGAAGCGTCCGAATCCTCGGCTAGCTGCCTTTCCTATACCGAAGAGAGATAGCGCTACGAGAACGCTTGATTCGAATATTTCCTTAAGTATCTCGATCTCTCTAGGAGTGAGTTCTAATAAGACCAATCTATCCTCATCAACGGAGACGTGTAACTCAAAACTTACAGTACCGGTTTCTGCAGGAGCTAACTCCATTCTCTTATCGTTTCTTCTTAGAATAGCATTGTACCTATCTTTCGCTTTCCTGTTTCCGGCGTTGCGCCACTTCTTGGCTCCCCTTACGTTCTTAACTATCAAGTGAAAGGGGGAACCGAATTGATGAGAGTCTACACAACCATAGATCAAACAGAGTAAGGGAATTTCTTCTTTATCTCCTTCGATAATTACTTTTATTTTGAATGCATCCTTGTAACTTTGAGGACTAGTAATGAAAGAAGTTAGCGCGAGTAAGGAGGCGTAACGAGCTCTCGCCTTTATTGCTTGCGCTGTAGGATGACCTATGAAGCGGTTGCCTCTGAACGTTTTGCCGTTGTCAAAGCTACCGCCCATGTAGGGAGTTATATTTACGAAGGTGCCTAAGAATTCCAGAGGGGGATCTTCTAATTGATCATTTCTGAGATACTCATTAAAGTCGATCTCGAGACTCATTGTCCTTTCCCTCCTCCACTTGGACTATTCCGTCTACAAACTTCTTCATCTCCTCCGAGTACAGAAGAATTGCTCTCTCCGGTATTTTACAGCACTTCCCGCTCAAAAGCTTCCTTAGAGCGACGCTGAGCTGTATATCAAGACACTTCTTGCAAGATGGATTAAGCGTAGCTAAGGCCACGATTAGCATTGATGTAACGAGGCTCTCGGCGAGAGTTCTTTTATCTGCCGTATTTTGTATAAGGTTTATTATCTTTGTTTTTACATTCTCAATACTCTTTTCGATATCTTCTTTCTTATTCCTTTCCAAGTCAACACTTGGCAAGAGATCAAGGTATAGATCTGCGAGAACGCTTGATTGTTCCCATGTCTTGTAAAGCTTCATGGATAGAACACCAATGTAGCCAGAATCGCTAAGCTCCGAAGGAAGGGAGCGGAGTATTGATCTAAGGGCCTTCTGAAAGTTCTCATCTGTATTATCTTCTATGATCTTACACAATATCTTGCCATGAAGGTAAGCGACCGCTAAAGGGCTCTGGAGAACGCTCAACTTCTATCAAGTAAGTGAATCAAAGAACTCTTTATAACTTACCGTCCAAATGGATAGATGGGTCAAACTCCTTGAAGGAAACCTCACCCTTGCTTGCGATAGCGTTGACTCACGTTCACGTTGGAGCCGAAGGAAGCAGGGGAGTCGTAGATCTCCCAATAATAAGGGATCCCTTCGGAATACCTTTTATTCCAGCGTCTTCGTTTAAAGGTTCATTGAAGTCATCACTGGCAAGAAAGTTTAGATGTTTGGATAGTGGTGGAAGGGTTAAGTGTGAAGTTAAGAAAAGTGAAAATCAATCAAACAAAAAAGAGAATGTTAATACGTGTAACCTCATCTGCTGTCTATTAGGCCATGAACCCGAAGATACGGAGAAGGGTGCATCAAAGCTCATACTAGGCGATCTCTATCCCCTATTCATTCCTTTTCCGAGTTTAAATGATGTTTTCGCTTATGCAACTAGTCCCTATCTTCTCTCTAGAGCTAAGCTTAATGGTATAGATTTGAATATAGATCCAAACTCCATCAAAAACAAGGAAAAGAAAAAAGTATTTGTAGAATTAGAGAAGTTCGAAGCAGTTGAATTAGACGATGAAATCGAAGAGAGGATGGCTAGGGTTCTTGGCAGTAAAAAAGAGGACATTTCTAATCTAATACCTTTCCTCCAACACACTAAAGTTTACCTCTTTGAGGATGCAGACATAGTAAATATTATAGAGAAGGCCTTGTTTAGGGTTACAAGGATTAGATTAAACTATAGGAAAAAGACGGTTCAACGAGGAGGAGTTTGGAAAGAAGAATACCTACCTCATGGTACGGTATTCACTGGCCTAATAGGTACAAGAGGATTTGAAAACGAATATTGTGAGAGTTCTTCTGATAACAATAACAAAAAAGTGTCAGAGGAAGAGGAGCTAATGACATTAGTGAAGGAAGAACCGATAGAGGTACTCAAGCGCCTACTCTCAAAAGACAACAAGACAAGAGGCCCAGTGGAGTTCGATCTAGCATTAGGAGGAAAGGAGACGCTAGGGAAGGGAATGCTTAAGTTCCTGCTGAGGTGAAAAGGACTTTGACATCGGAACCCTCCGACCTCGATTTAATATTACTTGCCGTGAGGCATGCAGGAATCATAAAGAATACCTTTGATGATTTACAAAAAGTGGACGGGAAAATTAAGGAAGAAACAAAGATAGCAATGAAGAAGGGAGTTAGGAGTAGAGTGAGGTCATTCCCATCTATGGCTAGCTCTGATGGGCTCCTCCGAACCCTAACATTTTACATGTCGAAATCGGATCCAAAGACCTTCGAGAGTATCATTAATGATTTTAGAAACCCAGATAATGCTCTTTCAGTTGCGGAAAGCATTACTCTAAATGATCTTGAATCAAAGACCGAGAAGGTCAGCTACAGCATAGCGTTAGCGTGTTATGTCTCAGCAATAGAACACATAGGAAGAAAGTTAGGAAGGGGAGAATTTCGAACTACCTCTAACTTTTGTGGATTATTAGATTTGTTAGAGGAAATATTAATGTGGGATGGAACTTCAAGATCTATATTAGAAAAAATGGTAATTGAATACTCTATCGAACTCAAGAAATTAGTTGAAGCTTACATAAAGGAGGATGATAACAGTGAGCAGCAAGCTTGATAAAACTAAATTCTTTAAGAAAAAGATAGTAGCCTATCTTCATGATCCGTTTCACAAGCCATGGATAATAAATAGAAGTGAAGGTAGATGGGCAAAAAGGGTAAGCAAGAATTGTGAAGACAATTGTGAGGACAAAAACAATCTGATATATAAGTTCTATGAAGAAAGGAAAAAGAAGAGTAATGACAAGAAGTACTCCAGAAAAAGAATGCATGAAATAGAAGCTATTGTAGTAATAAAGTATTTATTTGCATCATTACTCAGTGAAGACGAGATAATAGAGATAATAGAAAAGTATACAGGTGGTAAAAGTAAATGGGGCTACGATCAAATAGCCTCATCTCTTGATCGTTGGTTACTTACAAAGAGAAAAAGAGAAAATATTTTCAATTTCCCTCATTTGGTCAATATCACAAATCCCGACTTTCTTCATGAAAATGATAAAGAAGTTTATCCTTTAGTTCAAAAAATGTATCAATTCTATAATTTGCTAAAGTCGCTACTAGGTGCTACCAAATGTGATGAAGAAGATTCAACAGATTGTTTGAGGAAAAAATACCACGTCCTTTACGCTTTCGCTGAACCCCTATGGTACGGAATAGTTGGAGTTCCTCCAGTCGCAGAGACGAGGGTTCCTCATCACACCATATTCGATCACCTCTCAGCTACGGCACAAATGGTGAATGTAATATGGAACAGAAAATGGAAAGGATATATGATTAAATTAAAGATAGAAAACGTTCAAGAATTTATAAGCAACTCGAGGGGTCCAGTGGATCTTTGGGCCTCCAGCTGGTTAGTATCTGCGCTTATGTGGTGCACGATAAGGGAGGTAGTGGAGAAGATAGGACCCGATACAATGCTCCTTCCGACGGCACGCTTCAACCCCTTCTATTTACACATGGTAAATAACAAGTTCCTTAAGGGTTTATTACTCGATAATGACGATGATCTTGCTGAATCAACACCAAGAAGAGAGTCGAACGAATCAAGATCTAAACACCGTTCGCACTCGAATTATCTTCTCAACCCTGAACATCCGGTAATGCCCGCTACTGCTACTTTGCTCTTACCTCCTCTTGACATTGCCAAAGAATTGCTAGAGAAAGACATAACCTCTTGGAGTGAGTATTTTGGAGAAAAGTTTAGGGGCTGCTGGGAAAAGTTCGCCTCTAAAATATTTGAATTCGTAAAAGAGAACTTACATGATTATTACAATACGTGTGAAGAAAATAGAGTAAGTTGTGAGCTCACAAAGGAGAAAATCGAGGAAATGATCGGAAATACCGTAAAGGTCCCACCTCTACCGCTTTCGATAGTCGAGATCAAGCTTGAAGACGCGTGGAAAGAATATGAAGATATATTTAAGAAACATATTGAGAATAACAAAGAACTTAATGAACTCTTAGAGAAATACAATATTAATGAAGGCGAAGAAAAATCAAAAAAAGGTAATCAGAAAGATGAATTAAAGAAAAAACTCTTCTTCCATTGGTTATGGGCGAACAAGCTCAGGAGGGAATCATTTGACGCCGTAAAGTTGGACTTATCGAGGCTGAATCTTCTCGGAAACGATCCAAAGGTCGCTAGAGTGGAGTGTCGCTGCGGACTCCCGGCGATAATAAAGAACAGAAGCGATGATCCAATAAAGGTATTGAAAAGAAATAATGGAGAATTCGTGATAAACTCAGAAAAAGGAATAGTTCTTATAAGAGAGCGTGAGGCTCTCTGTCCCTATTGCCTTATAAAGAGAATACTTGGATATGAATGGTATTTGAACCTTGGTCTGTTCGAGTCTCTTCTTGATGCTGCACTCAAAATTAAAACGCGAAGAAGCGTAGACCTCTTGAACTTAGCCCTCTCAACTCAACTCGAGGAACTAGTAAAGAGGGAGCGAAAAAGAAATGGGAAGAGTACCGATACGATAAAAGTAGAGATAGAAGAAGCTAATGGCAAGAAGAATTCGACTGATTATCAGCTTGATGAATTAATAGAAAAAATGATTCAAACGGTTTCTCTAGAAAACACGTTTCTTAAACAGGATACCGTTAAAATAGTGAGAGTACTTGATCCAGTCACCAGAAATTATATAATCGTAAAAGGTGACATATTACAAGAAATAAAGGAGGCAATATTAAAGGCAAGGAAATACTACGCGATCATTAGAGCCGATGGAGACAACATGAATTTAATACTTACTGGAAAGCTGACCGAGGATCCAAATGATAAGAATAGGTACTTTGAATCCTTCAAAAAGTCTTTGTTATCTAAGAACAGCTCAGAAGCAAAAAGAATAGAAGAAATTATAAATACCATGAAGGACGTAACTAGATTCTCAGATGTCTTAAATCCGGAAGAGATAGGAGCGAGAAGAGGTATACCGACAATTGTCGTTACTCCAAGCTATCTCGCGCAGATCTCTTACTCTACCATGGTTGGCGCTGTTATAGATACTGCATTAATTGAAAATGAATATGAAGGTACTACGATCTATGCTGGGGGAGATGATCTACTAGCTCTAGCTCCAGTTAAAAAGTTGAATGAAAAAGGTGCTTATAGTCCTCCCTTGTACATCTGGGAAACCACTAGAGCTGCTTACTGGGGCTTCGAGTCAGAATCATTAACAAGTTTCGAGGATAATGAAGAGGATAATAAGATCGAGCTAAAAGACGGTTTCAAGAAAATAACGGTAAAAATCAAGATGAAGGGAGATTCGAGGGAATTGCCTCTTGGAGCATTAGCACCAGCTCTCATAGCATATGGACGAAAGTACGGAATAGCTGTGAAACATTATCGTGAGCCTCTAGTACTTGCACTAAGGGATGCAAGAAGGCTAGCTGATGAGAAGGGCAAGAAACCGACGAAGGTCTTTCCAGATGGATGGGTCATAAGGAAAGATGGAATAGCTATCGCCTATAGAAATATAGATAACTCTACTACCTTGCCCAATACAACGTTCGCTAAAAAGAAACTGGAACTTCCCTTAGCAAACATAACGAAAAAAGGTCTAGGCTTGATATTTGTGAAAGACGTGCTATCGAGGCAAGCGTTCTACGACGCTGCAGAAGCTTTAAGAGAATTTGATTGTAGGACGTGCGATCCCAACATAGCCTTACTCTTTGAGTACGTAGTACGAAAGAACATGAGGAAGAGAAACTGTGAAACGGAGCTCTGGTTAAAGGAAGTAGTGGAGAAATTGATGAAGGAACATGGTAAGGCCTATGCATCTAACAGCGATAAGGTTGAGATGGTCTGTCTGCCTAAAGAGTTAGCCCGTTTCCTCTTGATATGGAGTAACACTTTGAGGTGATCGAGATGGGAGTAATAATTAGACCACTAGGTAGTTCCAGCTTTAGGAAGCCGGGAAACTTCAGCCCTCAGACAAGGGGAAGCGTCACCTACTCGTTAAGCTACCCTCTTCCTCCCCCAACGACTTTAGCTGGAGCTCTAGCTCAAATCGTCTATCAGAGAGATTCTTCTTGCAAAGAATTGGACGATAAAAATTTCGAGATTCTAAGCGATGTGAAAAAATGCTTGGAAAAGCTTGGCGTGAAAAGGCTCACCGGAGCATTCGCTATCTTTGAAGAGGGTGAGGCCAAGGAGCTCACAGCTTTTGATGGGACTCCTATCCTGGGACTACGTAAACTAGTAAAGGAGCTTGAAAGAAGTGGAAAGAAAATTGAGGATCTACTAAAAAGAGAGGTTCTTATACCATCAAAGTCTAAGAACTTGTTTGAAGTAATGAAACGACCAATACCTCAAATAGGAGCAACTGAACTGACCGGAATAGCTCTCCATAGAACGAAAAAGCAAACGGGAATTGAGAGTTCCAAAGGTATGATCTATATTCAAGAAAGAAGGTATATCGCAGTGCAAGAAGGAAAGAAAATAATAATGGGTTCCATAGTAGCGGATATATATGGTGATTTAAGACATGAAGAAAAAACAATACTAGGTTTCGGCGGGGAAGGATTGCCAGCTAGACTAGAGCTTTCTAAAAAGAACTTGATAGAAGAAGAACTCTCTCACCTTTGGAATGGAAGAAATGGAGGCGAATGTTTACTACTAATAGCCACACCATTACTCTTCAAGGAACCACTAAACGTACGTTCCTCTTCATTTGCACAATTAAGAGAAAAAATCGAGAAGCTACTGAAAAACGAAATAAAACACTTTACTCCAAAAGAGGAAGACTTCCTAAAATCTATAGTTCCACCTTATCGCGTTGAAGTTGATGCCTTCAGCTTAGGCTGGAGTCTCGCGAAAAACAGACCGAGGGGGTTCAGACATGGTATATGGAAGGGATTGTTTTATGGTAATTGTGATGACTGGCACAAGCTCTATAGAGAGGGCGCAGGAGATCTAAGGGAATTGGGCTTTGGAACGCTTGTCCCCATTCCCATATAATTTTCCAGTATTTTCATCAGAAAATCAAGTTGAACGGTAGGCTGAGACCTTGCAACTTCTCAAACTAGAAACACTTCCTTGCACAATAATAAGAAAGCTTAACCGCTTCGTAATAGAAGCCAGAATAGGTAATGAGAAAGCGAAGGTCCACAACACGAACACCGGAAGGCTGGAGGACCTCATCTGGGAAGGAAACCTAGCTTATTGTTCCTCTAAGAGCTCAGGGAAGACCAAGTACAAGCTAGTAGCAGCTCAAGTTAGGGACGGAGGCTTCGCCGTAGTAGACACCAACCTCCAAGAGATGGCCTTCTTGAAGGCCTACGAAATGAACTTAATCCACTGGCTCAAGGACTGCTCATTCGTTAGGAGAAGGCCTAGGCTCGGCAAGGGCTTTTCAGACTTTGAATTCTCATGCAACGGAACTAGAACCATCGTGGAGCTGAAGAGCGCTGACCTCAAAGGACCCTTCAACGAGGCGATGTGGCCGGACTGCCCTACGGAGAGGGGAAAGAGGCACTTGTTAGAGTTGGGTGAGTTCGTGAGGAAGGGGAATAGGGCGGTAGTTACCTTCATAGCGGGCTTTCCGGGCGCTTGCTGCTTCAGGCCTTACCTCAAGGGAGATCCGGAGGTCCTCGACCGTCTCTTGGAAAGCGTCTCGATGGGAGTCGAGGTAAGAGTTCATGGAATGTACTTCGATCCCTTTACTTCAACGATAAAGTGGTATGGCGACTTGTGGCCCTATCTAGGATAAGGGAGGAGGTTAGGAGCCCGGGGGACCCCTTCCGGGTGTGGTGGGCCCGGGGGGATTTGAACCCCCGACCTACGGGTCTCTCCTCCCGGGTCTTTAACGCTCCAGACGACGATCATCGCCTTACGGCTCGTCCAGACCCGTAGATACGTCTGGAGCCCGCCGCTCTGCCTGGCTGAGCTACGGGCCCACCTTATTTCATCCGAGCCTCCATGGGAGGTAAGGTTTAATAAACTTTGGAGTTCTTCTCTTCAAAGGTTATAGCTTTTCAAGCTCTTCCCTCAGCCTCTTCCACGTCTCGTTGAGGGCTTCTGGGAGGACCTTAGTGTGGCCTATGGTGAGCATGAAGTTGGCATCTCCGGCCCACCTGGGAACTACGTGCAAGTGAACGTGGCCCGGTATTCCGGCTCCAGCGGCCCTACCTATGTTCCACCCTATGTTGAAGCCTTCGGGCTTGTAGATGTTCCTTAATGCCTTCATTACCTTTTTGAGTATCCTCATAGCATCCATTAGCTCTTCGTCGCTCATCTCCTCAACGCTTCCCACGTGCCTATAGGGGGCTATCATTACGTGCCCACTGTTGTAGGGGAACGCGTTCAGCATCACGAAGTTGTGATCCCCTCTGTAAACTATTAGGGCCTCCTCATCGTCCATCTTCTGTACCCTGCAGAACAAGCACCCTTCCTCCTTCCCTTTCACTACGTTCTTTATGTACTCCATCCTCCAAGGGGTCCAGAGCACGTCGAAAGGCATGGCTCTCCCCTAGGGTCGGCAAAGGCGAGAATATAGCCTCAGCTGGATCTTACTCCGAGCTTGACCGACTCCGTCACCTTTCGCTACGCTCTCCGCTTCTTCCAACGCACTCCTCCTAACCCCTTACATGAATGCTGAAAACCACAATCAATTAACGGAAACGTTAGTTTAATGTAATTCATCTTGTTGCAAGTATCTTATTCACACCTTCTTCGAGCTGCATTTTACTGATACCATCAACGACTTTTTTCAGAAGCTCTTCTCAAAACGTTGAAAGATTATAGGTTTCCTTCATTATCAAGTTCGTAAAGCAAGTTCAGTGAATTTATCGAGTATGCTAGGAATCTGATTAGCTAGTCAGTATAACTAGGGCTCAGCGTTATCTTTAAGATAATGTAATTAGTGGAGGAACGGCGTTAACGCTAGTGAGGGAAAGTAAAAGCATTTTCAAAAGGATCATACCTCAGTGAACAAAATTCGATACTTCGAAAGAGATTAATCTAAGGTGCTAGCCGGTTGCTATCTTCATAACTAGCGTGAGCATAGCGTTTAGTTTATTCCATTTGATGCTGAGCCTTGCCACATCTTTCACGAGCTCTGATCTGAAGGTGCTGTAATTCTTCAAGACCTTTTCTATTGTACAAGATATAACTGTCTTTACTACTTTGTTCAAATCTCCACCTACTTTGCTTAAGAACATATACATCTCATTCACAGACTTTGCCTTCATTATGTTTTCCACTGTGTTCCACGCAAGGCCACAACTCATAGCCTCCGTAGGCTTGTTGAGCTTTAGCTCATTCACGATCTCGTCCAGTTGCTTTAGGGTATTATTAATCAAGGCTAAGTCTACCTTAGCCCTCTGTAAGTAATTCATCGCTGTATATATTGAATTGAAATCGCTCTTCGTGTTCAAGATGTTCTCGCTTTTTTGCAGTAACTGCTCAGCTTCCGTTAGTAACGCAGCCATCCTTTGAAGCAAGTCTCCGAACTGTGCCAATGAGACCATAAAGCCCATGTTTGACTGGAAGTACTTCTTTAGAGCAGCTATCCCAACTGTGGTCGCGCTGGCTTTGCTTAGCGTATCGTATACGGATCTAAGCTTCTCATAAGGAGCTAGAACTGAGGAGAAGTAGGACGGGAGAGGTGTCCCTTGTACGTTTGTGCCCGTTCCCCTTGTGGCAATGAGGATTGTCGTCTGTGGTTCATCGCCTTCAACTTTGAATACGTAAACTTTACCATTATCCAACCCAACAGCTATTCTATCCATCCACCAAATCGTTCCTAGCACTCTCTCGAACTTCCCCCACCAAGCCACTGACCAAACTTTATCCTCAAACTTCTTTTCCAGCACTTGCTTTCCAGTGGCTACATCGAGCAAGTGAATTTTGTGATCGTCGGGATCGGCGCTTACCAGATACCTACATCCCGGACTGAACGCAATGCTCACAGTTCCAAAGCAACCTCCTCTGCAGCTAGTCGCGACCTCATCGAACTTCCAAAGCTCCTTTGGATTTGTAGGATCACTTATATCGTAAAGATAAACACTGTGAGTTGTTCCGAGAGCTAGGTAATGACTACAAACTTGAACAACATTAACATTTTCATCAAAGTCTATAGTCTTTACTTCACCCCCATCGGAGAGTCTGAGGATGGTGAGCGCGCCTGTATCCCAATAGCTTATTGGGACGTAAACGTATCCCTTATAAACTGCTAGACCGTGCGCAATGTTATATATATCTACGTCCCATCTTTTGTTTCCGTTGAAATCGAAGTAGGCGAGCTTTTTATTCCCACTAGCTAGGAAGCCATCCCCGAGCATGAGGATTACTTTCCAGTAATCCTTTCCAATGTACATCTTCTTCCAAGTTCCTGTTGTAAGGTCATAAATGTAAACGTGTCCTCCATAACCGCAACAGTAATTTTCTAAGAAGCCAAACCTACAGCAACGGAAGGAGAGGTCAACTATATCTTCTTTCCCACAATGTTTAGTTACTAAGTTTCCATTTTGATCGAGAATATAGGCACAGCGACCTGAGGCCACTCCTAAATGACCATTATCGGAAAAGGCTAATGCGGCGACTGAAGTATTGGTTTTGAACGTCCATATTTGTGTCAATGAAATTGCCATTAACTTTGATGTAAACGCCAGCAGAAAGAGTAGTGCATATGTCTTCATTCTCATAGCCCTGAGTCCCCGAAATCCAGAAAGTCTACTTTTTTAAATTAATACCGAACTAAGAGAATAAGCTTTCTCCAAGAGGAACTAAGGATATCGACATGAGCTATTAGTGAAGCGTTGAAGGAACATACAGGTTATTAGAACGCAGGGTAAGTAGAAACTAAGAAATACAATGAGATAGCATAAAGGATCCTTCCTACTACTCAGCCGGATTTAACCGCCTTCGCTCCCATGCTCGTGGGAACGAAGCTTGGACTATCTTCAAGAGCTGTGGGAGGTAATTCTAAATAGAGTGAAGAATCCTAGGGAAGGGTCCTACACATCGAAGATAGCGATGAAGGGGAAGGGATACGCTGCTAGAAAGGTGGGAGAGGAGGCGGTTGAGGTAATAGTGGCTGCCTTGGAGGAGGGGAAGGATTCCTTGGTATATGAGGCGGCTGACCTAATTTACCATTTAATGGTTCTACTGGCTATAAGTGGAGTAAGCTGGGAGGAGGTGGTCAAAGAGCTGGAGAGCAGAGCTAGGCATAGGGGTGGGGGAAGTGCTGGCAGCGGTGGTTGACTACGGAATAGGAAACACCTTCAGCATAAGGAACGGCTTGCAAAGGGTTGGCTTTAGAGCGGTACTCACCAAGGACTTGGAGACGTTGAGGAGGGCTGACTTGGTTGTCCTTCCGGGAGTAGGCTCCCATCAAGCGGCTATGAGTAACATAGAGAGGTACAAGCTAATCGATTACCTTAAGGATCCGGATGGATGGGTCTTAGGGATATGCCTAGGCATGCAGTTGCTATACGAGAGGAGCGAGGAGGGAGGACTGAAGGGATTGGGTTTGCTCAAAGGAGAGGTCATAAGGTTTAGGGGAGTGAGGAAAGTTCCCCATATGGGATGGAACGAGGTCAACGCTTCTAAGGAAACCCCCCTCCTCGAGGGAATAGAGGGAAGGAACTTCTACTTCGCCCACAGCTTCTACAAGCCCTTTGAGGGAAGGGAGGAGGAGTTAGGAATTACGGAGTACGAGGGAGTGAAGTTCACATCGTTGGTTCAGAAAGGGAAGATTATTGGTACTCAGTTCCACCCAGAGAAGAGCTCCTCCGCGGGGAGGAAGTTCTTGGAGAACTTAGCAAGGGAGATAAGGAGATGAGGCCTAGGTTCATAGCATTCGACGTCGACGGAGTATTGGTAACTTTCAAGAGCAGCTGGGAGATGGTGCATAGGGCATTCGGGAGCAAGGGATCGGTAGAGGACATGAAGGCCTACTTCAAGGGGGAGATAAGCTATGGAGAGTGGTGCAGAAGGGACAAGGAGAGGTGGACCAAGGCACTAGGAAGGGAGCCCACCTTGGAAGACATAGAGAAGGTGTTTGAGGATATAGAGAAATATCTGTCTCCCGGAGCTAGGGAAGCGGTCTCCCTTTCGAAGAGGAGGGGACTCGGGGTAGGGTTAGTAAGCGCTGGCCTGGCTCCCTCCACCAAGAGGGTGGCGGAGGCCCTGGGAATTCATCTCTGGATAGCTAATCCCATATGCGAGGACTGCGAGCCGGCAGTTGAACCCAAGAACAAGCTGAAGGGATTGATAAGGCTTCTGAGGAGGTTGGACGTAGACGTTAAGGAAAGCATATTCGTAGGCGACTCCCTAATAGATCTCCCGGCCCTCCTCGCCTCTGGGTGTGGAATTGGAGTCAGGGACGAGCAACTCAAAAAGTACGTGGATTACTGGATTGAGGATCTAAGATTCTTTCCCCAAGCGCTTCTCTATTGCCTCCATAACTTTAGACCTGCTGAGCCCTACCCATACGATGAAGAGTATCAGTATGGTAAGTGCGAAGGCGATCACTTTCCATGGGTCAGGTTTCTTGATCTCGATTGATATCAGTTCCCTCAGCATGGATAGTATACCTACCTCGACCGCCACCCTTAGGTACTCGTAGCTGCTGGTGTACCTTGCCACAACTATCTGGAGCACGTCGATGATTATTAGGGTCAGTAAGGTTATGTCCAGTAGCTTTACTATTACGTCCTTGTTCAGCTCTTGTATAGTCATGAAGTCATGGTATAGCGTCGTTCCGAACCAGAAGAGGGAGAGGACGGTGAAGCCTGCTGTTAGGAGTATCAGCAGTATCTCCAAGCACATAACGAGACATTCAAAAAGACGATCGAACTTGGCTTCAACGTCCTTCAAGCTCTATCACCTTACGGAGGATTGAGGGCATCAGCTAATTCCTTTGCCTTTTGGAGTATCTTCTTCGCTTCCTCCCAAGTGGCGGTTACCTTGGTTCCCCTCACCTCTACCTTCATCTTGTACTCTCCGGAGTCCTCCTCTATGTAGGCCTCTAGCTTGTCGCTCTCAACAACTACCTTGTTCTCAGATATCCTAGTGGGATACTTACCCTCTAGGGCCTTCTCTACGTTCTTCTTCAGCTCCTCCAGCTTGGTTATCGCCTTTACCTCCTCCCCTTTCTCGAGGGCCTTCAAGGCCTCTTCTATCGCCTTGACCACCTCTGGATAGTCCTTGTAAGCTTCCTTGGCATTCTCGAGTATCTTTATGAGGGCGACCTTAGCGTTGGCAGCCTCGAAGAGTGCTACCAACTCCTTCCACTCTGGAGACTGGAGGAACTTGACCAAGTTCTTGACGTCTCCTCCGAAGGCGCTGAAGTTGTACTTGTTTTCAGCTGCCTCAATCTTCTTCCTTATCTCTATCAGTACTTGCGCCGGTATCTCGAACTCCAAGAGGGTTGGGTTCACTATCTGCCTCAGGAAGTCCTTGGGCATCTCTTCTTCACCGAAATGAAAAGGCCGTGGAAGGTTTTAATATAAGGGTGCAAGGTGCATCGAGCTGGACTCACATTCAAGCCTTAGAGATTTCCCCTCATTAACGCCCTTCCCTCACTTAACTCGGTGGAAAAGGAATGGTATGGGAGAGAAGGGAGAGACCTCTACTCCAAGTGGCCTTGGACTTCGTGGACCTCAGGGATGCCGTGAAAGTGGCTGTAAAAGCGATGAAAGCTGACATACTTGAGGTGGGAACCCCTCTCATCAAGAGCGCCGGAATGGAGGCGGTGAAGGTCATAAGCGCTTTAGGAAGGCCTACCCTAGCTGATACCAAGACTTGTGACACCGGAGCCCTAGAGGCTACCATGGCCTTTAACGCCGGAGCTCAAGCCATGACTGTAATGGCCTTCTCCGATGACTCAGTCATTCAAGAAGCTGTGGAGGTAGCGGAGAAGGAAGGAAAGGTGGTGGTAGCTGATTTAATGCACGTTAAGGATCCCCTTCAGAGGGCAAAGGAGCTCAAGGAGCTGGGAGTAAAGGCAGTGGAGCTCCACGTAGGAATTTCCCAGCAAGTGAAGTATGGAATTACTGCTGCTCAGCTAGCGGATCTAGCTGCTAAGATAAGGGAGATGGGGCTAGTGGTAGCTGTAGCCGGAGGTCTCAGGCCGGAAACCGTTAAGGACTTCATAGGGAAGGCGGACATAGTTGTGGTAGGAGGATACATCACCAAGAGCGAGGATCCGGAAAAGGCCGTAGAGGAGGTTCTCAAGGCTCTGGGTCGCCTATGAGACCTATTTGCCTAAACGTCTCCACGAAGCTGTAAACTATGCTCTCAGCCTCCTCCCTCCTCATTCCCGTTATCGCTATCGCTTGCGCTATTACCTCCTCCGGGGTGGAGTCCTCCTCGAAGGCCTTCCAAAGCAAGTAGGCCCCGTACCCCATCTCGTAGAGCTTTCCGTTATGTCTCACCAGCACTCCCCTTGGACCCCTTCGCAACACCTCTCCCTTTGCTATCATCGCGATTCCCGGTAGAGTTAACTCTCCAGGGTTTATATTGTGCTCCCTGCAGGTAGGAGTGATTTGAGATATCTAGGTATTACCCAGGATCTAAATTACAGAAAAATCAGTCGAGGGTGCTCCTCTCGAAGAAGTAGGCCGCTATGGCTCCGGAGGTGAGGGCGAAGATCACGAGCGCAAGTAAATCCTCCCACATGGGGAAGCTCCCGACTCCGGCTAATGCTAGCCTCATCGCGTCGACGGAGTAGGTCAGCGGATTGACGTAAGCTATTGACTTGAACCAGTCCGGCACGTTGTTCAGTGGGAAGAAGGCTCCGGATGAGAATATAACCGGGAAGGTGACTAGGTTCACGAACGCTTGGAAGCCCTCTATCGTCTTGAACTTTCCTGAAGCAGCGATGGCAGTTCCTATAGAAGCGAATCCGAAGGCCGTCAAGAAGGAGGCTAGGAACACTATCGGAAGTCCCCAAGGGTTCATGTTGTGAGCTATGAGGAAGCCTAGCAAAGCTAGAGCAACTCCTTGTATCATCGCTACTATCGAGTCACCGAAGATCCTTCCCGTAATGCTCTGCCACCTAGGAGTTGGGGCCACTAGCACTTCCTTCAGGAAGCCGAAGTGCTTGTCCCAGATCACCGACACTCCCGACATGTAGCCTGCCATGAACACAGCCATTCCCACGACTCCGGGAATGAGGAAGGAGAGGTAGTCGGTTCCCAGTATGAGCTCTATTCCGGGAAAGTTCATGCTGGAGGCCCAACCAATTCCGTAGAACACTATCCACATTATCGGAGTTATCAACGTGAACACTAACCTCGGCTTCGCCCTCAGGAACCTCTTGAGCTGTCTGTAAGCCATAGCTATGAACGCATCCATTTACATCCACCTCCTAGCAGCTGCCCTGAATATTCCGAAGGTGTCCGCTCCCTCCTCCCTCAGCTCCCTTCCGGTGAGCTCTAAGAAGACGTCGTCTAGCGTAGGCCTCTTCACGTTGACCTCCAGTATCTTGTAGGGAGTTAGCAGTTCCATTACCTTCGGCAGAGCTCTGGCGGCGTTCTCAACCTTTATTATCAACAAGTTGTCCTTCTTCTCACATTCGAAGTCCTCAGGACACTTCGGCTCTATCTCAGTCTTCACGTAGATTATCTCCTTTCCAATCATCCTCTTTAACTCATCGGGGCTCCCTTCAGCTATGATCTTTCCTCTGTCGATTATGGCTATCCTGTGGCAAAGCCTGTCGGCCTCATCCATGTAATGGGTTGTAAGGAATACGGTTATTCCGAACTCCTCGTTCACACCTCTTATGTAATCCCATACCTTCGCTCTAGACTGGGGGTCTAGGCCTACGGTGGGCTCGTCGAGGAAGAGGACCTCTGGCCTGTGCATTAAAGCTCTAGCAATCTCCAGCCTCCTCCTCATTCCTCCTGAGAAGAACCTCACTACTCTGTCTTTATGCTCGTAGAGATCGAAGAACTTCAAGACTTCTTCAATTCTCTCCTTGAGCTCCTTCCCTCTGAGGCCGTAGAGCCTTCCGTGGATGTAGAGGTTCTCGTAGGCGGTTAGGTGGGTATCCAAGGCCGGGTCTTGGAAGACCACTCCTATCTTCTTCCTAACTTCTCTAGCCTCCTTCACTACGTCATGACCCGCTACCAAGGCCTTACCTTCGTCGGGCTTGAGCAAGGTAGTTAGTATGTGAACGGTTGTGGTCTTTCCGGCTCCATTGGGGCCTAGGAAGCCGAACCTCTCTCCCTTCTTCACCTTGAAGGTTACTCCGTTTACCGCCACTATGGGACCGAACCGCTTCACCAAGTTCTCTGCAACTATAGCGTACTCCAAGTCTCTTACCCGCTCGGAAAGCAGAGGTGAGGTTTTGAAACTGGTAGTGTCGAGAACCTCATTTGTCCCCTTGGTTTTCACAGACACAATGTTACTTGATCGAGCGCTCTAGAACCTCTTTCAGATCGTCATCCAAATAGCTTTCAAAGTACTCCTTCACATACTCCTTCCACTTTCTCAGTAACATTTCCATATCCTTCAAAGCATCTTCTTTATCAACCGGCCCTCCCCAGAGTCCTTCCGGATCTGGACCTTGGTATTGATAGGCATGAATCCGTAGAGCCTTGTCCGTCCAAGGACTGATCTCACTTATGCCCACTTCTTCCAGCAACTTGCTCAACGGACTTAACCTTGAACTAGGAGCGTATACTCCTTTCTTTAAGAACCACTCCTTCTGCCTTTCATCCTTCAATAGCTTTAAGATCTCGTCCTTCTTCAAGTAAAGGAGAGCTGAGAGCAATTCTTTCCAAGCTTGGAAGGCTTTCCCACAAGCGTTCCTGATAAGACCTTCCTCAACTAGCTTTTTCGCTAAGAAGGCCTCGTAGATGGAGTCCTCGACTTTCTTTTTGATAAAGTTGTCCTTTGCTGGTTCCTCTAGCTTTTCCTTTGCCTTTTCGAGGAGGGACAAGCTTGGAACCCAGCGTAGTAATGATCCCTCAGCGGTAAAAGCATGGATCCAATCACATGCGAACGTTTAGGCTATACCCCGGTAGTTAGGGATTGACTCTTCCCGACTTCTCTCAGAATAATCTCATTGTGAGTGAGATCTCGAGTAATGGAGGGTTCCATTAGCTCCTTCCGAACGCGTCAGCTTTGAGTAGAACCCCCTCAATGAAAGGATCGATGATATGCTATGACCTAGATGTTCACGAGAACTGTTCAAGTTGATCAACAAGGAGATCGTATTTGATCTAGTCGTGTCACTTGTGTATGATGTAGAAGTCGTAAGAAAATCCTCGAACTGCTGATTGCATGTTCGAATGAGGGAGAATCCAAGAAAGAGGAACGGATTGTTTGGAGATGAGTAAGGATTTTTGAGGATTAGTTTCGCCTTGCTCTTTATTGTGATTATTCTCCCGAAGTTAGGGGCATTGGCGGGCGGGGATGATGAGAACCCCCTGTGGAGATTGATGATCGACAGCTGACACTCTGATCCCGGCCCGCCCGCCTTCATGAGAAGAGTGAATTTTTGAGATTAATTAGCTGAACGCTATTACAAGAGCTTCCTTATCACTAAAGCTATTGCTAATGGCACAACGACCACCTCTATCGGCTTAAACTTCCTGGATCCTAGGTATGGACAAAAGGAACCGCGAACGTGAATAATTGCGTAACATGTTCGAGCCCACTCCCGGATCTTGTCCCTAACCTTGATGCATTACTAACCGCAAAGTAGCACCTCAAGAAATTCCTCCTTAAGCCTTACCGCATCCTTCGAATAGTGAAGAACTTTGAAGGTCAAGTTCACAAATCACGCGGAAGATAGAATTAGAAAGTACGGCTTGAACAAGATAGTTGTAGTACGCGCTCTTTTGGAACCCGACTGCGTAATTGAGGGTAAATTGAGGGTAAGTTCGGTCGAAAGATAGCTCAAAAGACTCTCGGCGAAAGGTATTTGCTAAGGGTGGTCTTTGAAGAAAAAGGTGATCAACTAATAGTAGTAACTTGCTACAAGGCGAGGAGGGAGAGGTATGAGTGTTGAATACGATAAGGAGACCGACACCCTTTTGATTAAACTCAAGGACGTTGATAAGCTCGATTACGCAGAAGAAATAGGAAACGCTATTGTGCACTTCAAGGACGGAGAGGTAGTTGAAATTGAGATACTGAATGCCTCCAAGGTTTTGTGTAAAGAGTACTTACGCTTAATCCCAACCATAATCTTTCCTTAATTAGAGAGTTAATTGCATTTCGTCGTCTTCTTCAAGCTCATTCTCCCGACATTAGTTCAGCTAAGGTCGTATCGCCCTTAGTTACGCCAGATACTGTGGGTACTTTGCATATAATGAGGTGTTTGAGTCTGTATTAGCAATCTTTGATGTCATCCCCTAATAACGCAATCAAAGCTATACTGAAGTGCTACTAATACGAGCAATGAGAAGGGGTGCAAGAAAGAATGCCTCAGAAGAGGAGCGAGGAAGAGGAGCTCCCGTGGTGGGCAGTGCTCCTTATCCTGATAGGTTTGGGAGCGGTCGCCTACGCCTTCCTCAAAAACAAGAAGGAGGAAGAGAAGAGTGAGGAAGGGTAATCTGGAGGCGCTGCTCTCTTACGCTATCTTACTCTTCTCTTACTTCAGCCTCCTTAAGGAGGCCTTCGTATCAGAAGCCTCTTGGATAGCCTTGCTTCTAGCGCAAACCACGATCAATTCTATATCAATAATATTTGCTAGAAGCAGTACGAAAGATGAAGTGTTCTTTGCAATAGTTCAGTTTTCCTTCCTTACCCAGCTGGTTACCCTAGTTGCGGGCCTCTATAGCCCTCTGGAGAAATTCCTCCTTCTAGCTAAGTTCTTGTTTTTCTACGATTTAATAAGCATCTCCACTCTGGCAATTGAAATAGTGGAGAGGCCGAAGTCCAACCTTCTCCGTTCGTTTCTAATAGGCTTTATCGCTGGGGCGGGAACTTGGTTATATTTCTACTTGCGTTGAGATGGAGGCTCAACCTATGTCCTGATGAATTCTCCTAACACAGAGCTTTATCTTTGCTTGATACCTTTGAGAGACCTTTAGCTGTAAAGCTTTTGAGAACTGTGTGAATCGGTTCTCTTGGCTCTAAGAGTCAAGCTTGCTATCGATCTTGAATAGCATTTTAATGACGTGTCCCTATGTCCGATGAATTGATCAAGAAACGAACTTCTAAAACTTCCCATATTCTAACCGATTGGATTAGCTTCAACAAGTTTACAAGATTCCTCTGGGGTGTTATGGCTGAGACTTGTAGGAGTGGAACTTGCCGTATTCGGAGTCTTGTGTCACGAGGCTGATATCTCTACGACGCAATGATCACGAGTTGGCTTCTTGGACAAAGAGGTACCAACATTTCACATCCTCAAAGACGTGGTTGAAAGAACTAAGTTGTACTTATTTTATATTACGCTTGGACACTATGAAGAGTACGCTCCATGAATTCTATGAGTAATTCCAAGGGATGAGTATTTGTTTATTTATGAGTGAATAGGAAGTTCAAGGAGCACTTTCGATGTACTCTCTATCGTGATTACCTCTAGGAAGACAGAGAACATTGGCGGGCGGGGATGATGAGGCTCGGTTATGTGGATGGATGACAGACCGCGAGGTCTCTGATCCCGCCCGCCTTCATGAAAGGCGAAGGGAAAGAGGGTTAATTAACTTCAGACCTCACTTCACGATCTCATCATTGTTAACATTCCTTGATGAGGTATAGTACTCGCGATGCTAAGAGCCTAGTGTTATCTAGGAATAGTTGTTCCAAGATTTTCACGTTCCTCTTTGCCTATGAAACTATCTTGAAAACTAACTTGATCAAACATCCCTCCTGAGAGCACTCGCTCTCCTCTTTCACAAGCTTGAGGTTTAGGTTTGCATAGGCGGTTAGGTAGATCAAGCTGGAATCCTTAGCAGCTATTATCGTTTCCTCCAGCTCTCCCGGCTTCAGACGTTCAGCTATGAAGACGTTCACTATCACTCTGTTTTCCTCGATCCTTAATTGAACCAAGTGAACTCCTAGGTGCCTCCTTATCCTCTCCGCCGCCTCTCTGAGCAACTAAGACACCAAGTGGTTTTGAGCCGTCGTTTGAGGGTATTTTAGTGAAAGGTTCAGTCGAAGCCGGTTACCTTGAAGAGATGAAGCCTCTTATAGTCTATTCCGACGACCAGCCTATCCCTCCACCAAGCAACCGACCTAGCATAGCTCCCAAAGCGTTTCTCCAGCACTTGTTCGCCCGTCTCTACATCGAATATGTGGATCTTCATGTCCCTTACATCGCTACTCGCCACGTACTTACAATTTGGGGAGAAAGCTATGCTCCACGCTCCATGACACGTGGATACCTCGCACTCGGTAGCAATCCCGTTCCTCCTCCAAAGTTCACGAGGGTTTAAAAGATCACTTATGTCATAAAGATGGACATTATGAACTGTTCCAACAGCTAAGCGATTTCCGCATATCTGAACGTTCCATACGATTTCATCGAACTTTATCGTCTTCAGTTCACTACCATCTGAAAGCTTGAGTATCGTTAGCGCACCCTGATTCTCGCGTGGCCAATATGCTCGTGGAACATAAACGTACTTCTCGTTAACAACGGGACCGTTTTCGACCCATTGTATATCAACTTTCCATTTCTTTTTTCCATGGAAGTCGAAGTGCGCTAGATAATCGAAACCAGCCAAGAAGCCATCTTCGAGCATCGTTATTGCTCGAGTTCCAACAAAACCTGTATAAATCTCCTTCCACTCGTTTTCCTTCAGATCATAAATGAGAACGTGGCTCTTATACGCAAACCCAAACTTACCGCAACAATAGGAAACGTTTCTGACTGGTCCTTCTTCTGGACATCGTTCGCTTACCACCTCGCCGCGAGGATCTACGATGTAGGCACAGTTGGAGGCGACTCCTAAGTATCCATTATTAGAGAAAGTTAAGCCCCAGTACGCTCCTCCTCTACTCCTTAGACTCCAAAGCAGCCAAAGTCTCTTCCCGAGATGACATTCGTTATCTCTTTCGACCTTCAAGATTACCTTATTGTCATCTCTGCTATGAAGAATTAAATCGCCTCTACAAATCACCTTATCCAAAAACAATCCATCAATCTCCACGAATACCGGAAAAGTATCAAGGGTCACCTCTTGGCTTATTTTGACTATTATCTTCTCCTTTTCCTCTCCTACCTCCGAGGTTGCTATGTTATGCTTTTCTGGACCAGTGTCGTATAATTCATCCTTACTATCCAGTAGAACTATGATGGCATCTCCTTTGTTCCTCCAGAGGGGTAGCAGTTTTTCGCAATAAGCCCCATCATCGGCGCAACAACACTTGATCTTTGCTACTTCTTCACCCAATAGCTCACCGCTCTATTTCCCTCAAAGAGACTAAAATAAGCTCTCAGTGGTAAAACTAAGACCTCAAGGGTCCTCCAAGCGATAACCCCCGAGATATTTAATCCATCCATTGTCTCTCTAATCATGGTGTCAAGTTGGCGAAGAAGAAGAGACCTAGGTCGGAAAGGACCAAAGAGATAGTCCTCCCCGGCGAAGGAGAGGTCCTATGCGTCGTCGAGAGGATCATAGGAGCCGATCACGTCCTCATTAGGTGCCTAGACGATCCCGAGAAGGTAAGAAAGGCGAGAATACCCGGAAGGATGAGGAGGAGGGTCTGGATAAGGGAAGGAGACGTGGTAATAGCTGCCATCTGGGACTTCCAGCCCGACAAGGCGGACGTCACCTACCGCTACCAAAGGGACGAGCTCAAGAGGCTCCTAGCTAAGGGCCTCCTTCCCAAGGAGATAGCTGAGTTAGCTGGAATTACCGAGGAGGAGATAGCCGCAACCGCCCAGCAGATGGCTATGGAAGAGCAAGAGGAAGGAGGTGAGGGAGCATGACCGAGGAGAAGAAGGTAGAGGAGATAATGACTAAGGTAGAAGAAGAGGTGCAGAAGCCCAGCGAGGAGGAGGTCCAGAAGGAGGAAGTGGTAGAGGAAGAGGAGGAAGAGACCCTAGAGCCCCTAGTCGAGGAGGGAGAAGAGGAGGAAGAGAAAGTAAAGGAGCCCATTCCCAAGGAGTTAGTTCAGAGGAGGAGATTCCTGAAGAGGCAGAAGGACAAGGACCTCTTCGAGACCGTAGAAGAAGTATTCGATATGTCCACCCAGATGGCGGTCTATGAGCTCATGAGAAGAGGTGTAATAGGAGAGCTCTTGGGAACTATCTCCGCCGGTAAGGAGGCTAGGGTCTTCTGCGCCAAGGACCCCGAAGGAAATGACATAGCCGTGAAGATTTACCTAACCAGCACCGCCGAGTTCAGGAAGAGCATAAGGAAGTACATC
Organism: Ignicoccus pacificus DSM 13166; assembly: GCA_025340205.1. GTDB lineage: Archaea > Thermoproteota > Thermoprotei_A > Sulfolobales > Ignicoccaceae > Ignicoccus > Ignicoccus pacificus. The sequence goes on along the minus strand of CP006868.1, from coordinate 261,347 downwards.
ATCGGAGACCCCAGGTTCGAGCAGATAGCTAACAGAGGCCTTAGGAGACTCATCTACGCTTGGGCGAGGAAGGAGTTCAGGAACCTAAAGAGGATGATGCAAGCTGGAATAAGGGTTCCCAAGCCCATAGCCGTTTACAAGAACGTCTTGGTAATGGAGTTCATAGGTGAGGGTTGCAGAAGGGCGCCCTTGCTAGTAGAGCTAGCCAAGCCCAAGAACCAGCTCGACGTGGAGGAGTGGACCAAAATATTCAACACGGTCTATGATTACATGGTTAAGATGTATCAGAAGGCTAAGCTAGTTCACGCCGACCTAAACGAGTACAACATCATGTACTGGAAGGAAGAGCCAGTGATAATAGACGTCAGCCAAGCTGTACCGATAAGCCATCCCTACGCGGACGAGTTCCTAAGGCACGACATTCAGCAGATCAGGAGGTTCTTCTCCTCTGTAGGAGTGGAAGTTCCCAGCTTCGCGGAGATGTACGCGAAGATAACCGGTCTCGAGTAACCCTTTTTCCAATGATGTCTCATGCCCGGAAGGAGCGGTGACTTGACTTATCCCTCTGAGGAGCCCTCCCCTTATTTGCCTCTGTTCGCTTAACTGAAACGGGTAGAGCTTCTTGATAGTCAAGAGGGTGAAGACCGGAATACCCGGGATGGACGAGATACTTTACGGGGGAATTCCTGAGAGAAACGTGGTATTGCTAAGCGGAGGTCCCGGTACCGGAAAGACCATATTCTCTCAGCAGTACCTTTGGTACGGCTTACAACATGGGGAGCCCGGCATTTACGTTGCCTTAGAGGAACATCCAGTTCAAGTAAGGAGAAACATGCTCCAGTTCGGATGGGACGTTAGGAAGTATGAGAAGAAGGGTATGTTCGCGATAATAGACGCCTTCACCGGAGGAATAGGGGAGGCGGCCAAGAGAGAGAAGTACGTGGTGAGGGATCCTACCGACGTTCACATGCTGATTGATGTAATAAAGGAGGCCATAAGGGACACGGGAGCCAAGAGGGGAGCGGTGGACTCGGTCTCCACCCTTTACCTAACCAAGCCCGTGGTGGCTAGAAGCGTGGTAATGAACCTAAAGAGGGTGCTCTCCGGACTAGGAGTTACCAGCATCCTGGTGAGCCAAGTGTCCGCAACCGAGAGGGGATTCGGAGGTCCCGGAGTGGAGCACGCTGCAGACGGAATAATCAGGATGGACCTAGACGAATACGACGGTGAGCTCTACAGATCCCTAATAGTGTGGAAGATGAGAGGAACCAAGCACGACATGAGGAGGCATCCCTTTGACATAACTGACAAGGGCATAATAGTGTACTATGACAAGGTGCTGAGGATAAGAGGAGGAAGGGCCTACATAGAGCCTCTCCCCGAGAAAGTAGTGAAGGAGATGGAGGAAGCCGCCAAGAAGACGGAGGACGTCTTCGGGGAAGAGGAGGAATGATAGTAATAGAGAACTTGGAGGAGCCGAGCGAGTGGCTTTTTATTGAGTATGAGCACGCCTTCCAACTTCTCGGCAAAGATCTCTTAATAACCAATGTCAAGCATCCCGAGCTCAAGGAGTTCTTGAGGAGCTTAGGAATAGCCTTTGAGGAGAGGAGCGTAGTGGAGATCTTGGGAAGGTTGCCGAGGCCTTGGGTGGTTTTGGATCCAAAGGGAAAGAAGGCTCTAGAGCCGGAGGAGGCTAGAGGAACTGTGATAGTGGGAGGGATCCTCGGATCTCATCCTCCAAAGGGAAGGACTTGGAGAGAATTAACATCAAGGCTCCCAAGGGATGTGTTGGTCAGGAACATAGGAGAGGGTCAGTTCACGATAGACGGGGCTTGTGCTGTGGCTTACTTGATATCAAGAGGAAAGAGGTTAGAGGAGATAGAAATAATGAAAGGACTTAGGGTAAAGATGCCTTCAATGCCCGGAATGGAGGGATATGAGGAGATACCGTACTGGTATCCGGTAATAGACGGGAAGCCCTTCGTCTCCCAAAAGCTAATAGAGTATCTAAAGAGGACTTGGCTACTCTGAGACCTCATACAAGTAAACCGTTCCGTCCCTAAGGCCCACCGCTATTCTATCATCCTTCCAAGCGACCGAATGGACCTCTATGCCCTCTATCTCTTCAGATCCTATGATCTCATACACCTTCTTCCACAGTAAGTTACCGTTTAGATCGAACACCTTCAAGGTAAAGTTGGAGAAGTCGGCTACCGCTATTTTATCGCAACTTGAAGGGAACGCAACCGACCAAGCTCCCAAGAAGCCCTCTATCCTCTTTATCGGCTTAGGGTTTAGAGGGTCGCTTACGTCGAATATCCTCACCGTAGAAGCCGTTCCGACCACGAGCTTGTCCCCACAGACCTTTGCGTCATAGGCCTCCTCTCCCAGATCTATTTCCTTGATTATTTCTCCGTTATTGAGTTTCATGAGCAGCAATGAGAGCTTCTCTTCATCGGGAGCATAAACTACTCCTTCCTTGACAGCCGGTCCGCTGGGAACGTGACCTACCTCTGTAACCCATCTCTTCTGACCGTGAAGATCTATCAAGGCGCACTTGTACCGGCAAGCTATGAAGGAGTCCTCCAGCATGGTTATGGATTCGTTACATTGCTCTCCAGCGAATATCCTCTTTTCGAGCTTGCCCTCCGGGAGGACCAAATAGGCGTAATCGTCGACGTTCATGAATCCGAAGAGCTTGTTGAAGGAGGCACCGAACATTTCGGCCTTTCCGCAGATCCTCGAGATAAGCTCCCCCTTCTCATTTACAATAAAAGCACATCTGTCGGAGGTTATGCCAAGAGTACCCTTATCTGAGAATGCTATGCTCTCTACCTTGTTCTTCAGCTTTAAGGTCCAAAGCGGCCGAAGCTTCAAAGAATCCCCTTGTTCTACTATTCACCAATTGGTGAAAAGTGTTGTTTTAGAAACCGCTACTTCTAACCATGTAGTGAATCGAATGGTTTTCTCCAGATCTTCCCCATAAGAACCCATTTATGCATCAAAAGGAGGAAGGCTGCACGTAGTTCTTATGAAGCGTTTTTCTACCAAACTTGAAGCCTTTGAAACCAAAATGAGAAGTGAGAGAGGGAATAACTACATAGGAGGATCTGGAAGCGGACAGCACTAATTTCGCACCTATGGGAACACACAACGTTCCATCTCATACCTTTCAATTGTCACATAATGACTGATCTTAGACTTGCCCTTTGATGCTTCTATCTTTGTATTCATGAGAGCGGACAAGGATATGAGCGGTTTCTCCCAGAAGTGTGGAAAAGGAAGTTTGAGATCAATTGAAGGGAGAAAGCGATGTTAAGAGAGGATGGAACTGAAGACTTGGAAGGGCAACAGAAGAAGTCTCAATAGGGAATGGCAAGTTTGTTTTGATTAATCTGCTCTGTTTATAGATAATTTTCAATTAGAAAACTTCGATCTACAAAAACTCATCTTTATCTTAAAAATGAGGAAATAATCAACATCTTATGAGCGTTGATCGTGAGTACTATGTCGAAAAATCAATAACTGGATGTCGGCGTTCCCTCCCTTAAATACTACCCTTCCCCTCTATCCCCTCAAAGGGCTATCATGAACAAGCTCGACAAGACGGTCACCCTTCTCGGAGCCATGGTAGAAACTTTGGACAAGTCGTTAAACTTGAAGGCGAAGGAAATAATTATAAAGGGAGAGAACGGATCTCTCAAGATAACGTTCGACGGAAACAAGCTAAGATACGAGATGACCCACTAGCTTCCGGGGAGAAGAAGTTTGAGACTCGTCTACCCTGAGACGAAGGTCTTCCAAAGCATAGTGGAGGCCTTAGGAAAGATAGTTAACGAAATAGCACTCATAGCTGACCAAGACAAGGTTACGATGAAGGCCATGGATCCTGCTCAAGTGGCCTTGATAGTGGTCACCCTAGACAAGGACGTATTCCTCGAATATGAGGTCGAGGGAACCGAAAGCTTAGGCTTCAATATAGCCAACATAATGAAGTTCCTAAAGAGAGCAAAGAAGGGATACCAGCTCGAGATGGGAACGGAGGAGGAAGGAGCTAGGTTGAAGATAGTTCTCAAGGGCAACCTCATCAAGAGGTATTCTATAACAAACTTGGACGTTCCCGAGCCAGAGGTACCTGATGTGGAGTCCTTAGACTTCAAGGTAAGGGCAAGCATCTTGGCTCAGGTCCTCAACAACGCAATAAGGGACGCGGAGGCGATCGGCGACTCCGTGGAGTTCGAAGCACCGGATACGGATACCTTGCTCATCAAAGCTGTAGGAGCTGGAGCTGAGGGAGCTACTACCAAACTGACCAGGGCTTCTACAGCCCTAATAGAGCTGGAGGTCGACGAGCCTTCCAAGGGCGTCTATGACTTGACGTTCCTCAAGAACATACTGAGTCTAACCAAGGTCTCTGATACGGTAGAGATAAGGTTTAGTAGCGATGCCCCGCTTTACCTCAAGTTCAACATAGTGGCAGGAGGAGTGGTTGAGTACTTGTTGGCCCCACAGGCCATATAAAAACATCTTTTGAAGGGCCCTATACGTACATGGAGCGGTCCACTCCGCCCCTCACTACCTTCTTAGCCTCCAGCGCCTTCACTATGTACTCGAAGGCCTTCTCTGGATCGGTGTGCGCCCCACAAGAGTAGACGTCTACCGTGGCGAAGCTGAACTCAGGCCAAGTGTGAATGGTAATGTGACTCTCCAGAACTATCCCCACCACGCTAACTCCCTCTCCTATCTTCCAAGCCTTGACGTCCAGCAGAGTCATGTTTCCTATCTTCGCCGCCTCTATCACTACCTTCTTAAGGTACTCCGGGTCGCTGAGCTTCTTGGGGTTGCAGTTGTACAAGTTGCCGTAGACGTGCTTGCCGTAGACCTTGACGTTGTCGGTGTTCTCTTGGGCCTTGAACCTCAGAAGCTCTCTGTTGGACAGCATGGTGGATCCCTTCGCTAGCTCATGCCCCGTAACTCCTTATATCCCTACTACCCCCAGTTCTTCGATCACGGTAGAAGGTGATCCCCAGGATGATAGCGGAGTGCGAAGGTTTGAAGTGGAGGTTCTCTGTCATAATCGCCGATCCTCATCTCCACAGCGTCGTCGACGGCGAGGAGATCTGCTCCTCCCCCTACGGAGAACTCGTTCAGTACCAAGATAACCTAGTGGTAAAGACCTACAGCGGTCCTTACCTCCTCGAAATGTTATATTTTCTGAAGGCTAGAGGCGTGAGGAAGGCAGTTGTTATAGACACAGCCGCTTCCATCGTAAGCAGGCTTACCGTGGGAACAGCCTTACCCGTTTACGCCTCGACCTTTTACCCCGAGGTCCGCTTGGGTCCAAAGCCCCCCACTGTTGCCGACTACGAGATGTACAAGAAGGCAATAGAACTCCTCTCCACTTCCTCGGAGGCCTTCGCAGCCACTACTTACTTCCCTCTAGCAGAGATAACTCTCTCCCTGAATACCTTAAGAAGCATGGAGATAGACTTGATCGATAGGTCTTCCGCCCACGTATACGGTATCTGCAGAGGAAAGATGAGATGCTTGGTCGTTGATATAGTCGACGCCAACTTGGCCAAAGGCGTGGAGAGGAGTACTGTGCACGAGAAGTCCAGTAAGTACTACGACCTCCTCCTACAATCCGCTAAAGAGGCGGTAGACACCTTACTGGAGCTAGGGGGTGAGGAGGGCAAGTGAAGCTCGACTTCAGCAAGCTAAAGGAGTCCCTAGAGAAATCCTTTGCCAAGAAGGAGAAGAAGGGAAGGGTCCCCCTCTACCTAAGGAAATGCAAGTACTGTAAGTACATAGAGCTCATGTACTGCAAGTACCACACAGTCACTATCCACCCTGAGTCGAGAGCTTGTCCGGCTTTTGTGCTGCAAGAGAGGTTCGCCCAGCAAGTCTCAAAGAAGGAAATGAGGACCGCGTAACCACTCGGTTCAAGCCTCTTTTAATTGTGCATACATTGTTCATCTAACCTCCATCATTTCTAATCATTGTCTCTGTAGACGCGGGGAAAGTTCAATACATTGTTCAGATTTTCTGGGTGTTTGGTGAACAAAGTGAGCGGGGCAGTCGTGAACCCTGGAGATACAGCTTGGCTACTCTCTGCCTCATCAATGGTGCTGTTCATGACCGCTCCCGGACTGGCGCTCTTCTACGGAGGACTGGTGAGGTCCAAGAACGTATTGAGCACCGCCCTACACGTCCTCAGTGCCTTCGCCGTAGCCTTGATCCTATGGATACTCTTGGGCTTCAGTGAGGCCTTTGGGGCCAGCATAGCCGGCTTCGTAGGCAACCCCTTCCAGTACTTCGGCGCTTATCCGACCCTCTTGCCAAAGGTGTGGCCCGGTACTCACGTTCCCAGCTTGATATACGTGGGCTTCCAAGGAGTGTTCGCCGCCATAGCTACCGCGATAATCGCCTCTACTATAGCTGAGAGGGGGAGGATAGACGCTTGGATGCTCTTCTCTGCTCTATGGGTGCTATTGGTCTACAGCGTAATAGCCCACTGGGTCTGGGGAGGTGGTTGGCTGGCCTCCCTGGGAGCTCTGGACTTCGCAGGAGGAATGGTAGTCCACATAGCCAGCGGATTCTCTGCTCTGGCGCTGAGCTTCGTAATAGGCAAGAGGAAGTTCTGTAAGGGTGTAGAGCCTCTGCCTCACAACATACCTTTGGTGCTACTGGGAACCGGAATACTCTGGTTCGGTTGGCTCGGCTTCAACGCCGGAAGCGCCGTAGCCGCTAACATAGATGCCGCCAACGCTTGGTTAGCTACCGCCGCTGCCAGCGCCGCTGGAGGACTCGCTTGGATGTTCATAGCCGCTAGGGATAGCGGAGGTAGGTTCAGCTCCGTCGCCTTCGCCTCCGGAGTGGTGGCCGGACTGGTAGCGATTACCCCGGCTGCTGGCTACGTCGACCCGATATCCGCAATGGTAATCGGAGCGATCGCCGGAATATTCAGCTACTACATGGTTAACTTCAGAGTGAAGAAGGGATGGGACGAGACCCTAGACGCTTGGGCGGTCCACGGAATGAGCGGTCTATGGGGATCAATAGCTACTGGAATATTCGCCAACCCGGTAGTTGCCGGAAAGGCCGGTCTGCTCTTCGGCAACCCGTGGCAGCTAGTACCCCAGATAGTGGGAAGCGTGGCTTCCATAGTGTATGCTATGGTAATGACGCTCATAATAGCGAAGTTCGTCGATGCGGTAATAGGCTGGAGGGTGCCCGAGCAAGTGGAGAAGGTAGGCCTAGACCTACCTGAGCTCAACGAGGAGGCCTATGTGATGTAAGGGGGTGAGGAATATGAAGATGGTAATTGCATTCATAAGGCCTGAAAAGCTGGATGACGTAAAAGCTGAACTCGAGAAGGTTGGAATATACCCAATGACCGTGGTCGAGGTAAAGGGAAGAGGCAGCCAAAAGGGAATAGAAATAAGGTACAGAGGTCTGCCGGTCAGGATAGATCTCCTCCCCAAGATCCAGTTAGAGTTAGTACTGGACGACGACAAGGTGGAGGACGCGATAAAGGCGATAACCAAGGGAGCTTACACCGGAGAGCCCGGAGACGGAAGGATCATAGTGCTACCTGTCGAGAAGAACATAAAGATAAGGGATTATTACAAGCAGATATCTTAATGTTTTTTGAAGAGAGAAAGCTTTATCCTAAGCCCAAGCCTCCCCGTCCTAGGGGACAGTGAGAAATCTACTAGTAGAGCTCTTGAGCATGATCATTCAAGGATACGGGGAGATAGTGTCCGGCTACTTATGGGCGCTAGCCTCCCCCATCCTCAGCTCCCATCCCAGCATCCTAGCCGCCCTTCCCGGCCTAGCGGAGGACAGAGGCGCAGTTTACGGCTCCTTAGCCGCTAAGTATTCCACCATGCTCTATACGGGTGAGGCGTCGAGCGCTAAGGAGCTCCTCAACTCCAAGGTAACTCACGTGGCTGTCATATTGGGGATAATTGGGGGGTTGTACGTAATAGCTCTTACCTCCATCGTAGGCAATCCCTTGGGTTCCCTCCTCTACTTCTTGGTTTCCAGAGGCATCACGCTTACCGTTCTGGTACCCTTCAGCGCCTACGCTTGCTACTTAGCCTTCATAAAAGGTCTTAACGTGGACTTGGTAGTAGTTTCCTTAACAACTATAATAGCCGACATAACGAGCGCTGCCTCATTGCTCATAACGTTCAACCCTGTAGCTATAATTCCTATATTGATGATGCTCTACGTCACCCTTACGAGCATAAAGTACGTGAGAGCGAAGGATCTGAAGAGTTACAAGGAGTTCATGGCCTCTACCTTGATAGCGTCCACCATATCCACCGTAGCCGGATTCATCCTAGTAGCCGGAAACGCTCAGAGCAACCCAGCTCTGCTCTTCATAGCTCCCATAACTATGGCCTTAAACGGATCCGCCTCGATGAACTTCACCTCTTGGCTGGGAACGGCGCTAAGCTTAGGTGAGGTCGAGTACGATAAGATGTTCAGAAGCAAGAAGGTATACGTGATTTGGGGCAGAATAACCTTCACCGTAGTAAGTGCCCTTACCTTGGTATTAGGTTCTTCTTTGTTCTTCTTGCATTACTCCTTCAAGCCTCTGATATGGGCTCTCACAGCTACGCTGATACTAAGGATAGTTACGCCGATACTTTCCATCCTAGTTACCTCGGAAAGCTTCAAGAGAGGCTGGGATCCAGACCTCATAACTATTCCGGTACTGTCAAGCTTGAACGACGTTCTCTCCGCCCAAGCCTTGACCTTGGTCACAATCCTAATAAAGTAGGCATGGCAAACGCGTGAACTCCCCTAACTCTCAATTTTGAGGCAAAGGCCTTCGCGAAGCTGGATCTATAGCCATCAACTATCACTATCTTCGCCTTACTTTCCATAACATATCTCATAGTACCGTTGTAATCAGCATGATCGCTGAAAGCGACTATCCAGTCCTTCCTGCCTATCTTCTGGAAGGCCTTGTTGGCCAACCATCCATCCAGCTTTATCCTCACGTAGTTGCCGTCTCTATCCTTCGAAAATCTGTTGAAGTGGACGAAATGAATGTGGTCGCCTTTCAAGATCTCCTTCCCTTCCTGAGAGCTCAAGTTGTAGAGGTCCCCGAAGCAGTAACCGTGAGCCTCCAATGCCTTACTCATCCAAAAGATCTTGCCGGAAGCCAAGAAAGGTACGTCTATCCCATACCTCCTTAGGAGTTGCATGACCTCTTGGATCTTCCCATAATAGGCGTAGATCTTCACCGGCTCGCCTCTCGACAAAGCCTGTTCTATAATGTCCACAAGGGCCTCCTCCACCTCGGCCTCGCTTGGTCTCACGTACCTCGGATCGCCATAGGTGGCATCTACGATTAGCACGTCTAGGTCCTCTACTATTGGAGTTCCCGAGCCCGGGTTCTTGAAATCTCCAGTGTAGAGCACTCTGAAGCCGTTCTCGTTCTCTACAAGAACTTGGACGGATCCGGGAATGTGCTCGGCTCGAATGAAGCATATCCTCTCGTCATCTATTTTGAAGCAGCTGCCCGGCTCTACCTCCTTCCTCTTCGCCCTAGGAACGCTGTGACCCAAGTACTTCATCATAGTAAACGTTACGGGAGTTGCAGCTATGTAGCCTTGAGCGCTCATGCTCTTGCTTATGTCAATGGTATGGTCGGAGTGAGCATGGGTTACTATCCTCGCCTTCCTCCTAGGCCAGAAGCCGTCGGCGACGACGCTCCTCCCGAGAAGTATCCCTCCTCCCTTGGTGACGCTCGCCCTTTCGAAGAGTCTACGGAGCTTGTCTTCCATCTTTCTTCAGTAAGGCTTTCCGAAAGGAGGTCAAAAGGGGCTCTGTTCTAATAGGATACCTGTCTCGGTGAAGCGGTCAAGGAGGTTTGATTCCCAGGGACGTGGAGGAGTGGCTGAGGAGCAGAGGAATAGAGGAGCTCTATCCGATACAGAGGAAGGCGATTGAGAGGGGGTTGTTCGAGGGGAGGTCACTCCTCGTATCGGCCCCCACGGGATCGGGAAAGACGCTAGTGGCGGAAATGGCGATAGCGAACGCTTTATTCGAGGGGAAGAAGGCGATTTACCTAGTTCCGCTTAGGAGTTTGGCATTTGAAAAGGTGAAGGGTCTGAGGGAGGCGTTTGAGGGTTACAAGGTAGAGGCGAGCGTTGGTGATTACCATAGTCCTAAAGTAGAAGATGCTGAAGTGCTGGTAGCGACGTATGAGAGAATGGACTCCCTCCTAAGACACTCCTCCCCTTGGCTTAGGGAAGTGGGAGTCGTAGTGATCGATGAAGTACATTATGTGGGAGACGAGGAGAGAGGGCCAGTGCTCGAGACCATAGTAACCCAGCTTAAGAGAAAGGGCTTCCAGATGATAGCGCTTTCGGCGACCGTAGGCAACCTGGGGGAGATAGCGGACTGGCTGGGAGCGGAGTTAGTTACGGATAGCTGGAGACCCGTTCCCCTCAAGGAAGGGGTAATGGAAAACAGGGAATACGTGGTATGGTTCGAGGACTCGGAGGAGGAGATACCCAGGGTAACCGGTTCGGCACCGATAGACGCTGCCTTACACTTTTTGAAGAAAGGTCAGGTTCTCTACTTTGCTACAACCAGGAGGAACGCTGAGAGAGCTGCTAAGAGGGTGGCAGAAAGGCTTCCGGTGACCAAAAAGGGGGAGTACTGGGCGGAGAGGGCCAAGATAGAGGTCGAGGGGGAGCTGGGAGAAAGGCTCGCCTCCCTGATTAGGAGAGGTGCCGGCTTCCACCACGCCGGTCTCACGAACGAGGCTAGGGAGGTGGTCGAGGAGGCCTTTAGGGCCGGAGCGATAAGGTTCTTAGCCGCAACTCCTACCCTAGCGGCCGGAGTCAACCTTCCTGCCAGGACCGTCATAATAGAGGACCACTACCGCTTCGAGAGGTTCGGTAGGGTTCCGATTAAGGTGGCGGAGTACAAGCAGATGGCCGGGAGGGCTGGAAGGCCCGGCTTAGATGAGCACGGGACCTCAGTCCTAGTGACGAGGGACGACGTGGACGAGGTCTTCGAAAGATACGTAAAGGGTAAGCCGGAAAGCGTGATAAGCTCCTTGGTCTCCCCTCGAGCCCTAAGGAGAACCGTTTTGGGGCTCCTAGCTAGCGGGTTCGCAAGGAACTACGAGGAGCTAAAGGAGTTCATCGAGGATACCCTTTACGCTCAACAAGTGGGGAACCCTAGGGACGCCCTAGAGGAAATGGACAGAGCTGTGAGGTTCCTCGTAAAGTTAGGAGCTTTAGACAAGGAAGCTAGAATAACCGAGTTCGGAAGGAAGATATCATTGGTCTATGTGGATCCGTTGGGAGTTAAGATTGTGCTAAAGTACTTGAAGAGGAGGAAGGGTAAGGGAAGCGCTTTAGGCTACCTCCACTTGATCTCCCTAACCCCTGACATGCCTAAGAGGTCTCTTAGAAGTAACGAGTTCAAAAGATTGTATGAAGTTTATCAAGAACTTGAGGTTGATCTAATAGCTATGAACATAGAGGAGTTCGAGGATGAGGAACTGTTCCTAAGCGCCTTGAAAACTGCCTTGATATTGAAGGATTGGGCTGATGAGGTTCCGGAAGATGAGATAGCTAAGAAGTATTCGGTTTACCCTGGAGACGTGAGGGTCTTCGCAGATACCGCTGCTTGGTTAGTTCACGCCTATTCTGAGCTCGCCTCGTTTAAGGGAATGAAGATCCACGCGGAGTCCTTAGCCAAGCTCGAGCTCAGGATGAAGTATGGGGTTAGGGAGGAACTAGTAGAGCTGGTTTCCATACCCTACATAGGAAGGTCGAGGGCCAGGAAGCTGTGGGAGAGCGGGATAAGGAGCAAGGATGACTTGATTCAAGCAGGAGAGAGGAGGTTGGCCTCCATCTTAGGTCCTAAGGTAGCTAAGAGAGTATTGATGGAAATCCAAGGGAAGAAGGAAGTTACGCTTAGGAGCTTTTTCGGGTAGGGCTAGCTTCTTATATACCTAACCGGAGCGCAAACTGTGGTGTTGCTTATTGTTGAAGGGAGTAGGGTGCTGGCTGAGATAGAGTCTCTACCCAAAAGAGTGAGAATTTTCGACACGACGTTAAGGGACGGGGAGCAGACCCCGGGAATAAGCTTCACCAAGGAACAGAAGCTACAGATAGCGAGACAGCTGGCGAAGCTGGGAGTGGCGAGCATAGAGGCGGGCTTCCCCGCCTCCTCAGCTGGAGAGTTCGAAAATGTAAGAGCAATAGCGAGGGAAAGGCTTGGGCCGGAGATAGTGGGACTGGCAAGATCCACGAAGAAGGACATAGATAAGGCATTGGACGCCGACGTAGACGCTATTCACGTCTTCATAGCGGCATCTGACATTCACTTAAAGTACAAGCTCAGGATGACCAGGGAGGAGGCTCTCAGGGCGGCCGTAGAGGCAGTAGAATACGCCAAGAGTCATGGAGTAACTGTCGAGTTCAGCCCCGAGGACGCTACCAGAGCAGACCTAGATTACCTATATCAAGTAGTGAAGGCAGTTACCGACGCTGGAGCAGATAGGATAGACATCCCAGATACCGTAGGAGTCATGACACCCACCAGGATGAAGTACCTAACCAAGCACGTACTCCCAGCCGCTCAAGGAAGGATAGTGAGCGTCCACTGTCACAACGACTTCGGATTAGCGGTGGCCAACTCCATAGCGGGAATAGAAGCTGGAGCCCAGCAAGCTCACGTAACGGTCAACGGAATAGGGGAAAGGGCTGGCAACGCCGCCTTGGAAGAGGTCGTGGCGGCCCTAGAGTTCCTCCTCCACGTGAACACCGGAATAAAGACGGAGCTGCTCTACGAGACGAGCTTACTCGTATCCAAGCTCTCCGGAATACCGATACCTCCCAACAAGCCGATAGTGGGAGCTAACGCCTTCGCTCATGAAAGTGGCATTCACGTGCACGGAATAATCAACAACCCGTTCACCTACGAGCCGATAAGGCCGGAAATGGTGGGTCAGAGGAGGAGGATAGTTCTAGGAAAGCACAGCGGAAGACACGGAGTGGAGCACGCCCTAAAGGTCCTAGGGTATCCTACAGAGCCAGATATCGTCCTAGCAGTCCTCAAGGAAGTGAAGAGGTTAGGAGACATGGGAGTGAGGGTAGATGAGGACACCTTCAGGAAGATAGTAGAAGAGGTATTAGAGAAAAGGGAGGAGAAGAGGTCCTCAAGAGAGTTCGAGGCCCTCCAAAAAAGCGCTTAGAGCCTTTTGATTACCTCTTCCGTGAACTCGAAGGTTCCAAGCTCCCCTCCCAAGTCCTTGGTCTTCTTTCCATCAGTTAATGCCTTCTCTATAGCCTTCCTCAGATCTTCCGCCGCCTTCCTTCCATTCTCCATTCCCTTCTTCATCTCAAGCCACTCCAGCATCATGGCGCTAGCTAGCATGGTGGCGATAGGGTTGGCTATTCCCTTACCGGCGATGTCGAAGGCCGCTCCGTGAACAGGCTCGAAGAGGGCTCTCTCATCTCCCACGTTTGCGGAAGGGGCCAAGCCTAGGCTTCCCACAACTTGAGCAGCTAGGTCAGACAGTATGTCGCCGAAGACGTTGGGGGTCAACATTACGTCGAAGCGGTGGGGATTCCTTACCAACTCCATGGCGGCAGCGTCGACGTACATCTCATCTACCTCCACCCCTTCCTTCTCGAGGACCTCCCTAGCTACTTCTCTAAATAGACCACAAGTCACTCTCATTACGTTTGCCTTATGAATTATAGTTACCTTGTTCTTCCTCATCTTTGCATACTCGGCAGCTACCTTCGCTATCCTTCTGGTCTCCCTCTCGCTGGTGAGCCTGGTTCCTATAGCGACCCTCTGACCAACGGAGGTGGGCGGAAGGATGTACTCAGCTCCTATGTAGAGATCCTCTATGTTCTCTCTAACTATTACTATGTCTATGTCCTCCTTGAGAGCCGGAACTCCGGGAAGGGTCTTGGCGGGCCTTATGTTAGAGTATAGGTCCAGCTCCCTCCTGAGTCTTACGATCACGTCCGCCGCCGTCTCTCCGACGGGTCCCTTCAGGATGGCATCGCTCTCCAAGATCTTCTGGTAGCTCTCCTTGGGAAGGGGGTCGCCGTACTTCTCCTTTGCTCTGTCCCCGGCCTCAACGAAGGTAAACTCTAAAGGTAGAGAGTACCTCTTCTTCAGCTCTTCCAACACTTGAAGGGTCGCCTTTACTACCTCAGGTCCTATGCCATCTCCCTCTATGACCGCTACCTTCACCATGTGTATCGACCGGAGGTTAGGGTACACGAAGGTTATTATTCTAAATGCGAGGACCTTGTTATGAAATCGATAAAGGAACGTTTTTGAAACTTTAAATTTCAGGGGTGAAGGAGAGGTAAAAGGATCGTTAGCTTGTGATCAAAAAGTTACTTGGTAATTACCATGCTCATCGATATTCCTACGGAGGCCACGTAGGCGCCGGGCTCTCTCGGAGCGACGTTTCCGCTGTACAGCGACTGGCTGAGCTCTATCGGTATGACGCTTCCGCTCTTCCTCAGAACCGGCAGCTTGACCTCGGCTAGCTTCTTGAGCGCGTTGGGCTGCTTTAGGAATACCTCTAGCTTTACAGCCTTGTTATGCTCCATAACGGGCCTCACTATGAAGGTTAAGGTCCTCACGCCCATCTGCGGGTTGATGTCGACCACGTCCACTCCGTTGGCTTGGTGTATCTCCAAGCTCACCACGAAGACTGCGTAGGGCTGCTGATCGTCAACGTCGAATGTATAGAACACCGTGTGCTTAATCGGTACTACTACCAAGTTGTTGGGTACTCCGATCTTCACGAACAGCTTGTCCAGCAAGTTCGGCGGTATGTTGAATATCTGTTCTAAGTTGACGGTCAACCTTATCTGTAAGTTTCCTAGCGGAGCGGCGTCCAGAGAATCGATCACCCCGTCTCCATCGGTGTCTGGGTTAAGCGGGTTGGTGTGATAGATCTTGACCTCTTGGTAGTCAGTTAAATTGTCAGCATCAGTGTCCTTGACTAGAGGATTGGTATGGTATACCTTTACTTCTTGGTAGTCAGTTAGTCCATCGCCATCAGTATCCTTCTTGAGAGGATTGGTTCCGTATATCTTGACCTCTTGGTAGTCAGTTAGACCGTCTCCGTCGGTGTCAGGCTTCCATGGGTTAGTGTGATATACCTTCACCTCTTGATAGTCAGTTAGGCCATCGCCGTCGCTGTCCTTCTTCAGTGGGTTGGTATGATAGATCTTCACCTCTTGGTAGTCGGTAAGTCCATCGCCATCCGTGTCTTTCTTGAGAGGATTGGTGTGATAGATCTTGACCTCTTGGTAGTCAGTTAAATTGTCAGCATCAGTGTCCTTGACTAGAGGATTGGTATGGTATACCTTTACTTCTTGATAATCGGTTAGGCCGTCGTGGTCTGTGTCCTTTACCAATGGGTTGGTGTGATACTTCATTACCTCCTCGTAGTCAGTTAGTCCGTCTCCATCAGTATCCTTCTTCAAGGGGTTAGTGTGGTAGACTACCACTTCTTGATAGTCAGTTAAGCCGTCACCGTCGGTGTCCTTCTTTAGTGGGTTGGTACCTAGTACCATTACTTCTAGTCTGTCATTTAGCTTATCACCATCAGTATCGGCCTTACGCGGGTTGGTGCCGTATATCACGACTTCTTGGTAATCGGTGAGTCCGTCTCCGTCAGTATCCTTCTTGAGAGGATTGGTATGGTAGATCTTGACCTCTTGGTAGTCGGTAAGTCCATCTCCGTCTGTGTCCTTCTTCAAGGGATTGGTGTGATAGATCATTACTTCTTGGTAATCACTCAAGCCATCGTGGTCAGTGTCGTTACATAGAGGGTTAGTATGGTAGATCTTGACCTCTTGGTAGTCAGTTAAACCATCGTGGTCGGTATCGTTACTTAATGGGTTGGTATGGTAGATCATTACTTCTTGGTAGTCGGTGAGCTTGTCGAAGTCGCTGTCAGCTAGGACGGGGCTGGTGTGGTAGATCATTACTTCCTGATAGTCAGTTAGTCCGTCTCCATCAGTATCCTTCTTCAAGGGGTTAGTGTGGTAGACTAGGACCTCTTGACCGTCGGTCAAGCCGTCGCCATCGGTGTCAGGATTAAGTGGGTTGGTGTGATACTTGAGTACTTCTTGACCGTCGGTCAAGCCATCGTGGTCAGTGTCGTTACATAGAGGATTGGTGTGGTATATCTTTACCTCCTGGAAGTCGGTTAGACTGTCGTTATCGGTATCTACCTTCAAGGGGTTGGTGTGGTAGATCTTGACCTCTTGATAATCGGTAAGTCCATCTCCATCAGTATCTACCTTTAGAGGGTTGGTGTGATACTTTAGCACCTCTTGGCCATCGCTGAGTCCATCTCCGTCAGTATCGGCCAGCAGTGGGTTGGTGTGGTACTTCAGTACCTCCTGGCCATCAGTAAGTCCATCCCCGTCACTGTCCTTCTTTAGCGGATTGGTGTGGTAGATCATTACTTCTTGGTAATCGGTAAGTCCATCTCCATCAGTATCTACCTTTAGAGGGTTGGTGTGATAAGTTAGCACTTCTTGACCGTCAGTTAAACCATCTCCGTCAGTATCTTTCTTGAGAGGGTTGGTGTGGTAGATCATTACTTCCTGATAGTCAGTTAGTCCATCATCGTCGGTGTCCTTCTTCAGAGGATTGGTGTGATACTTCACTATTTCTTGGTAGTCGCTTAATCCATCTCCATCGGTGTCGTTGCTCAGCGGGTTGGTGTGGTAGATCATCAACTCCTTGTAGCTGTTTAGACCGTCGTGATCCGGATCGGTTCCGCTCACGTTTAATTGCAAAACGGCAGCGGAAGCGTCCCTCCCTAGAACGTCTATCTTTACATAGGTTCTGGTAGGAACGAAGTTTATCGTTATCCTCTGTGTCTTGTTGATGTTATGGAGTATTATCGCAGTGGGTCCTATGACGCTTCCCAATTCTTGGGGAGTTATAGATAGGAACATCGCTCCCTCGGAGTCCACGTTGAAAGTGGAGTTGGCCTTCAATGCCTTTATTATTACATTAACGCTCTCGCTCTGCTGCGAATATATCGCTTGGAGAAGCGCGTCGAGGTTTAGGTTATCATACTTTATGTTTATGCTAGTGTACTCGCTCTCGGCACTACAGTACTCGTAAGGAGTGTTTGAGGTTTTGTCAACGTTAACCATAAGTGCTATGGTCTTCTTCAGCATTAGCTTTCCGGCAGGGTTGTAGAGCTCCACGGTTATGCTGTTGCACGGGAAGGTATAGTTCAGCGCTTTCAAGGGTATTGGAACGTTTATGGTAGTCATGACAGCTTTCATGGGTATGTAATACTTCAGAGGCTGAATCAGTCCGCATGCCTCTATCTTGACCGTGTACGTCGGGGCATTTGTAATTATTAAGGGCACCACTATGGATGGCTTAGGATAGTTCTGACTAATCACACAGTTGATGCTGGTCGGTACGATCATCGAAGGAGAGGCGGCCAGTATTATGCTAGTGGTAAATAGGAGAAGCATTACCACTTGCTTCCTCAATTCGTTTACCCGGGAGGTTCACTGGGCGCGCCCTTTATTTCCTCGTGCTCGAAGTCACCCATGAGGAGATCTCAGCAAATATATAATTTTGTATGATTACCTAACAAAAATTAGGCTATCTTGATAGTCATTCCTTTTACTTCATCTAGACTATGCCTCTCCATTCTAATTCCATCCTTGGTTATTATCGCTACATCTATTCCTTCGCCAGAGGCCGTATCCCTTCTAGTGGCGGCATAGACCGCCTTTAGGGCCAGCTTTACAGCGTCCTCCACGCTCATGTCTTCGCTGTACTCCGCCTCCAGCACGCCTACGGCCATAGGAGATCCGGATCCAGTAACTAAGAAGGTCTCCTCGGCAACTGTTCCAAACCAATCCAAGCTGTAGAGCCTGGGGGCGGTATCGTAACCTCCGAGAAGGAACTGAACTATGTAGGGATACACCCTAGCTGCACCGAAGAGTACGTTAGAGAGGAACATAGCGGCGCTCTTCACGGGCATTCTCTTTCTCATTTGAAGCTCGTACTTCTTTATCTCGTTTCTTAGCGCTTCGGCCAGCATTTGGGCGTCTGCCACTAGTCCAGCGGTAGTCAACGCCATGTAATCACTTACCTTGATTATTTTCTTTACTGACTTGTGGACTATCATATTACCGGCCGTGGCCCTCTTGTCAGCTGCCAGGATTACAGCGTCCTTAGTCCTTATGCCAACAGTCGTGGTACCCTTAATGGGTTGGGGCTTGTACTCTCCGTCCACGACTTGAGACACCGAGGATAGGGATTGAGGGGAGCTTGAAAAAGTGGGCTACTTCAGGCGGACTCTAGCCCAAGACTTCTTGTTCTGCCAGCTGTAGCGCCTCATGCGCTTAGACTTGCCATATCCGCAAGCGACGCAGTAACCTTTCCTGACGTTAAAGGAATGTCTTCCGCACCTCCTGCACCTTATGTGCGTCTTGTTCTTGTTCATCTTACCAAAGGATGGCGTACCCTTCCCCATCGCCTCACACCTCCACAGGAGATACGAACACCACGCTGTCTCCTCTTATGAGGATGGTCCCTAGAGGTCTGGTCTTGTCGTCGCTGACTTCCTCAGCCTCCTCCAGCACTATATTTAGGTGCATGTCGAAGGTCTTTAGCTTACCCCTGACCTTTCCAGTCTTAAGCTTGACTAGCACGATGCTTCCCAAAGATTCCGCCAAGACCTTATGGGCCGTGTCAGTCATGATCGCTCCCGCTGGACTTGGGAAGCGCTTGTTATAAAATCTTCATTGGCCGCCCAAGAGCTTCTTCAAGTTAGCCACGTTATGCTTTACAAGATGTCTTAACAAGTCCTTGAACTCCTTAACCCTTCTAACCTTCCACAGCTTTTCGATCTTGTACAGCTCTGCCCTCGTTTGACCTTGCCTGTAGAATATTCCACCAACTTCTCTATCATCATCCCATATATCAACAACTATACCAACTTTCTTGCCCGGATAGGGTCTAGTTACCCTTCCGATTCTCTGAAGGGTCCTAGTCTGAGATCTTCCTCCAGCTGCCAGCACTAGGGTTCTGAGAGGTGGGAGGTCCAATCCCTCGTCCGCCAAGGTAGTAGCCACTAGGGCATCTAGCTTCTCCTCTTTGATCAACCTCAAGGCCGTCTCCCTTTGAACCGAACTTTCCTTTCCCGTCAGGACCATCGCTGAGATACCCTTTTCCTTTATCTTCTTAAATATCTCATTAGCGTGCTTTATCTCCTTTGTCAACACGAGAACGGGCTTCGGAGCCACCCTAACTATTTCAGCTATCTCCTCGTTTCTTTTATCGTTATAGAATACGAAGTTCTTCAGCTTAGCATACTTCTGCGCTCCTTGAAGTCCCCTTAACAAGTCCTTCATCTCCTCGTCTACTTCAAGCTTCCTCTGCCACATGTAGATCTCAACGGGCACCAAGTACCCTTTAGCTATCAGTTCGCTCGAGTAGATCCTCCTCTCAGCTATATCACCAATCAAAGCGTATATCATTACGTCCCTTCCGTCGTCCCTCCAAGGAGTTGCGGAGAGACCAAGTCTCAGAGAGAAGGGATTCGCTTGAATTACCTCAGCCACTGTTCTAGCCGGAACGTGTTGAACCTCGTCTACTACTATCATGTCAGCTCTCAAGTACTCGTTTACGAGTTTCTTCGATTTCTCGAGGCCTAAGTCAAAACCCTCAATGAGTACGTCCTCTACCTTTTCGGACTCTACCTTTCTGGCTTTACCCAACTTCTCCAATGACTTGTAGAGCGTCTGGACGGTGCAAGCGACGACCGGCTTGTCTATCTGGAAGTTCTCCGAGTCCACCAATCCAGCCTCTATCCCGTATTTCCTAAACCTCTCAGCAGCTTGAATGTTGAGCGTCCTGTTAAGACTCAGAAAGAATACTTTCTTAATTATACCTTTATCCATTAGATCCTTCACTAGAGCGACCGCCATCTCGGTCTTTCCGGCTCCCGTGGCAGCTTGAATCGTCGCAGCACCTTGTATTCTCAAGAGCTTTAAGGCTGAGTTCACCGCCTCCCTCTGATAGTCTCTCAAGAAGTCTTGAGAGGTCTCCTCGGGCATCTTGTCGTTGAACAAAACCTTAGGCTCTTCATCTATAAGCCTTAGCGCCCTCTTGTACAACCCTCTGTATACCCTTACCCACTCGTCCCCGAGCTCGTAGAGCCTCCTAGGAACTCCTACCAGCTGGAGCTCCCCTCCTTCGTTCACCCACTTGTACTCGCAGTAGCTGAGGGCGTTCTCTCTCCTCTCCTTCTCTATTTCCGGTGAACGGAGGTCGCACTCCTCGTAGCTCTCGGCCCTAAAGGCGAAGAGTTTCAGCTTTTGAGGATCCATCTTTATGAGTACAGTATTCCCTTCAAAGATAACGCTTCCTTCTTGAGCGGATTCGAGGAGGGCGAAGGCAGCTAGTATCGCGTTGGTGTCCGCGGCGGAGTAGAACATTGTTTCAACTAGCTCCCTCGGAACGGGAGTCCTTACGTCTAGGCAGAAGCTCTTAGTAAGCTTGTCGTAAGTGGCGTACTTTAACAATTCCTTGAACTTTTCGGCTCCAAGTCTCATGAGTCTAAAGCAGATCCTTCCCTTCAACTCCTTGGCCTTCCTCTCCAGTTCCTCGTTTGCGAACATGAGAGCTGAGACTATGGAGTCCCCATCTAGGTAGACCTTTTCCTCCTTTCCGTTCACCTCTACGACAAATTCTGCCAAGTCCTTGAGCTTCTCGATTATCTCCTCAACCCTTTGGGCCTCTTGTATCCTGAACGAAGGGATTAGCTTCCAAGACCTCCTTCCGGGGTCCCACGACGCGCCGAGTTCCTTGATTAGCTCTCTAAACTCTTGAAACTCCTCTTGACTCAGCCTCCTCCTCTTGTTAACATATAAAGTTACCTTTGGTAAGTTTAAGATATCGAAGAGCCTTTCGTCGAAGAGCAACGCCAGCGACGCTAGGAGCGCTGGATCCCTCATCTAAATCATGCCGATCTAGGATAGGAACCTACGTTCCTAAAAAGTGGGAGGATTAACCTTGATCAAAAAGGTTACTCTATCCTGACCCTCACTATCTGTCTGGCGGGCTCGAACATCCTTCCTCTGTCCACGTAGAACTTGGTGAACCACTCGTAGAAGTGCAACCTTATGTCGTGGATGAAGCTCACCAGACCCTCTAGCATTATGACCAGTATGTTCGCTAGGAAGTACAGTATTACCAGCATTACTGGTCCTCCCAGCTCTCCGATTATCTGGAACGCGAACACCAGTCCCCAGTGGGCTAGCGCCAGCGCCATAATCCTCAGGTAAGACACTAGGTTGCTTATTACCAGTAGGAAGTTCTCGAAGAGCTCCATTCCCAGCATTGAACCACTGCTCTTACCGTACTCATGAACTAGCTCTAGGTGTATTCCGTAGCCCCTCCAGAGGAGCGCTAGTATGAAGATCACCATTAGAGGCCCTATGGTTCCGGCCTTCAGATCGAACATCCACTCTCCGAAGTACTTTCCGCTAAGGTACATCATCTGTTGTATGTTGCTTCCGAGTCCACTGGCGAAGAACCCTGCGACGAAGGGAGCGCCTGCCACTAGATACATTATCATGAACGGCAGTACGTAGTGAACTGCCTTCCACTTTCTGCCGAACCTCACCTCGTTAACTATTCCTATTAGGTGTCCTATCAGCAAGTGGAAGTATCCTATGGTGATGCTCAGCAGCACGTACTTGATGACGGTGTCTCCTAGGTAGTGCAGTTCGAAGGTCAGCGGCGGTACCATTCCTAGGCCCTTCCACAGCCACATGGCAGGGTTTACCATACTCTCTCCGATAAGGGGACCGAAGAACTCGCCGGCGAGCCAACCGGTGATGATGGAGGCGCTTCCGACGAGCATCATTATCTTACCTAGGAAGTCAGTACCGCTGGTGAACCTCTTGACGCCGAAGGGTTTGAAGACTGCTAGGGCCCAGTTCTTCCTGTTAACGAGGCCCCAGCCGAAGAGGACTAGCACTAAAGCGTGTCCCCAGTCGGGGAACATGAACATGTAGATGAAGGGTAGCGTTAATGCCATTATCAGCGCTGGGACAAGCTCCCTAGGGTTGGGGGCTCCGTAGATGTTCTCAACGTTCAAAGCAGTCTTCACAGCCTCGCTTTCTACCTTGACATAGGTCGGTGGAGTCTCCTTATCCATGTCAACTACGTGGGATACTATGAACCCGCTCTCGCCTACCAGCTCTTGCAGCCTCTTCAAGGTCTTCTTGATCTTGCTCTCCGGCACGTATCCCTCTAGGTAGACGAAGTAGTCAGTCTCCTTGCCCTTCGCCAATACCTTTAGGGCGGCCTCAACGGTCTTGAGGAGGCCGTAGACTTGCTTAATCTTCTCCTCGTTCTCCAAAGCCCAGCTCCTAGCCTCCTCGAAGACGGTCTTCTTCTCCTCCTCTAGCTCCTTCAGTATCTTTAGAGCTAGCTTCCTCACGAACTCCTCAGTTAGCTTCACTAGCTCCTTAGCGGCCGCGTCCAGAATTACCATGTCCTTCTGGAGGTCCTTGGGTATCTCGTGTAGGGCTACTAGACCGGCGGCCTCCTTCAGCTTCTCCAAGAGCTCTCCGGGGAGGGTCTGAGGCTTGCTGAGAAGGGCGCTTACCTCGAACATCTTGGTCTCTATTTCCCTTATCTTGTTCATCTTTTCCTCAAACTCGGCCTCTATTTCCTTGGCTAGCTTTACAGCGGTCTGGGCAGCCTCCCTCCAATTCTTGAACTTGTAGGTCCTCTCGGGCTCGGGGAATATGCTGAGCTCGAAGTACTCGAAGAAGCCCTCTAGCTTGGTAATGTGGTCCACCACTACCAACAAGTCGTGTCTAGCCCACTCGATGGGTTCTCCGAAGCTCAACTTGATGTCGGCTGGTTCATAGCTTCCCAACTCCGTCAATAGCTCTACTACCTTGTCCACGTCGTTCTTCGGCAGCACCATCCGCAGCTTAAACATCCTGTCGGGGAACAGCGAGGCCTTCAAGCACATAGTACACTCTCCCCTTTCTTCAGCGGCGCTCAATTTATATAACTTGATATATTCGATTACGTTCATACCTTAGTAGCACCGCTCCTCTCCATAATCCCTATTCCCAGAACAGTAAGGCCCGCTCCCAAGAGGACGGGAAGGGGTAAGGCGGAGGGACCAAGGATGCCCAAGAGAGAAGAGCCCACAACTCCCCCTATGTCTCTTCCCATATTGATCAAACCTACCCTCCTTCCCACGTCGCCGCTCCTGGCGACGGCCATAAGTAAGCTCCTCCACCACATGGTGCTTCCTTGGGTCATGGTTATCCCTAACACCGTTACGGCGGGGTGACCGGTGAGTACCAATGAGGAGGATCCCAAGGACACCGCCCCGGGAACGACTATTGCCTTAGGGGATTGCTTCAAGTCAAGCATTTCCTTTCCTAGGAAATAACTTATCATGGTTCCCACAGCCGAGGCAAAGCTCAAGGCCAACCCAGCTCCAAGCTTTCCTAGCATGGAGTAGAGGAATGCTATCGTAACCTCGGTGTTTACTAGAACGTTTAAGAGACCAGTCGTCATAGACATTAGGAAGAGGGTCGAGGACGGTGGCGAGAATATTCCCTTTTCCACCTTCTTTTGAACCTTTCCGACCTTACCAGAAACCTTGAGCATCGTTATACCGAGCGAGTACAGGACGAAGGGGGCCACGTACAAAGCGGAGTAACTGAAGGCGCTTCCTATCAGATATGCAATGCTCATGCCCAAGCTTCCTATGAAGAAGTATATGGAAGCTACCCTGGCCCTCTTATCCGGGGGAGCCATGTTCATTACCAAGGCTTGCATGGAGGGCCAAGTGATTCCGGAAGAGATGCCGTGGAATATTCTGAGAATAGGATATAGGGAAGGGGGTCCGAAGGCATAGCCTAATCCCACAGTCCCTAGGGAGAAGAAGCCTAGGGCTGTTACCTTACTTCCATATCTCTTAGCGGCCTCGCCCGAGATGAGTGAGGACGTCCCTCTCCCTATTGAGAAGGCCAAGGCAAGTAGGGCCATGAACGCCCAAGCGCTCCCAACTTCCTTGAAGGCGCTAGCGGTCCTTAGCGTCATCCCGCATATTACTCCTATGAACGTTGCTATTAGCAGAGCGTACGTCATTCCCTCCTCTTCCCTGGTCGAAGGGAGGAGGGGGCTTTTACGGGAGTAAGTGAGTTGCTTTAAGCTTAAGGAGGGGACCGCTCCTCCAAAATAAAACCTTTGCTATGCCATGGTTATAGGGGGATCGGGTTTTGAGTCAACTGAAGCTTCCGACGTTGGATGACATAGACGTCAGCGGGAAGAAGGTGCTCTTGAGGGTGGACTTCAACTCCCCCGTCGGAGATAACGAGGAGCTGCTGGACGACAGCAGGATAAGGGCTCACGTCCCCACGATAAAGGAACTGTTGGAAAGGGGGGCCGCCGTAGTAGTCGTTTCCCATCAAGGGAGGCCCGGAGAGAGCGACTTCATTACCTTAGAGCCACACGCCGCAAAGCTTTCCGCCCTTCTAGGTCAAAGCGTTCAATTCGTGGAAGACGTAATGGGACCGGAGGCTAGGAGGAGGATCAAGAACTTGAAACCCGGCGAGGTATTGCTCTTGGACAACGTCAGATTCCTAGCTGAAGAGAACATAAACGCTCCTCCCGAGGTTCAAGAAAAGACCTACTTGGTTAGAAGGTTGGCTAAGCTCTTCGACTATTATGTCAACGACGCCTTCGCCACTGCCCACAGGTCCCAGCCGAGCATAGTTGGATTCCCAATGGTCCTCCCCTCAGTTATGGGAAGGTTGATGCAAAAGGAAGTGGAGGCTTTATCCAAGATATTCAACCCCAAGGTCTCCCCGAAGGTCTTCGTTCTGGGAGGCGGAAAGGTCCCCGACAGCTTGAGCATAATAGAGAACATAGTTGAGAACAAGGTCGCAGATAGGATCCTAACCACTGGCCTCCTCTCCGAGCTCTTCTTGGTCGCTAAAGGAATAGATCTAGGAGAAAGCAACATGAAGTTCCTAGAGAAGAAGGGTATATTGTCCCTAGTTCCTAAAGCTAGAAAGCTCTTACTCTCCGGAGCTCCGATAGACGTTCCCCTCGACTTCGTAACTGTAGATGAGGAAGGAAACGTGAAAGTTGAGCCAGCGTACAACGTCACTGGCTTGATAAGGGACATAGGGCCGGCAACTATAAGGTCCTACTCCGAGCTCATCAAGGAAGCTAAGGTAGTCGTGATGAGGGGACCCGCTGGAGTTATGGAGGATCCTAGGTTTAGGAAGGGAACGAAGGAGTTGGTCAGAGCTGCCCTAGAAAGCGGTGCCTTCACCATCTTCGGAGGAGGTCACCTCACCGCGGTCATAGAGGAATTGGGGATGAAGGATAGGGTGGGTCACATAAGCACCGGAGGAGGCGCTCTCCTAGCCTTCCTGTCCGGGAAGGAACTTCCTGCCCTCAAAGCGCTGGAGATCTCTGCAAGAAAGTTCGGACTGATCAAAGGGTAAATATTTAAAAATCCCTCCTCCCAGCCCTCACATGGCCCGGCCCGGCCATAGCGACCGGGCAACACCCGGACCCATCTCGAACCCGGTAGTTAAGCCGGTCGCGCGGGGTCTGGCCGTGGCGTCCGAGAGGCGCCGCAGCCGCCCCGTGCTGGGACCGGGCCTCTACGCTAACCTTTAACCACCCCTCTCCCACCTTCTGTGGGAGAGTCCTTGAACGTATTCAGGATCAAGGGAGCTTTGGCGTTTGAGGAGTTAGAGATAGAGCTCTCCAAAGTGAACTTATTCATAGGAAGTGATGACTCCGGCGTATTCGAAGTTGGCAGAAGCATCGTGGCCCTCAACTTGGCATCTCAGATAAAAGATCCATACCTAGCCTTCTTGAGGCTCTTTGGAACAAAACCGTATTCGATCATGGACAACAATTCCTCCATTTTACTCAATGATATCTCACTCGAACTTGACGACCAGAAAATGAGCTTTATTGTGGGTAAACCCATCTGGCTTCGAACAGCTTTCTTGCCTTCAGAGAGAGTAGGAATACTAAAGACCCTACTTAATCTGCTCAGGGTTCGATCTCCTTCCTCCCTAATAGCCATGGAAAGTTTGATAGAGTACACCTGGGCCCCTGTCAGATTCTTCCTTAACAGCATAGTCCCGCCTTATCACATCGCTGAAACTCAAGAAGAATGTTTCGAATTGCTCTTGAACAAGCTCGAAAAACTCAGCAATTTGATTGAGGATCCGAGAACCATTAGGAACTCACCCATTGATGAGAAGCTCTTAAGTAAGGTGGTAAACGATCTCGAGAAAGATGACTTACTGTATATCGAAGATCCTGGCGTCTTCAAACCCGTAAAGAAAGCAAAGGAGTACGTCCAAAGTTTAATAAGGAAAGTAATAGACAAGGGAGCTCATATAATACTGGTCAGTTACCGCTCTGCTCCTCTATATGCGATAAGTGGACTCGTTGAAAAGGAAGAACTGTCAGCAGCAGAGGTAAGGGCCTATCACTTTACGACAAAGAGAGGCAGAAGAGAAGCAAAGAGCTTACCAGTGGAGGAAGGAATAGGTATCTTACCGGAAGACTTAGAGTTTATGGTAGAGGTTACCCCCTAACCTCCGGTGACCCTTTCTTTGGACTGTTTGGAAGGAATAAGGGAAGCGATAAGATCTTGCTGCTCTTGCGACCTTTGCAAGACTAGAACACAGCCAGTTCCCCCTGAAACCGTTGGATCGCCAAAGGTCTTCTTCGTAGGAGAGGCTCCCGGTAGAGAGGAGGACTTACAAGGAAGGCCCTTCGTGGGAAGGGCCGGTAAGCTGTTAAGAGAAGCAATGGAGGAAGCCGGTTTCAAGGAATATCATATAACTAATGTGGTGAAGTGCAGGCCTCCAAATAATAGAACTCCCAAGTCAACGGAAATTGAGATATGTAAGAGGTTCTTAATTGATGAAGTTAAGTGCTTGAAGCCAGAGTTGCTTGTAGCGCTAGGAAAGACTGCGATGAAGGGAATACTCGGGTTCGATGTTCCTTTAAAGGAGGCGAGGGGGAAGGTCTATAAAGCGAAGTTGGGAGGAATTAGCGCTAAAGTCTTGGTAACCTATCATCCAGCCGCGGTCCTCAGGAGGAGGTCCTTAAAAGAGGAATTCTTTATGGACATAAAGAAGGCTTATAACATGATTTACAAACAAGGGAAGTTGTTTTAGAGGAAGTACTTGTTTCTGGCAAACCTAGGAGTGCTGAGCTCTTCCTCTATCCTCAAGAGCCTGTTATACTTAGCGGTCCTCTCCCCCCTCGCCGGAGCTCCGGTCTTGATGGCCTTGGCTCCCACTCCTACCGCGAAGTCTGCTATGAAGGTGTCCTCCGTTTCTCCCGATCTGTGGCTTACTATAGCAGCCCACTTGGAGCGATGGGCCATGTCCACTACGTCCCAAGCCTCGCTAACCGTTCCCACTTGGTTTACCTTAACTAACACAGCGTTAGCCGCCCCCTCCTTTATCGCCTTGGCTACGAGGTCGGGGTGAGTTACCAGCAAGTCGTCTCCAACTATCCTTACCTTCAGCCTCTTGACGGCTTCCTTGAAACCTTCCCAGTCGTTTTCTTGTAGAGGATCTTCGATGCTCACTATGGGATACTCTTGTATGAGCTTCTCGTAGAACTCCAAGAGTCCCTCTCTATCAAGCTCTTGTCCATCAATTACGTAAACGTCCTTGTTAGGGTCGTAGAAGTGCGTGGCGGCCGCGTCGAGGGCTAGGGCGACTCTGCCTTCATAGCCAGACTCCTTTATCGCCTCCACCAAGGCGTCCAAGGCTTCCCTCGTCTCCTTCATAGGAGGGGCGAAGCCTCCCTCGTCCCCCACGTTAATCGCGCTCTTTCCATACCTCTCCTTTAGGTATCCCTTCAAGGTATGGTAGATCTCCGAGGCTGCTTGTAAGGCCTCAGAGAAGGAAGAGAAGTCCCAAGGAACTATCATGAACTCTTGGATGGCTAAGTCGTTTCCAGCGTGTTCTCCTCCGTTTATCACGTTGAGGAGAGGGGTCGGGAGCTCATCTGCTAAGGGACCTCCTAGGTATCTGTAGAGGGGAAGACCTAAGGAGTTGGCGGCCGCCTTTGCTACAGCCATGCTGGTGGCCACTATAGCGTTAGCTCCCAGTCTAGACTTGTTGCTAGTACCGTCTAGCTCTATCATGGTCAGATCGACTTTCCTCTGATCGAGAGCATCCAAGCCCTTCAAGGCGTTAGCTATCTCTTCGTTTACGTTCTTTACGGCCTTGCTTACCCCCTTCCCGTGGAAGGCCTTTTCACCATCCCTAAGCTCCAGAGCTTCCCTAGAGCCCTTAGAGGCTCCGGAAGGAGCGGCAGCTCTCCCGAGGGCTCCACATGCCGTTACCACGTCCACCTCAACGGTGGGATTTCCTCTAGAATCTAGGATCCACCTTCCCTTGACGCTCACGATCTGAGTCGGGCTCTCCAAGGACATGACCACCGGGTGTGGGAAGGGGGTGCACCATAAAAGCGATCGTGAGATGTCAAGGAGCTTGAGCTTTACGATTTAGGGTTGGTGCGGGGGGTGGGATTTGAACCCACGCAGGCCTACGCCATCGGGTCCTAAGCCCGACCCCTTTGACCAGGCTCGGGCACCCCCGCACGGGCCATGAGCTCACTTGAGCAGAGGATTAATAAACTTGAATATTACATCTTTTCCACGAGCTTGAGGGCTTGGGTTGGGTAAAGGGAGCCGACGTAGCCTATGGGTTCCTTGACGACCGCTATTACCGGCCCGACTTCCTCCTCTTCAAAGAGGGTAATTACCCTGTTCACTGGCTCCGTGCAGTGGAGCACTGGAACTCCTTCCCTATAGACCTCTATCACCCTCCATTTGTCCAGCTCGTCGAAAGGCACCTTGAGGAGGTCGGCCGCCGTCAAGTAGCCTATAGGCCAGTTGTCCACGTCCACTACTACCACCGCTTGTCTAGTCTTCAACATCTCGTATGCAGTGCTTAAGGGTTCACTCGGATCCACAGCTGCCCTATCCAAGGGTAGCTCGCACACCCTGATGTATCCCCTCTTAGGCTTACCTCTGTATTTGAATGCAAATATGAAGGTGTTTAACGTAATTCCCAGTATAGCTGCTGAGAACACGTCTTGAGGTAGGACTCCTCTCCTCCAGGCTGAAGCGAGTAACGCGCTGTCTATTCCTCCTTTTACGGCAGTTGCCAAGGAAATGTCGAAGCTCCAACCCAATACCTTTCCACCTATTACCTTTAGCAAGGCGTTGAACAAGTTCATTGCTATTATTATAGCAAGTATGTGACTGTTTACATTGAAGTTGACGTTTATTCCAGCTCCGACGAAGAACAGCGGCTCAAAGAAGGAGTGAGTTATTATTGCGTACCTCTTCTTGATCCAAGGTCTCTCGGCCAAGTACTCCGCCGCTAAGACTCCTAACAAGAGCGACATGACGGCGTTGTTGAAGCCTAAGAGCTCTGATAAGTAGCTAACTGATATGGTTATCGCTATGAGCATTGAGAGCGGTAGTTCCTTAGCTGAGTAATCTTCCTCTATCTGCATTATCTTCCTAAACATCCTCTTTCCTAGCTTTATAAAGAAAATTATTATCAACAATATTGTTATTAATGACATGAAGTTCATAGTAGTTAGGTACTGAATCACTATCAACCCGGCCAGCTCTGTAACGCTGCTTACCACGAGAACGTCTTGGGCTTGATGGAGGAGGCCGGAGTGGGAGAGCATGCCGTAAATCCTTGGGGTACTCGTCATGGCTATTGCCGCAGCCAAGAGTAAGCCGAGTCTCCATCCGAGAACCAAACAGAGTACCGATGCTATGGGTATGAATGAAATAAGAAAGAGGAATATTCCTTTGAGGAAGGCCCTCCTTCCTGCTTCCATAAGCTGGAAAGCCAGCTCGCCGGATCCCAACAAGAAGGCGGTGAAGCTTATGCCTACCAAGAACAGGAAGGGAGAGAAGGAGTACTCGGCCCTCAGAGGGGTCTCGGAGAGCAATATGCCTACGGTCAGGGGACCCAGGAGGCCCGGGAGGCCGAAGCGGAGGACCAGCTCCTCAGCTAACTTGGCCAAGAACAGAGTTAAGCCAACTTCTGCTATCATAGGAGCTATGTCCATAGCGTTTTAACCTAGTCGACCAGTTAGGGTAGTTAAAATGCTTAGGGTACGCAGAGCTTGCAGCAAACCCTCTTACCCAGCTCCTCCCACGTCTTCTCGTTCACTAAGTTGCCTATTATGATTTCTCCCTTCCATTTCCCCTTCTGAAGGTAGGACTCTAGGGAATACCTATGTGCTGAGAGGGCGGAGAGAGTGGCGTAAGCTGTTTCTGGGTGAACCCTTGCCCCTATAAACTTCCCACCCCAGCTGACCAAGACGTAGTGCTCCACGCTATCATCTATGAAATTTTCAATAATGTAAACGGAATCGCCCTCATACGAGAGCTTAATTACTCTCCTCTCGCCCTCCACGTTTCCCTCTCCTTCGCCCTTCTCACACTTACCCAACTTCTCCGGAAGGTCCGGTCTCCAGTCGTTGTATACCTTAACGTCAGCACTATTTATTTGAGGCTCAACAAATAACTTCGCCATTGGGAATACTGTCCTTACCACTCTATCCAGGACCCTCGAGGGGGCCTCCATAGCCCTCTTGGTATCCCTAAGCATTCTTCTAGCTAAGAGTAAATGTAGGGGACTTTCGAAGGCTACCCTGAACTCACAGAGCTCCCTTAAAGGACCGTATGAAGCAAATATTCCCTCGATGATTAAGGGTTTGGACACCTTGATCCTCTTGTAACCCGTTCTAGCCGAGACCCTCATATCATATATCGGGACCTCAATGTACTCCTTCTCGCGAGCTTCGTAGATGGTACTCATGAGGAGATCCCAATCTATGAGATAGGGATGGTCGAAGGTGGAGAGTATAGCAGAAATCTTCCACGAGTCGGCTCTGTAGAAATCGTCGGTGCTTATTACGGTACCTCCGAGAGCTTCGGCCAGCTTTGACGCGTAGTAACTCTTACCAGAGGAGGAGGGGCCGACTACGCAAATGGTTTCCTTGTCCTTCGCAAGCTTGGCGATTATCTCTATTACCTCCCTCTCGCCGCTCCTACTTACTTGAAGAAGCAAGTCCCTGTACCCTTTAAGGAAGATCTAAGGACTTGAATAAATGGAATTAGACGGGAGAGACTCTTATCTTCGTTAAGGCCGCCCCTCCTCCGACGCTCACCGGGACGCTCTGCCCCCACTTTCCACAAGTTCCGGGCCTGAACTCCAACCTCTTTCCCACTCCTCTCACGAACTTCAACATCTCCAAGACGTTGCCGCTCATTCCCATGGGCCTTAGAGGGAACACCTTCTCCCCGTTCTCCACATACCAAGCCTCTTGACTCATGAAGAAGAACGTTCCATCGTTCTCAGCATTACCTCCCGAGGTATCGTAGATTAGCAGACCCCTCTTCATTTCCCTTATCAACTCCTCCTCGTCCCAATCTCCCGGCTCCAAGTAGGTAACCCTCATCCTTGGCAATATCCTCAATCCCGGCTCCTCCACCCTTCCGTTCCCAGTCAGAGGAAGGTTTAGCTCTTTAGCGTGCTGTCTATCTGTTAAGAAGCCGCTCACCACCCCCTCCTTTAGTATCTCCACCTTCTTCGGCTTCACCCCCTCATCATCGTAGAATATGGATCCCCATTCCTCACCGCTTCCGGGGGAGTCGCTAACGCTGACCACGTCGGAGGCCACCTTCTCCCCCAACTTGAGGGGGGAGCCGGCTTTCACGTGGTCCGCTTCAGACATATGACCCAAGGCCTCGTGAACCATTACCCCTATAGCCGGAGGCATGAGGACCACGTCCCACGTACCGGGCTCGACGCTCTTCCCCCTAAGTTGATTCTTAGCCTTGGAGTAAGCCTTCTGAACCACCTTGAATGGATCGGTGGTATAGCCTCTTCTAGAGGCGTCGCTCCAATAGCCGTTTCCCCTGTTACCTCCCTCGCTCAGGGTAACCGAGGCGGCGTGTAAGGTATAGGAAAGTCTCTGAAGTATCTCCCTACCCTCGTAGGAGAGGTAGAGCTTGTAGCCATAGCTTTCTCTGTAGTTTAAGGTTATGGAACCCTCAACATCCTTCAAGGAGTCCCTAACATCCTTCACCTTCTGCTCCAAAGGAACGTCCCAAGGAGGGACCTCTAGCCTCTGAGTCACTCTGTCTACCAAGGGATCCAAGGGAGCTAATGGTATTTCCCCGAGCATTTTAGAGGCCTTTATCGCCTCCTCGAGAGCTTTGAAAAGGCCTTGAGGATTGGTGGAATAGGCTATCCCGCTGCCGTTAACCCTTACCGCTCCGACCCACTTCTCGCCGGAGGCTATCTTAATCTCTTCCTTACTACCGAGGATCCTCGTCGAGGCAAAGGAAAATATCAGTACCTCCGCTTTTACCCCTCTCTTCCAACCCTCCTCAACTACCCTTCTAGCCGCCTCTAGGCTCTCCCCTTCACTGGGCAGGCTGGAAGGCAAGCTCCAATCCGCCATCCTTCCTCACCGCCGTCAAGGTACCCTCGAACTCCTTGTAACCACACTTCTTGCATATCCACTCATACATTATTTTGTATCCATCCTTCTGGCCCTCGCTTATCAGCCTCAGCTCCAAGGCGGATCTCTTGCACTTCTTGCAGAGCCTGGCTCCCCAGTCTATAATCAATCCCACGTCAGACTCGACGATAACTATACCCCTCTTACCCTCGAACTCCTTTTCCTTGTGGAGCTCAATGATCATAAAACCTCTTGACCTTAACTTGTACTCCTTCTTAACGCTGGGATCCTCCTGGAGGGAGACCCTTATCTTGGCCTCCGTCTCGTTGGGATTCGTTATTATGATGTAGAAGTCGTCTCCCTCGTAGAGCCCCAGCACGGATTTGGACGTCCATGAAGTCATTTCTCTCTGTCCCCCACCGAGTCCTTGAGGGGCTTTTTCAAAACAGACCACGCCTTTCCTCGCTCGGTAAGGAAATTGAGAGAGCTCCTCTCCTTACTAATGACATTGGTTGTTATTGTAAATACCATAATAGATGGGGATACCTTCTGGGCTACCTTGGGCAAGGAACGCTTCAAGGTGAGGCTTTACGCTGTAAACGCTCCCGAGAGAGGGATGAAGTGCTACGAAGAAGCTAAGGATTTCCTCAGAAGATCGATAAACCACACTGTAACCATAACTCCCTTGGGGAAGGGCATATACAAGAGGATAATAGCAGTCGTTAACAACGGCACCAGCGACCTCAACTTGGAACTCATCAAGAAAGGACTCGCTATACCTTATCCCTATCCTCCGCCGGAAAGGAGGTTCTTGGAATTCGGGAAGGAATACGTGAGGAGGGTGTTCTCGCTGTGGAGCGTTCCTTGCATCTTCAACGGAACCTTCAAGGGAATAGATCTAATCACTTTCAACTACAACCCTCCTGGAAGGGACGAGGGGAGGGAGTACGTAGTCTTAAGCTCCAATGTAAGTACGACTATAACTGTCATTAACAAGAGGTGGAAGAGCGTTACCGCTACTGTAACCCCTGGAATAAACACTGTTACCTTGGAGTGGAACAGAGGAGGGTTTTTGGGCAATAAGGGAGATGTAATAATGATAGTCGTGGGAGGTAAGCTGGCGGCTGAAGCAGCGTACGCTCCGTGGGCTCACCTAACCACAATAAAGGAGACCGGAAAGTGAGGCTACGGTGAAGGCTCGATGAGCGAGAACTGGGAGTGGCTTAAAGCGGTGCTAATATGGATATATTACCTCTCAATGGTGATAGTGTTCAGCTACATGGTGTACTATTACCTCACCAAGGTAGCAGGGTTGCCTTTACCCCCGATATAGCTTAACCCTTGTAATGTATTTCTATTATATCTCCATCTTTAACCTCGTGATCTAGACCTACCCTTTCTCCGGGATACTTGGCGGAAGGGCCCCATATCTTGGCGTACTTGAATCCCTCCAACATCCTAGAGTGGATGGACTTTGCTACGTCCCTAACCTTAGCTCCTTTCTTAAGCACCAAGGGCTTATCAGCTATGTCCCCGTGAGGCTTCTTGGTATAGACCCTGACCAGCTCTAGGAGCTCGAAGAGCGTTGGGCCGAGCTTGTCGAGTCCCTCCTTGGTCTTCGCGGAAACCACTAGTACTGGAGCTTCTCCATCGTAGCTCTTCAAGAACTCCTCCACCTTTTCCTTGGCTCCAGGAACGTCTGCCTTGTTTAACAGAATTATCGAGGGCTTGTACTGACTGGTTCCCAGTATGGCCTTCTCGATATCATCCATAGTTACCTTTCCATAGATCTTAACGGTGGCACTGTGCAAGCGATAAGCTCTCAGCATCTCCTTCACCTTGTCCACATCCCCGTCGAGGATTTCTCCTAGTAGTACCACTTTCACCCCTCCTGACCTTTCCTTTATTATCTCTACCTTCCCCTCAGGCTTCTTCAAGCTTATTCCACTCTCCTCCAAGAGTTCCTTTAAGTACTTGTATTGCTTCATGGGATTGAGACTTAGGTCTATCACTAAGGCAACCGCGTCGGCATTTCTTACTAAGCCTATGCTCCTATGAATCCAGTTGACACCGGGAGCCACTCCGGGAGCCTCTACTAGCTGGAATTGGATGTCCTCGAAGGGGAGCATCCCGGTAGCCGGAACTAGGGTCGTGTAGGGTCTTGGAGATACCTCTACCTTGGCTCTGGTGGTTGCCGCTATTATCGAGCTCTTCCCCGAATTGGGTATGCCGAAGAGCACCACTTGGGCTGCTCCTTCCTTCTCGACGACGAAGGGGTTCCTTCCTCCCTTCTTCTTCCTCCTCTCGGTCTCCAGCTCCTCCTTGAGCTCCGCTAGCCTTCTCTTAGCCCAGTAAAGGAGGTTTTCCGCTCCCTTATGCTTTGGAGCTACCTTCAAGAATTCTTCCAATGCCTTTATCTTGGCCTCTGTCGTCCTGGCCTCTGAGTACTCTGCTAGCTTCGCTTGGGCCTCCGGCGGCAAGTTCGCTGGCATGGCTATCTCGGGAGGGGCTTACTGGGTAAGAGTTATAATAGTGGGTGGGAGGCGCTCATCGATCTAGGGTACTGCTTATGTTCGGAGAGTGGTTCTTCATACGTCCAGACGCCGTGGAGGTGTGGAAGGACCCGGAGGTCAACAAGAGGCTCAGCTGGTATAGGGACGTTATGTTGAACAAGAAACAAGCGAAGTTCATGATAGCTAAATCCTTGGATTCCGGCTACGATGACTTAAGGGATTTGAGCGAGGAGGAGCTGTGGAGGCTCCACTCGTCCCTCTCGAAGGAGTTCCAAGAGAGATGGGAGGAGACCAAGGCTGGGAAGTGGTTCCAGCCGGTTAAAGGAAACTACTTGGACGTTAAGGCGGAGCTTGCTAGGAGGCTCCTAGGACCTCCTTGCAGGCTATGCGAGAGGAGGTGTCCAATTAATAGAAAGGAGAGGCCGGGAGCCTGCTTCGTTGACTCCAACGCCTACGTACACTCCGCCTTCCTCCATATGGGAGAGGAAGCTCCTTTGGTTCCCTCCGGGACGATATTCTACGGAGGTTGTCCCTTCAAGTGCGTCTTCTGCCAGAACTGGGACATCAGCCAGAGCAACGCCATGAAGGGGAAGAGGGTGGATCCAATAGAGCTCGCGGAGATCCAGAGGACGTTGAGGGAGAGAGGAGCTAGGAACGTGAACCACGTAGGAGGCGATCCCATTCCCTCAGCTCATATAATAATAGATTCCATGAGGTACTTGAACGTAAACGTACCTCAGCTATGGAACAGCAACATGTATATGACTGAGGAACTGTTGGAGCTCTTGCTGGATATCATCGACATCTGGCTTCCCGACTTCAAGTACTGGAACGATAAATGTGCCTTGAGGCTGAGCGGAGTTAAGAACTATAGGAAAATAGTGACGAGGAACTTGCTGAAGGCCTCCCAAAGAGGGGACATGATAATAAGGCACTTGGTCCTCCCCAATCACTTGGAATGCGATACCTTCCCTATCTTGGAGTGGATAGCTAACAACATAAAGGATAAGGTATTGGTAAACATTATGGAGCAGTACAGACCCGAGTACTTGGTAAAGAGATACCCGGAAAGGTGGCCCGACGTGGCGAGAAGGGTCAGCTGGGGAGAGGTAATGGAAGCTAGAAGGTATGCTACAGAACTAGGAATAGTGTGGGAACCAGTCAGTTGAAGGCCTCCTTATTTAGTAACCGCTTGTGTGAGCTCGGGGCATTAATTGAGTCTCAGGGAGAGGCTCAGCGATCCTAAGGAGCTAGCGAAACTGACCTACGGCATGGCGGTGTTCTTCGCAGTCGTGGTTACGATAGCAATTATAGCATACAACGCCAGTCATAAGATGTACATAGAGGTAGGAGGTAATGTAAAGACCGCATTTGAGACCGTAGGAAACGTGAGCCCTCCCCTGAGCACCCGTCTAGTCTTCTATTACTCAATAAGAGATGCCTCCGCTAAACCTCTCATCGCCTCAGAGGACGTGAGCATCCCATTGGTTCGTTACTGGCTCCTCGGAGTGAACGACGTCGATACGGTAGCTTCCAACGTTTCCCTAACGGCTTGCAACAGCACCGTGGCCTTAAGCGGTAACACGATAGTGGACACCTATACCTATAACGGAAAGGTTATCCTCACGAAGCTGGTCTCCCCTAGGGACGGGAGCGTCATATTCCATGGTGACCTTCGAATACTCTCTCTGGTCACCATTTATGAAATCACAAACGTAAAGATATTGAGCCCTCACAGAGTGAAGATAGGGGCTCACCTACCCTACATTAGCTAT
Source organism: Ignicoccus pacificus DSM 13166 (assembly GCA_025340205.1). Lineage (GTDB taxonomy): Archaea > Thermoproteota > Thermoprotei_A > Sulfolobales > Ignicoccaceae > Ignicoccus > Ignicoccus pacificus. The sequence goes on along the minus strand of CP006868.1, from coordinate 224,443 downwards.
TACTACAACGTCACTCTGGATTTCGAGAAGTGCAGCGTTACTCACTACAAGGTTCCTTATCCCGAGGAGGCCTTACTCTATATTAAGAGTAACAGGACGTGCATAATGAAGGTGTCGAAACTTGAGGGTAAGTTCTTGGCTACCACTGAGTACGGCGAGAGAGGCCCCTACCCTTCTCCTTTCTACGTATCCATCTTGGGCTGGATACTAAATGGTATCCTCAGCTTCCTAATAATAGTTTTGATGCCATTGATAGCTATAGTGATGTGGTATAAGGTAATCAAACCTAATTTAGACAACTTCAAGGGGTTTCTAGCGTTTAGCATCACCCTCGTCTTGCTAGGATCAGTTACAGCCCTTCACTGGGATGCGGTAATGAGCTACATGTTCGCGATGAAGGCATTCAACCCAGTAGAGCTCTACTCTTGGACGAGGCACATGCAAATAATGGTAAAGCTGAAGATCCCCAGCCACTATCCCTTGTTCCCCGGCTACACCTACATAACGCCTTGGATAGCCATACTCTTGAGCCCCCTTTCACTACTTCCGAGGTCGTCCTTTCCTCACGGGTTTCTCTCCGTCAGCTCCTTCGACTCCTTCCTCTTAGGAAGTTACGACATATGGAGGTTCCGAGTCTCTTACCTCTTGTACTACTTCGTGCTAGGCCTCTGGTATATGCTATTTAACATAATAACCTACTTCGTTAGCTCAAAAGTAATAGGAAAGGAGAGAACCCTTTTATTTCTTTATTCCCCATTCACAGCGCTAGTCTCCTACTATTGGAAGATGTTTGAGCCCATGTTATTAGCACTCTTTACCATAATACTTTACATAGTATTCAAGAAGAAGGGTAACTACTTGGAATACTTCTTGGGAGGAGGATTGGCTGCTATAGTGAGCACCAAGGTTTACCCTCTCTTCACTCTCTTACCCTTGGTAAAGACCGTTGACAAGAAGAAGCTTCTGGTCGCCGCTTTGGGATTCGCAGTATTCTTAACTCCAGCCATAGTAACCATCCTCGCGCTCGGCATAAAGAAGTTCTTATTCATTACTCTGTATTACCAGAGCCACAGAGAGATAGCTGCCGCTAACTACTTCCCAATAGTCATAAACGAACCCTTAACTATGGTAAAAATTGTGGGGAACATCGGAACGTTATTGGAATTGGCAGGATTCCTATTAGTTTTCATCTTGTTCTTAAGGAAGAAGGAAAGGTTCGACTTTAAGGAATATGCCGCTTGGAGCATTGCGTTCTTAGTTCCATACTACTTCTTCAATAAGATAGTATCTCCCCAAAACTATCTCTTCTTCATCTATTTGCTATATGCAATGGGCTTTAGCTTCGTAGCCTCCGGCCTTTCACTAGCATTAACCTTCTACGTAATGTTCGTCTTCCCTACACTCTTCTACTTCGCCCTCCCATTACTCCCCTACCTTCACATGATCTACATACCCGGAAGGAAGAGCATCCTAACATATATTTTCATGACGTTCATAGGAATGATAAGGCCGCTGGCTTGGGCAACGCTCATACCGATACTCTTCGGCTTCGATGCCCTAGCCTTAGCCTTAGCATTCATGAGCAATAAGGGATTGGATGGGTTGAAGAGGAGGGAGAAGTAATGCCATGCGTGGCAGTAGTGGACACGACCTTCGCCAGGGTAAACATGGCTGAGGAGGCAATAAAGGTCCTCAAGAGGAAGGTTCCCGCTATAAAGATCAAGAGGTATACAGTTCCGGGAATAAAGGACATAGCTGTTGCTGTAAAGAGGCTCTTCGACGAGGGTTGCGATGCGGCCATAACCTTTGGATGGGTGGGTCCCACCCAGACCGATAAGTACTCCTACCTAGCCATGTCAATAGCCCTCCAGATGTTGCAGATACAGTATGGCAAGCATGTGATAGACGTCACCGTACATGAAGATGAAGCGAGCGGGGAGAAGCTGAAGGAGGTAGCTATAATGAGGGCTAGGGAACATGCCCTGAACTTGGCCATACTGCTAACCAAGGGACCGGAGGGACTAACTCCCTTGGCCGGCACAGGCCAAAGGCAAGGGTGGCCCGACGTAGGCCCCCTATAATTAAGCAACTTCTTCGTATGGTGATACTGAAATGAGATGCGTCGCCCTTCCTCCCCCTGTCCTAAGGGGGAAGGTGTCCCTCGAGGAAGCCGTAATGAGAAGAAGATCGATAAGGAAGTACTCTGCAAGGCCTTTATCAATAGAAGAGATCTCTCAGATCCTCTGGGCCGCTTACGGTATATCTGATCCAATGGAAGGAAGACACACCGCACCGAGCGCGGGAGCCCTCTATCCGATAAGGATATACTTGGTTTTAGGAGAGGGGCCCTTAGAACCGGGAATATACAAGTACAAGCCTCACAGACACGAGCTTTGCTTAATAAAAAGAGGTGATCCGAGGGAGGAGCTGTACGAGGCTTCCTTGGAACAAGAATGGATCCTCGACGCTCCCGCTGTATTAGTCATAGCCGCTGACTTCACTGTAACCACTTCGGTTTATGGTAACAGGGGAATAAGGTACGTCTGGATGGAGTTCGGCCACGTCTCCGAGAACGTGTACCTCCAAGCGGCTGCTATGGGTCTAGGAACGGTGGCCGTTGGGGCGTTCGCCGACGAGGAGGTCAAGAGGATCCTCGGCATAGAAGAAGAGGTCGGCTACCTCATGCCGCTGGGCCATCCCCTTTAGCTAGCCGCCTCTTCTTCCTCCTTTTCGACAGCTTCCTCAATTTCCTCCTTCCCCATACTCACTAGTAGAGCAAGTAGACCTAGTGCTCCTAGGGCGCTTCCCACTACTACGTTCATCCCGACTTCTGCGCTTAACATCCCAAAAGACCCGAATGGCATATTCTCACCCCATATGTGTTAGGCACTCCTACATTTTTTAGTGCTAGACTGGAGGGTTTATCGATTCACTTTTACGGTAAGCGTCGATTGATTTATTAACCCAAATTATAAGACGTACGTAGAAGTATAGATCGCATTAGCTGACATTATTCTGAACTATCACAAAGCAGTCTCCTTAGGATAGCACTCCTCCTTAAGCACAAAAATATCCTCAACTTTAGCGTTGAAGAATTTAGCTATTTTAAGAGCTAGTTCTAAGGAGGGTAGATACCTTCCCTTTTCGATCGCTATTATCGTCTGTCTCGTGACTCCGACGGCCCTCGCCAACGACTCCTGGCTTACCCTGTACCTAGCCCTCCACTCCCTCAGCCTCACTTGGACGCACTTCAAGACCTTCACCCAAATCTCTTATAATAGTATACCATAGAGAGGTAGTAAAGCCCGAAGACAGCTACTAGGAAGAGCTGGGAGTACTTGCTTAGCTCTGGGTAAACGCTGAGGAGTACGAGGAAGAAGGTAGCTAGCAGGAGGGTGGGTCTGCAAGATTTCATGATTACGAACTCATCCCTTTCATCTACTACTATGTATTTCTTTCTCATCTTCCTCATAACTATCATCGCAAGTAGTATAGAGGGAAGCAAGAGCTTTGGAAGGAGCGCTCCTACCACTAGTAACAGCATTGTGATAGAAATTATTAAAATGACATATTCCTTCGCTATCTCCACCCCTCTCACTTGTTAGCGAACTCCTCCGCTTGAGGGAGGAGGGTAAGGAGTATAGCGATAGCGCTTGTACACAGCTCCGCTGTCATTAAGTTGATCATGCTTAATTCCTTCATAATATATTCTATTCCGAGTATCAGCGCTATCGGTGTTATCCTCCCCAGCCACTCGGGTAAGAGTAGTATGGAAATAGCGAATGCCGGCATAGCGAAGAGGGCGCTCAGAGCAGCTTCTAGCGACCTTGTCATGAAGAACGAGGAGATCGCGGCTACGCTCGAGTAGGCCAACAAGAGCTCGGCAATTACCCTTCTGAAGCTCCCGAGCCCTACGGAGAAGTACTGGAGAACTCCGCTCGACCTGGCGTTAAGTAGACCATAGCTGAGTAGGGCAGCAAAGGTTAAGCCGCTCAAGGCACCTATTAGTTCCCTTCCTACTGGAATCCTCGACGCGTTGCTGTACATCACATACGTTAGTAGAAATGCCATCATTAAGCTTTTCCAGTTAGCTAAGATGCAGTCCTTGAAAGCCCAGCTTTTCATGCTCTCACCTCCTCATACACCTTTCTCAAGCTCTTTCCTATCCTTATTATTGAGAAATCGTTTATTCTAGTTAATCTATCAATAATCTCGTCCTTTCTTATGACCTCCCTTATCCTACCTTTAGGACTTAGCACGAAGAGCTCGACGGGATCTCCGTAGAGGAGTTCCCATAAAGGACCGCTTAGTATTACCTTCCCGTTCTCGATCATCGTTACCTTGTCCGCTACTTCCTCCAGCTCCTCTAAGACGTGGGAGGAGTAGAGCACCGGTCCCCTTTTGGAGAACTCCTTCATAAAGTCTAGAGCGTAGCTCCTCCACTCAGGGTCCAAGCCGTTAAGGGCCTCGTCCCATATCAATGCCTCCGGCTTTCCCAAGAGGGACCTGGCTATGGCGGCCCTCTGCTTAGTTCCCGTCGACAAGTCGCGAACCCTTTCCTTAAGGTAGGGCCTCAGACCCCAAGCGTCGACCACCTCCTTCACTTCGTCCCAATTACAACCCTTCAGCTCACAGTAGACCTCAAGCTCAACGAGCAAGGCGGAGGATTCCCTTAGTCCCAGCTTCTCTCCAACATAACCTACCCTCTTCCTCCCAACCTCCGGTCTTTCGTTGAACAGCTTCACCTCTCCTCTGTTCGGCTTGAGCAAGCCTAAAATGCACTTAATGAGGGTGCTCTTACCCGACCCGTTAGGGCCCACTAGGGCGTGAACTTCCTTCCCCACGCTCAAGGTTACTTCCTTTAACACTTCCTTCCTTCCGAAGGACTTCCAAAGATCTCGAGCCTCTATCAAGGCTCTCCCAAGTGTAAAGAATGCTTTATAGATTGTAAAGCTTTCTTTACATATTCTTAGGCTTGTTGATTAAAGGTATTGAATATATTACCTTAAGCAAAAGTTTTTAAAGAAAGTTAGGGGTCGTTGCCCCGGGAGGGGCCGCCGTAGTATAGTCCGGCCAAGTATGCGGGCCTCTCAAGCCCGTGACCCGGGTTCAAATCCCGGCGGCGGCACCACATTCCTAACCTTGAATACCTGCGACATCAACCGGTTCTGCGATCCTACTAAAGCTAATTCGAGATGTTTGGGTTCAGGAAGTCTTCAAGGTTCTCATCTCGAACTCTCCATTAGTCGCACGGAGCATATCAACTCCATGCAACTAAAGTTGGTTAGAGATCTTGATGCTTGGGCTCGAGTAGGGCTAATCCGTTCGGCTCTCGAACGCTTTACAGCGGAAGAGCTAGCGAAGGCTCTAGGTAAGAGCAAAAGCACGATCTATCGCTACTCTAAGGGTGAGGTAATCCCAAGCGAGGAAATCATGGCAAAGGTCCTAACGTTGCTTCCGATAGACATAGCCTTCGCTTCCGTGGGTAAAGAGGTCCTCAAGACCTATGGTTTACTCGATCGTGAAGGTAAGCCTAAGCTTCACTCCCTTGCTAGCGATCCTAAGTGTAGCTCTCGGAGATCCCATCCTCAGGAAGCTCTTACTTGAATGGGTTTCAAGAGCTTTAGGCAATGAGGTCATTGAGCTAAAGCCCAAGCCCGTTTTGTTGCTCAAGTGGAATGAAGAATTCGAGGCCTATCTCAAAGAACGAAAAGGCATAAGCGAGGAACAAGTGAACAAGTACAGGAGCTACTTCAAGCGCTTCTTTGAAGGCAAGGTGCTTAACGAGGAGTTCGTGGAAGAAGCAGCTAGCTTCCCCGACTGGGCTCGAGTTACCTTTAGGCACTACGTTAGGTGGCTACAGCTTGAGAGGAAAATAGATAGCGAGTTCGTGGAGTGGGCTCTGAAGAAGGTTCCAACGAGGAGGTACAAGACAAACGTGAAGATTCACGAGATAAGTTTCGAAGAGGTTTCCAAGGCCTTAGAGACGCTCAAGCGAGAAAACGAACGATTCTACTGGCTTTACCGACTGCTCTTGGAGAGCGGGATCAGGCTAGCCCATACATTGGAATCGCTAGAGAGTTGGAACCCAAACGAGAAGGTGTTTGTTGAGCCTTAGACAAGATCGAGGAGAGGTGTAAGTGCTTTGAGGTGCATTGTCGCCGCTGGCTTGGAATCAAGAGGGGTAAGAAGAGCGCTCTGTGGTCGTTCATGAGCAAGGAGACATTTGAGGCTTTGAACGAGATGGCTCCGGTTAAGATCTCTAGGTTCGGAGTGCCGAAGAAGGCAAAAGAACTCGGAATCCTCGAACCTTCGAAATTACGAAAGTTCTCAGAGCAGTACATGAAGGAAGCGTTTGCGAAAAAGAGCATGGAGTTGGGGGAGCATCCGGAAGTCCTAATGCAGTTCGTTCAAGGGAGAACGGGAGAGCTGAAGGTCTCTCACTTGCACTACGATAACTTACTGAGGAAGGTCGATATCGTTTACCCGAGTTGGTTGGAGTTCTTGAGGTCTCGTGTAGTGCTTTGAGTGCTCAAGGACATAAGGAAGCCTTCGGGTTCCGTTTCTGAAATCCCTTCATGAAACTCCTTAAGCTCTAGCTCTATATTATAGCACGGTGTAAGGGTGAAGGCAATAGCCCTATCCTTGCTACTGGTTTCATTGGCGTTTGCTCAGAGCTACCTAATGATCGTACACAACCCAAACTCACAAGCTCTAACGGACTTCCAAGTTAGAGCGAAACTTCCTTCAAGCCTTCAAGGACAAGCGATAACTATTAAGGACACGAGCGGAAATCTCGTTCCCTTCTGCTACGAGACGCTGACTGGGGAATGTACCACGGATCCAGCTCAAGGAGATGAGTACATTTGGGTGAAGATTCCGAGCATTCCAGCAAATGGGGACACAAAGCTTGTCATTGAGGTTGGGGTAAATGGGGCGGTGAAAGGGGATAAGGTGTTTGATTTCTATGATGATTTTAATGAAGGGTATTTGGATGAAAGCAAATGGGCCAGAACTATATATGCTCAAGTATATAAGCTAGGCAACTCATTCTTACTCGAACCGCAAGTAGAATCGGTTCCCTTCGGTGGTAATAACTACATCTACAGTGTCTATTACATATATCCAAATAACATTATCGAAATGGATGTTACTAGTCGAAAAGCTAATGTTGGTGGTACAATACTTCTAGTTAGAGATCCTTTATTACCTTATCACTTAGGCATACAACATGAAACCTGACCATATGGCTTCGATCCAGATATTTTCATCAAACATGGTAATAAAAATGAGTGGCTGGCCGACTACAGGGTACAGTGGAAACCCTTCGAAAGAGTATATTATAGTATCACAATTCAAAAGAATAGACTGTTGATCCTTAGAAAATCATCGTTATCCGGCTTCAAACAAGAGTTCATGATAGATATCGATCATATCATACAAGCTCCTTTCCGAATAGGTTTCTCTGAATTCAGAAGAGGAGGATTACTAATAGATTGGATTCGCGTCCGCAAATACGCTCCAATCGAACCTTTTGCGTTTGTATTACCTTTCACAGCATCTTCTATCACTCTCACTAAGACTGTAGTTGTAACGACCACTAAGGTTATCTACGTAACAAAGACTCTAGTGGTAACCACGACTGTGATAAGGTAGAACCTGCGTTAATTAATCCCAAAACCGCTTTTTCTCCACGAAGGCGGGCGGGTCGGGATCAGAGAGTCAACCGCCGATCACCTATCTCCAACGGGGGTCCTCATCATCCCCGCCCGCCAATGCTCCCTAGCTCCCTTAGGATAATCAGAAAGCAGAGTTGAACGAAGCTATTTCTTCAGAGCCCCACTTACTCCCACACCTCGTCAACTCGTTTTCATTTCACTATTCCTCTTGAACTTAATCAACAACTCAACGAACTTCTTAGAAACTTCTTCATCACATTCGAACTACATAGTTAAAGCAAACGTAATTTACAAGTTGTTCAACTTTAACCTATCTCAATAAATACTCAAGATCAAAGTAGAGCAAAACAATTGCCTTGAATAAGGCTTCACTCCCAAGTAGCTATCAAGCTTGTGTACAAAACTTCAAAACAGCATTGTACATACCCGTTTGCTTTCGTAACTACTCTTCACTAAGACCCCCAGCTTCAACGTCGATGAACTTGGAAGTGAGGAACTAATGGGACTAAGATTACATGCAAGAAGACAAGATAATTAAAAGGCAGTTTAGTTCCTCATGAACTTCCCCGATTCTCCCCATCCATTTTTTCCTTCGGTCCAAGCAAATAATAGACTTTAAAACGAACTTTAGTTCTCTTTACCTTGAAGCAAGCAAACAAATTTCCTTGATCCTCAAATAGATCCTCATTTAGTTAGTATTAGGGCACTGAGCTTCCACATCCACATTATGTTAAGTGTATTATTCTCTTCATTAGTGCTTTATAATACATTCCATCAAGTAAATATTAAGCCTCTACAGCAACCCGTAAGGTATTTTTATAATCTTATCGTTAACTATTAAGATTCCATTGATACGTTCGGCTGTTGCTATACAGTAAACGTCTATAGTTCCGCAACCAGTAAGTAGAGCTACCCTTGACGCTCTTCGTGTAATAGCTTCTCTCCTATTATGTTTTACATAATTTAATGTAACCTCTAATAACTTCAAGACATCCTTGGTCTGATCTTCTTGATCAATATCGCTCGAAGTTCTACTCTAAACAAGAATAGTTCATAGACTAATGAGTCCAAGTCCGATAGCTTATTGGGAATGTCTCTCGCTACTTCATGTCCTTTTGGGATTTATTTCATATGGGTATAAAATAATCGGCGAAAACACTCATATTAACGGCTATATTCATCAACATACTCTCAGTTACTACCTCCTTTCCTTCGTGAGAGTTTCAACTATATTTTCCTTTATAGAGGGCTTGAATTTATCGCTTTCCTCTCGGAACCCTCTAAACGTCTTCTGTTCGACTATCTCGAATTCATAATTAGTTTCATAACTTTGATTGACTTCGACAACTTTAGCCCCATATAAGTAATTATGTCTTCATCAAATTCTAGTTTTCCTAGTTTGTATCGGGACGTATTGAATGTATTTAGAGTTTATCTTGAGTAGGTCATGCACCAATCCACATAACAGATATAGTTCTATTTTAGTGAGCTGTGAGGACACGAGTATCAAATGTCTTTAATACTACCTTTACCCATAGCATCTTTCCTGACTTAAGCACACCTAGCGGCTGAACTCCTCTACAGCTTCCTTATGTGTAGCATTGGAAACACTTACTTCACCAAACGTTTTGCAAGAGGGAGAGTCTATCTCTTTTAATAGATAGATAGTAATGATGAATTTAACGCTCTGTCCATTCATTTTCATTCTCGGAATTCGTAATCATCCTCTGTTTTTATTTGAACAGTAGCAACTATTGTCATACAGATAGATAATCCTTTATAAAAAGGGGCTTCCTATATATCTATATCAGAGTGTGTTTTAAAATCATTCATTATCTTTGTCTTTGAAACTACTTTAAAAATCAAACTTTCAAATTTTAAATCAATAAAACAAAATCAATTTTATTCTCTATCCACTTAAAGTAGAGAAATATCTGAAATTTAGAGAAAAACAATTAGTTGTTCTCATAGAATTAAGCGCGAAGAAGGTGCAATGCCGTGAAGACCAAATACAAAATAAAGGTTCGTTGGGCAGACGGCAAAATCGAGGATTATGAGCTAGTATATGACAAAAAGGCTGATGATTGGATCATCAGGAAGCCCGGCTTCTTCGGTGCTACGTTCGTAACTCGTGTAACCTCTACCAATTTAAAGGAAATAGAAGACGCACTAGAGAGCGCGGTAGGGAAGGCTGTGAAACAAGTGAAGCTGATATAACGTGGTGGACCTAACATGTCTAAAGACAACCAATATAATTTCGAATTTGTTTCAAATTTTTTGAAAACCGCTCTCGGGAAATTCATCTTCGGCGTTCCTGATGAAATAATAACGACTCGCGATGGCACAAATCTATTAATTTATAGAACTGAAGAAAACCTAATGCCCTCATTGATTCAGTTAGCGAGGAAATACGGCGCAGACGGGGTAGAATTGCACTTAACCTTACCTCAAGGGAAGCCTCCAGAAAGGATTCACGTTAGCTTTTATGTATACAAGTGTGTAAAAGGATCAAAAATATGTCAGCGTGTAATTCCAGTTTACATCCTTGATGAGAAGAGCACAGAGGGCTACGTGCGGTTGTTTTCTGATATCAACACATTAGAAAGGAAGATAAAAACTTCTTGTGAACGACTTCTAGAAAATATAGCAAAAGGAGTGTCTTCAAGACACATGAAGAAATGTGGTAAATGTAAATGATCAGAGAACAGTTGTCTTCAATTGCATTCTCAGCTCCCACTAGCTAAGACAGTCTCACGACTCTTTCTTTGAAGTATGCCCTAGCTCTCTCTGGTCCTACCAAGTGAACCTCTACCGGTAAGGTCCAAGGAACTCCCAACTCGTCCATTTTCTCCCAAATCTTAGTCTTTATCTTAACCCTTTCCTCAAAGCTCGGTTCATTTTCAATTACCACCAATACGTCTACGTCAGAGGTGATGTCATAATCACCCCTAGCTATGCTGCCAACCAAATAGACCCTCGAATTGGGCAAAACCTCTTTGATCGCTTTCACCACCGCGGGTAAGTATTCCTTCCACTGCATCAGCTCCTTATACTCCTCGGCGATCAGCTTCAAGGAGTGCTCCACAGTTCCACCTCTATCCTCTTAAGCAACTCTATTCCCTTTTTCGCGATCTCTAAGGCCTTTCTTCCATCTATATCTACGTCCCAATACCTCGATGCAAAGTAAGCTTCTTCGAGAACGACTAAACCCTCTCTGTTCTCTCTAACAAAGTCCTCTACTTCCTTCGCTAAGTCATTCCTTTCTATAGACCTAAGCACCTTGATTAGTTCGCCGAAGAGCTTTCTTACTTCATGTCCTCGAGGAGGTTCGCTGTAAAACCTACTCAACAGTGACTTCAGGTAGAGCTGCAACGCTTGTTCCGAGTGAAATGATGCTATATCTTCCCATCCTCTACTTAGATCTTCTTCCGCCTCCACCAAGAACTTCTCGGCCCTTTCCTTTAGCTTCCGATGGAGTTTCAAGGTCTCCCTATGATATTTTGAATTAGTTATTGTTAAAAGATGGGACTAAGCTCCGAACTTCTTCATCCTATTAGCATAGTTCAATAGCAAGTGGAAGAGGTCCCTTCCGGTAATTCCTTGTAGCGCTCCTCCCCTCACTGAGACTTCATTGTACTCCTTTACGTCGTCGGGAATCATGGTAGGTCCGTAGATCAGTGCTGGAACGGGATCTCCCGTGTGTTCCTTAACGGTGAGAGGAGTAGCGTGGTCAGGAGTTACGACGAAGACTGCCTCTCCGTCGTAGTAATCTAACAAGTAGCCAGCGATGTAGTCCAGAGCCTCCACCATCTTCACCTTGGCTTCGACCAAGCCATCGTGAGAAGCGGCATCCGTTCCCTTCAAATGAACGAAGACGAAGTCGTAGTCCTTTAGCAACTCCACGGCCTTCCTCGCCTTGGCTTTGTAGTCGGTATCTATTCCGCCGGTAGCGCCTTTCGGTATGTAAACGTCCATTCCAACGGCCTTGGCAACTCCTAGAACTAAAGCTGTAGCTCCTACTGCCGCTGCCCTTATCCCATACCTCTCTTGTAGCTTAGGCAAGGGCTTCCTGAGCATCCCAGCCCCTCTCAAGAGCACTATGTTTGCCGGGGGAAGTCCCTTCTTGACCCTCTCCTTGTTAGCTGGATGATCCTTGAGAACTTGATAGCTCCTCAAGGTTATTTCATTGAGTATCTTGGCGGTCTTAACCGCTTTGGGATCGTTGGGATCTAAGGGCTTAGATTCGGCTACTGGCTTTCCAACTTCATGGGGATCAGTATCGGTGACTTTGTCATCTAGGTCAGGACCGTGGAGAACTACGGCCAATCGGTGCTCTGTTGCATGATAAAACCTGACCTCTACGTCCTCCACCTTCCCGAGTTTTTCATTTAAGGTCTTTACCAGCTCCTCCGCTTCTGGAACCTTTCTTCCCGCCCTCCTGTCAACGACGATGAGCTTTCCGTTTCTCTCCTCCACAGTAGCGAAGTTTCCTCTAAGGGCGACGTCGCCTTTCTCGAGCTCCGCTCCCACGCCCATGGCCTCGAAGGGGCCCCTCCCCTCGTACCACTCGTAGGGATTCAAGCCGAAGAGTGAGATGTGGGCAGTGTCGCTTCCGGGAGGTATGCCGGGAGCGATGATGTTGATTAGGCCAGCTTGTCCCCTTCTCGCCATCTCATCCAAGTTCGGCGTAGAAGCAACTTGGAGGGGCGTCTTAAAGCCTAGGGAAGGGACGGGTCTATCTCCCATTCCGTCACCGACTATTAACACGGCCTTAAGCTGACGGAAGGCTCTTCACCGTGTGAGGGTGTTCCTCTGAGCTATTAGTACATAGTCTTCTTGGTATTCCTTTTATTTTTCATTTAAGAATTGAAAATTTAGATATCCTCCTTGAAGGAGACACGGTGAGTTTGTGACCTCATCTCTTAGCGAGGACGAACTTTCAAAACTCCAGGAAGCCATAGAGAATGAAAGCATCCTCATAGCTAAGGACGTTATCGCGGACCTCTACAAGGGCTTCGAGAAAGTCATGATGTTCGCCGGAGGTCTACTTTACAACGTCGCCAAGAAGGCGGGAAAGAGTATGGTAAAGAATGTCATAGAAAGAGGCCTCATAACGCCGGAGCACGCTCTGGAAGCCTTGATATACACAATCGAGAAGAGTGGATACGCTGATAGAATGGAAATAGTTGAGAGAAATGAGAAGAAGATAGTGATAAGGGCTTGGGGAACCTTGTTGGGTGCCAAGCTTTCGGAAGAGAGGAGAAAGAAACCGGTAGATGCTCCCGTAGTTGGCTTCATCGCTGGATGGTTGGAGGAGGCTTGGGGGAGGAAGGTAGATGGGAAGGAAGTCAAATGTCTAGCTAAGGGAGATCCTTACTGCGAGTTCGAGCTCAAGTTGAAGTAATCCTTGCGCTCCCATTTTGTTTCTTCTCGACTTTCCGAATCCTTTAGCTTTCTAGCATCGAATCTGAAGTCTCTTCTCTATTTCCTTCCAAGTCAATCACTTCCATAAATCCCCATCACTACTCTCGTTCCTTATTATTTACACTTCTCCATGAGCACACTTCAGAACATTTATGGTCTCCTTTCTTCCCTTTACCTTGAGCACTATTCGCCTTTGAATATGAATTCTTCAATTCATTTGAAGACCAAGCAATTCTTTCCATTAGCACATACATGGGAACGCCGATGATAATGAACTCTTTTGTTTGACCATTAGTTTCAGTTAGGTAATTCTAATTGATTAAAGTAGAGCAAAACTGTTCTCATGAAAGCTTAAGTATTCAAAGTTAATAAAGTAACCAAATCAAGGCAGTGGGAAAGGAATGGCTTATTAGTGAAAGGAAGGGCTAGTTAAATAGGAGGGGCTGGGAAGAGTCACAATAGTGAATAGAAAGCTAGCAGAGCACCGACTATTCCTCCAATGAGAAATCCGGCTATTAGAAGAGTTACAATAGTGAATAGAAAGATGTATTATCTTCCCTCGGCCGGGATAGCGATCGCCGAGGATAAAGAGAAGTTACAATAGTGAATAGAAAGATAGGAGAGGATCTTACAATCAATGAACCTAGGATCGTTGATGAGAAGTTACAATAGTGAATAGAAAGTTATTACATACTTTTCAATTCTCTTCCCTTCCTTCATCCCTTCCACCTCGAGAAGTTACAATAGTGAATAGAAAGTCCTATCGGCTAACTGCCACCTCTCGAAGCTGTCGGGTGTGAGAGAAGTTACAATAGTGAATAGAAAGCGTACATTAGGATGTCGCACATGCACTTTTCAGGAAATGAGAAGTTACAATAGTGAATAGAAAGGCAATTCTATCCAACGGAAGGCCCGAGTACTTGCCCCACTTGAGAAGTTACAATAGTGAATAGAAAGTTGAACGCTGATCAGTGTCAAGCTTTTGTCAAATATTAGGAGGGAGAGTTACAAGAGTGAATAGAAAGTCTTTACGAAGTCCTCGAACTCTGAGGGATAGTAATAGTCACGGAGAGTTACAATAGTGAATAGAAAGCAAAAATCCTTCACATCTCCTAGCTAACGTAAAGAGCGTAAATGAAATATAGTTGTGGATAGAGAAATGGTTCATTGTAGAAGTTATTTGAAGTAAGAACAATGAACAAACAATGAACAACAAAGAAATCATGATGGTGATAAAGAAAGGAGAAAATGTCAGAAGGGTAATTGCATAATTTTTATCACTAAATCGTTAGCCAAAGCACGTTTAAGGTATCAAGATCAGCACCTTGTGGCTTCCCCAAATAATGAATCAATACTACTCTTCTACGTCTTTCTTTGCATGACTTCCCGAGGTCTCGCGCTTCGTTGTATCCTTTGTAAAGCCGTGCTCCAAAACACCAGTACACGACATCAAGATCCTTTGCTGACTGACACGTCTGTTTAATCTCTATTCCAAGTATGTAAGCGAGAACAAACGATAACAACGCCCAGAGGGCGATTTGTGCGAACATCTTAAATCATGGAACGAAGGGATTAAAGATGTAAGGACTCATGTAAATCTCTATTGCTATTACTAGTGAAGGAAAGTCTATGGCTATTATCGATAGCACCGAGAATATCAACGAGTAAGTAGCCAACATGAGTAATTTTCCGATAACACTCTAGCTTCTTAACTATATTGCTTGCCATCTTAACCACCAATATGAAGTAGATTGCTTATAGAAAGAACAATATTCAAAACTATTTGACTTTTACAAGGTGAAGCAGATCTCGAGCATTCGGCATTAGTTGAGATAAAAGCTCGAGTAAGCTTACAATGGCCTTCTGGTAGGTGTTTGGTCCATATTGGTAGCTAACGTAGTTCTCGCCGACTCTATGTATTATGAAGTTTGAATTAGATATTATTTGGTAGCTCGGACTCGGCCCGCAAATGGCAGCGTTCCTCAGATCATTGATGAAAGCGTTCCAGCCTTTGTCGATAATCCCCCTCACTTGGAACAGCATTTGAAGCGCTCCTTGGTACCTCCACCTTGGCTCGACTGAAGCCCTCTTGTATGCTCTCGCATATAGACTTTCCTAGATCTTCTAAGTCTAAGATTAACAATCTTATTCTAAAACCGTAGCTTATTATGTCTACCATCGTTGCCTTTTCATGAAACAGTAAGGAAAGTGGTCTCAATTAGAGAGGTTCTGGGGAGAGCGTTAAGGAACCGCATCAAGATGTCATCGAGCTCGTTGATCCTTTGGGTAGCCCATAAGTGAAGATCATTAACAATCCTTGGTAGTTGAGGCCTTAGGAGAAGAGCAAGGGAAGGATAAACAATGAGAGAAGGACTAGCCTCCTCAACTTCGCACTGCCGTCGCTGACTATGACCTTCTAATAAAGAGAACCTTTACAATTTAAGTAAAGATATACCCTCTTTCCAAGGACTTCTTCTCTTATCGAACCTTCGGTATGCCTAACGACTCAAGTAGAGATCTTTGGTTTCTCGTCTGTAGGTATATCTTACCATGACCTCTTACCTCTAACACTAATCCTTCGCCTCCAAAGAGGGCCGTCCCAATACCTCCAAATTTTCTAACTTTATAGTCCAACGTGTCTTCCATTGCTAACAAGTGAACGTTATCTATTATTAACTTCTCATCCTTCACCTCTTTCTCCATAATTGCTCCATAGGAGCTTAACCAAACTCCTCCATTCCCTTCGACCTTAAGCCACATTAGACCGCTTCCTCCAAACACGCCCTTCAATCCTCTCCACACGACCTTTTGCTTTAGATCGCCGTGATGAGCCAAATAGGATTTATCGGAAATGATAAGTCCTTTTCCCTCTAGAGGAACATATGCTATATCGCCCGGAAATGGTGATACGAACCATACCTTACTTTTTTCCTTGGCTATATACTTTACTGTGAAAATTGACTCTCTGGCCGCTAACTTTCTCAATATGCCTCTGCTCTTCAGTTTCACTTCCACATCTCCCTCTATCATCATCATTGCCCCAGGCTCCGCTTCTACTTCTTCTCCTTGTTCCAACTCGACTTCCAAGGTGGAGTAAGTGGGGGAATAGAGTATCTGGAAACGCAAATTCACACCTAAGATAATTGCTACTTCTGCATTTAAATTATTATTAGTAGAGAAATTTTAATGAATGGGAATCATTTAAACGTCAGAAGTAGGGCCGTGGTGATTATTCTATAAAAGCGAAAATAGAGCATTGTCATAGTGTCGTTTTAAGGTAATTGTAATCTAAGAGGTCAAATGCTACAGTCTTTCCTTCAACTAACTCTTCGATGTTGGTTTTAGAATGTTATCGGAATGTGTTTACATTATATATCTGGTTAATCCGACTAATTCTCTTTAGGGGAGAGAAGTCGAGGAATGTAATAACCCCATATAATGACATAGAGGCTACAATTGCTATGTCTCCATGATTCAATAAACTAATCCTTTAAATCTAAAATTAGAGCATAGAATTTGAGAATCGATAGAAAGATGTTTATTTAAATGTTTATTAAGATTACGATTGAGTCGAAGAAAGAAGGTACATCTAGAAGTTTTTCGTTTTTGAAGTCACGTGTAAAAAACTTGACGGACTACTGAACCTTACTCTGTCCCTTCTCTATTGGACCTTAGTCTCCTCAAGAAGGGTACTATAAGCGTTAATAGAGCTACGGTTGGTATACCGCCGTTCCCTGAAGATGAAAGTAGCGTATTTGAGAGGTATACGGGTACGTTCATGGTAGCCAGGTTGTCGTTGTTTACGACACTCGTGGGAAGCGATGTTATCATAGCGCTTGTTGGTTTTACCGCCAGCAGTGCCATACTATATACTGTTGAAGCGAGAGCGAAAGAGAGAGTTTGTATGGTAGTCGTCGTAGCGCTTATCCAAGTACTAATTGTAGAGGTTATGGCTCGCGTCACTAATGTCGTCACCAAGGTAGTTGAGGGTACGTATAGATCGGGGCCTTCTTGAATTAAGGTCACACTGGGGTATAGGTAAGTCTCAACTGTAGTGCTTAGAACTTTGGTCGTATAGAGACCAGTAGTCGATATGGTTGAAGTGGTAGTATTGAGTAGATATGTGGTCACCGTCACATCATCACACCATATATAAGGCACGAAGTTCTGGATCATACTAAGCGAGGACAAGGTTACGGTCGTGGAATATTGGGGTTCTGGCACCAAACTTGTACCATCGGCTCTTACAGTTCCCATGTTAACTACTGCCGTCTTCTCACCAATTAACGTCATCTGCGCGCCTATAGCAGTACATGTTGCTGTCCTTACTACTTCCAACGTACTAGTCGTGTTATTTGCCACCGTGACAGTGTAGTAGTTCCAAGTAGCAGTTGTTGTGACAGGGTCTATACTAACTATGATGTTGGCATAAGCACCAAACGCGAGAGCAATTAACAAGAGTAACGTCCCCTTCAAACCCATCCCTCTCCTCAAGAGATAAGGAGTTTTCCCGCTAATAAAATTGAGAAATGATAAGCTAATAGAGTGATAATAAGTTTAACCTCTCTTTCTCTTTCTCAAGAAGGCTACGTAGGCTAAACTAAGCAGCAATGGAACCGGAACAGTAGTTGTACTCGTTGTTGTGAGGGCTACACTAGTGGTAGTTAGAGGGTTACTGACCAATACCTTTATCCCCAGCAAAGCCACGTTGTCCAAAAGGATTATTGTGGTTGGAATCTGCTTCAATATTATTTTAGTCGCACTCACCGCCGGCAGTAGGTATGAAAAGGTAGTATTGGAATATAAGGCAGTTCCGGTAAGTGTAGTAGTTATATTGGACTGCGTTAATGTAGTGGTTATTGTCTTTATTATAGGTTTCGTAACTGTTGTTGTTACGTACACAACTGTAGGAATGTATGCCCCTGCGCCTATTTGGGTAGTGGTTAATTTGGGTAACAAGTAGGTGGCTGTAACGTACGAAGTGACTATAGCCTCCAGTACACCTGTATAGTTGAGTATAGTTACCGTGGTGGTAACATAGTAGATTTTTAATGTCGCATCATCGCACCATACTTTTTCCATTACATTGTTTAAGGTTTTCACGTCAGCACTTGCCGTTAATTGAAGTATCGGTGAATAGCGGTCACCGAAGAAGGCAATTGATCCGATATCCAAAACTGAGGTACCTACGTCAGCTTTTAGACCGTACGGATAGCAAGTAGCTTTGTAAGCATAGGCAAATGTACCCTCCGCCCCCACAGTGTATATGGTCCACGAAATTGTGGCCGTGATTGGCGATATTGAGAGTAGGTATGCGTGTGTAACTGGTAACAATAGAAGTAAAATTACATCCCTCCTCATCTTCCATCACCCCCTACTTCTCTTTCTTAGGAGGAATCCGATAAGTGACAAGATGAGGGGGACGGGGACTGTGTTCACGACGCTTGTGGTTGGGGTTACGTCATTAATGGTTTGTGCTAGATATGTTCCAGTGAACAACAGCGTGGCAGTATACTTGGCCGCGTTGTTGGTTAACAGTATAATTATTGGCTTTATCATCATAAAATTGACTGGATAGGCACTAAGTAGTATTGTTGAAATAATACCATTACCTAGTGTCTGTATTATTGAGAAACTGGTAGTTGGTTTCGTGATCAGAATAGTTGTCGTAGTTGTTGATATTGTACTGAAATACGTTACTGATGATGCTGTCACGGTAGTGGGTAAGATTACACCTCCTATTTCCGTAGTCGTCGTCACATAGTAAGTGACGGTAGAGCTGGTGTAATGTGGGAAAGATATAGTAAGTGTTTCTGTGATTACAGTGTTTAATGAGGATAAGGAACCGGAATACGAGGTAGCGGTTACGTTAGTGCAGACTATTTTCGGTACAAAGTTTAGTGCTGTGGCTGGCGAGAACGAAAGGACTACCGTGAGATTCTTTGTTATTGTCTTCCCTAATACTACTTTTCCTACGTCAATGGTTGTTGTCACGCTACCGCCTTGAGTTATGGTAGTTATGCTCGAGTAAGTGTAACTATTCCCATTACTCACAATAATGGTTTTGTATCCACTAAACGTTATTGTATTACCGAAACCAATTATAGTAGCCGCCATACCGTAGGCGAAGCATGTGCCAGTAAAACTGTATAGGGTGTTAGATTGTATGGCAGTCCACGTAAGCGTTTGCGTTTTATCGGTTAATTCTATCTCAGGTAGGGGATAATATATCGAAAGCTCATTGCCGAGATCTGCAACCATTATTGACTGTTTCCAACTTACGCGTTTGAGGCCGCTTATCGTCATATTATACACCTTCTTTCCATTAGTTACATTGTAGAAATACACATCGTCCCCATCGCTCACAAGGACGTATTCACAATGATCGGTAAACGCAACACTAGAAGCATCGGAGAATCCAGTGTCATACCAGAGCTCTCTTGGATTTTTAACATCCGTTATATTGTAAAGTATTAACTTATAGTATTCTAGTACCGCTAAATAGTTCCCACAGATAGCCATTTTAAAACTATACCCGAAGTCAAGGGGGGAAGCAATGGTTCCCCCATCACTTAATTTAACAACTCTTAGATAATAATCATAGTAACTGTAGTCTTCTGGTATTAAGATATAGTTATCGTAGATGACAGGCTTGGAAAGTAGGTCGTAGTTGGTACTCCACATTTGAGTACCATCCCATTTATAGAACGCTACTCCATCTTTTCCAACTACGAATCCATTGTTGGTTGCTACTATGTACTTACCATAGTCTGGATCTATCTTTATCTTCTCCCATTTTTTGCTTACGAGGTCATATACGTAAACGTAATCATATGCAACGAAACTAAACTTTCCGCAACAATAGGAAACATCGCTTATTGTGTTATAACTATAGTATTTCGCAACTATATCACCGTCTAGGTTGAGTACGTAAGCACCATCATCAGCAGCAACGCCTATATAACGACCATCGTCAGATAATGCTATTGCGTTGATAGAATTTATGCTGAAAGTTCCTAGCAACGCTAATCGCATCGCTAGTAACGTTCCAAGAGTAACCAAGAGTGTTAATATCACCTTCCCCATTTCCTTTCTAGCCCGCCCTTTACAATCCTATAATCCTAGAAAAGTTTTGTCTCTACCATAGTGTTCGGAGAGATGACTTTAACTACATGTAGTATGAAGAAATCGTAATGGGGATGCAAAGCTATGAATAAGGTCTTAGTAGCGATTTTGCTGCTTATTATCATAGTTACACCGGTAATAGCACAAGGTTTTTCGGATGACGTTAACATGCATATTTTGGAGTTCCTTCTTTCAACCTTTGGAAAGAAAACGTTGCTTGTAAGTCTCCTTGGTTTCATTGTCTCAGCAATGGCGTTTAGGTTAAGTGGCTTGGACTGGCCAATTATGGTCACGGGGATGGGAAATTACTTAATATTTCTCTTTTTCCTCCTTTTATTCTCTTTTTCCTTTTCAGTTGCCTTAGGATCTCTTGCAAAGGGAGATACATCATCACTATTTATGACCTCGACCTCTCATACAGCGCTACCATCATTCCTCTTGTTAATGAGTCCTTACTTCTACTCTATTTATATGCTTGCTCAATCCACGGTATTTGGTACAGCTTTTTCTCTCAACCTAATTGGAGTAATTATAATAGGACCAGCCTTGGCCGGATTTATACCGCTCATCTTACTGGCATTGATTTTCCAACCGAGGCTCCTAGGCTTCGTCTTGATCTTTTTACTGATTCCCACAATTACGGTTAGTATTCTATACCAGCTAGTGACCTAAGCAATTTTTCTTCCTTGTGTCTTGAATCTCATAAGTAGCAGCGATAGCCCTATCAGGAGAGGGACCACTATTGAAGTCGTAGGCAAGGACGTCATACTGACCTTTAAGTCTAATGTCATGGTTATATAGTTGCGAAACGTAAGACCAGTAGTGGCGGTGAACGTTGTTAATGGCAGGTAGCCGAAGTAATTGTACCTCGATGGAGGGTTTGCATAAAAACCGTAAGTGTAATAGTAGTCGCATATGCTGGTAAGAGTACCCTTAACAGAAGTAACAGGCTTTGTTGCGTTTTCACCTATACTGTACAACTTGATGGTGTAGGTCTCATAAGGTTCAAAGCAATAGCCGCTACTCATACTCGCTTGTACGTGGATGTAGCCTCTTACCGAGAGACCTACTGGGACGACTGGTGTCTTACCTAAATCAATTACAATTAAATTTGTGGTTAAAGGATGTTGGAAGGTATTTTTATAGGTTATCACTTCCGGGCCTATGTTCATTGAAACAAAAACTGTGAGCACACCCTGAGGAAAAGGAGGTATGACAAACTCCGCTGTATTCGCAGCAAGCGCTATCGGAAAGAGAGCTAGGAAGAGAAGGTACTTCTTCATAGTTCTATACCCGTAGATTTGTTAAAAACAGTCTACTATAGAAATGTTTTCTAAAGAGACTCAGTAAGGATAGAGTTGTTGTCTAGCTAAGGGTTGTTTTTGTTTATAGTATCATATGGCAATACGACATCGCTTCAGGACCTTTAAAAGATAGCATTTTAAATGATTAACTCATATTACAGCATAAAGAGAAAGGTTATGCGGAGGGGTATGCTATGAAGAAGCGTGCTACCCTAGTTCTACTAACGATAATATTACCGATCTTGGCTCTCTCCTCCACAGGTTCTACGCACAATGCTGTACGTACTAATTCCAATCTCAACGGACAAACGAGTATTGTTCTCTTGACATTCCTTATCTCGGCTGCGATCTTTAGATTAAGCGGTCTCGATTGGCCGGTAAGTGTATTAGGTCTGACACAATACTTGATATTTCTCCTAACCCTCTTAGCCTTCAGTTATTCGCTGTCACTCTCTACCAGTCTTCTAGAGGATAAGAATAACATACTAGGGCAGCTGTTCTTCTCAATCCTCCTTCCCTTTAGTGGTGCCTATTTTACTGAACTAGCTTGGCTAGGTAAAGCAACAATTTACGCCAGCGTACCTCTACTGCTATACAACATACCAATATGGATTTTTATATTAGTAGTTTTCTCCATGATTAGCTTCGTGGGTTTCCTTTTCATGGTGTTCGATTGGAGGGTTTTGTCCTTTGCGTTACCGTTCCTTATAATACCTATAGTGGTTCATTATGTCCTTAGCCTTGGCTTTACTCCTCATTAACTATCTAACTATCGTAACGTTAATGAATCCTATCTTTTTCAACCACCTTAGAACCTTCATTAATGTCAATAATTCAAAAGCTATTTCAGCAGCTTTGACGAGCAACGATAATCAATAATGATGCATCATTCACAAGCGTAGCAAAGACAAATAACAAGAGCGTAGAGTTGAATTCCAATAGTCACTGTGGAAGTGCTTGAAATCCATCTCTTATTAATATTGAGAAAGGATTTCGTAGAACTAATAGCGGTTAAATAAAGCATTAGCTACTGAAAAGATGAAGGCATAAAAAGCTACTTCTTGGAAGTTATTGGAGGTATTATCAGCTTGAACACGTAAACCTTACCATTTTCCAATCCAACAGCTATCCTGTTCCTCCACCAAGCGACTTCGCCAACACTACTTTCAAACCTCCTCTCCAGCACTTGCTTACCAGTTTGTACATCAAACAGATGGATTTTTTGATCTTCATAATCAGCACTAACCAAGTACTTGCAGTCCGGACTGAAAGCGACGTTCCAAGCTCCATAACAATATCCTCCATTACAGCTCCTTGCAATCCCATTGTAATTCCAAAGCTCTCTTGGATTCGTTGGATCGCTAATGTCATAAAGGTAAACATGGTGAGCAGTTCCAAGAGCTAAGTAATTTCCACAAACTTGAGCGTCCAGAACCCGTTCATTGAACTCTATGGTCCTTACCTCACCTCCATCCGAGAGTTTGAGGATTCTGAGCGCGTTCATAGTGCCAGCATATTGTGGAACGTAAACGTATCCTTTGTAAACAGCTGGACCGTTTACAATGTAATTCATACTCACGTCCCACCTTTTGTGCCCTTGAAAATCGAAGTAGGCGAGATTACAACAACCAGCCAGAAAGCCGTTCTTAAGCATGGTAATTGCTCTATCGTAATCGTCTCCAACGTACACCTTCTTCCAAGTTCCAGTTGAGAGGTCGTAGATGTAGGCGTAATCATCCAAATTTACAAAGCCGAACTTGTTACAGCAGTAGGAGGCGTCTTCCATCTCGCCTTTTACATTGTACTGCTCCACTAAGCTTCCATTAATATCTAAAATGTAGATATGACCGTTATGGAGTATTGAATTGTTGGGTTCGAAAGTGATATTGTTGAAGGCAACAGCAAGGTACTTAGGGGATGTGCTAAGAGCTTCTACAAATCCCTCTACATTCTTTACTAAAACCTCTTTTAGGGAATCACGAGAGTTATTAACCAATACGGTGTTGTATAATCTCAAGTACGGAGAGGATTGATATTCTATTAATATAGGTAAAATTTTATAGTGAGTAAGGTAGATAGGTACGTGTTTTATACGGAGAACCCTTGAACTACCCGGAGGTAATTCGAGTCGTAACGCCTTCTGTATCTCGATATGCAAGGTATCATTCGCCTTATTGATGAACGCTAAAGTAATATTAGCATAGATGCTATTCTTCCAGTAGACTCCATGTTTAAGCTTTACCACAAGAGCGTCCTTCTCGGACTTCACGATGTCATAACACATATTCGGATTCATAAGATTGATTAAGCAACTTAAGTACGAGAGGTACGTATCGCCATTCAATATCCTGACCTTCTTAATCCTCTCCTGTCCCAAGACTGGTTCCTTCAAGTCCACTTCTGTGATTTTTATTACTACCTTTCCAATCAATGATCTTCCATCAGAATCTGGGAAAATTTCCAGCATCACGAGTTTTGAGCCATTGCGATATATCTTCATGTCGCCTCTTGGGAGCATATTTAAAGTATAGTAATTACCAAATATGTCCAGCAGTCTTTTACTCTTTTTAAGGAAAACGTAGTTACATATATCGCCGCGCCACACAAGGTCATCGTAGACGTTCAAAATCCATAGCGGTCGAACTTTCTTATATCCTAGGAAATAGAATATCGTTGTCCCATTTTCATTATCGGTTGCAACCAAGAGCCGGCTACACAATGCCGACTTTATCGTTCCTGGAACTTGAGCGATTTCTACGGCGTTGTAATAAACTGTACTACTAGTTGAATAGCTAACAATCGTGTAATTGTCTAACAACAACACGTTACTTAGTATCTTTCTAAAGGCTCTTGTATAACTCCTTATTACGTTCCCTCTTGAATCTAGGAGGAAGCATGTAACGTTCGTGCCGTAGTGGGTATAGAAATAGTAACATATGGACACTTGGTTTGGAGCAATGAGTTCTTCATCTAAATAGCGAGCGTAGTAATAACCGGACTTATGAATGGTGATTAGCTTCTTCAGTCCACTTAAGCTGACTAAGTAGATGCCTTCCGAAGTAGCTACGATATAATCACGGCCTAAGTGTATAGCCTTCCATATGCTTGAGTTTAATAAATAGCTTTTCATTGTTCCGTTGATTAACGAAATAATTCTTAAGTCCTTTCCATCCCCAATAAGCAGAGTATTGTTCCCTAGCTCCACTACCGGAATCGAGTTCCTCCGAAGAGGGAAGTATTCAATAACGGTTTCATTCTTATCTTTACAAATGACGTAGGAGTGTGCAAGCCATCCTTTGAGCGCTCCTTCAACTATACTATCAGGTCTCAACGTTGTATCCAGATTATTCGCTTTAAATAGATTGATTAAGTGATCTAATTCAAGTAGACTTGATGGTGGCGAGCATTCCTTCCTAACCTTAATAGGCGGGAGTAATGTCTCCAAGTTAAACATCTTCCCTTGTTTAACGGTTATATTCATACTGGCGAGTATCCTTAGCAGCTTGTCTAACTTCCTAACGTCACTTAACAATAGCCCAAGCGTTGAATCACTCAAGTAACGCTTGGAAGCGAATTCTTTTTCGGAATTTATGAAGTGAAGTACAACCAAGTTCTTCAAGAAGAAGAGTAGTTGAGAAACGTTAGATGCTAACGCTTCCAACTGCTTCCGTACATCGACGCACTGCAGCGCACCGGTAACGTTGAGCCTTGTAACGTTGGAGAGAGTGAGGCATCGCAAGAACCCCTCGTACAAGAGCTCCGCTACGCTTTCCGCAGTGCTTTTACTACAAAGTTCTGCTGTACTCAAGATAAAGTGAGGAGTATTGTGAAGGAAGTTCTTAGAGAAGGTGATATTGCAACCCTTGTTGAGATTTCTAATTATCTCCGCATTAACTTTTTCTAATCGTATCGAACTTGATGTGTTGAGCACGTCGAGTAGAGGTTCGGTCTCATTTATTGCCCTATTGATCAACTCAGTAGCACTTTCCACTAATTCGCTGGAGGACTTATATTTTAATAGAGCGAACATTGTTTTTATCACTAACGTGATGTTATTCCAAACATCTTTTACATCCTCGATTCTCTTTAGTAAACTTTGGCCTCTTTTCGGAGGTAAAATCATATAATACTCATAAGATCCAAGCTCATGAACATTCCTTCTTAGTTTTAACAGTTCTAACAAATACTTCTTGGGCAGAAGATCGCTTAAAGATATATACGCAACATCGATTGGATTAGTCGAACTGTCTTGGAAAAAGACATCATCGCTCTTAATTAGGGTAATAGCCGATAACTCACTGCCCTGAAGGGCAAGAGCAATGGGTATTCCACTAACTCGAACTTCCTTTGAACCTATAACCGAGAGGTCGCTCGTATTTAGTAACGCGACGTGGGCGTTGCTCTTTTCCTTGTATAATATTGCTAGGTACTTACAATCACGAGTAAAGCTCTGAGATGCGTGGTCGGCATCAACGTCCAACCTCTTTATTTTTTCTATGTTGAATTTATCTCGATCTACCTTACCTATCTTTATCTCCAGCCCCTCTGGAGCTTTAGTAAGTACTGCTAGTGTTGAATCACAAGCTTTAATGTCAAATATGGGCTGATGGAACCTATAAATAATTCTTAGAGAATTAGAGGTAAGATTATGTTCAACAAGATCAAGTTCGTTGAAACCCGCCGGTTCAAAGAGCATCAGTAAGGAGTCCCTATAGCGGAGCATCGTATAGATGGGCGAGTCGTTAGATATTGAACCGAATAGGACACCATTGTCCATAATGACGGTCGCTGACACTCGCTCATAGAGTAAGGTCTGGAATAAATGTTCGAGTGAGATAAAGACATATATGCCTCTTCCGTTAGCGATCGATATTGGTAAGGATATTCCTTTTGAGTCTCCCTTTTGAATGGCGCGGATAATTGGCTTGATATCACCTAACTCGGAAGGTTTACAGAGGACAACGTCAATATTGGCACTTGTAGTATTATAGTGTACTAAGTAATACTTGCCCCAGCCGTACATAAAGGTTAACGGTAAGGCATCCTTCAAACCTAGGCAGTTAGGGTAGTCCTTAGGAAGTAATGTTAAAAGGTTAGCATAGTTATGATTCATATCAATGACTCTCACTTTTATGTAATGAGAATAGGGAATTATATTCGTTATCGCTCTACCGTCAGGCAACGGAATCACTATTAACGCGGCGCGGACGTTCAATACCAACACTACGATGAGAAACAACAAACTACGATCTATCTCTCATCCCCAAATGCTCTTTGTAGAAAAGATAATAAGGCTAATCTTTATACATACAGAGGAAGACGAAAGTGAAGTGGAGGATACGTCTGAAACTGTTCTTCAGATTACTCGCTGCATTGCTACTATTATTGCAATTATCTCTTCTAGGAGTTACTGCTATGGGATACATCTTTCATGAAATCCCGCGCACTATAGGGTTCATGTCCTTGCTTTCTCTCCCCCTACTCCTAATCTTGGCTCTAATTGATAGAGATGGATCATGTATCTACACTTTGTCCTTCTCAATTACCCTCCTGAGCTTAATTATATTCAATGCGGCATCCGCGTTCACGTCTCTCTCGAGCATGTTCGTATCCTTTGAAATGAAACTACTTTCCTTCATTTTCAATCACCTTCACCTTGATAATTCTTTTAACATTCTCGTGAACACCGACTCTCACGATCTCCATATAACAACACTTAGTGCTCATCAGAACATCGTTGTAATATATACTGAGAACGTATGGTTCCATTACACTTGCAGTTCGTTAAGGTATTTAGTATTCTTCACGCCGCTGATCATAGCTCTCTTTGTGAGAAGCCTTTACAGCAAGAGAGGGAAGAAATTCGTTGTGCGCTTTCTTGGGAGTAGTATGCTATTCTTGATCTTACTCATTTCAGCGAACATAGCTAGAGTCATCCTACTGATAATGCTGTTTGGATTCCAAGTAGAGAATTACATCGCTACAAGAGGATTTAGCAACTTTTACGTACTTGGAAGACCGTGGTATTCTGCACATATGTTAACGTCGTTGCTAACATGGATAATAAACGGAACACTATTCATCGTGATCTTTGGGAAGGTTCTTAAGATAGATTTGATGGAGTGGTGTATATTGAAGCCAATAGAGCCTTTACTGGTTGAAAGAGTTGGGAAGTTACAACGAGGAGAGCGGGTAACTTGAAGATCTTTCTTACTCTCATAGAGACTTATTTTCCTTGGCGAGAAGCAAATATTCGGTGGGGGAAACGGGGAGGCGCTTGCGATATACGCTGTTTCTCTTAGCAGTCACTGTGTTGGCTAACGCTATAAGCTTATCGTACGTCAGATCCATAAGCGTACCCTTCACTCCTCAGAGCGCTGCGTTCTCATATAATGGTATACTAGCAGTAGGGGGAGATTACAACGTCTACTTCTACGATCAGTCGTTCTCGCAGATCAACTCAGCATATGTGTCGGGAATGATAATGGGTGGGAGCTTTGGTTACGGTTACTTCGCATTCGTGACTTGGGATGGTTCTGTCTACATTTTCAACACCGACGGTTACTTGGTAAGTTCATTCACAGCTTCCAGCGTTACTGGGTACACCGGATGGTGGGATGCCCTTATGCTAGATGACGATACGGTCTTACTCAGCGGCGGAGCTGGCATCAGAGGGGTGGATATCTATACTCAGTATGGCTGGTCGGTTTCGCAAGAGGTCCCTCCTCACGGCGTAGCAGTATACCACAGCGGTTCGGATCTATATGTCTACGTTGCTGATTATGACAACGATAGAGTTAATATAATTGATGGATATAGCGGAATCCAACTTGGCTCAATCTCGGTAAACAATCCCAACATAGTAGCCGCTTGCGGAGGTTACTTGGCCGTAGCTACCGACAATACCCTATACATGTATAGTCTCTCAGACCCTACGCAGCCTAGGTTAATTTGGTACCAAAGTGAATTTGGAGTAACTGACATCGCCTTCAGTCCGGATTGCCAATATGTAGCAATACTCGAAGGACTCAGTTCCACTATCCTTAAAATTAGAGATAGTGTAAACGGTAATCTAGAGGCTTACACTTCCGTGGGTTCAGATAGCTCCTCCAGCGTCGCTTGGTGGTATGATTTGATAGCAGTAGCGAATCAAGATGGCAACGTCTACATCTACAGGGTTGACTACTACACGCCTCAGATACCCGTTGTGACCACTACTACCACCTTGACCAGCATATTATATAGATACATCACGACGACCGTTACTACCACTGTCTATGTGACCGTGTACAAATACATACCGACTACGATCTACAAGACTGTAACTACTACGGTATACGTAACGCTTCCTCCGGTAACGGTTTACGTGCCTTCACCGACCACAGTATACATAAATAGAACCGTGTATGTGCCAACGACCGTTTACGTACCCTCACCGACTACAGTGTATGTAAACTCGACAGTATATGTACCAACCACGGATATAGGGATAACGTACATTCCACCTCCCCCAGAAACCGTAACGGTCACCAAAACGGTAGTTGTTACTTCATGGGCTACAAAGACCATATACTTGACAAAAACGGTTACGACTACTGTAACTGATAGAACCACAATCACACTCTATCCTACGGTATACAGCGCTTCGACCCCAATACTGTACTTCGCCCCCTCCTCCAGCATCGCCTCGTGGACCTTGTACAAGCTACAAGGAGGTAGCACCACGGCGCTGTACTACACCGCTACATGTGTGCCGTACGGAATAGAGGGCACGCTAACTGGAATTGACGGTAACCAGCACATCGATCTCGGCTACATAGACATGCTCAACGTTTACCCACAGACGGTTGCTATAGTTTCGATAACGCCTACAAGTATGCTAAATGTAGCACCCAAGATATACTGCACTAATGTGATCGGCAAGGCAGTACTTCTTTCACCGACCGTGTTTACCACTAGCATTAACGGAACGATAACTATACCGACCCTATCCTTCACCACACAGACGATAATCGAACCAATAGGCACTACTACCACCGGGGCCGGTGGAGTTACTGTGTTCACCACCACGTACTCGAGCAGCACTTACGTGTCGGCAGTTACTAGCTATATAGTAACTCTCTATGAAGGTATAACGACCTTATCGAGTACTCTAACTAGTCTGATCTCAACCTTCACACAATCGTTAATACTGTTACCAGTCACCTCGTTTAACGTGCCCATTAGCTTTGGAGGGACTATCGTTTTGGGAGACGCCTTTGGGGCGATGAAAGCCACGTACACCTTAGCCGCCCCGCTGAACAGCAGTACCCTTCTCAGCAGCAGCTCCAAGATACCCATACCGGCGCTCTTGGCTCTATTATCGGCAATGCTGCTTGGGGCTAGAAGAAGGAGTAAGTAGCTCACGTCTCGCGAAAAGCCATTTTGATAATTTTTAAGCAAGGTAACCTAGGTCCACCGGTATCCTGACGCTTCTTCCTATCAATTCTACTACGTCCTTCTCCATGTCCTCAACTATGCTCATTACCTCGCTGGGATTTACACTAATTCCCTTCCTCCTCTTAGCGCTGAAGTCCCAAGGCCTCGCGAACACCTTGTCACTCTCTACCTCCTTCTTTCCTATGTATATCATAAGCGGAGGCTTTACGGTGCTCTCTATCTTCCTAACGTCCTTGTTCAACCTAGTCTTGGTGGTAAAGTACGGAGTAGTCCTTATCTCGTTCTTCCACAGAGTCTCGTTAACCTCGCTGACCATTTGCTCTATTTTCTTGTCCGTTTCCTCGTCTCCAGTCTTTATTCCGACGACCATCGCTTGCAGAGGTGCCAAAGTGAAGGGTAACCTACCCTTAAACATCTCCAAGTATATTCCTAGGAACCTCTCAACGCTTCCCAGCAGAGCCCTGTGGATCATGTAGAGGGAGTCTATTCCATGGGTCTCCTTCAACATTTCAACTAGCTTGAACCTCTTAGGTAAGTTGAAGTCGAACTGGACGGTGCCTATCTGCCACTCCTTCTGCTCCTCCCCTAGGTAGACCACCACGTCCAGCTTGGGACCGTAGAAGGCCGCTTCCCCTTCCTCGGCAAAGAACTCTATTCCGTACTTCCTCTTTATCTCCTCGCCGGCCTTGAAGAGCTTCTCCTCTGCGAACTCCCAGGCTTCTGGTTCTCCCATGAACTCGGTGCCTATTTTGCTCTTATCGGAAAGGCTTAGCCTCAGCTTGACGCTTCCTCCGTGAACTGGTATGTGGAAGACCTTTTCATAAACATCTTTCATCATGTCAAATATCTCGAGGATGGATGGGAGTACGTCTTGCTCCCTTGCAAATATGTGTGCGTCATCTTGGGTGAAGGCCCTTACCCTTAGCAGCCCTCTCAGCGCTCCCGCTATCTCATACCTATGAACCTTCCCTAGCTCGAACATCTTGAAAGGTAACGGAACCCTTCCTTGATACTTCTGCAATGTATTCATGAATATCAGAACGTGGAAGGGACAGTTCATCGGCTTTATGGCATATTCGTCTCCTTCGATGTCCAAGAGGAACATGTTCTCCTTATAGAAACTCAAGTGACCCGTCAGCTCGTACAAGGTGGTCCTAGCCAAGATAGGGGTCTCCACGAGCTTGTAGCCCCTCAGAGCATGGTACCTCTTCAGTATAGTTCCTAGGGCCTCCCTGAGGACTCCTCCTCCTACGGAGAACAGCGGATTTCCCGCTCCTACGTAATAACCGTACTCTTGGC
Source organism: Ignicoccus pacificus DSM 13166 (assembly GCA_025340205.1). Classification (GTDB taxonomy): domain Archaea; phylum Thermoproteota; class Thermoprotei_A; order Sulfolobales; family Ignicoccaceae; genus Ignicoccus; species Ignicoccus pacificus. Next base: position 193,173 of record CP006868.1, on the reverse strand, counting down.
CTATCATGGGAACAGGGGTCGTGGGCTTTATTGCTATATCTAGTTCAACGGCGTAGTCCATGTGATCCTTCTCCAAGGCTCGCTATCCCGTGAGCCCTACATGGACATCCTTTTATCTTGGGCCTCGGGCCCCGAAGTCGCTTCCTCATCCATCAGCGTAGCCCGCTGTCCTCATCAGCGCTCCAAGGGATCTTTGAGAAGTTTTATTAGTATAATGCTGAAAGCCTTTGAAAAGTAACATAATTTACTCAGTCCAAGCGAGTATTTTTCTCCTTAGTACGGGGAATGTCGGATTAAGTTTATAAACTTTTTGAGAGAGCCTCCGAACGGGCCGGTAGCTCAGCCTGGAAGAGCGCTCGGCTTGCACCCGAGAGGTCCCGGGTTCAAATCCCGGCCGGTCCACCAACCTTCCCTGGTGTCTTCATCCCCAACCCTTTCCTCGCTTCTATGCACCCTACCGGGCCCGCTAACTTGAATAAGAGGGAAATTACGCATACTTATTGTGTTTCCCTAAAATGGGATCATAGGGACATACTGATGGGAAGTAAGGAGATAAAGGCGATATTTGAGAAGGGCGTACTAAAGCCTTTACAACCATTGGATCTAAAAGAGGGCGAAGAAGTGCTTATAACAATAAATAAGAGGAACGACGTATTAAAACTATTCGGCATCGCAAAGAGAAGGAGACCCGAACTAAGCGATAAAGAGTTCTATGAAGTAATTGAGGAAATAGAAAATGAAGATGTTCCTTGACTCTAGCGTTATACTGGCCTTACTTAGCTGCTCAAGATGAGAAGGCTTATACTATAATAAAGAGCATAACAAAGGGAACTTATGAAGGCTACATTAACGGAATCGTCATAAGCGAAGTCATATACGGCTATCTAAGACTTGCTACGGGTCTCAGCTCGAAGTGCATAAGGCAGTTGTCAGCGAGGAAGGAGAAGAGAGAGTGCTCGATCTGATTACCAGTGATGTAAATCCGCTTTTAGTCATCTTCATGACGCTGTCGTTAGATGCTCAACCTGATGAAGTTATCCAAATTATGTCGGATTACGGATTGATGCCTTCTGACGCGTTAATAGCTCTCACTTGCAAGAAGTATGGCATAGAGAGTACTGCAACTCTTGACAAGGATTTCGAGAGGGTACCTTGGCTCAAAGTCGTTTGACTCTCATAGGACCCTTATCGCTCAAATCCCGGTCAAACCACCAACTTCCTCTGGTGTCTCAATGAACCTAAAGGACAAGGTTCTCCTCCTTCTTAAGGAGGGCTGTGCCGATCCCGGTCCATTTAGGTGGCTAAGCGCCTTTGACTTCATCTATGAGAGTGAAGGCAAGATATGCGTGGACGCTAAGGAAGACTTGGCCCTTTGGGCAGTGCTCAACAACGTACTCAGAGAGAGCGAGGCTGCTCCTTACCTCAGCTGGAGGGCTTTCGAAAGCTACGTGATGAAAGTCTTCGATTCCCTAGGTTTTGAAACTATCCACTCACTCAGGGTGAGGATACCGGGAAGGATGATGGAGTTTGACGTGGTGGCGTATGACGGCAAGAAGGTTATCGTGGTAGAATGCAAAAGGTGGCAGAGGAGCTCTCCCAGCGCCTTGAGGAGGATAGCGGAGGAGCATAGGGCGAAGGTGTTCAAGGCATCCGAGCATCTCTCAAAATATGGTAAGGTAGCGCTTCCCTTAGTTATAACCTTGAGGGGAAAACCCATGTTCTTGGATTCAATAGTAGTACCAATAAGGTACTTAAAAGACTTGACGGAGCACTTGGATCAACTGTTCTATGAATTTGAAGTGGTAAAGCTTCAGCAGTGAACTCCCCTTATCTTGAGGTCTTGAACTAGTCTGGGTATTCTCTTGGTTACCATCCTTCCGAGCTCTCTGAAGGCGTACCTTATGTAGTAGCTCTTCTTGTTCAGAGTGTCGTAGTCGGCGTACCTAGCGTTCACCACTACCTTATCCTTTCTGACCGTGAAGTCAGTATTGGTAAACTTGGCCTCGTAACCGCTCGAGTCCTTGTGCTTTGAGCTTATGTATACCTCCTCAGGGGATATCTTTATCACTAAGGAGGGGTTGGTCCTCATGAGTACCAAGGCGTTGTCCTCGGTGGTCATCGCCCAGTGGGTTCCCTCTATCCTTACCACATTCTTACCCTTAGCGATAGAGCTCTCCTTTAGCTCCTTCAAACAGTCAAGAGAAGACCTTATCTCTTCCAACACGCTCTCGAAATGGGTTAGGATGTTAGCTACGTTTATCGCCTTAGTTCCCTCGAAGGGTATTCCATCCCTAGCCCTGTCTATCCTGGCGAGCTTGGCGTCTAGCGAGCTAGCCGCCATCTCGAAAGCGCTCCACACGTCCATTATCCGGAACCCCTTCGCCCTTCGCGCGGGGGCAAAAAAGGTCTCCCGAAGGGCACTCCTACATTTAATCCGCGACTTCGTTGATCCACATTCGAGCGTGTGACCTTTGAGGAACTCTCTGATACTGCTCTTGATTCCTATTGCCTTTGCCGCAAGCTGGCACGTCCAAATGAACGACGTTCCCCTTGATATCCTCTTCACGAAGGACAAGATATTGGTGGTGGGTCTTAAGGGTTCTATAGTTGTACTTGACTATAAAGGAAACGTCCTCTATAAGACATTCTTAAAGGAAGAAGTCAGAGATGCTGACATTTATGGAAAGACCTTTGCCCTCTTGACTCAGGATAAGGTAGTCTTCCTTACCCTCTCTGGGAAGAAGGTAATGGACTTTCCAATTAATTCAAACTTCGCCGGATCCTTGAAGCTGGTGCTTCCCTACTTGATAGCAGCTGACAAGTACATCGGACTGTTCTATCTGGACGTCCTCAACGGTGAACTAAGGCTCGTCTGGGGCCTAAGAGGCCTTACTCAAGTGCTTCCTAATTCTTTGATATACTTCGAGGATGATGGAGGCAAGGTTTTGGTCGCTGACGCTCCCGGAAGGGTCTACTTGCTTAGAGCTGACGGTGAGGTCTTGGGTAAAGTGGACTTTAAAGGACCCGTTTACTCCATCGATTACTGCGGTGGTAAGCTAGCCGTTGGAGGAGATGGCTTTGTCAAGGTGATAGAGCTGAAGAAACCTCAACTCCTACTGAATAGAAACATCAGCGGCATAGCGCTCGTCTCCTTTGAGGATGGGTGCGAAAGATTAGCTGTAGCCGTCACCTCCGGTAAGGTCCTTGTCTTCGAAGGAAAGAGAGTAACGCTCAACGTGACTGTAACCAGACCTACAGCATTGAACTGGGAGAGGGGCTTGCTAATAGTAGGTTCTAGGGATGGGACCGTTACCGCGTTCAAGGTGAGGGAAGAGGCGAAGCTCCCGAAAATAGGTTAAGTCTCCCACCTCCCCTATTTTTAACCATTTCTCCCTACCCTACTCTATAGGGTGAACGTAATATGGCTCTGCTGAAGGTAGGAGGCAACGAGATGGAGATAGAGGTCGTGAAGCTCGGAAGGAAGACTTTAGCCGTGACTAAGGAAGGAGAGGTGATAGGCGAGGTAGAGCTAAAGGATGGAAGGGTTTTTCTAAAGGCAATAAATCCAATGGCCTCTTTGCTGGCCTAAAAATCACTCCTCCTTTATGACGTGGATCGCCAAGTCTGGACAAGCGTGATCGCAGAGGTGACAGCCAGTACACTTGGTCGGATCCACGACCTCCACTAAGGGATACCCCTGGTAGCCGAACCTCTCGCTCATCCTCAAGACAGGCTTGTCCACCTTCCCTACTTTGTAGAGGTTGGTTATCGGACATATGTTGACACAGATCTCACATCCCTTACAGAAGTCCTCTATTATCTCAATCCTCCACTTCACCATCTCATATCCCCCTCCCTATCTTCATTCCCTCTTCGAAAGCCTTGATGTTTAGATCTGCCTTGTCTTTAAACTTCTCTCTTATCAATTCCTTTATTACCTCCGGATTCGCTAGGGACAGCTTGGCTACCAACGCTCCAAGCATCACCATGTTAGATGCCCTTACGTTTCCTAACTTCCTAGCTATGCTAGAGGCCGGAACCTTTATGACCGTGAAGTTGCCCTTAGGTTCCTCGTCTATAACGTCTGAGTTTATTACCACAATTCCTCCCTCCTTCACCTTATTGATGTACCTTGGATAGGTCTTCTTAGCCATGAATACCGTTATATCCGCCTTCTCGAACACTGGGTACTCTATGGGCTGGTCGCTCACCCTCATGTCAGCAGTGCTCTCTCCTCCGGATATGAAGGTGTCGAAGTTCTGTATCAGAGTGGCGTACTTACCCTCTCTTACCAAGGCGGATCCCAATATCTTTGCCATGGTTAGTATTCCTTGACCGCCTATTCCGGTTATCCTAACGTCTACCTTCATTTCCTCACCACCCCCTCTGCCTCGTATATGGTCTCGGTGTACTCGGGAGCCTCAGTCTCAACGAACTCACCTACCAAAATGGGTTTACCGAACTCTATCGCTGCTTCCTCTAAGTACTGAGGGCCTTTGACTACTCTGCTCATCTTCATAAAGTAGTCTACCATGCTCCAAGGATCTCTGAACTTGTTGTACCTTCCGAAGAGCACCGGACACTGGGAGACCACCTCTAGGAAGCTGAAGCCCTTTCTAAGAGCCATCTTCTTGAACGTCTGCTTGAGCTGGAAGACGTGAGCTGTGGTCCACCTAGCCACGTAGGTAGCTCCGGCCGAAGCCATGAGCTTAGGTATGTTGAAGGACCTCTCGAACCAGCCTCTGGGAGTGTACTTGGTTATGGCCTTAGGGGGAGTGGTTACGGTAGGTACTCCTCCGGTCATTGCAATGTTGAAGTTGTTTACCATAACTACCTTTATGTCGATATTTCTCCTCGCTGCTTGTAGCGTGTGATTTAGACCTATCTGGAAGAGGTCAGCGTCTCCTCCGAACGCCCAGACGTTGAGCTCCGGCCTAGCTAGCTTCACTCCGGTGGCGAAAGCTACCGGCCTTCCGTGGGTGGTATGCATCGAGTCCGTCTTCACGAATCCGCTTATCCTTCCGGAACATCCTATTCCGGAGATCACCACCAGCTTGCTTGAGTCCAGCTTCCCCTCCTCCTCGAGCTCGTGCATCGCCCTTAGGAATGTGTTGAGTATAGTGCCTATTCCACATCCGGGACAGAGGCTGTGAGGTAGCGCCTCTGCTCTAGCCAAGCTCATCTCGGGCATCTGAGTGAGCTTCTTCCTGGACTCCTCCAAGCTCATATCCTAACACCTCCTTCCTCTAATATGGATTCGGGGGGTATCGGGATCTCACCTATCCTGTAAACGAAGGAAACCTTCTCCTCGGGAACTACCTTGAGTACCTCGTTGAGCATCTGACCGTAGTTCCACTCGACCACAATCACCTTCTTTGCCTTGGTGGCTATTTCCTTCAATTCCTTATCCGGGAAGGGCCAGAGAGTCTTCGGTCTGAACAACGCTGCCTTCATACCTTTACTCCTAGCCAGCTTGATTGCTTCCTTAGCGCTCCTAGCTGGGAACCCGTAAGCGAAGATTAGTACCTCAGGATCCTCGTCCCCGAAGACCTCATACTCCACTATCTTGTCCCTGTTCTTCCTTATCTTATCACACAGTCTCTTTACTAGCTTGTGATGTACCCAAGGATCGTCGCTCACAGGAACTCCCTTCTCATTATGAGTAACTCCGGTCACGTGTACCCTATAGCCATCTCCGAACCTAGGCATTGGGGGGACCAAATCCTCCTCGGGCTTGAAGGGTTCGAACTGCTCCGGAGGGACCTTTGGCCTCTTTCTGTTAACTACCTCAACCTTCTCGGGGATGACTACTTCCTCCATTAGCAATATAGTCATCTTGTCAGCCATTACCATGGCTGGGACTCTCCATCTCTCAGCTTGATTGAAGGCCTTCACCGTAAGATCGAACATCTCTTGAGTGTTGTAGGGAGCGTAAACTATCACCTCGTAATCTCCGTGACCTCCCCACTTGGTCTGCATGACGTCTTGCTGAGCTGCCTTCGTGGCTTGGCCGGTAGAGGGACCCTCTCTCATTCCATTTATTAAAACTACCGGGGTCTCGGTCATAGCAGCGTAAGAGACGTGTTCTTGCATTAGCGAAAATCCGGGTCCGCTGGTGGAGGTGAAGGCCTTGGCGCCCGCCCATGAGGCTCCTATGGCAGCTCCGAGGGCGGAAATCTCGTCCTCCGCCTCGAACACCAGGAGGCCGTTCTTAGGTCCGTACCTAACCATTTCCTCGGCTATGTCGGTGGCGGGCTCTATTGGATAGTAGGAGAAGAAGGTGGCGCCTGAGGCCAAGGCGCCCATGGCCGCCGCCCAAGCTCCGCTCTCGAAGTACTTTCCGGGCTTCAAGGGATCGCTACCCGCACCGAGAGGTCTATGTGAGCATATATCTGTATTTGTTGCTTAGACGCCCTTCGGTCGTACCGCTCCTCGAACGCTTTATTAGAACCTCCTGGCACGCCAACGGGGTGTCGAAATGGAGTTCCCGCCCGAGTGGAAGAAGTTCCGCTACAGAGGAAAGACCTTGGAGGAGCTACTGGAGATGCCCATGGACGAGTTCATAGAGCTTCTCCCAGCTAGGCAAAGGAGGAGCCTCAAGAGGGGCTTTAGCGACGCTCAGAGGAGGCTCCTAGAGAAGATAATGAAGGCTAGGAAGGAGATGGAGAAGGGCAAGAGGGTTAAGGTTAGGACGCACGTTAGGGATATGGTCATACTTCCGATAATGGTAGGTCTCACCATTGAGGTCTACAACGGTAAGGAGTTCGTCCCGGTGAGGATAGTTCCGGAAATGATAGGCCACTACTTAGGAGAGTTCAGCCACAGCACCAAGATAGTCCAGCACGGAGCTCCCGGTCTCAAGGCCACTAGGAGCAGCCTCTTCGTGGCAGCTAAGTAATGAGGTGGTACTATGCCCACTTGGCATTATAGTTCCAAGATCGCTGAGCAATACCCTGACAAGACCGCTAAGGCAATGATATGGGACGCCCCCATCTCTCCCAAGGAGGCCGCTGAGGTAGCTAGAGAGCTTAGAGGTAAGATGCTAGATGAAGCCATCAAGTACTTGGAGAGAGTAATCAAGATGGAGGAGCCAGTCCCTCTGAGGTGGTATAACAAAAAGGTGGCTCACAAGAGAGGCCTCGGAGCGAAGGCCAAGATAGCCAGCGGAAGGTATCCAGTTAAGGTGGCTAAGTACTACCTGAAGCTACTTAAGAGTGTCAAGAACAACGCAGAGTTCAAGGGCTTGAACGAGGAGAAGCTGAAGATAGTTCACATAGCTTCTCATAAGGGAATGACAATTAAAAGGTGGATGCCCAGGGCCTTCGGTAGGGCCACTCCCGAGTTCGAGAGGAGGACCCACCTAGAGGTAATAGTTAAGGAGGTGGAGTAACGTGAGCGCGGCTAAGAGAAACGTTAAGAAGTACTTCTTGAACCAAGCATTAATGGAAGCTAAGGTAGACGAGTACTTGGCCAGCAAGTTCCACAGTGTGGGATACGCTGGAGTCGAGCTCCAGAGGACTCCTCTAGGAACTAGAGTTGTCATCTATGCTGAGAGGTCCGGAGTCATAATCGGCAGGAGGGGTCAGACCATAAGGCAGATCACCAGAGTGCTCGAAGAGTGGTTCGGAATACCCAATCCCCAAGTTACCGTGGTAAGGGTTGAGAACCCTGAGCTCAACGCTAGAGTAATGGCGTTCAGGCTAGCCGTAGCCCTCCAGAGGGGTTATCACTTCAGGAGGGCCGCTTACAACGCCTTGAGGAGAATCATGGGAGCCGGAGCTAAGGGAGCACAAGTGAGGATCGCCGGAAAGCTCAGGGGAGAGAGAGCTAGGTTCGAGAAGTACATAGCTGGAAAGGTCTACAAGAGCGGTAATCAAGTGGTCAGGTTAACTGAGAGGGCTATAGCCCACGTCCTCCTGAAACCCGGAGTAGAGGGAGTGGAGGTGATCATAGCTAAGGACGCCCCTACCGACGACCACGTAAGGATCAAGGAGCCTGAGGAGGTGGCTGAAGTAGTGAAGAAGATCAGAGAGGAGCTAGAGGCCGAGAGGGCGGCTCAGGGAACGGTCGAGGAGGTGGCTGAGGTAAAGGAAGAGCAGACTCAAGAACAGACCCAAGAGAGCAGTGGAGGTGAGCAGTGATGCTCAAGCCTGACGACATAAGGAAGATGAGCAGAGAGGAGAGGATGCAGAAGCTCAAGGAGCTAAGGCAAGAGCTGATCAAGCTCAGGTACCAAGCGAAGATGGGTCACATAGACAACCCCGGAAGAATAAGGGTAATCAAGAGGACTATAGCCAGAATCTTGACCATTAATAGAGAGGAAGAGTTAGGGATAGCTAGAAAGCCTAAGAGCGAGTAAGCTCTTTGTTAACATTTCCTCCACTTTCACCTAACTCTCTTCACACAAATACTACCTCAAAGCACTAAGGACGGGGCTCAACTTTGGCCTTCCTGGTCGACAAGACCTTAGAGATAGCCTATGATTTTGCAAAAGAGAAGTTTGGAGAGCTGATAAACAAGATCCAAAGCGGAAAGCCTTTGACTAGCGAAGAAGCGAACTTCCTATTGCTCTTTATGGTTCTAAATGAAGTGAGGCTTAGGTACGATGAACTAGCCAAGCAGATTCAGCTGAATAGGGAAATGATAAAGGAAACTGAAGGAAGACTGGACAAGAAGATAGATAGCTGTGAGAAGAGGCTTAGGGATGATATCAAAGCGACGGAGGAAAGGCTGGACAAGAAGATAGAGCTAGTTAGGGATGAACTGAACAAAAGAATTGACGATCTAAGAGAGGACTTCAATAAGAAGTTTGAGCTTTTGAGCAAGCGTATAGACGATACCAACAAGAGGCTCGACTCCTTGGAGCATAGAGTTTATGAGCTTGAGAAAGATGTTGAAGAGCTAAAGGTAGCTGTCGCTAGATTGGATCACAAGGTTGACTTGTTGAGCGAAGATGTAAGGGAGATAAAGAGCATGATGAACTTATTGTTAATGCATTTGACTGGGATAAAGGTGGAGAAGGAGAAGTGAGCTAAGACCTTTTAATGGTGATATCATGAAAAGAACTCCACAAAACTTACCGTATCATGATCTGATAGGTCTGCGCGTCGAAATCATCGAACATCCGACAGAGAGCTTGAAGGGCCTAAAAGGAAGGATCGTGGGGGAAACTAGACATACACTAAAGATAGAAGGTGATGACAAAAAAGAAAGAATTGTCCTTAAGCAAGGCTATTTCAAATTTCTACTTCCTAATGGAGAGGAGGTCGTCTTAGAGGGATGGAGGATTCAAGGAAGACCTGAGGAGAGGCTCAAGAGGTTCTTGAAGAGGCGTTGAGCTTCTTCATTAGCGGACATTCGCTCTTCCTTTCACATTCCCACTTAACCTTGAGTTCTTCGAATACCCTCTCCCAGCACTCGAACATACCCTTCAACTCGCTAAGGAGATATTGGTTATAGGGCAACTCTATGTCATACATCTTTCCTGTCTCAACATCATAGAGTTTCACAAACCTTCTTTGTTCTTCGTGATCTATTTCTTCCATTGCTATCACTAGCGGACATAAGCCCATCCTTGAGGGAGCGAAGCGAGGTCTGGCGGTCATACTCCTACCCTCTTCCCGTCCTCTAGAGCCCTAATCTACTATAGACGCCGGCTAGCAGAATCGGCAAGAGAACGGTAGCATCGCCGTAAACGACAACACTCTTTCCCTTAGGCTTTATCTTACCCCAACTTATCGCCTCCCTAGGCTGGGCGCCGCTCAAACTTCCATCGTACTCAAAGGCCGTAGTTAGGTAAACTGCATAGTCCAGACCGTCTTTGAACTGATTCCACCATATGGTGTGGTGCTTGCTTATCCCTCCTCCTATGATTAACGCTGCCGACTTTTCGCTTTGGAAGACCTTATCAGAAAGCAGCTTTTCATCTTGAAGTATGTCGAGCACGAAGTCCTTCCCTTGTAGCCTAGCCTTCTGGGAGTAGGTGAAGATGGCCGTCCCGAAGGCCCCGTCGGTGATGCCGGGAACTATTATTGGTACGTTCCTCTCATATGCTTTCCTTAGTATAGAATTTGGATCGTTGAGCCTCTTCCCCGCTTCTCTGATCAGCTCCCAAGGTGCTATTCTATCCACATTAAGCTCTTCAAGTAAGTTAATCACAAACTTCTCAACGGGTGGACCGTAGTTCTCCATAGGAATGAATATGTTCCCTAGCCTATGTATCTCGAGCTCTGCAAGCATAGTATCGTCTGCCTCAAAGTAGCCCTTGTAGTACTTGTAGCCTAAGGCCCTAGCTATGTCGTGATCTAGAGTACCACATGTAGTTATTACAACGTCAACTAAACCCTTATCTATGAGCTGGGAAATCACGCCCCTTAAACCTGTCGATACCAAATTGGCAGTGAACGACAAGAATCTTAAATCAGCCTCCTTCAGACCTTCGCTGAGTACCTCCACTGCCCTGTAGAGATGACCAGCAGTAAAGCCGTAGATCTTCCCTAACTTTTCCACGAAATCCTCTAGGCTATCCTTTGGATCAACCTTTACGTCTTCTACCGGCTCCTTAAGCAAGTCCTCACGCTTCATTACGAACCCCCCATAGGGATGGAGTTGTGGGAAATAACGCTTAGGGATTACTCGGAGGTAACCAGTATGGTGATTGTAACTAGTTACATCATCATTACTCTCCTCTTTAATACCCTTCTGATCTATCGCTTAACGGTGAGAGCGTGAAGAAGGGATTGATAGATACCACCACCTTGATGATTGTAGGTGGCCTCCTACTACTTCTCGGATTAGTGATCGGCGGCTTGTACTATTACAAGCCCGAGCTCTTCCAGAACGCGATATCTTCTATACAGAATATAATTTCCAACATCAAGATATAATTTCTTAAAATATTTTTTCTCTCTGACAAATGCCTTCTCTTCACCTAATCAGTACCGGGAGTACTCTTCATCGAGTATAAAATTTAATGGGATTTCTTGATTTTATCCATAAAGAACTTGTAGGTCTCCTGATACTCCTTCCCAGCCGTTAGCCTCTTGATATCCCTCACGTACTTCCTCAAGGCGTCTTCTCCTATCCTCTTCTTAGCCTCCTCTAGACTCATCGAGTACTTCTTTATCAAGTAGTCTCTATAAATGTCATTGAGCACGTTGTAGGTACAGAACGGTATGACTCTTCCGTCTGGACTGGTGTAATGGATGTTGCACCTCATCACTCTCTGTACATCGTAATTGTAGAGATCCATGAAGTGCATCGATCCTAGGTAGAGGAGCTTATAGTGGAGTTCCGCTAGCGCGGAGTAGTTCCTCTTGAGTAGGACGTTGTAGAGTATCTTCCAGAAGTCGAAGCCCTCCGGCGCCTTTTCTTGATCTATGAACTTCCTCAAGTTATATAACACCTTCATTCCGACCTTAGCCTTGGTGAACTTTCCACCTCCTTCTAACTCCCTAGCTTTCTCCTCCAAGTACTCCGCCAGTCCTTCGACGTCCACGAACTCCGGCAAGGGGATGAACTTTACGTCCTTACCCTTCCTCTCCACGTATACATATGTCGCCGCTCCGCACATGGGATGATTGGTCATCTCGAAGTGAGGGGTATCTGGACTGAAGGCCTCCATGAATCTGGAGAAGGCCACGGTGACGGGGACAGGATACCAATGCTCCTTCCTTATCTGTCCATCGGTCTGCTCCTCCAACGCCTTTATCAAGTCAGGTATCGTCACCCTCGCTTGATTCCTTTCCCTCCTCGGCATGAGTCCAGTTAAGGATACTGGCTGGAAGTTGACTCCTCTCACTATATCCATATTGTAAGCGGCGAATCTGACGATGTCACCTACTTCATGGAGGTTCCAGTTTTTAATTACCGTGGGGACTAAGACTACTGAGGTCATTCCTCCTTTTCTAAAAGCCGCAAAAGTGTAAGGCACCTCCCAGTGGTTCTTGGGATTGGTCTGAGGAGTTACTCCGTCGAAGGATAGGTAAACGGTGTTTACTCCGATTCTCCCATCTGGCATGTACCTCAGGCTTCTGGTGTACTCGATCGCCTTTTGGGGGTCTTCTAGGTAGAGCTCAGCAAACCTAATTCCGTGTGTGTTCAACTGAATGTGTCTGACCCCCATCTCTCTAAGGAGTCTAACTATTTCGACCAAGTCCTTCCTCATAGTAGGCTCTCCGCCGGTCAGCTGAACAGCCACCGGTACGTTCTCCTTCTTCACTTGCTCAATCATGAACTTTATCTGCTCTAAAGTGGGCTCGTAGACATATCCCGCCTTCTCAGCATAGAAGAAGCAGTACCAGCAAGTTAGGTCACAGCGGTTAGTCACGACTAGGTTCACTAAGGCGGTGTGGGACTTGTGAAGGGGACATAGGCCACACGAGAACGGGCACGGAGCCGTCAAGTCCACATGTGCCAAGGTTCCTGTTCCATCCCTTTCCCACTTCTCGAACCTATGGTAAATCTCGGCGTCTCCGTAGTATACCTCTTCTATCTCGCCGTGTTCCGGACATATTCTTCTAATATAGACCTTACCTTCCCTCTCAACCACTATTGCGGGAAGCAAGCGATAGCACTGAGGACACAGGCTATTGGTTACCTTTACGACCCTTTCCCCCTCCTTGGGCTTCGGGAAGGGACCTCCTATCGGGATCTTCCTTCCAGCTATCTCCACATAGGTCTCCTTGAAGGTCGAAGGTTTCCTCGGTAGCTCCTTTATCCTCAGCTCGGATACTGTGGCCACTGCACTCACCCGTTCCCTCTGAAATTCTAGCACCAACCCCTAGTCTAAAGTCTTGTCTTATGTAATACCCCTCGGTCAAAGGAGTTCGGTGTCCACATCTTACTTCGATCACTTGAGTGAACTTAGGTGAGCATCTTGCTAGAAGGGCTACTGAAGGGCGCGTTGTGGTTCGTGGCCAAGAAGAGTCTGAAGAGGCTCTACGTAAGGCTACTTCAGAGGAGGGCCAAGAGCACCCAGAAGCTTAGGATAATGGTGGCAAGGTTCCTCGATAAGCTCTGGTTTTCTCTTAGAAGGATCGTATGTGATCCGCATTGCTGGGAGGTAACCGAGGAAGAGCTCAAGTGGATGATTGACAAGGAGGTTATGAGGGCTAGGATAAGGAGGCTTAAGCGGTGACCTCGGGCAGCGACTTTATGGCATTACATCCAGCACAAGAGAGGTCGAGTAGAGTATCCCTTGCGTATATGAGACTTACCGCCTCGTCGTATACGAAGTCGGGCATTCCTACTTGTTCTAGAAGGGGTTTCAGCTCCTCTAGGTCCTCTAGTAGAGGTTCTCTATTAGTAACTATTCCTATGGCCAGCTTTCCATAAGTCAAGATGACGCTCCTTCTGCATAGATACGCGAAGCCGTAGGTATTACACTTGCTCAAATAAGTTTCCCAAAGATACTTGCTAACGGTCTTCACCTTGCCGTCCTCTCTAACGATAACAACCTTTTCCTTCGAAGGAAACACCCTAGCTACGAACCTCATGTGATACCCCGGAAATACACTAGTAACATGAAGAAGCTATTTAGGGCTTCAGGCCGGTAATACTAGGAGAATAACACGCTGCAATGCTTTTTGTCACAGAAGACGTAAGCCTTGGTTACACACTTACAAGAGAGATAGGTCTTAACGAATTCGCCCTCAATCTCCTCAAACACTGGCGCGCATCCAACCATCTTCATACTCTTTATTGATTTTATCAGGTTCTTATCCATGTCGTTGATGTTATTCATGTCTAAGCTTACTAATAGCGAGAAGTGGTCCACGGAAGGCAAACAGGCCTCTATTTCCATGTGTCCGTTGTGTTCCAAGGGCCTCTTGACGTACGCTAGTTCGCTACAATGTTCTACTACGCCCTTAGCTATCGGCGGTAACATACACTTCCTCAGCAACGTTGAATAGAAGATACACTCCTCGCATCCCTTAGCCTTCCCCGGAGTCTTGTAGACCGTTTGCATACCCTTCCCTCCTGAGGCATTGGAGGGTTCTAAGGAGAGGTAGATAAAGGATTCGGTTCTTTGTAAACACCGTTAATATTATTTCTTTACGAAGGCAAGCTTAGCTTTTCAAAGATCTGTTTGACAAGAAAGTCGATATGTTAGTTTCCCTTTTAAAGGGAGAATTGGTTCGTAAACGAAAAATGGATTAGGAACGTGAACGCTGGAAAACATGAGAGGTGTAGCGTCGTGGGGAAGATGGTCGCTCAGATGGAAGCTGAGATAGATGACAAGGTCCTTGAGAAGCTTTTTGGTGCCTTGAGCGCCAAGGGTGTTAATAAGATAGTCATGGAAATAAAGGACGTGCAAGGGAAGCTAATCATAACAGCGGAGCCCACGGAAGAGGCCGTCGTGAGCGCCGCCGGTAGCGGCGGCACTAAGTAACATCAACTCTCTTTTTAGGGTGCTCTCCTTGGAGCTGGTTATAAGAGTCAAGTTCGATGACGCTATCCTTAACGAAATAGAAAGGAATTTAGAAGAGGGCAAAAATATAGTGATAAAGCTGGAGGGTCTGAACGCTGAATTTAAGGTAGGGAGCAAAAGTAATGAAGAAATAGTATACTACGTCTCTAAGGAGGGTATCAGAAAGAAGATAAGGTCCTTTTTTAGAAGATAAAAAATTATCCCGATATAACGAAGCCTATGTGGACTCCTTGAGCTGCTGCTTGCATCATAGCGAAGTAGAGGGTAAGAGTGGAAGACCACATGCTTGCTATGGAGCCAGCTACCCCACAGAGTATTGCGCTTGCTGGGTTAACGAAGTAGCAGACGCCATAGGATATCGCTCCCCCGAAGAGAGCTGAGAGTGTTCCAACGCCCGCAGCTGTAACCAAGTTCATCTTAAGAGCTATTGACGCTACTATCATTAATAATATCAAACTTACGGCGATTATAGTTAGTTCGTCCATAGCAGTCTTCACCTTCTTGATAAATAGTGCTAGGGTATATTGAAGTTTATGTGTACATGAATAGGAAATGACGTTTTAACTCTCAATATACGTGACTCCTTTCAGAGGGTGCTTAATGAGCGAGGTTCACAAAGGCACCCACAAGTTGGGTCTGAAGGAGCTGGTTGCGATCGGAGTAGGGGGAATGATAGGCGGAGGCATATTCAGCGTACTCGGCCTCCTCATCCAGTACGCCGGCCCCGCTGCCCCCTTCGCCTTCAGCATCGGAGCGATCACGGCCTTTCTGACCGCTTATTCCTATGCGAAGTTCTCTTACTACCATCCTTGTATGGGAGGAACCATAGAGTACATAGCAATGGGAATAAAGAACTTGTTCGTGCTAGATTACATAAACTCATTGCTCTGGGTAGGGTACGTAGTAATGGTATCGCTCTACGCCTACGCCTTCGGAAGCTACGGGGCGGCGATGTTAGGATTCGCCGAGGGCACCTTCTGGTATGCCATAGTTAGACACGCGCTGACCACAATAGTCTTGATAGTATTCATGGTAATTAACTTGTTAGGCTCCCACATAATGGGTAAAGTAGAGGACGTCTTGGTTTACATAAAGGTAGCAATACTGGTGATGTTCGCATTAATAGGAATGACGAGGTCTAACCCACAAATGCTCTTTACCGAAAAGTGGCCTCCCTGGTACATGATCCTCTTGGGAGGCATGATAATATTCTCGGCCTATGAGGGCTTCGGAATAATATCCAACGCTGGCCTCGACGCAAAGAGCAAGAGGGACATCTATTGGGCCTTCTTCCTCTCTGTTGCCATAGTTGCGGCGATATACATTTCAATAGCGTACGTCTCAGTAACGACGCTTAAGCCTCAACAGATAGTGAAGTATGAAGACTACGCTTTGGGAATAATAGCAGAACCCATATTGGGCAAGCTAGGCTTTACCATAATTGGCATCGCGGCGCTTCTCTCAACGGCTTCAGCGATAAATGCCACGATATTCGGAGCCGCCAGAATAGCTCACTTCATCCCTAAGACGAACAAGATCGTAGGAAAGGAGGCGTTAGAAGTCGAGTTGCTTAAATATGAAATAACTATAAGTACGCTTATATCGATGATATTAGCAAACTTCTACAACCTCTCAAACATATCTCTAATGGGAAGCATGGGCTTCTTGTTGGTTTACTTGGCAGTCAACTACTCCGCCTACAAGCTCGCTGACAAAATAAAGGCTAAGAGACCTATAATAGTACTCGCGATATTCTTCACCCTCTTCCCGGCGCTGATACTCGCCTCCACCAGCCTCTACGTCGCCTTCTGGAGCCAACTGAAGGCGCTGAGCACCTTGCTATTACCACCTTTAATCATAACGATAGCGTTAAGGCCGGCGAGGAAGATAATCTGGAGAAAGTACTATATGCAGCTATTCGAAGAATTTTATAGCAAATAAATAATAGAAGCCTTTGATGTTTCCTCTAAGTACGCGTTCCTTTTGGCGCTCATGACTATTTCGGTCTTGCTAGGGGTAATTATTGCGTAATCGTAGAGAAAGCTTCCGGGGACTACCACCGTCAAGTACTTCTCAAAATCCAGATCCGCAGCTCTCAGCTCAAAGCCATGGAAATACCTCCTCTCTCCGCTTACCATATCCACCGTCGGAGGAAATTCCTCGAGCTTCAGCTCCTCATGTTCGATGACTAAAACCCTCCTCTTCTTGTCTGGCTCACCTTGGTACACCTTGCTTCCCTTTGGGAAGGTTATGCTTCTGGCATCCAAGACTATCCTATCTCCTACAATCAACGCGTTGCCATGAATCTCTACCTTCAATGCTCCTCTCTTGAACTTGACGTACATGTCCCAGCCCCTCCGAGGGAAGAGGAACAAGCTTTGAGTCCTTCCGCCTCCGATGCCTCGGGAAAGTGGGTTGTTGGAGGAACTGGATTCAATCGTTAAGGGCTTAGAGGACGCTGAGGTTTACGTCTCTCACGTCCTTGAGAAGACCGTCGAGGTGGAGGACAACAGAATAGTAGGAGCTTCTGCAGGAGAGACGTTCGCTGTCGCTCTAAGAGTTGAGAGGGATAAGAGAATAGGATTTGCTTACTCCACCGCCTCGAAGGAGAGATTAAGGAGGGTCGTCGAGGAACTCTACGAAAGGGCTCAGAAGGTAGCGGCGTTGAGTCCTAGAGTGGATTGGTGGGAAGGTTTTCCCTCTTCCAAGTGCTCCCAAGTTCCGGGCCTCTTCAGCGAGGAGGTGGCGAACAAGGATCTGGACTTCTTGGAGTACTTACTTAGAGATATCATAGGGAAAGTTCCTGAGAGCTTCTCTCTAAGCGCTTCAATGAGCTTAGGCTTGAACATATGGGCTATAGCCAACACGGAAGGAACACAATATGAAGAAAGCGTGAGCGACGTGTCGCTAGGAATGGCGCTAAGCAAGAAGGAAGGCGGCTACATGAGCAAGAGCGTCTGGGACGTCTCTACCTCTCACTCCAAGGTACCCCTTCCGGAGGAGATGTTTGAGAGGCTCCTAGAGGAGGCTAATATGCTCAAGATAAGGCCCGAGAGAGTTAGGGGTGAAAGGGTAGTTTACTTAGATCCAAGGGCAGTCTCTCAGCTCTTGGAGTTCTTGAGCGTTATGTTCGCAGCTGATACCATAGCTAAGGGAGAGAGTCCTCTC
The DNA here is from genome assembly GCA_025340205.1 of Ignicoccus pacificus DSM 13166. Classification (GTDB taxonomy): domain Archaea; phylum Thermoproteota; class Thermoprotei_A; order Sulfolobales; family Ignicoccaceae; genus Ignicoccus; species Ignicoccus pacificus. The sequence goes on along the minus strand of CP006868.1, from coordinate 175,574 downwards.
AGCGATAAGATAAATGAACGAGTCTTCTCCAAACTCATCACCTTAAGCGACAACCCTCTCCTCCCTGGAGGTCCCTCCTCTCATGGATGCGACGAGGAAGGCGTTAGAGGGAAGCCTTTGGTGCTAGTAGACAACGGCGTAGTCAAGTCAATCTTATCTGACTTGTACTGGGGCTACAGGCTTGGAACGGGAGGAGGTAGGGGCTACAGACCCAACCCCTTCTCTCCGCCCTCCCCCTCTTACACGAACCTTACCCTACACGCCGGAAGCTCTAAGCCAGAGGGCATCAAAGTCTTAGGATTGACGGGATTACACACAGCTAGCTCCGAGACCGGCGATATGAGCGTGGTTCTCTCACCGGCCTTCGAGGATGGAAGGCACGTGGAGGCTACAATGAGCGTCAACGTTCTCGACTTGCTTAACGAGAAGCTGCTAGGGGTTACCTCTGAGGGCAGATGGGTCGGATCTACCTACGTTCCTGGAGTAATAGTGAGGGTGGAGCTCCACTGAGCTCACTTGAACGATTTATTCCTCGCATTTCTCCCTTTGAATGGGAAGAAGCTCGTTGAAGTTGAAGGACTACGCCGAGCTGATAAGGATAGAGCACACCCTCTTCAGCCTCCCCTTCGCCTACTCCGGAGCCGTCCTAGTAAGGATACCCACTCTCAAGGAGGTCATATTAATCTTCACTGCTCTCTTCGGAATAAGATCGTACTCTTTAATAATAAACAACTTGGTTGATGCAGAGATAGACAAGGCTAACCCTAGAACGGCCAACAGACCCATACCTAGCGGGAGGGTAAGCAAGGGAGAGGCACTAGGGTTAGCCGCAGCTTCACTAGCTATTTACTTCATATCTGCATACTTGCTAAACAAGTATGCTTTCATACTGAGCCCCATATTCCCGATCTTGGCGACCGTTTATCCCTTTCTGAAGAGATACGTGCCAATAGCACACTTCTGGCTTGGAGCGATATTAGGAGGGGCAGTAATAGGTGGAGCCATTGCGGTAAGCGGCGACGCCCCCAACTTGATCTCGGCATTGCTAAGAGTGCCTTGGACCTACGTCGTAGCTGTTTCCGCTTGGGTAGCTTCCTTCGACGCCCTTTACGCTATCTTAGACATCGACTTCGACAGATCCATGGGTCTACACAGTCTTCCCGCCGACTTTGGGATCAAGAGGGCGATAAGGATAGCTGAAATTACAGCGCTGATATTTGCCATAGCGATAGTTTACTCCGTAAGCCTTTACAAGCTAAACATCTTAGGGTCTAGTATGTCAGCAGCTGGCCTTTTCCTTCACTCTAAGCTCTTCGGGATGGCTGAGGTAAACCCTGAAGAAGCCGCGAGGAGGAGCTTGAATACGAGCTTGATAGTAGGGTTACTGGTGGGAGGGGCTCCTCTCACTAAACTCATCCCTTAGCTCAAAGCTATTTGGTAGCTATTCCTTCCCTATCAGGGTCAGAAAGTCTTGGAAGATTGGTCCCTAGAGACTTGGACTCGTTGGTTCAGCTACTCCGCCCTTCTGGCGGAGCCGCCTTCCGTGTGGCACAGTACTGCCACTCAAGCAGCGCTCATATCTAAACTCTTGAAGAAATATGGAATCAGAAAGGGCTTGATTCTCGATGCCGGTTGTGGAATAGGTAGGATAACCATAGCCTTAGCCGAGCTGGGTTACGACGTCCTCGGAATAGACATATCCCCTAAGTTCGTAGAAAAGGCGAACGAGAGGATAGCGAGAGCTGGCGTAGAGGACAAGGCCAGATGCGTGGTAGGGGACCTAAGGAGGGTGCAAGAGGTAGTGAAGGACGTGAGGTTCGACGGAATAGTCTCTTGGTATTCCAGCTTCGGCTTTTACGGAGATGAAATAGACAAGTCAATTCTGAGAGGTTTCGCTTGGGTAGCAAAGAGCGATGCCGTTTTGTTAATAGATGTTGAGAATAGAGATAGCGTCCTAAAGGCTAGGAATTACCAAGAGAACTTCGCTTGGACCATGGAATTTGGAGACTACGTAATGATTGCAGAGTCCAAGTATGATCCGTGGAGTAGCATGGAGAGGAGCAAGGTAAGCGTTTACCAGAAAGACATAAAGGGATTGGAGAAGGTAGCGGAGATGCCCCTCCAGTTCAGATTGTACTCGTTGCACGAGCTAGCGAAACTCTACAAGGAAAGCGGTTGGGAGCCCGTAGAAGCCGTAGGGGATTGGGAGGGATCTCCCTTCAAGCCCTTATCTCCAAGGATAATATTGGTGGGGAAGAGGTACTAGCGCACCTCTACCGGACAAGGGAGGTCCAACTCTTCCAGTTCCTCGTAAATCTTCGCCAGAACCTTCATCCCTTTCTTCAGTTTTGTGCCCAGGTTAGGTAACGGTATCCACGTCCCTTCTACGTATATCGCTATGACGTTTCCATTTATCTTATCCTCTAATTCCTTTAGCGTTATGTCGCAGTCACCTTTTATTAAAATGACTATTACCTTCTCCTCACTTTCTTCCTTAATCTTCCTTAGGATTGGATGAACTTCGTTCTTCGAGAGGCTGAGCTGCGCTATGTTGGTTGCCGCGTCTGATACCTTCTCAAGGCTTCTAATGAGGACCGTGGCCACGTACATCTCTTGAGGATCCTTAGTATGTTTCATTACTTCCATCTCTAACTTAGCGGACTCATCGTCTATGAAGGACTCCAGCTCTAGCACTTCCTCCGCAGCTATGTAATCTTGATACAACAAGGAGTATACAGCTAGATCGAAGGCTATTTCAGATAAGTTTTTGAGTAAGGCTAATCTCGACGCGACCTCCTTGACCTCGGGGCTGAACTGATCGCTAGGTATTACTAAATCTATGTTAAAGGCCTTAGCCACCCTCATGACGTCGTCTCTATCTCCCCTCACCACTAGAACGTCACCTTTCTTTAATGTAAGATCATCGGGAGGGTTAACCACTAGGACGCCACTGCTTCTGACAGCAATTACGTCGACCGCTCCGAACTGCTCCTTGAACTTCTCGATAGTTATTCCATCGTACCTCTCATCTATCACAACCTTCAAGTATATCTCTTCAGTTATTTCAAGAGCTGCCTTAACTACACTTCCCGCCTTGTATCCCTTGATTACAGTTATCGCTATGTCGGAAGATGCTTCAACCACTTGATCTATAGCTATCCCCAAGCGGAGGGCGGGCAAGAGCTTCTCGGCGTCGTCAGGATCTCTCGCAGCTAGCATCAGTTGGATCGCTAGCAAGTTGAATTCCTCATCCACCTTCTCGTCTATTTTCTCTACTTCCTGCGCGACGTCCACGTCTCCGTAAATGAGGGAATAGAAGGACATGTCAAGAGCTATGCTCGCTTCGTCTTGCATGTTCTTAAGCAAGGTCTTTATCGGAATAGGTTTGTACTTCGCCACGAAGGGCTTGTCTAACATAGGCTCGTGATCCTCCCTGGAGGAGTAGACCAAGAAATCCCCTATTTATCTTATGGTCTCTCGAGTTTCTCCAATATGCGAGCGGTCTCCCTAAGTACGTCCCTATCCGTCATGATCCCTTTCAGTTCCATGTCTTCACCGACGACCAGTAACGCATCAGTGGCAGACCTTCCTAAGGCGTTTATCGCCTCGGAGAGCGGCGTGTTTTCGGGAACGTAGGTCAATGCGTCTTGGGCTCTGGTGACCGGCTCGCTGAGTATTTCAGTGCTCTTAAGAACATCCTTCAAGTTGTTCTTTAGGAAAGACATAATACTCAAAGCACTCACTAGGCCTTTGAGGGTCTTTCTCTCGGTTATCGGTAAGTGTCTTATCTTTAGCTCATTCATTATACTTACGGCATCCAGGATGGTCGCAGTGGGCTCCACCGTCCTAGGCCTCTCGTTAGCCAATCTCTCGACCTCTCCCTCCCAGCTGAGCTCGGGAGCTACGTCTCTAACTACGTCTCTCTCCGTAAATATCCCAATCACCTCATCCTCGTCATTCACTATGGGTAAGGCACCAACGTCAGCCTCGGCCATTATGGAGAGGGCTCTCCACAAGGGTTCTTCTGGAGAGGCCGCTATTACTCTTCCGCTCATGAACTTGCTTACCTCTTGCTTAAGAAGCTCATTCGCATTGAGCGCTTCGAGCACTTGGAGCACGTCCTTTACAGAAAGCATACCTATGAGCTTGTTAGCGGAGACGACAGGGACGTGCCTTATCCTGTTCTCCGCCATTATTTCGATCGCCTTCCACAAGGGATCCCTTGCGTCAACGACCTTTATCCAGCCCAATCGGGCCAAATATTTGAGTTGTTTCTCCGGATCTATCAAGGCTCTCCACGCATATGATAATGGAACAGAATATATTAGTAGGAGGGACGAATTGGGCACTTCCAACTTATCTGGAGGACTTCCTTGGTTACCTCCTTCACCTCAACTGGGTCCAACCTACCTTCGTAAAGCTTCTGATCATTGAAGATGTATATCCTGTTACCCTTTGCTGAGATAGACCAAGGACCATGAGGCAATATTATCAGTTGATCTGCATTTGGTGATGAAGGATTGAAGACGTAGACCGCCGTCTCGTTGTAGCTCAGCTTACTCAGCAAGAAGCCAACTTCCTCGCTGAAGTACGGCAATGTGAAAGAGTTTAGGTCGAATTCGTCTAACGTTTTACTCTCTATTTCCTCTAGCTTCTTATTGAACACTCTGAACAGTCTGTTCTCCCCTTTTGTGACAGTTATCAGGTTCTTCGACGCTTTTATAAACATCGTCTTCTTCGGGAACTCTCGAATACCCAACTCATCTCCAGTTATCATGTCTACCGCTTTCAGCTTGTACCCATTACCGTTAACGTTTATGAAGTAGGCGATCCTATCTATAATAAATGGGAGGGGGGCACCCCTTACCTTGAGCCTCAGCTCTGTAGGCCAAGTGAAACAGTCCCTTTCCCTGCATGCTAACACCCTTCCATCTCCCACGGCATATCTCCTTCCCTTTAAGGGGATTATTCTATCTTTAGAACCATCGGTCCAGAGGAGTTCATCTCCTCTTCGACAGATACACTCGAGGCCGCCGTAAGCCAATATTGCATCACAAGTCTTCTTGTACCTTCCCTTCTCATCATAGAGTCCAATCGTTCTCTTTCCAACCATTATGTAACCCTCTCTTAGTACTATAACCTTATTGACGTTGTTTGAGGTAAGCCCTACCAACTCGAGGTTAGTGAGAAGGGTTTCGTTGGGGTTTATCTCTTCATCAGCCGTAGGGATAGCACTAGGGGGTTCCATAGCATACTTGGAGCACTCCCTCACCGTAGGGTGGGACATGAGAACGGCTGGGTTTAGGTAGAAAGCGGTTCTGCTCTCTCCCTTACCTACTAGGGCTAAGAGTCCTCGGAATATACTCTTATACGAAAGCTTTCTGTTGAGGACCTCGAGGTTTCCTACTTTAATCGACTCGTAGCTGTCCATATAGACTCCTTCTATTGTTATGTACGTTATCGCTGGATGTATCCTGAGCGGAGGAACCTTAGCGGCGTCTACCTCCAAGGGCCTCCCTTTCCAGAAAGCATAGAAGGAGATCTTCCTCTCGTCGCCCATTACCAGCTTAAACACGCTTTTGTATCGCGACTTCAGGACCCTTAGGAGCTCCGTTATGACATATTCCAACCTTTCCTTTATTTCCAAATCGATGAGGTCGGATACCATCTTGATGCTTTTCTCAGAACCAAGTATCTCTATTCTTCCATTCTGCACATTTAATACTACCTTCTCCACCTCCCCCGATTTGTGGAGGACATTCTCTTTATACGGATAACCTATGAGGACCAAGTAATCGTCCTCCAGCAAAACGACTTTTCTCGTCACCTTCAAGGGCACTCCCCCTACGGTCCGGAAAGTAAACATGGGAGCAGCTTCTCTTCCTCCTCTGGTTCCCTACTCAGCCTTCTCTTGATTTCGTCCACTATTTGATCTTTAATATCGATTACTACTTCTCCATCTCTCTGCAACGCCCTAAGCAAGGAGCTCAGGAAGGTAGTGGCGGGCTCCCCGTTCTCCAGTAGAGTAATTATTTTCCTGCATAGGTCGCTGGGCCTTCCCGAACTCTTTATCGGATCCAGCTTCTTCTCAAGGACGTTTAGCGCTCTGTGGAATGGATTTATTATCAGTACTGATATCAATAAGTTCTTACCTCCTGGGGGTATTATATGACAAGGTATCTCATCATCAAGGTGCTCTATGAAATCTATGATCCCATTTATCAATTGCATGGCATCCTCGATCTCCCATCTGCCCACGCGAGCTACCCTCGATATCCCCGATCTGAAGAGGGCGTCGTTCAGCCTCCTTGATGAGACCAGAGCTACCACGCTCAATGCCAGACTCTCTGATCCGAGTAAGGAATACGCCCTTTCGTTCAGTTTCTTCAATTCTCCACAAGCGAAGCGACTGTTACCGATATTTAGGAAGTACTCGTAGTCCTCCTTATACTCCTTTGCGTGACAAGCTACCGTTTCCCAGCTTCTAGGGGTTGGAAAGTTGCGGAGGGTCGGAGCTTGTAAGGAGTTCTCGTCTGGTATTGATACGAATACATCGTCAATGTACCTGTCATCTTGGAAGATGCCGTAAGAGGATGTGAGAAGGAGAAAGGAACCTATTGAAGTCAGCCAGTTATCCCTATGTGTGCTATTCATGTACTTCATCCAAGTCAGTATTTTAGGTGGCGTCATGTGGTATATCTCGGCCCTATTGGCCAATGCTAGTTGTATGCTCTCGATGTACTCATCTAAGTCCTCCTCGATGTTTGCTGTCAGCACTACGGGTTTATCGAACTCGTACTCCCCGGCCCTCTTTTCGTTTGATATGGAGTTGAGCGCTAATCTCACCGCTTCGGGGCACTTGTAGTTTATGTCATTAAGCACGAGCACTCCAAACCTAGCATGCCTAAGAGCGACTGCCCACTCGGGAGGCGACTGCTTGCTGTAATCCTTGGAAAGGTCTCTAAGCCCCGTTAACTCCTCGGGCGTGGAAGAAGGTATGGCGTGTTCAACTAACACTATCCTGTTTTTGTAAAGCTCTAGATCAAGAGAGGAGGTGAAGATCAGTATTCCCTCGTCGCTTACCTCTTGACATTCTGGACAATTACTAAGATCTAAAGCGTCCAATATTCCTTCGACCATCCTCATTATTTTAGCATCATCCTTCCTTCTCATTAATTTTAATTTCGTTATTTGGCATTCTTGCGTGATGCAGGTGGCATATCTTCTTACGTGCGGCGGTACCTCCCCTTTCACCTCCTTCACGAAACTTACCATCCCTCTGATGACGTTCTTAAGGGCGCTCCTCACGACTCCGTTCTTTCCTATTCCAATGCTCCCTAGTAAGAAAATGCTTCTAGAAGCCCTCAACCTTCTCCGGCGATCCCAGAGTATGTACTCTAGGAAGTGATCTGAGAGAACTTTTTCCATTTCCTCGAACTCCACTTTCTTTACTCGTGCTGTGATGGCACTCATTTTTGCCCAACAATAGAGAAGTCTAAAGAATACTTAAATAGTAAATATGGGGCTCCGATAACCTCCTAAAGGTACGAAATTTTGCTGGAAGGTTGTTGCTCCGTGGAGAACATTAAGAGGTGGATCTCCGAGGTTTATGGCTCGTTCATATTGTTAGGATTTGAAAAGTCATCCTTACCTAGCTTAATGTTCGTGAGTGGATCAACCTCCTTCGCTTCCATGTCCTACAGCCCATACACGCGAACGATAATAGTGAACGTAGCCGCATTGAACCAAGAGATAGAGGAGCTGGTCGAATCGATAAGGATGCCAAAGGAATACGTGGAGTGTGCTGCCAGAGTCATTACTTGGTGGAACGCCGCCCACGAGATAGGCCACCACATAGCGGATATCACGAGGTACCATAGAATAGCCTCAATTATAGTAGGCGAAATAGTCGATGATACTATTCTAGGTGACTTCTTAAGTTATGAAATAACAAACTTGGTTCACGATATTGCAGCAAATGACATAGCGGAAAACATGGTGTTCAAGGTGATGGTGTATGCTTATAGAAGCTGTAACTCCTACTTACTCTCAATACTCAACAGCGCACTTAAGTTCAAGAAGGTAACCAAAGTAAGCTTTCCCAGCGTCTTGGAGACGCTCGAGACTTCGGGATGCTTGGCGCGCAACACCTCAAGAACTGCGCAAAGGTTGCTCAACGAGATATACCTTCCCCTCGTCGAGCTCATAGAACTTATAGCACACAATTTGAACGTTGGGAATCTTCCTCACGTACCATTTCCCTTGAGCAATTGTTCTTTAGGGACCTTCAAGAGTGACCTAATAAATTACCCAGAGACCAAGGCAGAGGTTCCTCAAGAGAGGTTCCCGGAGCTTAACTCATCCACGCTTAACTTCAACTTGGAGCTCTTGAGAAAGGAGCTCAGCTCGGGGAGGATATACCCAAAGCCTTGGATCTTCCACATGAGAGGAAAGCTAAGGAGCTTCGAGTACGATTGGGGATATTGGAGCTCGCAATCGGTAGTACTGAGGAGGAGGAAGAACAGAAGGGTGAAGGGACCTGCTTTAAGACTCTTCGAGTCGAAACTTTCGTCCTTATGGATCATAGATAACGACTTGAACCCTGATGAAGTAAACAGAGTCCTAAGCGGTGTTAAAAGGTACTTCGATGAGCTTTCCGTTCTAATTTGGGATGATAAACACGTAAGATTTGAGGAAAGGGTGCCGGTGAGCTTAACAGGTAAGACAGCGAAGGATCCCTTTAGGATGCTGGAGATTCTTCAAAGGGTACTGAGAAGGAAAAGGGTGCACAAACTAGTCACCTTTATGTCAAAGGGTTATTGGAGAATGGAGGAGGAGAGCGTTAAGTTGTTTAAGAGTGTGGAAAGGGAGATATTCAAGACTGGAAGGGGCTTGTTCATAACTTACGGCACCATACCTCCGGAGTTGGACCGAAGGTGGATAGTTTATCTGAAAGACCCAAAGGTGGGGGTCTGGAGGAAGGTAACGGCGAAGATGTTATGGAGCCAGTACTGATCTTTGGCTTACTTAGCATGCTCGCGGACACCGTTTACGAAGGGGGCAGATCCCTGGCTCCTGTTTTGATCTATCCTCATTACGGCCTTGAAGGGATAGGCGTCCTAAGCGGGGTGGCGGAGGGCTCCGGTTACTTACTCAGAGCGCTGAGCGGCGTTTTGGCTGATAGGCTCGGCGCCCATTGGACCTTCATGTTTATAGGCTACATGCTCACCCTCTCCTACCCTCTCTCGGCGCTTTACCCTACCTTGGGAGTCTTCATAGCGGCCGTACTTATAGAGAGAATAGGAAAGGCCATCAGAAGTCCCTCTAAGGAGGCTCTGTTAGCCTCGGTGGCAAAGGATCCGGGAAGGGACTTCGGAATAGTGGAGCTAATGGATCAAGTGGGAGCGATAATAGGACCTTTCCTAGCGTTCTTGCTCCTATCATACGGTCTCGGAGCTAGAGAGGTACTGTTGCTTTACACGATCCCGGCTCTAGCGCTCGTTCCTCTTCTACTTATGCTGAGAAAGCTAAGAGCCAAACCTAGGAAGAAGCTAGTCAACTGGAGTCCTAGTAAGTTGGCCTTGTTCTCCTTTCTGATAGGCTTGGGCTTCGCGCAACCGATACTGGTCGCAGGAGGAGGGGAGGCCAAGGGCATAAGCGCTCCGCTCCTCTATACCTCAGTCATGTTGACCGATGCCCTCGTCGCCCTTCCCTTGGGCATGCTCTACTCGAGGTCTCGCTCGTTAGCGTTCATCCTACCGGTCCTCTTGGCTCCCGCGAGCTTATCCATCTACTATCCCGTTCTGGCTCCCTATGCGGGAATAGCGATAGCTTATGAAGAGGTAGTCTTGAAGGCCATGATAGCTGACATGGGAGGGGGAGGAACCAAGTACGGCTTGGCCTTCGCCTCACTGGGCATAGGTAGCTTAATTGGAGGAATGCTAATGCCCGCCCTCTCTCCCCTTCAACTGCTCCTATACTCGCTCTCGACGTCGGCGCTAGCGGTAATCGTTTCAATGACCCCAACCCCTTTTAGAGGGGAGTAAGCGTTGCCGGTGATCAAGAGGACGTACAAGGTCACAAAGCTTAGTTTTGAAGGTGTTGAGATCCCAGTCCTTAAGCTCGTCTCTAGTGAAGAGGTTCCTAAGAGTGAATTGAAGAAAGCTGTAGAGCAGATGGAGCTTAGCGACTATGTTAAAGATACGTTCGTCGAATACGTGATAAGAGAGGGGAACATTACCTATCGAAAGGCCATAGGAAAGGGGCCTGCCGGAGAGCTGAGCAAGTGGCCGGTGAAGCTCAGGAGAGTCGCCGTTCTAAGGCACTCCCCTGAGAACTTGGACTTGAACAAGCTTAACTGGCATGAGGTAGAAGAAGACGTTTACGTGTACGAAGGGAAGGTTGAGGGAGTAAAAGCTATTCTCTTGGATACCGAAGAAGGGATGTACCTAGTGCTCAATGAGGCATTGGAGAGCGAAGAGGAGAGCAGGCAAGGAGAGGAGAGCGGATCCTAGGAATATCATGTTTAGAAACGGATCCTCAAATACGGCGATTCCTAAGGAGTAAGCCAAGAAATAGGAGGCTTCTTGTACGCCCACCAACAAGGCCCATCCCAGTATCATAAATGAACAATATCCCTTTCTGGGAACGTTTGCAGCGAAGGTACCCGCCGTTAGCGTTAAGGCGTGGTACCAAAAGGCGAGAACAGCGAGGGCAGCTGTGAAAACTAAGAGCCATTGGGGTATGTAATAAACTGACATTTCCTTCACACAAAAAGAGTCATATTATAGGGGATACTATCCTGGTTACTATGTACAGGAAGAGAGCCAATATGAACATAGATATTACTATGTACATTATCGTGGCGGGCACTATGTACTCTGGAGTGTAGTTGGCTATGACGTTTTGGATCAAGTTCTGTAGAGGCGTGAGAATCCCGTTGGTTGCTAAGGTCTGGAATGGAGTTATGACATCGCCGGGATTCGCCACAATTATGTAGTCTTGAAACGCCATGTGTAGCATTCTCTCTCCCCCTCATCTAGACCTGGAGGTGGATAACAAATCTTCACGGATCACCTCCATACCTATGCCTAAGCGTGCCTTAAGCAGTTGAGCGTATACCATCAGTTGCTCCCCCTTGAGAGTGCTTATGGTGTGAGCCAACGCTAACCAAGGGTTGTATTCATGGGCCACCAAGTGAGGGAGAGCGGAGGGAGCCGCATCGATTTCTCTTCTGACTGAAGAGATGCAGAGAGGTTGACCGGAGGCCTCCTCTACCGTGAACTTTACCCTTCCAGTGCTCACCCACCAGAGCACTGGAGACTTGAGGTAACAGAGCTCCTCTAAGTTAACCCTAGGCGCCTCCTCTCCCGTAGTCATCTCATAATTCTCCCTCGCCATCTGAACTATTTCTCTTATCATCGATGGAGATAATATTCTCCTTATCTTTCTCGGAAGTCCTAGCTCTAAACCGAAGGTGTATCCCTCTCCCTCTATCATGTCGACGTCGCTTATCGCGGCGCTCAAGAGAACTTGAACCAAATCTCTAGCGTTGGGATCCCTTAGATAGGGGATTAATTCTTTCTTGTCTAACTCGGGGCTTTTCATCAAGAAGTAGAACTTTTCATATCCCGTTCTCTCGTATAATTCCTTCAATATTAAGTAATCCTTAAATACCTTGAACCTTGGACTCTTAGCTACGAAGATCGGCTTCTTTTTTACGATATCAACAAGCTTTTCTAATGCAAGCAACGTATAGGGAAGGGATAGAATTTCCGAGGTCTTGGCCTTCATCAGCGCGACTCGCGCTACCCTCTGCAACCACCTTACTACGACTGTGTAATATGATCCGTCCATTAACAGTTCTTTATCCTTTACCCTTGATGCTGCACTCAATTCCACGTAGCTTCTCATAGATTCCAAAAGGGGTTTGCTCTCCCAAGGATTCACTTCAACTATCATATCTCTAATCATACCATCAGAGCTCACAGCTACCGCTCTCGCGATGTAAAGCACCTTACCCCCTTCGAGCTTCAGGACTCCACCTCCGCCGTCCACTCCCGCTTGCTCTACTTCCTCACCTTTGGGTAATGGTCTTAGAGGGATCTTAGCATTGAACTTGAGATCGCTCCCTCTGATCCTTATCTTCTCTAAAAATAGATCAACGAATACGTCCAAGAGCGCCGCCGGTTTAGAGGGCGCGACCGAGGAGAAAAGCAGAGAGAGTTAGCTGAAAGTGACCAGAGACCCCATCTATAATCCTCGCTTGCTGACTTTATGCGGGTAAGCGATCATGAGAGTTCTCCTTGTGAGCTTGGCCCTTCTAGTAACCCTCTTAGCGAGTCAGTTCACCGTTCAGTGGTACCAAGCGATAGTTCAACAGAGTCCTAACGGAGTGGTCCTCCAAAAGGGAGCTCCCGTAGTCTACGTGAGATTGAACGAGCCCAAGATATTCTTCTTGTGCTTTAACTTGAACGGCACCAGCGCTGAGGTGACGGCGAAGCTTTACGCAGACGTTCGAGGGACTGCGCCGTCCCTCCAAGACACCTTCCACTTCTACTTGAGTGGCACTCATTGTGTCATGGTGCCTCTAAAGCCAGAAAAGGCGACTGAGATACAAACTAACGAGCTTAACAAGATAGTTTCAGAAATATCCAAGGGTAAGGTAAACATACCGAAGATCTCCGTAGTCCTTCAGAACTTCTTGGGCTACTACGTGGATGTGACGCTGAAGACCCAAGAGGGCAAGATAATATTCTACAGGTACGGCTACCTGAGAGTTCTCCCAGCTTCTCAAAGCTGTCTCAACGTCACGTTCAAACCCGAAAAGCTATTGCCAATAGGTTCCTCCTTCAATGTAACTATAACTAACAAATGCAACAAGGAGGTTAGCTTCAAGGTCGCGGTTGACATGGTTGAAGCCCCCGATATGACCTTGAAGACCGGCTCCTTGGCGCCGAAGCAGAGCGTGACCTACACGCTGAGTATCCCCAACAAGATAGGCAGGTTGGCACTGGGCTTGACTGGACCGCTACTGGATTATCCCAACGGAATATATGTTAGCGAAGTAGGAGAGAAAGAGACTATCGTGGCCTTCTTGCCGGCATACAACTACTATTACTACTTCATAGCTCCGAACCTCTGGGCTAAGTACTACCAAGGAAACAGCGAGGTTACCAAGGTGCCCTCGGGCTCCTCTGTTAAGGGTTGCGTCTACGTACCCAACGTAGTTCCTTTCAAGGAAGTACCCACCTTAACCGGTGTGCTCGAGGTAATACAAGATAGAAGCTTCCTACCGGATGTGACCGTTCAGAAGACCGGGTTCAGCATAAACGAGCTACCGTTCACCGTTTGTACCACCTTCACAGCAAAGGGAGGATGGGCCGTTAGGGGATACAAGCTACAACTGAACGTACAAGGAGTTCCGGCTCCGGCCAAACCAGAGCTTGGCCTCAAGTAAAACTTTTTATTGATGTAAGATCATTAAGGATACCTCTGTGGGCATCGCTTGCACCTTTACCTCTAATACCTCTACCACTTTCTCCAACTTCTTCGCCAGCCAGTCTATATCCTTCTTCTTACCGGATACCCTAAGAGTTATCTCCTTAGTCTTCCCGGAATCTATAACCGCCATGTCGTGGAACTGTACCGGTGCTTTCCTAACTACGTGAATGGCCCTAGCGAGGCCGTCGAGTCCTCCATCCACGGCGGCATATATTGAGAACTTGATCACATAAGTCTCTTGCTCCATTCCCATCACCTCACACGACGATTCCAGCTGCTTGCTCTGGTGTCAGGATGATATTCTCGGGGGCTATAACCTTGCCGGGCGCTATCATCGGCAGCACCATTATGTCCGGGTCCACAATGTAATCAATTACGAGCGCTTCTCCTTGAGCCACTCTCCTTATGGCCTTCCTCATCTCGTCGTAGCTCTCGGGCCTAACCCCCTCTATTCCGAAGCTGTTAGCCAGCTTCACGAAGTCCGGTAGGTAAGCCAGGTTCTCGCCGACCCTTCTGTGACCAAAGAAGAGGTCTTGCCACTGCCTTATCAGCTGTAGAGAACCGTTGTCAAAGATCAGAACCCCTACGTTGAGGTTGTACTGTTTCACCGTAGCTAGGTTCTGGGAGGTCATGAGGAAGCTTCCGTCGCCGTCTATATCTAGGACGGGCTTGTCCGGAGCGGCTGCCTTAGCGCCTATGGCTGCCGGGAAGCCGTAGCCCATAGTCCCTAACCCTCCGCTGGTTAGGTAGGTTCCAGGCTTGTAGACAGGGTAGTGGAGGGCCGCCCACATCTGATGGCCTCCCACGCCAGTCGTTACTATGCTGTCTCTCGGCATCTCCTCCCTCACTATCTTTAGCACCTTCCAAGGTTTCATTCCTCTACCCCTTTCTCTTAGAAGTACCTCCCAGGCTTGCTCTCCGAACTCCTTAGCTTTCTTGATAAGCGGAATTTCCATATCTCTCTTGAAGTTTAGGGCATCCACGATGTACTCCCTAAGCATCTTGACTGCTTCTCTAGCGTCTCCTACTATACCTACATCTGGCTCTATGTTCTTGCCTACCTCGCTCTTATCTATGTCGATGTGAATAATCTTCTTACCCTTCTTGAACTCCTCGAAGTTCCCGACGGTTCTATCAGAGAACCTGGTTCCTATTGCAATTACTACGTCGGCGTTGTATAGCGCGTAGTTGGCCTCTGGCCTTCCGTGCATTCCGGCGTGGCCTAGGTATAGGGGATGATCAGCCGGAATGGCGTTCTTACCCATCAGAGTGGTCACTATGGGTGCCATTAGGACCTCCGCCAGCTTGAGGACCTCTGGGGTGGCACCGGACCACCAGACGCCTCCTCCGGCGAGTATGACGGGGTTCTCGGCTTGAACCACTATCTTGGCCGCCTTCATTATTAGATCGGGGGAAGGCTTGGGGGGATTGGGGTCGTAACCAGGTATCCATTCCCTAAGGAGTTCCTCGTCCGAAGGCCAGTAGAAGTCCACGTCCACCTTCCAGAAGTCCCTAGGAATATCAACTAGAACGGGACCCGGCCTGTTGGTGATCGATATTACCTTCGCCGCCCTTATTGCCCAAGTTATGTGCTCCGGATCCCTCACCAAGAAGCTGTGTTTCGTTATGGGCATAGTGACTCCAACTACGTCGGTTTCTTGGAAGGCGTCCCTTCCCATAACTGCCATAGGGACTTGACCGGTTATGGCTATCATAGGGGCGCTGTCCATGTAAGCGTTTGCTAGTCCAGTAACCAAGTTGGTCGCTCCGGGTCCGGAGGTAGCGAAGGCCACTCCGGGAACATTCCTCTTCACTCTACCAAAGGCATCCGCCGCGTGAGCAGCTCCTTGTTCATGCCTCATTAGTATTACGTTCACCTTGTGGTCCGGTATCTTCTCATAGAGTCCCAGATTGGCGCTTCCAGGAATTCCGAAGACCGTTAGGAGACCTTCCCTTTCCATAGACTCTAAGAGAACATCCGCCACATGCATTCATACTCACCTCTCACATCTCTTCCTATACCTAGGATCGAAGGGATGAGGTTCCTTCCCTGGTAGGATAGGGTTACCGAGGCGGAGGAAGCTCCGCCGGAAGTTATCGCAATTCCCAGGGCATCAGCCTCTCCCTCTCAAGGGGGCTGATCGTAAGGGGATTATAAGGTGTTCTGAGGCTCCCTTCTGAGGACCATCCCTATTAGCTCTTCCATACCCATATTCACCTTCCTTTCCATAACCATCCTAAATCCCTTAAGCATTCTTAATGGATCTATCGTCGTTAGGCTCGAGTATATCAATATCAAGTAACCGTTTTCCTTAACCTTCAAGCCTTCAAGCACTTGAGGCAAATAGCTTTCGCACACGCTCATGTCGTCGGAACAAGGGAGGTAGGGTAAGTTAGCCACGACCAAGTCCGCCTCCCTCAAGCAACTCATAGAGCTACAGAGGAGTGCCTCGAACCCACAGCTCTTACAAGCCTTCACGGCACAAGGGTTCAGATCCACGCCAACAACCCTCTCGACTTTCTTGGAAATCACGTTCAGCAGGGCGCCAGAACCGCACCCCACGTCCACGCCTAGACCTCCGACGTAAGGAAGCTCCTCGACGAGCTCCCAAGCAAGCCACGTGTCCTCCGCCGGCTTGTAAACGCTATCATCCCAACAGAAACAAGGTTCCTCTACGCAGACTAGGTCGCAGTTAAACCCCGACACAAGATCCCTAAGGGTCAAGGGTCTTGAAGTCCATTAAGAGCTCCCTTCCGCTCTTAGTAGTAATAGCCTTAGGTATAGTTGCTGACGTATACCTCTTCAACACAACATATCATCCTCAATCTCCCGCTACGTCCACCACATCCATCTTGACTTTCCCTGAGAGGATAGGGAACGTCACTGTTCTGAAGGCCTACGTAGGCAATGAGGGAATAGAGAAGATTAAGTCGATCCATTGGGACCCAGAAGCGTTAAAGGGCTTGGTGAACGGAGCCGTAGTCATTTACTCCGATGGTTCCATAGCTTGGATTGCTGAGCTCAAGAGCCCAGTTATAGCTAAGAAGCTAGAAGATGAGATGGTTAATAGAATAGCTCAGCTTCAGGGTAAGCTACCTTACGGGACGCCCATACCTCATCAGATAGGTAACACGACGTTCTACATTATTCCGGACGTTAGGGATAGAGTTCACATCCTTTGGAGAGAGGGGAGATACCTAATATGGCTCGAGCTGGGATCGCAAGGAGTCAAAGTACTCAACGCCTACATCAAGTACTATTGGGGGAAGTAGGTTCTGAATAGAATTTTTCGACTTCTGTCTTAATATCTTTCAGACTAGTACCCTTAAACTACGCTTACTTCTAAGACTGGGGTCTGAAATGGCTTTAGTTCTGGTTAGAAGGAATGAGGTGGAGGAAAGAACCGAGGACGAGGTGGACTTCTACCTCGTGGAGGCCCTCTACACTGGTAGGTAATTTTTCAAAAAATCATGCTGTGTTTGACCTCTTCTGCGGTTGAGGCATGTGGTAAGGCAAGTACTCTACTCCGGGTCTCTGAGCTTGCGCCTGTGGGTACAGTTCCATGAGTTCGTATACCTCCGGAGGTACCTTGTCCTTGACCGGCAAGCCTAGCTCCTTCACCTTCTCATAGAAGAGCGGATAGTCGTGAGTGTACTTACCCATTACCAGTTCCTCCGCTACAGCCTTAGCCTTCTCTTCATCCATCTTACTCTTTAGGAACTTTAGCACTGTATCGTACATCTCCTTTAAGGCCTTCTCAGCTACGTCTCCATAAACTAAGAACTTGTCACTGGCTTCCTTACCCTTCTCCTTGATTACCTTGACCAAGCTGGGAGCCGGTAAGTGCTGCATGTCGACGGGGATCTGTGGGTCTAGAGGGCCTAAGGCAGCGGCTGGGTCCATCCAGATCTCGTCAGCAGCTATAGCTATGAGGGTTCCACCGCTCATGGCGTAATGAGGTACCACGGCCACGGTCTTAGCTGGATGCTTGTGCAAGGCATGGGCTATCTGGGAAGCGGCTAGCACCATCCCTCCCGGTGTGTGGAGGATTATCATTATCGGCTTATCCTTAGGAGTGCTCCTTATCGCCCTCACTACGGCCTCGCTGTCCTCTATGTCGATGAACCTGTATATGGGAACTCCGAAGAAGCCTACTCTCTCTTGTCTATGAATGAGGGTTATTACTCTGTATCCGTACTTGTCCTCTATTCTCTTTAGTATGGCCATTCTGGCTGCCTTAACCCTCTGGTACTCTAGCAGTGGCTCCGCTATGACGCTGAACAGCAACAGCCAGAACAGCAGCCCTATGATGTCCATGCTCTCACTCCGCCACTCCTCATCAAGGCTACTATATTAGTTAGAGCTATCATCGGCGTATACTAGCGAACATGGGTGCCATTAGTGAGTTATTCAAAAACCTGGACACGATTAAGGACAAGGGTAGGAAGGCTATGCCGTTCGCCACAGGCTTCATTTTGGTAAATCCCACTCATAGGGGTGACCCTGCCAAGATAGAGGAGATAAAGAAACACTTGGAGTCTTTGGGCTTTGAGTTATATGACTTGGGTACTGACTTGTACATCGTCTACTACGTAGAGGCCGAGACGGTCAACCAGCTCGAGGACTTGATCAAGGCAGCGGAGGCCCATCCCGGCGTCGCTAAGGCTTACGTGAGCTACGGCTTTCTCCAAGACAAGGCCCTGGAGGACGCGATAAACGAGATGCTCTTAAATGGAGAAATTGCTTTAGACGAGGACGCAAAGAACTATATAAAAACAATTCTCGAGCAAATGAGAGGAGGTTACTGACCTCCTTTTTCCTCGTTTTCCTTAGGCTGCCTCAGTCTGAAGCCCAGCTCGAGTACTCCGAAGGGGCAGACCTCGGCACACCTTCCACAGTGGAAACATCTGTGATCCATGATGTCCTTACCCTTCACTATGTAGTCCACTAGGTCTATGCTCATAGGACATGCCATGCTACACAAGTTACACTTAGTACACTTCTCTGGATAGGACACCTTTAGTCTGAAGGGACTGAACTTGTTCATTATGAATCCGTAGAAGTTACCTATAGGACAGACGTACTTGCACCAGAACCTCTTTATCTTGAACACCTTTTCAGCGATTATATTTATTATTAAGGCATAGGCCGTTATCCATCCGAAGGCTATTGCGGTACCTATGGTGGCTCCCGGTATGTCGTAGAGCACTCCTATTAGGAACTCCCCGAACTTCGTGGCTCCCGCAACCGGGGACATCGTCGTGAAGAACGGCAGAGCGAAGATGTAAGATAGCACCAAGTAAGCCGCTATGGCGATTATGGGCACTATTTTCTCTGCCTTCGTTGGCTTATGGAACCTGATCTGAGGAGGATCTCTGGGCATGTTCAGCTTCTTTTCGAATATTGAGAAGAGTAGGTCCATCGGACATACCCAGCCGCAGAAGAACCTTCCCAGTACAGAGTAGAGGAAGACCACTACTAGCACTGCAACGACGGATTCGACGGTAAAGCCCCTGTCCGCTACCGCGTGCTCTAGCCAAGCTATCGGGTCCATCATGGGATACTTGAAGGTGGCGAAGCTCTGAGCTCCCGCTACCCCGAAGACCACGGTGGCTATGCCGACTCCTATCGCTGCTATTCCAAAGGCTGTGGCGAAGTCCTTTGAGGCCTTCGCTAGCTTAGGGTCAGTAGTCCTCTTGTTAACGTAGAATGAGAAGAGAGCCATGGCTAAGAATGCGTTCACCACCGCTAGGGAGCCTAATATTACTAGCGGCGTATTCAGCAGGAACGAAGCTGCTATTGCCATCGCCAAGTATATCGGCATCGCTTGGAGGACTACGTGAACTAGGTGTCCTCCTCTATGGCCCAAGTGCCATATGGATACCAACATTACGATTATTCCGGCCGTTAGCAAGCTTGAAGTAATGATCAACGGCCAATTGGTTACGTAGTGCACCACTTGTTTACCTTCTACTCTCTTAACGACCTTCAGCATGAGAGTAGGTTCTACTCCTTGGAAGAGGTAGAAGAACGCCAGAGCTAGGCCTATAACCAATATGATGAACCCTATTCGACCTATGAAGTACTCTTTTCTGTAGACGTCACTTATCTCCTTCATTCCTTTGTACATATAATAGAGGCCCAAGACGGCCAAGGGGAAGAGTGCCATTACGGTTAGGACCCTCGAGGAGGCTAAGCTTCCTTCTATCCAGTAGCCGTTGAAGACTAGTTGAGTGGAGAAGAGGAAGAGTATAGCTAGTTGGAAGAACCTCCTCAGGTAGGTGTATCTTCCTCTCTTCGGCCTCCCCTCGATGAATTTCACTACCTTTTGTACGTACTTGTTCTTCTTTACCCCATCTGCTACCATACTATATCACCTCACATACTTTTCTTTACCTTGCTCTCAATCAAACCTCTCTTATTGACTATGTAGTCTACGTTGACGTTTACCCTCCAAGTCAACTTAAGCGATGCCATAGGGTCGGTATACATGCTATCCTCAGTCTTCCAGATGAGCTTAATGTATTCCTCATAGCTCATTCCAGTGTTCTTGAAGTTCTTCACCCTCCTCTCGTACTCCTCAGGGGGTAAGACGTGGATTGCTGACCCTACTACCGGACAGGCTTGTACGCACATACCACATCCATTGCATTTGTCGGGAAGCACTCGCGTGTGAGCTCCCCACTCGTTGAATCTGAAGGCGAATACCTCCGTTCCGAAGGGACAAGCTTTGGCGCAGCTGTAGCACTCTCCAGTGTTCCACGCCCAGCAGAGATCGGGATCGATCAAAGCTATACCCATCTTCACCTCTCTCTGAGGTATCTCCTCCAGAGCCCCGGTGGGACATACCTTAGTACATTCCATACATAGGGTACAAGGATACTCAATTTGGTTGTCAACTATAGGTACGCCCAGCATTACATATCCATCCTTGAAGTCTCCCAGCCTTATGGCGTGGTAGCCCATGGAGGCACAAGCGGAGGCACAGAGACCGCACCTAATGCACCTAGCGAAGAGGTCCTTGGCGCCGGGAGGAGGGAGCCTGAACCTATCTTTCTCGTACTTCACCATGTAGGTTATAGGCTTCTTGGGGAGCAGGGGATTAGCTACCAGCTTCCTCCCGTTCTCCTCAATAACTAACGAATACCCCAACTGAAGCTTGGCGCTTTCCTCGTATTGCTGCTGTCTCTTTGGATCGTCCGTTATGTCAAAGGGTTCGTACCAATCATCGTCAGTTAGACCCTCCGGCTTCTTCTCAAGCTCTGCTATCACTTGCGGGGATATCACGGTAACGAGACCCAGCGCTATCAGGGCTTTGATGAAGTCTCTCCTGGCTTCGCTCCTCTTCTTTTCACTATTTGTAGAAACCTTGCCCTCGGGCAATACAGAGCTCCCTATCTGAGAGGGAGGGGGAGGATTTAGGTATGCTTAATTGATCGGGGAGTTAATGTTCAAAAAGAAACTAAGGTTAGACGTAGTTTATGTTGTACTTGGGCTTGCCGGTCTGTACCGGCGACCTCACTCCTCCCGGCGGTATCTCGTCGGGCCTAGCCTTCCTTATGTAGGCGGCACAGGTCTTGAAGTCTGGCTGGAAGAAGTACGGCTGTACGTCGTAGTTGTCCAGCGTGATTGCGTTAGCCAGCTTGTTGGGGTCGAACCATGGTATGAAGGTGTAGTCCGCTCTGGGTCCTCCTAGTCCGGTCTTGGGGTCTAACACTCTGGCCGGCACAGTTACCTTTCCTCTGGGACTCTCCACGGTCACCCACTCGCCGTCCCTTATTCCTAGCTTGTCGGCCACCTTCTTGTTGATCTCCACGTAGGCGCTGGGCTTCACTCTCACTAGCTCGGGCACCTTACAAGTCATGGTACAGGTGTGCCAGTGCTCGATCACTCTTCCGGTGGTGGCCACCATCGGGTAGTTCCTGTCGTCTCTCACGGTTAGCACACTTCCGTCGGGTAGCCTGTACTTCATCACGAAGCCAGGAGCCTCGGCGGGCGCTAGGGCTATCTGGAAGATCGCCTGCACGTCCTCGTAGTTGCTCTTGAGGGCGTCACCCCAGCTCTTGGTAGCTAGCACGTTCAGTCCTACCTCTGGGTTGCCAGTGGGTTCAGCTACTACCTTCTTGAGCACCTTGAATGGTCCCTTGGGAGCGGCGAAGACGGAGATCTTGCCCTTGAAGACGGCGTCGGCATCTAGCTTCTCCCAAGTTATTATCACCTTCTTGTTGATGGTCTGCTTGCCGGTCTCATGGTCCATGTTCACGGGTAGCCATGGCCTTGCCCAGATGGTCATCCTTCCGGTGGGCTTAGCGTAGAAGATCACGTACCAGTCGCTGGGTACCTTGCTCTTCTTCTTGTACTCCATGTCGTCGATCTCTTCGACTATGTTCTTCAGAACCCACTTGAAGAGGGTCACGTTGTGGTAGACCTTGTGTAGCCACTTCTTCTTGTGGATCGGGTGTAGCTCAGTGTCCGGTATGCTCATTATGTACGCATGGATCTCCTCGGGATTGTTCATGTTCTTGATCTTCTCGTACATCTGCTTGATTAGCTCTGGCTTGGGCATTAGCGGATCATACGGATAGGCGTACCTGGTGGCGGAGTGATACTTGTCGTACCTAGCCTTGACGTCCTTGTTGTAAGCGTAGGTCCACGGCCAAGGCCACCTGAATCCGGTGATTAGCTTCCTGAAGAAGTCCCTCTTGACATAGCTGAAGTCATAGTAGGTGTTCTTACATAGGCTTAGTATGTCGTAGTTCCAGATCCTGTCGAGGAACTTCTTGTGCCACTCTACCTCCTGGCTCTTGTTGACTATGTAGTCGACCCAGCTCTTGTAACCGGCCTGCTTGGCGGCCTCGTCCACATTCCTCTCAGGGAAGAATCCGCTGGTTATGGCCTTGGGTACTAGTCCCTCGTCCTCTAGAGCCTTACCTATCATGGCGAAGATCACGTGGTCTCCGATGGCTTGTCCCGGAGGCCTGATCACATACCTAGCGACGCTGTACCTCCTCTCGGTACATCCGTACTTGAACTCCTTCTCAGCGTAGGCGGCTGCTGGGAACACTAGGTCGGCCACGTCGGTAGTCCTGGTCGGGTAGATGTCGTTGACTACCACGAATGGGAACGCTGGGTCGTCGTCGTGAGGCTTGGCCATTCCTACCCTGTACTTGTACACGTTGGGTAGGCTCTGTCCGGGGTTGGTCTCGGCAATCCATATTACCTTGATCTGTCCGGCGTTCACTCTTCTGAACATCTCTATGACGTGAGGTCCGGGCACCGGGTGGATGTACACTTGCTTCACGATCTTCTGGATCTCACTCTGCGGGTAGCCCTGGTACTTCAGGTACATGGCGGTTAGCTCCTGCCATATCTTCTGCACCTCTAGCCTAGCGGCCTTGTTGGCGATCAGCCTTCCGTAAGGCAGTACGTGAGCCAGTCCACCTTGGTCTCTGATTCCTCCACACGCGTTAGGCTGTCCGGTTAGGGATAGGGTACCGGATCCCCACTTGCCGATCTTTCCGGTAAGCGCTAGGAAGTTCATGATTGTGTTGATGGAGTGCACACCCTGGATCTTCTGGTTGATGCCCATGGTCCAGAGCACTAGGGTCCTGCCCTTGGCCATCCACTTGGTGGCTAGCTTCATGGCCTCGATGGGATCGATCTCTACGAATGGAGTGGTCTCGTTGAGGTTGACCTTCTTGGGGTCTAGCTCTCCGGCCTTCACTAGGGCCTCAGCGGTCTTCCTGTTGATTAGAGGCATCTCGTCGCCGAAGAGTATCTTCACCATTACCTCAGGCTTGTATAGCTCTAGGAACTTCACGTAGAGGGCGAAGCCCTTCCACCAGTCCTTCTCTATCTCCTCGTCGTTCTTGTACTCCTTACCGATGCTCGGATAGGTCTTGTAGTTGCCAGCTATGCTGGCGGTAGTACCCATGTCCCATACCTCGTTGAGGCCGTCTAGGTTGTTGTACTTGGTGTTGTAGTCCTTGTGGGCCCAAGTCTTCTGGGACTTCTCAATGATAGCGAAGTCAGCGTGCCTCTTCAGCCACTTGAAGTCGATCCACTCGGGGTTCTCACACTCGACCTTTCCAGTAGCGGGGTCGGCCTTACATTTAGCTAGCTCGTGGACTAGGATGTAAGCTAGCGTGTTCATGAAGGCTACGTCCATGGACCACCTTAGAGGTAGCCATAGGTCGGCGATGGCTCCGCTCCTGGTCTTCCTGGGGTCAGCTAGGATTACCTTCACGTTCTTGTTGGACTCCTTCACCTTAGCTATCCTACCGAAGACGATCGGGTGAGCCTCAGCGGTGTTGGTACCGATCAGTAGGAAGGTGTCGGCGTGAACCTTAGTGGTGGGCTCGGGGATGTCTATGTGGTCGTAGCTGGTCTCGGGCTCGTCGGCACCGAAGCCGGTGATGTAACCTCCGACGGCAGAGACCATACACATTCTTGGGTTACCGTCTAGGTTGTTGGTGTGTATACCGGCCTTGGTCAGCTTGTTGATTACGTAGCTCTCCTCAGTACCGAGCTGTCCGCTTCCATAGTAAGCGAAGGAGTGAGGACCATACTTCTGGACAGCGTACTTAAACATGGTGGTGAAGAACTTGACGGCAGTGTCCCAATCAATCTCGACCATGTTCTTCTTGTAGTGCTCCTCTTGGGTGAGGGTGGCAGCGTAGTTCTTGCTTACTTGCCTAGCCCTCACCCTAGGAGCTAGGGGTATCTCCTCGGGCCTTATCGGAGGCCTACCGAGCTCAGGTATGATCCAGTCCTTGATGACAGCAGGCTTCTTGAGCCTGAGCTCGTAGGCCTTCTTGTTGCCAGCGTAACCGAGAGCCTTAGCAATGTAGAATGCCTTGGTACACATCGCACCGTGGTTGACGGGGTAAACCGGTATACCTAGGATTGCGAACATGTTGACGGCTAGACCAGTCTTGGGGTCTAGGAGTACTTGAGCTTGAACTCCACATCCGGTTCCACAGAACCTACAAGGTCCTATGGGCTTAATGGTCATTACGTACTTGGTCTTAGTTGCTTGCATGGAGGCTAAGGATTCGAGGGACTCAGTTAGCTCGGGGTACTTGCTGGCAAGGCCTAGGGACTTCATAGCTCTTCCAACAGTGGCCATAGCGGCTCCTAGGGCAATAGCCTTCAAAAGGTTTCGTCGGGTCGTGCTGGGCAAACACTTCACCCATGAGTGATTTAACGCTAGGAGTTTTTCAAGATATATGCTTCAATGTAGTTCGTTGATCGACCAACAAAGGACTCAAGGCTCAAAACGAGGTAGCCGTGTGTCCTCGGGGAGAAGGGTTTGCCCAAGTTCGTCGAAAGAAATAAACACATCCTACTGCTAGGACCCGGAATAGATTACTTACTGGACCCGGAGAGGAGGA
The DNA here is from genome assembly GCA_025340205.1 of Ignicoccus pacificus DSM 13166. GTDB lineage: Archaea > Thermoproteota > Thermoprotei_A > Sulfolobales > Ignicoccaceae > Ignicoccus > Ignicoccus pacificus. Next base: position 150,677 of record CP006868.1, on the reverse strand, counting down.
TAATCCTAATAGATGATTACTTCTCCGACGTGTATAGTGACATAGTATTCCAGGGCTATGAGACCTTCGTGTCTCCCGTGGAGCCTACTAAGCCTGACTTCATAGGCGCTTACATGGTAGCAATGCTACTAAGCGCCGGCCCTAGCATACTCGTATGCGGCTTCAAGCCAGACTTCTGCTTACTCGCTTACCCCGCCTACTTAATACTCTTTGAGAACATGAGTACCCAAGAGGCATTGGAAGAAACTAAGGAATTGCTCGGCAAGATCTATGAGAAGGTAGAGGTGCCTTATCAAATAGAGCTCGGCTTAAAGACCCTTGAGAGGCTCAACAAGCTTCTCGGCTTTGAACAACTCAACGTGGTCCTAGCAGCTGCTCAGAACTACGACTTCGGAAAGGACCGGTTCCGCTACTCTGACAGATTGGCTTGGTTAACAGAGCTGGGGGCTGAAAACAAGTACATCTTAGCCTCTACCTTTTACTTCCTCGTCGAGGGACATGGCAAGCCCCACGAGCTCTTCAAGCTGAGGACGGAGGCTCTCGGAAAGGAGAACATAGTTAAGGTGATTGGTGAAGAAGCGTTAAAGGTCTTAGAGGACATAGCTAATGGTAAGACTCCAAAGATCATGGAATTCGTGGAGGCGTTAGAGCCCGGTGACGTAGGTATCCAATACGTCAAGAGGGAGGGGGAAGTGCTCAAGACAAAGTGCTTAGTGGGGCCTGCTTGTGTAAGCGCCATCGAAAAGGCGAAGAAGTTACTCCCAGTAGAGACTCCCTCTGGTCCTGTTACACAAGTCAGTCCCTTCTAATCTCTTTGATTAAGTAGAGGGAAGAGGCTAAATATTGTAAGGATAAGGGTAATGAGATTGGATTTATTATTGAGAAAATAGGCGTGAACAAGAGCAAGTACTCTTCTCGGAGCTTCCCTCCTTCCCTCTTCCCCCCTTTAGGAGTCACCTTCCACTTCAACGGAAGACCCATCAACCCTCTTATTGAGGCCTCCAACAGAGACAGCGACATTGCTAGTCCTGCCGCTGATGATCTGGAAGCATCAGCTAAGCTCATCCTCACCTTATACTTTCTCTGGACTAAGGCGGTCAGAACCCCTTGTAACGTTACAGAGCCATAGTAGAGGAGTAGGGAAAGAGGGCTTAGGCCTAGGGGAGAGGTGAGGAGGGCCAAGAGGGGAAGCCATGTGTAGGAGTATTGAGTTAAATAGAAGAAGAGTTCTAAGTCTCTTAGTCTCTTTATCTTTACTCTCTTCAAGACTTGTATAGCTCCGTAGGTCCACCTCCTTTGTTGCCTCTTCAACTCGAAGTAGCCCGGCGGAGCCTCGACAAGGACGTAGCCCTTGTTCAAGTTAGCTCGAATTCCCAGATTGTGCATCCTTATTCCGAGTTCCAAGTCCTCTGTCTTCACGCTCTCGTCCCACCTCATCTCCTTTAGGAGTTCGGCGTCTGCTGCTACCCCGGATCCGGGAGCCAGTACGGTCAATCCAAGAGCCTTCCTTCCCTTCGTAAGCAATATCGAAGCCAAGGTAGTTAAGTTCGCAATAGCTTCAGACCATCTGGTACCAGCGGAATAGCCCTTCCAAGGAGTCGCTAGGTACTTTCCTTTCCCTATTTTGAATCCTTTATCGGGAAAGGAGTCGGCGTCTAGAACCAAGACCTTCTCAGCTTCAGTATGTTCTAAGGCTACGTTCAATGCATGAGCTTTACCCTTCTCAGCACCGGTAAAGAGCTTTACGCCCTTTAGTTCGTTCTTATAAATTTTGAAACTGTAGGGATCAGTTACTACGATTATTTCTTTAGGGTTTAACACATTTTTGACATTTTCTACTGTTCTCTTTACTATCACAACGTCTTCTCTATATGCCGGAATATGAACGCTGAGGGAGGAGTCCTCATCCTCATCCCCCTCAGTATAGAGAAGGGCTCCTATGGCGTAGCTCGTCTGAAGCAAGTGGTAAACACTTGCCAAGGTTAGTAATATGTCCGAAATCATCGGATTTCCCTCCGTCCGGCCGTTCGCGCTCATCACCACTCAGGCCCGAGGTCGTCTTCACCGGGTCTTCGGTAGAACGTATACCTTGCCCTTGTATATTACCACGTAGACCTCTTGACCCTCCTGAAGACCTACTGGACCTTCTGCCTCGAGCTCTCTCGATCCCACTTCGACCTTCAATGGGTTAAGACTTACTATCCTCCCTACGTCCAAGTTCTTTTCATTTAGGTAAACTATTCTCTTACTCTTTCTCATAGACCACCAATCGTCAACGGCTAAAGATCCGTTCTTATCGCTGTGGAGCAAGTAGTAATGGAACTTACCCTTGTAGATTCCGGTCAAGATAGCTGGCTCCTTATCGAGTAGGAAGCCCTCTCCTTCCTTTATCGAAGGTATCCTAACGCTCAAGGTGAGTCTCGTCCTAACCCTTCCGTCTCTGCTCATTCCGACCACGCTATGACTTTCTACTACCTTTGCTCCCATGTTATATCTCATCAGCTGTGCCGCCCTCTTTGCAACCTCCTTGGAAGCTAAGAGTACGTCCAGACCTTCCCTTCTTTCCACGAAATCCACTATGTCGTCTCCGTTGTTGACCTTAGAGAACCACTCGCCCGCCTCCCTAAGCTCCTCTTGCGTCACCGTTCCCCTCTCCGACCTTATCTGCAACGTGGCATCGTAGTCGCCCCCACTCTTCTTCAAGCACTTCTCACAAACCCTTTTCTCAACATTAAGAGGAATTATTTGCGTCTGTTCGATCCAATGTCCCTTAACCGACACCCTTGCCGTGACCTCTGCCACGTACTTTCCTCCTCTCATCTTCCTTGTCCTCACCGATACTAGTTCGACCTCCTCGGCAGGCTCCTTGGCCTTAATCCCTTGTTCCACGAGCCTTTCAGCTAGCCAAGCGATAGTCTCCTCGGCGTCATCAGCTCCGGGATACCAAGAGCTTCCTACCAAGTAGGAACCGCAGACTGGGCACACGACCAAGTGTAGGGATCCCTTAACCTCGAATAGGTCCTTCTCCTCCTTCAAGCACTTCAAGCATAGTCCTCCCACGATTGGGTTCTCGGGACTCTCCAGAGCGCCACACTTGACACAGAACCTTCGTACCACTTCTCGGACCCATCCGATTACCACAAATAGTTTAAAAATTAGCTTTGAGTCGCCTTGGAGCTCAGCTGCCAAAACTGAACCGCTAACATCGAAAGGCCTATAAGTGCTGGTAAGCTCACCAACAAACTCCTGATCCCTAGCATGTAGGCAGTCAAGAACAGAGGTGCCCCTAAGACCGCCAGAAGCCCTCCCACGAAGAGTTTAGTACCATAGTCTTTATCCACAGCTCTCAACGCCTTAAGATAGTGTATTATCGCCTTCACGCTGTAGTATATAGCTACTAAGAGGGATGCCGTGGAGAGGGCTAGGGCTAGGTAGAGCGCTCCCTCGGTCCTAACCACTCTCAGCAAGATCAAGGCAATACTGCTCAAAGCTATAGAGAATACCATACCTTTGACTGTTTCTATTACGCTCAGCCTGCCAGGTGAGTACTCCTTCTTCACTTTTTCCATCTCGCTCCATCCCTTGTATTGCAAATATATCGAGTAGATACCCAAGGCCGTGGATATCACTTGTATTATTGTTATGTTGAATAGGCTTAGGAAGAATGAGTACAGCAATAGCAAGTTTGCTATAGCTAACTTTCTAGCCGCCTCGGCTAAGGCCATAGCTCATCGTGGGGTGCTCGAAGTGTTGGTAAATATCTTAACCTCGCTTTAACGCCTCAACGGACCTCCAGAGCTTCATCAAGTTCTCGAGATTATCTACTAAGAATAAATGGGTGTAATGCTTTGTGTCGGTGCTACCAAATCCCTTTACAGCTGGCTTCAAGACCTTCGATACCTTTTGATATAGTTCGTCTTCAGTAAGGTTGGGATAGATGAAGGCCATTAGGGGTCTGCCGCTCTTAGTTAAGTGGTCTATATGCCAGCGAGGTCTGGCGAAGTTCTTGGTCAAGTGCCTTCTAACCCTCGCGATTATTCCTCCTGGTCCCCAAGCTGAGCCCACGTAGGCGTAAAGGCCCGGCTTCAAGCTCCACCTCTCTACCCCCCTCTCAACCTCTACGATCAGTAAGTAGGCGCCCTTCTCCACTGAGCTCACCAGCGTGCGTAAAACTCCTCGCGAGGGCAAAGGCTTCGGTAGGCCTATTGCAAGCCGTGGCTCAAACGATGGATAGGAAGCCTCTAATGAATGAAGATACGATACTAAAGACGATAAACCTCAAAAAATGGTATAAGGTAGGAGGCATATTCAGCACAAAGGGATACGTAAAAGCCGTAGACGGGATAGACCTAGAAATCAAAAGGAACGAAGTGTATTGCATAGTTGGAGAAAGTGGGTGTGGAAAGAGCACCTTTGCTAGGACCGTGATGGGTCTCGAGGAGATAACAGACGGCGACGTATTGTTCAGAGTATCGCCTAACGTCGCCAAGCTCCTAGCGAGAAGAGGGGAGAAGGTTTATGACAACGTGGTTAAGTACAGCGAACTGAGTAGAAAGGGACTTAGGATAATAAAGAGAGACATGCAGATGGTGTTCCAGGACCCTTACTCGAGCTTAGACCCCAAGATGAGGATCTGGGAGATCGTGGCTGAGCCGTTGATCGTTCATGGTCTAGTTAAGAGTAAGAGGAGGGCTAGGGAACTAGCCGCTGAGGCCCTGGAGAAAGTGAAGCTGGGAGATCAGTTCTTGGACTACTACCCTCACCAGCTCTCCGGAGGTCAAAGACAAAGGGTAATGATTGCTAGAGCGTTAAGCATAAGTCCCAAGTTCATAGTAGCCGACGAACCCGTCTCGATGTTAGACGTTTCCATAAGAGCCGAGATAATATACTTACTGAGAGAGATTAAGGAAAAGGAAGGAATTAGCTTAATGGTAATAACACACGACTTGGCAACGACTCCTCATCTATGCGATAGAATAGGAGTTATGTACTTAGGTAAGATTGTGGAGGAAGGGCCTACCAAGGACGTCCTATACGACCCACTACATCCTTACACCAGAGCCCTCATAGCGGCCGTCCCCGATCCCGATCCGAAGAATAGGAAGAGAAGGTTCGAAGTACCCATCAAGGGAGAGGTGAGCGCCCCACCGAAGAGAGGATGTAGATTCCTACCCAGATGCGTTAAAGCAGACGAGAGCGAGGGCTTAAGGAGAAAGTGTTCAGAGAAGGAGCCGCCATTGATAGAGGTGAAGAGAGGCCACAAGGTCGCTTGTTGGGCCAGCTCATAGCGCTAAATTTTTAAGCATTCTGCGGAAGCCGCAACACGGCCAGTGGGCCCGTCGTCTAGCCCGGAAGGACGCCGCCCTTACGAGCTCTTGGGCTAGGAAAGGCGGTAGTCCGGGGTTCAAATCCCCGCGGGCCCACCACCCACTCCTTTATCCCTTCCCGCCTACTGAGGTTGGGAGGAGGCAAGTATGAGAGTTGTTGCTCAGCTAGAAGGACTCGACGCCTTCAAGATCTTCGAAAACATGAGGACGGCATTAGCGAAAACTATGGTCTCCTCGGGGAACTTAGATCCCAACAAAACCAAAGTCAAGAGGTTCGAGGACGGGAGCTTTGAATGGATCTTTGAGTTCCCGGATGAACAAAAGGCTAAGGCATATTACAACTGGCTCAACGAAACTGTAACCGCTCTCAAGGACTTCTTCGGATTTAGCAAGGTTGAGCAAAGAAACATAAAGGGAATTCCAGTAACCATAGTAATGATACCGACCCTCACTGGTAGAGAGGAGTTTCCAGCGGCCTTCTGGGCTAAGGGAAACAAGCTCTACTGGCTTGAAAGCGGTCACAACCCCGAGGCCTTCGAGGAGCTCCTCTTCTCCGAGCTCTCCTCGTAATACCCCTTTCTCACCTCATCGCTCCTCTCTTCCTAAGTCTTAGCCTAGTCTCAACTGGGTCAAGGAAGATGATGTTCCCTCCGGAGCCGGGAGCCAAGGCTGAGATAGCGATCATAGGTGGTTCTGGACTATATGACCCGGAAATCTTGGAGGATACTAAGGAGCTCAAGGTTTACACTCCCTACGGCCTTCCCAGCGACAACATCCTTCTGGGAACCATAAAGGGAAGAAGGGTCGCTTTCCTTCCAAGGCATGGAAGGGGTCACAAGATACCTCCGCACAAGATAAACTTCAGGGCCAACATATGGGCATTAAAGAGCTTGGGAGTTAAGTACATCATAAGCGTCTCTGCTGTAGGCAGCTTGAGGGAGGACTACGCCCCGGGTCACTTCGTCGTTCCTGATCAATTCATTGATATGACAAAGGGGAAGAGGGATCTAACCTTCTTCGAGGGGCCTCTAGTGGCGCACGTAAGCATGGCCGATCCCTTCTGTGAGAGCTTGAGGAAGGTAATAATTGAAAGTGCGAAGAGCCTAGGAATAACGGTTCATGAAAAGGGAACCTATGTATGCATCGAAGGACCCAGGTTCTCTACTAGGGCGGAGAGTAAGATATGGAAGGATGTCTTCAAGGCCGACATAATAGGAATGACCTTAGTTCCCGAGGTTAACTTAGCTTGTGAGGCCCAGATATGCTATGCCACCGTAGCCATGGTCACTGACTACGACGTCTGGGCCGAGAAGCCTGTAGACGCTAAGGAAGTAATTGAAACTATGAACAGGAATATAGCAAACGCCAAGAAGCTGCTCTATGACGTAATACCTAAGATTCCCGAGGAACCCGAAGAATGCTCTTGTTGTAACTCCCTTGAGGCAGCGGTTCTCTAAGGCTTAAAGCAGTGATAGAGTGCTACCTCCATCCTCTTTCTCCTACTTTTGTGGAACGAGTATAGCATCTTCAAATGATACTCGTACACCTTCAACACTTCACACTTGAATCCCTTCGAGAGGGCATTCCTCCTTATGACGTTGAACAAGCCCTCAGCCCAAGGCTGTATTGAGTAAACGCTCCTTGAGAGTTCGAGTGCTATATCCCAGAAAGGTTTGTCCGCCTTCTTCCTCTTTGTTCCATAGGGCGGATTCATTATCACCGTATCTACCTTCCTAGAAGGAACGTAAGGGATAAAGGCCTTGGCCTTCTCGAGACATGGAGATTCTTGAAGCAAGGTTTCATCGAGCTCGACGCAAAGTGCTCTACCTCCCAAAAGCTCGACACCATAGGCAAGCCTTCCCGTCCCACACCCCAAATCCAATACCATCTTACCCTCGATGTCACCCCTAACGTAGGCCTCCCACAAGACGTCGGCCGCTACGTAGGAAGGCGTCGGATATTGTTCATACCTAACTCCAAGCCTTCCAACCTTCTCTGGAACTCGCTCCAGCTCTAACTCCAGTGCTTTCTTACTGATCCTCATCGCTTAGCTCCGGGAAAGGGCTTGTGGAGGAGTAAACAAGAGGTTAGAGAGCACGTTTGGAAGCTATTAGTTGAGAAAAAGGTGGCATTGCCTCCTTTTCCGATTAGGGGGAGAATTCCTAACTTCAAGGGAGCCAAGGAGGCAGCCGAGAGACTTAGAGGGTCGAAAGAATGGATAGAAGCCAGCGTGGTGAAGTGCAACCCGGATAGCCCTCAGAGGTGGGTCAGGCTCAGTGCGCTGGAGGAGGGAAAGCTCCTACTAATGGCAACACCTAGGCTCAAGGAAGGCTTCCTATTATTGGATCCCAAGAAGATCGCTCCGTTTGACTATCGTAAGGCGTCGACCATAAGAGGGGCATTTATTTATGGGAGGAAGCTCAAGACCTTAGAAGAGCTTCAGACTATAGGAAATATTGACTTGATAATTGAGGGTTCGGTAGCGATAGATACGGAGGGGAGGAGGATAGGTAAGGGAGCTGGCTACGGTGACATAGAGCACGGAATATTGAAGGAGATAGGCTTGATAGATGATAAGACTCCTATATTCACGACAGTCCACGATCTCCAAGTACTGCCTCCTCCCTTGCCTCAAGATCCGTGGGACGCGCCTCTGAGCAAGGCCTTTACCCCTACGAGGACCTTGGAATTCGGAGGATTGCCTAGACCTAAGGGGATACTGTGGAAACTAATGGACCCGAGAAAAGTGGAGGAGATACCATTACTGCGAGAGCTCAGGGAAAAACTCCTTAGGCGGTAAGAGAGGCTAGCTTCTGCATGAGCCTCTCGTAGAGAGCCTCCAGCTTGTCTAGCTCGTCGTTCTTCACGGTGTACCTGCTCCTTATGAGTTCGGCTATCTCCTCCTTGGTAGCCTCCCTTATCTTGGCTACCGGTACTCCGGCGTTCACTAGATCCCTAGCCTTCCTATAGAAGTCTATGATTATCTTCATCATAATGAACTGCTTCCTAGGAGCACAGAAGGCGTCTATTGGATCGAAGGCGTTCTGCTGTAGGAAGCCCTCCTTGATTATCCTAGCGGTCTCAATGATTAGCTTATCGGGCTCGCTTAGGCTCTCAGGTCCCACTAGCCTCACTATCTCCTTTAGCTCGTCCTCCCTTAGCAAGATGTTCATCATCTCATCTCTGTACTCCCTCCACCTAGGATCGATGTTCTCATGCCACCACTTCTGGACGGTATCCACGTACAGGCTGTAGGAGGTCAGCCAGTTGATCGCTGGATAGTGCCTCGCGTAAGCCAGGCTGGCGTCGAGGGCCCAGAAGACCCTCACGAACCTCCTGGTGTGGCTCGTTACCGGCTCGCTGAAGTCTCCTCCCGGCGGAGATACCGCCGAGGCTATGGTGACGCTTCCTATCCTCTCCGGCTTTCCGGGTATCCTGGCCCTGCCAGCTCTCTCGTAGTACTCCGCCAGCCTGGAGGCTAGGTAGGGCGGGAAGCCCTCCTCGGCTGGCATCTCCTCCATTCTTCCGGCGATGTCTCTTAGGGCCTCGGCCCATCTGGAGGTGGAGTCGGCGATCAGCAGGGAGTCGTAGCCCATGTCCCTGTAGTACTCCGCCAGGGTCACACCCACGTAGATGCTCGCCTCTCTCGCTGCGACGGGCATGTTGGAGGTGTTGGCGACTAGGATGGTTCTGTCCATTAGTGGCTTACCGGACCACGGGTCCTTGTAGTGGGGGAAGTTCACCAACACGTCGGTCATCTCGTTTCCTCTCTCTCCACATCCCACGTAGATGACTACTCTGGCGTCGCTCCAAGCCGCTAGGGTCCTCAAGGTCACGGTCTTACCGGATCCGAAGGGTCCGGGGATGGCTCCGGTTCCTCCCTTGGCCATGGGGAACAAGGTGTCCAAGACCCTAACTCCGGTGATCAGAGGGGTGGTAGGCTCGAACTTCTCGATCACTGGCCTCGGCTTCCTTATAGGCCACTTGTGATACATCTTGAGCTCTATCTTCTTACCCTCGTGCTCCAATACTGCTATGGTATCCTCAATGGTGTACTCTCCCGGAGGGGCGATCTCCTTCAGGGTACCCCTTATTCCCGGAGGTACCATTACCTTGTGCTCGATTAGCTCGGTCTCAGGGACAGTACCTAGAATGTCGCCTCCGGAGACCTTGTCACCGGGCTTTAGCTCGGGATTGGGGGTCCAGCTCCACTTCTTGTTCCTGTCCAAGGAGGGGACCTTGATACCCCTCCTAATGAAGGGAGACTTAGCTACGTCGTAAATGCTCTCCAGAGGCCTCAAGATACCGTCGAAGATGTGGCTCAAGAGTCCGGGTCCGAGCTCTACGCTGAAGGGAGAGCCGGTACCTACGACGGGCTCTCCGGGGGTAATTCCGGTGGTGTCCTCGTAGACTTGGATTACCGCCTTATCGCCGGTGATTCTAGTAACCTCACCGACGAGGCCTTCCTTGCCTACCTCCACGACCTCGTACATCTGAACTCCTTGCATGTTCTCAGCGATGACTACTGGGCCTCTAACACGGAGTACTTTGCCCTTTACTGCCATTATTCTTACCTCCTCGCTAGTAGGCAGACCGCTCCTTAAAACGCTCTCTCGGACTTCGCAGTTCAGCAAGTACTTGAGAGGGGCAGACCGAGCGATTCGCTCCATACTCTTTAGTATCCGTTGAGCCTAGTTCTCGGTGCAATCCGTGCTAGGTGAGAACCCCTTAAACGTTAAAGGTAAAAAGCTCGACGAGAAGGGAATCCTTCAAGCGATTAGGTGGGGAATAATAGCTGAGCTTGATGCCATAAACTTCTACGAACAGTTAGCTGAAGCCATAGAAGATGAGAACGTGAAGAAGGTATTTATGGACGTGGCCAAAGAGGAGAAGGAGCACGTGGGGGAGTTCTTGGCTTTACTCCTCAAATACGACCCGGAGCTCAAGGCTATGATAAAGGAGGGCTTCGATGAGGTAGAGGAGGAAACGGGAATAGAGACTAAGTGTTAAGGTATCGCTTCCGTCGAATCGATGGTTGGCGAATACTCCTCTACCTCTTTCTCCATACTCATCTTCTCCACTAAGCTTCCGACTTTCTCGAAGAATATATCTATGAATCTCTTAGTGACCCAGCATATTTCCTTCATCCCCTCATCTCCCCAGTATCTCTCCATTAGCCAATAGAGACATCTCCCACCGCAAAGTCCTCTGTACTCGCAGCTTTCGCAAGGAGCTCCCTTCGGCCTTATCTCCTTAGGCCTCTCCGGCTCCCAAACATGACCAGCCAAGGCCCAGCTCTCCCTAGCGGCTATGGGACAAGCGGTAACCCTTCCGTCGGTGAGTACAGCATAAGCTTCGTAGCCCGCTCCGCAGGGGATTCCCTTCCAAGGATTTCTATAGGCCTTCAACAGGGCTATGAAGGGTATTATCCCTAAGAGTCTTCCTTCATCCTCGTAGGTTCTGGCGAAGAGCTCGGCGAGCTTTGCTATGCCCGGCAAGTAGCTCCTCTCCGCCCATTCCCTAAGGTTCCATTTCTCCACCCAGTCAACGGAAAGCTGCCAGTGCACGTGCGTGAATATCTTCAGTAAGTGGGTGACGTCCCTAAAGATATCGCTTTCTTGATCCACCGCCATCCTAGCGATTACCCTAGGGACGCCCAAACTCTTAACCTTCTCAGCCAGTTCCACAGCCTTTCTGTAGCTCCCCCTCCCTCTCCTAGAGTCGTTGAACTCCTCGGGCCCATCTATCGAGATCAAGACGTTACTGAACCTCTCCCAATACCTAGGTGGAAGTAAGTGGTGGAGGGTTCCGTTAGTTTGTATTCCGTATATTGCCTCAATATTATCCATAACCTCGACGATAAACTTGGGATTGAGAAGGGGTTCTCCTCCATAAAAGACTACGGCGGGATCGTTGTCCACCTTCTCCAAGTACTCCTTCAGCTGTCCCACGCTATACTTTGGATAGGGAGGCATGACTTCAGGAGGCCAGGATCCTCCGCAGTACTTGCAAGTTAAGTTACACTTGGAGGTAGTATACACCAACCATAGCAAGAAAAATCACTCCTCTGGCAACTCAACTTCTATTATTCTAGCATCTACTGCCTCCTTCAGTTCGGACTCACACCAAGCGCTACCCATCTTCACTATCTCTTCCTTTATCTTCTCGACGGCTTCTTCAATGGTATCTCCTTGTACTTGAGCGCCGCTTAAGGGCTCTATCGCTAGATAGTAGGTACCGCTCTCGTCTTGCTCCTTGTAGATTACTATTCCGAGCCTCATCTTAGCCATGTTCTCACCGGAGTTTGAAAAGAGTCCCTCTTATTCAACTTGAAGCTTCGATCTCGCACAAGGCTGAACTCATCACCCTTCAGGAGAGGGAGCCCGCTCATCGATCAGCACGGACCCACAAAGCGGACATAGCTTGAAGTCTTCGGGGAAGTAAAGCCCGCAGTTCAAGCATTTCTTGGCGTACCTCAAAGACCCTCCTTTATGAGTATCTCTCTCATCGCCTTTCCCAACTTCGGATCTATCTTCTCCGCCTTCGCTACTGCTTTCCACGCGGATTCTCTCATCGTTACCATTATCTCCTCCACTCTCGTCATTCCCATCTTTACGTACCTCTCCGCTTGGTAGTATGTTGATATGATTTCCGCTAGCTTCGCCACTATCGCCTCCTTGCTTTTGATCATATATTCCTCCGCTAGGTCTATTCCCTTCATCCACTTTCTCAAAGCACCTATAGCTTCCTTCTCCAGTGCCTCCTTTACATAGTTCGCCCTGTCGGTGCTCCACTTGGGCAAGTCTCCTACTATGACCTCGGGCAAGTCATGGTAGAGAGCTATTAGGGCAGCCTTCTCGGGATCGAGCTCTATTCCTTGTTCCTTCAGTTCCAAGGCCATTTCATACGCTATCAAGGATGCTGAAAAGGAGTGAATCGCTACCGTTTCCCCCATCGAGGGGGGAACTCCTCTCTGCATCCACCCGGTCCTAACTAGGCACGAGGCGCTCCAAGCAATCTCTGCTATTCTCTTGTACCTTACCATCTCGTCACCATCGTGCTCCTTTCATGTGGACTCAGAATAAAGTTCTGGGGGGCTCGTTGATTCCGAGCGCGCTCTTGGATGTGCTAGTAGCGTTAGGCCCCGACTCTAACGTCATCCCTTGTCCTCACGTGCACTCTTACAGGCTAATAGCAAAGATGCTCAGTATGTCCATATATGTAACTGCATTTGTAATTCCATTCATTATATCCTTGATACTCTACATCGAGGATTCGCCTAATTTCTACTCACCTCTTCTAGGTATCTTGATTGTCGCAATTTCTGACCTTGTATTGAAATGCCTATTCATGAGACCCAGACCTTTGAGCATTCCTCGGGGTTGTGAAATAGAGAGACTTGGTTATCCTTCCGGACACGCTGCTATATCTACCTACCTAGCGCTGCTTGTTACGAAGTATATTCCTTTCCTATCTCCCATAGCGTGGAGCTACTCCATAGAAGTTGACTTGAGCAGATTGGTGCTCTGCAAACATTACCCGCTCGACTTGATAGGAGGCGTGTTGCTAGGATTAATCGTATTCGATCTAACCAGCTGAGCACAGCTTATTAACTCAATGCCTTCCCCTCTCCGTGGGTGCGGCGGTCGTCTAGCCTGGACTAGGATGCCGGCCTCCCAAGCCGGTGATCCCGGGTTCAAATCCCGGCCGCCGCACCAATTACTCCCAATACCTCTCATGAGCTCGCACACCCATCATTTACGAACTACTTGTCATAGTAATCATGTTTCTAAAAAGTACCTTGGAATAGATACTTACAGTCAATACATAAGTCCTAAAAGTTACTTGAAAGAACTCATTGCCTTCCGTTCTCCTTACGCTTTCTCCATATCCCTCGGATCAACGGAGCTAGTAGGGCAACGCTAGGTATTGAGAACTTGAACCAGTTCTTCGTAACTGTCGTAGTCACTGTGGTAGTAGATATCAGTAGTTTACACGACTGCGTCCAAGTTTGTGTTATTATGTGAGTTATATTGAATGCCATTGTCAATGTTTCAGTAAACGTCTCTGGAATCAATCTAGTCACGGTTCTAATCATAGTGGTAACTATGGTAGAAAGGACTACTGAGACTATGGTGTTATTTATCGTAGTGGTTTCCCTAATATACATAGTATAGGTCTCAGTGACTGTCTTCGTTATTGTGATGTAGTTGTTCCAATTGGGTGTGTAATTACCTACTTGCAGAGTGGCGTTTATCCCTATGGTACCTTCTAAATATCCCACCTCTAAGTGGACGTAATCTGTAATAGTCACTGAAGGGGGTGTCGCCTTAACTACCAGAGGCGCTACGGTTGTATAGTTGACCATGTTGTTACTAAGTTTTATTATCAAGTTTATCGGGTACGCCCCCTTAGGCACTATTAGGTCTAGGGTTCTCACTATTGTAACTGGATTGTCGCCTAAGGTGACCGTCAAGAGATCGACCGTTTGAGGGGCACAGCAGACGTTCACTGCCATGGTTATCGTGTTGTTTACTGGAACAATGAAGTAAGGTGGCGTGACGGTTACCGTAATTTGAGAGGCGAGGATGGGTATTAGAAAAATTAAGGTGAAAAATAGTACCTTTTTCATCTCCTATCACCCCGAACATATCAGGGCCTTGTAGGCGTTCACCACTTTCTCGAGATTAGCCTCTTGCTGAAGTACTTGATCCTCTAGCTTGGAGAAGTTCTCGTTATGCTTCTTAAGTGACATATTAAGCTCGCTCTTTAGCATTATGCTAAAGCAGCTGGCTAACTTGTTCAGACCACCATACTTAGCATTAACCATATTTACGTTCAGAGTCACCAAGAAGTTGCTCATAGTATTGAACACACCTTGACAGTCCTCGGGTACTTGTATCTCTTGGGCGTATGGCGATGCCACGCTAATCATGAATCCATATCTAGTAACGCTGTACATGTTCTTTCCAACGGTATAGGCCATCGACTGAACGTCACCCTCTGGCGAAGCTATCACTGGAAGCGAATCGTTCAGTATCTTGGCTATGGTATATATCTTTAGGTCGTCAGCTAAGGATTGGAGTACGGTAGCTGCCTTTTCAGCATACATATCTGCAATGATGCCATCGATAACTCTATTATAGATGTTAACCCTAGTCTCTAACTCCTTTAGCTGCATCTTCTTTAACGAAATCCACTTCTTTAGTCCAGTTAGGATTTCGTGTAACCTCATCATGAAGTAACAATCTGCCGGGTTAACCTTACCTGGCTTCAATGAGTTCACCATTTCGATCGCTTCCTCGGGGCTCAAGGCGGTAACGTTGGCCAACTTCATCAGGGTGTCCTCGGTAGCGTTGGTCTGACACTCTGGGAAGTCGAAGCTCTGCGTTACGTTCTCAAGAGCTGCTACGTCGGCTTGGATAGCTCTCAGATACGCTTGCGCGGATCCTAGTATGAGCTTCGCTTGAGTGACTTGTACGGGAGGAGGAAGTACTCTGCCAGACATCAGCTTATAGGATTCCATCATGTACTTGGCAAACTGTAGGTAATCATTAACTATGGTCTTGTTGAATTGTGCTAAGGCTCCCCTCAACATCTCTCCTTCATAGGCCTTCAAGACCGAACACGTGAGTGGCGTACCCCATAGTTCCTTTCCTAAGACGCTTAGGTCACTCAGCTCCCTTAGGTACTTATCCGGCATTATTATGTTAAGGTTCACTTGGGAGGCCATGAGAGCCGGGATCAGTACTAGTACCAATAGCAATACCGCTGACCTCATGACCTCCATCCTCATCTTATTAGAGATCTTTTCTACTTATTAACCTTTCCTATTAAGAGCATTATCTATGTATTGTAGTAAATGGGAATCTTTATCGAGAAGTGGTATACTATTACCTTTTTCCTTTTAGGTAACAAGCAGAGTAACGACGTTACTTAGTGCGTTTAAGTCCATAATTTACATTCGATTTGAGGCACTCCCAGTAGACCCTCCAACAAAAGCTCCCGCAAGCAGGGCCGGGTTCTTCTCGGACTTCTTCTAAACATCTCTGAAAGCATTCCTCGAACTCATCCCTACAATCCAACTCTCACTTCCCCTTACACTTCTCTATCTCTGAATTCATCAATCCGCTTAGTAATATTAGGATGGGCACGAATTCCCTCATGTTTAGGTTACCTAAAGGAGAGCTAACCTTCGCCATTACCTCTTGGGGTAGGTGTGCCATAACAGTTTTCATTACGTCCACATCCTTGGATTCCATATAAGGTACCTCGAACAACGATCTAATGTATTCTAACGCCTCAGAGTCCCTTCCCTCCTCACACATTTTCTTTATCCTATCGATTACAGAATTCTTGTATTTCTTCATTTCTCCCTCATCGCATTCTGGATGAGGGGCTATCGGGTTCTCTGGGAGGTGCTCGAGCATCTCTATCAAGGCGTTACAGTCCTTAGGCTTAGCCAAGTCCACAACTCCTACTAAAGGCGCTACAGCAGAGACCTTACATATGTCTTGCATCAAGCTATCAACGTCCCTGTACTTCAACTTTAAGTAAGATATCAGATCACCGTACATATGAGCCACTAGAAGGAGGGCCTCCTCGTACTCCATCCGTCTCTCCTCAAAAAGGAGGTGGTTGGAGAACTTATGAGGACTGGGGAAGTGCCTTGAGCATTCAGTTAACGAACGACGTTAAGAGGGTGAAAGTGGACAACAGAGAAGTGATCTTCGGCCCCATTGAGAAACTTAAAGACGAGTTCGAGGAGGATGAGATAATTTATGTAGGTAACAAGAGCTCTTCTAAGATACACTTCCCCCTCAAGGACTCAACGCTACTGCCTTTCGAGAATTTTAAGAGAGCGTTAAAGGTGGGAAGACTCTTCTATAAAATAAGAAGGAGGGTCGTTTACGCTTGCGACGCTGGATGCGGTAGGTCCGGCTCCTTAGCTATAGCCACCCTTAGTTACTTGGGGAGAGTGGACTTGGTCAAGAAGTTGTGGGAGCTTGGGTGTCCGGAGACGGAGATCCAACTAGTGGTTAGCGTCCTCGCGGGTCTGGTCCTAAGGGAGATGGGTACCGAAGCTCTCGATATGCTCGACTACTCGGAGGCTTGTGGATCCTACTCGATTTTCCTTGGTAACAAGCCCATCAAGGAGGTCTTAGGCGGATTGTTCGATGAGGTAGAAGGCATCTTAGGAACGCACGAACTCTAATTACTTCTTCTGGAGGGTACTGCGGGGGTACGAAAGAAATGGCTTTCGGATTCGGCCCACAACAAATGGGATATGACAGGGCGATAACCGTCTTCTCACCTGAAGGAAAGCTCTACCAAGTGGAGTACGCCTTTGAGGCCGTCAAGAGGGGCTGGAGCACCATAGGAATGAAGTGCAAAGAGGGAGTCCTAATAGCGGTAGAGAGGAAGAAGCTCCAAAACTTGATCGACTTGAAGCATCTAGAGAAGATATTCGTCGTAGATGATCACATAATGACCAGCTTCGCCGGTCTAGCCGCTGACGGAAGGATTCTAGTAGACATAGCCAGAGAGGTAGCTCTAAGACATAGGTTCCTCTACGACGAGCCCCCGACCGTTGAGTACGTAGCTAAGGTGATAAGCGACGTAAAGCAAGCTTACACCCAACACGCTGGTGTGAGGCCCTTCGGAGTTGCCTTGATCTTCGCCGGAGTGGACGAGTTTGGTCCTCAAGTGTTCATGACCGAGCCTAGTGGCCAGTACATGAGCTATTACGCCGCCGTCATAGGCCAGAACCAGAGCCAGATAAGCGAGTATTTAGAGGGAAGGTATAACTATGACATGAGCTTGGACGACGCCATAGTATTGGCTCTCAAGGCTCTAATGAGCGTTGGAGCGGAAGAGGTGAGTCCAGAGAACTACGAGATAGGGATAGTCAGAGCGGACGAGAGAAAGGTTAGGAAGTTAACCGAGGAGGAAGTTGCGAAGTACTTGGAGAGGGCTAAGGCCTAAAGCTCTTCTATCATTCTCTGTACCCACTCTTTGAGGTACTTGGCGCTTTCCCTCAAGTTCAAGGAATTATCAAAGTCCTCTAGGGTCCTCTTACACTCTTCCTCACTCATCTCTTCTGCAAACTTTATCATGTTGGGTATCGCCCTTATCACGTTATCTACAATAGTTATATCGGCCATCCTGGCAGTCCTGGAGAAAGGATTTAGGTCTATTGCTATTACCTTCTTACCCACTCTCTTCAGCGCTTCCGTCCTATCGCCGTCCTCTAGGGCAACGAGAACCACGTCAGCTGAAGCTATTCCCCTTCTAGTCACCTTCCTCCTCTCACTAGATAACCCCTCTATCTCGGCGTCGGGTTTCCATAGGACTTCCTCTGCACCGTGGGCCTTTAGAAGATCTGCTATTCTCTTGGCCCTCTCTTCTGACCTATAGAACAAGTTGACCTCGAGAGGGGCGTTAAGTGCCTTGGAGAGCATGACTATTTCCCTGGGAACCAGCGCCGCCAAGTTTCCGTTGACGCTTATGACTGGGTGTTTAGCCAGCTTGAGGAGGGCAACCGCTGCCTTTTCTGCTTTGAGAGCGGCTGGCGTGGTCCTCTCTCCCATCATGTAATCGAAAGCCTCTCCCCTTCCGTGAGCTATAAGGCCTTGAAGGACTACCACGCCCTCCTTCGCCTTCTCAACTATTCTTTCTCGATAAAGTAATGAATAGTATCGTGGATGATCAGGTGGAACTATCAAGCTCAACCACCGGCCGCTGGAGGGAAGACGCTGACCTTAACTTCGTCGCCCTCTATCTCCCCTAAGTGTCTCCAATCTCTACCATTAATCAAAACGCCTAACTCCAACCCGCTGTCCTTGTATTCCTCTCTTTCCCTTTGAAGCTCCGGATACCTCCTCAAGAGTTCCTCGAACAGCTCCTTTGCGGTTTTGCAATCACACTCGAATTCATCCTTCTCCTTTATCTTCTCCCTTAAGTATGCATAAAACCTAACCTTAACTTTCATGGGCGTCCCCTACCTTGAAGTATTGAAAGTTTTGAAGCGTTATCTCTTAGCTATTTCAATGGCATACTCGACTATGTCCTTTCCTAGATCATGACCCGTTACTCTGTAGGTATTCTTGAAGTCTACGTTGGAGTTGACTTCTATTACCAAGTATCCTCTCTCGGGGTCCTCAACTACATCAACCCCGAGCACGCCTCCTCCTACCGCCTTGGCAGCCTTGAGAGCTATCTCCTCCAGCTCTGCGTTGAGCTCCGCCTTCTCGGCTCTCCCTCCGAGAGCCGTGTTCGTCCTCCAGTTCTGGGATATTCTGTATATCGCAACGGGTACCCTATCGCCCACGACGAAGACCCTTATATCTCTCTGAGGCTTCTTGATGTACTCTTGCATGTAGTGAACCTTGAATTGTGGACTGGGCATGGCTTCCCTGTACTCCAAAATTCCTCTCAACGCCTCCTCGTCACTGACCAAGGCTTGTAACCTACCCCAGCTTCCTTGGATAGGCTTAATCACTAAGGGGAATCCTAGCTTCTCCGGAATCTTCATAGCTTCCTCCATACTGTAGGCTACGAAGGTCTTAGGCCTCGGTATACCATGTTTTTCCAAAACTAAATCAGTAAGAACCTTGTTATCACATATTATTTGAGTGTTCAAGTTGTTCACGACTGGAGTTCCTGAGGCCTCGAAGAAGGCAGTAGAGGTTATGGCTCTTACGCTGCTTATAGCTCTTTGAATAGCAACGTCAGCTATCTTCTTCAAGTTAGATAGCTCTAGGGTACTCGACCTCAGCGGTACGTGGAGGACCTCGTGGCCCAACTCCTCTATCAATTTGATCATGTGCTTTTCTTCCCATCTAGGGTGGTCGTATATCATCGCTATGATCACTCTTACCTCACCCTCCTCAGTTATCGGCAAGAGGTTTTGGTTTCTTCGTTCCTTAAGGTCCGAAGACTTTAGCGGAAACCCATTCCTCTTTCAATCCTTCCGGCTCGGTTGTTCTCTGGGATCGCTTAATGAAGGCGAAGGAATTCTATGATACAGTAAGGAGCGAGATAAGCAAGTATCTAGTTGGAATGGACGATGCCGTCAAGGCGCTGACCTTGGCCTTGCTCTCTAGAGGTCACGTGCTGTTGGAGGGCGTTCCGGGAGTAGCGAAGACCACCTTGGCTAAGTTGTTCGCTCAGATACTGGGCTTGAAGTTCAAGAGAGTGCAGATGACGCCCGACACCTTGCCCTCAGACTTGATAGGTGGAAAGATCTTAGATCCGAAGACAGGGGAGTTCAGGACGGTCTTAGGACCCATATTCACGAACGTACTCTTGGTAGACGAGATAAACAGGGCTTCGCCTAGGACCCAATCGGCCTTGCTCGAGGCGATGCAAGAGGGTCAAGTGACCATAGAGGGAGAGACGTACAAACTTCCAAAACCGTTCTTCGTGATAGCAACTATGAACCCCGTAGAGATGGTAGGTACTTACCAGCTCCCGGAGGCAGCGAAGGATAGGTTTACCACAAGCGCTGACTTGCGGTTCCCTCCTAGAGAGGTGGAAGTTGAAGCCGTTATGTTAGACTCGAGCAGAAGGGCCTTAGAGCCTTCAGCTAAGAAGGTTTTCGATGCGAATTTCGTACTTGCTGCTATGGATGAAGCTCAATCGCTGGACGTTAGCAGGAAGATAGCTGAATACGCGGTCGATATAGTTAGGGCCACTAGGGAAAGGCCTGACGTGATAATGGGAGCCACTACTAGAGCGGCCATACACCTAGTGAGGGCTGCCAAGGCCAACGCCGCGATAGAGGGTAGAGACGTAGTGCTGACGGACGACGTGAAAAGCGTCGTCAAGTACGTCTTACCTCACAGACTTGTCGTGGAAGTACCAAGCGAGAAGCTCTTTGCCGCCAGAGACACGGCCTACAAGGTTATAGAGGAGATCTTAGAAAGCGTGGAGCCCCCTGCCTAAGTTTTAGCTTAAACCCCTCCTGCTATATCATGAAGGGGCCATAGAGTTGGAGTTAACGTTCCTAGACGCTAGGGTGTGGAAGTACGTCATTTCAGCAATAGCTAAGGTGGTTAGTGAAACAACGATGAAGATCAACGAAGAGGGAGTAAGGATAAGGACCATGGATGAAGCGAAGGTCGTACTCGTCGACTTCTTCATCCCAGCTAGCGACTTCGAAACCTATGAGGTTGAGGGAGAAATTGAGTTCGGACTGAACTTAGATGATTTGACAAAGGTAATGAGAAGGGCGCAGAAGGACGATACCTTGAGCATCGAGGTGGGGGAGAGCAGCTACAGCATTATCTACAAGGGAAGGGGCATCAGAAAGTTCACCTTACCTCAGCTCGACGTAGCCTCCGAGTCCATACCCGAGCCGGAGCTTGAGTTTGACGTGAAAGTAGAGCTCACCTCGGACGCTTATAGAGAGCTGGTCAAGGACCTAGAGCCAATAGCCGATACCGTGACCTTCGTCGCGGAGCCCTCGACGCTCAGGGTAGAGGCTACAAGCGACTTAGGAGAGGCGGAGGTCATCATACCTCAAGATTCGGGCGTGCTCTTAGACTATGAGGTCAAGAGCTCCGGAGAGCCTCCTAAGTCCTCCTATGGAGTTGAGCACCTAGCTTACATCTCTACTGCTTCTCAAGTGGCGCATAAGGCCTCTCTAGAGTTCAGCAACGAGATGCCGTTGAAGGTGACCTTCAGCATAGGAGAGGGAGGATGGCTTGCGTACCTCGTCGCGCCGAGACTCCTCTAATACTCTTCAAAGTCTCTTTATGGAATATTACAAGAGGGCTTCGTTAAGTCTTCCAGAGGACTTCGAGCAAAGGGAGGTGGCCTTACACACATTTGATGGGGTTATGGTAAGGCACCTAGCAGTAAGCTCGGAAGACGAGCTGAGAAAGCTCATAATATCCAAGAGGGCGGCACACGTCTACATCTCCACGGCCTCTTACGATAGGCCCGATGCCCCTAGGATGGATGAGAAAGGGTGGAGAAGGGCTGACTTGCAATTCGACATAGATGTAGATCACTTCGAAGGATGTGAAGGAATGTACGTAATCTGCGAGGATAGCGTCGTACCTAGCAAGGAGGCGGAGGGAAATTGCTCTAAACCCCTACCGATTGTATCTAAGCATTGTATCTACAGAGGACTAGAGGAGGCAGAGAAGCTGGTAAAGGTACTAAAGAGGTATTTCGGAATAGAGGAATCGAACATAGAGGTGCACTTTTCAGGGAACAGAGGGTTCCACGTAATAGCTAGGAATACTCCTTACGACGATCAAGGCTCTGACGTCCGGAGGGAGATGGTCGATTTCATCACTGGTAATCACTTGAACTTGGACTTGTGTACCAAATCCAATTGCTTGATACCGAGCCCTGAGGACCCTGGATGGAGAGGAAGGCTGGGGGAGGCCTTGAGGAGGCTGTTGCCCTCTGGAGTCAGCACTTGGGGCGAAGTGAACGTTGATCCAGAAGAGCTCATCTCAAAGGCTATACTTATAGCAAAAATAGATGTAGACGAGCAAGTTACCGTCGATACTAGTAGGTTGTTAAGGGTTCCCGGTTCCCTTCATGGGAAGAGTGGCCTGAGGGTAACAAAGGTAAAAGGTTCCTTCAAGTATGGTCCGCACCTAAGTCCGTTCTACAAAATCCCCATAGAAGTTAGATCCCTCTTCAATATGGACATAGAAGTGCTTGGCAAAAGGATTAACCTAAAGAAGGACGAGAGAGCTGAGTTGGACGGAGCTATAGCTGTGTTCTTGGCTACTAAATCTCTCGTCGAAATCATTCGCAGTAAACGACAACTCTCTTACTCAGCTTCTTGAATCCCATCTTTCTCAAGACATCCTTGAAGAGTTTGATCTTCTCCGGGTCGCATCCCCTAGCCCTTATGACGTAGAGGTTTCCCAAGCTCTTCAGTTCTATTATCTCCCAGAGGAAGGCCCTCCTAAGGGCCTCCTCTTCTTCCATTACATGCCAGCTTAGGTGATTCTTTATAGCATCTAAGAGCAATTTTTTGGTCCCTGTGTTTTCTAGTCCGGATCACGGTACAACCACAAGCACTCAATACTTTTCTTGTACTTCTTTTGTAGAACCTAAGTATTATCATCGCTTCATCCTAAGCGTATTATCACATACAAAAACCTTCATGAAACCTCTGATGTGGGAGGAACAATGGTAGTTATACTGAAGCTGGGAGGTAGTGTAATTAGCAATAAGAAAGTGCCCTATAGCTTGAACGAAGATTACCTTAAGCGGCTAGGAGAGTCCTTGAGAAACTTTCTAAAAGAAAATCCGCTGGACTTGATAATAATCCACGGTGGCGGTAGTTACGGACACCCGAAAGTCAAGGAGATCCTTGAAGGATGTAAAGACCTTAGGAGTCATGGATGGGAAGTCGTCAACACTATGTTCAAGATGACGGCAAGAGTAGTGGAGCTTATGGGTGAGCCCTTCGTGGCACACTCAACACCTTCCTTGTGGGTTAACGGCGGGATAGTAGTAGAGCCTCTCGTAGCCGCCCTAGACGCTGGTTGGATACCAATAATCCAAGGAAACCTAGTCCCCGAGGGTAGGGTTGTCTCCGGTGACGAGTTAGCGGTTGAGCTAGCTAGAAAGCTGAGGGCTGACAGAATTCTGATGGCGACAGACGTTCCTGGAATCTTCAAGCATTGGCCACCCAAAGAAGGTGAGGGACCATTAAAGGTCGTGAGAGCGTGTGAAGTTGAGGCAAAGGGGAGTGAAGGTATAGACGTAACCGGAGGAATGTACAAGAAGCTCGACGAGCTCTCGAGGATATCCAAGAAAGTAAGCGTTAGGGTGTTTGACGGTACTAAGATCGATAACGTGATCAAAGCGTTGAGAGGTGAAGAAATAGGAACCTTAGTTCTCCCTTGCTAATTTATCAAATAACTCCTTGAACCTTAAAGCGTCTTGAAGCATATACACATTATTGAACATTACATGTGCCTCATTAGGCTTTACATTTATTATCATCTCAGCGAGTTCCCTCAAGTCCTCGTCAGTATATTTGTAGCGGTAGTTTACTTCCTTACCACCCCTCCCGTGAAGCCTTAGATAGAGAATTTCGGTGCCGCTCCGTGGAGGCCAAAGGCGGAAAGGATCCACTGCGTGAATCACCCCGGTCTCCTCCACTATCTTCTTGACCGCATCTAGGTGCTCTCTCCAAGTGCCTCTAGGCTCCCATGCTATACGCTCCCAACTCTTCCTCGCCCATTTGAAGAACTCCCTTGCTCTCCTAACGTTCTCTTCGCTATAGCCAAACGAAGGTGGAGTTTGAACCACGATGAAATCTCCTCTCAAGGCCTTAGCACACTCCACAGTCTTCATCCACGCCTCTTTCACTTCATCAGTCAACCTGAGGAAACCGTACTTGTCAACCTTTTCCTTTGGGATCCTTATTCCCACCCTCTTGTACGTAGGGGAAGTGGGAGGATGCGTTACCAGTTGCCAAGCCTTCAAGTGTATCCTCATCTCCTCTCCAAGTTCCTCTCTCCACTTCCTCAAGGTTTCCAAGGAAGGAGGTTTGTAGAAGGTCTGCTGTACTTCCACGGCGTTTACCATTTCTCTTAGCTTTTTCTTAGATCGAGGGAAGCCACAAGTACCGTAGTAGAGGTCCAAGGGAACACCACTCCCTACCTTTAAGGGGAGGCCTTGAAAAGAGCAGGGACTGCGGGGTGGAAAGGTATCCCTACATCAAAAAGGGGAGGATTAAGGCTTGGTTGATTTCCTCGTCCGATTTCACTGTTATTAATTCCAATCACTATATGTGGATAACCTCAGAGAAAGCCGTTAAGATAAACGATTACTTGAAGTGGCCGGTGCTGGAAGTCGATGGAGAGGTGCTGAACTACCCTAGGCTAGTGGAGGACATCTCATGGCCCTACTCCTCCGTCGCGTGGAATTGGAGTTCTTACACCAACTGGCTTAGGAGCCAGATACCGGAGGGACTGAAGGTCGTCCTCAACTTCTCGGGAGGAAAGGATAGTGTCGCCGCAGCCAAGGCCTTAGTAGACGCTGGAGCCGACGTCACCTTGCTCTATTCCCACGTCTCTTACCTAGAGCCCGAGAGAAACAAGGACTTCGTCGAGAGGGCAGCGGAGAGGCTCGGAGTCAAGCTGATACCCCTCGAGGCCGATAAGGATATAATGAAAAGCATGTTGGAAAAGGGAATGCCTTTTCGGGGGAACAGATGGTGCACGTTCATGAAAGTTAGACCAATAAAGAAGGTATTGAAGGAGATGAAGGGTTACGCTAGGGCTGACGGAGAGAGGATGTTGGAGTCACTGAAGAGGTTTAAGAGGCTCAAGGCCTCAAAGTTAAGGGCCTTCGACGGAGCACGAGTGAGGCCTATATACTTGTTAACGCTCATAGATGTCGTCAAAGTAACTAGAGAAATTGATTTGGTTCACCCGGATTACTTGATGGGACTTCCTAGGGTAGCTTGCGCCTTCTGTCCCTACAGAGCGCTACATGAATTTACAGAAGAGGACTGGAAGCTTGTGGAAGATCCGGGTCTCATAGAGAGTGCCATCAAAGCATCATACAAGAAACACGACTATGGCATAAGCTGGGAGGAGTTCCTAGAGATGCATATGTGGAGGTTCAGTCCAATACTCGGGAAGAAGATGTACAAGATAAAGAAGAGCTTAGACGGCAACGATTTAGAGGGGAGCAAAGTGAATAAGATGTATAAGAGCATATGGATAGAGAAGTTGCCAAAGCCCAGGGAACTCACACCCGAAGAAGCTTTCGAGATATTCGAGAAGGTAGTCGGAGCACAGCTAAAGAGAGCGAAGGAGGGGTTTGAGATGGCTCAGAGCAAGGAAGGATAAGGCTCATGGATCTTCTTGTTCTTCTTCTTACATGTCCTCCATATTATAAGTGCTAAGAGTATGAAGACTATCAGAATGGCACTATAGACTCCTGTACATTCCTTAGTTACCGTGGTGATCAAGGTCTTCGTTAGAGTTACGTAGCTCACTATTTTCTCTACTATTTGTACCGCCGTAGCGTTCAACGGAGATACCGTCTTAGTTACTTCCTTTACTGTATTGTTCGTGAACACGCTTGAGACGAGCACCGTTACCGTTCTAATTATAGAAGACACGATGGCTGTGACCCAGAAGAAAGGCTCTGTGCTAGGGCATTTAGAACTTCATGAGGTTCGTTAGGAAGCTGCCTCAGGCTTCAGCTCCTCTCCGTCAGGAGTTAGCACCTTGCCGCCGGCTTCATAGACCTTCTTCAATGCCTTCTCACTAGCGTAAGCGACTATT
This sequence comes from Ignicoccus pacificus DSM 13166, assembly GCA_025340205.1. GTDB lineage: Archaea > Thermoproteota > Thermoprotei_A > Sulfolobales > Ignicoccaceae > Ignicoccus > Ignicoccus pacificus. The sequence continues at coordinate 125,068 of CP006868.1, read as the reverse complement.
ACGGTATAAGCTCCCTTGACCCTTCCCCTACCGAGCAGCTTGTTGTAGCCCATGGCGGCTAGATCTATGGTGTTACTACCGGTCTTCCTCGCGATCTCATCAAGCATGTCGACGTTTATCTCCACGAATTCTACTCTGTCCTCGGGAGGTAGCTTGAATCCGTACTTGCCGAAGTAACCGGGGCTCTTAGCAGTTACCCAAGTCCACATGTGCTTGTGCATTCCGACGTTGCCGAATCCTCCTCTAGCACCGCTCTTTCTGTGTTGACCTATCTGACCCCATCCCATGGTCCTACTCCTTCCCCTCAGCTTCCTGCTCTTCTTCCTCCTTCTGACGACCATCTTTCAGTACCCCCGTGGAGGACCGGAGGAGCCTTTATATTCGATCTCATGAGGCCTTGGTCCGCTAGAGGTTAAGTCTCCCATCCGCGAGTAGGGCTAGGGCATAATACGTTGAAGTGCGAGAAGGTGCCGATATCTTCCATACCGAAGCCCATGGAACTCTTTAACGCGCTGGAGGGACCTTCCTTCCTATTAGAGAGTAGGGAGGGACCGGAGAGGAAGGCGAGGATAAGCATAGTAGGCTGGGATCCAGAGCACGACGTAATAATCAAGGATGATGTAGCTCTTGCTTTAGAAGAACTGAGCAGAGGCAGTCCTTTGGACACCGGAACTTTGTACAAGGGTGGCCCCGTTGGATACGTCAGCTATGAGGCCGTGGAGAGTTGGGAAGACGTTAAGCACAAGGGAGTTAACGACATGGGATGGCCTAGAGGAGAGTTCGTGGTCCCTAAGAGCTTCGTGATCTATGACCACATATTAGGCGTCGCTAGGATCTGCGGGGAAAGGAAGCTTGAATCGGGTAGATCTGGTGAGCTAATTCTTAGTGAGCCTAAGCTCGACGTCAATAGAAAGGAGTTCATCGAATGGGTAGAGGAAATTAGAAGGCTGGAGGAGGAGGGAGAAGCGATACAAGTCGTGATCTCTAAGTCCTACACCTTCGAATACAAAGGAGATTTGAGAAGGCTTTACGAGGAATTGGCCAAGATAAATCCTTCCCCCTTCATGTTTCACTTAAGGCTCAAGTCTGGGGAAATTATAGGAGCTAGCCCGGAGCTCTTGTATAGAGTAGAGAACGGGAGGTTGGAGACCTTTCCTATAGCGGGCACTAGGCCTAGAGGCTCCGATCCATGGGAGGACATAAGGCTGGAGGAGGAGTTGAAGAGCGACGAGAAGGAGAGGGCCGAACACTTGATGTTAGTGGACTTGGCTAGGAACGATCTGGGTAAGGTGGCTTTACCCGGTACGGTTAAGGTTTCAGAGTTCATGTTTATCGAGAAGTATAGCCACGTTCAGCACTTAGTGAGTAAGGTCGAGGCAGAGTTAGATCCCCAGTTCAACGCCGTGGACGCGCTAAAGGCTACCTTCCCCGCGGGCACTGTAAGCGGTGCCCCGAAGCCATCTGCCATGGAGATCATCGGCTCCTTGGAAAAACATCAAAGAGGACCTTATGCCGGAGCCGTAGGGTTCGTTGATTATTCCGGCAATGCAGAGTTCGCCATAACCATAAGGTCGTTCTTCGCTAGGGATGGTAGACTAAGGGCCCAAGCTGGAGCCGGAATAGTCTACTACTCCGTTCCAGAAAGGGAGTGGGAAGAGACGGAACACAAGCTCAGAGCTTTAATGAAAGCGACGGTACCCTTCGTTCGGCGATGAAGAGCATCCCGACCACTCCCGATTTTCCGGATGGGGAAGCGGTGGCTGTCTGAGTCGCAGGGTGTATATACACCCTTAATCACCTTGAAACGGTGCTTGGGGTGTGGGTCTGTGCAAGGGCGTTTTCCAGTAGCGCCAACTTGGGACCGGGCTACGACGTCTTAGCGATAGCTCACGACGCTTACTACGACATCGTGTGCGTAAGGCCTGGTAAGGAGACCTCCGTAACGAAGCTAACCGGACCCTTTGATGTCCCAAAGGAGAACAACAACGCTATTCCAGCAATAAAAAAGGCACTTGAATTCTTGGGAGAGGACATGGAACTAGAGGTATGGATTCACAAGGGCGTGCCTCCGGGAAGAGGATTGGGATCCTCCGGAGCCACCGCAGCTGCTGCCGTGAAGGCCGTGGAACTCCTCTTGGGTCAATCCTTACCTTGGGACAAGGCTGTTGAAGCAGCTGCTGAAGGAGAGAGGTTCGCTACCGGATCGGCTCACGCAGACAACGTGGCCGCCTCCTACTTGGGAGGCTTAGTTATGGTGATGTATAATCCTTTGAAGGTTGTAAAATTGGGAATGCCTAATGTAAAGTTCGTAGTAGCTACCCCTTGGCATGAGGTCCCAGAAGGGAAGACGGGGGAAGCGAGGAAGGTCCTACCCGCCCAAATAGCCCTCAAGGACGCAGTCGAGATGGTGGCGGGTTCCTTAGCTGTGGTAAACGGCTTCTTGAACAACGATATGGAATTGTTGGCTAGAGGACTCGAGATGGATCCCGTGGTAACTCCAGCCAGAGCGAGATTAATTCCTTGCTATGAGAAGGTTAAGGAAGAGGCCAAGAAGGCCGGCGCCTTAGCGTTTACCATCTCTGGCGCTGGACCCAGCGTCATGATCCTAGGGGATGAAAAGGCCGGAGAGGCTTCGGTAAGGGCATGGGAGGAATGTGGAATTAAGGCCACCTACAAGCTCGTCAAGCCTGCTCCGGGCGCCTCTGCTCATCCTCCTCCCTCTCAATGACCCATCTTTCCATGAGTACCATAGCTCCGGCAAGGCCTATCACGCTTAGGACTGCATACACTAGCGTCCTCGGAACATCACTCTCCAGTATCCTCCTAGCCATCTCACCGTAGCTCACGTTAGGCGGCAAGGAAGCTAATATGGATCCGACTTTTACCAGCACTACCGTCGCCGCCGCTAGAGATGCCAGAACTACTGCGTCCCTCCATAGAGTTACGTCCTTCTCCTTTATCTTATCTACCATCTTGGCTATTATTAACACTGCTACGCTTATGCTGAAGTAGGGCAGCGCGTTGGTTATCAGTGCCGAAACTGAGCGGACGTTTATTCCGCCGTACTGGTTCACGGTGAGGTAAGCTAGGACTAGCGCTATCAAGAAGGATGTGGCACTTATGAGGGTAGCTGCCAAGGATATGGGGTTACTCTTCCACCAATTACTTACCGCTTCATCTATACCGAACCCCTTTATTACCATGAAGAGTCCGAGTAAGGTGCTCAGTATCGGTATAGTATAGGCTACGAGGCCGCTCAAGCTCAAGAGGCTAAACACGAGGATCATTAAACCGGGAATTCCTAATGTATACTTACTGAACCTCTCCTCCTCAATAGCTTTTCTTATCATCTTACTAAATAGCATATATGTCTGCTCCAAGTTTTTTGATTGTTCGACTATCACTCTTCGGGTAGAAATTATTGGTGCTAGGTCTTGTATTATTGGGATTATCTTCTCGTCTTCGGGTCCATCGGTAACAATTACTATGCCATCCGCAGGGTATTGCTTCAGAACCTCTTGTACTTGTCTCCTGACTTCCATATCTGCCTCTACTCCTCCCTTGGGACTTCCGGTTACTATGGCTACCTCGGTATCCATTGTTTTGGACTTTAAGGAGTCCGCTATCTGAACTGCCGCGAAAGCAGCGTTGAGGTCTGAATCCTCCGGTTTCCTTATCCCGAACTCCACGGCGGCTTGAATTACGTTGTCACGACCGAGTATAGGAGTCTTTATACCAACACGACCAAAATCATCATCGACGTCAACCGATATCACCAAGATCCTCCTCAATTCCCTCCCCCATCAACGCTTTGAACTCCTCGAAGGTGAGTGGCTCTCCCCTCGCCATCTTCTCCTGTGCCCTCTTCCTGAGCTCCTCTAAGAGTCTTAGACCCTTGCTGTTCTTCATTAGCTCGTTGAGTCTCTTTAACTCCTCAGCCGTCTTCTGTTTCTCTTCCTCTAATCTAGCTAGCTCCTCATCTATCTTGCTTATCTCATCCGAAAGTTCTTGGATCTTTGGAGTGAGGGAATCTATCTTATTGTTTAGTTCTTCTATGACTTCTTGGACGTTCTTTATCCTCTCATCTATTTCACTTATCTCCGACGACTTCTTACGGATCATTTGATCGTAATCGTTTAGGAGTATCCTCAACTTGGCGAGCTCTGCCCTTAGTTCGAGCAACCTCTTTCTAGCTTGTTCCACCTCCAGTGCCTTCTCCAATAGCTCTTCCAACCTAGCTATCTGTCTTATCAGCTCCTCTTCCTCCTCTCTTGTTAGAACACTCGTCTGTTGCTTCCATTCCAAGTATTGAATCCTTTTCTTTATGGCGTCTAGAGACCTTATCGTCTTACTGTTCATGACGGTAGACTTGAGCTTCCTTATCTCCTCTAGCGTCTTCTTCAGCTCTTCTCTGGTCTTCCTCCTCTCTTCCCTTAGCCCCCTTACCTCCTCGACCTTCACCCTTCTCTCTTCTCTGAGGGCCCTTATTCTCTCCACTTCCTTCTTCTTCCTTTCAATGAGTGCTCTTCTCTCTTCTCTAAGCTTTCTAACCCTCTCTACTAGTTCCTTCCTCTTCTTCCTTAACTCCTTCATTTTTGCATTTATTTCGTCCAATTTCTTTTCTAACTCCTTGTAGCTAATCATTACCTCGCTCATTTTTCACAGCCTCGCTGATGGCTCCTCTGTTGCGTAGTCCTCACCACCATAAAAGGAACGCTGAAGCGCCGCGTATAACGAATCAAGTCCTTCTTCGGTAACCGCTGAGCTCACCAGCATTTCGCCGATCCCCCCACTGTCCTCTATTGCCTCAATTAATCTAATTGTCAACGTTCCCTCCTCTCCGCCCACGCTGTAGGCTATGGATCTCATGTCTTCCAACCAAGCATCGAGCTGGAACCTTTGTTCCATGCTCAATAGGTCTACCTTGTTGATTACGTTTACTTGAGGTAATCTGAAACGTATCTTTAGGCTAGCTCCCAAGACGGCTAAAGAGGCGAAGGCGTAGGGATCTAACTGATTCTCTTCTTTTGAAAGTATCGTGGAATCTATCAAGTAAACTATAGCGCTCTTATCGCCACCGCTAAGCTCCCTTAACAACTCCAACGTTACCTTCCTGTAAGCGAAAAGTTCTATCTGACCCGGAGTATCGACGAGTACGTAATTGCTCAAGCATTCCTCTATCTCTTTCCTCAACGTGGTTGCATGTTGTAATATCAAGTCGACCGATTTTACCATGGCCCCGTTGGGCCCCAGCCCACTTTCCAGGAGTTCGTTGTAGTCTACGTACCTTCTCACGTCAACCTCAGCGAAGTATGGGAGTTGTTTCACTGCCGGATCCAAGTTTACCCTACATGCGCTCATCTCATGGTCTTCGAGCCACTCACCGAAGACCTTAGTCATTGTACTCTTACCAGAGCCAGCTGTACCCAAGAAGTACACGAAGTACATCTCTGCTCGTCGAACACGTCTTGACGATCACTTTAATTGGCTTTCTCACTTTCTATCACGGTGCTACGTTGCTTAGAGCCTCCGAGGTTATGAGAAGGGATTTTCCCGTGGCAAAGCCTGATGATCTAATGATAGACGTCGTGAAGAGGTTTATCGATCACGAGTATGGAGGAGCTGTGGTAGTAGACGAACACGGCCATTTGGAGGGAATAGTCACCGAGAGGGATGCCCTAAGGCTCATAGCTTCCGGTAAGAAGCTTGAGGAGACCAAGGTTTCCGACGTAATGAGGAGAACTGTGGTCGTAGTAAACAAGGACGTACCGCTAAAGATGGTTCTCCAGCTCTTTGGAGCTTACAGGATAAGGAGGCTACCAGTACTCGACGATTCTAAGGTTATAGGTGTAATTAGCTCGACCGACGTCGTTTACAAGGCTATACCGAAGATACTCCACGTCTTAAGTGGGAGAATCGAGGAAGCGGCTAAGGAGCTTCCCTATACCAAAGATGATATTGTGGAGAGCGCCAAGGTCTTGGTAGAGGCGAAGTCTGACGGAGCCCTCATAAATAGCTCTACTCTCATTTCAGAGAGAAGCGTTCTCAAGGCTTACCTCGAAGGCAAGAGACCCTCCGAGGTCGCCGAGAGATACATAGTACTTCCTCCCGAAACCCCTTTGAAGTTCGCTTCTGAAACAATGGCACTCAACGAAGTGAGGTTCGTGAGGGTAGGAATGAGAAGTTACGCGTTCACAAGAGATATAGCCGTAAGAGCGGCCGAGATGGCAGAGAGCACTCTGAAGGGATACATAATGGTTAAGGTAAAGCCCGGATACGAGAGCGTAGCGATACAAGAGCTCTCAGAGCTCCCAAGGGTCGTATCAGTAGAGCTAACAACCGGTCCCTTCGATTTGGTCATAACAGCCTTAACCGAGTCGACCGAGGGAATAACTGAGCTAGTCACCAAGCAGATAAGAGGAAGAGACTACGTCCTTGATACTCTAACCTTAATAGTCCTCCAAGAGGGTTCAAAATAGGTGGATTGAATGACCATAATGGTCTTTGATAGCTCCGAAAAAATGAAGGAATATATTGAAAACTTGAAGAAGGAGTTAGAAGAGAAGGAGAGATTAGTTAAGAGGTTAATGAGAAAATACGAGGAAGAGGTAGCTGAACTAGAGGTATTGAAGAAGATGGGGGCTACTATTGATGAGAAGGAAGCTACCCTAAAAATAGAGCTGGAGGGGGTACCTCTCTACATCAAACCAAACCCGCTTAAGGTCTACGATCTCCTAAAGAGACTAGAAAAAGAGATAGAGGCTACCAAGGCCAACATCTCTACTCTAGAATCCATTGCCGAGAAGCTCGCCGATTTACCGGGCTTCGCAGTAATCGTCGATATGAGGGATGGAAAGGTCATAGCCGCGTATATGGATAGGATGAGTTCCCCCGCCTAATTATTTTTAACAAAAACTATCAGACGTATTCGTATGATAACATCTCACTTATCTTGCTTATGTCCAATCCAGCCGCCTTTCCTGCCACCACAGTGCTCACATCTTCAGCATCCAACCTGTAGAGTAGCATTAACGCGAGGAGAGTTGCCATTCTGAAGGGATATCCGGCGAAGGCTGCCTCAACCCTCCTCCTCTGGAACCTCCTACCTATCACTAGGAGCTTACTTAAGGCATCATACACGTTATCGGGCAAGTCCTTACCATACTCAGTCCTCCTGAGTATGGGAACTATGTCCTCGGGTCTGGCTTGTAATATCTGCCTAACCACATCTTCGTTACAAGCCGGAATTTCTATCGGCGCACTCTTACCTTTTAGTACCAATCTGGCAGCTATCACGTAGGCTAGGGTGTCTATCCTAGGACACAAGAGCTTCATACACTCTATCCTATCCGTTCCTACGTTTATCGCCTTTCCAGCTCTGGTATATAACCTCATGACGGCCTTTAGCATAGCAACGTCTAACGCTAGGGTGAATACAGTTTCATCGTGAGTACTCCTATAGAGTTCCAGAGCTTGTTCGATATCCTTAGCCATTCTGAAGCCCTTGAGTCCTTGACTCAATCCCTCCAAGCTTCTATCCTTCAGTATTAACATCAAGGTTTCAATTAAAGGGTCATTGGGGAACACTAGGAAGTCCTTTATCTCGTTTATATCCCTATCAGCTATCCTGGCCCTTATTAAAGTCAAGACATCTCTAGCTCTTATGCTGTCCTTAAGGACCTCTATCATCTCTTTGAGATTGGTAGAGGCAACGTATCCTCTAAGCTTATTCAAGATAGCAAGGTAGGCCCTATAGGCTTCCTTCTCTATTTCCTCAGGCTTCATGGACTCAACTGGGAGGTTCTCGAGCCATGTACCCTTGAGAGCGTTCCTCATTTCCTCAGGGGTCTCAGCAGTGAGGAAGGAGAGTAGCTTCTCCCTATCTAATGACTTTCCACGATAATAGTAAACCACCGGCGCTATACCAACTAACTCGGCTGGCAAGGGTCCTTCACCCTAATAGCTTCTGAAGGATGACGTTTACTGCCTTCTCGAAGTTTTCCTCGAACTTAGATCTATACTCCTCGACCTCCTCGTTTATCTTCTTGGTATACTGCTCCCTTAAGTCCTCTACTATTAGCTTCACCCTTTCCTCTACGGTTCTCTTCGCCTCCTCGACTGCCTCCTCGGCTACTCTCTCTAAGCTCTTGGCATCAGCAGCGGCCTCGGAGATCAACCTTCCAGCTTCCTCCTCGACTTCCTCTAACACTTGCTTGGTGCCCTTTTCAGCGCCCTCAAGCTCCATTAGGAAGTTGTTAAAGGTCTCATCGATGTCCTTAACGTTTACTTTGGTCATGCAAACGCCACCCAATTCATACCACAGAAGGAGGTTAAAGTCGGTTGATCAGTGCCTCCCACAAATTAATCTCAGTTTTACCCCCATACCTACGGAAGCGATCATGAGGGGTAAAGTCTACGAGATGCTAAAGAGCGGAATGAGAGTTAGCGACATCAGAAAGGAACTTAACATAGGTACGAGCGATCTTCGATCCACAATTATAATTCTGAAGAAGCTGGGTATACCTTTAATGAGAAAAGGAGACAGATACGTAGTAAATCCCATCTCCAACCCCCCTGTTCCCGTAAGGAGTTATCACGACGTGTTAACGGCATCCGTACAAGCGACTAAGGTCTTGAGATTTCTCTATGGTGAAGACGTTAACTTCCTATGGCCCAACAAGGTAGTCAAAGGGAATGAGGTAATAGCTAGCATAGAAGGTCCTCCATTAAGGGTGAGAGGCTCGTTAGATGAAGCGATAGCTGAAGCGATAGTCTACCGTACAAGACATGCTCTTAGAAAGAGGAGGTTAAGCGAGCTCGTCAGGACGGCCAACATATTGCTCTACAAAGGCAACGTAGAGCTTGTACTCGATAGTGGGGCCTTGGTGACCAAGATCAAGAACATAGATATAGAAGGCAACGCGAACACTGAGTTAGGTAAGATAAGCTTCGAAAAAGTGAAGGAGGTAAGACCTAAAGTTGAAGATAGATGAAATCCCAACTAACTCCTTAGATGCCTTCTCTACTACATTGACCTCGTTAACTTGTGATGAACTAGCGGAACTCCTAGAACAGATGAAGGGATTGTTCACAGGTTCCAACTTAGAGGAGCTCAGCCCGGATAAGCCGGTCATATTCCACGGAGATCTTCATGGAGACGTGGAGACCGTTTTTAGATTATGGAGTAGGCTTGGAGATAGAGATAGATACCAACTAGTCTTCCTAGGAGATTACATAGATAGAGGTCCCAACCAGATTGAAGCATTGCTCTTAGTAGGGGCGTTAAAGGCTCAGAGGCCCGAAGAGGTAGTGGTGCTTAGAGGTAACCATGAATTGGATCCAAGACTTTCGGTTTACCCCCACGACTATCCAGAGCAACTTAAATGGAGGTGTGGTTCCGAACTAGGAACTACTCTTTACAAGATCTCCTTAGACTTGTTCTCAAAGATGCCGCTCTACGCATTGTATCGTGACTATATAGGTCTTCACGGAGGCCCTCCTTTCAGCATCCTTCACAAGTGCAAAGGCAGACCGTGTCTAATGGAGAAGAGCTTAGGGGTGCTCGAGGATGTCCTCTGGAGCGATCCTGATGAGCTACTGGGGCAAGCTATTTGCTCGTGGAACGATTCCTTGGAAGAATGCATTAAAGAGAATTACTATAGAGGGGTCGGTCGCATCTGGGGCGCCGGCGCCACTCGGGAGTTCCTAGAAAGAGTAGGAATGAGGAAGATCGTTAGGGGACACACAAGCGTGGAGGGACATGCTATAATTCACAACAAAAGCGTCATAACGCTGTTCACCAGATCCGGACCTCCTTACTATAATTCGAGAGCATCCGTTCTCGTGGTGGACGGTGACGAAAAGATAGTAAGCCTAAACTTCATGTGACCTAAGAGGTGAAGAATATTGTACAAGTTGACCTACGAGGATGTTAAAAGAGAAGTGCCACCGGAGACGATTCACGGCATCACCGATGAAAACGAAAACGTAATTGGATTGTTTAACATAGAGGCGTATTATCTGATCAAGGACTTGGAAAGGGGTCTTAAGGTAACCTTTGGCGCGCTACCAACCCTAGGATACATAGCTGGAGACTTCGTTAAGAGAGACTCACTTAATTTAATTACAATGTTCAGTAGCATTTACATAAACTTGATATTAACACCAAACATAAGCGAAAACGCTAGCAATGTAATAGATAATATACGTGCCATAGTAAGGAAGCATAACGAGCTGAGTGAGAGCTTTGAGAAGCTCTTGTATGAGGCATTTAACAAGGAGAAGGAGGACTACGATACCATAGTAAAGCAGATGAAAGCCTTAACTGACCTAATAGAACAATACATCTACCCAGAGGTGATACAGCTTATCGAGACCGTTGAAGATCCTGCCGACTATGAGAGATACGTAAGCTCCCGCGTACTTACGTTCAATAAAGGTATAGAAAGTATAATGGAGTTGTTAAAGAAGAAGCTTATGGACGAGAGTGATGACGGTGAGCTAGCGAAGTATATGGCCAAGCTCACCGAGATACAAATAGACACTATCCTAAAACACAGCAAAAAGAGAAAGAAGGTTCTGGAGAGCTTAAAGGGAGACAAGGGAGTAGGAGATCACCTTTACATTGTATAAACCTTCGACTCTCTTAAAGGTTCTCGCCCTCCGTGCACACAGGGCCGTAAGGGATGATCGCCGAACTCTTGCTCTATCTACTGCCAGCACCGCTGACGCAACATCACTACGATGTCTTGGTATTCTACTACACTGTTCAGCTTCTCCTTCATGGTCATAACCCATATAACGTACCTTCAAACGCTCCTTGGATATACTCCAATCCTGTTCCCTATCCTCAATGGTTCGCTTACCCTCCGTTCTCCTTACTCGTATGGAGTGCCCTATCCTTACCCTTGTATATATTGCATATCCTAAATATCTTTACGTTTAGAATCGTAGACAAAATAGTAGTCGTGGGGTCGGTCTTCTGGATAGCTAAGAGGGCTGAAGAGCTTCGAAAGGGTTCCTACAAGTTCATAGTATTCAATCCCTTATTCTGGTTCACAACGGCCATTCACGGAATGCCAGATTCCTTAGCTACGGCGTTATTCGTAGAGGCCCTCTACCGTCTTTACAAAAAGGAGAAGAACTATTGGGTGTTTTATTCTCTCAGCCTGGTCACCAAGCAGATAACTTGGCTCACACTACCGGCCTTCGTCGGCTATTGGCTAAAAGAGAGAAGACTTAAGGAGATGATCTTAGTTACTCTCTTAAGCATTGCTATAGTATTACCGTTCTTCGGTAAGCCCTTTATAGAAGACGTGCTAGCCTTTCATGGAGAGAGACCTCCGGCCTCGCTAGGTTACACGGGAGTTCCTCTAATCGCTGTCGCCGGAGATGCGTCGACGTTCCACATCGCTAACCTCGTAGCCCCTTGCTTTGGAAAGCCTATGCCCAAAGTGGGCATAGGCTCCTATGTACTCTCCGCAGCCTTCCTAGGTATTCTTATATGGAGCTTCTTCAAGTCAATTAGAGGTAACTTCATAGGCTCTATGGCATTGGCTTCATTAGGGTTCATACTGTTTAGTAAAGTGGTGAGTCCTCAGAACCTCTTATTGCCTTTTGTGGTCTTTCTCTTTGCAGGTGCTCCCTACAAGTGGCTGCTATTACCAAGCATCTTCGCTATGATCGTGGACCTCTCAATGGGAACCGCTTACGGTCCTCTAGGCTATTTAGCTGAAGACGTGCTCAACGCCCTCGGGACCAGCATAGTCCACATCTACAGGTCTCTCGGCTCCCTTCGTCCTTTATTGAACGCTCCCGGACTGCCAGCACTGTTAGCTTACCACGTAACCGTCGTTATATTAATCTACTTCCTGGTCAAAAATAGGCTTGATATCAAGAAATTCTTATTCCTTTACTTAGTGTATCTCGTCCTGGTTTCGACCTCTGTTACCCAGACTCAATCGACCCTTCACAAGGTAGTCGAGTTCAAACATCTCAAGGTTGCAGTAATATGGCCGTGGTTGAACCCATACTCGGGAATAAAGGCTGGAGACTTTCTGTGGATGAAGGTAGATCCTAAGATATACTGGGAGTATACTTACCCATTAGCGTTAGGGGAAGTTAGATGGCTTAAGACGCATGGCTTCAACGTCGTTGGACTGGTATATTCACCAGATAGAGAAGATCTATACGAGTACGTTCCTTGGCTCTTCGCTATAAGCGAGGAAAAAATGGGTTTCGTATGGGTTCTAGCCGTTCCCAAGAGCTACAAGGATTATATCAACGGCTGGGCCAGTTACCCTCCAAGCACTAATTTAACGAGGTTGCTCAAGAAGATATACCGCCTTACACCGTTGTACATAAACTCGAAGATTAACATGGTAAATAGACTGTTAAACAATACGATAACTCTAGGTGTGTGTCCCTTACCTTATCCTCAAAGAGAGGGCAAGGCCTTAGTATTCGTTATAGGTAATATCCCTAATGTAAGTTATAAGGATGTAATATTAGAAGAGTTACCCAACAATGCAACGATAATAAATGACTTCTACAAGGGTCATGTCTATTGGGGAACTCCAATTACCCCGACAAAACCTGAAGAACTACCATGGGGTCGGTGAAGAGCGGCCTCGTCACCGTTCCGTCCCGGATTCTATCCTCACACCCCGCTAGCTGATTAACTTCTCCCTTCAATAGGTCTTCGGCGATGATGAAGGCTGGTATTGGTGATCGGTGAGCGTAGACACCAGGCCCGGAGCCTAACGTCTGTAAACGCTAGGAGGTATGTAGAAGGGTATCTTGCCCTTGTGATAATCTATAATTAGCGCTATGGCGGCCTGTTCTATCAAAGGCTCGTGATCGCTTTTGTAGAACCAACCCCTTCTCCTCGCCAGCTCTTCTAAGAACTCATACGGATCCTCCTTATCGAAGCCATATGCTTCCAATATGGCCCTAGGCTTATACTCCTTGATCATTTTGATTAGCTCGACAGCTGGCTTCACCGGATCCTTAAGCTTCTCGGGCGGCGCTCCCCTCAGAGTCTTCTCTAGAGGAGTACCGTCGGGAGGTATCACGCCGGGGGTATCCAAGAAGTAAATTTGGCCGGGTCCTCGATAGATGCCAGGCTTCTTGGTATAGCCGGGACTTCCCGGAACTGGTGAAGTCTGCGCACCTCTTCTACCCCTTAGAGCATTGATTATACTGCTCTTCCCTGTCTTGGGGTAACCGACCACCGCTACCACTATAGGCCTTACATCAGTAGCTCTGTTGATGAATCCTCTAAGCACTCTGGTACCCTTGTGTTCCCTGGCGGCTAGGTAAACTGCATCGTAGCCTTCTGCCCTAAACATCTTGACCCATTCCTCAGCTATCTCCCTAGGAACCAAGTCAGCCTTGTTTAGAGCCAGCACTATTGGCTTGTTCATAAGCTCTGCTAGCCTTTCCAGTCTCCTGCTTCTGGTGGTCACCGGCGTTCGAGCGTCGATTACCTCCACCACCACGTCCGCCCTCTTCATAACAGACGCTAGGGCTCCCCAGCTAGCAGTTATCATCCTTCTCTACCCTCAGCGATGGAAAGAAGACGGAGTTTTTAGATTAGTTACTCCCATCCAGCCTCCATCGCTATATAAAGGGGAACTATCAGAGCGCAGAGGACTGGAGCCATTGCGAACCAGAGCGTTACGTCGGGTTTCACAAACTGGGAAGTAGAAAGCGCTACCACAAAGAGGACGGCTGTAAACAACACCGTCGCTATCACTGGAGCTTTCCTTTCAGAGAATATCGATATTATTACACTAAACAAGGCTAGTGAGAGCATGAAGTATATCCAGAGGCTCACCGCTCCGTATGCCCAGCCCATCTTCATAGATAATATCATGGCCAAGAAGAATCCCATAGCAATCAACGCGACGTGTATCAAGTATACGATAGTGCTCGATATCCTTTCCTCTTCTTCATACCAGAGCAAGTATAATGCAATAAGTATCAGTATCACGAAGGGTAGTAGTATGCTCTCATAGCCTAAAACTGTAGAGTTCGTATACGTCAACACATAACTTATCAAGGTGGTTATTATAAATACCGTTAGTTCTATCAAGAACAATTTGTAAGTTCTTGCCAAGAGTATAGGTATTAGGGAAATCATGAAGAGCGACGCTAATATTGGACCGGCTACGTAGGGAAACCAATCATATCCTGTATTCAAGTTGACTAATGCATAGTTTATGAAGACCAATGATAACAATATTAACGTTCCTACTCCAATTGCCTCTATCAAGTCCCTGACGTTCTTGCTCCTCTCTTCCTCCTCAAGGCCTACGTCGACGTCGATATCGTCGGTCGCTCTGAACATTACTTACACGCCGTGTAGCTCATATATTGAGAAAAATAAAAAGATTTCTTAGAGTACTAGTTGAGAAACGCCTTTCCGATCGGTCATTATCTCATACTAGCGATAGTCCTTACGAATTCGGCCATCTCTTTTCTCCTGTTAATGTACCATTCAGAACCTATATCAGGACGCCATACAGACTTCCAGTTTACGAACTTGACCCTTCTTGCACAAGCGTTGGCCTTCTCAGCTGCTTTGACTACGTCTTCGGCTTCCGCATATACCTCTATAGCCCTAGAGCCGGTGCTAATCATCTTTCCGTTCTTTACGTCAACCGCTCCGTAGTATATCTTAGCGCCTTCGCACTCCTCAACGACTACCTCGTGACCCTTAGCCAAATCCCTCCTCTCAGGGTATCCCATCGGGGCTATACACTTGACCGTACTAGCTACGTCTCTAGCCCTGAGCTCTCCCTTCAACTCACCTTGTGCCGCTGAATACATTATTTCGAGTACGTTTCCTTCAACTACGTTCATCACATTAACAGCCTCGGGATCGCCTAATCTAGAGTAGAACTCTATCAAGACTGGACCCTTCGTAGTAAGCATCATCTGAGCGGATATCGCTCCTATGTACTTCTCGCCGGTTTCCTTGGCAATGGCTCTTACTACTTGTTCCAATATTTTTACCGCAAAGTTATACTCCTCTTCTGTTAGAAATGGGAGGAGCTTTCCGGGACCTTGAACGGTGCCCATTCCTCCGGTCTCCGGTCCTATATCATATTCAAAGAGATGAGGATTATCTTGAACCGCTGGAAGTGGGATCACCCTTTCTCCATCCGTGAAGGCTTGAACGGTATACTCGACGCCCTCGACCCTTTCCTCAACCAAGAGCTTCTCCTTGATATCAGTATATTTAGCCATGACCTCTTCTAATATCCTCTTAGCGTGGATTGCCTTAATCTGCTTCTTTTCCTCAGAAAGATAAGCTTGCATGTCGGCTATTACCTTCACGCCTTTTCCGCCCGCTTGTCTGGCAGGTTTTATGGCGACGTTCCCGGCTCTCTCCAAAAACTCCAACGCTTCCCTCCAGCTTTCGAAGAACCAGAACTCCAAGTTTCCAGGTATGTTATACTTTTTCATTAGGCTCCTAGCAAACACCTTACTCTTTTCAATCTCTGAGGCCTTGGATGAAGCTCCGAATACCAGGAAGCCGGCTTCCCTTAACTTATCAGCGACTCCTCTGAACTGAGGCTCCTCTGGACCTATTACCACGAGTTCGGGCTTCAGCTTCCTAGCAGCCTCGAGCACTTCTTCAGGATCCGTGGGCGATCCCTTGAAGTACTCTCCCCCACTATCCTTGCTGAGCTTTAGGAGGCCGGGGTTTAGGTTAGAGGAAATGAAGGATAGCGAGGCCCCCTCCTTCACTAATCTCTCTCCTATAGCATGTTCCCTGGAACCGCCGCCGACCAGTAGGACCTTCAAGCCACTCACCTTATATCTCCCGAGCGCGTTCCACCTAACGAAGCCTAAAGTAAGCGATCCCGGGTGGGAGTGCCGTGCTGATCCCCGCAAGTATGAAGGAAAGGTTCCGAATCAGGTTTGAGAACAATATGTGTGATGTTGATGGGAGGAGCTTCAACAGCGAGCACGTGGTGCTCGTGTCCCCGAGCTGGACGAAGATTCGCATGAGCGATGAGGGAATATACATGGAGGCCGAATACGAGTCTCCTCCTAAGACCAACAGCTATGGTAACCACATAATCGTAGGCGCCACGGGCGAGAAGTACTTGCCCGTATGGGATAGCCTCAAAGGCGAGGCCATCGCCGAGGAGGACAAGATATTAGGTAAAGGAGAGCTGGGCATCAGAGCTTCGGCCAACAAACACTACATAACTTTGGAAGTACTGGATAAGAACAAGGGAAGCGTCCTCAGACTCTACGGAAACGAGGTAGAGCTGGAAGGCGATGCCATCGACTTCGTGAACGTATTAGGAATACATTACCAGTCGTTCTACGTGAAAACGGCCAGAAACAGTAAGACTGAGATCATCAGGGAGAACGATAAAATTAAGATAAAGATTTCGAAGTAATTGCCTTCCCTGGAGCTATCTCATCGAGGTCGAAGAAGGGCTTTCTGCCTCCTTCCTCAACTCTCTCAACTCTCCCGTCCCTTATTCTGACGACAGCGTGGGCATACTTCACTTGCTCCGGGTTGTGAGTCACCACAACTACCGTCTTCCCCATATCTTTGTTAAGCTCTAACATCATATTCATTATTACCTCGGAGGTAACACTATCCAAGTTCCCCGTGGGCTCGTCCGCCAGTATTATCTCGGGATCGTTTGCTAAGGCTCTGGCTATGGCTACCCTCTGTTGCTCTCCTCCGGAGAGCTCGTGAGGTCTCTTGTTCTCCTTACCTTCCAATCCCACCATCTTCAGTAACTCTTTGGCCCTTTCCTTTCTCTTTCTCGAGGGGACTCCTTTAGCTATCATAGGGACCTCGACGTTTTCCAGAGCTGTTAGTCTCGGTATAAGGAAGAACTGCTGAAAGACGAAGCCTATTGAATCCCTTCTTATCTTCGCCCTCTCGACGTCGTTCATGTGAGCTATATTCTTCCCATTTACCCTAACCGTTCCCTTAGTAGGAGTATCAAGTGCTCCCATTAAATGGAGGAGAGTACTCTTTCCGGACCCAGAGGGACCTAATATCACTAGAAAGGCTCCTTTGGGTACCCTCAACGTTATTCCTCTAAGGGCTGGGTAATCGACCTTGCCGAGTCTATATACTTTCCATACCTTTTCCACTTCGATGACGTGCTTCACCTAACCCTCACCCTTTCGTACTCTGAGAGTATGTACTCTGCTAGCTCCTTTTGAGATGGATGCCATCCTAGCCTCAGCTTTATCATCATCAATGGTTCGTAGCTCAACCCTTCCTTTAGCGCGCTGGTCAGCGTGGTTATGCCGAAGTCGGCAAATCCCCTCTTTACGGCATATGACACCGCCTGAGGGGAGGGGTAGGCGCCGACGTGTAAATACTTCTTACGCGCCTCCGCTTCCCTTAATCCTCTCTTCTTTAAGAACTCTCTATATCCGCGATACAAGAAGGTGGCTGGATGAGGGAAGGCTAGTCTCTTCCCCTCCTCACCTACTATCACCAGCTCTACCTCTAGTTCCTCTCCCTTAGCAGAGGGGGAAAGCCAGACGGCCTTCAAGTTCTTCTCAGAGGCAAGGGAACCGGCGAAGGAACCTAGGGGTAGAACCTTCACATTCTTCTCGAACGTCTTCAGCGCGTTATCCACGAACACGTCCACATCTCCAATGAAGGCATAATCATAATCGGGTTCTTGGAAGAGCGTTACCTCCACCTCCTCGCCCACTTCCACCGGAGCCCTTCTCGTTTCTGGTATGGTAACGTAACCGTCCGCCCGAGAGTACTTCACCATGGCATGATCGCTCAAAGCGCTGGAGAAAGCATACCACCTATCTCCTTCGAGAAGCTTTACCGGAATGTGCGTCCTGCGACCGCGAGCTGGGGTGAAGGCGCTGGCGGCTACAGCCTTAATCTTTCTCTCAGTAGTTCTTCTCGCTTTAACACACATCTTCAAGTAGGGGATTACTATCTTCTCCAAGTTAAAGTACGCTGAGTCTGGGTGACCGGCTAAACCGAACACGGGCTTCTCTCCTATCCTTCCTAGCATGACTGGCTTACCGGGCTTGAAAGCTAGACCATGAACTATTATTTCGCCAAGCTCACCTACTACTCTATAGACCATATCCTCCGGACCAGCGGAGGTAGACCCGCTGGTAATTACTACATCGGCTACTTCCAAACCCTTTAGTATAGCTTCTTTCAACTTCTCATAGTCATCTGGTACCACTCCTATCACTATGGGCTCGAATCCCTCCTCCCTTAGCCTAGCGGAAAGGGAGAACGTGTTGACGTCGTAAACCTTTCCGGGAGGAAGCGGGTTGCCGGGTTCGACGAGCTCGTTTCCAGTGGAGATCACTGCCACCTTGAGCTTCCAGACGTTGACCTTGCCTTTTCCTATTGAAGATAAAGCTGCTATAGTCCTCGATGTTATCCTTTCACCGCTCCTCGCTATCAACTCCCCGTAGTAGACGTCGGTGGCGGGCCATAGCACGTTCTCGCCTGGCGTCACAGCTCTGTAAACCAGTATGCTGTCCTCCACCTCCTTGACGTACTCCACGGGAACTACCGCGTCAGCTCCAGGCGGAATCATCGAACCAGTATCGACCTCTACGGCCTCACCTTCTCCCACCTCTACCTTCGCCTCCTCTCCTACCTTTACCTTTCCCTTAACCTTGAGCTTAACGGGTTCATCCTCACTGGCCCCCCATGTCGATCTAGAGTTCACTGCGTAGCCATCAACGCTACTTCTTGGAAAGGGAGGAATGTTAATGGAAGAGTATACGTCTTCAGCTAAGTAGTACCCCAACGCCTCGTGTAGGCTCACCTCGAGGGGCTTAGGAGGTCTCGGGGGAACGGCGTTTACGAGCTTCTGAAAGGCTACATCGACGTTTTCAAGTTTTTTGAAGACCTTCCTCAAGTGCTCGCCCAGAAGGACTTCTTGCGAGGCCTTCTAAATCCTCGTGATACTTTTTAACCCTCTCTAAGAGTATGTTGTGCAGTGGTGGAGGAGCGAATTGAGCGTAGCCTTTTGCCCCAGGTGTAAGTCGCTAATGACCGTAGTAAGAAAGGACGGTAAGGTTGTCCTCAAGTGTCCAAAGTGTGGTTACGAGATGGAGCCTAAGGGCAAGGGCAGGATAGTGAGGACTGTTGAAAAAGAAAAGCACATCCCTACGACTTCCAAGGTAGTGGAGGTCAGCGAGGAGAGGAAGGCACTAACCGAGGAGGAAAAGGAGATGCTCCAAGATTACTATCGTGATATCTTCTTGGAGAATTTCAGCGGTGAGTGACTTTTTACACCCTCATGTAGCCCCTTTTAAAGGGAATCACTGTGAACGCGCTAGCAGTACTAGTAGCCTTCGTGATATTCATACTGTTACTACAAACGGGAGACTTTCCGTTAGTGTTCTTCGCTATCCTACTAGTACTAGGCGTGGCCGACGAGAAGAGGTTAGCAGCAATAGCGAGAAACATAGGTAAGATCTATTATAGAATCAAAGTGGAAACGGCGAACCTCATGGGTATAGAAAGAGAGGTCTTGGATAACATGAATGTGTTGGACATGTTAAACAAGAGCTTAGGTAACGTAGCTGAGTGGAGGGCATCGAGGCTTACGAAGAGTTCAAAGTCCAGCTCGGAATTAATCGAGTTATATAAGTTAATGAAGGGTAAGGGTTCCTAAAAATGAAGAAGGTGCTATATCTACATCTAAACAAGAAGAACACTAAGTACAGCACAGCTGCCTTGGTAGCGGCCATTGAAAGCTCTAATATAGTGAACGTTAAGGTAGAAGTAGTAAATGACCCCCTCGATTCTTTGAACTTTATTGGGAAGTACGAGAAGGTCGTGTTAGGTGTATCCCTACTCACTACTGACTTGCTTAACGATAACTTGATTAGCGATATCTTAAAGCTGAAGGGTAAAGTGCTACTAATAGCCGGAGGACCCCATGCGACCGGGGATCCTTATGGTACTCTGGATTTAGGCTTTGACGTAGTGGTAGCCGGCGAGGGAGAAGAAACGCTACCAGAACTGCTATACGCCCTAGCCGTCGATGATGACATAAGGAACGTCAAGGGTCTGTATCTAGAAGAGTACGAGTTCACGGGAAGAAGGAGGCTCGTGGACCTCGACTCCTTTCCCCCTTGGCCTTATTGGAGGGGACATTTCGGTCCTATTGAGATAACGAGAGGCTGTCCCTTCGCTTGCGCCTATTGCCAAACGTCCTTTATGTTTAAGGCGATCACTCGTCATCGCTCGATAGATAAGATAATCTTCTATACAAAGAAGCTAAAGGAGTTAGGAGGAAAAGACTGGAGGGTGGTTACCCCAAACGCCTTATCCTATGGAGGAGATGGAGTTAGAATGGAGCTAGATAAGGTCGAAGAGCTTCTCTCTAAGGTGAAGGATATAGGGGTTAGGGTGTTCTTCGGCTCGTTTCCCAGCGAGGTGCGCCCGGAATTCGTGACGGAAGAGTCTATAAGGATCTTGAAGAAGTACGTGAACAACAAGAGGCTAGTAATAGGGGCTCAGAGTGCCAGCGACAGGATGCTCAAGATTCTTCATAGAGGTCATGCTTGGGAAGACGTGGTTAGCGCTGTTGAGCTTAGCGTAAAACATGGCTTCGTGCCCGAGGTCGACTTCATCTTGGGTTTACCCTTTGAGACTGAGGAAGACATGGAGGCCACGCTAAAGGGTATGAGGAAACTCACCTCCATGGGTGCTAGGGCACATCTCCATTATTTCATGCCCCTTCCCGGCACCCCCTTCACGTTCTTCAAGCCAACTAGGTTACCTCCTAAAATAAGAAAGGAAGTAGCAAAGCTCGTGGGAGAGGGTAAGGGATGGGGGCAGTGGCTTCAGCAAGAGAGGATCGCTTGGGAAATAGTAAAGATGATAGAGGAAGGGAGGATCAAGGTAAGACCTCCGAGAGCTTCGCGACCCGGCAATTCAAAGCTTATTAATCCTCTGCTCAAGTGAGCTCATGGCCCGTGCGGGGGTGCCCGAGCCTGGTCAAAGGGGTCGGGCTTAGGACCCGATGGCGTAGGCCTGCGTGGGTTCAAATCCCACCCCCCGCACCAATCCTTACCTTCGTTCACTAACGGAATACAAACAGTCCTTAAATCCCCTTTCCTCCTCCCCGGTCGGGGTTAGCGAAAATGGCTAGAACCGTGTGGGTACACGCCACCGTCAACATACCCGAAAACGTGACGGTGGAGATAGAGGGATCTAAGGTAAAGGTCAGCGGCCCCAAGGGAACCTTAGAGAGGGACTTCTCACATGCAAAGGGAATAAGGATAAGAACCATTGAAGACGAAGAGGGGAAGAAGGTACTCGTAGAGACCTTCTTCGCTAACAGAAAGAGGAAGGCCTTAGTGAACACCATTGCTGCCCATATAGAGAACATGATAACTGGAGTAACAAAGGGTTGGAGGTATAAGATGAAGATAGTGTTCTCTCACTTCCCTATAAACGTTAAGGTAGTGGGAGATACCGTCGAGATTCACAACTTCATAGGAGAGAAGGCTCCCAGGAAGGCTAAGATATTGCCCGGAGTAAAGGTACAAGTAAAAGGCAAGGAGCTTGTCATAGAAGGAATTGATTTGGAGAAGGTGGCTCAGACCGCTGCTAACATAGAACAAGCAACCAAAATTAAAGACTTCGATAGGAGGGTCTTCATGGACGGTATCTACATCTACCAGAGGGAGGTGGCTGCGTAATGGACTTGCAAGAAGCTATGCAAAAGAGGAAGGCTGCCCTCGCCGAGCTGAGGAAGAAGAGGAAGGCTATGAAGAAGGCGGTAAAAGTAAGGAACGACTTACCGGAGTTCATAAGGTATCATTGGTGGAGATACTTCAGGCTAGAGAGGGGTTACAAGTGGAGAAAGCCTAAGGGCAACGACAACAAGTCCAGGCTACAGCTCAAGGGTTACCCGCCGATAGTGAAGATAGGATACAGGACTCCGAAGGAGGTAAGGGGGCTTCACCCAAGCGGACTTGAACCAGTGATAGTACACAACGTAAAAGAGCTAGAGAAGGTCGATAAGGAGAAGCACATAGTTTACATAGCTTCCTCCGTTGGTAAGAGGAAGAGGGCTCTCATACTGAAGAGGGCTAAAGAACTGGGCATAAGGGTTGCGAACGGGGGTGTTGAGCAGTGAGGGCTGACAAGATAGCCCGTATGGCCGCGGACATACTCGGCGTCGGGGAAAGCAGAGTATGGATAGATTCCAAGAGACTCGGAGAACTAGAAGAGGTCGTCTCCAAGAACGACATCAGAAGGCTGATAGACGAGGGCATAATCAAGGTAGAACCCAAGAAAGGTAACTCCAGGGTAAGGTGGAAGGTAAGGCATGAGCAAAGGAAGAAGGGTAGGAGAAGGGGATACGGAAAGAGGAAGGGTAAGGCCTCGGCGAGGCTAGATCCCAAGGAAGCTTGGATGCATAGGATAAGGAAGATAAGGAGGTTCCTAAGGTACCTAAGGGATCATGAAGTAATAGACAGGAGGACCTATAGAGAGCTCTACAGGAAGGCAAAGGGAGGAGAATTCGAGAGCTTGAGGGACCTCAAGACTCACTTGAGGGATAGGTACGGCATAGAGGTGAGGTAACATGGCACACGGTCCAAGGTATAGGGTACCTAGAAGGAGGAGAAGAGAAGGAAAGACCGACTATCACAAGAGGTACAGAATGGTCCTGAGCAGACACCCGAGGTTCGTGGTAAGGAAGTCTAACAAGTACGTATGGGTACAAGTTATAGAGGTGGCTCCCGAAGGAGACAAGGTAATAGCTGCTGCTCATTCAAGAGAACTTGAGAAGAAGTACGGCTGGAAGGGTTCTGGTAACTCCTTACCGGCCGTATACCTAACCGGTCTACTAGCAGCGCTAAGGGCGAAGAAGGCCGGAATAAGCTACGCTGCCCCGGACATAGGCTTACACAAGCCCACCAAGGGTGCTAGGATCTTCGCAGCGATCAAGGCCGCCAACGACGCTGGATTAGAGGTACCGGTGGGAGAGGAAGTCGTCCCCAGCGAGGAGAGGATCAAGGGAGAGCACATAGCGGAGTATGCCAAGATGCTAAAGGAAAACAACCCCGAGGAGTACAATAAGAGGTTCGCGACCTTGCTGAAGAAGGGATTCGCACCAGAGAACTACGTAGAGCACTTCGAAGAGGTCAAATCGAAGATACTCGAAGACTATAAGCAAGCCCAGAGCGCTTGAGGGGGGATGCGAAGATGAGTGTCAGAGTGGCGCAGCCGGTAAGCTTGGAGGAGTGGGTTCCCAAGACCAGAGTAGGGAGGATGGTCAAAGAGGGCAAGATAACCAGCATCTACGAGCTCTTCGAAAAGAACTTACCCATCCTAGAGCCCGAGATCGTAGATTACTTAGTTCCTGACCTAAAGCACGAGGTCCTAGACGTCACCCTGGTCCAGAAGGTGACCGACGCCGGTAGGGTAACCAGGTTAAGGGTGTTGGTGGTAATAGGGAACGAGAACGGTCTAGTTGGTCTCGGAACCGGAAAGGCTAGGCAAATGAGGTTCGCCATTCAGAAGGCCCTAACCAACGCCAAACTGAACATAGTTCCCGTAAGAAGGGGCTGTGGCAGCTGGGAGTGTACTTGTGGAGAGCCCCATAGCGTCCCCTTCACCGTCACCGGTAAGAGCGGCAGCGTGAGGATTACGCTAAAGCCCGCTCCTAGAGGAACCGGTCTAGTAGCTGGTAACGTAGCCAAGACCGTCCTAAGGTATGCCGGTGTCAAGGACGTCTGGACCCACACCGAGGGAGAGACCAGAACCACTCACAACTTCGCTAAGGCTACCCTAGAGGCCCTCAAACAGACTTATCGCTTCCTAGCCCCTTGGGACTGGGTTAGACCTCAAGAGGAGTGAGGTGATATATAATGAGTGAGAAGAAGGTTTACTTAATAATAAGGATCAAGGGAGAGCCCGACGCTCCCCCTTACGTTAGGAAGACTCTCGAGAACTTGAGACTACACAAGAGGTTCCATGCCACCATATACCCAGCAGACTTACCCGGAATAGAGGGAATGTTGAGAAGAGCCCAAGCGTGGATCACTTGGGGCGAGGTAAATAAGGAGACCTTGGCTAAGTTACTAGAGGTCAGGGGTAGAGCACCTGGGAACAAGAGGCTAACGAAGGAGTACATCAAGGAAAAGTTCGGAGTTGAAAGCTTCGAGGAGCTAGCTGAGAAGATAATAAGCGGAGAGATAAAGTTCCACAAACAAGATGCCATCAAACCCGTGTTTAGACTTCATCCGCCTAGAGGAGGCTTCAGGAGGAGCATCAAGAGGCCGTACGGAAGCTACGGCGAAGCCGGCTATAGAGGAGAAAAGATTAACGAGCTGGTTTTGAAGATGCTCTAATTTTTACCAGGGCTCCCTTTCAGGTATTATTACTTGTACGTCCAGCCCTTCTGCCTCAACGAGCTCCTTGAATCTCAAAGCATTGCTTAAGTCCCCTACTATGGTTCCCCAGTGCATGGGAATTGCCACCTTAACTCCCTTCATGAGTTTTAACGCCTCCACGGCTTCTTCGGGAGTCATCACGTAGACCCCAGATACTGGCAAGAGAGCTACATCAGCCTCAACCATTTCCATTTCGGGAATGACATCTGTGTCTCCAGCATGATAGAATCTTATTCCGCCGACCTCGAAGACGTAGCCTACCCTTCCGTCCTCCTTCGGATGGAAGACTACGCCGGGGGCTCTGAACTTGTTCACGTTATACGCGGGTATAGTGTAAAAGGGAATGGAGCCAACGTTGCCCTTAACTAGGGGGCGTACAAATACCTTCTCTAGATCAAAAGGGGCCAGACACTCCTCACAGATCTCGGGAGCGACAATCACTGTCTCTGGAGATACTATCTTCGCTAGGTCGTTGGGGCTACAATGGTCGAAGTGTTCATGAGTTATAAACACTAGATCCGCTACGTCGTCGCTTCCCTTGGCTATCCTAAAAGGATCCGTTGCCACCCTAAGGCCGCTATTCTTATCTATGATCTTAAAGCCATCATGACCCAGCCAACTAAGCAGAACGGGACCTAAATCTATCATAGGAGGATCCCAGATTTAGTTATCAACGCGCTCTATTGAATTAGAGGCCGATCAAGGAAGTTGCTTCCCTTATCTCATCCACATAGTAAGATAACTCATTCAGCAACACCTCCCTCGGATCTTTGGGTCTTCCTAATCTTCCTCTATTCATTACAGCTATCTTGTCACCAAGCACTAAAGCTTCATAGGGATTGTGAGTTACGTGGACAACAGTTACACTTCCTTTAATCATCTTTAACAGCTCTAGAGCTGCCTTCCGGGTCTTAGGATCCAGGGAAGAGGTAGGTTCGTCTAGCAGTAGCACTTGAGGTCTTATTATCAACGCTCGAGCGAGCGCCACCCTCTGTCTCTCTCCTCCAGAGAGCTTAGAGGGGCTTCTATTGAGGAGGTGTTCTATGTTTAATCTCTCTGCTAACTCCTTGACGTTTCTCCTTATCTCGTTCTCATTCACCTTCCTTATTCTAAGGGGGAATGCTATGTTTTCGTAGACGCTCATGTGAGGCCAAAGGCCGTGATCCTGAGGAACTATAGCTATACCCCTCTTCTCTGGAGGGAGGTAAGTTACATCCTTTCCATCAATTACTATTCTCCCCCTTTTGGGCTTCAAGAAACCAGCTATTCCCTCAACGAAAACACTCTTTCCGGTACCCGAAGCACCCATAATTATTACGTATTCGTTCCTCTTAGCCTCGAATTCTTCTACTTTAAGAGTAAATCCCTTTAGTTCTATCACAAGATCCTCTACCTTTATCACAGTTCCCCACCCTCTAGCCTTCTCAATGCTATGAATACTACAATTGAAAGTATTAACATAATCAGCGTGACGCTCAATGCATAGTTAAGGCCCAAAGTTGTGTACCAATCATAAACAAGCACGCTTAAAGTCATAGGATTATACGCCACGATGAGTAAGGCTCCTACCTCGCTTATTCCCCTAGCCCACGCTAGTATGGTGCCGGTCAGTATGTTTCTTTTTACCATAGGCAGTGATATCTTCAAGAAAGTTTGATATTTTGAGGCTCCTAAACTTCTAGCCACGAGCTCCGCGCTTCTGGGAATACTATCGAAGCCTCTTCTAACGGTGTTAACAAGGAAGGGCGCTCCTACAAATACCATTACCGCTATGGTGCCGTAAATACTATCAACTATGTTCAATGATATTTGTCTTAGAACGCCTCCTAAGGGCCCAGAGGCGTAGGCTAAGAGGATCATTATCCCGGCTACGCTGTGAGGGATTACCATAGGCAAATCCAACACAGACTCAACAAAGTTCTTCAGAGGAAAATCCTTTCTCGAAAGCACGTAAGCTATTGGAACTCCGGTAATCAGAAGTATCAAGATGGCTATGGCAGATGCCTCGAAGGTGGTTACGATGGCTCCTAAGAGTTGACTCCTCAAGTAATCGTTTGAGTATATTCCTTCGAACGTCTTCGGATTTACACTAATGAAGGTAACTATTAGTGGTACCAGAATGAACAAAACCAGTGTGGTTCCCAGAGCTACCAGCGCCTTCATGCGAGCTCGACTATGTTCCTCGCTTGGGGTTTCTTGAAGCTTCCTTCATGATATGCTAGGGTTCCTCGAATCACGGTGGCTACCACCTCCCCAACGGGGGTTCCTTCGAAGGGACTGAACTTCGCCTTACTCTCAAATTCCAGGGGATTCAGTGTTTTTGAGCTGAGCCTAACTATCGTGAAAGATGCAAGGGAGCCGCTCTTAAGAGCTCCCAGCTTCGGCCACAAGCCCATGAGCTTCGCTGGCCCCTCTGAGTACGACCACACGACATCCTTTAAAGTAATTAAACCAGTCTTTACCAAGCTAAGCAACTTAGGTAAAGCCACTTCCAGTCCCGGAAATCCTGATGGACAAGAGAGGAAGTCTCTGTCTTTCTCATAGGGAGCATGAGGTGCGTGATCTGTTGATATTATCCACGGACTCCTCAAGAACTCCTCCAAGAGTTCTCTCTGAACGCTTTCCGATCTAAGAGGGGGATTTACCTTAGAGTAACATCCGAGCTCTCTTTCCCTTCTAGAATTCAGGAGAAGATGATGAGGCGTGCTGTCGAAGCTCTTCCTCCTTCTCCTCGCCTCTCTCACAGCCTCCGGGAAGGAGACATGCGTGAAGTGTACGTTCTTCAAGAAGCTTAACCTTTTTACGGCCTCTAATTCAGCTAGCGGATTTCTTGTATAGCTCCTTTCGCCCGGATTAGGGCTTTCCTTGATCATATCCGGCCACTCCGGATGAACTATCGTAAAGACGTTCGCATCCCTTAACATCTCTGCTCTTCTGTAATCCTCGGGAAATAGCTTTATCCCAGCTATGGGCAGTCCTAGTACCCTTCTCAACTCCTCCTCGCTAGGGGGTAAAGCAGAGTAAACTCCGAAATCGACGTAAGATTTCTCGTTAAAATCTTCTATCCTCTTCTTCACTCTCTCAAAGGTATCTACCTTGGGAGAGGTATTGGGCATGTCGAATACCGCTACCACTCCGCCTCTTAGCGCTGCTCTAGTAGCGCTCTCTATCGTCTCTTTGTAGCTTAAGTTCCAATCCCTCGCATGAATGTGTATGTCTATCATTCCGGGTAACGCTATTAGATCATTCTCTTTAATGCATATTTCACAAGGACAAGGAGGAGATGATGATCTTACCTCCAAGATCTCTCCTTTGGATATCAGAGTTACTTCTCTAAGTTCCCCATCGATTAAGGTCTTACCCTTGAAGCCTACTTCGCACCCTTTCGTCAAGTTCCTCAACCTCCTCGATCTTAACACCTCCAACGCGGGGCTTGATCACGCATCCCTCGTCACCAATTTCAGCGACCGCTTCCCAAGGAGCCCTAGTCAATCCGCTCATGAAGCCTGCTATTAGTCCCCTTTCAAAGTGACAGACGCCCTCCTCATCTTCCGTAGCTATTCCTAAGGCGGAGGGCATGTACACCTTGCTATCCTTTACTATACCCTCAAGACCTATCCACCTCAATAGTTCCGGTATTTTCGAGAACGCCTCTTTGGGTTCCATTACTTTTTCAAACGCGTTACGGGCTATCCTAGCGCCCATCTCCTTCCCAACTTCATATAGCACAAGAGCTGCCGTTACTTCATCCGCCCTCTTACTTATCTTATCATAAATTACTATCATCACATCCGCTGGTAGGAGGAGAGCCTTGAGCTTACCCAGCTTAACGCTCATCAGAGACGTACCCAAAAGAATAGGAAAGGGGGGTTAGAGGTTTTAACAGTAGAAGAAGTGCAATAGCAGCATCAAGCTCTCCAATATATCACGGAAGGCTACGACTCCTACTGGGCGTCCTTTGTGGTCGACCACCGGCAGATGTCTTACGTTTGCGTCTTTCATTACTCTTATTGCTTCCATAATGTCAGTCTTTGTCTTCACAGTTATCGGGTCTTCGGTCATTACGTCTCTAGCCTTTAATTTCACACCCTTTTCTCCTTCGCTCAAGGCATAGAGCAGATCATGTTCGGTAATTATTCCAATGAGCTTGTCGTCTTCTACAACTAGGGCAGACCCGAAGCCGTGTTCTAACATCTTCTTAGCCACGTCCACCACGTCCTCTTCTGGATCGACGGTCAAAGGAGGAGTTGTCATTATATCATCTACCGTCAACGGGATTTTTCTCCTACGTCTCATTGGCCTTTACCCGTTACTACGCTAGTCCCCTTGGAGTATAAAGTAGGGGGTAAGCGTCGTACTTCGTTTTAAAGGGCAGAAACGCGTAGGCCTTGGGGCACAGAATGATGAGATCCGTGTTTCTGTTAGCGTTGGTAGGATTGGTGCTAGCCCAGCCCTGGGCCCACCCGGGTTTCTCAGCAACGTATCATCAGACTGTCAAGAATACTGGTCTCCTAGCCCTTCGCGGGAAGAGTCTGGACATCTACGTTACATATGAGGTAATCAGGGTTAACGGCACTAAGGTAACATTTAGAATCTATGGAAACGCCACAATCGTTACTACCAAGTCCACAACTAAGACTATAAACACCACTATTACTGTTAATCCCAATTGGAAGAACGTCTCTCTACCCTTCTTAACTGAGTCAAAGTTCAAGGAACTATTAGAGAAAGCTCCCCACAACTGTACCGGTGACATTTGTACATTCACGTTAAACTTAACGCAGAGCTTGCCAGGGCATAACATGCTAATTGTGTTTAAGGGATATGAGAAAATTGACAAGAATCTCTTAATATTACAAGAAGCTGAGCTTACCACAAAGGTATACATGGTGAAGGGTACCACCAAGAGGCTAATAGGTACTTCTGTGAGCACAATAGAACTACTGAAGTACAAGAAGTGAGTCCACAGTTTTTTGAGGGATATCATTCCTAAACGGTAAAAGGGCTCTAGATGATACTGTCTGACAGAGGAATAAAGGCGTACATTCAGAGAGGTCTCATGAAAATAGAACCCTTTGACGAATCACTCCTAAGTGAGAACGGTGTAGACCTCAGGATCGGGTGCGAGTATGCCAGATTTAAGAGAATAAATAAGGTTCTGGACGTCACCTCAGAGGAAGACATCGAGGAGTATTATGAAAGGGGCGACTTATGCAAGGAGGGCGGATTAGTCATCAAACCTTACGAACATGTCCTTCTTCATACACTGGAAGTCGTCAGGATACCTTACGATCTAGTTGCCCTAGTGAATCTCAAAAGTACCTTGGCGCGATTGGGATTGTACATTCCTCCAACGGTAGTGGACGCTGGCTTCGAAGGACAGATAGTAATAGAAGTAATTGGAAGTAGCTTTCCCGTAAAGCTCAAAGCAGGTATTCCATTCGTCCACTTTATCTTAGTTAGATTGGACTCTCCTGTAGAGAGAGATTACAGCGTAAGAGGTCATTACCAGGGTCAGAGAGGAATTAAGTTGCCTAAGATTCCTATTTCGATTTACGATATACGCGAAGCCAAGAATTAATCTCTTCCACCTCTCTTGCGACAAACCTCGGACCTACTTCTTTTCCCTTATTATAGTATATCTCCAGGGTAACGTATTCTGGACTGGCTTGCGCTATAGTCTTCGCCACCACTCTCTTGGTAAGGGGATAGCCTAACGCTTGGTGAGATCTAATCTTGCCATCTTCATTGACGACTCCATGTACGTGGACGCATTTTATATTATTCTTCAGAGAACTTATCCACATGTTCATCACATCATCCACGTCAACTCTATCTAATTCCACCTTGTGTCTTCTAGCGAAATCAACGATAGCGTGAGCTAGATCTAAACAAAACTCAGCCCCGCTTTCATCCATTATCTTACCAAAGGTATCCGGGTGACCAAGCTTTCCCACGTTCTCTATGTACATTGGAACAGAATATTCCTCGCTGATCTCCACTATTCTCTTTGCAGACTTGATAGCACTTTCTATTACCTTATCCCTCACATCTTGATCTAGCTTTTCCGGCGTCGTCATGTGAAGTACCACGTACTCGGCCTCTATACTATGAGCTATGGAGGCCGTGAGTTCCATTAGTTCTAATGCCCCTTTCCTTATACTTTCCCACGGTGTAGCGAGGTCGACACCCCTCCAAGGGGCGTGAATCGAAACCTTGAGGTTCTTTTCTCTTAGTCTTTTAACAGCTTCACGAACTTCTTCCGCCTTGTAGGGCAGCGGGAAATCCAGGCTAAGTTCAACGTATCCGAATCCGCTGTCACTGACCTCCTCCACGAGCCTCTCCCAATTCTTCAAGTGTCCTCTCCAAGCAGACCAGCCGTACAGCATTTCACTCCCGCTTGGCTCTCAAGGGGGGAGTGATAAGAGGTAGGGAACATTGAGAGAGTTAATACTACTCAGCGGGGTCCCTGGAAGTGGAAAGAGTACCTTAGCAGAAGAGCTTTCAAAAGCTACCGGATGCAAAAGGATAGCTGTCACCGACCTAGTCCGAGAAAGAGGATGGTATATTGAAGTAGAGAAAGATGAGTGCGGAAATAACGTATATGTTGTTGATATGGATAAACTTGAGGAATTTATAAATGATTTAAAGGGTTGCTATATTATCGAAGGAGTGGTTGTAGACTTCGTACCTCGAGATAAAGTAAAGAAAGTCATTTACTTACAAGCTAACGTAAATGACTTGATAAGAAGAATGGAAGAGAAGGGATACTGCAAAGAGAAAATTTGTTCAAACTTAGAGGCAGAGCTCGTGGGCTCCTATTTACATATTCTTAAAGAAGAATACGGTGAGTTACTCTCTTGCGTAGACACATCTAGTGGACTTCAGAGGTCCCTCGAGAACGCTCTTCGAGTTCTAAACTGCGAAAAGATTCCTTGTCGAGAACATTCTCAGGAGGAGTGGGAGGAGTTCTTTCGATATTGTTGGACTCAATAACTACGTGGATAGGCTTCTTGAAGTAGAAGTAAGCGTGTCCAACGTCCAAATACAAGAATTCCTTCCATAGATCTGGATATCCTATACTATTTGCGATATACTTTGCATCTTCGACGTCCTCTAAAGCGTGGACTACTTTCAATGCAGAGTTTCTGAGAATACCATCACTTAACTTCCTAGGCGACTGCGTTACCGCTATCAAATGAAGGCCATATTTTCTACCCTCCATGTAAATCTTCTCCGCTAAGCTCAGTTCTGTGGTCTTCGGCGCCACGTTGTGAGCTTCTTCAAGAACTATGAAAAGCTTCCTCAACTTCTTAGCCCTAGCCTTGGTAAAGGCATGTGCTAGGATGGCATTTGAAATGAATCTCTTTCCATACTCGCTATTGGTACTCAAATCAACTATTATGCCCCCTTTACTTTTCTTGATCACCTCCTCTATCTCCGTTTGACAACCCTCTTCATGAAGTAGCATCTCTAGTCTTTTTAATAGAGCATATTTGCTTTCTCTGACCCACCTGCTGCTCTCATCTAACGCTTTGATGTGAAAGATTATGTCCCGCAACCCGAAGTCTCTATTCTTCACCCATAAGCTTTGTACGACTTTCATCAATAAGTAATATTGAGAATCAGAAAGCCCTAAAGAGCTGGCTAAAGAGTCAACGAGTTCTCCCCTTCCAATCTCCCTCAGATTCCTAAAGCTTATGCAATCAACCACCTCAAATTCAAGATCGTCATATTCACCATGCCAGTCAAGGACCAACAAGTTCTTACCGATTTCCTTCAATATCTTCTTTGTTGTGGTACTCTTCCCAGATCCCGTAGAACCCATTATGACGGCATGCCTCTCGAGAGCTTTCAGAGGAATACAATAAGGAGCTCCAGTCTCAAACTCCTTACCTATACATATATGTCTATCTCTAATAAGAAATAGCTTCATATCCACTACATTCTTTCTAAATCTTATACATCTACTCTTCTCGAGATTTCTTATCGCCATGATTCTTTCTTCAACTATCTTCGTTATCTTCTTGCTTCTCGCACAACAAACTCTTATCTTGATTAGTCCTTTATTTACGTCTAAATTTACAGAAATGGAACACTTACTCTTTTCAGAAAGATACTGAAGATATGAAATCAATCCAGTAAGGTCTACCTCTTCTAGAACCTTTGCACAAGTTTCGCGACAAATCACATGAATCCCTTAAGGAATAAGGAAGAATTTGAGGGAGCTAGAGCTCCCCAAAAATGTCTTTAGTGTGTGTAGACCTTGAGCTTATCCACGAGGTACTCGCTTATGTGGATTACCTTTACGTCCTCTATACCCATCTCCTTTCCGTAGTGCCTTACACCTCTAGCTATGGTCTCTACACATGCTGGACAAGCAGTCGCGACTATCTTTGCACCGCTCTTCTTCACGTCCTCCATCTTTCTCCTAACTGCTATTAGATGGTTCCTCTCTACCCTTCTCTCGAACTCCTCCTCCTTGGGAGGTATCCTTATCTCCATACCAACTATCTGGCCCATAGTTATCCTTACTTCTCTTAGTATACATCCTATTCCTCCTCCACCACCGCAGCAGAAGTTCATCTCTCTATTGTGAGGCAGATCTCTGTAGCTGCTGCTCGCGGCCTTTAGCAAGTCCCTAGGAGGCTCGAACACCCTGGAGTGTCTTCCGAGCTGGCATGGGTCGTGCCAAGTTATCGGATCATCCGCTTGCTCGAACCCTATCTTGCCCTCCTTCATTAAGTCGTCTAGGAACTCCACCAAGTGTACTATCTTCCACTTAGGCTTTCCGCCGACAGTCTTCTTTATCACACCATACATCTCAAATCTGAATACAGGATACGGGTATCCTCCATCCATCATTAGGACGTAGTCTGGCGATATCGCTTCGATGTACTTCACCACTCTCTCTAGCACTTTCTTAGCATTAGCAGATCTTCCGATAACGACGCTTATGGGGGCTCTGAACGCCTCTGGTACCTTCCAAGTGGTCCAGTCTATTAGGCCAGCTTCCTTGAGTTTGTTCAATATCCCTATAGTTGCTATGAAGCCGTTCCTCATCATCATCGCATCGCTTATCCAAGCTAGGAACAATACCTTGGGCTTCTTGTCAGTTGAACCCTTGAAGCTCTTATCAAACTCTATTGGACCATACTTCTTCTGTGCCTCCTCGAGGGCGTCGTTCCATATCTTCATTATACCGGGTATTTGTTTGTACATACCATGAAGCTCCACGGCTTCAAACATGTTCAAGAGGGTTGGTACATATCCAGCAGAGGTCAGTATGCTTTTCAGTAGTCCTACGACCTTTCCGCTGTGTATGCCAACCATACAAGTGTAGTAGCAGTGGCCACAGTTAGTGCACGCATAAGCTAGTTCCATTAGTCTATCCATGTCCTCGGGCTTCGGCTTCTCCGCTCCGACGAGTCTTCCCAGTATCTTTCCGGCTATGGTCATCTCCTTTCTGTATATCTTTCTTACCTCCTCGGCCTTGTTCACCGGACTATACTCTGGCCCTGCTGCAAAGAACGGACACGCTGGAGCACAGCCACCACAGTTTAGGCAGTTCTCTAGATAGTGCATCATTACTGCGTCGACGTTCTTCATAGCGTTCTTTATTGCGGTGTCTAAGTCGACCTTTCCGCTCTGCAGCATCTTCATCATTTGTTCCATCATATTATTTCCTCCTTCCATACCCGGACTACTCATAGCGCCTCACCCCTCTTCAGATCCGTATCATACCACTCATGGAGCTTACCATACCAATAACCAAACACGAAGTGCCAATACTTGCTGAATGGGATGTACATGAGCAGTATCTCTGCTAGCAGCACGTGGAGTCCTAATACGTTCATATACGTAGCCACATCAGGAGAGGGTCTGTGTCTAGCTGCCACGTATCCGCTGAATATTATGCCGAAGAGCAGAGCGTAAGCGATGAAGTCGCCTAGTCTTCTGGGAGTGTGACTGTGCTTAGTTATCAGCTCTACTAGCCTCAGAGCACACTTGTAGCCTATGGCGACCATGACGAATATCGCCAATAGGTCGCCGTTCAGTATAGCGGTCAGTGGTCCCCATATGGTGTCCACGAAGACGTGTGACATGGTTGTAGTGGGCACAACGGTGGCGGTCACGGTCAATAC
The DNA here is from genome assembly GCA_025340205.1 of Ignicoccus pacificus DSM 13166. Taxonomy (GTDB): domain Archaea; phylum Thermoproteota; class Thermoprotei_A; order Sulfolobales; family Ignicoccaceae; genus Ignicoccus; species Ignicoccus pacificus. Next base: position 90,518 of record CP006868.1, on the reverse strand, counting down.
GCTGCTGGTGATACTCAACGGTACTGCGAATATCCATAGATACTTGTACGGCGGGAAGTAGTAGACCCACCAAGACATGTGCTGAGCCAACAGGAAGAGCACTGGTATTACTCCCACGACGTGTAGCAAGATTAGACCCACTATCAAGTCGTCAGTTCTGGTCTTTCCGACGAACACGATAGGCCTTAGGAATACCCATATTATGCCCTTAATTGCTTCTATCCAACTCCAAGGTCTTCTCTGCGCCGGTGGGAATCTGGCGGTCGCTAGCATCCTCACTATTCTATAAGACGCTCCGGCGGCGAAGACGAAGACGCTGGGTACTAGCATGTAGTACAGTGCGAATCCTAACAAATTGCTCGGCGAGGCCCAGCCGCCAACGTTCACTCTACATCACCCCATTCTACAAGCTAATTATGAATAAATCACCCATAGTTAAATTTTCAAAAATGTGGTTTTAGAGAGAACACGCGTTAGTTAACATCTTCTTCACAGTCTTCACTACCTTCTTATTGTCCGTGAACTCCAGGTGGGCGGCACAGGCTATACATGGGTCGAAGCTCCTTATCGCTCTCACGTAGTCCAAGCCATTCCACTCTTGTGGCGGCACCTCCTCGGTGACCACGGTGTTGTAAGCGGCTGCCTCGAAGGGACTCATGCAGTATCCCTCAGGGCTCCTAGTAATCCAAGCGTCGTTGCTGCAGTACCTCTTGAGCTCGTCCTTGGGTCCCTTGGGTCCAACGTTCTGGGTGGTTGGAGCATGTATCTGATAGTTGGCTATCCTGGCGTCCTTCACTACTATCCAATGCTCTACGTTTCCTCTGGGGGCCTCTAGCTGCCCATAGCCGTAGCTGAAGGCAGGCTCCTTCCATGGCCTGGAAGCTTTGCTCTTTCCATGATTGATGTAATCCAAGGCAACCAATACGTTGGTCCAAGCTTCGACTATGTCGACGCTCATGGCAAACGCTCTGGCCCTCACCCTCTCTATAGTGGTGCTGAAGGGCGGAGCGTGGTAGGTTAGGGTCACCTCTTCCCAAGTGCCCTTCGGTAGGTCCTCGACGTCTCTGGAGGCGGGCAGGGTTACCTCTATCTTTCCTCCTCCATGCTTGATCGCTCCTCCAGCCTTCTCCACCCATCCCTTGAGGTTGCTGTGAGCGGTGACGAACATCCTAGCTATCGGTCCTACCTCGAATGGGTAGAGCTTTCCGTTCCAGTATAGCCTTACCGTGGCAGCCCAGCTGTACTTGCTTCCCCAGTTCAAGTCAGTGGGCTTGGGTATGGTAGTCTTGTTCCACGGGTGGAACCACGCTAGCTCCTCGTTACCTCCGACCAGGGGCTTTCCGGCGGGGTCCTCAGTTATCGGAGGCTTTCCGTTGCCCTTCCAAGGAGCGTAGAAGGAACCATCTATCAACTCGACGACGTTCCTCTGCATGTCGCTGGGCTTATCACTTACCTTTTCGCCTCCGATGTATAGTCCAGAGGGCGTACCTCTATTCATAGCAGCTTCGTCGAAGGCCTTGTAGATATCCACGTAATTGTCGCCCATCTGGCTGTAGATCTCTGGATCATCCATAAGTCCAGGGCTGTAGAATGTGGGCTTGGGGTAAGTCATTCCTTGCTTCATGTAGTCACACTGCTCATTGTAGAAGTCAGCTATGTCCATCCATATACTGGTCACGAACTTGACCCAAGCTGTGAGCTTCACCAGCCTGAAGGTGTACTCTTCTAGGAGGTAGTTGCCAGCGCTTAGGTCGGTGCTTATTCCTCCGGGCACCAAGGTGCTCGGGTGGGAGTGCCTTCCGTATAGGAGTACACCCGCCTCTCTAGCTATCCTCTGATACTTTACGGTAAGCTGCCATATCTTTCCTACTATGGGGTTCAAGTCCCTCATTATGTCAGCGATCTTCCTGTAGCCGTGGATGTGAGAATACTTGGCCTCAGTGGTCTCTGCCCTAGCCCAGCAGTCTGGAGTTAGCTTCTTTACCACGACCTCGCTGTAGTCAGGCCCGCCTAGCAAGTTCAAGATTATGCTGTGATCGTATATGTGATCAGTCATTACGAAGGCTAAGTTCCTTAGGACGACACCTAGCTCAGTTGGGACTGCTCCTAGAGCCATGTCGGTAGCTATAGTAGCGGCGTTAGCGTGGCTGGCTCCACAGACTCCACATACTCTGGAGGATAAAGCTATGGCGTCCTCCGGAGCCCTACCCCTCATGAATACCTCAAAGCCTCTGAACATAGTGGCGGAGACCCAAGTGTCCTTGGGCTTCCTCTTCTGAACATCGATCTCGGCCCTTAGAGCCAAGTGACCCTCAATTCTGGTGATGGGGTCTATGAACAGCTCCGCTACGTTACCCCTAATCTTCTTAACATTGGAAGCGGGGAGGAATATCTCTGCCATCACACATCACCTCGCATTAACCCTTTGACTTCTTGGTTAGGGCGTATCCAACTACCGCGCCCACTGCCGCCGCGCCCACGGTGGTAGCTAAAGCTGTAGCTGGACTGGGCGCGGCAGGGGCGGGCAGAGGCTTGTAGAAGGGCTCGAAAGCGTCACTGAAACCGGGCATGGTACATCCTATACACACACCACCGGTCCTAGTGGGTCCACCCACGCCGTTAACCCATCCGAACTTGTTCCAAGGACAGTTAGCTACAGGACCCTTACATCCGACGGCGAACAGACACTTAGCGTCGTTGTCTCCGGGCTCCTTCCTGAGGTCACCGGCTGCGTAGAAACCGGCCCTAGGACACTGCTCGTGCACGGTGTGACCGAAGATGTACTTTGGTCTGGCGTAGGCGTCCAACCAATCCCTAGCAGGCGGCAGAGGTACCACCTTGGGGTAGAGGGCGGCTAGGACTAGGTGAACCAAGACCCTTAGTATTCCGTTTCCGTTGGCCGGACAGCCGGGCACGGCTATGGCAGGCTTGCAGTTGCTGTCGGGAGAGAGCTTGGGCTCACAGCCGTTGTAGATGTAATTGTAATAGGGCTGGAACTCCGGCATGTCGGTGTACCTACTAATTAGACCCTTGTATCCCCTCACGGGATCGTCGAAGAATCCTATGGCTCCGGTAGGACTCAAGCTCCAGCTGGGGTAGCTCCATCCTGGTGGAGGCTCAAGCACCTTGTTGGCAGGTATTCCTCCGTAACACGCACAGTTGCCGACAGCGACTACAGCGACAGCCCTCTTAGCGAGCCTTCTGACCCATTCGGTACAATTGATGAGTCTGCCGTTCTCCTCTCCTACGAAGCAGTAGTAGGAGCACCTGTTAGGATCGTTACAGTACTTCCTAGCGTGGTTCTCATCAGGAACCGAACCCTCTAGGACCAACACATAGGGATCGTAGACTCCCTTCTCAGCCATCTTTAGTATCTCTATAGCTCCTTCTCCCCATTCCGGCATGACAGTGTCGTGGAAGGGTAGACCAACGGTACCGGGGCCGGCTAGGTGAATGGCACCGGTTAGCACTTGCACTAGGTCGGGGTCGGTGGCTTGTATTAGAGAAGTGGTGTCACCAGTACAGCTTTGGCTCTCCCACCAAACTATGTTGATCTTACCCTTCCTGACGGCTTCAGCCATCATATCAACGGCTTCGGCCCAGCTTAGCTTGCCCAAAGCACCCATTAGGAGACCGCTAGCAGCTAGTCCCTTCAAGAAGTTTCTTCTTGGTAAGCTTGGTCCCTTCACAGCTATACACCTCTAGGTGTTTCCACACACTACCCCTATGTAAAGCATTTTATCCTTTATTTGACCATTCGATAAGTAAACCAACCATGGCCATTAACGCTTAGCGCTAACTATCTTGAGAATCATGTTATCTTCTACCAAGTGGTCAGCACCGAGCTTCCTTCCTGTTTTGGCGTCTATTGCATAGAGAAAGCCCTTAGCGAGGTCCGTGTGTATGGAAGCGGCGAACTCCTTTACAGTAGTACCCCGAGGTACCAACCTTGCTTCTGGAAGCACTCTTCCCTCAGTATCAGTGAACTTATGAGCGTCGTGAACTGGATACACCACTACCATATCAAGTTGATTGAACACCGCTTCATTGAGGGCTTGAACTACTCCTGTGGATCCCCACTTCTCTAACACCTTCTTCCTTATTACATCTAGGACCTTCTTTTGCTTATGGTCCAACTGTTTGAGTTCCTTGAAGTCCGAATCTCCAGGAATGTACTCTATCAAGCCGGCTTTCGCTGCCTTCCTCAATATGAGTTCGGCTACGGCCGAGGTGGGTATTACCGGGTAGGGGAACTCTTCCTTAAGAAGCTCTACTCCCTTCTCCGCTCCCTCCACATCCACCTTGTTAGCGACTATAACCTTTGGCCTCAACTCTACCAGCTTCTCGATGAACTTTCTCAGATCGTCTTCGCTCCATTTACTAAGCTTAGAGGGAGGGTTAAGTTCTTCTAACGCCTTTATTATTTGTTCCCTCTTCACGCTAAAGCCGCTTAACCTCTGAAAGAGAGCCTCCTCAGGTCTTTCGCCGGAAGTGTCAACCCTCATAGCGAAGCTCTTCCAATCTTTCGTTATTTGGTTAAACATCCATCCGGAGAACTCTTTCAAGAGTATCCTAACGTCTTCTCTAGGATCGTGAGTTCCGGGAGGTACAGGGTTTCCTTCGGCGTCCGTGCTTCCAGAAGCGTCTACTACGATCAATAACGCGTCGGCTCTCCTCACGGCGTCTAGAAACTGTGTACCGAGACCCCTCCCTTCCGAAGCACCCGGTACCAAGCCGGCGACGTCTACGAGCTTGACGGGGATGAACCTCCATCCCTTCAAACAAAAGCCATCCATAGGATCGCACTTCTCTAATCCAAGTTCAGGGTGAACACACCTCTTTCTCAAATACGCGACTCCTACATGAGGTTCTATTGTTACGAAGGGTCTGTTCTCTGAAGGCACTTCAACTAGGGTGGCGGCAGCGAAGAAGGCAGACTTACCGACATTTGTTTTTCCGACGAGACCAAGTAAGGGCGTTACCAAAATCGCACCCTCAGACTTGAAGAGCTATGGAGTTAAAGGTTCCAGGGGGTGGGGGCTTGCCGATGAAGAAGACCTTAGGGGCCGAGTGATGAGGATCCCACCCTTGGCGGAGGGCTTCAGTACTCCAGAGCTCCTCCCTTGTCAGCGCTCAACGCCATCTTAGCGTACCTCCTTAGTATCCCCCTTCTCAGAGGCTTCTTCAGCGGCTTCCACTTGGCCTTCCTCTCCTCAAGTTCCTTCTCATCAACCAACAGATCCAACCTCCTGCTCTCTATATCAATTAGTATTTCGTCTCCGTCTTGGACTAGGGCTATCGGTCCTCCCTCAGCTGCCTCGGGAGAGACGTGACCTATAGCTGGGCCTCTAGTAGCTCCGGAGAATCTACCATCTGTTACTAGGGCCACCTGGTCACCGAGGCCCAATGCCATCACGGCAGCTGTCGCGGTGAGCATCTCTCTCATTCCGGGTCCTCCCTTTGGTCCCTCGTACCTAATCACAATTACGGTACCTGGTTCTATTTCTCCATTTCTAATGGCCTCCACTGCCTTCTCCTCACCGTCGAACACCTTAGCCTTACCCTTGAACTTCCAGAGCTCCTTCTTCACCGCGGAAGCCTTCACCACCGCTCCCCTTGGAGCTAAGGTACCCTTGAGTATTGCTAGGCCCCCAAATGGATGATAGGGATCGCTTAATGGTCTTATGACCTCTGGGTCCTTTACTACGGCGTCTTTCACGTTCTCCCAAACGGTCTTGCCAGTAACGGTCAAGGCGTCCTTATGTATCAGACCGGCCTCACCCAGCTCCTTTAGTACGGCGGGGATCCCTCCGGCTCTGTCCAAGTCTACCACGAAGTGCTTTCCAGCAGGAGAGATGGAAGCTATGTGGGGTACCTTCCTACTTATCTCGTCGAACTTCTCCAACGGGAAGTCTAGGCCTAATTCATAGGCCAAAGCGCTTAGGTGAAGGACGGAATTGGTGGAACCTCCGAGAGCCATGTCAACCGCTATGGCATTTTCCAACGCCTTCTGGGTCAGTATCTTATCTGGGGTTAACCCCTCCTTCACCATTTCAACTATCCTCATACCAGTCTTCTTAGCGTACCATATCCTTCTCGCCTCAACTGCTGGCACGGTAGAGGCTCCCGGCAACATCAGGCCCAACGCCTCAGTTAGCATGTTCATGGTATTAGCTGTGAACAAGCCGGCACAGCTTCCTGGGCCAGGAAGGGCACTCTCCTCGAGCTTCCTCAGTTCGTCTAGCTTGCCTTCCTTTATCAATACGTTCATCCTCTCCATCAAGTCCTTAAAGTCTATTCTTTGATTGTGGTACACTCCCGGCATCATAGGTCCTCCGTTAATTACGATTACCGGTACCTCCAACCTAGCGGCTGCCAGCAAGAAGCCTGGGGTTATCTTGTCGCAGTTGGTAACAAGAACTACTCCGTCTAAAGCGTGCGCTTCTACCATGATTTCAACGGTATCAGCAATTACTTCTCTAGAGGGAAGAGAGTACCTCATTCCTTCATGACCCATGGCTATTCCATCACACACGCCTATGGTGCCGAACTCGAGTGGCGTTCCGCCGGCCATCCTTATGCCAGCTTTAACCGCTTGAGCTACCTTGTCCAAGTGAACGTGACCCGGAACTATCTCGTTCCAAGCGTTGGCAACGCCTATCAAAGGCCTCTTGAGCTCTTCATCGATGAGGCCTGAGGCCCTCCATAGGGCTCTGTGGGGGGCAAACTCTGGCCTTAAGAAGATCTCGCTTCTCCTCACGCGTCCCACGCCAGACCCTCATACGCGATGGGCCTTATACGCTCCGTCAGCTCAAGAGGGGCTGTGAGAGGCCTTATATAATGAGCTCCCTCACCGATCCCGGGTGTAGTAGAAATGGTGAAGCCACCTAAGGGTTGGAGGCATAAGACGAGGCACGTGTTCAGAAAGAGGCCGAGAGAGAAGGGAGCCGTACCTCCCCTTAGCTTATTGTTAATAGACTACAAGCCTGGAGACAAGGTAGTGATAAAGGCCAACCCAGCGATATGGGCCGGCATGCCTCACAGAAGGTTCCATGGAAAGGTCGGAGAGGTAGTAGGGAAGAGGGGGAGATCCTACATAGTGAAGGTAAGAGATGGAAACGTCTACAAGACCATAATAGTAAGGCCAGAGCACCTAAGACCTCATAAAGTGGGCGAACAATAAACCAATTTCACACCAGATCACACTGGAACCGGAGGCCTCATCTTAGCAGCTCTGGCCATTCTAAGCATCCAGACCTCGAACAAGTCTTTCATTACCGGGGCCAGTCTTCCGGGAATAACTACCTTATTCAAGACGCTTACGCCATCCCTAGCTCCTAAGGTGATGAAACAGTAAGGTCTTTCCGCTGTGAGGAATGGTTTATATGGCTCTTTCTTCTTACCTACTATGTTTAATATAGAGTACCAACCTTGCCTCATAGCTTCCTCTGCCATCTTCAACGACTTACTGTTCGATGCATCACCAATAATGTAAGTTCTCTTACACCCAACCCCCTTCATGTATTCGTCGACGTCATAGAATCCTCTACGACCTTTCTGAGCACATTTTATTTCCACTTTTGGACCTTGGACTCCGGCCGCCCAGATGACCACGTCCGCGTCTATCTCCCTACCATCTTTAGTTACTACCTTGCCGTCCTTTATGTCAGAAACCATAGCGTTCAAGTAATACTCTATACCGTGCTCCTTCAGCTTCCTCAAAATTATCGGCCTCACCTTGTTACAAGGTAACGTCGGAGATATTGTCGGAGCCGCCTCAACTATCTTCACCCTGTAATTACTTAGTCCAGCCTCCCTACTCCAAGCTAATTCACCAGCTGCCTCGAGACCGACGAGTCCAGAGCCTACTACAACTACGTTAGCATCCTTTCCGACTTCATCCAGCTTCTTCTTGATGTTAACTGCGTGAGATACTCTATAGAGAGGCATGGCTCCCTCGACGGGTACCCAAGGAAGGGCTCCGGGGGAGACTACTGCGTAATCTCCTTCGATCTTCTCGCCCTCCTCCGTGGTGACTATTACCTTATCCCCCTCTTCGATAACTTCCTTTACCATTGAGTTAACGTGCTCCCACCTAAAGTTTGGTTTGGTCATCAAGTCTTCACCTTTCTTTCTACCGCTCAATATCTTAGCCAGGGAGGGCAAGTACTCAAACTTCTCTGGTCCTACTTGGACTATTTCTAAATCATTTTTCTCTGCAGCATAAGCAGCTGAGAGCGCTCCAAAGCCGTTACCTACTACTATAACCCTCAACGTCTGCCTACCGTGTGTAGCTCGTTGGGATAGGATTATTTCCCATTGTTGTCCCATTCAATTTCTCTAATAATACCATTCCTCGCCTTCATGACAAGCTTTATCCTTAAGACGCACTTCCCAATACAAATACCCTCCTTACCATCTTTTACGACCTTTAAACATCCCTTCTTTATGGCGTTACAATTATCACATAACTCGTTTGCTAAGTAGATATAGTTGACGTAAGATGATATCTTCCCTGTTAATATATTCTTAAGCACATTGGGTTTTAGCTTACTACTTCCCACCACCACTCCCTTACCATATTCGCTAATCATTACAGTAGTGTCAAAAGGCATGATGATATCCATTAACTCCTCAGATGCTCTGAACTCCTTGCCAGGCCTACAAGTAGCTACGATAACAGTTCTCGGCAGTTCTCCCGCAGGCACTTCTTCACCACCTCCTCTACCGCTCTCTCCGGATCGATACTCAACCACTCCTTGACGTCCTCGTCTTCGATAAAGCCGCTTATCGTCGCTTTCGTTATCTCATCAAGCTTTTCCTCGATGAGTTTTGCCTTTTCGTAGACTCTTTTGTCAAGGAACCTGGCAATATCATCCAGTTTTCCTTTTAATATTATTCTTGCTAAACCGGAATATCCTTGGTTTAGTAATTCTATTAAATTGGAGTATCTCTTTGACTTCACCTTATACATCTTCGGCCTTACAGTCCCTTCTTCATACCAGAGTACCATTCCTTCTATACCCTCTCTTTCGGCTATCTCCTTCGCTTCCCCCCAGTCTCTTACCCTGAAGGATCTAGGGCCTGGTAGGGGGAAGAGCTTCAAATCATTCATATTCCTCTTAGCTAAGGGTACAAGTCTCCAGCCACCCTCTTTGATCAAGAGTTCATCGACTTCCTCCCTCACTCCAACCCATGGACTACCACATCCGGGCCCAAGAAGCTCAAAGACATAGGTATGTCCCTTAGGATCGAAGTTATCCAGCATCTCCAAGGCCTTTGAGGCGAAGGGGGAATCTATGTCCATCCTCTTCCTCGTAGCAGCCCTAAGCCTTTCGCCGTCCCAGAAGACACTTATCATTGTTCCATCCAGTTTTTCGAATGCATAGAGAGGCGTTCCATTAGGATAATCGATCTCACCTACGTTAAAGAACTTGTGAAAGGGATAAGCCAGCAAGTGAGGACCGTCCTTATCCCACGAGATCACCGTTCCCCTGGCGTCCAGCAGCAGGGGTATGGGATGTTTCGGTATCCTCTTATATGAGTACACGCAGATCCTTCTCTTCCCTTCATTGTAGCACTTAACCCATAAAGAGGACACGAGTTCCCTTACCGCTCCTTCACTCCCGCCCTCTGTACCTAGTACTAGACTGTAGTTTGGCTCTCTTCCCTCCCAAAGCGCTAGTAATGCCTCGTAGAGCGCGTTCATTGCGATGGAGGCGACGAGAGGAGCTATATATGTAGAGGTTCGGTTGGTTTGCTACAGCTCATCCCTCGCTCTGGGACGGCCTCCTCATCACCAGCACTTGTACCTCTCACCGTCCTCCACGTCCCTCGTCACCACACATCCCGGATAAATCCAGCTGTAGGCGCCTACCTTAACGCCGGGCATGAGACTGACGTTTATCCCTATCCTAGCATGAGCTCCAACGATCGCTCCGAGCTTTCTTCTACCGCTGTTCACCCTCTCTCCTTTCAATGTAACCTTTACTGGTCTTTCATCAAACCTCAAGTTGGCCGTTATAGATCCAGCCCCGAAGTTAACGTCTTCAGCCACAACGCTATCGCCGATGTAGTTCAAGTGGGGAAGCCTACTATATTCCATTACGTATGAGTTCTTTATCTGAACGAATGGACCTACCTTAACTCCCTTCAACAAGACCGTATATGGTCTAATATGAGAATAAGGACCTATTTCCACGTCTTCCCCGAAGAACACCGGACCTTCTACGTACACATCTCCCTTCACCTTCGGCTTGGTACCATAGATCTTCCCGGGACCCCAAGGATTTTCCATTCCATCAATGATCTCCATTTCAAGCTTGCTCACTTCGAATACGTCCCAAGGTCTTCCCACGTCAACCCATCCTCCCTCCACCTTGACGGGCTTCATTTCGAGGCTCGGGATCGCTTGAGTTAGCTCGTATTCTCCTCTCTCCGATATATTCAAATTATCCAATACTTTGACTAGTTCGCTTTTCTTGGCTACCATTAATCCAGCAAAGATCAGCCCTCTCCCTTTGCCCTTCTTCTCCAAAACCTCCTTCACGATGCCGTTTTCCACTCTCAGTGCACCAAACTGGCTTACGTCGTCCACCTCGTAGGCCAATAGCGAGGGGACTTCCTTTAGAAGGCGTTCTAAGTTCTCCTTGGGTCTCTGAAGGTAAATATCCGAGAAGATCACTAATACCTCATCGCCCCTTGTTGCTTTCAAGCCATATCGAAGCGCTGCTCCTGTTCCCTTTTCTTCCCCTTGCTCAACTAACTTTACGTCTGGATAACGCTCTTTCAAGTGCTCTGCTATTATATCGATCTTTTCCTTAGCAACTACGATTATCTCGCTTGCTTTCTCGTTCACGCTCCTTATCCATCTATCTAGCAACGTCTCTCCGAGCACTACCGGAAGAAGCGGCTTGGGTCTGGTGGAGGTCAGCGGCCTCATCCTCTCGCCTTTCCCAGCAGCTAGGATGATTACTGAGAGCATCCCTTCGTCCCTGAAGTTGTTATCTCTTGAGGTTCAAGACCTTAGGTTAGAGCTTCCTAAACCTCTACCCGGAGCTTTCAGGGGTGAGAAAATGTTCTTGGTATTCGCCGGCACCGCCGGTTCCGGAAAGAGCTCTCTAGTTGCAACGTTAAGTAAGTGGATGAAAGAGGAGGTAGGGCTAAGGCTTAGCGTAATCAACTTGGATCCCGGAGCGGAGGTTCTGCCATATGAACCTAACTTCGACATAAGGAAGTTCTTCACCATAAGAGATATAATGAGAAGATACGGATTAGGGCCAAACGGCGCCTTCTTGAAGGCTGCAGAGCTCTTAGGTGAGTATGAGAGGAAGATCGTTAGGGATCCAGCGTTTACGGGATTCTACGACTATGTGTTAATAGACACACCAGGCCAGTTGGAGATGTTCATGTTCAGACCAGAGGGGACGAAGTTCTTAAAGAGACTCGAAATGATGAAACCCGTTCTCTTGATATACATAGTCGATGGTTCTCTTGCTAAAAGCCCAGAAGACTTGATGACGTCGTATTTATTGAGTCTAATACTGCAGTCGAAAGTGGAGCTACAAGTAGTTACTGTAATTAACAAGATAGATCTACTTAGCGACCAAGAGCTGGACGTAGTTAGGATGCTTATCGAGAACCCTGAAGAATTCGCCAAGATGGTCGCGGACAAGGTCGGAGGAATAGCTGGAGATATGTTATTAGACCTAGCTCAAGTTGCTGAGAAGTACTCCCCTTCAGAGAGGGCCTTAGCTGTCTCAGCTAAGACCGGCGAAGGAATGAAAGAACTTTACGACCTGATCCATGAGGTCTACTGCAGTTGTGGAGACTTGACGTGAGGGTGAGACGTTGGTAGAGGCCTTTGCCTACGGTGGGGGCTCTGTCCTAAACGCCATAGCTACTTGGAAAGGGGCGGCATTTGCGATAAACTTGAGAGTTAAAGCTTATGCTGTTAAAAGCGATGAAATGAGCTATCCTAATGCTCTAGCTAGGGAAGTGATAAACGAGGTTAGTAAGGTCTGTGAGTTAGGCAACGTGAGGGTTTGGACCGAATCAGAGATACCCGCTGGTGGGGGGCTTAAGTCCTCCTCGGCTGCAGCAAACGCGATGACGTTAGCCCTCCTGAAGCTCTGCGGATTATCACCTTCGCCTTACATGGTGCTGAAGATGTCCGTCGCTGCCTCAAAGAGGGCCGGAGTAACCGTTACCGGAGCCTTTGATGACGCCTCTGCAAGCTTGTTAGGTGGATTAGTGGTGACCGATAACAGGAATATGATTATACTAAAGAGAATTATGCTGAAGGGCCTCAAAGCAGTGGTCCTCCCGAAGGGAGGAAGGGGGATGTCCTTCGAGGAGGTATCTAGAAGATTGAAGGCGTTCAAGAAGGAGTTCGGAAAGGTATTCAAGATGATAGAGGAGGATCCCTTTGAGGCGATGACGTTTAACGGCCTACTTGTGGCAGCCGCGCTCAATTATTCAGCAAAACCTATCCAGAAGGCCATAGAATCTGGAGCACTAGCCTCCGCCGTCTCGGGAAACGGACCATCTTACGTCAGCTTGGTGGAGCCAGACAAGGTTGAGGACGTACTAGAGGCATTGAGTGAGTTCGGAAAACCGATAGTAGCCGATCTCCCTACCCAGCCCGCTTACCTGCCCAATTAGGTATTTCTAACCCCTTAGGGATGCCTAACTCGTGAGAGCTATGATCTGCGTGGTCATTCCTACGGATGACGAGAGAACTGTAAAGCTAGGTCACTTTGGTGATGCTAAGTATTACCTTCATTTTGTTTATGAGAATGGCAAGTGGAGGCTCATGGAGAAGGTGGAAAATCCTTTTAAAGAAGATGAAGATCATGGACACGAACATGCAACCATGAAAAAGAGGAAAGAAATACTTAATTTAAACGAGAGATGCGACGTCTTCGTTTACACGTTCTTCGGTCCTGGAGGAGAAGAGTTCATGAAAAAGCATGGGAAGAAGGTAGTGCATGTGGAACCAAAAACGAGCGTTGAGGAGGCACTAAAGAAAGTTGAAGAATATTTAAAAGCCTCCTCTTGAAGTTTTGAATCCGTATTTAAATGTTTCTTGACTTACCGGTTAAACTACTTTATTTGAATTGAATCCATTGATTGACCGATTAGACAGTCTATGCACTCAATCAATAATTTCATGAGAAATTATTTTACATGGCGAAAGGCATGGCAAAGAAAGTTCTCTTTTTGGGAGGTGGACCGTGCACTCTCATTGGACTGAGAAGACTCAGAGAAAAGCTGGGACCGGAGGAAGTAGAGGCTACAATAATAACCAACAGTGAATGGCACTACTTCCCTCCCCTATTTGCTGATCTAGCTCTAGGAGAGGTTGAGGTCGATGAGATAAGGGGTCCGGTTAAGACTATCGCTGAGAGATACCACGCTAACTTGGTTCTCGACGAAGTAACCAAGGTCGACCCAGCTAACAGAAGGGTGACCACTAAGGGAGGCAAGACCTTCAACTACGACTACCTCTTCATCTGCCTAGGAGTGAGGAACGCTCCAGAGGTAATTCCCGGACTGGCTGAGCACGGTTACCACAACTACTCCTTGGAAGGAGCCTTGAGGATGAGGGAAGCCTTAGCGAAGTTCAAGGGAGGGGATATAGTTGTGCTAGTACCCGACTTCCCCCACCGCTGTCCGGGTTATCCCTTCGAAATTGCAGCGAAGCTAGCTTATTTCGCCGAGAGGAAGGGGAAGCCCTACAAGGTACATCTGGTCCACTTACTCAATATGAACAAGATAATCGAGGTGTTCAACGAAATACCGATGACTGTTCATAGGATTCACTCTCAGTTTAAGAACATCGAGTATCACGTAGGCAAGAAAACTGTGGAAGTTAAGGACGATAAGATAATATTCGAAGATGGAGAAATGAAATATGACTTACTAATTTATGCTCCCCCAACCAGAGTCCCAAAGGCAGTTGAAGGGGTGGACGACCTTCTCTGCAAGAACGACCCTGAAAGGGTTATGGCGGCCGTCTTCCCAAGCTTCAGGAACCCCAAGTACGACGACGTCTTCGTTCCTACCGACGCCTCTCTGCCATGCGTAGGTCTCCCACCAGCTGGCGTGGTGGTTCACGAGGCAGCGGTAGCAGCAGCCGACCAGCTAATAGCTGACATAACTGGAGTCAGAGCCACGATAAGGTTCCCTAGGCAAGTGCCTCTGGTAGCCGACTTCGGGCCTACCGGTCTGCTCATATCCTTCGAAATCTACGACAATGGTGACGGAACTGCCACTGCGAAGAAGTACGTAGCGTTCACCAGTCCCCTAATCAAGTCGATGAAGTTATCTTTCTATCTAGGCTGGATTTGGTCCCTTAAGTAAGGGGGTGATAAATAATGGTAGAGAAGAAGGAGATAGAAAACATAGAAGATGCAACTAAGGCCATGGAAGAACTACTGGAAATGTTAGCAAAGCTCAAGGAAACCGGATTACTAGACATGATGAAGGCTATTGTAGAAAGGTACGAGGATCTAATGACCTTCTTAGCACAAGATAGGAGGTTATTCCATGCCATGACGCTGGGAGAAGCGATGCTGAATGGTATGGAGAACGTCGACGCGATAAGGCTTAAACTGAGCATGCAGAACTTGAGCGAATGTGCGTTCGAGGCCCTAGCCTCGGAGGAGGTGGAGAAGGCGGAACCAGTAGGTTTAATGGGGCTAATGAGGGCCTTGAGAGATCCAGACGTGATGATGGGGCTAGGACTACTGATAGCTATGGCTAAGGCATTGGGCAAGTGCGTTAAAAAGAAGAGATCTCAATCATGAAGGTATATCATTTTTAGGGTACCGTCTTCTACCCCTTGTATGTTAACGAATCCAACTCTGATCAGCTGTGCCCACCCCCTTTTCTCGAACGCCAGAGGTTCCACCATACCTAGGCTGAAGCCCTCATTAGGCCTCCAAAGGATTGCCTTCCTTCCTTCGGGCACCCATTGAACTATGTCCAGCTTTCTCTTCCTAGCATCTTCTACGTCCTTAGATACCATCTTCAACTTTAACCTCATTTCCTTGATGTCGAATTCTTTTATCTCAAAATTGGCTAGTTCCATCAACCTCAGTCCACCCTTCTTAACAGCTCTAACGACGTCGTTCTTATCTAAGTAAATAATATCGCCAGGCTTCACTTTGTATTTCCTACTTCCCATCTCCGGTACCTTCGGATGCCAAGGTATTTCAGCCTCCAACTCCTCGTCAGCCTCTATTACGGCCTCTACTGGGTTTTCGACGAACATTATTCTGGGCGATTTCGGATCTATTACCTTCCTGTTTATTGCTGCCAAGTTAACGAAGCTTATGCTTGCATCACTGCTCTTAACTCCAACGTCGAGCATTACTTCCCTTATGGCCTCGGGAGCGAAGCCTCTATTCCTCAATCCCCTTATCGTGGCTAACCTAGGATCGTCGCCCCTTACCCCCATCTCCCTCATCTTACTCTTAGAGAGTATGAAACCCTCGAGCTTAAGTCTTCCGAAGTGAATCGCCTTAGGCATCTCCCAGCCGAAATGCTTGTATAAGAAGCTCTGCTTGATCTCGTTTTGTCTATGCTCTCTGGCCCTTAGGATATGAGTAACTCCCATCAAGTAGTCATCCACGCCAGCAGCGAAGTTGTACGTCGGCCACAACCAATACTTATCCCCAACAAGAGGATGGGGATGTTTGTTCGGATCTATTATCCTAAAGGCCACCCAGTCCCTCACGGAGGGGTCTGGATGGTTCAGATCCGTCTTCACTCTGACGACCGCTTCTCCTTCGCCGAACTCTCCATTCATTATCTTATCCAACAATTCCAAGTTCTCCTCTGGGGAGGAATTTCTATGGGGACATGGCTTCTTGGCGTCCCTATACTTCCTCCACTCCTCTGGAGGACAAGTACAGACATAAGCTCCACCCTTCTCTATTAGCTTCTTCAATAGGTCGTAGTAAATGGGCATCCTTAGTGACTGATAGTATATCTCATTCGGCTTTATCCCAAGCCACTCCAAATCCTCTAGAATGGCTTGGTAGGCGTCTGGCAAAGGCCTCTTAGTTCTAGGATCCGTATCCTCAAACCTCAAGATGAACTTCCCATCATACATCTTCGCGTATTCATAGCTCAAGATAGCCGGTCTTGCATTACCCAAGGTCATATAGAAGTCTGGGTTTGGTGCAAACCTCGTTACGACTTTTCCCTTTTCGGCTCCAGGTAAAGGTGGTAAACCCTTCTTGACCTCTTTCTTCGGCTGTTCCAACGCTTCGGGGAACTTTTCGTTCAATATCCTCTCTTGTTCTTCTAAGCTCATCTTATTTACTTCTTCAATAACCTCCTTGACCATTGGTATTATCGATTTCACGTTCTTCCTCAAATCGGGATTTTCGGCTAAGATAGCTGTTATCACTGCTTTGAGCTGTGCCTTACCGCCGTGAGTATATGCGTTCTTCAAGGCATGCTTTAACGCTATTTCTCTGACGTCCAAGCTCCACGTACCCTTTTCACGACTTGAAGGGCCTTTATTTTAGAGGAATCTCTCAGCGAGTGAGAGCCACTTGCTCGGCATGAACCTAGCTAGCGCCTTGGCTAACGGTGGCAAAATCCTTGTCTGCAATAATACCTTAGCCGGACCCCTGACCTTTATCGCGTATCCTTCACCTCCTAAGACGAAGGTCTTCATGTTGAGCTTTGTCACCTCCCAGTCGATATTTTCGGGGATAGCCACGAAGTGCATGTTATCTATTATAACTTCCTCGCCTTCCTTCACTTCCAACCACTTTAGTTCACCATAAGCCGAGACCCAGACACCTCCCTCTCCCTTTACCTTTAGCCATATTAGGTCTCCTAAGGCGATGCCTCTTTTTCCTTTCCAAGCTAAATCTATCTTTATATCACCATGGTGAGCGAGATAAGAATAATCTTGTATTATCCATTCATCATCTACTAGCTTCACGTACTCTATTTGACCGGGGAGACTTGAGGTGAGCCAAAGCTCTCCGGGACCCCTGAACTTGTTGTGAAATATCGTTTCTCCGGTAAAGAGCTTTCGAGCGATTGCTTCGGTTGCAGCTTTGTACCAAGGACTATCTTCACTGTCTATCTGTATCGTCTCCACGTCAACGCCTTTCATTAGCATCATGGCTCCCGCCTCAGCTATTACCTCCTCTCCTTCCTCTAACAGTATCTTCAATATCGGAAACGTATATCCTTCGACGCTCCACCTCAACTCTTACTCACCTTTCTATATTTATTGAATTAAGAAAGAGCCATTCCTTATTTATCATTCATTCACACGTGTTCCGGTACCCTCTCATGTCGTCTTCGAGGAAGTGCAAGTGTATGTATAAGTATGGACGTAAGAAACTGGGACTGAAGGAGCTAACGGCAATAGGAATAGGAGGGATGATAGGGGGCGGCATATTCGCCGTCTTAGGACTCTCAATAAAGATAGCCGGACCTCTTGCTCCGATAGCATTCTCCATAGCTGGCCTAATAGCGTTCTTGACGGCCTACTCTTATGCGAAGTTCTCCTACTACCATCCTTGTATGGGAGGAACCATAGAGTATATAGCAATGGGAATAGAAAAGGAGAAGTTAGTGGGATACCTTAGCACACTACTATGGGTCAGCTACATAGTAATGCTATCATTATACTCCTTCGCCTTTGGAAGTTACGGAGCTGCTCTCCTCGGGTTCAAGGAAGGCACGCTGAGCTACACTTTCATTCAACACGTGTTGATAACTGCAATATTGCTCACTTTCATGTTCATCAACTTACTTGGAGCCGAGATCATGGGTAAAATCGAGGACTTCCTCGTCTACATAAAGGTTGCCATACTGCTATTCTTCACCGTGATAGGGCTTCTGCACTCCGATCCAGAGCTGATATTCAAGCAGCCGTGGCCTCCGCTTCACTATATAATAGCCGGAGGAATGATCATCTTCCTAGCCTATGAGGGCTTCGAGCTTATCTCAAATGCTGGCCTCGACGCCGACAACAAGAAGGACCTCTACTGGGCGTTCTTCCTCTCAGTATCAATAGTCGTAGCAATATACGTTCTCATAGCATATGTCTCAGTCACTACGCTTCCAGTTAATGAGATAGTGAAGTATAAGGACTATGCATTGGCAGTAATAGCCGAGCCCTTGTTGGGTAAGATAGGATTTGTGCTAATAGGAATAGCTGCCCTCTACTCAACTGCCTCAGCGATAAACGCTACGATCTATGGAGCTGGAAGGATCGCATACCTAATATTCAAACACGGAGAGCTCAAGGAACCACTCAGGAAAAAGGCTTGGAATCAACCCAAGGAAGGTGTCTTAATGACCTCTCTGGCGGCAGTAGTGCTGGCCAATACGTACTCACTAGCTAACATATCTCTCATGGGAAGCTTAGGTTTCCTGCTGGTCTTCCTCGCCGTGAACTACTCGGCGCACAAGCTAGCTGATAAGATAGGGGCTAGTAAGTCGCTAACCCTGGCGGGTACCATTCTAACCCTAGTGTCCGCTATAATACTAGTTTACGTGGCTCTCTCAATGAACTTCTGGAGCCAGCTAAAGGCGCTGCTAACCCTCATGGTACCGCCAGCTATAATAGAGATAGTCTGGAGGAAGATTAGTAGGAGAAAGATGAAGAAGCCCAAGGAATATGGAATTTACAAGGTTATAGAGTACATAGAACAGAAGCTCTGAGGCCCCCTCCTAAAATATTCGCTACTTGAAGTCGGAACGGGGGATCATGAAGTACAAGGACTTTATTTACTATCCTTTTAAGAAAGGTGGCTTTGGTAAGGGTTCGGTCATCATTTATCATAACGATGATGTAAAGATAGTGCCTGGTTATCCCTCAATAAAGAGATTAGTATTACTCTCTAAGGTTCCTGAGCACTTCCCGGAGGGAGTAAGCGTAGAGGAAAAGATGAACGGTTACAACGTCAGGGCAATGATAGTGGGCGGGGACGTTGCATTCATAACTAGGGGCGGTTACTTGTGTCCCTACACTAACGCCAGATTAAACACATTGTATGGAGAAAAGGTGAAGGCCTTACTAGAAGAACTCCCTCCGGGAAGCTTCCTGGCTGGGGAGGTAGTTGGCGTGGAAAACCCCTACGTCAGGGTAAAGTATCCTGAAGCGCCTTACTTCGATTACTTCATCTTCGACATATTCGTTAAGACCGAGGACGGATGGAGACAAATGCCGGTAGAGGAGAGGCATGAGATAGTTAAGAGACACGGACTTAGAAGCGTCAGACTGCTGGGAACCTTCGAAAGTTCTGAAGCCCCACTCAAAATCAAGGAAATCATAGATCGATTTGACAAGGAGGGGAGAGAAGGCGTCGTCATGAAGGATCCGGAGTACAAGAGATCGCCCGCAAAGTATACTGGTTCTTACACGAATATTGGTGATATAAGGGAAGGGATGAGATATCCATTCGACGAGGGGAAGGACTATTTGTTTCCAAGAATAGTAAGAGAGATCTTCAAGGTCTACGAGGAAGGTCTTAGTGACAAGGAGCTCGAGAGGAGGGCCTTGGAGCTTGGGATGGCTATACTGAAACCAGCGGTGGAGAGTCTAAAGGAGGTAGCTCAAGGCGAGACTCTCTTCGAGAGGTTTGTACTAAGGTTTCCCCATGAGGAAGACCTTGAAGAGTACTTGAATTACACGAGGAGCTTGGGCGTCAAGGTAATAGTTGAAGAGAAATGGGAGGAAGGAGAATGGATAGTGGTTAAAGCCAAGAAGTTCAAGAACACTAGCAACGTGTATCGTTCGATGCTCAAGAGCGGCCAGACCCCTCTGGACTGATCTCCACCCTCCAGATGTACTTGTATGGCGCATAATCGATAACTTTCAGCATATTCAACACGTTATATCCCTCTACCTTATTCTTGACTTCCTCCTCACCGCCAACCACGTACAGCACAATCAATCTCTTAGTCAGTTCAATCGCTCGGTCCAAGTATTGGTAAGCCTTATGAGGCAAATTCATTATAGTTACATCAAAGTACTTCCTCTTAAAGGCAGAAGATATCAACTCAAAGGGGGACATTATTGGAATTATTATACCCTTTAGCTTTCTCTTATTTCTCTCGATATTTTCTATCATGAATTTTATTGCCCAAGGATTTAGATCTATTGCGAAGCACTCACACCTTTTATTCTTTGCGATATGGAAGGAGAAGAAGCCCAGGCCTGAGAAGGCATCTAACACTCTTTCCCCATCCCTAACTAATCCCGCTACCCTAGCGTGCTCTTCCGCAAAGGAAGGATTGATGTACACTTTAGCGATGTCTACTTTGAACGATAATCCGTGTTCTTTGTACGTAGTCACAGTCCTCCTCTCGCCACCCAGATGAATGAGCCTAGCTACTCTCTCCTCGCCCTCCGTACTAACCTTCGCCCAAACTGACTTTACTCTTTGATTCTCCATAATACATTCGGCTATCTCCTTTCCATATCTCAATATTTCTTCATTAGCCGATATAACAGCTATATCCCCTATTATTGAGAACGATCTAGGCCAGTTACCCTCTCCTACTCTTTGTTTGAGACAATCCTTCAAGCTAACGCTCCTCTTCCTCTCCTCAAACTCAGCTTCGATGCATTCGAAGGACTGCGGGCATTCCGTAACTGGAATGATTACGTACTCTCCCTCCTTCTTTATCTTTAACTCTTTCTTGACGATTCCTTTCTTGTAGAATTCCTTCAATGTCTCTTGTGCTTTTTCCTTCTCCACCTTTACCGCTCGGGATCGCATTCTGTCTCTCTGCACCTAAGGGCGAGCTCCCTCAAGCTTTTCTTGAGCTTATCCTTGACTTCCTCCGGCTTCTCTTCATAAGAAGCTGCCAAGTCCCAAAGGGTCTTTCCTTGAAGGAGGTAGCCTATTACCAAAGGAGGTTCGCTTACCTCTTCTAAGAGCTTTGGCTTTGACAACAAGCAAGCATATAACGATCGAGCAGCTGTTTCAGCCTCTATACGTCCCTCTAGAAACAGGGAAAGATACTCGCACTTCAGCGGTATCTTTATCTCGGCGTCATAGGGCTTCATCATTTTATGTATCTTTTTAGGATCCACGTCCCTGTATACCACATGTAGAGATAGCAACATACCTTCGAGGAACTCTCTATGGGCCTCATCCACGACCTCCTGAAGTTCGCCTATACCCTTAGCCACTGCCACGTTCTTCTCGCCAGTAACTTTATTGTACCTAGGCGAGAGGTAGATTACCTTGTACTCATTTTTGAGCCAAAAGTCCAAGACCTCATGGTTAGAAAACACTGCACCCGTTATCCCATGTTCCAAGTTCCTTAGCAGCTCACTCCCATATCCTCTTCCTTGATAATCTGGGTGAATCGCTATCCTCACCACTCTCCTCGCCTCTACGGGTCTTACTCTACTTAGTAATCTGCTTAGAGCGGCTCCCTTAGCCTCGCCCCAAGGATCTTGAGGAGGTTCCTCGTCGACAGTGAAGGCGACGCCGAGTATCCCACTCGTTCCCTCATAAACGAAAAGCTTACCCCTTGGATGTTCCAATACTAGCTCTATATCAGAGGGCTCCCACCTGTAATGGGCCATGGCTAGGAGGTTAGCTATTTCTTTCATTGCTATCGGATCAGCTAACTCTCGCCTATCGATCTCCTTGACCCTAGTAGGTTCCCCTGGATCCCAGTCGTATTCCTTTAGATGAAAGACCTTGTAGAGCCACCTCTCCACAGGATCATTGGGCGGATACCTAACTGGCTCCTTGAGCTCTATTACTACCGGATCTCTCAATTTTCTTAGCATTATCTTCGTTAATGCCCTTCCGGAGCCCTCGTAGCCATGTATAGTGGTACTCAGGACGACCTTCCACGATCTCTTCAATATCCTCTCGACTCTAGCCAATCCGATTGAAGCGGCTTCGTCGACCAAAACGATACCACTCTTTCCTCCAGCCTTATTAGGTGGAACCCATTCTATTCTCCAATTAGGACCAAGCACCTTCCACTCTTCGCCAGCTTTTTCAATTCTAAACCTCTCCTTACTTTCCCTAAGTACACTTTCCATCATTTTCAAGAAGCTCGGCATCTCCGGTGACGGTGAGGTTACCTCTACTCTGCTGATCCCATGTATGATAACGCTCTTTGCAGCTATGGCTCCTAGGAGAGCGCTCTTCCCTCTCCCTCTGTCGCCGATTATTACGAATGCCTTACCTCTTCCTATTACGAACCCAGCGAACTTCTTAAGCGCCCTCCTCTGCTCTTCGGTAAGTCCGGAAGGAGGTCGCCAAGGAGGACATCTCCCTCTCTCTTCATATAGCTTAAGCGCTCTCTCGAGGTACCTTCCGAAGAGACCCGTTCCTCCCCTTCTTCTGTAGACTTCCTCCAGAGGTTCAGAAGGGGGCATCATCACAATCTTTCCTCCTGCCTTAACCGTCTCCGCCACAGCTGGGAAGGCGTTAGCCGGTATTGCCGAGGCTAGGTCAAAGACGGCGGAATCCCATTCGGTCCCTAAGACCCTTCTATATTGAGAAGGTCTTAATCTTCTCCATGGGAACTCGGGTCTCTCGTTCGATACGTAAAGGACTTTTCCCTTGAGCCTGATCAAGTCGGAAGGGTCACTGGTTATCAGCAGCTTGCGCCATCCGCACTTCATAATTACATTCCGTAATACTTTCTACAATGATATAAGTTTGTTTTAGCCCAAACAGGTTCTCAAGCAGTTGTCCTCGGGATAGAGTTCCAATCCTAATGCCTCTTTTGGAGTGGTCTCCCGGAATACCCCCTCGACCAAGGTATAGAATCGATCGCAGAGTGCCAAGGGCAAGGGATTATGTAAAGTAATCAGGGCATAATCAGCTTCGTGTTTGATAAGTTCTATCACTCTGAACAAGTTTAACGGATCTAAGTGCTTACCGGGCTCATCAGCTAGGAGGAGCTTACATCCTCTCGCCAACACTGTACTGACGGCTATCCTCTCCTTTTCGCCTGAGCTCAACTTTACTATTCTGGTATCCAACAAGTTCTCAACTCCTAAGATCTTAACGTATTGCATGAACTTCAACATGTAATTGTGTCTAGTTGTACACCTATTGATCTTCGATATGTGATGAGCTATGTCTCGAGGGGTTGCATAAGGGGGTAAGTTGAGTTCTTGAGGTATAAACGACGTTTCATCTCGATAAGCTTGCAAGAGGGATCTGAGGAAGGTGGTCTTTCCCAGACCCGAGGGACCTAACAAGCAGTTCAGGCCGGGGTTCAGCGATACTTCCTGGGGCCTTACTATTATTCTGTCCCCCACCCTGAACCCCTTTACCTTGATTAGCATGGCTCCACACCACCTCAGCGTTCACGACGTTATTGGTTACCACTAGCGCCTTTAAGAGAAGGACTATAACTGTTCCGACTATCGTCTCTTCAGTAGGGTACAATACAATCATTGACGCCATGAATAGCCATGATAGAACTTGCACCCACAGAGTTGCTTCCATACCATATTTCTTAATCAGACTATTCATTAAGGGGTTTGCCTCTCTTCCCTTCCCGCTACTAAGAACGAGAGTTGTGCTATAGTAGTCGGCCACTGCCAAGAGCAAATATATTAGTGCTAAAACCAAGCCTATCGCTAGATAATCCATTGCTACACTCCGGTATTTCCAACTTTGGGGGATTTAGATACGTTGAATTACTATAGTAAAACTGGGTAAATACGTGCGCCGACCTACGATCAAACCCAATCCAGAGTGGAAGCTCAGCGAAGCGCTGGAAACGTTCATGATGTTCATGGAGACTTCTGGAGCAAACGAGAAGACTTTGAAGAGCTATAGGGCTGCTATTCAAGACTTCATTAAAGTTATTGGCGACATAAAGGTAAAGGAGGTCAAGTACGAGCACTATGCGAGATGGGTAAGGTACAGAATGAGGATGGGTTTCGAAAAAAGTAAGAAAAAGGACAAGAAGGCTCAACAAACCACTTTACATTACTACAGTCTGTTTGTGAAGAACTTCTTAGAATGGCTGGGCCTAGAGGGCCTTCCCGTAGTGCCCAAGCCTAGGAGAGATGTCGTAGAAGCTCTTCGTAGAGAAGAGGTGGAGGCTCTCATAAGGGCCTGTCGGGATCCCTTGGACTTCTTGATACTAGCGTTGTTATTAGAAACGGGCGTCCGAGTTTCGGAAGCATTGGGCATTACCTTGAGAGACATAGACTTCAACAGAAGAGCGATAAGGGTTAGAGGTAAGTATGGGAAAGAAAGAATAGTGTTCTTCGGCCCCCTTACCGAAGAGGCTATAAGAAGAGCATGGAACGATATCGTTAGCACCGGAAAGCTCATACCCATATCATATCAAGCTGTCTACAAGAGGCTCAAGAGGTTAGCCAAGAGGGCCGGGATTCCGGAAGACAGGGTTCACCCACACGTTCTGAGGCATACCTTCGCTACGGAGGCCTTGAGGAGAGGCATGAGTTTACCGGCCGTACAGAGGCTCCTGGGACACAGCGATATAAAAACAACTCAGATTTACTTACATCTACTAGTTGATGACGTTGGGCAGCAGTACTTCAAGGCTTTCTCATATCCCCATGCTCAGCAAGAACAGGTAGGTGTAGTAGGCGGCAGCGCCGGCTATCAACAGTGGCACGACAATGCTTTGCAAGGCGTTCTTAACAATGGCGTAGGTGAGTACATACACGATGACGAATACTATCAGAGCTACGGGGTTAATGGCTATGACCATCACCCACCACCTCCCTTTACGCGATCAAGCTTAGACCAAGGACATATACTACCACGTAGTACGCAGCAGCAAACCCCGCCACAGCAGCTATCATCGAGACTATTGGATCCGTCAGCACGTTCACCACCATCTTTAGCAGCGAAGACACCGGAGAGTACAGCAGCAGCCACAGGACCACAAAGAACACCAGCCCAGCAGCGATTACCGCCGGATCCATACTTCCACTCTCCACATTCTATGCAACAATCGAATGTAATAAGTTTTGAAAGCTATAATGTGCCGACAACACCTCACCAAGGTCATTATGGGAGGGGCATGAGAGATGGATCCATTGGTAATGGCAACGCTAGTGTTGGCTTCATCGGGAAAGGCAGAGGAGGTATTGAGGAAGAAGCTCAAGGAGTTGGAACTTCTTGGGCTGGTAGAGGATGGTCGAATAACTACCAAGGGAGAGGAACTGCTCCGAGCGCTAATTTCGGAGAAGCTGACCCTCGCTGGGACGGTAGTTTCGGGAGAGGGGGAGGGCAAGTACTTCCTCTCCCTAGAGGGTTACCGGAAGCAAATAGAGGAGAAGATGGGGTTCAGCCCTTACCCTGGAACGCTCAACGTGCTATTGGACCCGGAGAGCGCGGAGAGGAGGTTATTGATGTACTTCAAGAGACCGATTACCCTAAAGGGGTTCGAAGAGAACGGGCGCAGATTTGGTGAGGTGCTCACATACCCGGCGAAGATCAACGACTTCTGGCCAGCCGCCATAGTCGTTCCCCTGAAAACTCACCATCCACCGGAAATAGTTGAAGTAATAGCTCCTGTTAATTTAAGAAAGGAATTGTCTTTGAAAAACGGTGATAAAGTTAAAATCATTGTTTTTTAGATACCAAGTCTTCTGGCGGCGCCTCGCCTCTTATCTCGTACCAGACGTTCCTTATCTTCATCTCTCTTCTGGTTACTCCTCTGTAAGTTAATTCAAACAAGAAGAAGCCTATTAGAGCTACTAAGGTTGTATAGAACGCCCTAGGATTCTGATGGAAGCTGTAGTACATTATCATACCGCCAGCGAACACTATGAATATCACAGACAGTATTATTATCGTTGGATTCCCTTTCGTTATATGCTTGAGTTTCCAGTGTGCTATGGCTACCGCGAGGTAAATCGTTAGGAATGAGATGGTAGTTACCTCTGCTATTCCAGATAGGTTTAAGAACACAGCTAAGAACATACCAAGACCAGCGGTTATGTAGAGTCCTTCTGGTTCAGAGAACCACACCCTTCTGTCGAATATCCTTGGAAGCTCTCCCTTCTTAGCAAGAGCATAGGCAACGTTCGCACCTCCGTAGAGGGCTGAATTTAGGGCAGAGGATATTGAGATGAGGGCGCCTATGGTAATTAGCGTAAATCCGAACTCACCTAGGAAGGGTTTGGCTGCTTCCGCTAAGGCGTATTCCTTCGCCTTGATCAAATCCTTTAGAGGTACCGCTCCTATAGCCACTATAGATACGGAGACGTAGACTATGGTTGCTATCAACAGACTTAAGTATATCGCCAAAGGCACTGTCCTCCTCGGATTCTCCGCGTTCTCCGAAGCGTTAGTTATTGTTCCGAAGCCAGCGTAGCTTAGCAAGTACATCGAAGCAGCAACTATCATTCCGTATATTCCAGCTGCGCTGAAGTCGGGGGTTAAGTTCTGAGGCTTAATGAACATAGCTCCACCAATTACGAAGATGCCTAATATACCTAGCTTTATCGCCACTAACAAAGTCTCCGCATCGCCTACTGCTTTGGATCCCTTGAAGTTCAGTAGGACAAAGGCTATAACTACCAATATCTCTACAATATAGAAGAGTAACGTGTTGTTAACCAGGCCTAAGAACCCCAAGAAGTAACCAGCAAATGAATTGGCGAATAGCGATATCGATATAACGAAGCTAAACCAATAGATGAAAGCGAGAAATCCTACAAAGACGTTATCTCCAAAGGCTCTCATGACGTATTCTATAGGACCGGCGTTGGAGACGTATATCGTTCCGAGCTTGGCATAAGAGTAGGCCACTGTGAACGCGAAGAGGGATGAAAGGGCGAACGCTTCTGGCAAGTTATGCTTCGCTATCTGTGCTCCAACTCCTATTAATGAGAATATGCTGGCACCTATTATTATTCCTACTCCCAGAGCCGTCAGCTGAATCAAACCTAGCTTCTTCTCGTTTGAGGCTGTCATGTTATTCTTCCAAGGTAGATTCTACGCTCTCCTAAAAAGTAGAGCTCGGTTACTCGTACTCTATGGTGGCTGGAGGTTTAGGCGTGACGTCATAGACTACCCTCTTCACATGAGGTACGTTCTTAATTATCTCGTTGGCGATCTCCTCTAACTTATCCTTTCCTACTCTAAGTACATCGGCCGTCATGAAGTTCTCCGTCACCACCGCTCTGATGGAGACGGTGTACTTACCTTCTCCTTCCTCAACCAACTCGCTTACGACGTGGGTCACCTCGTTGTTCCTATGTATCACATCCTTCCAGACATCATAGACCTTATTCCATTCGACGTTCTTGACGAGGGCTATGGGACCGTAGGCCCTCAAGTCACCCTTTACCCCAGTAGCCCTAACGCCCTTGTAGAGGTAGACCTCCGGCTCTTCCATGATCTTTTCGCCAAGTTCATCTTCCCAAACAGCAGCGAAGTACTGGCTAGGCTTCAGTTCCTTAAGCCCCTCTTCGGCTATCTTAGTGGCCTTCCTGACCACCTCTAGCTTCTCCATGGTTACCTTTCCGACGACTCTCACTAGTAGTCCGGGACCTGGGAAGGGCTGTCTGGAGGCTATCTCCTCTGGGAGGCCTAGGGCCCTAGCCACCGCCCTTACTTCATCCTTGTACAGCTCCACTAAGGGCTCCAAGAGCTTGAAGCCCCATTTCTCCCTGACGTTTATTCCCAACTGCTCAAGCACGTTGTGCTGAGTCTTTATTCCGCCGGTAGTCTCAATCCAGTCGGGGGCAGTAGTTCCCTGAACTAACCAAGTAGCGCCCCACTTCTTAGCTTCCCTGGAAACCACATTATAGAATAGTTCTCTAAAGACCTTCCTCTTTTCCTCCGCATCAGAAAGTCCCATCAAACGTTTGTAGAACTCCTCCTTTACATCAACTATCTCCACAGGCATAACGTCCTTTAGTATTTCCTTTACCCACTGGGGCTCACCTTCCCTCATGAATCCTGTGTCGATGAATATTACCTTAATCTGCTCAGGACCTAGAGCCTTGAAGGTTAGAGCTGCTGCGGTGGTGGAGTCCACTCCACCGCTTACTGCTGCCAAAACCTTCTCGTTTCCAACTAACTTCTTTATCTCTTCGATTTTCTTCTCTATGAACTTCTGGGGATCAAACGTCACTCCATATCCCTTAGCGCCTTAGCGGTTTACTGAAAAAAGGTTCTGACGCTAAGCAACCGTTTCCCTCTGTAGAACATCTTTCAAATACTTCCTATACACTTCCTCACTAACTAAGAGGTCCTCCCCCTCAACCCTAGCGGAAAAGCCGTCTAGGGGGAAGAGAGGGGGAGGAGGACACCCCTTAGGCGGCTCCTTGCCCACGTATTTCCACTTGAGCTTCCCGTTAACTCTTTCATACTTGTAAAAGTACTTACCTATGTAGACGTAGGTTTTCCCCTTGCTCCTTACATAGTGAATGGGTTTTAGCGTCACGCCTTTGGGAAGCTTTGAGTTGTACTCGTAGACCTTCTTCAGGTACTCTTCGATCATCTTATTCAATAGTCTTCGACCGTTCTTTATTCTAAGCAATTCCCCCTTTGATATCTAGGGGTAGGAAGGGATATCTCGCAAAAGAAAGGGTGAGATCCTTAGAATACCGTGGGAATAAGCCCCCCGTCGACGGGAACGAAAGCTCCGTTGACGTAAGATGCCGCCTCCGAAGCCAGGAAGGCTACTACGTTCGCTACCTCTTCCGGCATCGCGAGCCTCCTTAGAGGTATGCTCTCGCTTATCTCCTCCACCACCTCTTCGAAAGTCTTTCCTTCTCTCTTGGCCCTACTCTCCAAGACTTCTTTCATTCTATCAGTTAAGGTATAACCAGGCAAGACCGCGTTCACCGTTACCTCCTTACCGCTTACTTCCCTGGCTATAGTCTTCATTAGACCCGCTATCCCTAATCTTATGCTATTGGAAAGGACCAAGCCTTCTATGGGCATTTTTATAGCTACGCTTGTTATATAGACTATCCTCCCCCATCCCCTGTCGAGCATTTCCGGAAGTATCATCTTGGTTAAGTGAACGGCGCTTTCGAGCAAGAGCTTGTATGAGTGTTCCCACTCCTCCAAAGTAGTATCCAAGAAGGCCTTTGGCGGGGGTCCTCCCGTATTAAAGACGAAGATGTCTATGCCGCCTAAGGCTTCCCTTGCACTTTTTACTATCCTTTCCCTATCCTCTCTAACCGTCAAGTCTGCTGGAATTCCGTAGACTTCTCCTATCTCCTCGAGGCTTTCAAGCGCCCTTCTAACGTTCTCCTCGCTCCTAGATGTGATGAATACCTTAGCTCCTTCGCTCAACATCTTCTTCGCTACAGCGTAACCTATTCCCTTAGTGGAAGCCGTTACTAGGACCCTCTTTCCCCTCAAGCCCAGATCCATGGGAAGTCTACCATGAGGGGGAACTGCTGGAAGTTTAGAAGGATTGGTGGCGGGGCCCCGCGTGGTAGCGGGGGGTGGATTTGAACCACCGACCTCGGGGTTATGAGCCCCGCGGGCTACCAGGCTGCCCTACCCCGCTAGGTCTCCCCGCCGTTTCACCCTAGCGTTACTAGGGTTTAAAAGTTTTCATCAAAGGTTCTTTGTCTGCTCCCTAATGCATTTACCTACCATCTTTGCCAAGGCAATCATTACTGCCAGTCCAGTACCGACGTCTGGATCCTTAGCTACACTTAATAATGAGAATAGTCCCATGGGCTTTATGTTCTTCAAGAGTTCTGGATTCTCTAGGGCCTTCATAGTACATCCACTGAGTACTTCGATATTCGCCTTCAGATTTATCGGATCTACATCCTCTAAGGAATTTAATGCTCCTTCTCCAGCAGCCATAGCATGGTGAAGTCTCCTATCGTTAAGTCCTAGTTCCAGTATCTCCTCAGACATCTCAGCTAAGGCAACGAGCATGTCTAGGGTACCAGTCTCCTTCAGCTTTGCCAGAGCCTCTAATAGCCTCTCAAGCGCCTTAGTTGCCTCTTCCACCTTTTCCATCTCTATCTTCTCGAGGGGATTCGCCTTCTCCACGTTACCTCACCTCACTTAAGCGATTCTATCCATCCTAGATAGAACGAAAGTTTCATAAACTTTATCATTGGGTTTATTGAAGTTACGTACATCTTCTGTGTAGCTGTACCATCTCCCTTGTCATCAACGTCGAAACTCACTAGGTAACCGGTAGGACCGAAGTCCGTTACTGCCACTATTTGCTGGGGATAGGGAACGGTCGCCCTAACTCCGGTTAGCTCTGCTATGAGCGAGTCGGCGGCCGCTACCGCTGCTGCGTGCATGAATATGCCGGCTATGGGGAGTCCTATCGAGGGGAGGGCTCCGTCAGTTGGTAGGAATATCTCTTTATACGTAGGATTTCTGAACTCAGGGAATGTAGTCTTCATTACCTTAGGATTAGCAATTAGCTCCCTCACTCCCTCAACTGGTCTGGGAACCCTTACCGGGGGAACGTAAATGAGTAAGTCATAGTGCATAGTTTCTCCATTCTGGAATATGAGTTTGTTCTTCTCCACTCTCTCTACCTTCTTTCCTGTATGATATTCGATTCCCATCTTCTTGTGTAATCTCATGAACTGCCTCGCCACGTCCTTGAAGGCACCGAGTATCTCTTGCTCGGTCATGACGTGAACGAGATGAACCTTGGCGTTTTTGTTCTTTCTCTGAGCGAAGTACTTTATCCTTCCCACGATCTCGAAGGGGTAGCATCCACACCTATAAGGAGTCTCCGGCGTCAAGACTACTATATCCCCTCCCTTGAACTTCGCTAAGGCTTCCCTCATCCTCAAGGCTCCTTCCAAGGAGTAGTTGTGGTAACCGTGCTCAGCCAGTCCGGGAATTACCTCTGGAGCGTTCCTCACTCCTAGGCAGATGAAGAGGTAGTCGTAGTTGAAGGTCTTGCCTCCCTTAGTGGTCACCCTTCTGTTAGCTGGGTCGACCTTGGTTACTTCGTCGAGAACGAACTTGGCGTTGTAACGCTCAGCTATGTTCTTTGCTGGTGCCCTAATCTTGTCAACGGTAACCTCTCCTAGGGCCAAATCAGCGAAGAGGGGAGGGAAATAGTGCCATTCACTGTTGGTTATTATGGTCATATCGAGCTGGTCTTGAATTTCAGGAGGTCCTTCCCTAAGCCTCCTAATAGCTACTAGAGTACAAGGACCCGCACCCAAGAACAAGACTCTTTTTGTCATGGTTCTTCGGTACTATCACATTCATATTACTTAAATGAGAATTGTTGAGATATACCGTTTGTTCAACATAACCCTAATACTCAAACCGCATGAACAGCAAAATTGACTGGGTAGATATTCTATTCACTACATGATCAGTCAAGTAAAAGGATGATCTATGTGATAAGGACCTCATGGGTTTCAAGAAAAATGCTTCCAGCGAATTATCCGATAGAGTCCCTCCAGATGTATGCCTTCAGTTGGCAGTTTGACGGCAAGTGTGGATACGTAAAAGCGGGAGACTGCATCTTTAAGGTATGTAAGGACAAAATAGAGAAGGAATGTTGGGGAAGGGAAGGAGACCTGGAAAAAGTTTTGGGATTGCATGAGGACCACGGCGAATTCATCGAAATGGCAAAGGATGACCCTCTTCTTCGCTGTGTCGTAGAAAGGTATCCAGGTCTCAGACCCCGGACCCTTTCGCTCAAGGAAGCTATAGTGATAGCGGTTGCTCAACAAAACGCCAGTTTCAAACAAGCATGGGGAAACGTTTACAGACTTTATAGGACAATCTCAGTAAAGTACAAGGCATTCGGTAGAGAATATTTATCATTAGGAGAGGTGGACGAAAACGCTCTGAGGAGATGTGGGTTTGGCTATCGAGCTAAGACTATAATGGAAGCCTTACGTCAAAACATCGATTGTTCAAACATAGAGGAGTTGCTTAGGGTAAAGGGTATTGGAAAATATACCTTCGCATTAGTGAAGATGTTTAGCTGCAGGGATTACTCTGAACTACCATTAGATAGATGGCTGGAAAGAGTTGCAGAGAAGGCTTACGGGGATTGGAGGAGACTCGAGGAGTTTGGGAGATGGAAGGGGTTGGCAGCTCTATTGATAACAGTAGCCTTGGACGCCTTACCTTTGAGAAAGGCTCTCAAGAGAGTGGAGGAGGGAAAGGTGTGTCCAAGCGAAAGCTTTAGTCCGATGACCATGTGGCAATACTGGTGAGCTCTCATTACAAAGAGGGTTAAGATCCTCAAGGTGGTTAGAATGGAGAGCAATTGTGCTAAGTGTCCCTTAAGAAGACTGTGTGGACTTTTCAAGCGCTCAGCTTTACTCCCAGGCTCTAGCAATAGCTATGGCGAGGGTCGTTGAAAGGTGTTAACTATACGGTAAATGAAGTGCTTCCTAACCTGTATCAACTGAAGCTACTTGATAAGAGGACGAAGTACTTTGAAGCCATGTGGGAAATCCCAGAGGGCGTTACCTACAACGCCTATTTGTATAAAGGAGAAAAAGTAGTCTTGTTTGATGGCTGGAAGATAGGCTATGGCGAGCTTTTGGTAAAGACGCTCAGCGAACTAACCGACCATATTGATTACTACGTCATTCACCACATGGAACCCGATCATTCGGGAAGTTTCAAAGAGGTGGTATCTTCCTTCAAGCCCAAAGTACTAGGTCATCCTATGGTCAAAACGTTGGCATCTGAGTACTACCGAATACCCTTTGAATTCAAGGCATTGAAGGATGGTGAAGAGCTAGACGTAGGTCTGAAGCTTAGATTCCTCTTCACGCCATGGCTTCATTGGCCTGAAACCATAATGACCTATGTCCAAGACTACAAGGCAATACTAACTTGCGATGCCTTCGGGTCATTCGGATTTGAACAGAACTTATGGTTAAGCAGAAAGTACTTCATGACAGTAGTAGGAAAGTACAAAGATTTTGTAATAAGGGCTGTACCAAAGCTCTCCTCACTAGAAATAGAGAAGGTCTTACCAGCACATGGACCTCTATGGGGAAAGGAGATAATCGACGAATGGGTAAAGTGGGCCAAAGGAGAGGAACTAGAAAAGGCTACGTTGATCTACGGTAGCATGTATGGATTTAGCAAATCTGTAGTAAACAAGATTGTATCAATGCTTAGGGAGAGAGGCGTAGAAGTTCACGTGTTCGGGTTCAACGACACGTTTCACGCCTTGGTTTCCGAGATACTTACAGACATAGTTGATTCTAAGTACATCGTAGTTATCTCTCCTACCTACGAGGGAGGTCCCTTCTGGCCGGTAAGGGACGTAGTGGATACAATAGCTGAAAAGGCCAAGTACAAGAAGAGGGTGCTGATCGTGAACACGTGCGGATGGGGATGTGTACCGGCTCCCTATAAGAGTTCCTTTGAGAAGGGAGGCTACGATGTGAGAACTGTTATAACAATAAAGGGGAGCTTAAGAGATGAGGACGTAAAGAAGCTCGAAGAAGGAATAGAGAGGTTACTAGAGTCCTAACACTTTCTCATAGTTGCTCAAATCCAAGAGTCCATGCCCGCTGAAGTTGAAGAGTATTACCATCTCCTCGTTTTTCTTCTTTGCCTCCAACGCTAAGTCTATCACTGCCTTTATGGCATGATTAGTTTCCGGAGCTGGGACTATGCCCTCGGCCTTAGCGAAGAGTTGGCCAGCCTCAAAGCATTCTTTCTGGTCATATTCCTTCATTTCTATCCATCCTTCCTCATAAAGCAGAGATATGCTCGGCGCCACTCCGTGGTACCTCAGTCCTCCAGCGTATATCGGTGGAGGGACGAATTCGTGACCTAGGGTGTGCATCTTTATCTGAGGTAACAACCCAGCCGAGTCGGCAAAGTCGTACTCATACTTACCTTTACTGAACTTGGGGACCTCAGAGGGCGTCACCCCAATGTACCTCCTCCTCTTGTCTTTGGGATTCTTGCTTCTCTGTAGCTCTTGACCCATGAAAGGATAGATCAGCCCTCCGAAGTTGGAACCTCCTCCTATGCAAGCGACTAATACGTCGGGGTCCTCGCCTATCTCCTCCATCTGCTTCATGGCCTCAAGGCCTATTATCGTTTGGTGTAATATAACGAAATTCAGGACGGAACCCACACCATACCTCCAGTTTCTCTTCAAAGCATATTCTATCGCCTCACTCATCGCTACGCCCAAAGATCCTGGATGATCTGGGTTTTCCTTCAACACCTTTCTCCCATATTCAGTTTCCTCACTTGGAGAGGGAGTTACGTCGGCGCCATAGAGTCTCATAATGACCTTTCTGTAGGGCTTTTGATAGAAGCTACTCTTTACCATAAACACCTTGACTGGCATCTCATACATAGCTCCCGCTAAGGCCAAGGCAGTACCCCATTGCCCAGCTCCGGTCTCCGTAGTGAGGCCTTCGACGCCTTCCTCCTTGGCATAGTAGGCTTGAGGAATTGCAGTGTTTATCTTGTGGCTTCCGGTAGGGGTAGCGCCTTCGTACTTGAAGTATATCCTTGCTGGAGTGTCCAAGAGCTTCTCAAGTCTTCTAGCTCTATAAAGAGGTGTGGGCCTCCCTATCTCCTTGTAAGCTTCTAGTACTTCGTCGGGTATCGGCACCCATCTCTCGACGGTGTTCTCTTGCCAGATGAGCTTCTGAGGCAGAACCTTGAGGAGTAATTCTATTCTAGAGAATTCGTCCTCCGCTCCTCTAGGGTCTCTCAAAGGAGGCAGAGGCTTGGGCAGGTCTGGCAATATGTTATACCATTTCCTGGGTAACTCCATGTCCGGGGACCTACCTCGGGTACCCAGCTCCTTTAAAAAAGCATTAAGCGGTCGGTATAGTAAGTCCTACCTTTAGAGGTATGGTCACGTTATAGTTTCCGTGAAGTAGGTTGATGCCAACTATCACTAAGTCATAGAGGAGAGCGAGTATGCTCAGCCCCACCCATATTATCATTGCGATATATAGAGCGTCTTGGAGTGTTAGACCGCTCCTTATTTTCTTCACGATCGGATCCCTTAGGAGGTGCTGAGATCTATCCTTAAAACGGTACTAATTCCCGCGAGCTTACGCACCCGTCTTCGCCAGAGGATTGGTTCCTTGTACGTTCACGTGCTTCGGGTATGGAGGTATTACATACGGCAGCAGCAACACTATCGCTAAGCTCAACATCAACACCATCGTCGCATAGAAGAGTCCGGCAGCTGTGGTTCCCTTGACTATTTTTCCAGTAGCTATGCCCGCAAATATCGACAAGGAGATCGACATGTAGAATATGTAGCCTAACACTTCCAATGGATCTATGGGTTGAAGCTGTTCCTTACCTAGCTTCTTGTTGACTTCCACAGAGGAGGCATACATCTGTACTGATAGGTAATACAGAATAGCCGCTGTGGCTACAAATATTAATACGCTAAATATAATTATGAAACCTTGTGTCTTTAGTGTTTTTTCCCTTTCCTCCTCGAATTCCCTAATCCTCCTGGCCAGCTCAGATGCCTTATCCAGCACTTCGATGGCTCTTCCTCCACTCTCATAGGCCTCCTCAATGAAGTAGAAGTACTTCCTGGTCTCCCTTGGTAGTTCAGTTATCACCAACTTCAAGGCATCTAGCATGTCTAGACCAAGTAAGTATATCAAGGAAGCTATTCTCCTTACATAGGGAGTGAGGGCCCCGTAGTCTCTATCGCTGATCTCTACAAAGGAAGCATAGACCTTCGTACCGCTTCTTACGGCGACCGCTATGTCTTGCAACATCAAAGGCGTGTTATTGATTATGCTCTCTATCCTCCTCATGTAGGAGTAGTAGCCAAACGCGGGCCCAGAGAGCATTACGATTAAGCCTATTGCAACTGCCCTCAAGGTCTGGGGGGCATAGGGTAAGTATACTCTGGGAAGTGCCTCAAAGACCTTAGTTCCAGGAGGCTGGTAGAGTAGTATCATTACTAATATTCCAAGTATTGGTGTCGAAACCATCAAAGCTATTTCATACTTCTCCATCTTCACCATCGTTTACCACCCCCTTATCTTGCTTAGAGTGCCATCTACCATCAGTATAGCGAAGATCGAGAGAAGGGGTATTCCGAAGAACGCCATCAGACCAGCCAAGGTTGCGGGGGGTACTGGGAGTGTTAAACCGAACATCTTCGCTGAAGGACCCATTGTGGCTAGGACCACGGCGAAGGATAAGGCTAGTATTGGCATCACCGCAGCTCCAGTAACGTACATCTCGCTCATTATCTCTAGAGCACCCATGGCTTCCTTCATCTTGGCTTGCATGTTAGCTAGCGCTGTTTCGAAGCCTACCTCTGCGAAGTTCTCCAGTCCGGCACCTGATTCTATTACGTTAGCCAGTCCTCGGAGGAAGTTTCCGAAGTCTCTTTGTGGAGCTATTTCGGCCACTTCTTTGAGGACCTCGACGACATCTTCGCCGAGTATGTAGACTCTCTTCACCACCTCCGTTAGCTCTGGCTCCGCTCCTAGGGTCTCGCTCTTCTCCCAGAGCTTCCTCAAGGCCTCAGTATAGCTGGCTCCCGATACTCCGAGCGCTGCTAGGTAGGCGTAAAGAACCACTAGGCTTTTCTCAAGTATAGGAGCCCTTGAGCTAAACATCATTATTGGTACTAAGTAAAGGAGCATGAATATTATCGCGTATCCTAGGATGAAAGATACTATCGTAAAGACTATTGAAAGAAGCGGAGGCATATATAATACATAGAACGTGATCACGAATACAGTCAATGCAATCAGAGGCGCAATGAATAGGGGAAGGAGGGCCATCACGGCTACGTAAACGGGGTAGGAGACCTTTAGCTGAGAGCCAAGTATGTACTTCTCCATAGACTTGAACGCTTGCTCCAAATGCTTTTGTAGGCCCAAGTCCTTTGATATCCTGTAGAGCAGATAGAAGAGAGAGCTTGTTCTTTGGAGTTCTGCCTTCTGCTTTTTCGTATATTTCTTCATAATTTCCTCGAGCACCACACGGGTGCTCATAGTAAAGCCACCTCCTCCATGAGGCCGGATACCCTAAGCTCCGAGGCTACTTGAGTGAAGACCACGTTCGGGTTCCTCCTGTACCTCCTTACCATATCCATTACGTCCCTAACGCTCGTCTTCTCCCTCCAAGCCATCCATTTCATAATGAGAGCTCTTCTCTTCATTTCAGTATATACTTGGTGGTAGTCTTGGAGCATCTTCTCGGCGGCGTTCTCGATAAGGTATAAGTGCTGAGCCTCCTCCCAAGTATCCGTCTCTGGATCCCACTTGAAGGCTGTGCTCATGATCAACTCTCCCCTCTCGTCCATCCCGATGATCTCTCTGACCTCTAGTGTCCTTCTGACTATCTTTCCTCCATACTTCACTCTAGCGTTCAACGCGAATACCTTGACTGCCGGTATCAGACCCTTGGGCACATCCATTGGCTTGGTTATCAGCCTCTTTATTGCCGCGTCCACAGTTTCACCGTGGACCGTTCCTAAGCCACCGTGTCCTACCGACACCGCTTGGAAGAACGTGAATGCCTCGGAACCTCTTATCTCTCCTACGATGATGAACTCCGGCCTTTGTCTTAGGGCAGACTTCAGTAGGTCGTATAGAGTGATGTCCGCTACTCCGGGCTCCGTGGAGGGCCTAGTCACCATTGCTACCCAGTTCTCGTGAGGGAGCCTTATCTCGGGTGTATCCTCTGCCGTTACTATCTTGCTCTCCGGAGGTATCATCATTGCGATAGCATTTAGCATTGTGGTCTTTCCGGACGCCATTGCTCCTACTATCAAGGCCGAGTTGATGGAATCTACTAGTATCCAGAAGTAGGCTGCTATTTCAGGAGAAATCGTACCCAACCTTACGAGCTCTGGTAGAGTGAAGGGATTCTCTCTGAACTTCCTTATGGTAAACGAGGGGCCCCTGTATGTAATGACTGGGTGGGTGGCGTGGAGCCTGTACTTCCACGGGGGTATGGCTCCATCCAATAGCGGCTGGGCGTAGCTCAGCTCCTTGCCAGCCCTAACCGCTAGCTTTCTAACATATCTCATGAGTTCGTCTTCATCAATGAAGACCACGTTACTCCTCAACCACTCATACCTTTGGTGCCATACGTAGATCGGGAGAGCGGTGCCGTCACAGAAGATGTCCTCTATCGCAGGATCGTGAATAATGGCATCTAGGGGTCCGTAACCTACGGTATCTCTAACTACATAATACGTAAGCTTCTCAATGCTTAGAACGGGAAGCTTGAGACCGTAGTCTCTCGCAATTCTCCTCACGGTTTGAGCGATTAGCTTTCCAGCTTCAAGTGGATCCTTCACGGATTGCTTTAGTATTTCTCCTTTAGCGTGGAATTCTTGATACAATATTGATTTGAGTTTGATTAGACCAGCTAACTCCCTACGGGTCAAGATAGGCTCTATCACGTGGTACCTTATCCTTTCTTCTTCGTCGATGTACACGAGCACGTAGCTGTAGGGAGGCTTGACTGAGTAGAAGTCGACTAGCCTTTCTGCTGGTATTAGGCTTCTGAAAATCCTGCCTCCTCCACCTAGTCCCTCTCTTTCGGGAAGGGGTTCCCTTCGGGTGCTCTTCCTCACCCTTGCTAGGACGTCCGCAGCGCTCTCCTTCCTCCTCAGCCTGGATAATAACTCAGCTAAGTTCCTTTGGACCTCCGCAATCACTTCGCCTAGGGTAGGCACCGCTCCCACCGATCCGCTGGTTCGGGTTAGCAGAACGAATCGAGCTTTAAATGTTTCGCCCTCTTTCTTCTCTAATTATAAGTAGGAAGAAGAAGCTTACCAACGTCGCTCCCATAAATGATAACGCCGCTACTAGGAAGACTAGCTGAGGATTCTTCGAGTACATCATACCTCCAAAGAGCGACCCCAATCCCATGAAGAGCTGAGTGATTGAAGCATAGAGTCCTATCATAAATCCACACGAGTGCCTACATCCCTTCGCCACCAAGGTATCTTGAGCTACTGCCGCTCCTCCTACTGCACCAACGACTAGTGCCAGACCTATTGCCGCTACTGCCAGCCCTCCTAATACTATGGCAGAGGAGCCCAGAACGCCTATCAAGTTGAAGAGAACGAGGCTAGTGGTAGGATTGAGCAAACCGGAAATTCTTGGTGAAGTTATAGCCGCCACAGCTGAGGGAGCATAACTTAACATTACGTCTATT
Organism: Ignicoccus pacificus DSM 13166; assembly: GCA_025340205.1. Classification (GTDB taxonomy): domain Archaea; phylum Thermoproteota; class Thermoprotei_A; order Sulfolobales; family Ignicoccaceae; genus Ignicoccus; species Ignicoccus pacificus. Next base: position 51,420 of record CP006868.1, on the reverse strand, counting down.
GCTCCAAGTTTAAACTTACTAGCAATATAGACAGGGTAGAAAGGCGTAACTATTCCGGATGCAAGGGATGCCAAAGATCCTACCAGCGTAGCGATGAGCCATTCCAAAGACCACTCAAAGATTAATTTCGAATGCTTAGGCATTGTTTCCTTTAATTCAAATGATTTTTTCGTAGCATACAAGGATATAAGAAAATATATCAAGAAGGTCGCTCTGAAGGCGTCTATTTCAGGGAGAAAGTATAAGGCTGCAAAGGGAATTATCGATCCGAGGACTCCTCCAAGCGCCATCTTGCTGGCCAATCTTCCATAAACTTCAGCGAAGGCTGCGATGTCAGCTACTATCACTATAGCAGACGTCATCGCTATCATTGCTCCAGCTCCGGTGAGCGAGCCTCCGAGGGTGACAGCATCCGCGTTAGGAGCTAAGGCTAAGAGGAGGAGTCCAAGAGCATAAAGTAATAATCCAAAGATAAAGGTTTTCTTCCTTCCGAAGACGTCGGTAGCCGCCCCTCCCACGAGCCTCACTAGCGCGAAGGTTATGGGACCCACGCTACTAGCTATACCGATGAGTTCGCTCCCTCCTCCTAATGTCTTAATGTAAAGCGGTAGCAAGACGAGTAGTGCCGTACCGGGGAGCGAAAGCAGAACGGCTAACTCCTCCAGATCTCTTAGCTCTTCCTCCAACCCTCTTCGTCTTGTCCTAAGGTGGGAGGATTAATTTGAGTTCGAGATGATTTGAAAAAACTCACCTATCCATTTCGGCTACACAAGTGTCCAGTGAGATGTAGTTCGCCAGGAAGTCTTGGAGAAGTAAGCCCCTTCCCAAGTACTTCAGGCTCATAGTGTGTATGAATACGGGAGACCTCATGTGAACCCTCCAAGGCTTCATCCTCGCTCTGGGATCCTTGGGATTCGCTACTACAAGCACGCCGTTCTCTCCCCTTGCGCTTTCGTGTATTCCGTAGGCTATGCCGGACTGCCTCGGGAATGGCGGAGCCCTCTTGTAATGTTTTCCGAGGTCTCCTCTGGTAGTTAAGCTCTTCAGTACTTGCCTCACGATGTTCAAGCTTTGTCTTATCTCCTCGAACCTCACTAGCATCCTGTCTAAGATATCGCCCTTATTTCCTATGGCACCCTCAAAGTCTACACTATCATAACCCATGTACGGCTTGTTTATCCTGTAATCCCACGCTACGCCGGAAGCCCTAAGGTTAGGTCCAGTCCAGCCGTACTTTATTGCGTCCTCGGCGCTTACCGGGGCTACCCCATCCGCCCTTATTGCTACTGTTGGATTGACCAAACTTATGTCTATCAGCTTATCTAGGTGTTTATCGAACTTTGCAATGACTTTCTCCGTGAGATCCCTAAAGCCTTGTGGTAAATCTCTAGCTACGCCGCCTATTCTAAGGTAGTTAAAGGTCATTCTCTGTCCGGTCAGCATCTCTAATAGGTTTATGAATACTTCTCTGTCCCTGACCGTCCAAGCGAAGCCGGTTAGGTGATTTATGTTCTCGAGGAAGGAACCAATGTAGAGTATATGGGACTGTATCCTGCTCAGCTCCGCCGCAAGTATCCTTAACAAGTTGGCCCTTTCATCAACCTTCACGTTCATGATTTCCTCTACTGCTAGAACGTAAGGTATTTCCCATCCTATTCCGTCTACGTAACATTGTCTGTCCAAGAGCGGTATTATCTTGCTATACTCCTTTTGCTCGAAGATCCACTCAACACCTCTGTGTACGTATCCTAACCTAGGAATGACGTCTTCAACTATTTCTCCGCGAAGGCCTAACAAGAAGCCCACGGGTCCGTGGGTAGCGGGGTGCTGGGGTCCTACGTAGACGTAGACGAGGTCGTCTCTCAGACCTTCCTTCTCTCTATCGGTTCCCTCTATCTCATTCCAATTGACCTTGGGTAAGTTCTTGTAACCCCCAGAGTCCTTGAGTAGTGGATATCTGTCCTTAGGGAAGAGCCTGGGATCCTCGCTAAGCAATATCTTCCTGATTCTGCCCCATCTCTTATAGTCCGGATGACCGACGAAGTCTATTCCGAACATCTCATATGCTTCGTTCTCTTGCCATTCGATGCCAGGATATAGGTCGGTGAGGGTTGGCAACTCTCTGTTTTCTCTGTCTATCTTAGTGCTCATAGCTACAGTATGAGAGTCCTTGAACCTATGAGTAACGAACAACACCTGTATCTTCTTCTCGGCGGGCCAGTCTATGGCAGTCAGCATCTGAGGATACAAGTACCCGGAATCCAGCAGTCTTGAGGCGTTCTCGTACCAAGTGTTAGGCTCCACCTCAACGTACGTTAGATTACTCCACTCCTTCCTTTCTAGTTCTCCAACAAACTTCATTTTTTCACCTCTCCCTTCTTTCTATTTTCATAGATGTATCTCAGCATGGGATCGACAACTTTCTTCTTACTTCCCTCCTCGTCAGCCGTAGGATATTTGGTCAACCTTACATTCCTCAGATCCTTCTGTTCTATCAGCTCCTCCATCTTCAATATAGCCCTTATCAATCCCTCTGGTCTCGGAGGACATCCAGCTAGGTTCACGACATAGGTCTGCTTCCTTATTTCCTCTGGTAAACTTTCCATGAGCTCATGTATTCCGGAGAGCACGTACTCGCTTTCCCACCAAGGACCGCCGTTTATCGCACATTCACCCATAACGACTACGAACCTGGGCCCTGGAGTCTGCATGAACAACCTTCTAAGCCTCTCGGCTATTTTCCTATTCACAGGACCGTTGACCAGTATCACGTCTACTTGCCTAGGCGTAGCTCTTGCCAGCACTCCTATTCTCTCGAAGTCATGGAAGGCGAAACCCGCTTGCATCATCTCTATGGCACAACACATTATTCCTAAGTGAAGTAACCAAAGGCTGTTTCTTCTAGCCCACTTGACGGCCTCTCCAACGGGCTTTATCTTCTTCAAATCGGGCCTGTTAACGTTTCTAAACACCATTCCTCTCACCTCATCCACGTCATTACTCCTATCTTTCTCATCCAAGCTATTCCTACCAGTAAAGCGAAGAACATCATACCAACGCCTATCAAAGCGTTCCAATTGGGACTCGCCGCGCTTACCAGAGCTATCACGCCGGCGACCTCAGCTACGAGGAAGGCCACTAGGTAAGGGTAGAAGTTTATAGTGTACTTGACCTTAGTGGGGTCGCCTATGGTTAGCTCTCCACACTCGTAGGTCTCATACTTGTCCGGGTGGTCCGGCGTCTTATCCTCGAGAAGCTTGTTCAGGATCAGCGAACCTCCTTCTATTAGGGCACCGACAACCATGGCAGTCGCTACTGCGGTAAAGAGAAGTGCTCCCGTCTCTATCATCCTATCACCCCAGCTAAGTTGATTGGTGTTTGAGTGACAGCTATCTTAAGCGGTCCCATCACTAGGAACGGTAGCACACCTATGATAATGCTTATGGCCAGTAGATACAGTATAGGACCTATATGATAGAACTTAACTTCGCTTATCTTTATCGGTGGCTTAGTGAACAGCATTCTCTGAGCATCCCACACTAAGTAGCCGGTCACGGTGGCTATAGCCAACAGTAGGAATGCTAACACTATCACACCAGCACTAGTTACCTTAGCCATTCCAGCAGCAGAGGCAACTAGGCTTAGCTCGGCGGGATAGCCGGAGGTTCCCGGTAATCCGAAGCCGGCGAATATTGCGATCATTATGACAGAGCTTAGTATCGGCACCACGAATGCTAGACCTCTTATGCTGGGTATCCTCCTAGTATGGGCATAGTGCTTTATCACTCCGCTCAGCAAGAACAGAGCCCCTACGACGAAGCTGTGGGATATCATCTCGAATACTGCTCCCACGAAGCCTAAGTAGGAGGCGTTACCCATTCCCATCGCCCAGATAGCGGCTCCTATTGTAGACATGCTCATGTGGCTTATACTGGTGTACGCTACAACTCTCTTGAAGTCTTCTTGCGCTATAGCTACAGTGGCGGCGTAAGCAGCCGCCAGAGCTGCCCACATTCCTATGAAGGGTAGATACATGCTGAGCATGTATGGCACCATTCCTAGAGTTATTCTTATGAATGCGTAACCTCCCATCTTTAGCATCAATGATGCCAGTATTACCGAGCTTGGACTGGGTGCCTCGACGTGTGCTGCTGGAAGCCAAGTGTGGAATGGAGGTACCGGCATCTTGATGAAGAACGCTATTAACGTTAACCAAGCGAAGGCAGCCTTGACCCAGTCGGGGGCCACGGTAATTCCGGCGGCGAAGTCCGTTAAGTTGAAGCTGTGAGCTCCGTAGAGCCAGCCGAGGGCTATGGCCACTAGTAGCATCAGACCTCCTATTTGTGTATAAACGAAGAACTTGTAGGCGGCGTAGACTCTCCTCTCGCCTCCCCAGTAGAGTATATGTACGAACATTGGCAGCAGCGTGAACTCCCAGAACAAGTAGAACCAGAAGAGGTTCCAAGCGCTGAAGACCCCTATTAGAGCGGCTTCCGAAGCTAGCATCAGCGCCAAGTATAGCTTGGGCCTATCCTCGATCTCCCAGCTAGCTGCCCAAGCAACTGCTATGAAGACCAGGCCGGTTATCGCTAAGAAGAGTGCGGAGAGCGCATCTACTCTAATCTGGAAGTCAGCACCGATAGCGTGAAGTCCGGGTAAAACGTAATTCTCAGTGTAAGGCTTACTTACGCCTTCTATTATCGGTTGTGCTAATAACAACGCTATTATTATAGTAAGTATCATTGCTAAGTGCTTTGCCCTCTTCTCGTTTACTAATAGCACAGCGACGGAACCTATAGCCGCCAAGATTATTGATAGTAGTACGTTACACATGGCTTACCACCCCACTCCTACGACCAGTATTAGTGTGATGAACATCAACACGGCGAATCCAGCCACCGCTAATGCGAGGTATAGGTTTATATCCCCTGATTGAAGTCTCCAGAGAGCTCTTCCAAGTCTTGCGGTTAGACGACCAAAACCATCTATTACCTTTACGTCCCAATACTCTTCATCAGCTAGTCTAACGCTCAGAGCCCAAACCCAAGCGTAAGTCCTTCCTATAGCAAACGCCGTGGTAACCAAGAACTTAGTATAGGCTTTCTCTACCATATCCGTAAAGCCCGCTACTGCCCTTATCCAGAACCTCGCTATGCCGTGGAAGAACTCGTGGAACCAGAACTCCTTATAGAACGGATACCAAAGCTTGTGGAGTATTCCTCTCCTCTCCGCCACTCCTAAAGTTCCATAGTACGCGATTGGTAATAGGAAACCTATTATCGCTAAGGTGAGAGCGGTGTTCCCGAGGCTTATCGGTAATTCTCTATGCACTTCATGAGTTACGTGTATGACTTGTTCTAGATTAAGCACTATAGTTGGACCAGAGATTAACACTATCAGCGCCATTGCCACTAGAGCGAACCTCATCGCAGGACCGGCTTCATGAACGTGTGCCTCTGGATGCTTTTCCTTCCATCTCTCTCTACCAAAGAACGTTAAGTAGAGCAACCTTCCACTATAGAATCCAGTAAGGCCCGCGGCGAGAGTTAGCAATACGCCGGCTATCAAGGCATGGGGGACTGGGCTGGTGACCGCACTTTCGATTATTAGCTCCTTCGACCACCAACCGGCAAAGGGAGGTATCCCGACTAGGCTCAGTAGGGCTATCAGAGTTGTCACGAACGTTATTTTCATGTACTTCCAGAGTCCACCCATGTTGAACATGTCTCTGGCCTCGTAGGGATCGTGAAGGATGTGCTCTAGGGAATGGATTACTGCACCGGCTCCAAGGAAGAGTAGTGCCTTGAAGAATGCGTGGATGTAGAGGTGAGCAGCTCCGGCTAGTAAGCTCCCTAGTCCTAGAGCTGAGAACATGTAGCCTAGTTGGCTCATCGTTGAGAACGCGATGACCTTCTTTATGTCCCTAGCCGCCGCTCCGAAGAGTCCGGCAACGAAGGCCGTTATAGCACCGATAACGGCAATGAAGTCCATCAACGTTAGGTTATACATTATATACATGTCGTACAATGGGAATAACCTAGCTATTAGGTAAGCACCTGCTGCGACCATCGTTGCCGAGTGAAGGACCGCCGAGACGGTAGTCGGTCCTTCCATGGCATCTGATAGCCAAGGCCAGAAGGGTATCTGAGCGCTCTTTCCGAGGGCGCCTATGGTTATGCCAAAGAGTATAGCAGTTAGGGCTACCGCTCCGAGCCACTTGTTATGGATTAGATAAACGTCATTGGCTAAGTGTAAGAAGTTACCCGTACCAGCGAGAGCCACTAAGGCACCAACTCCAGCTAGGAAGAACAGATCTGCTATTCTAGTTACAAGAATAGCCTTCCTACCAGCTCTAACTGCATTGGGTCCTATCTTTGGATCATACCAGTAATAGGATATTAGCAAGAAGGAGGCTGCTCCCACCAGCTCCCAGAACAACAGTATCAGTATTATATTGGCTGACAACACTATACCTTCCATGGCTGCGAGGAAGAGAAGCATTTCACTATAGTACCTATTAGGACCTCTAGCACCAGCCATGTACTCCCAGCTGTACACAAGGTCCAAGAAGGTGATTATGGATACGACTAAAGCCATTACTGACGAAATTGTATCTATGTACAATGCGAAGTAATTGTCGCTACCGGGGAGGGGATACCAATCGTAGAATTTAGCTAAGTATGAATGCCCGAATCCATAGCTTACGAGAACGAAGGAGGAGAGAACTACTATTCCGCCCGTTATTACTGCTAAGCTCCACTCCCACCAGTCATCCCTATTGCCTGCCCAAGATGGTTTATATTTGAACTTCTTGTAAAGAGGGCTAGTAAGAACAACTATGCTCATTATCAAGGGTATCGCTATGGGTACTAACGAGGCTATCGCTAGCTCCATCGGAGCGGGCTGGACGGCGTGCGTTGGTTGGACCGGATGAACAGTAGCCTCCACTTTTGTGTACACCCCCAGATGGGGGCGGGGTCTATTGATAAAAGAGCTACGGATTTCTGCATGATTAAGTGAATTGAACTATATTAGCAATATATACCAAATCATAGTTCTATTAGGAATTTACCTAACAAGGTCGCTAATACGAGGAACGCTACGGATGGGTACACGAAGCCCAGAGAAGGAGACCCTACTATACAATCAACAGCAGTAGGAGCGGTGCTAAACAAGTAAGGTGCTGAGAGGGCAGCTATCGCTACAGAGGCGAGCAAGGTACCCACGTCCGTATATATTATCATGAACGAAACCAATGAGCCTAATGCGGACATATAGAGACTCAGCGATAAGATGTATACCAAGTAATTTAAGGTTACAAAGCTCATAGCACCTAAGAAGCTCGTGACGAACAAGTAAACTAAGCTTAGAGGAACCATGAATATGAATATCACTAATACTTTGGAGAGGAACATTACCTCGGGAGTTATGGGTGCCAACTTTAGAGCGTAAATGGTTCCTCTCTCGGCCTCCCTTATAATTAATAGGAATCCGAGAAGTGATGTTATTAAAATGGTCAAGGCTATTTGTCCTATAACTACTAGGTTTGATGCTTCAACAATTCCGTTGACCGTTGTACCCGGTCCAGAAATTAGGTATGATATTGGAAGGGCAAAGGCTGCTGCCAAGGATGCCAGCGCTAGAGGTTCATGAGGCCTCCTCGTCTCCTCCTTTACGTCCTTGAGTACTAAGCTAAGAAACGACCTCAATGTGTAACTTCCCTGTTTAGGTGCTGGCGGTGGGCTGCTGATATGCGCTATGACAACCCTTCAGAATGTCACTGACTTCGAAGGTCTTGCCGTTCCAATAACCCTTAACTACCATTTCGCCTCCTTTGTTTATTATCACTTGGTTTAGTGGTCCATACTTTCTCTCTATATAGCTTATCGGCACATATGCTAAGACCTTGCTACCATCCTTGCCCTTAAGTACTACTACGAGGTTATTTCCCTCGACCTTCCATGAGTCGACTATTCCCCTGACCATGTAGACGCCGGGTCTCTTATGGAGAAGCTCTGAGATGTCCAAGTAGGAGGAACTGGAGGTAGCGTAGAGTCCTACGGCCGCGAACAGTACGAACATGGAGAACGAGAGTATTAGAAACTTCACATTGTTATTCTTCTTTCCTTTCACGATAGCACCGTAAAGCGAACGCGCTCAGTCCCTTATTTGTTTTCCACGGGATACTTACCTGTGAAGCAAGCCATACATAGTTCTTCCTCCGGAACCCCCACTATCTTGGGCAGTTCTTCAACGGGCAACCATGCTATGCTTCTCGCTCCAATGTACTTCGCTATCTCCTCATCGCTCATCTTCGCCGCTATTAGTTGGTCCGTTGGCGGTACCTCGACGCCGTAGTGACAAGGGGCTACTATCTTAGGGCTACCTATAAGAACGTCTATGGAAACTACGCCCACTCTGTTCTTCAGCGTCTGAATAACGGTCTTCAACGTGAGTCCTCTCACTACGCTATCATCTATTATTAATACTCTCTTCTTTCTGAAGGTTGATCTTATAGGATTGAGCTTCAACTGTACGCCTATAACTCTCTCCATTAGATCGGGCCTAATAGCGGTTCTGGCCTTCCTTCCCGTAGGAACGAAGCCTAAGCGATAGTCCTTACCGGAGGTCTTGCTGTAACCTATGGCGAACGGAATGGCGGTTTCTGGGACCCCTACCACAGTGTCCACATCTCTAGGATAGAGTTCAGCGAGTCTCTTTCCTAGCCTCTCCCTTACCTCATAAACTTCGATTCCATCTATCACAGAATCTGGCCTAGCGTTGTAGATATACTCAAATACACATAGTTTCTTCTTTGCCTTAATCAGAACCTCGTGCTCCATCAGTAGTTGACTTACGTAAAATGCCTCCCCTACCTCAAGGTCTTTCTTTAGATCGGCACCGATGACGTCAAACGCCACACTCTCTGAAGCGAACACAGCCATATCGAATCCGAATCCGCCAAGTTGGAGAGGCCTTACGGCAGGAGGGGAGCGATAAGCTAGTATTTCTCCATCCGATGTTAGAGCTAGGGCTGAATAAGTACCGGAGAACTTGGGAAACACCTTCTTTGCTATTTCTATTCCTTCAAGACCTTCAGCTTTAGCCTTCAATATCTCCTTGGCTAGCTCTTCGGGTGTCTTGCTGAACAATTTTCCATCGATCACTACGGCTACTTCTCCATCACCTTCAGCAAAGCCATGATAACCAGGGGACTCGCTCCAGACTCCTCCGATGGCGGCCCATCCGCTTATCTTGGTGGCTTGAGGTAAGACTTCATCGACAAAACCTTTGCCACAAACCCATTCTATCCTGCTTCCATCAGATATGAACATACACGCCTCTTCTTGTCCCCTGTGTTGAAGGGCTAGGAGAGAATAGTAGTTGAATCTGGCGACGTTCCATGCTGGATCGAAGGCCAGCACCGCTGCTATTCCAGCCATTACTTATCTCCACGATTGGGTGGAGGAAGCCCGTAAAACTCTCTCGTAACTAGGGTACCTTGGGGCTTTACCCTAGCCTCTTGAGGTCTATCACCCTTCTCACATTTTCCCATTCCTCGCAAGGATCCCTTACCCATTCCAACTTGAAGAGCTTCCTCACGTTCTCATTTTCCAGTATATCTTGCGGAAAGAGGTTACGCTTCCTCTGAAGACACGATAAGTACAACACCAGCAGCTTCAACACGAGCCTCTCAAGGGCAACGTGCTTCCCCGCCTCGCTCATCTTCTTCAACGCCATAGCTAAGTTTCTCTTACAATCTTCACACAGAACCTCGCTTATTGATAAACTCAAGACATCGAAAAGTTTCTCTATTATCTCTTCCTCTTTTAGTCCTTGTTTTACGTAGTTGTTTACCAAGATATTTATTGAATTGTAAAGGTTCATATAGTTACTTTCTGGTACGATAATGTTCCTTCCACAAAGGAAACACTTGAAGCCTTTCTGTCCCTCTACTACTAGCGTCATCTTTTCACAATTGATCTCCTTCGTCTCTTTGACTTGTATAACATGAATTGGTATCTTCAATTTCATAATCTCCCTTTCGGGAGGACATGCCCTCGCGCAAGCTTGACAACCCACGCATGAGAACGGGTTGAACGCTATTGCTTTCTGATCAATAGCTAGGTAAGTCTCCTCTAATGCTCCCGTAGGACATGCCCTCACACACTCGGAGCACAGGGTACATAGATCTTGATCAATTTCAACGAGATATCTCCTCTCAAACACGCCAAACTTAATTAATTCATACAAGTATTCATCTATCGAGAACAGTTCGTTTAAGAGCTTGCAATCCTCCGCTTCGATTTCTTCAGGAGAATAGCATTCATCATTAAAGCATGTCTCTTTTCTGAGGCTTCTCCTTATGTACTTCTCTAATACCTCATCTCTTTCTAACCATAATAAGGTCAACCAAGTTGGATTCAGATGTTCTCTTTTTAGCATATCCTTCTTCACAAAGACAACTTTGCTGATACTTTCACCGTAGACCTTTAGAGCCTTGACTACGGTTCTTTCATCAAGGCCCGGCATGTAAAGAGATCGAGTGGGGCAGGCGAGCACGCACTTGCCACAACCCGTACACTTGTCGGGATCTACTATGACGTGCCTATCCTTCAAGATTACAGCATTCGTAGGACATACGGACTTACATTCCATACAATAAGGAGAAGCGCATCTAGCCGATATGTAGTGGGATGGAAGCGGAATAACCCCGCCTCTTACGACAACCTTGAAGAGCTCTCTCAAGAATTCCTTTCTATTCACCTTCTCCTTGGCGATTTTCGCCGGTTTTAGCTGAACTGAATAATCATATTTCCAATCTTCAGCGCTTTTCGCCAGGGCTTCGATCAGAGCCTCGTTACATCCTATCGGACAGAGAAACAAGCGATGCCAATAAGGACTGTTTAATTCATTAACAAATGATACTATTTCATCCGCCTCGCCAACCACTATCACACTTCCTTCTTCTAGAGCCTTATAGATACTATCTTTATCTATCCTTTTAAGGCCCTTAAAGACATCATCTCCTCCGCTAAGCACCAGTACCTTAACTTTCATCGGATTACCGAGACCTTTCCTGCGCACAATACTTTTAAGGTATCTGGAGCGTGCAACCCACGGCTGGGCCCGTCGTCTAGCTTGGACTAGGATGCGGGGTACGCCGCCACCCCGCTTCTTGGGTCGGCGCCCGACTCGGGTCCCCGTGGCCCCGGGTTCAAATCCCGGCGGGCCCACCATTCATTAAATAGCCCTTCCTCCCCTCCTCAGGGTCCATATACGTTGCTCCCACCCTTTGTCATCCAAGAAGTGGCAAAGCGTATAGCCGGTGAGATCGCCTTAGCCGACGAACCCGGAAGAGCGATGAAGAAATGGAGGGAAATATTCGAAGTCACTCAAACTGAGGTCTCTAAGGTAATGAGTGTCGCTCCAAGCGTCATAAGCGATTACGAAAAGGGAAAGAGAGTCCCGGGAAGCAAGTTTATCAAGAGGTACGTTAACGCACTTCTTGAAATAGACCACATGAGAGGATGGAGGGTAACGAGACTTTTGGCCCAAAGGTTCTTCGGTATAAGCGCGCAAGCGATCGACCTTTGGGAGTACAAAAGGGCTGTAACCTTTGAAGAGATCCTGACGGCGACTAAGGGGTATTTGCTAAACTCTACCTTCAAACCCACAGAAACCGTTTATGGTTATTTGGTAATGGATAGTTTGAAAACGATAGAGGAATTGGACGCTAAGGATTTCACTGTGCTAATGGGGATGTCGTACAAGAAAGTCGTCGTCTTCACGAGGGTTGGTACGGGAAGGCCACCAATGGTAGCAATAAGAGTTTCTTACTGGAAGCCCAGCTTAGTTGTCCTTCACAAACCCGTAATGCTAGACAGGTTGAGCGTCAGAATAGCTGAAAAAGAGGGAATCCCGGTGATAGTTTCTCTCGCGGATAGCGTGTCTGACTTAATAGATGCCCTCCGCTCTCTCGATTCCCGTTAACATCCCTTCTCTTGAAGCTTAACTATGGCTTCAGCTATGTCTCCTTTGGTTTCCTCCAAGGCTTTCCTGGCTTCCTCCTCGCTACAACCGGTTTCCTCCGCTACTAACTTGATGTCTTCTTCACTTATTTCCACCTCAACCTCCTTCTTCTCTTCCTCCTCCTTCTTCACCACCTTAACCTCAGGGGCAACCACTTGGTATGCCTTAGGATTTCCTGGTATTTCAATTTCTATTACCTTGGGGTCCTCAATAATTATCTTCTCCTCATCAGTTTCAATGATTACCCTCCTAGCGTCTGCAATTTCATACATCTTTATCCCAGCCTTCTTCAACATCTTTTCTAAGGATTTTCCTCCAAACCCGAAGGGAAGCATCTTGAATACACCGAGGGTAAGTGGGAGTGGGAGGATTTAATGGAGATAGGGCGTTCGGATCTTTAGCATATTTAGAGGTGCAGGAGAGTATAGCGATTAGCGTCTCCCCTTATATTGCTCCTTTCTGACACCCTGAGCGGGTATAGATAAGCATGGTGGTGTGTAATCATGGCATCGGTTGAGATAACGTTTTTGGGAGGTGCGAGAGAGGTAGGTAGAGCTGCCTACTTGGTAAAGGACAGTAAGGCGAAGCTATTGTTAGATTACGGAGTGAGCTTCGATGAAGAGGACAGACCTATACTTCCCGAACACGTATCGCCGAAATCCATAGATGCGATAATCCTGAGCCATGCCCACCTAGATCACAGCGGAGCGATACCATTACTCTACAGCGCTATCAAAAGACCATTATACTTGACTAGGGTGACTAGAGATCTAATGGGGATATTGTTAAACGACTTCTTGAAGCTCTCTGGATACTACGTACCCTTCGGTCACACCGAAGTCAAGGAGGCTCTTTCCAGCACGAGGTTGGTGAGGTATCGCAGGGAGCTCTCGATACCTGAGGCTGGTGAGGCCGCTCTGACCTTTTACGACGCAGGTCATATCCCGGGAAGTGCAATGGTAAAGGTGGAAATGCCTGATGGAGTCAAAGTGTTATACACGGGAGACGTAAGGGTGAGCGAGACTAAGCTGCTCAGAGGTGCTGACTTAGAAGGCTTGGAGGCAGACGTATTGATTATCGAAGCAACTTACGGAAAGGCCGACCATCCCCGCAGAGAAGATGTCGAAGCTCTATTCGTTAGCGATGTAGAAGAGGTTCTAGATCAAGGAGGGACCGTGTTAATTCCAGCTTTCAGCGTAGGGAGGAGTCAAGAGGTCCTCTCAATACTCGAAGAGAGAGGTATCGATGCTCCTATATACCTAGATGGAATGGTAAGAGGTGTTACAGAGCTACTTCTTCAGAGCGAAAACAAGTTCGCTCTCAGAAACCCAGAGCTGTTGGAAAGGGCCTATGAGAACGCTAGAATAGTCAGAGGTTGGAATGACCGAAAGAACGCGTGGAGGAGAAGGGGCGTAATCATCGCATCGGCCGGAATGCTTAGGGGAGGACCCTCGTTATATTATGCTAGGAAGCTCCAAGGAAACCCCAGAGCGGCTACGTTCTTGGTGTCGTTCCAAGCGCCGGGAACCCCGGGTAGAAGGCTCATAGAAGAGGGTAAGTTAGAACCCGACTCAGAGCCATTCAAGCCCAGATTGGAGTGGTTTGACTTCTCGAGTCATGCCGGAGCAAGCGAGTTAATTCAAATAATAAAATCTATCAAAAACTTGAAGAAGGTAATAGTCGTTCACTCAGAAGAGAGCACAGCACTAGAGTTCGCAAAGAGGGTCGAAGAAGAGACGGGAATAGAAGCACATGTACCGAGACCCTTGGAAACTCTAAAAATAGAAGTTTGAAGTTACTCGTATATCTCCACGTTCTCACAGCCAGTTTTTTCCTTGATGGCGTTTAACACTTCATCGAGCTTCTCGGTAGGGATTATTATCACATACATCCTTCTGGAAGTTATCACTTTTACCTTGCTCTTCTCGGCTCCCTTAGTTACCTTACATCTAACCACGTTCTTGTTTGGTTGTGAGAGCACCCTCTTGTCTAGCTCCTCAAAGCTCTGCAATAGAACCGGCACTTCCGATCACCGCCACGAGGACCGTGAAAGGCTATTTTTAACCTCCTTTGAGGCATCTCTCCTCGTATTCCTTTACCAGATCTCTCTCGATCACCCTACCTCTAGGTTCTACCTCGGTCCAAGTTCTTCCTCTATACAAAATCACCTCAGTATCATCATAGAGCCAGCAGTCGGGAGCTAGACCGGCCTTGACGCAAGTTTCGGCAATGAAGGTCTCCGGATCCCAGCAGTACTCTACCGGCACCTCGGGAAGAAGTACTCCGGAAAACGGTCCTCTTCTGATGATCAATCCCGTCTTTCCGATCTCGATATAGGGGAGAACAGTCTTCGCCGGTCTGAAGAGTTGGTGATCGCCCAGCACGCTCACCTCTACAACTATGTTATCCATTTCCTCTGGCGAGACGGGGTAGAATCGGGGATCATTGGTCGCCGCCGCTATAGCTACGTCCACGACCGTCTCTATCAGAGGCTTTATTGGTTCGACGTAACCTATACATCCCCTCAGCTGTCTCTCAGGATACGTTAAGAGGGTGACGAAGGCCGCTCCCAGCTTCTTCAGCTTTTCCGGAGCTTCAGGAACTACGATCTTTCCTGTAGTTAGATAGGTCTCTATGGCCTCCCTGGCAGTTCTCACCAAGAACTCACCGTCCTCTTGTGTTAGTTCGTCAAGGGAGATTATCGGGGCGCTCAAGTTTTCACCGCTCTTGAGTTCTACGAAAGGGGTATAGTAGTGAAAACTCCGCGCTATAAGCTTCCGAAGGATGCTTCTAATTGCCTAGAATGTATTTACTATTCTGATATAGCTAAGTTCTGTTTGAAGTACAGGGTAAGGATAGACGATCCCAATTTACCAAAGTGTAAGCCGCAAGCGTACTTCAGATACCATAGGTTAACTCCTGAGGAGCTTGAAGCAGAGCTCTGTGTACCCAACGAGAAGATCTTAGCAGATGCTGTTCCAAGAAAGACCAAGGTGAGAGTTGGAGATATGTTGGATGCCTTGGAGAAGCACGGCTGCAAGCCGAAGGGCGTGAAAAGGGTCGAAAACAGCGTCACCCTCTACTTAACCTGTCCATGCAACCTCAGAGCGCTGATCAAGTGCGATGCAAAGGGATGCATTTATGAAATAGTTCCATAGAGCTCCCTAGCGGAGTGGAGTTTGGAGAGGGAGGAACTGAAAAGAGCTAAGTTGATTAAGGTAAAGGACGTAGAGAGTCTGGCTAGACTTGTCGCCACGTACTTGGTTCTAGGTAAGGGCGCTTATATACTCCGTTTCGAAGCAAAGGGTAAGCATTTCTGTGGAGTACTAAGCGTTCTCAAAGACTATTACAAGTACTACGGTATACCGCTGTTCTACTATACTACTTGTGAGGACAAAGGCAAGTACTTAATATTAAAGAAGGGGGAGAAAGGAGAAGAGCTATCTTATTCAGATCACGTTATCAGCAACGCCGTGTGCGTGCCTATAATAGACCTTCAAGAAGTTCCTTTCTTCATCGAGGTGGAGGAGCTTTGAAGGGCGAGCCGGGCCTCCTAACTCTCCCTTCCTCAGCGTTCTTTCAACTTAAAGAGAAATACTATGCACTAGTCTCTGGAGCGGACACCTTCTTACTTTACGAACCCGTAGTGGTGAAAGCTGTATGTAGAAACGAGAAGATATTATTGAGCTTGAACCCGGGCTCCTTATTAACATATGGAGAAAACGATGAACTATTAGAATATTCTTGTATCATAACAGAATACTTTTGGTTCAAGGGATCTAGGATAAGCTGGAAGATTAAAGAGGTTCCCTACACAATGCTTGATATAGTTAAAAGAGCTGGGTTCTCGATAGGAGAAGGAGTTGCTGAAATCGTTTCGATGAATGGCATTGAAAGCTTCCTCTCATTAAAGAGAGGATGGCACCCTTCAGCAATAGCCTTGGAAGAGGGCATTAAATGCGAGGGTTTCGAAGGTAAAGGATTAGAGATAGCATCTTGTGGATCAAAGGGAGGAGTAATAATAAACGGAAAAGAGGCCCTCGTAGGACTAAAGGAGGAGTTCTGGAGACTACTACCCCTAGTAGCGTTCATGAGCTCCCAATGAGGAATGCACGTCAGGAGGATTCGATGACTGTGATTGGCCTTACCGAGGGCTCGGCCCTAGCGAACGTCCTCACTGCTCGGAACCCACCGTAGACCTCATCGCCGATTTCAACTCTTCACCTAGCTTATATCCGATCTTCTCAGCATCTGATGGCTCCGTCAGAGCTTCTAAGTCAACTCTATATTCGCCTTTCAGAGTTAGCGTCGTGGCTCTAATCCTTAAGATACCATCTCTTAGGAATGAGATTGCTCCTAAGGGCACGTGACAACCTCCGCCAAAGGCCCTTAACACGGCCCTCTCAGCGCGGGCCATTATTTCAGAGTTCTTATCGCTTATTTCCTTCAACATACTTGCGATCTCTGTGTCCTTCTTAGCTACTGCTACGACGATACCTTGGCCGGGAGAAGGAGGAAAATATCTCCAATCGAGCCTTTCGTAGCTCTCTTGCATTCCAAGTCGAACTAGGCCTGCTTCAGCTAGTATTATTGCATCATATTGGCCCTCCCTAAGCTTCCTTAACCTCGTATCCACGTTACCTCTCAAGTCCTTAACCTTAAGGTCAGGCCTAAGGTTCATAATTAATGCTTTTCTCCTAGCTGAAGAGGTACCTACTATGGATCCCGGTTCTAGTTCCATTAGTCCTTTTCCGTTTCTAGACACCAAGACGTCGTAAGGCGGATCTCTCGGTAAGAAAAGGACTATCTCCAAGTCGGGATGCATCGACGTGCTCAAGTCCTTGAGGGAATGTACTGCCACATCAGCCCTTCCCTCTAAGACGGCCTTGTTCACCTCTTTCTCGAAGAGGCCTACGTATCCTTTCTTAGCTAATTCCTCAAAGGGTAATGTGAACTTGTCGCCAGACGTCTTAACGGTTAGTAAGTCAAAAGATACATCTAGGTACTTCATGACGTATTCTTTGAACATCTCCACTTGTTTAAGACTGAGTTTGCTTCCCCTGGCCGCTATTCTTATCCTCAATTTCAAAGCACCTTGAGTGCCTCAGTTATGGCCTCTATTGTCCTCTCTACTACGTCCTTCGTGTGCGCAGCAGAGGTGAACCAAGCCTCGAACATACTCGGTGCAATGAACACTCCTCTCTTCAGTAACTCCTCGTGTAATCTCAAGGAGAGGTTCTTGTCGGCCTTCTGAGCGTCGGCGTAGTTCTCGACCTTCTCAGCTTTAGGGAACCATTGGAACATGCTCGCAATGCTGTTTACAACGCCTCCGAACTTACTTACTGCCTCCTGCTCCAATACCTTAACGATGCTCTCAGCGGCCTTGTTAGCTATCTCATAGACATATCCTCTCTCCAATTCCTTTATCGTTGCTAGACCTGCCGCCATGGTTACCGGATGAGCGTTGAACGTTCCGGCATTGAACACCGGACCCGTGGGAGTGAGCTTCTCCATGATCTCCCTCTTGCCTCCAAGGGCTCCAACTGGGAATCCTCCTCCTATGATCTTTCCGAGAGTGGTTAGGTCTGGAACGACGTTGAATCTTACTTGCGCTCCTCCTATTCCAAGCCTATAACCAGTGATGACTTCATCGAAGATTAGAACGGCGCCGGTTTCGTCTGCTATCCTCCTTAGCTCTTTCAAGAAGCCTTCCTTAGGTAGTATTACCCCAGCGTTGCCCATGACGGGTTCAACTATTATAGCGGCCAGATCGTCTTGATTCTCCTTTGCTACCTTCTCAACGGTCTCAACGTCGTTAAAGGGTACCACTAACGTTAGCTTACTCACCTCCTCTGGCACACCAGCGGAGCCAGGTAAGCCATAATGGGAAACTGCACTTCCCGCCTTCACGAGTACCGCATCATGGGCTCCGTGATAGCAACCATCGAACTTGATGATCTTCTTTCTTCCAGTATATCCTCTAGCCAGCCTTATAGCAGCCATAGTCGCCTCAGTTCCGGAGTTAACGAACCTTATCATATCAATAGAAGGATAGTGTGAGATTATCTTCTTGGCTAGCTCTATCTCGAGTTCATAAGGGGTTCCATAGAGCCAATCCTTTTCGAGTTGCTCTTCCACAGCCTTTCTTACTTGAGGATGTCTATGACCAAGTATTAGAGGCCCATAACCAAGAACATAATCGATGAGCTCTTCTCCCTCAACAGTTCTAAGGTAGGGACCATCCGCAGATCTTACATAGAAGGGGTAGGGTTTGACGGCTGCCCTTATGGGACTGTTCACTCCTCCAGGGAATAGTTCCTTAGCGATCTCAAATAGCTCCTTAGAACTCTTCAGGATAGACCACCGGAGGTTAGGTAAAGGGGCGGGACTATCAAGTTAGCGATCTCACTATATAAAAAACCCTTGTTATATGGCGAAGAGTATGACTATTGCCATAGCGATTCCGTAGATCGCCGGGGTCTCGGCGATACCGATGAATAGTAGTACTCTACCGAACTCCTCGGGCTTTTCACTAATAACGGCGATACCGGCAGCACCGGTGGTGCCGAGAGCGTATCCGGCACCGACGGTACCACCGAGCAGGGCCAGTCCGGCACCCACTGCCTTAAGGCCGGTGGCCATACCGGCGGCAGCAGCTGGTTCGGCAGCCAAGGCTACAGCAGCGGTGACCATGGTGATGAATATCATGGATAGGACTAGCCTTCTAGCAACCTTCTTGGTTATCAAGCTTCCCTTCACGCCTTAGCACCTCCGGGAGAGAGATACTGACCCAGATAAAAAGGACTTCTAACGCTTACTTGGTACCAAAATGTACCTTAGATACTACCTCATCGACCTTCTTCTTTCCATTCTGCTTAATCTCTTGAGCCCTCTTCTCTAATTTGGTCTTCATGGCACTGTACTCAGCTTCGATCTTCGTCCTTATCTCGTTGAGAAGTTCCTCCTTGGTAGGTAGCTCCGCGCTCATGGTTACGCCACCCTCCTGCTCTGTAGCTTCTTACGGATCAATTTTAATCTCATAAATTCCTCCCTCTGTCTGTCATCTAGCACTTGCTTCACGAACTTAATATTCCTCTGTATTTCTGGTAACACTGAGTACTTTATTGCGTTTATCAACCTCTGAGTTCTCCTTAACTCATTCATTATCCTATACATACTCATCTCTGCATTAACAGCCTTGGTGAGGGCCTTCAACGCCTTCTGCATCTCCTCAGCTGCAGCGTCCAAGTAAGGAGAGCTATTTGCTAAGGATATATTCGCCTTAACATCACTAAGCTCGAATTCCACGACAGGTATCTTCACACCAAACGCACTTCTCATGAACATCTTCACTCTTAGGGACTCAGGGATGTAGACCACTTCTTGCTTGGTTTCTAAGGATCCGGCTTGAACTGAGGCCAGTGTCAAGTACTCTTGAGCCTTGCTCAAGTGTTCGGCGTACTCGTCATAGTACTTCTGATACTCTGCTATCGCCTTCCTCAGATAAATTAGAAGTATATCTCTCTTATCCTCAAGTAGCTTCTGTATCTTCTTAACTACCTTTTGCCTCTGCTTGAGCCTAATTAAATTGATCTTGGTGGGAAGAACTCTCTTAGCTCCAGGAAAGCTCATCTTAGGTCCCTCACTTCTTCAAGCTCTTGGCCGCTCTGTACTTGGGGTGGTACTTCTTGATGTACTCCGGCCTTATCTTGGTAAGCTCTTCCTCTGGCAATATAGCTAATATCTCCCAAGCTAGGTCCAAGGTCTCTTCGATACTCCTGTTCTCATAGTAGTCTTGCCTCAGGAACTTGTTCTCGAAGGCTTCACCGAACCTTAAGTACTTCCTGTCCACCTCGCTGAGGCTCTCCTCACCGACTATCGCCGCTAGTCCCCTTAGATCTACAGCCTTAGCATAGGCTGCGTAGAGCTGGTTAGCCACATCGGGGTGGTCCTCTCTGGTCTTACCCTTACCTATACCGTCCCTCATCAGCCTGGAGAGGCTCATCAATACGTTAATGGGCGGATAGATACCCTTGTTGTGCAAGTCTCTGGAGAGCACTATTTGTCCCTCAGTGATGTAGCCGGTTAGGTCGGGGATGGGGTGAGTAATGTCATCGTTAGGCATGGTGAGAATTGGCATTTGGGTGATGGAGCCGTTGGAACCCTTCACCCTTCCAGCTCTCTCGTATATGGTGGCCAAGTCGGTGTACATGTAGCCCGGGTATCCTTGCCTTCCGGGCACCTCTTCTCTGCTAGCGGAGATCTCTCTTAGCGCCTCACAGTAGTTGGTCATGTCAGTGATGATGACCAGAACGTGCATATCCTTGTTGAAGGCTAAGTACTCCGCTAGGGTTAGGGCGGCTCTCGGAGTAACTATCTTCATCATTGCAGGCTCGTTAGCTAGGCTTACGAACATGGCAGTCCTGCTAATGGCTCCAGTCTCCTCGAAGGCTTTCTTGAAGAACAGAAGCTCGTCGTATTGGATACCTATAGCGGCGAACACTACTGCGAAAGACTCCTCCTTGCCCCTAACGGTCGCTTGCCTAGCGATTTGAGCTGCCAACTTGTTGTGTGGAAGTCCGGAACCGGAGAATATGGGTAGCTTCTGACCTCTTACTAGAGAGTTCATTCCGTCTATGGCACTTATTCCAGTCTGAATGAACTCGTCGGGGTATTCCCTAGCGTAAGGGTTGATAGGTTCTCCCCAAACGTTCCTCTTCTCTACGGCCTTGATAGGAGCACCTCCATCTATTGGCTCGCCGAGAGCGTTCATTATTCTTCCTAACATCTCCTCAGAGACTCCCATCTCCAAGATCCTTCCAGTGAAGCGTACCTTGGTTCCAGTAGGAGCGATTCCGGTGGTTCCTTCGAACACCTGGACGACTGCTAGTCCTCTTCCCGTTTCGAGGACTATCCCTCTCCTCTTCTCGCCAGTTGGCATTTCGATGTCTACCAGCTCTCCATATCCGGCGTCGCTCACTCCCTCCACTACTAGGAGTTGGCCTCTGATCTCGCTGACGGACTCGTACTCTTTACCCCTTATTTGGACTGCCAAAGAGCTTCTCCCTCCATTTAACTAGCGCAAGGATGAGTATTAATTTAGCTTCATGAGGTATGAGCACTTGACCAGAGGGTAAGAAAAAGAACTTAGGCCCATTCCTCTACGTGCTTCTGTATCTCCTCCACTGCCTTGAGCAACAGCTCTCCTTCGCCCGTCAAGTCCTTCCTTCCGAGGAGCTTTGCCTCTCTGGCAACTACTATGGCATCCTTCACTATTCCTAAAGTAAGTCTAGTCCTGTTAACTATCTCCCTTATGTCCTCGTAGTTACCAAGCTCTTTGATCACTTGTAGCACTCTTAGGAAGTGAGGATGTACCGGAGTCGCCACGCCGGGAGGTACGGCTACTAGCGCATGCTTAAGCATCTCTCCGATCTCGGTGAGCTCGACATGGCCGTTACCGTGGAACTCTACCGCGCCCCAAAGCTCGAGCCAGTAGAGAGCGGCTCTAGCCTTCTCCGGATCGTCAAACCTCTTCAACAGTTCCTCTACGGGTTCGGTCTGCTTGCTGGGGAGCATCTTCTGAAGTACCAGAACCTCGAACTTGGTTAGCAAAGGCATCCTCTTTACTCTCCTAGCTATTCTCATGAGCTCCTTAGCCTTGGTACCGGCTCCTCCAGGACCCATTAAGTTCCACTTGATCGCCTCCTCTATCCATAACCTGAAGGGAGGTAGTCCTCTGTCAGCATAGATTAGAGGTCTTACTGCGTAGCTCGGTATCTCCTCTACCTTACCCTTCTTGATTACCTCGAGTAACCTCTTGCCATAGTCAGTGAGTTCATATATCATCTTCTCTTTCTCCTCATAAGATTTTACTAGCTCCAATGCCTCTAGGCGGTAAAGGGCTATTCCTATAGTGTAATCGCTGAACTCTAATTCCTTGTAGGTTTCCTCGTCCATCCCTATCTCGTCTCTATGTCTTTCTATCCAGTACTGTATCAGCTTCTTGGTCGGCTTTAGTTCGGGGTTGTTCTCAGCCTTCTTCCACAAATGGTCAATTACTCTCATAACCCACTGATCCACTCTGGTCAGCCCTACGGTGAAGGTGGCCCACCACTCCTTCCTTTCGAGCTCCTTCATAGCTAGGTAGAGTAGTCTAGCCGCTCTGCTGGGTCTATCACCTTCTAAATACCCTAAGTTGAGCAAGTACAGCTTCTCGTCCTCGGTGAGTTCTTCACCCTCGATCAGCTTCTTCACTAGATCCATTATTCTCTTATTAACTAGGACATACTCCATAGCAACAGGCTTCAACTCCCTTATGGCTTCCTTTAGGTACCTCCCTAGTCTCGTTAGAGCGTAGTAACCCCTATCCGGGGCACTATAGACGAGAACGCCCATGGCCTCCAGAAGCTCTAGCATATCTTCTGGATATTTGGAAATGGTGGTCGCGGAAGCTGGTCCTACCGGGATCCTCGCTAGTATAGCTCCCAAGTCCCTAGTGACCCTTATCTTGCGTTCTCTCTTACCCGGTTCAAAGACTTCGACCAACTTCTTCGCTTCTTCGTTTAGCTTATTCTCTTCGGTTAAGAATCCCCTCTCCTTGAGCGGGGTCACCCAATCTTTCGGCGCCGCTCCTCCAGTCTTCCATAACGTCCATAGCATCATGTGGATAGCGCTGTCGAACCAAGGATCTGTCTTAGGCTTCCCTAGGGCTTCCCAAACGTCGTAGACGACCTTGCCGGCGTCGGTCAAGGTAAACACTCTGGGATCCTTAGGATCGACCGGCTTCACGAAGCCTTGTAGCTCCAAGCTCAGCAAGGTTAGTATGGCATCTTCCCTCTCCTCGTACTCACCGGTGATGAACTCATTGATATCCAGCGGCTTCTCTCTTAGCATCTCTAACATTTTCAAGTGCTTCTGCTTCAGCATCATGGTTCGATCGCCAGTTCCACCCATTAGCGATTATATAAAAACTTAGAGCTCCAACCATTCCGTTCCATATTTTGAGACTATTAACATACGCCCTTCGACTGCGCTCCTTCCAGTAGTCAAGTATTCTATAGCGGCTCTGGCAGCAAAGGAAGCGATCGTTACTACCATACTAACGTCTTGTCTTCCTCTATGTCTTCCCCTTCTCATAATATTGCGTAACTTTACCTTCTCAGTGGTCATTAACAGAATTCCGAACTCAGGTCTGACCATTGCATGTAACGTCTTGAACCTCTTCTCCACAACCAGTCTACTTTCGATGTTATCCGTTAATGCCAATGCTAGATCGTGATCTTCTAAAGAATCAATCACGTCTTCTATCTTACTCTTTACTGTTTTCACATTTGCTCCAAACTTCTTTAATCTATTTGCCAAAACCTCAACCTTATATTTACCTATATCTTCAGGGTAGTACAACTGACGATAAATGTTTTGTTCATCTATCTTATCGAAGTCAACAAGGGTAAAGGAGAGATTGTTTAGGGATCGTACGATTATCTCTGAGGTCCAGCTTCCTAAAGCTCCCGCTCCGACTACAAGGATCCTTTTCATAAAAAGACCCTCAGATCTTACTGAATCTGTCTCCGAGTCTTAGCCTGGGCATTATCACCATGCTCATTATCTCTTGTAGCAATAGCTTGAACGCGTAGCTTATCTCTATTTGATACATCTCACCTTCATCGCCGTGAATAGGGCATACCGGCTTACCTCTGAACGCATCCCACCATCCTATGTGACCGCACTTGGCACAGACCCAAACTCTAGTCGCGTCGCTGCTCTTCAGAAGCCTCTCTACGAGGAGCTGTGCTACTCCGTGGGCCACCAAGACGTCTCTCTCCATCTCTCCGAACCTCAGACCTCCCTTCCTCGTCCTGCCTTCGGTGGGCTGTCTCGTCAGTATCTGGACTGGTCCTCTAGCTCTAGCGTGGATCTTATCGGCCACCATGTGGTAGAGTCTCTGATAGAAGACAACTCCTATGAAGACGGGTCTGGCCACCATCTCTCCGGTCCTTCCGTCGAACATCACTTCAGTTCCGTCCGGTGGGAATCCTCTCTTGACAAGTATCTCTCTCAGAGGATCTAATGGTTCTTTGTAGAACGGCGTAGCGTCTACCTCTCTTCCTCTGAAGGAGGCTGCCTTGGAAGCAATGCTCTCGATCAGTTGTCCCAGTGTCATTCTTGATGGGAACGCGTGGGGATTCAGTATGA
Source organism: Ignicoccus pacificus DSM 13166 (assembly GCA_025340205.1). Taxonomy (GTDB): domain Archaea; phylum Thermoproteota; class Thermoprotei_A; order Sulfolobales; family Ignicoccaceae; genus Ignicoccus; species Ignicoccus pacificus. Next base: position 27,192 of record CP006868.1, on the reverse strand, counting down.
CATCTGGTACCATTCCAAACTCCGAGTAGGGCATGTCATACTGGGGCAAGAGGATGCTCGCTACTCCCTTCTGACCATGTCTTGATGCGAACTTATCTCCTATCTCCGGTATTCTCAAGTCCCTTACCTTGATCTTTATCATCTTAACACCATCTATGTTTTGAGTAACCACAACGGTATCCACTACTCCCTCTTCGCCGTGCCTTACCGCTATTGAGGTATCCCTTCTGGCAGTCTCAACTATTCCCATTTCCTTGTACTCATCGGTAAATCTAGGCGGGCTAGTTTTTCCAATGATGACCTCTCCTCCCACCACGTAGGTCTCCGGCTGAACCAATCCATCCTCGTCTAGTTTCTTATACGCCTCCGGGCCTCTGAAGCCCCTTACCTTAAGCTCTGGTCTGGGAACTTCGATTCTGTCCTCTTGTCCTCCTGGGTACTTCTGTTCCTCCGTCTGATACAATCTGAAGAAGGTAGCTCTCATGAAACCTCTGTCAACGCTTGATTTATTCATTATTATGGCGTCCTCTATGTTGTAGCCAGTGTAGGACATTATCGCAGCTATAGCGTTTTGTCCAGCTGGTCTGTGGTTGTAACCTATTACGTCCAAGTGCCTAGTTTGAGCCAATGGTCTCTCTGGATAGTGAAGCAAGTATCCTCTAGTATCACTCCTTAGCATGAAGTTAGCGGCGTAGAGTCCTAGCGCTTGCTTGGCCATTGCGCTCTGGTAGCTGTTTCTCGGGCTTTGGTTGTGCTCCAAGTAAGGTATCGTCGAGGCCGCTACGCCGAAGATCGCTGGTATCCATATCTCCATATGTGTATGCTCTGGAGTCACGTCCTCGGGGTTTAGTGCTATGTAGGCATTCTCTTCCTCATCTGCATCCAATAGTTCCACTATTCCTCTCACTAGCAAGTCTCTGAATGTCCACTCACCGCTCCTGAGCTTCTCAACGTGTTCTGGCTTCAGCTTGAGCTCTCCGTTCTCAACGACAAAGACCGGTCTTAACACCCTCCCGGGGTCGGTATTTACATAAACCTCCTTGATGCTGCCGTCGTCGTTCTCGTAGACGCCCACACCTACCTCGAAGTGAATCTTCCCTTCCCTTCTCAGCTTTCTAAGCTTCTGAGCTAGCTCGTGAGCGTCATGGTAATATCCTACGGGCCTTCCGTTCAAGTAAACCCTAGCTCCGGTGATCGCTTCCTCTGGAATCGGTTGTTCATTCCTTATTGCATCGACCACGTCCTCCACTGGCACCATCCCGAGCTCCTTGAGGACTTCCTCTATCTCTTCTTCAGGTACTCCCACGGAGATGTAAGCGGAGAGAGCTAGGTTCTTGACTAGACCGATGTTGGGTCCTTCTGGAGTCTCGAAGGGACATATCCTTCCCCATTGGGTCATGTGGAGCTCTCTTGCCTCGTAGTGAGGCTGAGTTCTGGACAGAGGTGACACGACCCTTCTCAAGTGTGAAAGCGTGCTTAACCAGTTGGTCCTATCCAAGAGCTGAGAGACGCCGGTTCTTCCACCGACCCAGTTACCGGTAGCTAGCGCTTGTCTTACCTTATCACCAAGGTAATTAGGCCTTATCAATATTCTTAGCTTGAGTCTCTCTCCTCCTCTACTCGTAGATCTCTCTAGCTGGTAAGTAATATCTTTCAACATTGCTCTTAGGTTAGTTCTGAAGAGAGCTGCCATTAGATCTCCAGTCAGCTTTAGTCTTCTGTTAGCGTAATGGTCCTTGTCGTCGGGCTCTCTCCTCTCAAGGTATACTTCTAATAGCTTCCTAGCCATATGAGCCAAGAATATGGCTTTCTTCAGTCTCGCCTCCGGCGTGGTTCCTAGGTGAGGTAACAAGTTATTGTCCAATAGCTGCTGAGCCCTCTCTATTCTCTTATCCCTAGGCAATCCTACCGCTATCCTCGCTCCTATGAAATCCAAAGCATCCTCTACGGTGGGCATAGCAGCGGCTTGCTCTATAGAGGAGAGGAGCTCTTGTTGAATGTCTGGATCTAGGCTTACCATGGAAGTTATGTCTTTGTCCGACTCTATTCCAAGGGCCCTCATTAGGACGATGAATGGTATCTTGCCGGGTAGAGGGGGGAATATGGCATGGAGAGTACCATCTTTCTGTCTTTCTACGATCACTTGTACCCTATATCCTAGGGTGCTCGAAAGCACCTTTGCTGTATGAGTGACCGTCGTCTGGGGACCTCCCTTGTCAACCAATACCTTGTTTAGAGCTAGATCCTCTTGGGTCACCACGACCCTTTCGCTACCCTCAACGATGAAGTACCCTCCGGGATCCCTCGGATCTTCTCCAGCCTCTATGAGCTCTTCAGGACTCATCTTGGAGAGAGGGTCTAGAATCGACCTTAGCATTATCGGCATCTGGCCTATCTCTACTTCACCCTCATCTATTATGTCTCCTCTGGGGCCTCTGAGTCTCATGTAAACGTATATGGGAGCCGCGTAGGTCAAGTCCCTTATTCTGCACTCAGTGGGCGTTATCTCCTCGTTTATTCCATCCGGTTCCTTGACCAAGGGCTTACCATACCTTACCTTCCCGAACTCTATTTTGTAACCTTCCAAGAGCTCTACTTCTCCTATCTCATCGATGAGCTTCTGTAGTGTTTCAGTAACGAACTTGTTAAATGACTCTAGCTGCTGTCTTACCAATCCCTTCTCCTTGAAGAAGGCATTTATTACGGTCCAACGATCCTCAACCGTGGGGAATTGCTGAGCACTGCTCATTCCTATCACCTCACATGCCTACCACATACCTATAAGTGACAACTTCCTCCGCGTTCTCACTCTTCCTTATAACCTTCACAATGTCTCCCGGCTTCAATCCGAGCTCCTTAGCAACGGGATCATCAGCTCTGATTATGGGTAACTGTTCAGGCTTTATTCCAAGTTCTTTTAGTACTTGATAAGCCTCCTCCTCACTGAGCTTTACGTGCTTGGGAACGAGGACGTGATCGAGAACGCTAAACCTTTTGTTGCGCATTACTTTTACTCCCCCTCGAGTCCGCCCACGGAGTGTTAAAGTCGCTTATTAGTGTGAAAGGGGGTCATGGTTGCTCGTTCCGGTTAAGTGCGGATTAAACGACAAGGGTCGAAAGGTCATGCTCTCCTCCGCACTCGGGACAGCCGTAGCTACCTTACTATTCCCTTGGTTGGATCCTCTAATAGCGGGCTCGGCGCTGATCAGCGCCACCGCTTTACAAACGATAGCTTGTTCCAAATCCAAGAGGGCAAAGGTAGAAAGGGAGGTTAGGGTTAGCAAGGATACAGTATTTGTCAGAGTTAGAGGTCCTAAGGGAGCAAAACTGATAGATGTAGTCACGTCACCTCCTTCCAAAGGAAGCTTGAAAGGTATAGGTGTAGTCGAGTACCAAATAGACTTGAGCGTAAATCCCTTCGTCTATTGGAATGGAATAATGATCGAGGTTGAACGAGGGGCTTGCAAGTGTTGGGGATATGGAGAATTGAGGGAATTAGTTTCTTCTTGGAGTATTGAGGGACTTGGCCTAGCTGAGATAGTAGAGGAAGAGGGAGGTTTCCAAGCTGTTCCCGAGGTCGTCGGAACCAGGGAATATAGACCGGGAGACGAAACTCGTCTGATCATTTGGAAAACCCTCTATTCCCCCGGCGGTCTAAGAGTAAAGGAACTGAAGAAGGTTAAGGAAATAACTAGGTTGAGTAAGGGAATTAGAGTCTATAGTGCTGATCCAGGACCATGGTATGATAACCCTTGTTTTAAGGAACTCTTTAACAGCATCGTAACTTACTTAGAGAAACTCGGTTTGAAAAAGGTCGAGGGGGAGGCGGATGTAAGAGTAGTAGGCCCTTTCGCAAAGGTAGAGAAGGCATCGGTTTATCTGTTACTCAATCCTCTAGCATGTATACCTCCTCTAGAAACGGAATTCGACGCATTGGAACTGATCCGAAAGAAAGTTGAAAAGGAGTTCAAGTCTTTTGAGGCCTCGCTCAAAGAACGAGGTGATGTGAGGGCAGTACCATGGAGTACGCCTCCAAGATACCGTTTATAGTAGCATCTGTGGTGGGATACCTAGCCCTCGGACCCGTAAACTTCCTATTCTCCTTAATCCTAGCAATAGCTCTATTCACTATCTTAGACAAGTTACCATTCAGATTTAACGCGTGGTATGTAGTTATCTCAACCCTTGCTCTAGGTATCATTATCTACTACTTCTACAGCATAACGTGGATACCATATTCCTTCTTCCTCTTCTTGACCCTCTTCGATTGGGCACTTTCTCCCGCTCTACTCCCCTTAGCTGTCCTCGTTAGCGTCAACGGAATAGTCACAAGTCCCCTTCTTGGAGGATACCCGGTGTCGGTTAGACTAGGTGGAGCCTCGTTGGAGGCAACGCTACTACCATTACCTATAGCGTACCTAATAGAGGGACTTCCGGCGCTTGTTGGGTATTCATTGCCTTCACTGTTAGCTTTTATAATAAACTACGTTTCCAAGTGGCTCCCTAATCAGCTGATGATAAAGCTCAGTAACCCTCTCTTTGTGGTGATAGGTAGCGGGATCCTGCTCAATATAGCTAGAGTAAAGCTAAGGAATATCGTTAAGATTAAGAAGAAAGTCTCTTAGGCCTTTTGAAGTTCTTCAAGCAGTGCAGCGCAGATGTCTCTAATGCTTAATATACCTACAACCCTTTCGCCGTCCACGACGACCAAATGTCTTATACCATTGTCTATCATTATCTTTAACGCATCTAATAGAGGAGTGTCTGGAGTAACCGTAATAACATCCTTCCAAGGTGTCATGTAGTACTTTACCTTAGCTCTCCCAGGGTCTGCTCCAAGAGCTAGAGCAGCGATGATATCCCTTTCAGTAAGGAGTCCTGTCGCCTTGATATTTCCATTTTCATCAGTCCTAGTTACCAGCAACGCCCCTATCCCGTTTTCGTGCATAACCTCGACGGCATCTCCTATGGTGGCCTCCTCGTCTATTGTTACTACTATTCTCTCAGCTCCGAAATAGCTTTCGAGGGAGCTCATGACCATTCCACCAAGCTAGCTGGAAAAGAGGGCATAGTTAAATGCGAAGGGCCCTCGGTGCCGGGGTTGCCGGTCATCCGGCCCCGTCCCCAGCGGCCATTCAAGGCCTCATAGGCCCTTTACTTCACAACTCCCCAGCCCGCTAGCCTCCACCTGTTCTGAATTCTCCTGTTGAAGGCCACGCGGGCACCTTTCCAAGCGACTACTGGCCTTTGTAACTTCACAGTCATCTCGTCCTTTGTGAGCGAGGTAACTACACCTATCGTTATCGCTGTGCCAACCGTTAGCATTAGAGGCTCACCTCTCCTTAGTGGAGTCGGCTTCATTTCTCCTCGGAAGCCGACTATTCTCTCTAGCAAGTGGTACTCCAACGTTAATTCTTCGTAAACTGGGGGTAACTCACCGGGTCTACCTACCACGCTTCCGACCAATGCATCAGCCTTGGTTAATGAGGGGTCTAGCTTTGTTCCTATCGCTACCAGTCCTCCGGGTCTGGCTTCCTCGACCTCTACATTTCCGAATCTTAAGCTCGTGATCTCACTTTCAAGGGGTACGTATTCAACCTTCATTCCTGACCTAACAGGATAACCGGGCTTTATCTCTATCTTGTCACCAACCCTGAGTTTACCTCTGATGATAGAACCTCCCACTACACCTCCGACGAGTTTCTCCGGTGGTGTTCCAGGTTTATTCACATCGAAGCTTCTAGCTATCCACATCAAGGGGGGTGAGTCTAGGTCTCTAGGAGGAGTAGGTATCTCCTCCTCTATTGCCTCCAGGAGAGCGTCGATGTTAGCCTTATGCAATGCGCTCACTGGAACGATTACCGCGTCCTCGGCCCAAGTTCCCTTTAGGAAGTTCTTTATCTGTTGGTAATTCTTCATTGCTTGCTCCTTACTTACAACGTCTATCTTGTTTTGAACGACGACTAATCTCCTTATTCCAACTATATCAAGAGCCATGAAATGCTCTCTGGTCTGTGGCTGCGGACAAGGTTCGTTGGCCGCTATTACTAGCAATGCGCCATCCATTAAGGAGCTTCCGGAGAGCATCGTAGCCATCAGTATCTCGTGGCCAGGAGCGTCTACATAGGATACTTTCCTCAGGAACTGGGGTTCGCTATCCTTAGGACATCTGGGACACTTTGGCTCGGGAGAGTATGCATCTGGTTCCGGACAATTAGTACACTTGTAAATCTCACCATCAGCGTATCCGAGCTTTATTGTCATTCCCCTCTTGAGCTCCTCACTGTGTCGTGCTGTCCATACACCAGTCAACGCTTGAACCAAGGTAGTCTTTCCGTGATCGACGTGACCTACGACACCGATGTTAACCTCAGGCTGTACATCCTTGGCCATAGTACTTCTTCCCCGTGTATGGTCTCGTGGTGGGTAGGTTAAGACTCTCTGGCTTTTTCTCACCTACGCGTATAAGTACCCATCTCATAACCCAAGGCGACGGCGTTTGTATCAATGTATTTTATTAGTTCATTGAAGTTCTTATGAATTTCACACTTCTTTAGAGCTACTACCACAAAGAAGTACCTGTGAGTTTCTCCCTTGGGAGGACATACGGGAAACCAGCCTTCATATCCAGCGCTGTTGGGATATACCTTTACTACGTTTATCTCGTTTCCATTAATCTTCACAAGCTCTATAAGATGATAAAAGGTACCCATGGGTGCATCTGGATCGAAGACTATCACGGCGTAGCAATTAGCATTATCGTACATTTTCCATTTTATGATTGGTTCTTGACCTCCTCCATCACAAGTGAAGTTCTTTAATATACGCCCATTTTTAACGGCGTTCGTCTGAACCTCGATCCATGGAAGAGTTTTGTTTATTTCCAAGACCTCAGCAATTACTTGGTTAGACTTACTGGGCGTCCTAACAGTAGTACTCATGAATAATATGGCTATACCGATGAATGCGATAGCTATGGCTACTACCGTTAGTATTATAAACTTCTTTTCATTTATTTTCAATTTCGCCTCACCTCAGAGCGCCTTCGTCACCCTTCTGTCCGGTGGTTCGCGCGCTCATCGGCATTTAAACGGTAATTCTAATCACAATATTAGCTCATCTACCGAATTCGTCTAGGGTAAGCGCGTCATGTCTTTCCCTTATCTTAGACCTAGAAGGCTCAGAAAGAATAAGTACCTAAGAGATCTGGTCGCCGAGACTCGTATCTCACCTAGAGACTTCATCTACCCCATATTCGTAAAGGAGGGCATTTCAGAGCCCGAAGAGATAGACGCTATGCCAGGTCAATACAGATGGCCCTTGGAAAAAGTCCACGAAATAGTAGGTAAGGCATTAGATGTAGGAGTTCATAACATCCTCATCTTCGGCATCCCATCTGAAAAGGACGAACTCGGCTCCTCCGCGTACTCGAGTGACGGAATAGTGCAGAAAGCCGTGAGGAAGATTAGGAAGGAGTTCGGAAATGAAGTGGTTATCCATACTGACGTCTGTCTGTGTCATTACACTTCTCATGGCCATTGTGGACTCTTAACCAAGAAGTGTAGAGATGGGTTCTGTGAGCATGTAGTCGATAACGATCCTACCCTAGAGCTTCTTGCCAAGGTGGCCGTGAGCCATGCAGAAGCCGGGGCCGATGTCGTAGCCCCCTCCTCCATGATGGACGGCATGGTAAGAGCGATAAGGGAAGCGTTAGATCGAGCTGGGTTCACTGACGTAGCAATAATGAGCTATGCTGCAAAGTATGCGAGCGCGTTCTATGGCCCCTTCAGGGCAGCCGCAGACAACGCTCCAGCCCACGGCGATAGGAGAACTTACCAAATGGATCCTCGTAACGGGGAAGAGGCATTGAAGGAGGTTAACTTGGATATAGAAGAAGGAGCGGATATCCTCATGGTCAAACCAGCGTTGTCGTACCTAGACGTCATAAAGAGAGTAAAGGATACGTTCCCTTACTATCCCTTAGCTGCCTACAACGTAAGTGGTGAATATAGTATGGTAAAGTTCGCTGCTAGAAACGGCTTGGTTGATGAAAAGAAGATAATATTAGAGATACTCCATTCAATAAGGAGGGCTGGGGCCGATATTGTAATAACGTATCACGCCATCGAAGCTTCGGAGTGGTTGAAGGAAGGACTTGATATAGATTTATTCTAACTCTTAGAAACTGTCAAAAAATCCCTAGGCATGTTTTAGTCTGGTGATCGTGTGAAAGCACTGATTCTCGCTGGAGGTTTTGGAAAGAGACTAAGGCCGCTGACTGAAGAGAGACCGAAGCCGATGATTGAGGTAGGAGGAAAACCTATCCTCGCATGGCAACTAGAGTTGCTAAAGCGCCATGGCATAAAGGACGTAGTAATAACAATTTCGCATCTTAAAGAAGTTATAATTAGAGAAATAGGAAGCGGTGGCAAGTATGGCGTTAACGCCGTCTACGTTGTAGAGGACGAGCCTCTAGGTACTGGAGGAGCCATAAAGAATACTGAGAGTGTTCTTCGCAATGAGGATAAATTCGTCGTACTTAATGGTGACATCTTGACGAACTTAAATGTAAGAAAGGTATGTGAGGCTCTTGAAGGGGACCTCGTGGGGACTATCGCACTCGTGCCACTACCCTCACCTTATGGCATCGTCCTATTTGATAAAGAGTCCGGATTGATAAAGGAATTCAAAGAAAAGCCGAGGATCCCAGATTACTTCATTAACGCTGGAATCTACTGCTTCACAAACAAGATATTCGACTATCTACCCAAGAGCGGCAACATTGAGAAAGTTACTTTCCCGGAGCTGGCTAGGAAGGGTCTGCTAAAGGCAGTTCCGTTCACGGATGTCTTCTGGAGAAGCATAGATACCTTCAAGGATATAGAGGAAGTAAATAAGTACCTTGAAGAATATAGCCTCTTCGAGGATTGAGCGTCATGAACTGTATCGAGGAGATTCAAGGTTATGTAGCGTTACTCACAACAGTCCTGGTGTTCTTGAATTATGCGTTGATTTACTATACCGTGTCCAGCGCTACGTTCCAAGCAGCAATACCCATATTCTTCGGTTTACCTGTCTCCGTCACATTACTGGCCCTCTTGATAGCGTTTAGCCTACCCAAGTGTAGCTTCAAAGGGTGAGGGAAGTGACTGACTTAAGGTGCGTTGCAGCAATAACTGCGTTCGTGGTCCCAGTCGTGTCACTATTATCTTCAGCCATCTTACTCACCGCCATAACTACGTTTAACATAAATACATTGTCAATAGCTCTAGTCTTAGCGTTCCTAACCGCCCTTTCCGCTGGTGCGATAAGCGCTCTGCTAGCTTCTCACTTATTAAGCTACTGTAGTCTTTAAGAGGCGATTTTCCATGCCTCAGAACTTCGATATCTTAAAGCTTCTCTCTTTCATTTATCAAGTGCCACTCGAATGCGAGGAGTTCAAAGATGTAAAGATAAAGTTTTCACGAACAGGGATGCCTAGATACGTGCTTAACAAAAAAGGAGAAAGATTGTTCACTGTACGCCCTAACGACTTCCTCTTAACCCTTTCCGACCTTTCTGCGAGGATATTGTTTGATTGTCTACCGGGAAATAGTGGGAAAGTTTACGTAAGTGAAATACCTACAAAAACAGTATTCAACAAACACGTAATAGATGCCGATCCTAAGATCCTTAGGGGGATTGATGTTCTTGTTGTTTATAATGACAGCCTCATAGCTTACGGGAGAAGTGTCCTCAGCGGAGAGGAGATGGTTAAGATTAATTTTGGAGAGGCTGTGAAGATCAGAGGGAAAATAAAATGAAAAAGGTAAAGTACGTCCCCTTAAAAGACGCCCCCACCAACTTTGAGGGTTACGTTCTCGTTACCGGTTTCATGGGTTTTGGCTACGTAGGCTATCTAGCTACTGAATACTTGGTGAACAAACTTAACATGAGGAAGGTCGGGTTCTTCATAACTAAGTACTTACCCGATCAAGTTTCATACTCCGAGAGGAATGGATTGGAACTACCCTTCGAACTGTATCTAGATGAAAAGAACAAGTTGCTGGTATTGTTGAATAGATGGATACCTCACGAAGTAGAGAGGTTCAGGTATGCGGACTATGTGGTCAGATGGAGTATCAAGCACGGCATAGTAAAGGTCTACGGGTTAGGTGGCTTGGACAAGAGCTTCAAGGAAGAGCCCTCTGAAACTCTTAGGTGGATAAAGACATCCGCTTACGAAGGACCCTTACCGGATGCCAAGCCTATGCCAGAGGGGTTGAAAGTAGTCGGTCCCTTAGCTCACTTGTTAGCATCATCTGAGATCAGAGGCCTTCCTATGCTAGCGCTTTTACCGTTCTGTGAATCTAGCAGACAAGACCCTAGAGCCTCGGCTACTGGCATAGTAGAGCTCGCAAAACTGCTTAACATTCAAGTAGATGTTTCCGACTTGATGAAGAGGGCAGAGTTGATAGAAAAGGAAATAGAGAAATTAAAGAAAGTGATAGAGATGAGTTCTGGAGGCAGGGAGTCACACTACATGTAAACGTTCCTCTTAATCCTTTCTTTAGTTTGATCGGGACATTCCATTTGTGAAAACGGGTAAGCGTATCGGAGGCTCTTAGGGACCTCTATATCGCATGACACAACTACCTTTTCTTCTTCATTGAGCATAGATGCTCTCTTCAGTGCCTCTTCTAAGAACTTCATCGAAGGTGATAGTTCATCAATGATGAAGAGCGCTCTCGGATAGCTGTAATCCGGGCAATGTAGCTCTAGTTCCTTTAACCTTACAAGGCCGTATTGAGTCCGTCTGCAATAATCATCTACTAGCTGGAAGGCTCTCCCGATAGCAATCATACTCTTTATTAGAGATATGACCTTTTTTACTTCCTCGTTTCTCGTAATAATCACGTTCGTCCCGCTCATCACTCTAATCAACGCGTCACAAGGATCGTTACTTTCATCGCATTTGAAATACTTACATATCTCTCCGAATCTCTCCATAGTTGTAGGTAGTTCGAGGTCAAAGTCCTTAACTACCATAACTTTAGCCCCACATTGGACGTGCTTTATAGAAACGTTCAACTCGATCAACCTTCCTTATGGAGAACACAGATATAATACTTCTTACCTATTTCATACTTGTTTTCATCATTCCATACAACCACTAGGAACCCTCCTATTGAGAAGAACCTCCTTTTGTCGTCTGCTTTATAGAACATTCCTTTGCCGCACAAATCTATTCCGTCCTTATACTCCGGGAGTTCACTATCGATGATTACCTCGACGTCCTCTCCTGTCCTGAAGTTTAGTAACTCGTCGTGTATCAACATCTCCACTTTCTTACCGTCTTCACACTCTATTCTCATTATGTTAGTATAGGGTATAGTACTCTTTACTATCTCTACGATCTTTCCCTTACATCTCATTGCATCTCTCCCGAGCGTCCTAAAGCAGTGGAGCTTATTGAGAAAACGCTAGCATGAAAAAGCCTCTGCACTGAGTGAGCGTTCGAGGACCCGTGTGGAAAAAGCTGCTTCTCGGTATGATACTGACAGCCTTAATATTGTGGGTTTACATTAAAGTAACTAACGTTAACATAACTGTACTCTTCAAATTGCCTCCTTACGTGATAGCTGCCTCAGTAATCTTCATGTTCCTTGCCGACTTCGTTAGAAGTATAAGGCTGAAAATTCTATCGGAATACGTCAAAGCACCGCTTTCCTTTAAAGAATCATTTATCATCTGGGAAGCGAGCAGACTTCTAGCTATAATGACGCCAGGCTTCTATGGAGGCGAGTTACTAAGGATAGGATACATTGCCAAGAAGTACGATCTTTCAAAGGCAATAGCGATAAACATACTCGAATTAACCTCTGAGAGCGTGGGCTTAGGCATAAATGCTGTCACCGCCTTCACATTGTTACTCTTACTTCGTCCCCCAAACGTAACCATCGATCCGCTCGTATTCCCAACACTCATCGCACTGGGGATAAGCTCTTTCGGAATAGCAGTAACTTTCACGAGGAAGTGTCCACAAAGGTTCGGACATAGAGTGTATAAGATGTGTAAATCCATAGTAGAAGCGCTAAGCACTGCTGGAATTAATGCCTTTGGAATAGCGGTCCTCATCTCAACAATCGGCGTGGCTCTCTACTCGTTTTCCTTCGGCGTGATCTCCAGCTACCTCGTACATCGAGGTGTACTAGGGACCTTGATTTTCGTTTGTAGCTTACCAATAACAGCGTTCCCCATAACGCCTGGCGGAATAGGACTCCCTGAAGCTATAGCGACCCTTAGCCTACCTGCCTTAGCGTCAAGTCTAGCTACATGGAGAATACTCAACTTACTTACGGTATCTACCATGTCAATAACAACGACCGTTCTCGGGGGTCTGTTGAACGTAAACATTCGGAATATACAAGTGTCTAAAGCTGAAGAACCTTGATCTTGTCTTCAGGAGCCACGATTATATGATATATATCCCTTCCTCCTTGTGGCTCCCAATGAACCATCACTACTACGCCAGAGTGTAGACTTCTGAGTCTTCTAACCTCTCCTTTGGACGTCAATCCAAAAGCATAGCTATCACCAACTTCTATTTTATCTCCCTCCTTTACCACGGTCCCTACCTTCAAGTGTGATGCTCTAAGTATCTTAACTGGTGTATCCTTTGGTACTATTATTACCTTATTTTCATTAGGGATATGTATTAAGAAGGCTCTCTTCGTCTTCTCCTCAATTAAATCCACCAATTCCTCAAGAGGAATTTCATAGGGTACCTTTCCAAACCTACCTTTATCTCTCTTAAATATTACCTTCTCATCCTCAAGCTCAGCATATTCCTCTCCTTCAAACCCCTCGACGAATAATCGAGGAAAGTTATAGACACTCATTAATACTCCCTCTTCACTGCGAAGTCCACTAACTCCTTAAGTAACTCTAGGTATTCTGGGTTCTTAGTAGGTAAGGAGTTTAGTATCTCCAGGGCCCTCTTGCCTATCTCATCGGCTTTCTTGAGGGCATAGTCGAGTGCTCCACTCTTTATTATCAAGTTGGCTGTCTCTGCTAACTCCTCATCAGTGGCGTTTTGATTACCCAATATACTCATTAACTTCTTCTTTTCTTCCTCACTCAGCCTTTCTAAAGCTTTTATTACTAATAACGTCTTCTTTCCTTCCTTCAAATCATTGTACTTCTTCTTTCCGGTTACTTTCTCATCTCCAACTAAGGAGAGTATATCATCCTTTATCTGGAAGGCTATTCCGAGCAATATCCCGAACTCCTTTAACAAGTCCTTTAGTTCAGGCTTAGAGGCGCTTAGGGCACCTAAGGCAGCTGAAGCTCCAAAGAGAGCTCCTGTCTTCTTCTTGACCATCTCAATATATTCCTCCTCACTTACATCCCACCTATCTTCAAACATCATATCCAAGGCTTGTCCTTCAGCCACGGTAACCGCTGCCCACGTCAACATCCTAGTCATCTCAACCACTATGTCCGGTCTCTGAGGGGCTTTGAGCAAGGCTTCGTAGGCCTTGGCGTAGAGGACGTCACCGGCGAGTATGGCCATTGGTTCACCGTAGAGTACATGTACCGTGGGAACGCCTCTCCTCTTTTCATCTTTGTCCATTATATCATCATGAACCAAGGTAAAGTTATGAAGAAGTTCTACTGAGGCTGCGGGGGCTAGAGCCTCCTCGAATGTGGCACCCAACGTCCTCGCAACCATTATCACTAGAGCTGGTCTCAGTCTCTTACCTCCGACAGACGGTAGGTGGTAGGCAGCATCGTAGAGCTTCTTAGGCTCCCCTTTCAGAATCTCTGCAATGAAGGCGTCAACCTTCGGCTTTACCTCAGCTATGAACTCCTTTAGCTTGTTTGCCATCTTATCACTCCGGAATGACTTGTGTTTTGGGCCCTTTTCAAGTGAACTTGGGAGTAGATGTCTTTAGCTACCCCTCCCTCCAACTAAGGGGAGTTGAGATGAAGAAGGGAGTACTAATCTCTATTCTTGGAGTGGATATAACGCTAGGTGGCCTCTTACTCATCCTAGCGTACCTCTTACAGACCGTTCTAAGTATAGTGGCAACCATGTACTTACAACACGACCTCAGAAAGCTTCAAGCCCTCGTCTCAGCCTTCGGTGGGCTAGGGTGAAGAGAATATGTGTAGAATGCTCTTGATGAGATCACCTAAAGAGTCTTTGTTCAACGCATTGATCGCTGCTGCAGTTGATGATCCCCTAGGAGCTAAGAGGTGGGGAAACAAGAGGGAGCCAAATCATCCCGATGGTTGGGGTTTCGTCTCAATAGCGGACGATAGCATAGTAGAGTACCGTTCGCCTCTACCTATATGGAAGGATGAAAAGGGTCTTGGATTCTACAAGAATAACATGGGAATGATATCACTAGTCCACGTAAGGAAGACTAGCATAAAAGGCACGGAAAAATACACTCAAAACATTCAACCGGTAAACATGGCTAACGTAGTCTGGATAGGATATAATGGAACCATTTCCCCCGAAAATCTGGACGCGCCGGATCCTCTCAAGAAAATGATGAAGAAGGGTGTGCTAGCAGATACCGCCGCTGTGGCATGGGCAGTGCTCGAGTCGTATTCTGAGGAGCCCCTCACTACTGCCATGAGCTTGAAGGGCTGGCTAGAAGAAAACGTACCGGAGGGTTCGGGTGCCGCCGTCTTCTTCTTGGATTCTCAAGGAAACGCAGGCTATGCATGGGAGTGCAAGTGTGAGGACCCGGAGTTAAGCTATTACAAAATATATCTCTATGAGGAGGGAGATACCAAAGCGGTAGCCTCCAGTACGGTTGCCCTAAAACACGGGGGTAACTGGAAGGAGGCGCCCGAGTACGGAGTTCTTTAAGCCACCTTGGTATTCTGTATTCCGACGTTTACATTGGGGAACTCTTCCTTCATCTGCTGCTCTGCTATAGCCTTCGCCTCCTCCATTATCTTCCTCGCCTCACTGCTCAGCACCACGTCTCCGTCGACCGCTCCGTAGAAGTTCATGCTGTTTATCACATCCTCAAGCTCTTCGTGTATGTTACTTAACTCGATGCCTATCTCTGGTATCTCCTTCATTAGCTGGGTCCTTAACATATTGATTACTGGTACCACCGGAGCTAGCGTGCTAGCAGTCTCTCCAATCGTCAAGAATAGATCAAGTCTGTACTCAACCCTCTCTAGAGCCACTTGCGTTATCATTAGAGTCTTGGCTAGCTTCCTTATCTCGGCTATCTCAGCAGCTAGCATCTTGGATCTGAGTTGATCATGGTTTATTAGAGCGTCTACTAGTTTGTTGAACAAGTGCTCGTCTCTCTCCTTTAGCTTGTTTATCATGAATCCTATCTTGTCTATTTGCTTTCTTAGCTGATACTTGGCCTTGTACACCTTCTTCTTCAGAGGCTCCTCCTTCTGCTCGGAGCCGAATATTAGGAACTTCTTACCGGTCTTAGCTCCCTCCTCCCAGAGCTTGTTGAAGTTTATTATTGCGCTCATACCTAGCTCCCCGATACCCAGATAGTATCCCGGAAAGCTTAAGAAGGGTAGAACGGGTAGTATTACCCTTCATCACTTTATATCCTTCAGATCCCCACATAATAGCATTCCCTTTCCTTCATCTGGGGAACGCGGTAGTGGAGAAGCGGAAGATCCTCAAGTACCTATTCTCATCGATACTGATAGTCTTAACAGCCCATGCACTAACCATTCATACCATGGCTGGCGAACTTTCTCCTCTTGAGATCATAGCGATAGAGGTAACTTGGATCCCGATACTTGTTCTTACAAATGAGAATTGTAGAAGAGCTTTATGGGTACTCTTCGCAGCGTTCTCCGGCTACTTCCTGCCAAGGCTCTTAGAACTCTTACCGTGGTCAATACTTCACATCTTATTCGTACCGGACATACTGTTTAATAACTTCTTCTTTAATCTTCTAGGTCTAAATGCCAAGATGGTAACATGGAGGGGAGGGGTAGGGATAGTGATGAAGGGCGTCGGAGCGGTCGGTTACCTTGTAGGTTGCTCTTCGCTTAGAGAAATACCGATGCTGGTGGCGATGGCCTTAGCAGTTCCTACCGAGTGGAGGAAAAGAGTGCTTGCATCTCTCATAGCTTCTGTTCTCGTATTTCCCACCAACGCCTTGAGGATCGCAGTGATCCTCTGGGCCGCCAAGGCTTTCAAGTGGGACTTATTGACCTCACACATTCTCTTGAGTCCGATCTTAACTCTAGTCTTGGTTACGGCACTGATGACCTTACAAGACGTTATATTAGATAAGAAACTCTTCATATATCTCGAAAAAGGTATGCGTTGTCTCTTCTAGGAGTGAGTACCCCAAGCTTTGAGTACGCTCAGTGAGTATCGGACGCCCAACCCGAGGAATATTCCTATCAAGTTAGCTAGTAGATAGTAGACCCCTAGGTTCGTTAGAATAACCAGTGTACCTACTTGTACCACTAATCCTGCCACGCTGGCGTTGTGATAGTGGAACAATCTCTTAAGCCTACTCATTAAATCTTTCCTCTTCACGAATTCACGGAACGTTATAGTCTCATGGAGTATGAAATTGAAGATTACGCTAGCCTCGAACCCGGCGACTGCCGAAAGGACCAATCCCAGTTCCCTTAGTCCCTTTAAGCCAAGTAACTCGTAGAATAGATACAGAGTGCCTTCATTTACTACCACGCCACCCGCTCCTATGGTGGCAAAAGTTATCATTCGCCTCAGCTCTCCGGTCTCCTTCGCCAGCTTTATCAAGTGTATCAAGTACTCCATCATGACCTTTTGATCTAACTTAGACTCTCCCTTGAACCTCTTTTGAAACACATAGGGCACTTCGCATATCTTCTCGTACTTGGCTTTAGCTAAAATCTCGAGAAGTATTTTGAAACCTTTTGGATTGAGGTTACCCTTTCTCATATTCTCTTCAATTATCTCCCTTCGGAGTCCGAAGAACCCACTCATGGGATCGGTCACTCCTCTTATTCGAGGAAGGAATATCCATGCCAGCCACGTCGCTCCTTTACTTATTATCCTACGTATTAGACTCCAATCTTGTACTCCACCCTCCTTCGTGTATCTGGACGCTACAACTATATCGCATCCTTCCCTCAACTTCTCAACTACCTTGGGGACAACCTCAGGAGGATGTTGGAGATCGGCATCCATCACGATGAGATATCTTCCTTCAGCTTCCTTAAATCCTCTCAATACTGCGCTGGCTAAGCCTCGCTCATTCTTTCGAACTATTACCTTTATCTTACCGCTTACCTTGTCTCTCATCGACATGGCTGCTTCCGCAGTCCCGTCAGGTGAGTTATCGTCCACCACTACGAGCTCGTAGTCTATCCCATGCTCCCTCATAGCCTCGTCTAATCTCTTTGCTAACTCAACTATGTTCTCCCTCTCTTTGTATGTAGGCACAATTACTGAGACCTCTGTCAAGACGCTAGACACCCAGTACCGACACTACGCCGCTCAAGGAGTTCTTGTATGTAGCTAACGCCCAGACGCTCGCTGCCGTAACGCTTTCGAAGGACGTATCACTATCGTAGAATATGGGCCATCCCCCATCGTCTAGTTGACTGTCGATTAACGCGGATACAGCTGCTCTAGCGCTCTCTTGTATTGCGCCATCGGTGCTTTTACTGGCAACCATTGCCAAGAGTGACCAAGCTGTGGCCCAAGGACTATCACCTATCCTTCCATCTCCTCCTTGATGATTTAATATGAATTGTAACGCCATCTTGACTTCAGGACCTCTGTATCCGTAGAAGCTCAAGAAGGTGGCGACCCTGGCAGTACAGTCAAGACAATTTCCGTCCCATGAACCTAGCGCGCTCTGAGTCTTCATGAACCATCTCTTGAATTTACTATAGTAATTCATCGGACTCCTCCAAATCTCCTCCATGTACATCTTACCAGCATACCACACGGCGAAGAGTACCTCAGCAGAGCCCCAATGACTTAGTCCTCCTCCAGGGTTGGCTTCCCATCCACCACAAGGTAATTCTCCATCAGCGAGTGCTCTAATTGCCTTCTCTACGTTTATTCTTATCCTATCATAATCTTCTTTGAGAGTGCCTACTAGAACTCCCAGTAGAGCCCTAGCCGTTCCATAGTAGGAGCCAGGACCTGGACCACTCCACTGAAGGAACCCGTCTTCTCTTTGTTTGCTCAAGATGAACCTAACTCCTTGAACTATGCTCATATCGTATGGGGGAACGTGGGCGTCTATCAGCGCTAAGATTACCAATCCCGATAGACCCGTCTGGGAGCTGTCACAACCGCCCCATCCGCCACAGCTGAATTGCTTTCTCTTTAACCATGCTATACCTTTCTCGATTGCAGCATTGAGACTTGCTTGTGTGAAACTCATTCGACGTCCCAGATACCACCCGCTTCGCCGAGTTTATACCCAGAGCCCTTATTGTCAAAGGGGTCCGTTCCCATGGAAGTACAAAAAATTCTTAACGAATACGATCTTTCAAAGCTAAGCGTAGCTACGGCGGGAAGTCACAGCGCCCTTCAGATCCTTCATGGAGCAAAAAAGGAGGGCTTGAGAACGGTTTTGATCGTCAAAAAGGACCGTTTGGATTTTTATCGTACCTTTTCACATTTTATTGACGAATTCATTATTATAGAGAATTGGAGCGAAATACTGGAAAAAGATGTAAAAGATAATTTGATAGCATTAAATAGCATCATAATACCACACGGCAGCTTTGTAGAGTACGTAGGATCAAAAAATCTACAGAAATATGAGGTACCTATCTTCGGAAGTAGGAAAATCCTTGAATGGGAAGCCACCCAAGAGAAGAAGATGGAACTGCTAAGAAGGGCCGGGATAAGGGTCCCGAAGGAGTTCAAATCTCCCGAGGAAGTGGACAGACTCGTAATAGTCAAGCTCGGCGGTGCCAAAGGAGGAAGAGGATACTTCTTGGCTTCAACCCCCGAAGAGGTCAAGGAGGGTCTGGAAAAACTTGGTAACCCTTCTAATTATATAATCCAAGAATACGTCATCGGTGTACCGGCTTACTACCACGTTTTCAACTCGAAGGTCTACAATAGAATAGAGATAACCGGAATGGACATCAGATATGAAAGTAACGTCGACGGTCTCAGAAGGCTTCCGCCTAAGTACGCTAGCAAGGTCTCTCCTACATTCACTGTAGTCGGTAACATACCTATGGTGCTAAGGGAAAGTTTACTGATAACTGTTTACAATTATGCCAAGTCATTTGTAGAGGTAACCAAAGAAGTAGTAGGAGAAGAGATCGTGGGT
This sequence comes from Ignicoccus pacificus DSM 13166, assembly GCA_025340205.1. GTDB lineage: Archaea > Thermoproteota > Thermoprotei_A > Sulfolobales > Ignicoccaceae > Ignicoccus > Ignicoccus pacificus. The sequence goes on along the minus strand of CP006868.1, from coordinate 7,903 downwards.
CCGTTCTGCTTGGAATCAATAATAACTGAGAATGGAGAAATTGTAGTCTTTGAGTTCTCTGGAAGAATAGTAGCTGGAACTAACGTGTACATAGATGGAAGTCCTTATAGTTACCTCTACTGGGATGAACCCATGAGTGTGGGTAGGAGAATTGCGAGGGAGATACGCAAGGCCAGAGATAAAGGAATGCTAGAGGAGATACTGAGGTAGGAATGAGGAATTTTCGGGGTGCCCGAGTCTCGATGAGGAGGCGGTTACCCTACCGAACCCTAAAGTGAGTCAATGTTAGATGCTAGAGTATTAACCCCTATTCTAACTTACTTTCAACCGGGTTTACGCAATGATGACGGAGCGCCGCGAAACTGGTAACTTGAAGTCTAGGGAGAGCGTTGCCAAGGCACGTGAGGAGGTCCTCGAAAGCGTCCGCGGGAAGTGTATCAATTCAGCACTCGTGAACGGCATAATTACGGCATATCAGATAGCGTTGTACAGAACATTAGGTGCTGCAGCGAATGCAATGAGCCAAATGCTCATTTCAGAACTCGGAGACAGTCTTCTAGAGTATGTCGACAAAATACTAAATACTAAAGACCATGAAGATCCCTTGAAATCTGTCCTAGATGCATTTCAAGAACTTGGAATAGCTAAGGATGTAACTCTAGAACAACCCGATGAAAACACTTGGAAGTTTGTTATAAAGGATAGTGTCTTCAAACCAACGCACAGCATGCTCAAGCAGAGAGGGATAACGTCATTTACTCTGAGTCCCGAAGCGTTGCTCATTGCGGCTATAGTAAGAAAAGGTCTGAGGGAACACGGTAGAGGCAATGAACGTGTGAAGGTGGAGGCAATGATAGAGGACTCAATACTCGTGGTAACCGTCAAGAAGATCAGGGCATTAAGGTAACCCGCTACCGATGATGACCAGTGGGTCTGGTTAACCCAAGGGATGGCCGAGAACCCAAAGGCTGAGGTGTGACTAATATACCCATCATGATCTCGAAGATTGGTATGTGAGAAATGAAGGTTGAAGAGGCCTCAAACCTTCTAGGTGACATGACCCTTCTGATAATTGAAGCCCTCAGAACGAAGTACGGTGATAGGATACTCCAAGACATATGCGTGCGAATGCCTCTCTATCCAGCAGCTGGCGTGGCACTACTACTGGGCCATGCAGGTCCACCAAAATGCGACGAACTCATCCCCATGATCAAAGGAAGTATCTCAAGGGCGCCAAGTAGTATAAACATGGGACCTTTCACCATAAACTGTCAAGATGATGCCGCTAAGTTTACTAATGAAATAATGAAAAGAGTAGAAAGAATCTGTAAGGAAAAGGGTAGTGAGGAGGCCCTAAAGTACCTAGCACATGAAGCACTAAAGATACCCTATTTAGACGAACTGGAAAACGGCGTATTGCTCAATTCGCTGGCTTTCGTACCCCAGATACTGGTGTATGCTTCCCATAACAATGTCGACGTAACTCAAGACGTCATCCAAGCACATACACATATGGCACAATTTATTTCAAAGGTTTTGACTGAACTCAGGGAGGAGCTGAAGAGGTGCAGAGGGAGATAAGGGTTTGTGAGCCCTTGGATCCTCCCATAGCCGCTCTCACAATAAACTCAGCCCTCTTCCTTTCAAATGCCATAAGGAAGGATACAAAGGTAGTAGTCAACGTAAAAGAATATGGCGTGGTAATAATCGAGGGATGGAATGCACGAAGGGTGTATCCAGATTCGGAGAGCTTAATTGGCATGTTCAGAGCGTTAAAGCGAGGGAAGAGGCTCAGGGGTGTAACTCTTCAAGAGAAGTGTCCGGAGGAACCCCCCTTCACGAAGTTTTGTGGTGAACTCGGGGGAAGTAAACTGGGATACTTGATAGATCCTCTAGGCTGCGAGGGACTCGATATCTACGAAATCGATCAAAGAGTGGCTATCTTAAACATAGAATTGGATAGGGCGCTAAAGGATCTCGATTTATTCACTACTTCTTGAGCCCTCTCTGGGATAGGAATGGAGTTCAACAACGTTTTGTCGAAGGCCATGGAAGTTGTGAAGGAGTATCCCCTCTGTGATAATTGTTTGGGATCACTCTTTGCCAGGCTCGGAAAGGGTCTTGGAAACAGGGCCCGCGGTGAGGCCTTAAGAAGAAGCATTATAATGGAAATCGATAGACTTAGGAGGGTAGGAGAGCTCAGCAAGGAGGAAGCTGAGAGAATTCTATCCAACTTACCCCATGAGGAAACAATCAAAATAGCGAAGGAGCTAGGCCTAGATCTCATTGAAAAGAAATGCTATATTTGTGGAAACGAGTGGGAGAAGTTAGTAGAATATTGGAGCGACAAGATAGTGAGGATCTTAAGGGAATACGAATTCAACTCGTTCCTGGTAGGATGCACCGATTGTGGAGACATGGAGCTCAAACAAAGAGAAATCATAGCGAATTTCCGTTTACCATTTAGCGAAAGCGTGAAGAATTCATTAAAAAGAGAAGTAGGAAAAAAGGTGAGGGATCTCCTATCTAAGGAGCCTGACTTCGAGGATCCGGATATAATTGCAATTATTGATATGTCAAAGGATATAGTACATCTTCAGATAAAACCCGTCTTCATCTATGGAAAATATAAGAAGGTGGGTAGGAGAACCTCTCAGAGCGTTTGGAAGTATCCCCATTCCGTTGAGGGAGCCTTGAAAGAGGCATTGAAAGATTTCGGAGGAGAGGTCGTTCTCCATGCTGCCGGAAGAGAGGACGTGGACGTAAGAGCGTTAGGTTCCGGACGACCGTTCATCGCCGAGATAAAACGTCCCAAGAAGAGGTTCGTAAAGACAGAAGGCAGAGAATATTGGGATGGGTTGGTTCACCTAAAGTTTCAAGGGTTTATTGATAGGAGCTACGTTAGCAGACTCAAAAACTTCGATTCCCTAAAGGATAAGGTATATCTCGCCGTAGTCTATGTTCCTGAAGGGATTAGCGAGGACGAACTTGAAGCCTTGGAAGATCAATTTAAAGAAATCATAATCTCACAGAGGACTCCTAGGAGAGTGGCACACAGGAGAAAAGATCTAATTAGAGAGAAGAAGCTACACTGGGTTAAGACGAAGAGGTTAAACGAAAAGAGTTTCCTAGCACTCATAAAATGTCAAGGCGGATTATACATAAAGGAATTGATAAGTGGTGATGAAGGAAGAACGGAACCTTCCTTCAGCTCCTTCTTAGGGAAGGAAGCTAGGTGCGTTAGCTTAGACGTTGTCTGGGTTCAGAGCCCATGGTAGCATCTAGCTTGTAGTGCAAAAACGAAATGCAATGGGAAGCGAGGTAGCTCCTCGGTCCCACGCTAACCTTTAGAGATATTTCTATATCGCTCGGTAGCTCAACGTCGTGTTGAGATCCCAAAACCACGGCGAAGCTTTTCGGAATTTTCACTTCATCTATATCTTTACCATCTTCAGAAAGAAGTACTATGGGGACTCCTATGCTCCTAAGGACTTCTCCCAAGTCCTTACGCTCGACTTTACAACCCTTCAGCTCACCTTTCATACACCTTCTGATACACTCAACGCTCTCAAACTCATTTAGAAGATAACATTCCAGCTCCTTGCCCTTGAAGGTCAGGGACAGAGGGGCGTTGGGGGGTCCCTCCAATACTGCGACGAAAACGCTGTCCTTCCTCAAACCCTGAGCGTTCCATAGGGCAGCTCTTAGCATTCTAGCTATGACGTCTAAACGACCGGTATGGGAAGCTATCCCTTTCTTAGGGAAATATGGAGTCGTGGTTGCTGTCTTAGATTGGGTAACGAAGATTCTCAATTAATATATTCCCCTTCTCTTCCTCTCTTCGCTCGGCCTTACCTTAACTATTCCATAGTGCACGGCACAGCTTACGCAATAGCACTTAGTTATCTTATACCTTGGGATAATCGCACCCTTCTTCTCTAATTCCCTTGCCAACTGGGGATCTACGGGGCTATACCATCTGGTCACACAGATGGCCTTGTCGGCGGGTACTATCCTTCCACAGTTATCACACTGTACAGTCCCGGTCTTTCCCTTGTCACCCTTGTGCCTACCTCTGTTCTCCCTCTTCTTGGGCATCCTAGCACCGTAAGCTCCGCCTTTGCGAGGGGATTTAAAGATTCAAGTAGTATTCACTCCCTTATTATCTTACGACCTAACTGCTGGAGATTTAGATGTTCGTTTGTGAGAGCGACGGTGCTTGAAGTGCTAACAGAATTCGATGCACATCTACTTAACGAGCTTCAATATAACTTTCCATTAACGCTCACGCCATTTAAGGACATAGCAGAGAGGTTGGACGTGAGTGAGAACAAGGTTCTTCAAAGGACGAGAGAACTCCTAGAACAAAGGATTATTAAGAGAATAGGGTTTACTGTCAACTATAAGTCTCAAGGGAAGGTTGCCGCGCTAGTAGGCGTTAGGGCAACCTCTAGAGATGAGGTAGAGAAGTTGAAGAACGTATTACTAAAGAATCCTGAAGTCACGCATAACTACTTGAGAGACGATCCAGACTATCAAGTCTGGTTTACCATAAAGGCCAAGACCCTCGAAGATCTAAAGAACGACGTAAAGGACATCCTTGAGCCTTTGGGCTTTACTAAGTACATTATCCTACCAAGTAAGAAGGTATGTAAGGTGAGCGTTAAATATGATCTAATTAGAGGAATAGCATGGAGTCCACCAGCACCTCAAAGGGATAGGGTGCCAAGACCGGAGGAGCTAGGTCTACCGAAGGAATTACCTAAGGCAGTCTCAAGACTCAAGGTTGTATCGAGACCGTATAAGGAAATAGCTGAGAAGTTCAATATGAGTGAAGGAGAACTCCTAGATAAAGTAAAACTTATGTTAGAACATAACATATTGAGAAACCCAGGTGCCAGTATCGATGGTGATAAGGTAGGCTTCAAATATAATGTAATGGTTGTGATGAACGTGGATAACGATATCGAAGTCTGCAAGAAGATAGCGGAGAACGTTTGGGAGGCGTCCCACGTAGTCGCAAGGGAGGTTCCTCCCGAGTGGCCTTACCCCGTCTATTTCGTCCTTCATGCGATGAGAAAAGAACCGGTTGAGGAGGTCATACAGAAGGTAGTTGACGAGTTCCGTCCAATCGATTATAGAAGTCTCTATAGCATCGAAAATCTCAAACCAGGTATTGCTCGTTAACGACCATAAATTTGTACGTTTATGCTAGGTGTTACCATTCCCCTCTAACTAATAAAGCTTCGCAGACTATTCAGTAACGGTGAGAGCGGATGCCCTATAGAGGAATTAGTTGGGCAGCTGAGGTATTGAGGAGACTAAAGGGTGTCGACTTCCCAGTAACTAAGGACGTGCTAAAGGAGAAGCTCCAAGGACTCTACTGGAAGGGAATACCTATTGAGAAGCTACTAGACGAGATAGAGGTCAACGAGTTCCACACTCCCGCCGAGGTACTCCACTACTTGGCCGAAGCCGCTAGGAAGCTAGAGCAGAAGGGTGAGGTCACCGGAAAGGGAAGGGTCGGTATCAGCTGGGCCGCTGAGGTACTAAGGAGACTAAAGGGCACTGACTTCCCCGTCAAGAAGGAGGAGCTCAAGGAGAAGCTAAAGGGCCTTTACTGGAGAGGCATACCCATCGAGGTGCTACTAGACCGCATCGAGAAGGACGAGTTCGAGACCCCCGCCGAGCTACTGCACTACCTAGCTGAGGCCGCCAGGAAGCTCGAGGAGAAGGGCTTCGTGGCCGAGGCTTCCGCATAACAAACCTCTTTTCTTCCCCTCTTCCATAGTTAACCCACATTCCTAGGCATCAGCTCGGCATACATATCCTGTTTAGAAATTTGAAACTTCTTATCATTCCAAAAGCTTTGTCCCCTTCGAAAGGGATAAAGATATAGACGTAGCAGAATATATTTGGAGATATATCACTGAATTATGTACTCGAACTCTTGTAAGCCTAGTCTCTTCAGAGTCTCCGCCGTAGGCACGCCATCCTTCCATCCTCTGAACTCATAGTATGCCGGCAGCATTACCTCCAATGCCTTCTTGGCCGTCTCTCCCTTAGCTGGTCCGTCTGGTAGAGCTTCCTCGATCAGTCTCCTGCTTAAGTAATCGCCCGGATCTCCCTCTCTTACGTTGAACAACCTCTCAACGTTGTATATCCTCTCGCCAATCTCCATTATCTCCTCCGCGGTTACGTCCCATCCGGTCACTCCGGCAAGTAGGTCTACGTAGTCCTCTGGCATTGGAGTCATGAATGTGTTAAACTTACACACTATCATGCTATCGATTGACGCGAAGAAGTCTTGCTGTTCTTTGACCATCTTGGCTTTCTCGACGCTGACTTCTAGCGGATCGGTCTTCACGGGTACGCCTAGCACCTCGAAGCTGACCGCGTACGCCCTAAGGTGACAGCCTCCTCTGTTGGAGGTAGCGTAGGCCAATGCCATTGCCTTTATCGCCCTAGGATCGTAGGCTGGTAGGCTCATTCCTCTAGCCTCGGCGACGCAATCACAGCCGAAGTGCTCGGCTAAGGCCTTTGCACCTTCGGCCATTATCTCCCCTATTCCATCTCTTCTAGCGACCTTGTAGGCGAGCTCCAAGACTGGGTTGGGGGTTCCCCAGATGGGGCGAAGTCCGTCGAGTAGCTTTTGGAGTTCCTCTGCCTTATCTTGAGGTATCTCACCCTTACTCAGTCTCTCATAGAGTTCCATCAACACAGCAACAGAGTTTCCGAACTCTATGGTATCGAGACCCATGTCGTTAAGGACGTGATTGAGCCTAATTATGGCTTCTAGGTTACCTAATTCCAAGTTAGAGCCTATGGCGAATATGGTCTCGTACTCGGGTCCCTTAGAGCCCTCCGGTACTCCCCATTCTGGAGAGTAGGTCTTTACCAACCTACCACACTCGATCTGGCACCCCCAGCATCCTCTCGTCTTCACCAAGTACTTCTCCGCCATATGTTCGCCGCTAATGGCCTCAGCCTTTTCGAAGGTTCCCTTAGTCCAGTTCTTAGTAGGGAGTGCTCCTATCTCATTGATTATATTTACGAGGACGGCTGTACCGTAGCTATTCAAGGCCTTTCTAATTGGATGGGTCTTTATCTTGTCCTTCAGAAGCTTTACGCCCTTCTCGAACCTCTCCTTATCAACGATCTCTGGCTTACGATCGCCCATTACGAATATTGCTTTAACGTTCTTCGAACCCATGACGGCACCCATGCCGGTCCTTCCAGCTGCCCTCGCTCCAGCATGGATCAATGCAGCGAGCTTGACCTTATTCTCTCCAGCAGGACCTATGGCTAGCACTCCACCGTCCTTAGGTCCTTCCTTCAAGGTCTTCCTGATATAGTACTCTGCGTAGTGAGTACCTCTTCCCCAAATGGGCTTAGCGTCATGGAACTTAACCTCACCGTTAATGACGCTTATCCAAACGGGTTCCTCACTCTTACCCTCCAGAACTATGCCCTCATATCCAGAGAACCTCATCCAAGGAGCAAACCTTCCTCCCATGTTACTTTCTCCAATAAGACCAGTCAAGGGACTCTTCGCTATGACGTGAGTTCTTCCCGCCTCGAATCCTTCAGCGGTACCGGTTACGGGTCCCGCCATAATGTAGAGCTTGTTTTCAGGGCCAAGGGGATCTGCCCCCTTAGGTATCTCCTTAAGGGCTAGATAAACGCCGAGACCTCTTCCACCGATAAATTTCCTCAAGGTTTTCTCATCCACTTTCTCTTCTCTGACTTTCTGCTCATCTAGATTTATCCTAAGGAGAGTAAAGTCTACCAAATATATCTACCAGGATTATGGACATGGTAAGTGAATATATACCTTCCTCTAGCGGACGCTACCACAGTTAAAGAGTATCTAATCTGAATCACCTTGGGAGGCTCATAGAGC